>NZ_JBLUOA010000001.1:0-1413844 GCF_048060095.1 Aliiroseovarius sp. YM-037 | reverse complement strand
ACTGGCGCGGTTGACGGGGCTCGAACCCGCGACCCCCGGCGTGACAGGCCGGTACTCTAACCAACTGAGCTACAACCGCGCATCGCGCTTCGGGTGTTCGGATCGGGCAGCGGTGGCGCGGTTGACGGGGCTCGAACCCGCGACCCCCGGCGTGACAGGCCGGTACTCTAACCAACTGAGCTACAACCGCTCACTGCCCGCCCGGAGCAAGCCCCAAGCGTGAGGTGCCTTCTAAGCCCGCCAGCCAGCCCCGTCAAGCGGCCTTCGCCGCAAATTACGCTAAAAGCTCCGACCGCTCAGAACGCTGCCGGCCACCGGCCACAGCGACCAGACAAAAGTGCCCTTCAGCCCCGCGTAACTACCATCCCTGATCGCCATCGTGCTAACGATCGCAACCCATTCCACAGAACCGCACGGCCAGCGGTCAAAACGCGCGTGGCGCAGGTTTGATCTTTGGTAACATTAAGGGGGGTGGTGGGTCGTGAGAGGCTCGAACTCCCGACATCTTCGGTGTAAACGAAGCGCTCTACCAACTGAGCTAACGACCCGTCGCGCGGACCAATAGCGCAGGTCGGCAGAGCGGTGCAAGCCCCTTTTGCGACGTTTTTGCGACCGTAATGAAACTCGGCCAAAATGACAGGTTTCCGGTGGTCAGGACCCATATGCTCCGTGCATAGTTGATCCATAGAACCAGCACGGGGATCAAGCGCGGTGAACATAAGACGGATCGACTTCTACCTAAGACGGTTGCGCGAACGGCTATGGGCCAAACCGGCATTGTTCTGTGCCGCTGCGGTTGTCTCGGTCTTTGCCGCGCGAACGGTCGATAGTTGGTGGGATTGGGATTTGCTGCCCGACATCTCTTTCGACATGATCGAAAAGCTGCTGACGATCATCTCAAGCTCCATGCTCGCAGTCGCGACCTTTGCGGTGGCAAGTATGCTGTCCGCCTACTCCGCCGCCGCGTCCTCTGCCACGCCCCGCGCCTTCAAGCTGGTCGTGGCTGACGACATGTCCCAGAACGCGCTGTCGAGCTTCATCGGCGCGTTCATCTTTTCGATCATCGCGATTATCGCCTTGAAATCAGGATATTACGGCGAAAACGGCCTGTTTTTCCTGTTTATCCTGACACTCTCCATCTTCGGTTGGGTCGTTCTGACCTTCGTGCGCTGGGTCGATAGCGTCGCGCGGCTGGGCGAACTCGGCTCGACCGTCGAAAAGGTCGAAAGCGCGACGAAAGACGCGCTCAGCCAGCGCCAGAAGATGACAACAACCGTGTCAGACGAAGTTCACGCCGAAATGATAAAAGACGCCGACGTCATCTACAGCCCCGATATCGGCTATGTGCAGCACATCGAAATCTCAGCCTTGCAAGAGGTCGCCAAAAAAGTCGATGGCAAGATCGTCGTCGAGGCGATGCCCGGCACTTTCGTCACTGGCAATGATCCGATCGCCTACCTCAACGCGCCCACTGCCATTGACGGCGATGCGCGAGAAGCGATTGCCGATGCCTACCTGATCGACCGCGACCGGACCTTTGACAATGATCCGCGGTTCGGCTTCACCACCCTCGCCGAAATCGCCGCCCGCGCGCTATCGCCCGGTGTGAACGACCCCGGCACCGCCGTGTCGATCCTCGGCCATTTCGTGCGGCTGTTCTATAACTGGGCCGCGCGGGTCGATGCCCCCAAGGCCAAGAACAAATATGACCGGGTGCTGACCCCTGGTCTGTCCGTCGATGGGCTGTTTGATGACGCGTTCGGCCCCGTCGCCCGTCACGGCGCCGGCGATTTCGCCGTCGCGCTCGCCTTTATGGACGCGATGCAGGAACTCGCGCGGACGGGGGATGAACGGTTGCGCAAGGCCGCGCGCAAGCAGGCGTCACTGATGATGAAACGCGCCGAAATCGCTCATACTTTGCCGGAAGATCTGGAACGCCTCCGCGCCCTCGCGAAAAAGGTGACGTTGGGCTAGATCAGCACTTCCTGCCCGCCGGATACCGCATAGATGCGCCCCTGCTCTCGGGGCAGATGCTCCATCTCATCAACGCTCAGGCGCAGCAAGATGCCCCGCAGAACCGACCCGGTGATGCCATGCGTCACAACAGCCGTCGGGCCGGAGAGTTCGGCAAGGAACACCGCGCAGCGATCGTAAAGGGCGTTGAAACTCTCCCCCTCCGGCGCGTTGGTGAACATCTCGAACTCACCCAGATCGGCGTTATTCAAACGGAGGCGCACCTCGTCGCGCGTCAGCCCTTCCCACGCCCCGGCAGAGACTTCCTGCAACCGCGCGTCAACCTCAAACGCCAGCCCCAGCCCGGCGGTCGCAATCTCTGCCGTTTGCCGCGCCCGGCCAAGCGGGCTGCAATAGATCTTTAGGTTTGGATGATCCGCCGCCACCTGCCTCAGCAACCCTCGCTGCTGTTCGGCCTGCGCGCGCCCCAACGCGGTCAGCGGAGAATCCCGCCGCCCTTGCAGGCGTCCGTCAAGGTTCCACTCCGTCTGCCCATGCCGCAGGACAAACAGCGGATGCGTCACGCGCACGTCCATCATGGGGGCTTAGTCTTCGGTCTTCGGGCCAGCGCCGCCGCCCGGTACACCCGTCGGCTGGCGCACCTTGCACACCATCACATCGGCGTTCGGCGCTTCCTTTCGGCGCGTCACCTTGACCTTGCCGAGCGGACGCAGATTCAACTCGTCCCCGCGATTGATCGCTTCGCCGAGCACCGCCAGCATCGCCTCAATCACCGGCTTCGCATCCTTCTTCTTGATGCCGGAACGTTCGACCACCTGATCGATCAGGTCTTTCTTCTTGATGACCGGAGCCGCCACAACAGGGGCCGCCCCCGCAATCGCCGTCGCGCCCGCCGCCTTCGCCGGAGCCTCCGTCGCCGTCGTCACTGTCTTGGTGGTCTTAGCCATTCTCTGCCTCACTCTGTCTACTCTTGCGCACCGTAGCGGGGATTGGGGAGCAAGGCTATCCACGCATTTGAGACTTTCGAGGTGAAGCAACCGCACCTCAAACCATGCCAATCGTCATTAGCGCGCAAACAAGTCGAGAAAATGAGAATTTGAGGATCAAATATTTCACAGGACAATCATTTTTTGATATTTTATTGCGCCGTCAAAATCTTGTCACATTTCGCCTCTACCTTCAGTTGTGGCTTGGGGGCATATTGCAATTCGAGAGGTAACGAGAAATGTTAGTGCGACCATGTTACAAACAAGCGTTGGCCATCTCCTTCTTGTGCGCGCTTGCGTTCAGTCAACCCGCTGAAGCGCTAGACTTAAACGTAGACGTTGGCGGAGCTTCCGCCGGGGCCAGTGTGGGCGGCGGCGGCGTTTCCGCCGGAGCGTCCGTAGGCGGCTCGCAAGTCGGCAGCGTATCGACTTCAGCAAACATCGGTTCAACACGCTCCACGACGACGCAAGGCGTCGGTGTAGGAGCCTGCGTGGGTATCAATAGAAACTGCACCGGAGCGGCAGCATCGCAAAATGCAGCGACGACCACCCGAAGCCGTCAGCGGACGGGAGGAGGCGGCAATACCCCGACGATGACAGCGGACGACTTGATCGGTCTGGTTGTCAGATCGTCGGACAACCGCGTTCTCGGCATTATTGAAAATGCCCGCGTCCGGCCGGATGGAACCTTTGCGGTTCAACTACAGGTCAGCAATACGCTTACGCCTACAGTTGATCGGATCAACTTTCGGATAAGACCGTCGAGGATCAGTGGCGGTCAGCTAAGCCTTGGAATGACAGCCAGGCAGTTTGTCGCCCAATTTACATAGGGCTTCGTCGCAAACTCGGTCGAGCGTTAATAGGACACTCATTTAACGCAAAAATTGCGCCTTCGGGAAACCGAGGGCGCATTTCTACGACTGTAAGTGTCGCGGGACTTCCCAAAAAAACGGCGCACCCTCCGGCGCGCCGCTCTCAATCTCACCTGACCCACAAACCCTAATGCGCGGTTGCGCCCGGGCCTTCGCCTTCTTTCTTCAACGCGGCTTTCGCGGCGGCGGCTTCTTCGGCGGCCTCGTCCCATTCGATGGGTTCAGGCACCCGCACCAGCGCGTGTTTCAGAACGTCGGACACGTGGGCGACGGGAATGATCTCAAGCCCGTTTTTCACGTTGTCGGGAATCTCAGGCAGATCCTTTGCGTTTTCGGCGGGGATCAGCACGGTTTTGATCCCGCCGCGCAGGGCCGCCAGCAGTTTTTCCTTCAAACCGCCGATCGGCAGCACGTTGCCGCGCAGGGTGACTTCGCCGGTCATCGCGATGTCTTTCTTGACCGGGATCTGCGTCAGGACCGACACGATTGATGTCACCATGCCGACACCGGCACTTGGCCCGTCCTTCGGGGTCGCACCTTCCGGCACGTGTACGTGGATATCGAGTTTATCGAACTGCGGCGGCTTCACCCCGATTTTCGGGCTGATCGACCGCACGAACGAACTTGCCGCGTCGATGCTTTCCTTCATCACATCGCCCAGCTTGCCGGTCGTCTTCATCCGGCCCTTGCCAGGCAGGCGCAGTGCTTCGATCGACAGCAACTCGCCGCCGACGCTGGTCCAGGCAAGGCCCGTGACGACGCCGATCTGATCCTCCTGTTCGGCCAGACCGTAGCGGAACTTTTTCACCCCAAGGAAATCGCCAAGGTTGTCAGGTGTGATGACAACTTTCTCGTCTTCCTTCTTGATGATCTTCGTCACCGCTTTCCGGGCCAGCTTTGCGATCTCACGTTCAAGGTTCCTGACGCCCGCCTCGCGGGTGTAGGTGCGGATCATTTCGATCAGCGCCTCGTCGGTGATCTCAAACTCACCCTTGCGCAGGCCGTGGTTCTTGATCTGCTTGGCGATCAGGTGCTGCTTGGCGATCTCGGATTTTTCGTCTTCGGTGTAGCCGGCCAGCGGAATGATCTCCATCCGGTCCAGAAGCGGCCCCGGCATGTTGTAGCTGTTCGCCGTGGTCAGGAACATCACGTTCGAAAGGTCATATTCGACCTCAAGGTAGTGATCGACGAAGGTTGAGTTCTGCTCCGGGTCCAGCACCTCAAGCATCGCGCTTGCGGGATCGCCGCGGAAATCCTGCCCCATCTTGTCGATCTCATCGAGCAGGATCAGCGGGTTCGTCGTCTTGGCCTTCTTCAGCGCCTGGATGATCTTGCCCGGCATCGAGCCGATATAGGTCCGACGGTGGCCACGGATCTCGGATTCGTCCCGCACGCCGCCAAGGCTGATACGGATGAACTCACGCCCGGTGGCCCGCGCTACGGATTTACCAAGCGAGGTCTTACCAACACCCGGAGGCCCGACGAGGCACATGATCGGCCCCTTCAGTTTCTTGCTGCGCTGCTGCACGGCAAGGTATTCGACGATGCGTTCCTTGACCTTCTCAAGCCCGTAATGGTCGTCGTCCAGAACCTTCTGCGCATTGGCAAGGTTCTTTTTGACGCGCGATTTCACGCCCCACGGGATCGACAGCATCCAGTCGAGGTAGTTGCGAACCACCGTCGCCTCTGCCGACATGGGCGACATGTTCTTCAGCTTCTTGATCTCGGCCTCGGCCTTTTCGCGGGCTTCCTTGGACAGCTTGGTTTCCGCAACCTTCGCTTCCAGTTCCGCAACCTCGTTGGCACCCTCTTCGCCGTCGCCCAGCTCTTTCTGAATGGCCTTCATCTGCTCATTCAGATAATATTCGCGCTGGGTCCGCTCCATCTGAGATTTCACGCGCGTCTTGATCTTTTTCTCGACCTTCAGAACGCTCATCTCGCCCTGCATGTGGCCAAAAACCTTTTCCAGCCGTTCCGCCACGTCCAGCGTTTCCAGAAGCTCCTGCTTCTGGTCGACCTCGATCCCCAGATGCCCGGCGACGAGGTCGGCCAGCTTGTCAGCCTCGCGGCTTTCGGCCACCGCAGACAGCGCCTCTTCGGGGATGTTCTTCTTGATCTTGGCGTAACGCTCAAACTCCTCGCCCACCGACCGGATCAGCGCCTCAACCGCGTCCGCATCACCCGGCGTTTCATGAAGCTGCACCGCACGCGCTTCAAAGAAATTGTCGTTTTCCAGATATTCCGTGATCTTCACCCGCGAACGGCCCTCGACCAGCACCTTCACGGTGCCATCGGGCAGTTTCAGCAGTTGAAGTACATTGGCCAGAACCCCAGCCTCGTAAATCCCGTCCGAGGTCGGCTCGTCAATCGACGGGTCGATCTGGCTCGACAGCAGGATTTGCTTGTCATCCGCCATCACTTCTTCAAGCGCGCGGACGGATTTTTCCCGGCCCACGAAAAGCGGCACGATCATGTGGGGGAACACCACAATATCGCGCAGCGGCAGGACGGGGTAAGATGAATTGAGTTGCTCGTGCATCATATTTCCTTGGCTAGCAAGAAGGCACCAGTCCCGCTGTGCGGCAACGCTCGGCCCTCTCCGGTCTCGGCTCATTGACGTGGGGCTTTTCTACCCTTCTTTCAAGCCGGGACTCGATTTGGTTCGGCGCAGTTTGCCCTCTCGTCCCAGTGGGGGCAAGGACCGCCCGCACCATTTTCTGGCATTCGCGCCGAAATTCAGAGTTTCGTCGCCTGCATGACCCGACGCGCCATCATATTCTGGCCTGGCACAGTGCCTTCAACCACGCCGTAGATGGTGAAATCGTTGACGACAAACATGCGGACCTTGAAATTCACCGGCCCGGCCTCGCTCATGTTCGTGCCTTCGACATATAACCGGACAAAGTCCTGATCGGACTCACACCCCTGTGCCAGCGCCATGTCTCCGCTCGACAGCGCGACCTCGTTTTCCGTGGGGTCGTCAGGGTCCGGGTCAATCGTCCAACCTTCTTCACCGGGATCAATAAACCGGATTGCAAACGGCCCCTGCCCGTCATCCATCGTGAAACTCAGTTCCCCGCCGATGATCGACATTGTTTCAGTCGTTTCGACAAGGGGCGGCAGCGCCACCCGTTGCCCGTTGCGCACCAGATACCCTTGAAGGTTACGCACCTGCCACGCGCCGACCAGACGTTCTGCCAACACGGTCGAATATATCTCAGGATCGACATTGCAAAAATCGATCTCCTCCTCGGTATCTTGCGCGGCGGCGGTCGCGGCGATGACGGCTGAGGTTGCAAAACCAATAACAATGGCGCGCATGGGGGCTCCTCCTACTCGGACACTTCCAGTTTACCACACCGCGCCACTCGGCCCAAAACACCGTCCTAAACCGTTGATCCCGCGTCATGTTAACGCCACCACAGCACCTTGGGACGACCACAGTTTTGCCCAAAACCGAAAATAGCCTGTTTCCGTTACACGCTGCTTGGGAAAGGGAAACAAATGGGTTTTGTGGTTGCCGCATTAGTCGTTTTGATGGCTCTGATCTTCGTCGCCCGACCAATCGTAAGGTTCGCGCAAGCACATCCGCGCATCCGCGCGCTGATGCTTGATTTGCTGGGCCTGATGCTGTTGCCCGTGCTGGCCGCCGCCGCGATCTTCCCACTCACCCCATACGGCAGCGGCGCAAGCGCCCAAGACTGGCAACTGCTGTTCTCGGTGCTGTATCTCGGGGTCAAGCCGCTGATGTGGGTCGCCGCAGGACTTCTGCCGCTGCTGCTATGCTACAAGCTGGTTTACCGCCGCGCCTAAGCCTAAATCGGCTCAATATCTCCATCTGCACGCAAGGCGTGAAAGTCTGCCTGAAACGCCTCAAACCGCCCGTCGGCAATTACGGCGCGCATTCCAGCCATAAGTTCCTGATAATAATGCAGGTTGTGCCAGGTCAACAGCATCCCTGAAATCATCTCCTGCGCCCGGAAAACGTGGTGCAAATAGGCGCGGGAGTAGTTCGAACAAGCCGGACAGCTACACTCCGCGTCCAGCGGCCTCGGATCGTCCTGATGCCTTGCATTCTTGATATTGACCGTGCCGCGCCGCGTAAACGCCTGCCCCGTCCGGCCCGAACGGCTGGGCAGCACGCAATCGAACATGTCAATGCCCCGCGCCACGCCGCCAACCAGATCGTCGGGCTTGCCCACCCCCATCAGATAGCGTGGCTTGTCCTCGGGCAGCATGTCCGGCGCATAGTCCAGCACGCCGAACATCGCCTCCTGCCCCTCACCCACGGCCAAACCGCCGACCGCATAACCATCAAACCCAATGGCGATCAGCGCCTCAGCCGACTCCGCGCGCAAATCCTGCTCCAACCCGCCCTGCTGGATGCCGAACAGCGCATGGCCCGGCCGGTCGCCAAAGGCGTCGCGCGACCGCTTTGCCCACCGCATCGACAGGCGCATCGACTCCGCGATCCGATCCCGACTTGCTGGCAGCGCCGGGCATTCATCAAAACACATCACGATGTCTGATCCCAGCAGCCGCTGAATCTCCATCGACCGTTCCGGCGTGATCTCATGCTTGGACCCGTCGATATGCGATTTGAAGGTCACGCCTTCTTCGGTCAGCTTTCGCAAATCCGCGAGACTCATCACCTGAAACCCGCCGCTGTCGGTCAGGATCGGCTTGTCCCAGTTCATGAACCGATGCAGCCCGCCCAGCCGATCAATCCGCTCCGCCGTCGGGCGCAGCATCAGATGGTAGGTGTTGCCCAGCAGAATATCCGCCCCGGTCGCCGCGACACTCTCAGGCATCATGGCCTTGACGGTCGCGGCAGTGCCGACCGGCATGAAGGCCGGCGTGCGGATGTCACCGCGCGGCGTATTGATCACTCCGGTCCGGGCCTTGCCATCGGTGGCGTTCAGGGAAAATGAAAAACGGCTCATGGCAGCCCCTTACGCCAGCTACGCGAAAATGCAAAGCCCCGCGCCCCCGTTTCATCTTGCCCAAAATACTCTCGCCGAAGGCACCCGCGACCCGCACCGCGTGCAACGGTCGCCTTTGTGCACGACCGCACCAAACACCGCCAACACGGCCCCTGACGTGCAGTTTTCGTGTATGCACAACCGGTGCACAGACTGTGCACGCCGGTCATACGCAGATCACACAGCGAATTTTCACACCCCCGCCCCTCTGGACGTTGACCGGCCCATTCCTTATATCTTTGGTCAACTATAGAAGTGAGGCCCCAATGACCGCTGAGTCACAGACACAACTGGAAGGCACCCCTCTGATCAAGCCCTCCAGCACCGATCACGACCTTTACGACGCGATTGTTGAGGCGTGCCGCTCCGTCTATGACCCGGAAATCCCGGTCAATATCTATGACCTCGGGCTGGTCTATACGATTGATATTTCTGACGAAAACGATGTCGATATCATCATGACCCTCACCGCACCCGGCTGCCCCGTCGCGGGCGAAATGCCCGGCTGGATTGCCGATGCGGTCGAACCCTTGGCCGGCGTCAAAACCGTCAACGTCCAACTGACGTGGGAACCACCCTGGGGCATGGACATGATGTCGGACGAAGCGCGGTTAGAACTTGGCTTCATGTAAAATTCGCGCTTTTACAGAAGGTTACACCCTTTTTGTGAAACGACGACTCGCGGCTTGAGATCGCACCCCTGAACCCCTAGATTGGAGTTGAACTACTCGGAAACGGACCCACCATGTTTGGAATTCCCGGCAAACAGGCGGTCACAATGACCCCCGCCGCCGCAAAGCAAATCACCAAGCTGATGACCAAGGACGGCCATCAGGGCTTGCGCATTGGCGTCAAGAAAGGCGGCTGTGCGGGCATGGAATACACCATGGATTACGTCTCCGAAATCGACCCCCATGATGAGGTCGTGGAACAGGACGGTGCCCGCGTGATGATCGCGCCAATGGCGCAAATGTTCTTGTTTGGCACAGAAATCGACTACGAAGTGTCGCTGCTTGAATCCGGCTTCAAGTTCCGCAATCCCAACGTGACCGAAGCCTGTGGCTGTGGTGAGTCGATCAAATTCGACGACACCCTCCCCGCCAAAGCGTGAGCGTTTCTGACGCCGACATCGCCTTTGCCCGCGACCTGTTCGCCCCCCTCGGTACGATCACCCATCGCAAGATGATGGGCGGCGCGACCTACTATTGCGACGGCAATATCTTCGCCATTACCAGCGCCGACGGTACGATTTACCTGAAGGCCGACGGCGCATTTGCCGAGGCGCTCGCCGCCGAAGGGTCGCAAAAATTCACGTTTACCCGCAAGAAAGACGGCGCCGAAGGATCGATGGGATACTGGACCCTGCCCGACGCCGCGCTTGACGACGCGGACGCCGCTTGCGATTGGGCTAGACAGGCATTGGAACACCAACAGTAAACCGGGGGACGGGTATGCGTCGGAAATTGGCTGCAGGAAACTGGAAGATGAATGGCCTCGCGCCCGCAATGAACGAAGCGGACGCCTTGCAGGCCGCCCATCGGAACACCGATATCGACATCCTGCTGTGCCCGCCCGCAACCCTACTGCATCGTTTGTCGGGGCGGCTTGCAGGCTCTCCCATCGCGACCGGCGGTCAGGATTGCCACCCGGCGGAGTCCGGCGCGCATACCGGCGATATCTCTGCCGCGATGCTTGTCGATGCGGGGGCAACCCACGTCATCCTCGGCCATTCGGAACGGCGCGAGGACCACGGCGAAAGCAGCGAAGACGTTCGCGCCAAGGCCCGCATCGCGATTGAAGCCGGGCTGACCGCCGTGATCTGCGTCGGTGAATCCGAAACCCAGCGCGACGCGGCCAATACGCTCGACATCATCGCGGGTCAGCTTGCCGGATCGATCCCCGATATCGCCAACGCCTCAAACCTCGTGATCGCGTATGAACCGATCTGGGCCATTGGCACCGGGAAAGTCCCGACGCTCGACCAGATTGGCGAAGTGCATGATTTCATCCGCGCCCGTCTGGAACGCCGCTTTGGCGAAGGCGTCGGCCTTTCGACGCGCATTCTTTATGGCGGATCAGTGAAGCCCGACAACGCCACCGACATCTTCGAAGTGTCCAATGTCGACGGCGCATTGGTCGGTGGTGCGTCGCTGAAGGCGGTGGATTTTTCGCTTATTATCAAGGCGTTGGAAGCGGCCGGGAAGCACTAGCCCCCCGGCCAACTGCCCTATTGTATGATCAGTTCCGGCCCCATCATCAGGGTCGGCAGGAACGTCGATATCCACGGGATATACGTTACCATAATCAGGAAGATAAACAGCACGCCAAGGAACGGCAGCGCTGCCTTTACAACACTCATCATCGGCATACCCGCGACGCCCGAGGTGACGAACAGGTTCAACCCAACAGGCGGTGTTATCATCCCGATTTCCATGTTCACGACCATGATGATCCCCAGATGGATCGGGTCGATCCCAAGCTGAATCGCAATCGGGAACACCAGCGGTGCCACGATGACCAGAAGGCCCGACGGCTCCATGAACTGACCACCGATCAGCAGGATCACGTTCACGACGACAAGGAACATGACCGGCCCGAACCCGGCGGACAGCATGGCGTTCGCCACTTGCTGCGGCACCTGTTCTTCGGTCAGCACATGCTTCAGGATCAGCGCGTTGGCGATCACGAACATCAGCGTGACGGTCAGTTTCCCCGCCTCAAACAACGTGCGCTGCGTGTCCTTGTGGAAGAACGCGGTCAGCACGGCGTAGGGCTTTCTGAGAAGGCTGATTTTTCCGCCATCTTCGCCCCGCGCCAGCGGCCCCATGTCGCGATAAATGAAGGTCGCGACAAAGAACGCGTAGACCGAAGCCACGGCGGCAGCCTCCGTCGGTGTGAAGATCGCGCCGGTGATGCCGGGGATTCCGTAGATCCCGACCATGATGATGACGATCAGCAACAGCCCCCAGCCCGCATCGCGGAACGAGGCCCAGACTTCGCCCCATCCGGCCCAGTTGCCCTTCGGCATGTTCCTGATCCGCGCCATGACATAGATCGCGATCATCAACATGACACCGGCCATGATGCCGGGAATGACACCGGCAAGGAACATCCGCCCGACGGACACCTCGACGGCGGCGGCATAGACGACCATCACGATGGACGGCGGGATCAGAATGCCAAGCGTGCCCGCGTTACAGATCACGCCCGCGGCGAATTCCTTGGTATAGCCCGCCTGCGTCATCGCCGCGATCACGATCGACCCGATTGCAACAACCGTGGCCGGGGACGATCCGGACAGCGCCGCGAACATCATGCAGGCGAACACGCCCGCGATGGCGAGGCCGCCCTGAAAATGTCCAACACAGGCGATGGAAAACCGAATGATCCGCTGCGCCACCCCACCCGTCGACATGAAGGTCGAGGCGAGGATGAAGAACGGGATCGCAAGCAAGGTAAAGTGCCCCTCGAACGCGCTGAACAAGGTTTGCGCGACCGATGCGAGTGAGCTGTCCGAGAACCACAGAAGGAACAGAACGGACGACATGCCAAGGCTGACCGAAATCGGAACCCCGATCAGCATCAGGCTGATCACCATCAGAAAAAGAAGTGCGACTTCCATTACGAATTCCCCCCGGCGCGTTCGCGCGCTTCTTCGATTTCGTCTTCAACCTCATGGCTCGCGACAATGCGGTCGATCTTGCCAGTCACAAGCGCCCAGCCCGCCTGAATAAAGCGGAACAACAAAAGCGCCATCGACAACGGCAACACGAGATACGGGATCAGGCGCGGCATCTTGTTGTAGGATTCGCCTTCGTTAAAGACGCCTTCCATCCAGCCAAGGATGCCGGGATGCGGAATATCCGTCACTTCGTACCAGCCGCGATACGAGGTCGGGCGCATCTCTTCAAACCCTGTCGGGAACCAGCGCCCCGTCGTTGCCGGCAGGTTCGCGAAGTTCGCCCAATAATCCCAAGCGCCCTTCAACAGCAGGAACGAAAAGATAATGCAGACCGAAATGGCCACCATGCCAAGCAGCCGCTGAACCGGCGGGGAGACGATGTTGATGATCGCATCCACCCCAAGGTGCGCGCCCTTTTTTACGGCATAGGACGTGCCAAGAAGAACAAGCCAACCAAACATGAACACAGTCGATTCCAGCGCCCACAGGATGTTCTTATTAAACCCGTATCGCGCGATCACGTTGGCGAAAGTAATCAGCGTCATCGCCCCAAGCAGGAACGCGATTATCGTTTCCTCGATCTTGTCGATGAAAGTCTCACCCGGCTTCGGATGCATGGCGATGCCCCCTTCTTCTGCCGTTCAGTTAGAAAAAGGGCGCGGACCCGCATTGGGCCCGCGCCGATTTCAGCTTACATGCTGGCGTTGATCGCCTGTGCTGCGTCGATATTGTCCTGTCCGACATCTTCTGAGAACTGCTCCCAGACCGGCTTCATCGCATCGACCCACGCCTGACGCTGTTCCGGCGTCAGTTCACGGATCTCGCCGCCTGCGTCGACGATCGACTGACGCGCCTGAAGGTCAACGGCTGTTGATTCAGCGTTCCGCGTCTCGGTCACTTCGCCGAGGATCGTCAGGAACTGGTCGCGCACGTCCGGTTCAAGCGTGTCGAGCCATTCGGTCGAGGTCACGACGAGGTAATCGAGAATGCCGTGGTTGGTTTCGGTCGTGCCGTCCTGAACTTCATAGAATTTCTGGCCGTAGATGTTGGACCAGGTGTTTTCCTGTCCATCCACAACGCCCTGTTGCAGTGCGCCGTAGACTTCGGAGAACGCCATTTTCTGCGGGTTTGCACCCATGGCTTCCATCTGCGCAACCAGCACGTCAGAGGGCTGAACCCGGAATTTCAGGCCATTTGCATCGGACGGCTCAAGCAGCGGCACGTTGGCCGACATCTGCTTCATCCCGTTGTGCCAGTAGGCCAGCCCCTGAAGGCCGCGGCGCTGCATACTGTCAAGCATCGCCTGCCCTGCCTCGGACTGCTGAAACGCGTTCACGGCTTCGATGTTTTCAAACATGAACGGTAGGTCATAGATCTGGAAAACGCCGGTGAAGGCTTCGAATTTCGACAAGGACGGCGCGGCAAGCTGCACGTCACCTTGCAGCATCGCTTCAAGCACCTTGTTGTCATCATAAAGCGTGGAGTTCGGGAAGACCTCCATGCACATGGAACCGTTCATCTCTTCGTTCACGCGCTCTTCAAGCAGCGACGCGGCGATCCCCTTGGGGTGGCGGTCGGTGTTGGTCACGTGCGCGAATTTGACGACGACTTCGCCCTCTTCACAGGACGCGCTGGCGGCTTGTGCGGTAAAGCTAAGGGCCACGGCGGCCGCGGCGGCGGTCAGGAATTTCATCTTGTCTCCTCCCAGAGCATTGAAGTTTGGGTCAGAGCACCCTTCCGGTGCACTACCGCGATAAAAACCCGCGCTGGGTCGTCATTCAAGAAATAGATTGGAATAAAAGTACCCGATCGTTTTCTGAAGCTTTATCAGAGTGATGCGGACACTATTTCATGTCAAACTTGAACGAGGCTTCCGCGCTGTGGCGAAATCTCGCACAGATCGGAATCGGGTGTGTGCGGTTTTTCGCACACTCAGTCACGGTAGCGATCCGCTCGAATCCCGTGGCGCATCAGCTTGTCGTAAAAGGTCTTTCGTGGCAGCTTTAGTGCCTTCGCCGCGTCCGTGGCATTGCCCGCCTGCCGCCGCAACGCTTCGATCAGAAGGGAGCGTTCGACCTTCGCAAGTTGCTCTGCCAACCCCAGTTCTGCGGCATCGTCCGCCTCTGACAACCCCATGGCAAAGCGCATCGCTGCGTTCATCAGCGACCGCGCGTTCCCCGGCCAGTCCTGCGCCATCAGGCGGTACAGCACATCGGGCGTGATTTCGGGCATGGGCAGGTCCGCCTGTTCGCAGGCGATGGTCACATAATGGCGAAACAGAACGGGAATGTCCTCCGCCCTCTCCCGTATTGCGGGGATACGAACGCTCATCACGTCGAGTCGGTAGTAAAGATCGGGATTGAACCGCCCGGCAAGCGCCTCGTCCTGCAAGTCGCGATAGGTGCCCGCGATCAGGCGCACCGGGGTCGGGTTTTCCAAGGCACCCAGCAGCGCGAACTGCGACGTGGCGGACAGGTCGGCGATTTCGTCGATGAACAGCGTGCCGCCATCCGCCGCGTTTTCAACCGCTTGCGCTATCGTGTCAGCCGTGAAGGACGCCGCCGCCACCTTGCGAAACGGGCGCATCGCCTCGGGCGACAGCAGGTGAATGACCTCTGCGACCTTCGCGACGCCTGTTCCCGGCTCTCCATGCACCAACACCTCTGCCCCTGCTTTCGCGACGCTGCGCACACGGGCGCGGAGTTGTTCGACAAGACGCGATTGCCCGAAAATCATGCGCGAGGCGGCATCTCCAGTCTCCAGCTGATACTTCAGGCGGCGGTTCTCCATCACCAGCCGCCGGGCTTTCTGCGCACGCTCAATAACGGCCAACAAATCATTGGGGTTGCATGGTTTTTCCAAGAACTCAAACGCTCCAGCAGAGATCCCTTTGACCGCCATCGGAATATCGCCTTCGCCGGTCAACAAGATCACCGGAAGGTCCGGGTCGACCCCGCGCGCATAATCCAGCAGCGCGAACCCATCCTTCCCCGGCATTCGAATGTCTGTCACGACGACACCGTCAAAATCGGGCTGGATGTGGTCTTTCGCCTCGATATAGCTGCCTGCGAGCGTCGCGTCGTAGTCGGCAAGTTCCAACGTCTGCCCAAGCGCATCGCGCACCGACCGATCATCGTCCACCAGAAGAACCCGCGCGGTCATGCGGCCACGTCCTTCTCCGCACCCTCAACCGCTGTCAATTCGACCGAGAACACGGCCCCGCCCTCCGGGTGGTCGCGCCCACGGATCGCGCCGCCAAAGCTTTGCACAAGCCCGTAGGAGATCGACAGGCCCAGCCCCATCCCATCGGGGTGACCGACCGATTTCGTGGTGTAGAACGGGTCGAATATCTTCTCGGGGTCATCAAGCCCCGGCCCGGTATCGCGCACCCGCAAACAGACCTTTCCATCCGCCGAAGACAGCGACAGTTCCAAGCGTTTCTCTGCCGCGCCTTCCATAGCGTCAATCGCATTTGACATGAGGTTCGTCACAACCTGCTGCAAGCGCACCTCCCCTCCGCGAACAAGGATTGGGTCGGCGGGCGGTTGCCACGCGACCGCAACCTCGGCGTTGCGAATGCGCGCCTCGGCCAGTTCCAGTGATGCTTCAATCACCGCAACGATATCGACATCCGAGAGTGGTTCGCTTTCCTGCCGCGCAAAGGCGCGCAGGTTCTTGATGATCCGTCCCATCCGGCGGGCGAGCTCCGAGATGCGCGACAGGTTCTGCGCGGCGACATCGGGTTTGCCGCGTTTCATGAACTCCTCGGCATTCTCGGAAAACGACTGGATCGCCATAAGCGGCTGGTTCAACTCGTGGCTGATCCCTGCGGACATCTGGCCAAGCGCCGACAGTTTGCCGGCCTGCACAAGATCCGCCTGCGCCTTCTTCAACTGCGCTTCGGCCTCTTCCCGCTCCGCGATCTCGTGACGCAGCGATTGGTTGACCGCAACCAATTCCGCCGTGCGGTCGGACACGCGGTGTTCAAGGTCCGCGTTGGCAATCGCCAGCGCCCGGCGTCGTTCGGTTGCAAGAAACAGAAACGCACCGAAGGCAAGACACAACGCCGCCGCCACCGCCGCTTGCAGAAAGGCGAGCCGTTCAGCCGGAGCCGTATCAATCAACGCCTCGCCCGTCATTCCGATCACCGGCAAGGGGCGTTCCAGATGGATCGCGCGTTTCGGCAGATAGCGCCCGGCGTCCAGCGACCAGATCGCAAGGCCATCAAGACGCCGCTCGCGATGCGACATGAATGGCCCCTGATCCGTGTCGCCCCGCGCACGCAGCAACAGTTCTGACCGGTTTGTGACAAAGATGATCCCATCCTGATCGGTAAAGAACACAACTTGCGGTGCGCTGCGCCAGTCGCTTTCCTCGATCGTTTCCATATCGACACGGACGAGCACCGCCCCGGCGGGGTCATCCCCCACAAAAACGGGCGCAGCAAAGGAAAACGCGCGGGTCTGGCCGCGGTTCAGGGTGGCATGATCGACACCAAGCGCCCCGTGCATCGCCCGTTCAAAATAGGGGGTTGAGGCCAGCGACACCCCCGCCGCCCCGCGCCGGGACGACGCAAGCACGACCCCACGCTGCGATAGGAATGTAATCTCCAACGATCCGCTTTGATCCGCCGTCCGCAGCATCAGCGCCTCAGCCGCGCGGATATTGCCCTCGCCCCGCGCTACGGCCACCATCACCGGATGATCGGCGAGTTGCACCGCCACCTGCCGGAACCGCTGTAGCTGGCCAACCAGCCGATCGCTGGCGGAGTTGAGGTTCGCCCGCCCCCGTTCGGCCACCTGTTCCAGCGCCGAAGTATAGCTGAACCACCAGACGCCGCCCGCAAACAGCGCGACGGCCAGCAGAAACCCGACAATGGCAAAGACCCGACGCGGCATGTTCCCCTTCCGGCGTGACGTCGGGAAAGCCTAATCAGGCGGGGTTGCAATGACCAGACTCTTTCAGGACAAGGATGGTGCAGCAAGAAAGGCCCGCATCCCGTGCAAACCCTGTCGCAATCCCCGACCGATCCGGCATTCGTTCAGAACCCCTATCCGTTCTACGCCCGCTGTCGCGACGCCGGTGACGTGATCTGGTGGAAAGACTACGGCATGGCCTGCGCCACAAGCTACGCCGCGGTGAACGCCCTGCTGCGGGATCGCCGCTTCGGCCGCGAAATCCCGGCGAACAAGCGCAGCCCGATCCCCGACCACCTCGCGCCCTTTTACGCTGTGGAAGCCCATTCGATGCTGGAACTCGAAACGCCCCGGCATCCCCGCCTGCGCGGGCTGGTGATGCGCGCCTTCACCTCCCGCCGAATCGCGGGGCTTGGGCCGGAAATCGAAACGCTCTGCCACGAGTTGATCGACGCGTTCCCGGCGGGCGACGTCGACCTTCTGCCCGCTTTCGCGCAGAAACTGCCGGTCATCGTCATCTGCCGTCTGCTTGGCGTGCCGGAGGATATGGCGGATACGCTCCTTCGTTGGTCAAACGCGATGGTCACGATGTATCAGGCCCGCCGCACCCGCGCGGATGAGGACGCCGCCGCTGCGGCAAGCGCCGCCTTCGCCGATTTCATGCGCAGTTACGTCGACGAACGCCGCGCGCGCCCGGCAGATGATCTTATCACCAGCCTGATCGCGGCCGAGGAAGACGGAGAGAAGCTGTCGACCGACGAGTTGATCTCGACCTGCATCCTGCTGCTGAACGCAGGGCATGAGGCGACAGTGCACACGCTTGGAAACGGTGTGAAGGCGTTGCTGGAGCGCGACCTTATCGATGCCGTTCAATCCGCTGACACAATTGAACAAATCACCGAAGAGGTTCTGCGCTACGACCCGCCACTTCATATGTTCACCCGCTGGGCCTATGAAGACGCGGAGGTCGCCGGTCACACTTTCCGCAAGGGCGACGAAGTCGGCCTCCTCCTCGGCTCCGCCAACCGCGACGCCGCGATCTGGCCCGATGCCGATAGGTTCGACATCACCCGCCCGATCCGCCCCAACACCGCCTTCGGCGCAGGCGTCCATTTCTGCGTCGGCGCCCCCCTCGCCCGGCTTGAACTGAACATCGCCCTGCCGATCCTGTTTCAACGCTGTCCGGGGATGAGGCTGGTGGAGCCGCCGACCTATGCGAACCTCTATCATTTTCACGGGCTGGAGGGGTTGCGGGTTACGTATTAGATGGCGGCAGTGCGGACAAACCTGCTGTTGGCGTTTTCAGCAGACTAACGCTAACTTTGTGCCGAGCTAAACTTGGAGGTCGCAAAGTCGATGCAGCTTGGCCGTATCATTATCTATACCAAGAAACTCGAAGAAGTCGCGGACTTCTATCGCACGCATTTCGGCTTTGAAGTTCTGCGTGTTGAGGATGATAGGATTGTTGAACTTGTCGCTCAAGGGTCTGGTAGCAATATACTTTTGCACCCAATGTCGGCCGGCAGACGAGAAGGTCAAACGCTTGTCAAGCTCGTGTTCGATGTAAAGGATGTCGAAAGGTTTTGCCGTGCCTCAGAGAAGCGCGGATTGAAATTTGGCTCTATCCATCGTGCCGATGGTTACTGCTTCGCCAATGCAAAGGACCCTGCCAAGAATTCTATTTCGGTCTCAAGCCGCGCGTTCGCTAGGCGGTAGGTTAGGCCTCCAACCGAACCCCCACCCCCCTTCACAACGGCAGCATCGTCGTTGATTTCAACTCTTCCATCGAAAGCAACGCGGTGACGTTGTAAATCCGAACCTCGGCGATCAGCGCTTGGTAGAACTCGTCATAGGCCCGCGCGTTCTTGACCCGCACTTTCAGGATATAGTCGATATCGCCCGCCAGCCGGTGCGCCTCCAGCACTTCGGAGCGATCCTGCAGGGCTTTCAGGAATTTCTGCTGCCAGTCGGCCTCATGCTCCGACGTGCGGATCAGGACGAAGAAACACGCCTCGAACCCCAGTGCTTCGGCGTCCAGCATCACGGTTTGCTGACCAACGATCCCGGCCTCTTTCAGCTTGCGAATCCGGTTCCAGACGGGCGTCTTGCTCGACCCGACTTTCTTCGCGATATCGTCGAGCGATTGGCTCGCGTCTTGCTGCAGTTCTTTCAGGATCTTTCGATCAATCTCATCCAGGCGAACGGGCATTCTGTTTCCTTCTCTCAAACGGAACGCGTGTTCCGATGTCGTCGCCAGTTGGAACAATTTTCCTTATTCGCCCCGGCTACTGGTGTCTAATCGGGAAAATATCCTAATATCAACCCCTGAAACCGCAGTATTTGGACGTATCCGATGAAACACTTCCCGATCTTCATGGCTGTTGAGGGCCGCGCAATCGTCGTTTCCGGCGGTGGAGAGGCCGCGCTGGCAAAGCTGCGGCTTTTGATGAAGACCGAGGCCCGGATCACCGTATTCGCGCCCAACCCCGCCCCCGAGATTCTGCAATGGGCTGCCGAGGGGCGCCTGACCATAACAGCCCGCGACTTTGCGGCGGGCGATGCGAAGGGCGCAGTCCTGTTCTACGCCGCGAATGAGGATGACGCTGAGGACGCTCGCGTTGCCGCGCTGGCCGAAGCAGACGGCGCGTTGGTCAACATCGTCGATAACCTTGGTGACAGCCAGTTCATTACCCCCGCAATCGTGGATCGCGACCCCGTCACGGTTGCAATCGGCACGGAAGGCGCTGCCCCGGTGCTTGCCCGTGCCATCAAGGCCGATCTGGAAGAGAGGCTGCCGTCCTCCCTCGGCCTTCTCTCCCGGATCGGCAAAGCATTTCGTGCGAAGGTCGAAAAACTGCCAATGGGCCGCAAACGTCGCGATTTCTGGGCGGATTACTATTTCAAATCCGGCCCTGCCGCGCTTGAGGCGCATGGCGAAACCGGAGTGCGCCCGGCGCTGGATGCTTTGCTTGACCACCATGCGAACGCAGAAACCCGCATTGGTCACGTTGACCTTGTCGGTGCTGGCCCCGGCGATCCTGAGCTTTTGACGCTGAAGGCGCGCAAACTGCTCGATGCTGCCGATGTCGTGATCTACGACCGGCTTGTATCGCCCGAAATCCTCGAACTCGCCCGGCGCGAGGCGGTGATGATCGACGTTGGGAAAGAGGGCTTCGGCCGCTCCACGACGCAGGACGACATCAACGCGTTGATGATCGAACACGCGCGCGAAGGTGCGCAGATCGTGCGACTCAAATCCGGTGATCCGACGGTGTTCGGGCGGCTTGACGAGGAAATCGACGCGCTTGACGAGGCCGGAGTAAGCTGGCGCATCGCGCCGGGGATCACTGCCGCCTCTGCCGCTGTGGCCGGGATCGGGCAAAGCCTGACGAAACGCAATCGCAACTCCTCCGTCCGGTTCATCACCGGGCATGACACCAAGGGATACGCCGAACACGATTGGCGTGCACTGGCGCGTGAAGGCGAGGTTGCCGCGATCTACATGGGCAAGAAAACCGCGCGGTTCATCCAAGGTCGCCTGCTGATGCACGGCGCGAACCCGGACACCCCGGTGACGGTGATCGAAAACGCCTCTCGCCCCGCGCAGCGCACGCTTGCGACGACGCTGGCCGAGCTTCCGGGCGCATTGGCCGAGGATGATATGTCCGGCCCTGCGCTGACCTTCTATGGCCTCGCACCACGCGCGGCGCTTGCCCGGCTTGAAACCGACGCGACCCCAACGGCACCCCGACAGCAGAAGGAGGCTCTCTAATGCCCCGCGCTTTCACACCGAAGATCGTCACCGCCAACGCACTTGTCGAAGGCGACGTGATCTACCTGACTTCCAAAGATGAGTGGTCGCGCCGCCACGGCGATGCCGAATTCATCACCGATGAGGTCCGCGCCAACACCCGCCTTGCCTTTGCCGAAGCGCAGCAGGGCTATGTGGTGGGTGCCTACCTCGCTGAGGCCGCGATGGGCGACAACGGCCCCGTGCCAACCCATTTCCGCGACGGGTTCCGCGCACGCGGCCCTTCAAACTATGACCACGGCAAGCAGACGGAGCTGTCAGATGTATAAATATACCGAGTTCGACGAAGCCTTCGTCCGCGAACGCAACGCGCAATTCCGCAGCCAGGTCGAACGCCGTGTCGATGGATCGCTGACCGAGGATGAATTCAAACCGCTGCGCCTGATGAACGGCCTCTACCTGCAACTGCACGCCTATATGCTGCGGGTGGCGATCCCTTACGGCACGCTCGACAGCACCAAGATGCGCCAGTTGGCGATGATCGCAGACCGCTGGGACAAGGGCTACGGCCACTTCACCACGCGTCAGAACATCCAGTTCAACTGGCCAAAGTTGTCGGACGTGCCGGATATGCTTGATGCGTTGGCTGATGTCGGGATGCACGCGATCCAGACATCCGGCAACACGATCCGCAACGTCACCGCCGATCACTTCGCCGGTGCCGCAGGGGACGAGGTCGAAGATCCCCGCCCCATCGCGGAACTTCTGCGCCAGTGGTCCACCGATCATCCGGAATTTCAGTTCCTGCCTCGCAAGTTCAAGATCGGCGTCACCGGCAGCCCGAATGACCGTGCGGTCATCAAATCGCATGACATCGGCCTTCAGGTCGTCCGCAACGACGCGGGCGAGGTCGGCTTCCGCGTCTTTGTCGGTGGCGGTCTGGGCCGCACGCCGATGGTCGCAAAGGAAATCAACAGCTTCCTGCCGAAGCACGACCTGTTGCCCTATGTCGAGGCGATCGTCCGCGTCTACAACACGCTTGGCCGCCGCGACAATAAATTCAAGGCCCGGATCAAGATCACCGTTCACGAAAACGGGCTCGATAAAATCCGAGAATTGGTCGAGGCACGCTTTGCCGAAATTCGCCCGCAATTCTCTGGCGTGGATCAGGAGCATCTTGCAGCGATTGAGGAATACTTTGCGCCGCCCGCCTTCCGCACCGCCCCGGTCGACGCCTACCTTGGTTCCCGCAACAGCGATCCGGTTTTCCGGTCGTGGAGCGATACGAACGTCACCGCCCACCGCAACCCGGATTACGCGATTGTTTCGATCTCTCTCAAAGCGCATGGCGCGACACCGGGTGATGCGACGGGCGACCAGATGCGCGTCATGGCCGACCTTGCCGAACGCTATGCCCATGATGAGCTACGGATTAGTCACGAACAGAACGTGATCCTGCCGCATGTCCACAAATCGGACCTGCCTGCGATCCATGCGGAGTTGAAAGCGGCAGGCCTTGCCACCGCGAATATCGGCCTGATCTCTGACATCATCGCCTGCCCCGGTATGGATTATTGCGCGCTAGCCACGGCGCGCTCGATCCCCGTCGCGCAGCAGATTGCGACCCGGTTTGATGAATTGAAGATGGAACACGACATCGGCCCGCTCAAGATCAAAATCTCCGGCTGCATCAACGCCTGCGGGCATCACCATGTCGGTCATATCGGGATACTCGGCCTCGACCGCGCGGGTGTGGAAAACTACCAGATCACTCTTGGCGGCGACGGCACGGAATCCACCACCGTCGGCGAACGGGCTGGCCCCGGTTTTGCCTACGATGAAATCGTGCCCGCCATCGAACGACTGGTGTTCGGCTACCTCGACCTGCGCGAAAGCCCGGAGGAAACCTTCCTTCAAGCCTACCGCCGCCTTGGCGCGGAACCGTTCAAGGCTATTCTCTACCCCGAGGCGCAGAAGAAGAATGCCGCTTGAAACCCCCATCCCTTCCGTCGCGGATCGTGCCGCGGAACTGAACCGACGCTACCGTCACCACGGCGCGACCTCGGTTCTGGAGCGTGCGCTGTCCGACCCCTTGGTCGGGCGGATCGCGCTGGTGTCGTCCTTTGGGGCGGAGTCGGTCGTGCTGTTGCACCTCGTGTCTGTCATGGATCGCACGACGCCGGTGATCTTCATCGACACGCAGATGCTGTTTGCCGAAACGCTGGTCTATCAGATGGAGCTTGCCGAACGCCTGGGCCTGACCGACGTGCGCCGGATCACGCCCGCGCCGCGCGACATCGCGATGACGGACCCGGACGGCACGCTGAACCAACGCAACAAGGACGCCTGCTGCGACCTGCGCAAAACCGTGCCGCTGCAACACGCGCTGCATGGCTTCGACGCGTGGATCACCGGGCGCAAGCGGTTCCAAAGCGGAACCCGCGCCGCGCTAGAATTTTTCGAACCCGAGGGCGACGCGCGGATCAAGATCAACCCGCTCGCCCATTGGGCACCGGAAGACGTGCGCGAATATATGACTGAAAACCGCCTGCCCCGGCACCCGCTGGTCGCCAAGGGCTATCCGTCGATTGGCTGTGCGCCCTGCACCTCGCCCGTCAAAGACGGCGAAGACCCCCGCGCCGGGCGTTGGCGCGGCGAAGAAAAAACCGAATGTGGCATCCACTTTGTCGATGGCAAAATGGTTCGCCAACCCGTGAGTGAAGGACAAACCCAATGACAACGATCGTGACCGACACAGGTTTTCAGCCCGAAGACTGGGCGCACGGCTTTTTCACCGCGGACGAACTGCCCGCAAACACCCCGCCCGCGCTGGCCATTGACCTGCCGTCAGATGCGCAGCCCGAAACGCTGACCGACCACCTTGAGCAGATCGACATGATCCGCGTCGATTTCCCCAGTTTTGCCGATGGCCGCGGCTTTACCATCGCCCGCCGCCTGCGCCTGATGGGTTTTCAGGGGCGGCTGCGCGCCAAGGGGCACGTGATTGCCGACCAATACACCATGGCCCGCCGTGCTGGTTTTGATGAGGTTGAGATCGCCGAAGACCTCGCCGCCCGCCAGCCCGAGGAACAGTGGCAGTTCCGCGCAAACTGGCGCGACCATGACTATCAGTCGCGGCTGCGCGCCTAGACCCCGGCCACCAAACCCAATATATCGACCAGGACAGAGGACGGGGCCCGCCCCCGGCAAACCCTATGAATGAGCAAGTAAAAGTGACCGATACCGCAACCGCGAAAGCCGTCCCCACCCTGCCCGACGCGCAGACCGTGACCGAGGTCAAACATTGGACCGACCGGCTGTTTTCCTTCCGCGTGACACGCCCGCAATCGCTGCGCTTCCGCTCTGGCGAATTCGTGATGATCGGTCTGATGGGCGACAATGGCCGCCCGCTGCTGCGCGCCTACTCCATCGCGTCGCCCAGTTGGGATGAGGAGCTTGAGTTTTACTCGATCAAGGTGCAGGACGGCCCTCTGACCTCTCGCCTTCAGCACATCCAGCCGGGGGATGAGATCATTCTGCGCCCGAAACCCGTCGGCACGCTGGTCCATGACGCCCTGCTGCCCGGCAAGCGCATCTGGTTCTTCGCGACAGGCACGGGCTTTGCGCCCTTCGCCTCGCTCCTACGCGATCCGCAAACTTATGAAGATTACGACGAAGTGATCGTCACCCACACCTGCCGCGACGTAGCGGAGCTGGAATATAGCCGCCAGTTGATTGAGAATATTCGTTCCGACGAATTGCTCGGCGAACTGATTGGCGAGGACAACCTGAAAAAGCTGCGCTATTACCCGACGACCACACGCGAGCAGAGCGCCAAGATGGGCCGCATCACCACACTGCTTAGCGACGGGACGTTATTCAAAGACCTTGGCATCGAGCGCATGGCGCCCGAAACGGATCGGGCCATGGTCTGCGGCTCGCTCGGGTTGAACAACGACCTGAAAGAAATCCTCGAAGGATTCGGGTTGCGTGAAGGAGCGAATTCGGACCCGGCAGAGTATGTCGTCGAGAAGGCGTTTGTGGGGTGAGGTTGGGGTTGGCTTGATCTAGTGCCTGGCGGCGCAACCGTGGTCCGGCATCTGCCAACCGCTTCACGCACCACCGCTTCCAAACAGTAAATCTAGATAGTGCTCTCGGCTTAGCTGACCCGGGACGGGCAAAATCGTAAGCGTGTTCTGTGAAACGGCGAATCTTGGAATATCCAAATTTCTGGGCGCGATACCTTTGCGACGTCGGCCAATGACATCGTAGTGCGTGCTACAGCACGCGCAAAACCAGCCACCGAAATCACCAAAATCGAACATCGTAACACAACTATTCCGCGTGCAAGTCCCAACGACTACAACGAACGTGCCGTCCGAAGTTGATATCGTCCGATTCACTACCGTTGCTTCAGCAAAGTCGTCCAGGTTCCGATTTTGCGCAAACCGGTCGTGTAAAGACGTGATATCCGTATCGGCGACCGCCGCCACTTGCTCCGCGGTCAATCGGCGAACAAAAACTGGTTTATTCACATGTAAATACACGTGCTGCTCGCCGGCTGGAACGATATCCAAATCGATCGTAAGAGTTTTTGTCGTCAAGACGGACGCATCGGGTGCGAGCGCTCGGCCTAGCCCCCAAATTCCAGCTCCAACCGCAGTCGCAACGAAGCCCGTAGTGGCATAACTCAGAAAATTTCTACGAGATGAAGAATGCGGCTCAGGATCAGGCATTCCAATCACGCTAGTGGGACGGAGTCTGCAATTCAACCCGCGCGCGGGCGATAAGGTGAACGGCCACCCCACCTCGATAAAAAAGCCCCGGAGAAAACTCCGGGGCTTCTTCATTTCTTCCAACCGACCTTTGGCCGATTGGCTTAACTCAGCTTACTGGCCCAGCGCGCCGCGCACCTGGGTCAGCACGTCGTCGATCAGCTCCGGGTTTTCGGCGGCTTGTTCAACCGCCGCGGTCAGAGCCGATTTCTGCAGATCGCCAAGATCCGAGTTCTGGATCATTTCGACGACTTGATCGGCGTTGAAGCCTTCTTCGGTCAGCGCCTCTTCGGCCATTGCGTCGCCAGCACCTTCTGCGGCTTCAGTCGCACCTTCGGCAGCTTCGGTGGCTTCCTCGGTTGCGCCTTCAACAGCTTCGGTTGCTTCGTCGGTTGCTCCTTCGGCAGCTTCCGTCGCCTCTTCTACAGCGCCTTCAGCGGCGTCGGCAGCCTCATCAGCGGCGCCTTCAACGGCTTCCGCTGCGCCTTCGGCTGCTTCGGTGGCTTCTTCAACAGCACCCTCAGCGGCTTCGGTCGTCGCATCGGCTGCGCCCTCGGCTGCCTCGGTTGCGTCGTCGGCCGCGCCTTCAACGGCGTCGGCGGCACCTTCTGCAGCTTCTGTCGCGTCGTCCGCAGCACCTTCAACGGCATCTGCAACACCTTCGGCAGACTCGCTTGCAGCGTCGCCGGCGGCTTCGGTCGCTTCTTCAAGCGCTTCCGGGGATTCCACAGACTCCGCAGCTTCTTCCATTGCCCCGTCCGCAGCCTCTTGGTTGCTGAAGTAGGCATACCCACCGACCGCAACAGCAGCGAGCAGGATGATGATGATCCAGGTTTTGTTCATTAGCTTTAGTCCTCTTCAGGTTCCGCAAATCATTAAACGCATTACGGCCCGCTCGGGTTCCGAACGGGCGGCTTGGCGGTTAAATGGCAGATGTGGACGAAAATGAAAAGCAGACAGCAATTAAGTGGCGACCTATTGCTCATTGAAGGGTAATAACCGGTTGAAACACCGGGGTGCGCCGTCTATTTTCCCGTAATCGCAGACGTTTTAACAATCGAAGGATCAATATCATAGCCCGTAGACCACACAACGCCCCGCCGGTGCGTGAAACAGGCCCCCGCGTCAACGACCGTATTCGGGCCTCCGAAATCCGGCTTATTGGCGCAGACGGCGAAAATGCCGGTGTCGTAACACCAGAACGCGCCATGGAAATGGCTGATGAAGCCGGGCTTGATCTTGTCGAGATTTCGCCGAACGCGAATCCACCGGTCTGCAAGATCATGGATTTCGGCAAGTACAAATACGAACAGCAAAAGCGCGAATCCGAAGCGCGCAAAAAGCAGAAGATCATCGAAGTCAAAGAGGTGAAGTTCAGACCGAACACCGATACCCATGACTACGATGTGAAAATGCGCAACGTGTTCAAGTTTCTTGAAAACGGCGACAAGGTTAAAATCTCGCTCCGGTTCCGGGGGCGTGAGATGGCGCACCAGGATCTGGGTCGTAATCTGTTGGAGCGTGTGGCCGAAGACACCAAAGAGGTCGGCAAGGTCGAAAACATGCCCAAGATGGAAGGCCGCCAGATGATCATGATGATCGGCCCACTCAGCAAATAAGATTGCGCCATCCCGTTGTATGAGTTTTCAGCACCCTCGCCCAGCGCGAGGGTGCTTTCGTTTCCGCCCTACCCGCGGGTGATCCGGGTCAGGAAGCAGTTGTTACTGGCCGACCGCAGGTCGATGAACGCAACCTCGGGCCGGGCGAATAGCGCTTCAAACGCGTCCGTGAGGTCTTCGGTCTTGGTGATCCGCCCGGTGCCTTCGACGATCCGTTCGTTGGCCGAGTAGGCCTTCAGCAGAAACTCGGCCCGCGCGGCGATAATCGGCGGTAGTCCCTCGCCCGCCCAAGCGTTGCAATCCTTGGCATGCAGGAACACGGGGCCGGTTTCGGCATAGGGATGCACACCCTCAAACGGGCGGGCGGAGCAGACCAGCATCGGCGCGCCCTTTTCCACATCGCTCAGGCAACACCGGCACGGATGGCCACCGCCATCGGACACGGCTTTTTCAGCCGGGCGGTCGTAGGCGTCCGGCCCGCCCGCACGGATCGCGGCGACCCAATCGGAGTCGTAGGGGTGAAATGTCGGTGTCATGTCGTATCCTTTCCTTTTGCCCGATCTTTCACCAAGGCCCGCCCCACCGCGACCCGGATGCTGCGCATTGACATGGCTGACCCCCTCAGGCTTTGTCGGATCAATTGCGGAGGGTTTCATGGCATTTGATATCTGGCTGGCGTTTGTCCTTGCCTCTTTCGTTCTGGTCATCATTCCGGGTCCGACCGTCATGCTGACCGTCAGCTATGCGCTAAGCCAGGGGCGGCGCATTGCGATTGCAACCGCAGCCGGGGTCGCGCTTGGCGATCTTCTGGCGATGAGCGCATCGCTCGCCGGCCTTGGCGCGTTGGTCCAGACCTCTGCCACCCTGTTCACTGTTCTAAAATGGGTTGGTGCGATCTATCTGATCTACCTCGGCATCCGTCTGCTGCGCAGTCCCGTCCGCCCCCTGACGCCAGAGGCGGAGACGCCGCCCACCGACGCCCGCGCGGTGTTCTGGCACGCGACTGCCGTGACCGCGCTCAACCCCAAAAGCATTGGCTTTTTCATCGCCTTTGTTCCGCAATTCCTGCGCCCCGACGCGCCACTGCTGCCGCAATTCGCTATCCTGATCGCGAGTTTCGTCGCTCTCGGCTTTGTGAATGCCCTGACCTACGCGCTGCTGGCCGACCGGATGCGGCGGCAGATCCGCCGCCCGTCGGTCTTGCATTGGATCAACCGGATCGGGGGCGGAGCGTTGATTGCCCTCGGCGCGTTTACAGTAACGCTGAAACGCGCGTGATCCGTGGCTGAGGATAGCGGCACATCAATGATCTGGTCGCGGGGCATGAAGTTCCCGAACGACAAGTCTATCCTGACCGCAAAGCGCCGCCAACTGCTGCGAGAGGGGCGGTATGAGAATAAGGAACACGACGCGCTGCTCCGCCTTGCCCGGCCAGAGGACCGCGTGTTGGAGCTTGGCGCGGGGATCGGTTTCATCTCGACCGCGCTGTCGCGCAAGGTGGGCGTTGCCGCGATAACCGTCTATGAGGCGAACCCGACGCTCATCCCCTATATCAAAACGGTCCACGAATTGAACGGCGTCACGGATGCGCGCGTTGAAAACGCGGTGCTGACCGACGGCCCAGAAACCACCGCCGATTTTTACGTTCGGCGCGATTTCGTGGCGTCATCGCTTGACTATACCTCAGGCGGGCGGATCGTTGAAACCGTCGCCGTACCCGCGCACAACGTCAACGATGTCTTGCAGACACTGAAACCTACGCTTCTGATCTGCGACATCGAAGGAGGCGAAGCATCGCTGCTCCCCGCGGCTGACCTCGGCAGTTTACGTGTCGCGATCATTGAACTTCACCCCAAGACCATCGGCCCAGCAGGAATCGGCGCGATCTTTGACGCGATGTCGCGCGCGGGCCTTATCTATGATCCCGACACATCGCGCGGTAAGGTCGTCGCTTTCGTGCGCCCCTAAATCCATCCCCAAATCCGGTTCGTTTTTCAGGCGAGTTCCGCGCCCCGAAAACAGCTTGCCCGACGGCCTGAAATTCCGCATTTAGGAATGAGGGCGAGCGCCAAAATGACTCGCCGAACGGAAGACTTCACCACGCCGACAAGGACCAAGAATGACCGAAACGCCCAGCGCCCCGCTGCCCGATCTGAAAAGCCTGACGACCGTTGAAGATTGGCTGGCCGCGCTTGAGGATTTCGGCGAGGAACAAGGCTATTTCGAACCCCTCGGCCCGAAACACTCCGCCGTTTTTCTGGATCGCGATCCGATCCTGCTGGTGACGTTTGAAACCGCCGACCAGATTCGCAGATCGTCGGAGCGAGCCCTGCCGCTCGGCCATGAGATCGTGCAGAATCACGGCTGGTCGCATCTATGCATTATTGCCCACGATCAAACGTGGTTCCGTGACCCGGCCATCTATGGATATTTCGACCGCTTGGTCGATGACGGGTTCTTTGAGGATTTCGATCAGGTCGTCTTTTACGGCGCCGATATGTGCGGCTATGCCGCCGCCGCGTTCTCTGTCGTCGCGCCCGGTTCGACCGTGCTGGCACTGTCGCCGCAAGCCTCTCTCGACCCGCGTGTGGCGGAGTGGGACACCCGCTTTGCCCGGATGCGGCGGGCGTCGTTCACCGACCGCTACGGCTTTGCCCCGGATATGATCGAAGCCGCGGACGCAGCTTATATTCTCTACGACCCGGATGAGGTGGAGGATGCGATGCACGCCGCCCTCTTCACCCGTCGCAACACCCGCAAGCTGCGGCTGCGCGGCACGGGCCGGGCTGTCGAAGCGGACCTGAAAGCGATGGGCCTGCTGCGCCCGCTGCTGGAAATGGCCTGCGAGGGCACGCTGACCCCGCTGGGCTTTCACACGCTTTACCGCAAACGGCGCAGCCATCTTCCCTATCTGGAAAAGCTGGTGCGCCGTCTGGATGATGATGGGCGTGAGGAATTCGCGTTCGCAGTTTGCAACAACGTCATCAACCGAATGCGCGCCCCGCGCCTTCAGGCGCGGATGGAACGGCTAAGTATGCAGGGCGTGTGCAACCCGGAACCGGAAACCGAACCGGCGGAATAGCCGCCGATCAGCAGTAAAACAGGTCGCCAAATACGTGACGCACGATGTCGTCACGCTTGATGCCGCGTTTCGCAAGTTCTTCATCCGACATATTTTGGTAGCGTTCAACCATCCGAACCCGCGAAGAATATTCACCGGAACGCACAAGCGCCGCGCCAACTGATTTGAAGAACGTGCGCAGGCGAGAGAATGCGGGGCGGGATGTGTCAGCGTGGGCAAGCGTTGCCATTGGTCTGGTTCCTTGAATGTCTGTATCCGTGTTGGCCTTGATGTGCGCCCCTCACTGGCGAAGGACAACCGACAACCCTGCAACCCCGCTTTTCGCCTGACGCATGACTACCCCAAGAAAGCAGTGGTCGCGCACAGACGGATTGTGTAATCGGGTCGGGATGACACAGACTGTAACGCTCAGACGTCCCGACGATTGGCACCTGCACCTGCGCGATGGCGCAATGCTGCGCGCTGTGCTGCCCGAAACCACCCGCCATTTCGCGCGGGCGATCATCATGCCGAACCTCGTGCCGCCGGTCGTGACCGGGGCGGATGCCGCCGCATACCGCGACCGCATTACTGCCGCCGTGCCGGAAGGTGCTGCGTTTGAACCGCTGATGACGCTTTACCTGACCGAAGCGACCGATGCGGATGATGTCGCCCGCGCCCATGCCGATGGATTGATCCACGCGGTCAAACTTTACCCTGCCGGGGCGACGACGAACTCCGCCTCTGGGGTGCGCGACTTTGACATAGTGCGCCCGGTGCTTGAGCGCATGGCCGAGATCGGCCTGCCCCTTTGCGTGCATGGCGAAGTCACCGATTCCGACATCGACATTTTCGATCGGGAGGCTGTGTTCATCGACCGCGTGCTCGACCCCCTGCGCCGCGACACGCCCGGTCTGAAGGTGGTGATGGAGCACATCACGACATCAAACGGCGTCGACTACGCGAAAAGCGCCGAGAATATAGGCGCGACGATCACGACGCATCATCTGGTTATCAACCGCAACCACATCCTCGTTGGGGGAATCAAGCCGCATTATTACTGCCTGCCTGTCGCCAAGCGCGAAGAACACCGCCGCGCCCTGCGCGCCGCCGCGACCTCGGGCGATGCAACGTTCTTTCTTGGGACGGACAGCGCGCCGCATACGGACGCCAACAAGGAAACCGCCTGCGGCTGCGCCGGGTGTTTCACCGCGACGAACACGATGCAGATATTGGCGCAGGTGTTTGATGAGGACGGCGCGCTTGATCGGCTAGAGGCGTTTACGTCGCTGAATGGTCCCGCTTTCTACGGGCTGCCCCTGAATGAAGACCGCATCACCCTGACCAAAGGCAACGCCGCGACGTGGCCCGACAAGATCGACACTGAAGACGGCCCCGTGACCGTTTTTGATCCCGGCCGCCCGATCCATTGGCACGTCAGCGACTGACACGAACCGTCGGGCGATAACTTTGATGCCTCCGGCGGGAGTATTTACGGCAAGATGAAGAGAGCAGAGACATGATCCCGACCTCCTACCCCGACGCGAAAACCATCGCAGAGCTGACCGCGAAGATGCTGCTGGATATCGAAGCTGTGCACTTCAATGCGGAGGAGCCCTTCACGCTCGCCTCTGGTCTGCCATCGCCGACCTATATCGACTGTCGTAAGCTGATCAGCTTTCCCCGCATCCGCGCGACCCTGATGGATTTCCTGACCTGCACCGTCATGCGCGACGCGGGACTTGAGGCGTATGACAACATCGCCGGCGGTGAAACCGCTGGTATCCCGTTCGCGGCGCTGGTGGCGGAACGCATGGCGCTGCCGATGACCTATGTGCGCAAGAAGCCGAAAGGCTACGGCCGCAACGCCCGAATCGAAGGCGCTATGAGTGAGGGGCAGCGCGTTCTGCTGGTCGAAGACCTGACGACCGACGGTGGATCGAAACTTTCCTTCGTTGACGCGATCCGCGACACCGGAGCGAGCTGTGATCGGACCGCCGTGATCTTCTACTACGGTATCTTCCCCGAAACTGAGAAAACCCTTTCAGATCACGGCGTCAGCCTGTCTTACCTCTGCACATGGTGGGACGTTCTTGCCGCCGCGCGCGCCTCTGACAGCTTTGACAAAGCGACTTTGGATGAGGTTGAGTCCTTTCTGAAAGCGCCCCGCGCGTGGCAAGAGGCCCGGCAATAACTCGCCACCTGACGTGGGGTCAAAGTAAAACACGTATAGCGATAGCAAACCGCAGTATGTTGACGCAGCGCCCAGTTGTGGGTCAATATGTGGTGGGCGCCAAGTTCTAAACACCCTATCCACAGACTTATACAATTTGCACAGTTCCGGGCCGATATGGCATGAGATGCGGCAGGGACAGAGGGGCAAGATGAACGAGATTGCAAGGATCGGCACAGGTCCGCAGAGCGACAATCTGCAAGAGACGATGCCGCACAATATCGAGGCCGAGCAGCAGCTGTTGGGCGCGATACTCACGAACAACGAAATCTATGATCGCGTTGCGTCGATCATTGGGGCGCAGCATTTCTTTGACCCGGTGCATGGCCGGATTTTTGAAACCGCCGAGGCGCGGATTCGCAAGAATGCCATCGCCTCTCCGGTGACGCTGAAGGCGTTTCTTGAGGACGATCCGGGCCTCGCGGAACTGGGCGGTCCGACTTACCTCGTGAACCTCGCCGGCGCGTCGATTTCATCCTTTGCCGCACGCGATTACGCGCAGTTGATCTATGACCTCGCCATCCGGCGCGAATTGATGGGCATTGGCCGCAACATCGCTGACAAAGCCGCCAGCATCGACGTGGCGAGCGAGCCGAAAGAGCAGATCGTCGAGGCCGAACAACAGCTTTATGCGCTTGGCGAACAGGGGCAATCCGACAGCGGGTTTCAATCCTTCCTGAAGGCCGTCACGGATGCCGTGAATGTCGCAAACGCGGCATACCAACGGGATGGCGGACTTGCCGGGGTTTCGACCGGCCTGAGTGACCTTGATAAGAAGCTCGGCGGCTTGCACCGATCGGACCTTCTGATCCTCGCGGGTCGTCCGTCGATGGGGAAAACATCGCTCGCCACCAACGTCGCGTTCAACATCGCGAAAGCCTACAAGAAGGGCAAAACCCCGGATGGGATCGAAGGGGCCGTCAATGGCGGTGTCGTCGGGTTCTACAGCCTTGAGATGAGCGCGGAGCAGCTTGCCGCGCGTATCCTGTCTGAGGCGTCCGAGGTTCCATCCGAACGCATCCGTCGCGGCGACATGACCGAGGAAGAGTTCCGCCGTTTCGTCAACGCCGCCAAGGAGTTGGAGGCCTGCCCGCTTTACATCGACGACACACCCGCCCTGCCGATCAGCCAACTTGCCGCCCGTGCACGGCGCCTGAAACGGACCCACGGGCTGGATGCGCTGTTCGTTGACTACCTGCAACTTGTCCGCCCCGCGACCGCCAAGGACAGCCGGGTGAATGAGGTGAGCGAGATCACCCAAGGCCTGAAAGCCATCGCGAAGGAACTCGACATCCCCGTCGTCGCCCTGTCGCAGCTTTCCCGTCAGGTCGAGAACCGCGAAGACAAGCGCCCGCAATTGTCCGACCTGCGTGAATCCGGCTCGATCGAGCAGGACGCCGACGTCGTGATGTTCGTGTTCCGCGAAGAATACTACAAGGAACGCGAAAAACCCGGCGATCACGAACTCGACAAGATGGCGACCTGGCAGCAGGAAATGGAAAACCTGCACGGCAAGGCCGAAGTCATCATCGGCAAGCAGCGTCACGGGCCAATCGGCTCTGTCGATCTCAGCTTCGAAGGGCAGTTCACCCGCTTCGGTAACCTTGCGAAAACCTGGCAAAGCTCTGGGGACACTGACTTTTAGGCAGCGCGGCGCAGAATAATTAGGCACCACTTTCCGACGACCATCGGTGCGCCGGGTATTTGGGCTTGCCTCTTTCACAAGCGAATTGCAAAACGCCACTCATGGGTACAGCGACTCTCACCATTGATCTGGACGCCGTGGCCGCCAACTGGCGGACGCTCGACAGTGAATCCGCCGCCGGCGTCGAAACTGGCGCGGTGGTGAAGGCCGATGGCTATGGCCTTGGTGCCGACCGGGTGGCGCGCGCGCTCGCCCGCGCCGGCGCGCGGCTGTTCTTCGTCGCGGTTGCGGAGGAAGGCGCGAAGGTGCGCCAGGCGCTTGGCCCCGCCGTCGATATCTGCGTGTTCAGCGGACATATGCGCGGCGACACGGACATGATCGCCGACCTTGGCCTGACGCCGATGCTGAATTCGCTGGAACAGGTCACGCGCCACCTAGAGGCCCTGCCCGGCCATCCGTTCGGCATCCAGCTTGATACCGGCATGAACCGTCTGGGGATGGAGCCGCCGGAATGGGCCGCGCTGCGCGACATCGTGCTAAGCCAATCCCCGCGGTTGGTGATGAGCCACCTCGCCTGCGCGGATGAGTCGGACAACCCGATGAACACGCGCCAACTCGCTGCGTTTCAAGAAATGGCCGAAGGGTTTGACGCGCCGCGGTCGCTCGCTGCGACGGGTGGTATCCTGCTGGGGCCGGAGTATCACTTTGAGGTGACGCGCCCCGGCGTTGGGCTATACGGCGGCCTGCCCCTGACCGACGCCCAGCCTGCCGCCTTTCTGGACCTGCCCGTCGTTCAAATCCGCGAGCTCGACCCCGGTGAAACGGTCGGCTACGGCACCACATGGACAGCCGAACAGCCCACGCGGATTGCGACCGTGTCGGGCGGTTATGGCGATGGCATCCATCGTGCGCTCAGCAATAGAGCGACTCTTTTCGCGGGCGATACCGCCTGCCCTGTTGTCGGGCGCGTGTCGATGGATCTGATTACCGTCGATGTGACGCATCTTGATGACACGCCGGATGCGCTGACCCTTCTCGGCACTCAGCAATCGGTTGATGATCTCGCCGACGCAGCCGACACGATCGGGTACGAGATTCTAACGAGCCTCGGCGCACGCTACGAACGCCGCTATATTCGGGGCCACAGGTGAACGTCCTCGCCCCCATCGCGGCGCTTGGGCGCTCTACCATGATGTTTTTGGCGGCCATCGGGCGGGTTGCGATCTTTGCCGGGCAAACAATCGGCCATATGTTTCGACCGCCGTTCTACTTCAAAGAATTCGGCCATGCCCTTTTAACAATTGGATATTTCAGCCTTCCGGTCGTTGGCCTCACGGCGTTTTTCACCGGGGGAGCGCTGGCTCTGCAAATCTACGCCGGCGGTGCCCGTTTCAACGCCGAAGCTGTCGTGCCCCAGATCGTCGCCATCGGCATGGTGCGCGAACTTGGTCCCGTGCTGGTCGGCCTGATGATTGCCGCCCGCGTCACATCCTCCATCGCCGCCGAAATCGCGACGATGAAGGTGACGGAACAGATCGACGCGCTCGTGACCCTCTCCACCCACCCGATGAAATACCTGACTGTGCCGCGTGTGCTTGCCGCGCTGGTCGCTGTCCCTATTCTGGTCGGGGTCGGGGACATCATCGGCGTCATGGGCGGCTTCATCGTCGGAACCGGGCGGCTGGGGTTCAACGCTGCCGTCTACTTGCAAAACACCGTGGATTTCATCGAAGCGCTCGATATCGTCTCAAGCCTCGCCAAGGGGGCGGCGTTCGGGTTCATCGCCGCGCTCATGGGCTGCTTTTACGGCATGAATTCCGGGCGGGGTGCGATGGGCGTGGGTCGGGCGACCAAGGCGTCGGTCGTCGCTGCGGCCGTCATGATCCTCGCCGCGAACTACCTACTGACGGAGCTGTTTTTCTCGGCATGATAGAGCTTTCGGACGTTCACAAGGCCTTCGGGTCGAACAGGGTTCTGAGGGGCGTCAACCTGACGATCCCCAAGGGCGAAAGCATGGTCATCATCGGCGGATCGGGCACCGGGAAATCCGTGCTGCTGAAAAGCGTTCTGGGCCTTGTCGTCCACGACAGCGGCACCATCACCCTTGACGGAGAGGACGTGACCACCGCCGAGCGTGACGCCTTCCTCGCCCGGTTCGGGATGCTGTTCCAGGGGGGCGCGCTGTTTGACTCCCTTCCGGTCTGGCAAAACGTCGCCTTCCGCCTGCTGCGCGGCTCGCTCGCCCGCCCGAAGGTCGAAGCCCGCGATATCGCCATCGAAAAACTCCGCCGGGTCGGACTGAAAGCCGAAACCGCGGACCTGTTCCCCGCCGAACTGTCCGGAGGGATGCAAAAACGCGTCGGCCTTGCCCGCGCCATCGCGGCAGAGCCCGAGATTATCTTTTTCGACGAGCCGACAACCGGGCTTGATCCGATAATGTCAGGCGTTATCAACGAATTGATCCGCGAAATTGTCGTGGAAATGGGCGCAACCGCCATGACCATCACGCACGACATGAGCAGCGTCCGCGCCATCGCCGACAAGGTCGCGATGCTGCACGACGGCGTGATCCAATGGACCGGACCCGTGGCGGATATGGATACGTCGGGTGATCCGTATCTGGAACAGTTTATTCAGGGGCGCGCCGAGGGGCCCATTGAGGCGGTGAGGTGATGCCGCGGTCCAAACAATGCGATCCACGCGAAAGTGACAGCCCGATATTGTTCGCAGAGATTAGCGAAAGCTATTATCGCGCATTCTCCGTCATTTGGAACAACGAGTTTGCAGACCAAAACGAATTTTACTGGGATAAGTTCTTGGTTTTTCATCCTCTGGCGCATCTACTTGGTGTCTCTCTTGAGACGGCGCTGAAGGGACTACACGTATGCAGAAGCGGCGAAGTTAAAAAACTCATGATCTTCGAGAGTTATTCGAAACGCTGAATGACGACCTTCTATGCGAGAAGGTGAATGCGTCACTAGCAGATCTGTCGCCGCCGACGCCTTTGTTCGAGCTAAATGATAAGCAACCAAGAGCTGACGTCGAGGCAATGTATAGGGGGTATCACATCCATTTCGATTTACTTAATCGGCTGTATGATCGTCCTTTTGCAACGCGCTATCCAGTTCTAGGCGGCCATTCGCTCCCTGACCCTGTTGCTATCTCCCGTATTATTGACGTTCTGCAATCTGTTCTGGATGATGAGAAACGGTCTTGGCGACCCGAAAAATCGGCAGCAAACCAATGACCCTCCGCCTCCTCAACCTCGCCCTCCTCATCGCCTTCCCGATCTCGTGGTTCGCGCCTCTGCTCCGCGCTGGCCTCCTCCCCCTCTTCGGTCTCTCAGAAATCTCCGTCATCACCGGCCTGCAAAGCCTGTGGGATTCCGACGTGATCCTCGCGCTTCTCGTCACGTTCCTCGCGATTTTCGCGCCGTATATGAAGACCATCGGCCTCGCGCTGATCCATTTCGGCTATCTCCGCCGCAAGGTGCTCCCGGTGCTGGAAATCCTTGGCAAGCTGGCGATGGCGGATGTGTTCCTGATCGCACTTTACATCGTCGTGGTGAAGGGTGTCGGCCTTGCGACGGTCGAAACCGCCTGGGGGCTTTACCTGTTCACCGGATGTATCCTTCTGTCGATCGCGATTAGCCATTTGACGGCCAAGCGGTAACGGGTCACAACACCTCATGGCGAAAGCGAAAATCTACTCCTGCAATGCCTGCGGGGCCGAGCACAAGAAATGGTCCGGGCGGTGCGATGCCTGCGGCGAATGGAACACGATTGTCGAGGACAAACCGCTCAGCACCGGCCCCGCGTCGAATTCGCTCGGCAGCGCGCGCGGCTCGGCCATGCCGCTGAGCGATCTTGCCACTGCCGAAGACCCGCCCCCGCGCACGACCTCCGGCATTGCAGAGCTTGACCGCGTGCTGGGCGGTGGGCTCGTCCCGTCGTCTGCCATCCTCGTCGGCGGCGATCCGGGGATCGGGAAATCGACGCTGCTGCTGCAAGCTGCTGCAAGTTTTGCCCGCAATGGACTGAAATCCATATATATTTCGGGTGAAGAGGCGAGCGCACAAGTCCGAATGCGTGCCCAACGCCTTGGCCTTGCGGACGCGCCCGTCAAACTCGGCACCGAAACCAACCTGCGCGACATTCTGACGACGCTAGAGGCCGAAAAGCCCGACATCGCGATCATCGATTCCATCCAGACGATGTGGGCGGACAATGTCGGCTCCGCCCCCGGTTCGGTCAGCCAGGTCCGCGCGGCGGCGCATGAATTGACCAGTTTCGCCAAACGGCGCGGCGTCGCGGTTGTTCTGGTCGGCCACGTGACGAAGGACGGCCAGATCGCCGGCCCCCGCGTGGTCGAACACATGGTCGACACGGTGCTTTATTTTGAAGGCGAACGCGGCCATCAGTTCCGTATCTTGCGGGCCGTGAAGAACCGCTTCGGCCCCGCCGACGAAATCGGCGTGTTTGAGATGACCGGCGCGGGTCTGTCCGAAGTCACCAACCCCTCCGCCCTGTTCCTGTCGGAACGTGGCCAAGCCAGCCCCGGATCGGTGGTTTTCGCCGGAATCGAAGGCACGCGCCCGGTTCTGGTGGAGTTGCAGGCACTCGTCGCGCCCTCCCCCCTCAGCCAGCCCCGTCGAACGGTCGTTGGCTGGGACGGCGGGCGGCTTGCGATGATTCTCGCCGTGCTCGAAGCGCGTTGTGGCATCCCCTTCGCGGGGCTTGATGTGTATCTAAATGTCGCCGGTGGCATGAAAATCTCGGAACCCGCCGCCGATCTGGCTGTGGCCGCTGCGCTACTCTCCGCCCGCGAAGATACCGCCGTGCCTCCGGATACTGTGGTTTTTGGCGAAATTAGCTTATCAGGAGCGTTGCGGCCCGTCGGACAGACCGAAAGCAGGTTGAAAGAAGCAAAAAAACTTGGTTTTTCAGGCGCTATTGCGCCGACGCGCAGCAAAATGGGAACGCAGACGGGGATGAAGGTCATACAAATGCCCGACTTGACTGCGTTTGTGGGGGATATCTTCGGGGCCGGATAGCCCCCTGAGCAGGAGTAAAGGCATGGAAGGCTTTACCATTATTGATGGCGTTGTTGCCGTCGTGATCATTCTATCGGCCCTTCTGGCCTATTCCCGCGGTTTCGTGCGCGAGGCGCTGTCGATCGGTGGCTGGATCGCTGCTGCGATCCTCGGCTACCTTTTTGCGGACCAGATTCGCCCGATCCTGAACACGGTTCCGATCCTTGGTGATTTCATCGGCGATCAGTGTGAACTATCGCTGCTGGCGTCTTTTGCTGTGGTGATGGTGATCGGGTTGATCGTCATGTCGATCTTTACGCCTTTGTTCGCGAGCCTTGTGCAACGCTCCGTCCTTGGCGGGATCGATCAGGGTATCGGCTTCTTGTTTGGCGTCGTGCGCGGCGTGCTGTTGGTTGTCGTAGCGCTGGTTGCTTATGATTTTGTCGTGACCGACGATACGATCCCGATGGTTGACGACAGCCGCACCGCAAAGGTCTTCGCAAGCTTCCAAAGCGACCTGGAAGAACAAGTGCCCGAAGATGTGCCCGGCTGGCTGCGCCAACGCTTCGACAGTTTTGTCAGCACATGCGACGCGCCGCAAATCCAGCAAGCGCCAAGCACAACCGAATAACACACCACCGTGAAACTCTGATGACATCCCCGGCCCCGTCCTCTATGACGGGGCCACACTCTGCGCTATGGGATTCGGAGCCGCTGCCAAGATGCGAGACATGCCCCCAAGTCACCCCTTCGACGACGACAAACTGAAGGAGGAGTGTGGCGTATTCGGCGTGATCGGGGTCACCGACGCTGCCAATTTCGTAGCCCTTGGCCTGCACGCCCTCCAGCATCGCGGACAGGAGGCAGGCGGCATCGTTTCTCACCACCCGGAACACGGTTTCAACTCTGCCCGTCGGTTCGGCTATGTCCGCGACAACTTCACCAAGCAAAGCCTGATGGACACCCTGCCCGGCCCGCTCGCCATCGGGCATGTGCGCTATTCGACCGCCGGGTCCAAAGGTGCTGTGATCCGCGACGTGCAGCCGTTCTTCGGTGAATTCTCGATGGGCGGCGCGGCGATTGCCCATAATGGCAACATCACCAATGCTGACTCCCTCAAACGCGAACTGATTGATCGCGGGTCGATCTTCCAAAGCTCGTCAGACAGCGAGTGCATCATTCACCTGATGGCACGCTCCCTGCAACGCAACATCCCCGAACGGATGAAAGACGCGCTCCGCCGCGTCGAGGGCGCGTTTTCCGTCGTCGCAATGACCCGCACCAAGCTGATCGGCGTGCGCGATGCACTTGGCGTGCGGCCGCTGGTGCTTGGTAAAATCGGTGACGGCTACGCGCTCAGCTCGGAAACTTGCGCGCTCGACATCATTGGGGCAGAGTATGTGCGCGAAATCGCACCCGGCGAAATGGTCGTCATCACCGAAGACGGCATCGAAAGCTATCAACCTTTCGACCCGAAAACCCCGCGGTTCTGCATCTTTGAACACGTCTATTTCTCGCGGCCCGACTCGATCATCGGCGGTCAATCCGTCTATGAAACCCGCCGCCAGATCGGTGTGGAACTCGCCCGCGAAACCCCGGTTGACGCCGATATCGTCTGCCCGGTGCCGGACAGCGGCACCCCCGCCGCGATTGGCTACAGCCAGGAAAGCGGTATCCCTTATGCGATGGGCATCATCCGCAACCAATACATGGGCCGGACATTCATTGAGCCGACCGAGCAAATCCGCAACATGGGCGTGCGCCTGAAACTGAACGTCAATCGCGCGCTCATCAAGGGCAAGCGGGTGATCCTCGTCGATGACAGCGTTGTGCGCGGCACCACCAGCCGCAAGATCAAGGAAATGATCCTCGACGCGGGCGCTGCCGAAGTCCACTTCCGCATCGCCTCCCCCCCAACCGCGTGGCCCTGCTTTTACGGGGTCGATACGCCCCAACGCGAAAAACTGCTCGCCGCCACGATGAGCGAGGAAGAAATGCGCACCCACCTCGGCGTCGACAGCCTGAAATTCATCTCGCTCGACGGCCTCTACCGCGCCGTGGGTGAGGCTGAGGGCCGCAAATCCGACTGCCCGCAATATTGCGATGCCTGTTTCTCCGGTGAATATCCGGTGCGCCCCGCCGACATGATCGAAAAGGGCTTTGAACTGAAGGCCGCAGAATAGCGCGACACCCCGTTTCATCTTGCCCGAAATACTCCCGCCGGAGGCACTAATCTTATGCCAGACCCATCCACGCAAACCGTCGCCCTGATCACTGGCGCTTCGCGCGGGCTTGGCGCGGCCTTGGCCGAGGCGCTTGCCCCGACGCACCACATCATCGCCGTGGCCCGCACCACTGGCGCGCTTGAGGAGCTTGACGACCGGATCAAAGCGCAGGGCGGTAGCGCGACGCTCGCCCCGCTCGACATCACCGATGACGGGGCGATGCAGCATCTTTGCAAGTCGACCCATGATCGCTGGGGCGGGGTCAGCCTTTGGCTTCACACCGCAATCCACGGGGCACCGCTTTCGCCGACCAGCCATTTGGACACCAAGGATTTCGACAAGAGCCTTGCGACGAACACCATCGCCGCACAGCGCTTGATTGCCTACGTCGAACCGCTGCTTGGGCGCGAGGGTCAGGCAGTGTTCTTCGACGATACCCGCGCGGGCGAAAAATTCTTCGGCAGCTACGGCGCAACCAAGACAGCGCAGATGGCGCTGGCCCGCAGTTGGCAAGCCGAAACCGTGAAGACGGGTCCGCGTGTCACGATCCTTGAACCGAAACCGATGCCGACCAGCCTACGTGCCCGCTTCTTCCCCGGCGAAGATCGCGCCCCCCTCGCCGATCCCCATGCAGAGGCCGCGCGCCTGCTATCTGCCCTTGCCTGAACCGCGCTTTCCTTGACGGTCCGCACCCCACGCCCTAGCGTCGGGTATCCCAAAGGACAGCAGGCCATGCGGCGTATCCTCCCCTCTTCCCGCGCGACGGGCAATGGCGCGATTGCAGCGCTCTATAACCGTGCGGCGAAGGGATGGCAGGCCGGCATCGACCGTCTTGGCTACGCAGAATCCTACCAGGCGTTGGCGGATCGGGCGCTTCAACACCACCCAATCACGACGACAGAACACGTGTTAGACGCCGGGACCGGCACCGGCGCCTTGGCACGTGCGTTCGCGGAACAGGCGGATGTGCCGCCGCGGTTCGATCTGCTGGACCTGTCCCCCGATATGCTGACCGAGGCCGCCCGGACCGTGCCCAACACCGAGCGCTGCCTCGAAGGCCCGCTCGGCACGCCAAAGGTCACGGCCCAATATGACCGGGTGCTTTGCGGCCACGTCATCGAACACACAGATGATCCCGTCGCCTCGCTTAGCTGGTTGTTCGACCGGCTGCGGCCCGGCGGCGGCCTGATCCTCGCGGTCAGCCAGCCGCATTGGTGCACTGCGCTGGTCCGTTGGCGCTGGGGCAACGCGGCCTATCGCCCGGACGAGGTCACTGCGATGCTGACCGACGCGGGGTTTGATCGGACCACCGTCTGCCCCCACGCAAGCGGCCCGCCGTCCCGCATTAGCTGCGGCTATCTTGCGACGCGCCCAGCATAGGTTTTCCGCCTTTGGACGCTCAATACTTGCCCCCGTCCCATCGCTCTACTATTGAACGATGAAGAGCGGTAAAAAGGCGAAACATGCGCATCCTCATCACCAATGACGACGGCATCAATGCAGCCGGTCTTGCCGTGCTTCAAACCATCGCGGAAGAGATCGCCGGCCCGGACGGCGAGGTGTGGACCGTCGCGCCCGCATTTGAACAATCCGGTGTCGGGCATTGCATCAGCTACACCCACCCGATGATGATCGCGAAGCTCGGCGAACGTCGCTTTGCCGCCGAAGGCTCCCCCGCCGATTGCGTGTTGGCAGGGCTTTACGATGTGATGACCGACGCAAAGCCCGACCTTGTTTTGTCGGGCGTCAATCGCGGCAATAACTCAGCCGAGAATACGCTTTATTCCGGCACGATCGGCGGCGCGATGGAGGCGGCGCTGCAGGGTCTTCCCGCCATCGCCCTGTCGCAATTCTACGGCCCCGGCAACGCCAAGCTAGACAACCCGTATGAGGCCGCTGCGCAGCATGGCGCTGGGGTCGTGCGCAAAATCCTCGCCTCGGGCCTTGAAAGCGACGAAGACTACCGCCTTTTTTACAACGTGAACTTCCCCCCGGTCGCCGGGGCAAACGTCAAGGGCAGCGCGATCGTGACGCAAGGCTACCGCCGTGATTGCTTTTTCACGGTTGAGCCGCATCATTCCCCTTCGGGCCGCAAGTTTTTGTGGATCAAAGGCGGCCCTCAGCACACGCCCACCGCTGAAGGTACCGACGCAGCAGCAAACCTTGACGGCTATATCTCCGTCACGCCGATGCGGGCAGACCTTACGGCGCATGACCAAATCCAGCCCCTCAAGGACGCCTTCGCGAAATGAGCGACGCTGAGCGGAAAATGCAGTTTCTATACCAGCTTCGCTCAAAAGGCGTGACCGATAAGCGGGTGCTGACCGCAATGGAAAAGATCGACCGCGGCGCCTTCGTGCGCGGCCTTTTCGCCGACCGCGCGTATGAGGACATGCCCCTGCCGATCAATTGCGGCCAGACGATCAGTCAGCCTTCGGTTGTTGGCCTAATGACGCAGGCGCTGAACGTGCAGCCCCGCGATAAGGTGCTGGAGGTCGGCACAGGCTCCGGCTATCAGGCCGCGATCCTCAGCGTTCTGGCCCGGCGTGTTTACACCGTCGAACGCCACCGCCGCCTTGTAAACGAGGTGCGCGAGGTTTTTGAATGCCAGAACCTGCCCAATATCACGGTCATCACCGGCGATGGCAGCCACGGCCTGCCCGATCAGGCGCCGTTTGACCGTATCCTTGTGACCGCCGCTGCCGAAGACCCGCCGGGGCCGCTGCTGGCTCAACTCAGGGTTGGCGGAATCATGGTGCTGCCGGTCGGTCAATCCGACGCCGTGCAAAGCCTGATAAAAGTGACCCGAACCGACGATGGTTTCGATTATGACGAACTTCGCCCCGTGCGCTTTGTCCCTTTACTAGAAGGATTGGGAAAAGAGTAGTATAGTAACACCCAAAGGGGCGCCAAAAGCCCTGGTATGAGGATCGAGCAATGGTAAAAACATCCCCAAAACTGGCCCGCGCACTCTTTGTTGGCACGGCTCTCGGCGGTCTCGCGGCGTGTGACGGCGGCTTTGACCTGGACATGCGCGACAATTTCAACGGCTTCGATACCAGCGGAGCTGTCAGACAGGTGACGGCCCCGCGCCCGACCCCAGACAACCGGGGCGTCATCTCCTACCCGAATTATCAGGTCGTCGTCGCCCAGCGGGATGAAACGATCCGCGGCGTCGCCAGCCGGATTGGCGTCAACGCCGAAGAGCTTGGCCGCTACAACGGGATTTCCCCGGATACGCCGCTGCGCTCTGGCGAGATCGTCGCGCTGCCAACCCGCGTGGCGGAGCCATCCCCGGCGACCGGAGCAATCGCCACCGGACCGATCCGCCCTGCCGATCAGATCGATGTCCAGACTCTTGCCGGGAATGCTATCGATCGCGGCCCCGATCCGTCGCAACCGCGCGTGATCGGCCAGACCCCACCGCAGACGAGAACTGCCGCGGCCTCTCCGAGCGTGCAAACGGGTGAAGAGCCGACACGCCACAAGGTCAAACGGGGCGAAACCGCTTATTCGATCTCTCGCCGTTACGGAGTTTCCGTGCAGTCGCTTGCCGAATGGAACGGCCTCGGCGCCGATCTGATGGTGCGCGAAGGGCAGTTCCTGCTGATTCCGGTCGCCTCGCAATCGGCCCCTGCCCCCACGCGCGAAACCACGTCCGCGCCGGGCCAAGGCAGCCCGACCCCGACACCACCAAGCGCGTCAGAACCGTTACCCGAGGATGACACAACCCCGGTGGCCGAGATCGAAGCGCCCGAAAGCCCGGATCTTGGCACCGAACGGACCGAAGCCTCTGGCGGCGGGGCGCTTCTATTCCCGGTCAGCGGCAACATCATCCGCCCCTACGCCGCCGGTCAAAACAGCGGCATCGACATCGCAGCGAGCGCGGGTAGCGCCGTGAAGGCCGCCGAGGCGGGCACTGTCGCCGCGATCACCCAAAACACCGACGAAGTGCCGGTTCTGGTGATCCGCCACGCCGACAACCTGCTGACTGTTTATGCGAATATTTCGGACATCACTGTGTCCAAAGGGGATTCTGTCAGTCGCGGTCAGCAGTTCGCAAAAGTGCGATCCGGCGATCCATCTTTCATGCGATTTGAGGTCAGACGCGGTCTTGACGCAGTTGACCCTATGCCACTCTTGAACTGACGTTCCAGACCAGTTAGGTCTTTCAAAACGGGTAGACGCGCCGCAGCTTTACGGCGCGTTTATCTTTTGAGAACAGTGCGTTAACGATTATGAACTACTAAGATTTCAAGATGCCTATATTTTTCGGTTACGACAACGCGATCTTTGGATCGCAAAGCACGGTGAACGGCAGCAGTGTAAATTACGCGTTCGGTCCGGCGACTGGTTCAACATGGCGTTGGACGGGCACGACGACCAATTTCGCGGTCAAGGAAGCGGACCACAACGCGGTCAACTTCAACGGCGACGCGAGCGACTCCAACGAACAGATAAGCCCCCAGTTGCAGATCGGCGCCGCTGGCGCGCAGACGGTCGAAATCGACGGCACCGATCGGCAGGTCATCTACGACTACGCCTTCGAGGTCTCGGGTGGCGGCAACACCTACGAAATTGCGGTGATTGACGTCGACCTCGACAACAGTGACGCCATCGGCGGAACAACGGAAAACGGATACTATCTTGTCTTCCTTGGAACTCCCCCGCCGCCCAACACCAACCTCACCGTTGACGGGATCGTCAAGAACTGGAGCTCCCGCTCGCACAACGACCTTGGTGGCACGGCCGTTTGTTTTGCCTCCGGCACATTGATCGAAACCGAACGTGGCCCGCAGCCGATCGAAAATCTTGCCGTCGGCGACAGGGTTCTGACCGCTGATGCGGGGCTGCAAGCAATCCGTTGGATCGGCAGCACAACGGTTCCGGCAATCGACAAGCTTGCGCCGGTCGTGATCTCAAAAGGCACGCTCGGCAACACCCGCGATCTTGTGGTGTCGCCACAGCATGGCGTTGTGATTTCTGATTGGCGGGCCGAACTGTTTTTTGCGCGGGAAGAGGTGCTTGTCCGCGCCATTGACCTCGTCGATGGCGACAGGATCTACCGCCGCCCGGGCGGGTATATCCAGTATTTCCACCTGCTGCTCGACCAGCATCGGATCATCTATTCCGAGGGAATTCCGACCGAGAGCTTGTTCCTCGGCGAAGTTACGTTAGGCGCCGTCGGCGACGCCGCCCGCGAAGAACTACTGACGCTATTCCCGGAAATCGCGGATGACCCCAGCCGGTTTGGCGCGAAAGCGATCCGCAGCCTGCGCGCGTTTGAGGCGCGATGCCTTCCGCCCCTTTCCTGAGGGGCGGTGCCGCTAAATCTGAACGCCGTTCCGTCCGGCAAGATCGGTGAAATACTGCCACGCGACCCGGCCTGACCGACTGCCGCGCGTCGCCTGCCACTCAATCGCTTCCTGCACCAGCGTGGCGTCGTCGATCTTGACGCCATAGGCCGCGCAGTAGCCGCGGATCATCGCAAGATATTCGTCCTGATCGCAGGGATGAAACCCGAGCCACAGGCCAAAGCGATCGGACAGCGATACTTTCTCCTCCGTCGCCTCGGACGGGCTGATCGCGGTGGAGCGTTCGTTTTCGATCATATCGCGCGGCATCAGGTGGCGGCGGTTGGAGGTCGCGTAGAACACGACGTTCTCGGGCCGCCCCTCGATCCCGCCATCCAGAACCGCCTTCAGCGATTTGTAATGCTGGTCGTCATGGCTGAACGACAGATCGTCGCAAAAAAGCAGGAACCGCGCGTCCGAAGCCCGCAACAGCGACAATAGCCGTCCGATGGACGGCAAATCCTCGCGCTGGACCTCAACGATTTTCAGGGCGTGGCCTTGCGCCAGAACCTCTGCATGGATCGCCTTCACCAGCGACGATTTTCCCATGCCACGCGCGCCCCAAAGCAGCGCGTTGTTGGCAGGCAGCCCTGATGCAAACCGTAGCGTGTTTTCCAGCAAAGTGTCACGGGCGCGGTTGATGCCGAGCAGCAGGTCGAGCGCGACGCGGTTAACCTCTTGAACCGGGGCAAGATGATCCGGCGCGACGTGCCAGATAAAGGCATCTGCGGCGTCAAAATCGGGGGCGGCGGCGGCGGGCGGGTTCATCCGCTCAAGCGCGTCGGCGATCCGTTTCAGCGCCGCATCGCTCATGCTTCGGCCTCGTCATCCTCTTCGTCAAGCAGACCTTCTTCACGCAGGCGATCGTTGCGCTGCTTTTCAACACGGCGCACGAGGAAAATCGACACTTCGTAAAGGCCATAGACCACCACAAATAGGATCACCTGCGTGATGACATCCGGGGGCGTCACCAATGCCGCGAGGACCAGAATACAGACGACCGCGTATTTGCGCATGTTGCCGAGGCCTTCAGAACTGACCAGCCCCGCCTTGCCCATCAGGGTCAGCAAGACCGGCAGTTGGAAACAGAGGCCGAAGGCGACGATGAACTTGATCGTCAGGCCCAGATATTCCTGCGCCGAGCCCATGAAGGAAATGGCGGAGCTTTCGGCCTGCCCCTCTCCGGTCAGGGAGCCGGGCTGCTGGAAGCCAAGGAAAAAGTCGAAGGCCAGCGGGGTGACCACATAAAACGCGAAAGCCGCGCCGAGGAAGAACATAAACGGCGATGCGATCAGGAACGGTAGGAACGCGCCCTGCTCTGACCGATAAAGGCCCGGCGCCACGAATCGCCAAAGCTGAAACGCGACATAGGGGAACGACAGCACCAAACCGCCCAGAAGCGAGATTGAGATCGCGACGAAGAACCCCTCTTGCAATTTGATCAGAACAAGTCCGCAGCTGTCCTGCCCCCGCTCTGCCAGTGCGCTGCATAGCGGTTGGGTCAGAAAATTAAACGCTGGATTCCAGAACGCGAAACAGATGATCATCCCGACGACGAACGCCAAAAGCGATCGGATCAGCCGCGTCCGAAGCTCTGCCAAATGCTCGATCAGAGGGGCGGAGCTGTCTTCAATCTCGTCGGTCATGCGGCGCCATCTTTAGGTTTTGCTTTGCTCGCCGGCTTTTTTGCCGCTGGCTTTTTTGCGGTGGTCGGCTTCTTGGCGGCCGCTTTGGCTGCGGGTTTCTTGGCCGCGGGCTTTTTCGCGGCGGGTTTCTTCGCCGCGGACTTCGCCGCTGTCTTGGTCGCTGTCTTTGCAGGTGCCTTCTTCGCCGCTGGCTTTTTTGCCGGTTTGGCCTTGGCCCCACCGTCGGATTTCGCCGCATCCTCTGCCGCTTTCCGCTCTGTCGCCTTCTTAGCCGTCGCTTCGCGAATCTTCGCGGCTGCTTCGGAGCGTTCGGCGGCCAACTTCGCAGTTTCCGGCCCAAGTTTCTTTTCCGCCGACTTTTCACCGGTCGGATCTTTGACCCAATCACCGGTCGTTGCGTCTTTCAACGCATCAAGCCCCATCGCTTTTGGATTGGTCGCACTGCGCAGCGTATCCTGCACGTCTTTGACGCCCGCCTCATCCGCGGCCTCATTCATCGCACGCTGGAAATCGCGCGCCATCGCCTTGGCCTTACCGGTAAACTGGCCCAGCGTGCGGAACATGCCGGGCAAATCCTTCGGGCCGACCACAATCAGCGCGACAATGCCGATGACCAATAATTCGGTCCAGCCGATGTCAAACATGAGGGCTTACCTGCAGCTTAGACAGGCAATCACGCCTTGTCTTTTTCCGACTCTGGCGTCACGTCGCGCGCGTCGTCGGAAGCCGCCTCTTCGATTTCCTTCTTGCTGTCGTCAACACCGCGTTTGAAGGCGGTGATACCCTTGCCTACTTCGCCCATCAGCGAAGAGATCTTGCCGCGCCCAAAAAGCACGAGCACAACAATGGCGATCAGCAGAAGGCCCGGAAGGCCAATATTGTTCAGCATAGTCTTAACTCCCTAAGCGGGCGGCTTGGCTGACGCCGCCCCGCGGTATTCCGCCAACATATGTATGAAGTTCGGTAACGGAATCATAGTGCCAATCCATCACAAATGCTGCCCTGCGGCGATCTTTCTTGAAATTTATCCGCTATTCCGCCGCGTCGCGCGCCGGATAGACAAAGCAGCGATCCCGTCGCACCGTCAGCCAAAGCGTTGTGCCGGGTTGCGGCAGAAACACAGATGGAACCGTGGCTTTCAGGATGGATCCGTCAAAGTCCATCCGAAACTCAACAAGGCTTTCATGCCCCATGAAACGGGCGCGCATAACCTCGGCCTTTGCGGGCACGCCATCGGTCGGCGTCGGGTTCGGGCCATGCCCGCCACGGTCAAAGTCGATCTTTACGTGCTGGGGCCGGAATACGATGTCGACCTCGGTGCCATCCGGCACGCCGGGGGCGAGGAACTGACCAAACGGCGTTTCCGTCAACGCGCCTTCGACCCGCCCGCGGATCACGTTCACATCGGAAAAGAACGCCGCCGCGCTGCGGTCGACGGGGGTGTTATAAAGGTTATAGGGCGCCCCCTGCTGCACAATCCGCCCGTCGCGCATCAGGGCAATTTCATCGGCCATGCGCATCGCCTCAGCCGGTTCGTGGGTGACAAGCAGCACCGCCGTCCCCTCTTCTTTCAACACGGCGAGCGTTTCGTCGCGGATGTCGTCACGCAATCGATCGTCAAGGCCTGAGAACGGTTCATCCATCAGCATAATCGACGGGCGCGGGGCCAGAGCGCGAACCAACGCAACGCGCTGTTGTTCGCCCCCCGAAAGCTGGTGCGGATGGCTGTCCGCGAAATGCGCCATCCCGACACGGCCCAAAAGGTCGCGCACTCGTTTATCCTTGTCACCGCCCTTTCCCTTCAGCCCAAACGCCACGTTCTGCGCAACTGTCAGGTGCGGAAACAGCGCGAAATCCTGAAACATCAGCCCGATGGATCGGTTTTCCGGTGCGACGCGATAGATGGTGTCGCAGATCAGCTTGCCGTCGACGTAAATCTCGCCGCTGTCTTGCATATCGACGCCCGCGATCAGGCGCAGAGTCGTTGATTTGCCGCAGCCCGACGGCCCAAGCAGGCACGTCACCTGCCCCGGCATCACCGAAAGCGAGACGTCGTTGACCACCGCGCGGCCATCATACACACGCATCAAATTGCGGGTTTCCAAGCGGGGCGTGACGGCGTTCACGGGGTTTTGGTCCTGCCTGAGTGAATTGCTCAACTATTAAGGGCCATATCAGCCCGCAGAAGCCCCCGCAACCCTTCGGGCCGCGTCGATCGGGCCGAGTTTGGCACCCCTCAAAGTGTCGTGTTCACCCCGCCGCCATCAAGCAGGATGTTCTGGCCAACGATGAATCCGGCGTGTTGGGAACACAGGAATGCGCAGGCTGCACCGAATTCCTCGGGCGTTCCATAGCGGCGCGCCGGGATCGTCGCTTCGCGCCGCGCTTTCGCCTCCTCCACCGAAATACCGTCGGCATCCGCTGCCCCGTTGTCGAGCGATACGGCCCGGTCCGTCGCATGAATCCCCGGCAGCAGGTTGTTGATGATGACCCCGTGTTCCGCCACTTGGCGTGAGGTTCCGGCGACGTAGCCCGTCAGCCCCGCACGGGCGGAATTCGACAGGCCCAGCACCGCGATCGGTGACTTGACCGAAACGCTGGTGATGTTCACGACCCGGCCCCAGCCCTGGTCGATCATTCCTGGCAACAGCGCCTTCATCAGCGCGATCGGCGTCAGCATGTTCGCATCCAGCGCCTTGACGAAATCGTCGCGATCCCAGTCGGTCCACATCCCCGGCGGCGGTCCACCCGCGTTGGTGACCAGGATATCGACATCCCCAGCGACCGATAGAACCTCTGCCCGCCCCTCCTCGGACGTGATGTCCGCCGCGACCGGCGTGACCGTGACCGCGTGTGCGTATCCGATTTCCTTCGCCGCCTCCTCCAGCGGGCCTTTAGTGCGGGCGTTCATCACCAGATCGACGCCTTCGGCGGCCAATGCCTCCGCGCATCCGCGGCCAAGCCCTTTGGACGACGCGCAAACCAGCGCCTTTTTCCCTCTGATGCCCATGTCCATAGTCGCGCCCTCCTGATCCGATCATCCGATATTCGGCGCCACTAAACGCGGCGACACGCGATTTGTCACCCCATAGATCGGCCATCCGGCTAAAATCGCTTGCATCTTGCCCTTCACGCCCCCCTCGCCTATACGCCCGCACATGCTGGACCGCGCCACGAATAAACCCGACCTGCCCGCCGAAATTGCCCGGCGGCGCACCTTTGCCATCATCTCTCACCCGGATGCGGGCAAGACGACGCTGACGGAGAAGTTCCTACTTTACGGCGGCGCGATTCAGATGGCCGGACAGGTGCGTGCCAAGGGCGAAGCGCGACGCACGCGGTCGGACTTCATGCAGATGGAAAAGGACCGGGGGATTTCCGTCTCCGCCTCTGCAATGTCGTTTGATTACAAGAACTTCCGGTTCAATCTTGTCGACACGCCGGGCCACTCCGACTTCTCCGAAGACACCTACCGCACGCTGACGGCAGTGGATGCCGCGGTCATGGTGATCGACGGCGCGAAGGGCGTTGAAAGCCAGACGCAAAAGCTGTTCGAGGTCTGCCGCCTGCGCGACCTGCCGATCCTGACCTTCTGTAACAAGATGGACCGGGAAAGCCGCGATACCTTCGACATCATTGACGAGATTCAGGAAAACCTTGCGATCGACGTGACGCCTGCAAGCTGGCCCATCGGCATGGGGGCGGAGTTTGTCGGCTGCTATGATCTGCTGCGCGACCGGTTGGAGATCATGGACCGCGCCGACAGAAACAAAATCGCGGAAAGCATTGAAATCAAAGGGCTTGATGACCCGAAACTTGCCGAGCACGTCCCCGACCATCTGCTTGAAAAGCTGAAGGAAGAGGTCGAAATGGCCCGCGAATTGCTGCCGCCGCTCGATGCGCAAGCGTTACTGGATGGCACGCTGACGCCGATCTGGTTCGGCTCTGCGATCAATTCGTTCGGTGTGAAGGAACTGATGGAAGGCATCGGCGCCTACGGGCCTGAGCCGCAGCCACAGCCCGCCTCGCCCAGACAGATTTCACCAGAGGAAACAAAGGTTTGCGGCTTTGTCTTCAAGGTTCAGGCAAACATGGACCCAAAGCACCGCGACCGCGTGGCCTTCGTTCGCATGGCATCCGGGCATTTCAAACGCGGCATGAAGCTGACCCATGTGCGCAGCAAGAAACCGATGGCGATCACCAATCCCGTCCTGTTCCTCGCCTCAGACCGCGAACTGGCCGAGGAGGCCTGGGCCGGCGACATCATCGGCATCCCCAACCATGGGCAGCTTCGCATCGGCGACACGCTGACCGAGGGCGAGGCGATCCGCGCAACAGGCATCCCCTCTTTCGCGCCGGAACTGCTGCAGTCGGTCCGCGCAGGCGATCCGATGAAGGCAAAGCATCTGGAAAAGGCCCTGATGCAATTCGCTGAGGAAGGCGCCGCCAAGGTCTTCAAACCCAATATCGGGTCCGGCTTTATCGTCGGCGTTGTCGGCGCCCTGCAGTTTGAGGTTCTGGGCAGCCGCATCGAACTTGAATACGGCCTGCCCGTCCGGTTCGAGGCGTCGCAATTCACGTCCGCCCGCTGGGTCCACGGCCCCAAATCGGCGGTCGAAAAATTCGTCGACGCCAACAAGCAGCACATCGCCCATGACCACGACGGCGACGTCGTTTACATGACCCGATTGCAGTGGGATATTGATCGGGTTGAGCGTGATTATCCCGACCTCACCCTATCCGCGACGAAGGAAATGATGGTCTAGGCGTTCACCCGCCACGATCTGCCGCCAAATTACTGAGAAACTTGACCTTCATCGACATCAGGCGTATGCCAGCCGGATAGTCGAATGCCCGATAATTTGGTCGGGCAGGCCGCGTCAATACAGCGGCCATTTAAGCCGCGTGTTGAAAGGGCTAAATGACGAAGTTTTCCGACCTGAAACTGGACCCGAAGGTCCTGAAGGCTGTTGAGGCAGCCGGATACGAAACCCCTACCCCGATCCAAGCCGGTGCGATTCCGCCCGCTCTGGAAGGCCGCGATGTTCTGGGAATCGCCCAGACCGGCACCGGGAAAACGGCGAGCTTCACGCTCCCCATGATTTCGATGCTGGCCCGAGGTCGCGCCCGCGCGCGCATGCCGCGGTCGCTGGTTCTGTGCCCGACGCGCGAACTCGCTGCGCAAGTAGCTGAAAACTTCGACATCTACGCGCAGAACGTGAAGCTGACCAAAGCGCTGCTGATCGGCGGCGTTAGTTTCAAGGAACAAGACGCGCTGATTGACAAGGGTGTTGACGTTCTGATCGCCACCCCCGGACGCCTGCTTGACCACTTTGAACGCGGCAAGCTACTGCTGACCGGCGTTCAAATCATGGTGGTGGACGAGGCCGACCGGATGCTCGACATGGGGTTCATCCCCGATATCGAACGCATCTTCTCGCTTACCCCGTTCACCCGCCAGACGCTGTTCTTCAGCGCCACGATGGCACCTGAGATTGAGCGGATCACGAATACATTCCTGTCCGGCCCCGCCAAGGTCGAGGTCGCGCGCGCGGCGACGGCGGGCGAGAACATTGAGCAGGGCGTAGTGATGTTCAAACCCGGTCGTCGTGACCGTGCGTCGTCCGAAAAACGCAATCTTTTGCGCGCACTGATCGAACAGGAAGGCGAAGGTTGCAAGAACGCAATCATCTTCTGCAACCGCAAGACCGAAGTCGACGTTGTCGCCAAGTCGCTGAAAAAGCACGGCTATAATGCCGAACCGATCCACGGCGATCTGGACCAATCCAAACGGATGCAGGTCCTGGCCGGATTCCGCGATGGCTCGATCCGGTTTCTTTGCGCGTCAGACGTGGCAGCCCGTGGGCTGGATATTCCGGACGTTTCGCATGTGATCAACTACGACGTGCCGGGCCATGCTGAGGATTACGTCCACCGGATTGGCCGGACAGGTCGCGCCGGGCGGACAGGTAAAACCCTGATGATCTGCGCGCCGTCTGACGAAAAGAACCTCGACGCGATCGAACGGCTGGTTCAGCAGCCCGTTCCGCGCATCGACAACCCGCTTGGATCCGGGAAAGCCGCAGAGACTCCGAAGCCCGAAGTGACGGCAGAGGAAGACGCTAAGCCAAAGCGTAGCCGGTCCCGGTCAAAGTCCAAACCGAAGGACGAGGCACCGACGCAAGAAGCGAAGGCAGACGTCGCGAAAGCTGACAACGCCGAAAAGCCTGCGGAAACCAAACCAGCCGCCGAAGAAAACCCCCGCGAAGAAAACAATCGCAATGAAAAGCGCGGCGGTCGGGGTCGTGGCGGTAACAATGGCAAGAAGGTTGTCGGCATGGGCGATCACATGCCCAGCTTTATCGCCAAGAGCTTTGAAGATCGGCGGACGGGCTAAGCAGCCCCCGCCCCTTCAGCGCTCACCGGTCGGATTGTGCCTTCGTAGTTGATCAGCGTGCCAATCAACGGAAAATCGGCGTGTGAGTAAAACGCATAAGCGCCGTCTTCGCTTTCGCTTTCATGCGTGACGATCTTGGGGCCAAGTGCCTTTGGCAGCGGGATTACCCACAGCGACCAGCCCGCAAAATCCCAATACAACCGCCGATCCGCGACCCTTAACCGGAAGGCGAAGCGAAATGGGCCAAAGCGTTCGTGAAGGCATCCGTCGGCGGTCCGTGCAAAGCTTGATTGAAAGCCCCGCCCGCCGAAGTTGCGTTTCCAATGTTCAGACATCCCACGCTGGCTAAGCCAGACATCGACCGTCAGTCGATCGCTAAGTGGCGGAAAGCCGAACAGGCGTCGCAACAGCCGCGCCGAAAGATGCGCGGCGCCGCCCGATGACGCAACGCCGTGATAGTGGGTCGCGGCGTGATCGTGAAATTGCTGCACGGCCGTCGGCAGGTCGTCATAGGCTGCGCCCAGCACAGACCGAAAGACGTTTTCGCGCAACGCTTAGGCCAGCCTGCTGATAACGACGGTCACTTCGGGCTTGCGACCGATTTCTTCACTGGCGGAGCGCCGAACCTCACGCCGCAGTGCTTCCTCGATCTTGTCGTCGTCGCCCAGCGTCTTGTCATTCATCCGGTTCAACAACTGGCCAAGATCCGCTTCCAGAACATCAACAAGCGGCGCGTTTGAGGTTCCGGTTTCCGGCAACCCCATCAGTTCCACCCACGGATCGCCGAGCGGTTCATCCTCTTCGTCGATAATGACCGTCGCTGTGACATGGCCGTTCAGCGCCATGCGGATGCGGTCGCGGACCACACCGTCAAACGCGCCAATCTTGACAGATCCGTCAAGGTAAAGCCGCCCGGTTTCGATGCAATCAACAACATCCGGCGCATCGCCAGTCAGGTCCAACATCGTGCCGTTCACCGCAACGACCGAGCGGCGCCCAGCAGCCATCGCAAGCTTTGCGTGTTCGCGCAGGTGCCGATGTTCGCCGTGCATCGGAATAACCATCTGCGGCTGCATAATCTCATGCACGCGCAGCAAGTCGGGCCGATTCGCGTGGCCGGAGACGTGGTATTTTCCGCTGCTGTCATCGACCACATCGACGCCCATTTCGGAATAGGCATTGATGATGCGGATCACGCCGCGTTCATTGCCCGGAATGGTTTTGGAACTGAAAAGGAACAGGTCGCCTTCGGCCATCGTAAGCCCCTGATACTTGCCGCGGGCCAGCTGCGCCGATGCGGCACGCCGTTCACCCTGGCTGCCAGTCACGATCAGCATCAGATCCTCACGAGACAGCTCTCGCGCGTCCTCGGGGCTGATCGTCGTCGGGAAGTCGGCCAGCACGCCAGTTGTGATCCCGGCCTCGATCATCCGGCGCATCGCGCGGCCCAGCAAACAGACAGAGCGACCGGCGGCCTTGCCCGCCTCTGCCAGCGTCTTAACCCGCGCGACGTTTGAGGCGAAGGTCGTAGCCACAACCATGCCCTTCGCAGATTTTACAAGCTCGGTGATTTCCGGGCCGACGGATGACTCTGATCGACCTTCATGCGGCGAAAACACGTTGGTTGAATCGCAGACGAGCGCCTTGACCCCTGGTTTTGCAACCTCTGCCCAAAGCTCGGGGTCAAACGGCTCACCGACCAGCGGCGTTTCATCCAGCTTGAAGTCGCCCGTATGCACAACGCGCCCCGCAGGTGTGTCGATCACAAGGGCAGAGCTTTCGGGGATCGAGTGGCTGAGCGGCATGAACGACACGGTGAAGGGGCCAGCCTTGATGACTTCGGGATAGGCGGAGGCTGTGATCACCTCTTCCTCCGGTGCGCCGTGTTCCTCCATCTTGCGTCGGGCGTGATGCGCGGTGAAGGCGCGGGCGTAGACGGGCGCTTTCAACCGGTTCCACAGATGCCCGACTGCGCCCACGTGATCCTCATGCGCGTGGGTTACGAAAATCGCATCAAGCCGATCCGCGTTTTCTTCCAGCCACGTGATATCGGGAAAGATCAGATCGACCCCCGGCGTCGTGTCCATATCGGGAAAGGTGACGCCCAGATCGACGAGGATCAGGCGTTCGCGCCCCTTCGGGCCATAGCCGTAGACATAGGCGTTCATGCCGATCTCCCCCGCGCCGCCGAGGGGGAGGTAGATCAATCTGTCCTTGCTCATATGTTGCCTTGGTCCTTGTTGTATTTGTGGATGACGGTCAGGCCGTGCATCGTAAGATCGTCTTCAAAGTGGTCGAACAGCGCGTATCCCTGCTGGAACAGCGGCGCAAGACCGCCGGTTGAAATCACCTTCATCTCGCGCCCGCGTTCTTCCTTGATCCGGGTCGTGATGCCGTTGATCAGGCCGACATAACCCCAGAACACACCGGATTGCATACAGGCGACCGTATTGGTGCCGATCACATGCTCCGGCTTCGTCACGTCGACATGCGGCAGCGCCGCCGCCGCTTCGTGAAGCGCTTGCAGGCTAAGGTTCACGCCCGGCGATATCACTCCGCCGATATACGCGCCGTCCTCCGCCACCACGTCAAATGTCGTCGCGGTGCCGAAATCGACGAGGATCAGATCACCGCCATAAAGATCGTGGCCCGCAACCGTGTTGACCAGACGATCAGGGCCAACCTGCGTTCCGGCATCGACGCGCACGTCAACAGGCAGCAGGCAGTCCGGCTTGCCCACCACAAGCGGGCGACAGCCGAAATAGCGATCCGCGAAGACGCGCAGGTTCCAGACTACGCGCGGCACGGTAGACGATACGATCACCTCATCAATATCGAATTCGATCTTGTGGTGGCGCAGCAGCGTCGACAGCCAGACGAAATATTGATCCGCCGTGCGCTGATGTTCGGTCGAGGTGCGTAGCGTGCACAAGAAACGCTCCCCGTCCCAGATCGAGAAGACCGTATTGGTATTGCCGCAGTCAATCGCCAGAAGCATAGCGTGCCCCTCTCGTCAGAAAAAAACCTCGGCGGCGGTGATGACACGCCGGCCGCTGGAGGTGTTGAGGATAAGGTTGCCGTTTTCGTCGACGGTTTCAAATGTCCCGACCGTCGCGTCGCGACCCGTGCGGGCGGTGATAACCTCGCCCAGCTTGGCGGCGCGGCTAAGCCATGCCTCACGGATCGGAGCAAAACCATAGGTCGCGAACTGCGCCTCCCATTTCGCGTAAGCGGGGGCGAGCAGGTCGAGAAACTCTTCCGGGCTGACCCGTGCGCCCGTTTCGGAGAGCAGGTTGACGGGTCGCAGGGCACCCTCCTCCACTTGATCCACGCTTGGAGAGGTGATGAGGTTCACCCCGATACCGATGCAGAAATGCGTGATCTGTCCGCCAGACCCGGCGCTTTCCAGCAGGATACCGGCAAGCTTGCCGCCATTCAGCAGAACGTCGTTCGGCCATTTCAGCGTAAACGGTTCTGCCCGGCCAGTGGCGGCGACGCACGCCTCCCACAAGGCGAGCGATGCAACGAAGGATCGTAACGCAACCCTGTCCGGGCTTTCCGCCGGGCGCATCACGAGCGTTGCGCTGAAATTACCTGCAGGATCGGCCCAGGGCTTGCCCCGCCGCCCCCTTCCATGCGTCTGGCGCAGGGCGAGTATCCATTCCGGTCCAGCAAGGTCCGGGGCAAGGCGCTGCGCCTCAAGGTTAGTGCTGTCGACTTCGTTCAGAATACGCCGACCGACACCATCGGGCCAATCAGTTGACAAGGGTCGCCGCCGCGGCCGCCGCAAAGTCTTCGATGCCGAACAGGTTGACGACGCCAAACACCATCATCGCCGCTGACGCCATCAGCGCGACCCACAATACGGGCGAGGTCGGCGTGTCTAGCGCCTCGCGTTCCTCGCCGAAATACATGTAGTAAACGATCCTGAGGTAGTAGAACGCGCCAATCACCGACGCGATAACGCCAGCGACCGCAAGCAAATACATCTCAGCCTGAACTGCGGCTTGCAGCACGTAGAACTTGCCGAAGAAGCCGACCATTGGTGGCACACCCGCAAGGCTGAACAGCAGAACCAACATCGCGAGCGCGCGGAGCGGTTCGCGTTTCGAATACTGGTTGAGTGCCGCGATATCGGTGACGGGCTTGCCGTCCTTCTCCATCGACAGGATGAACGCGAAGGTGCCGATATTCATCGTGACGTAGATCGCCATGTAGATCAGCATCGCCTGCACGCCGAACGCGGTGCCCGACGCAAGGCCGATCAGCGCGAAGCCCATATGGGCAATCGACGAATAGGCCATCAGCCGCTTGATATTGCGCTGCCCGATCCCGGCAACTGCGCCAAGGAACATCGACAGCACCGCCAGCAGCGCGATTATCTGGGTCCAGTCGGCGGTCGCCTGACCGAAGGCGTCATGCAGCACCCGTGCGAACAGGCCCATCGCGGCAACCTTCGGGGCTGTTGCAAAGAACGCCGTGACCGGCGTGGGGGAGCCTTCGTAGACATCCGGCGTCCACATATGGAACGGCACAGCCGACACCTTGAACGCAAGGCCGGTTGCGATGAACACGAGGCCGAACAGCAACCCGATGGACATATGCCCGTCTTCGACGGTCGTGATGATCCCGCCGAACAGTGTGGTCCCAGCAAAGCCGTAGGTCAGCGAAGCGCCGTAAAGCAGCAAGCCTGACGACAGTGCGCCAAGGACGAAATACTTCAACCCCGCCTCGGTCGAGATCGCGCTGTCGCGCCGCAGGGACGCAACGACATAAAGCGCAAGGGATTGAAGCTCTAACCCCATGTAAAGCGCCATCAGATCGCCCGCGCTGACCATCATCATCATGCCAACGACGGCGAGCGCTAGAAGGATCGGGTATTCAAACCGCAGCAAGTCACGCTTCGCCATGTAGTCTTGGCCGATTAGCAGAATGGCCGCCGCAGACAGCAGGATCGTGACCTTGGCGAACCGCGCAAACGCATCGTCGATGAACGCGCCGCCAAAAGCCATATGTGCCGCGTCGCCCGAAATCGCGATCCAGATGCCGAGCCCCGCGAACACGATCGCCGTTAGCCATATCAGCGTCGGGGCCAGCTTATCCTTGCCGGTATAAACCGCAAATATCAGCGCCGCCATCGCATAGACGGCAAGCACAATCTCGGGCAGGACAGTGGAAATATCAGCAGAGATCATCGAACCCACCTTAATGTTGTGCGACTTGCACGGCGCCGTCCGTTGCGGGCAGCGCAGCGTGATATTCAGTAATAAGCGCTTCGACCGACGGACCGATCAGGTCTGTGACCAGCGCCGGGTAAACGCCCAGCAGCAGCGTCATGAAGACGAGCGGGGCGAAGATCGCCCGTTCGCGCTTGGTCATGTCGGTGATTGACCGCAGGCTTTCCTTGATGAGATCGCCCATAACGACCCGACGATACAGCCACAGCGCATAACCGGCCGACAGGATCACGCCGGATGTTGCGACCAGCGCAACCCATGTGTTGACCTGGAAAATGCCCATGAGGGTCAAGAACTCTCCGACAAAGCCCGAGGTGCCGGGCAAGCCGACATTGGCCATCGTGAAGAACATGAAGATCAGCGCATAAGCCGGCATCCGGTTTACAAGGCCACCGTAAGCATCAATGTCGCGGGTATGCATCCGATCATAGATCACGCCGACGCAGAGGAAGAGAGCGCCCGAAATGAACCCATGGCTGAGCATCTGGAAGATCGCGCCGTCGATCCCTTGCTGGTTCGCGGCGAAAATCCCCATCGTGACGTAACCCATATGCGCAACCGAAGAATAGGCGATCAGCTTTTTCATATCCTCCTGCACCAGCGCCACCAGCGAGGTGTAGACAATCGCAATCGCCGACATCCAGAAGATCAGCGGCGCGAGCACATCAGACGCGACCGGGAACATCGGCAGGCTGAAGCGCAGGAAGCCGTAGCCACCCATCTTCAGCAGAATCGCCGCCAGCACGACCGACCCGGCGGTCGGTGCCTGAACGTGCGCGTCCGGCAGCCACGTATGGAACGGCCACATCGGCATTTTGACCGCGAAGGATGAGAAGAACGCGAACCATAGCAGCGTCTGCACCCCACCCGGCACGGTAATCCCGAGGACGGAGATCGTTTCTGAGTCAAATGAATGCGCCATCAGCGACGGAATGTCCGTGGTGCCGCCATAAGTATACATCGCGATCATCGCGACCAGCATCAGAACTGAGCCGATGAAAGTATAGAGGAAGAACTTGAACGCCGCGTAAATCCGGTTCTGCCCGCCCCAGATCCCGATAATCAGGAACATGGGGATCAGGCCCGCTTCGAAGAACAGGTAGAACAGCACAAGGTCCAGCGCGACGAACACGCCGATCATCAGCGTTTCAAGGACGAGGAAGGCGATCATGTAGTCCTTCACCCGGTCCGTCACATCCCAACAGGCGAGGATCACCAGCGGCATCAGGAAGGTCGTCAGCATCACGAACAGGACCGAAATTCCGTCGACACCCATCTTGTAGGTGAAGCCAAGGATCCACTCCCGTTCTTCAACGAACTGAAAGCCTGTGTCCGCCGCATCAAAGCCCGACAGGATAAACAGCGACACGATGAATGTCACCGAGCTCGCGATCAGGGCGAGCCATTTTGCGTTGCGCTGCGCGGCTGCATCGTCCCCGCGCAGGAAAAACGCAAGGATCGCCGCCGCGAGGAGCGGTATAAACGTGACGATGGAAAGCAGGTTTTCCATGGTTATTCAGCCCCTCCGCTGATCGTCATCCATGTGATCAGGACAACGATCCCGATAACCATGGCAAAGGCATAGGTGAAGATGTAGCCGGACTGCGCACGCCCCGCCAAACGCGTGAAGAACGGGATGATTCCCATGGCGAGGCCGTTCAGGAACCCGTCAATGGTTGACCCATCCCCGCGTCGCCACAGGAAGCGGCCAATCGCACGCGCCGGACGCACAAAGATCGCGTCGTAGATCTCATCGAAATACCACTTGTTCAGCAGGAACTGATACGCGTGCGGCTGGCTGTCGGCCAGACGGCGCGGCAGCGCCGGGTTCACGATGTAGAACAAGTAAGCCAGCGCGAGGCCAAGCACCATCGCGATGAACGGCGAAACCTTGACCCATTTGGGCGCGTGGTGGGCTTCATCCATCACGTGATTGTCGGGATGGGTAAAGACTGCGCCCTGCCCCGGTGCCCAACCAGCAGCGGCGTGGGTTTCGCCCGCGTCCTCTCCGTGGCCTGCATCGGCGGTTTCGGTCGCGCCATGATCACCCTCACCCGCAGGTTCGGTGACCGCTTCGGCAGCGCCTTCGGTGTCACCCTCGGCCAGTTCTTCGGTCGCGGCGACAACACCTTCGCCGTCGGCGGTGCTTTGGCCATGTCCGGCATCAGCGGTTTCAGTGCCATGGTCGCCTTCTGCCGCCTCGGCATGGGCCGGAACGCCGTAGAATTCGTTGACCTCATCATGATCGCCAAAGAATGACCCGAACCAGACCATACCGGCAAAGATCGCGCCAAGCGCCAGAACACCAAGCGGGATGATCATCGTCATCGGGCTTTCATGCGCGTGTTCATGCGTGTGCTTGTCGCCGCGCGCTTCGCCAAAGAACGTCAGGAACATCAGCCGCCAGCTGTAGAAGCTGGTCATGAACGCCGCCACAACCAGCAGCCAGAAGGCATAGTTGCCAACGGCGGTATGCGCGCCGAACGCGCTTTCAATGATCGCGTCTTTCGACAGGAATCCGGCGAACCCGATATGGGTCAGCGGAATGCCAACACCCGTAATTGCCAACGTGCCGATCAGCATCGCCCAATAGGTGTAGGGGATTTTCTTACGCAGCGCGCCGTAATTCCGCATGTCCTGTTCGTGATGCATCGCGTGGATCACCGATCCCGCGCCAAGGAACAACATCGCTTTGAAGAACGCGTGCGTGAACAGGTGAAACATCGCCGCAGAGTAAACACCGACACCGGCTGCTACGAACATATAACCAAGCTGCGAACAGGTGGAATACGCGATCACCCGCTTGATGTCGTTCTGCACAAGCCCCACGGTCGCAGCAAAGAACGCCGTGCTCGCGCCAATGATAACGACGAACATCTTGGCTTCGGGCGCGAATTCCATCAGCGGCGACATGCGGCAGACAAGGAATACGCCCGCCGTGACCATCGTCGCCGCGTGGATCAGGGCCGACACGGGCGTCGGGCCTTCCATCGCGTCCGGCAACCAGGTGTGCAGGAACAGCTGCGCCGACTTGCCCATTGCGCCGACGAAAAGAAGGAACGCCAACAGGTTGGCCGCGTTCCAGTCGGTCCACAGGAAGGTGATCGTCGTTTCCGCCAGCGTCGGCGCGGCGGTAAAGATGTCATCCAATGCAATGCTGTCGACCAGCAGGAACAGCCCGAAAATCCCGAGGAGGAAGCCGAAATCGCCGACACGGTTCACCACGAACGCCTTGATCGCGGCCGCGTTTGCCGACGGTTTGCGATAGTAGAATCCGATCAGCAAGTAGGACGCGACCCCCACACCTTCCCAGCCAAAGAACAGTTGAAGCAGGTTGTTCGCCGTCACCAGCATCAACATCGCGAAGGTGAAGAAAGACAGGTAAGCAAAAAAGCGTGGCTTGTAGCTTTCGCCCTCTTTCCACTGGGGGTCGTGATCCATGTAGCCCATGCTATAAAGGTGGACGAGGCTTGATACCGTCGTCACCACGATCAGCATGATCGCCGTCAGGCGGTCCAGCCGGATCGACCAGCTTGTGTCAAGGCTGCCGGACTGAATCCAGCGGAAAATCTCAATGTATCGGGTTTCACCTTCGAACCCGAAAAACACGATCCATGACAGCAGGGCGGCAAGAAACAGCAGCCCCGTCGTGACATACATCGCACCCTTTTCGCCGATGATCTTCCAGCCGAAGCCGGCGATGATCGCGCCCACAAGCGGGGCAAAGAGGATGATGGTTTCCATGTCCCTCTACCCTTTCATCACATTAACATCTTCAACCGCGATGGTGCCGCGGTTGCGGAAGAAACAGACAAGGATGGCAAGGCCGATTGCGGCCTCGGCCGCCGCAACCGTCAGCACGAACATGGTGAAGACCTGCCCGACGAGATCACCCAAGAAACTTGAGAAAGCGACGAGGTTGATGTTCACCGCAAGCAGCATCAGTTCGATCGACATCAGCAGGATGATGACGTTCTTCCGGTTGAGGAAAAGCCCGAAGATGCCAATGACGAACAAAGCCGCCGCGACGCCCAAGTAATGTTCAAGTCCGATCATCTGTCCCTCCGGGCCTTGCCCGTATTATCTTTCCGTCTTGCGCCCCGGACTTGATCCGGGGCCTCTTTCCTATCGTCCGCCCGGCTGGGCGAGGCCCCGGAGCGCGTCCGGGGCGGGTCAGCGGCTATAGTCCCTGCCCCGGCTTCACGTCTTTCAGTTCCATCGCTTTCGCGGGATCGCGGTGCATCTGGGCGATGACGTTCTGGCGTTTAACGTCCGGGCGGTGGCGCAGGGTCAGGACGATGGCCCCAATCATTGCAACCAGCAGGATCAGACCCGCCGCTTGGAACAGATAGATGTAATCGTCATAGATCAACCGACCCAGCGCTGCCGTGTTGTGCGTTTCGTTCAGGTCGGGGGTGATCGCACCGCGCAGCCCTTCGGCCTGATCCGCAAAGCTCCAGTTGCCGAGCACGATGCCAAGCTGCATCAGCAGAACGACCCCGATCAGCAGCGCGAGCGGCACATAGCGGGCCATTTCGGCCTTCAGCTCCGCAAAATCGACGTCGAGCATCATGACCACGAACAGGAACAACACCGCGACCGCGCCGACATAGACGATAACCAACAGCATCGCCACGAACTCCGCCCCCAGAAGCACGAACAACCCGGCAGAACTTAGGAACGCGAGGATCAGCCACAGCACCGAATGGACCGGGTTGCGCGACACGACGACGAACAGCCCGGCGGCCACCGTCGTGATCGCGAAAACGTAGAACGAAAAGACAGCTACAGTCATGCCTCGTCACCTTCTTTGTCTTTCATGACTTCCTGCGCCAGTTCCAGCGCGCGGGTCATTGCGGGGATACCGGCAAAAACCGACATCGTGCCGATCGTCTCGGCGATTTCCTGCGGTTTTGCGCCCGCTTCAAGCGCGTGGCGCACCGTAACGCGGATCGGGGAATCCGCCTGCGCGCCCTGCATCGTCAAACCAGCCAGCGTCAACAACAGCCGGGTTTTCGCATCCAGCCCGTCCTTGTTCACCGCATTGCCGAACACCATCTCCATGAAGTCTTTCGGCATGGTGGGCCACAGATTTTCAAACCCTCTCGGCGAAAACGACTCCATCGCAGGGTTGAAGGCTTTCGCCAACTCCTGCGCCTGTTTCATCATGTCATCGAAGGGGTTTTTCGGATCGGTCATCGGTACGGTGCATCCAGTTCAAGGTTGCGGGCGATTTCGGCTTCCCAACGCTCTCCGTTTTCAAGCAGCTTTTCTTTGTCGTAGAAAAGTTCCTCGCGGGTTTCGGTCGAGAACTCGAAATTCGGGCCTTCGACGATGGCATCGACCGGGCAGGCTTCCTGACAAAAGCCGCAGTAGATGCATTTTGTCATGTCGATGTCGTAACGCGTCGTGCGGCGGCTGCCATCATCGCGCGGCTCCGCATCAATGGTGATCGCTTGGGCGGGGCATACGGCCTCACACAATTTGCAGGCGATGCAGCGTTCTTCGCCGTTCGGATAGCGGCGCAGCGCGTGTTCACCCCGGAACCGCGGCGACAACGGGCCCTTTTCATGCGGATAGTTCAGCGTCGCCTTGGGCGAGAAGAAATACTTCAGCCCCAGCCCGAACCCCTTGATAAAGTCGGTCAGCAGGAAATATTTCGCAGCGCGGGTGTAGTCCATATTAGCCCCCCACGGCCCAGCGGGCATACGCTCCGCCAAAGGCCCCGAATTGTGCAAAGAACGCGACGATCACCACCCAGGCGAGCGATAGCGGCAGGAACACTTTCCAGCCGATCCGCATCAGCTGGTCGTAGCGATAGCGCGGTGTGATCGCCTTGACCATCGCGAAGATGAAGAAGAAGAACGCCATCTTGCCGACCATCCACAGCGCGCCATCCGGCAGGCCCGGAATGGGCGACAGCCAGCCGCCGAAGAACAACAGCGACGTCAGCGCGCACATCAGGAAGATCGCGATGTATTCGCCGGCCATGAACAGCAGGAACATCGTCGACGAATATTCCACCTGATACCCCGCGACCAGTTCGCTTTCCGCTTCCGGCAAGTCAAACGGCGGGCGGTTGGTTTCCGCAAGCGCCGAGATAAAGAACAGCGCGACCATCGGCAGGTGCGGCAACCAATACCAGCTAAAGAAGCCGTAGTCTCCGTCCTGCGCCCGCACGATGTCACCGAAGGACAGCGACCCGGTCGAGATCACGACGCCGATGATAATCAGGCCAATCGACACTTCGTATGAGATCATCTGCGCCGCCGACCGCAGGCTGCCAAGGAACGGGTATTTGGAGTTTGACGCCCAGCCCCCCATGATGACGCCGTAAACCTCAAGCGATGACACCGCGAAGACATAAAGGATCGCGACGTTCAGATCGGCGAGAACCCAGCCGTCGGCGAAGGGAATAACTGCCCACGCGATCATCGCCAGAACGAAGGACGCCATCGGCGCGAGGAAGAAAACGGGCTTGTCCGCACCGGCGGGAACGACGACCTCTTTCACCACGTATTTCAGCGCATCCGCCACCGATTGCAGCAGGCCAAAGGCACCAACGACGTTCGGCCCTTTGCGCATCTGGACGGCGGCCCAGATCTTCCGGTCGCCATAGACGAGGAACAAGAGCGAGATCATGACAAAACCGATCACCGCAAGGCATTGCGCGACGATAATCAGCAGTATTCCGAAAGGGGTGGAAAGAAATTCAGCCATTGGTCCTCACACCGTCGGTATTCCAGTTTCCACGCGATGCGCCATGCCCGACTTTGGCGTCGCTGATCGGCAAATCACGTGGCAGCGTCGGCGAGTTGGTGTAAACAGCATCCCCGCCCCGATTGCCACCCTGAATCAATAGGTTTCTGCGCAGATGTCGCGCAAATTCACCGCCGCGCATCGTCGCAGCGGTGGTGTTGATATGCGGGCGTGCCATCACGCCCTACTCCGCCGCCAGCTTGTCGCTGCCGCGCGCTTTGGCATTCGCCGAAAGCTCCGCCATCAGGGTCGAGGCGCGGGCGATGGGGTTGGTCAGGTAGAAATCCGCAACCGCATTGCGGAGATCGGCCTTACCCGGCGCGCGTTCGGCGATCGGTGTCCAGTCGTTTTCAGGCACATCGTCAATCGCGGCAAGGTGCGGAACCTCAGCCACCAAGGCCTGCCGCAACTGCGCAAGGCTGTCATAGGGCAAGGTCGTGCCAAGCTCCCCGGACAACGCCCGCAGGATCGCCCAGTTTTCCTTGGCCTCGCCCGGTGCGAACCCGGCCCGAAGCGCGAGTTGCGGGCGGCCTTCGGTGTTGACGAACAGCCCCTGTTCTTCGGTATAGGCGGCCCCCGGCAGGATCACATCCGCCCGGTGCGCACCCCGGTCGCCATGGCTGCCCTGATAGATCACGAACGGCCCTGCCGCGATGTCGACTTCATCCGCGCCAAGGTTATAGACCACATCCGCGCCATCCAGCGCCGTAGTCACGCCGCCATCGGTCACTGCACCAATATCCATCGCCCCAACGCGGGAGGCCGCGGTATGCAGCACCAGCAGTTTTGATTTAGTCGCCTCGGCCAGCTTCATCGCCTGGCTCAACACCGCTTCGCCATCCGCTTCTTGCAGCGCGCCTTGGCCAACGATAATCAGCGACGGAACGTCGAGCACTTTCTCGAACTTATGCTCAAGCAGCCCGGTCAGCGCAGCGCGATCCGTGCCGACGTGGTGGTAATCATAGGTCAGATCGACCGCCTCACCCACCAGACCAACCTCCGCCCCGGAGAGCCAAGCCTTACGGATGCGAGCGTTCAGCACAGGCGCCTCGGTCCGGGGGTTTGTGCCGATCAGTTGGATCATCTTGGCGCTATCGATGTCTTCGATGGTCGCCGTGCCGACATAGGCCGACCTATTGCCCGCGGGCAGCTTCGCACCATCCGTCCGGCATTCGACGCGGCCACCCTGCCCTTCGACAAGCTGTTTCAGCGCGAACGCGGCCTCGACCGGGGCCAGATCACCAACCAGCCCCGCGACGGTTTTGCCTTTCATCGCCTCTGCCGCCTTGCCAAGCGCCTCGCCCCACGTCGCGGGGCGTAGCTTGCCGCCGTCGCGGACATAGGGCTTGTCCAGCCGCTGCCGCCGCAGCCCGTCCCAGACAAAGCGCGTCTTGTCGGAGATCCACTCCTCATTCACGCCGTCATGGTTGCGGGGCAGGATGCGCATGACCTCACGCCCCTTGGTATCCACGCGGATGTTCGACCCGAGCGCATCCATCACGTCGATGGTTTCCGTCTTGGTCAACTCCCACGGACGAGCAGTGAAGGCATACGGCTTCGACGTCAGCGCGCCGACCGGACACAGGTCGATGATGTTGCCCTGCAGGTTGCTGTCGAGCGTTTCGTTCAAATAGCTGGTGATCTCGGCATCCTCACCGCGCCCCGTCTGGCCCATCTGGCTGATCCCGGCGACCTCGGTGGTGAAGCGCACGCAGCGGGTGCAGGAAATGCACCGGGTCATCGCCGTCCCGACAAGCGGGCCGAGGTTCAGTTCATCCACCGCCCGTTTCGGTTCGCGATAGCGGCTGAAGTCCACGCCGTAAGCCATTGCCTGATCTTGCAAATCACACTCACCTCCCTGATCGCAGATCGGGCAATCAAGCGGGTGGTTGATCAGCAGAAACTCCATCACGCCCTCGCGGGCCTTCTTCACCATGGGCGAATTCGTCTTGACCACCGGCGGCTGGCCTTCCGGCCCGGGGCGCAAGTCTTTCACCTGCATCGCGCAGGACGCGGCGGGTTTGGGCGGGCCGCCCACGACTTCGACCAAACACATCCGGCAGTTCCCGGCGATCGACAGGCGTTCATGGTAGCAAAAGCGGGGGATTTCGATCCCCGCCTGCTCGCACGCCTGAATGAGCGTCATCGCCGGGTCGACCTCAACCTCGGTGTCGTCGATGATGATTTTGCGTAGGTCACTCATGGTTCAGTCTGCCCTTAACAAAACGCCAATCTGGTTGCCGGCCGCGATCTGGGCCCGCCCAACGGCGCAATAGGTTTCTGGATTGCCCTCGACCGCACCCTTGTCGGCCAGCCAGGCATTGACCCGCGCACGCAGGCGGGCCTCTTCCTCTTCGTTATCGACATAGGCCTCGATCTCCTCTTCCGAGAAGCCCGCGTTCTTGGCCATCGTGTATAGCGACCTGAGATAGAAGATCCCGCGCAACTTACGCACGCTGATCGTCGGACAGGTCTCATAAATCGTTTCGGTGATCCCGGCGAGGATCAGACCGTTGTTCACCTCTGCATTGTCGCGCAGGCTGGCCGCGTGGGCCGTCGTTGCCGTGGCAAGGACTACCGCAGAAGTCGCTAGAGCTTTGAATGTATGTGTCATGTTTGGTTTCCTTTCATAAGAAAGGAAAGGAACCGCATGGGTGATATACAATATCGCCCCGCCCCAGCGGACCATTCGCAAGCGTTAACACCTTGCAAAAACGGGAATATTTGGGTTTGCCCACCAAACATGCCGCTACTCCGCCGCCAGTTCATTGCAGTTGCGGGTTTTCCACAAATGCGCATCTTTCAGGTAGGACCAGCCGAACGCATAATCGCTGTCACCCTCAGCTTTCAAGTGGTCGAGCCGTTCCAGCGCCTCTTCCAATGTCGGCTGATAGCCTTCGGGCACCCACCACATGACAAAATGCATTTCCCCCAGAACCTCGAACCACTCTTTCCGGCGGTCGTAGAACTGACGGTGGACGGTGTTCCAGACAAAGCTTTCAAGCGTTTCGACAGTTTCCCAGACGGTCAGGTTCGCGACATGCCGCGGATCGGTCCCGATGTTGTTTTCGGTGTTGCCGCGACCCGGTTCCCCCGATCCTTCCATCATCCAGACGAAACCGGGCATCCGCTTGCCCATGCCGTTGATCCGGTCGAGCGCTTCCATGAACTCAGCCACGCGCGGATCATCCGTCGGGGCGATCAGACGCCCGACGTTCAACTCCGCAAGGTGATGGTTCTTTGGTTGCACCTGCCCTACCTCTTCGTACACCGACCGTTAAAGATCAGCTTGTCGCCATTCTGAGCAAACGCCCAATCGCCCGTCGCAGAGTCCATTGCCCAATCAACCTCTGACCCGCCGAACGTCAGCAGGCAATATCGCGTCGCCGGGAAGCGCACGCTTTCGCGCACCTCATCCACGCCGCTGCCGTTGTGAACGACCGCGACCGAAAAGTCCCGCTCCTCCCCCTTGTCGAGCTTCGCGCGAAACGGCATCGACCGCGCCGCCTGTGCATCGACCGTCCGAAAAATCCCGCAGGAACTGACCGATCCGATCAGAGTAAGGGCAATGAGGGAACGGATAATCATTCGGCTGCCACCCTGCTTGCTGTTCTTTCATTCGGCCAAGTGGCGAACGCCAAGAAAACAAGAAGGACCATCGCAGCCCCCGGCACGAGAGACAGCAGCCCCCAAGCGCCGTTATATCCGGCCTTGTCGAATATCCGCCAGAAAACCAGCGGAACCAGAAGCATGCAGGCCACAAGAAGAAGACCCGGAAGACCGATATTGTTCAACATCTGCCTGTTACTCCCTACCAACAATCATTCAGCCGCCACCGCCGACACGCGGCCGGTTCGCTTGTGCTTGATGCGATCTTCAATTTCGTCCCGGAAATGGCGGATCAGACCCTGGATCGGCCAAGCCGCCGCGTCACCGAGGGCGCAGATCGTGTGGCCTTCGACCTGTTTCGTGACGTCGAGCAGCATGTCGATCTCTTCGACTTCCGCATCGCCCTTCACCAAACGATCCATGACGCGCATCATCCATCCGGTGCCTTCGCGGCAGGGCGTGCACTGGCCGCAGCTTTCGTGCTTGTAGAACTTCGCCAACCGCCAGATCGCCTTGATGACGTCCGTGCTCTGATCCATCACGATCACCGCCGCCGTGCCAAGGCCCGAGCGTTGTTCGCGCAGCCAATCGAAATCCATGATCGCCTCATCCGCGATGTCTTTCGGCAGCAGCGGCACGGACGATCCACCGGGGATCACCGCCTTGAGGTTGTCCCAGCCGCCCCGCACGCCGCCACAGTGACGGTCGAGCAGTTCTTTCAGCGGAATCGACATTTCTTCTTCGACGACACAGGGGTTGTTCACGTGGCCCGAGATGCCGAACAGCTTGGTTCCCGCGTTGTTGGGCCGCCCGAAAGACGAGAACCAATCCGGCCCGCGCCGCAGGATCGTCGGCACAACCGCAATGGATTCGACGTTGTTCACCGTCGTCGGGCAGCCATAAAGCCCTGCTCCCGCGGGGAAAGGCGGCTTCATACGCGGCATGCCCTTCTTGCCCTCAAGGCTTTCCAGCAGCGCTGTTTCCTCACCACAGATATAGGCGCCGGCGCCGTGATGCAGGTAAAGGTCAAAGTCCCAACCGGACTTCGCCGCGTTCTTGCCGAGCAGACCGTCTTCGTAGCACTCGTCGATCGCGGCTTGCAGGGCTTCGCGTTCGCGGATGAATTCGCCGCGGATGTAGATGTAGCAGGCATGCGCGCCCATCGCGAAACTCGCGATCAGCGCCCCTTCGATCAGCGTGTGGGGATCGTGGCGCATGATCTCCCGGTCCTTGCAGGTGCCGGGTTCGGATTCATCGGCGTTGATGACCAGATAGGCCGGGCGACCATCGCTTTCCTTCGGCATGAAGGACCATTTCAGCCCCGTCGGAAAGCCGGCGCCGCCGCGCCCGCGCAGACCAGACGCCTTGGCCTGATCGACAATCCAGTCGCGGCCATTCTTAATCAGCCCTGCGGTTCCGTCCCAATGGCCACGCGCCTTTGCACCCGCAAGGCTGCGGTCGTGCATACCGTAGAGATTGGTAAAGATCCGGTCCTGGTCCTTCAGCATCTCGTCATCCTTCATTCACCGGGCCGTGGCCCGCATCCTGCGCCGAGCATCCGCCCGGCTGTCATTATCCGTCCCGGCGTTTCCGCCAGATTTGCACCGCCACAACCAGCGCCCATACGAACGCTGCAATCGCGGCCAGGTCGAACAGGATGCGCGTCGATTGCGCCCATTCCAGTTTCGACCCCAGCCAATTCACCCCGATCCAGCACATCATCGCCGCCGCAATGACAAGGGAAACCACCCTCGCCTGCCGCGCCAGCGCTTTGTCCTGTTCCGGGGTCAATGCCATCGTCATTCCTAGCCCTTGGCCAAATCCAGATCACGCGCCTGCGCGATCCAGTTGTCCCGTTCGATCCGCCCCTTGAACGTCAACCGAGAATCAACCCAAGCCACCTGCGCAGGCGTCCACGCAGCGATCTGGTCGAAATGGTAGAAGCCCATCTCGTTCAAGGTCTTTTCAAGCTTCGGCCCAACGCCCGATATTTTCTTGAGGTCGTCCGCAGCACCGCCACGCGGACCCGCCAGGATTTCCGGCGCGTCCTCAGCCACATCGGCGCTGTCTGCGGCTGGCACCTCGGCCTCAGCCTTCAGCGGGGCTTCGGTCGCGGCCGCATTCTCAGGCCGCGGCGCGGGTTCGGCTACCATTGGCGGCGCAGTCTCGACCGGCTCAACCGCAGCGGCCTGCCCGGCAGAGGATTCTTCCTCCTCCAGAACCTTCTGGACTATCGGCGATCCTGTCTCTGCCTCAATCGTCTGGCAGAACATCTTTTGCAGCCACATCGCCAACCCGACCAGCACGACAATCGCGATCACAAGCGCGATCAGCCAGTGCATCCCGAACCGCCCCGAAAGCAGCATGAACACGGCGAGGCCGACAAGCGCCCCGATGATCCAACAAATGTTGGTGCAATTAAAAAAGCCGTCATTCTTGGCAGTCATCTTTAAATCCCCCCTGGGTTACATACGACGACCGCAATGGTGGCTGTCATGCAGCCCGTTTTGAATTTATGCGTTGCCGTCATCATTCTCATACGATGCCCCTGACCGGAGTTCCGGTATCAGTAGACGCCTCCTTTATCGACTTTCTTTGAAAACGCGGTGTCGCCGCCCTCGGCAAGCACGCGGGCCTGATCGACCCAGTTATCCCGGCTGACCCGGCCCTTGAACCCTTCAAGGTTCTGATCGACCCATTCCACTTCGTCAGCGCCCCATTCAGCGATCTGGTCAAAGTGGTAAAAGCCGAGCGCGTTCAGCATTTTTTCAAGTTTCGGCCCGACACCCTTGATCTTTTTCAAGTCATCCGCGCCCGCATCGCGCGGCGCGGCCATCGTCGCGGGCTTGGTGCCAGAGCCACCAGCGTTATCTGACTGCACCGGCTTCGCCTTGGTCTTCGCATCCGCCTCTTGCTTCGTCACACCGGTTTCGCTGACCGGTTTCGACTTCGCGGGTTTCGGCTCTTCGATCTTCTTTTCGGTGCGCTTGGGCGAAGCTTTGCCCTTGCCAAGCCAAGGTGTCACCAAGGGCACCTCGGTCCCGTCGATCCGCTTGATCGTATCGCCAAGATCAACCGCCAACTGCGCCGACGCGTTATACTGCGTGCGGCCGCTTTCGTGGTGGGTCAGTGAGGTCAGGCCCGACAGCGGCTCGGCAGCGTAGCGTCCGTTTTGCGGCCCCGGCACAGGCACTTTGCCAGCGGCGAGTTCGTCGATGATTTCCCCAAACCGTTCGGCGGTCAGGTCTTCGTAGTAGTCCTTGCCGATCTGCACCATCGGGGCGTTCGTGCAGGCCCCAAGGCACTCGACCTCTTCCCAGCTGAACTTGCCATCTTCGGACAGCTGATGCGGCTTCGGCGCGATCTTGTCCTGACAGACCGCCATCAAATCCTCAGCCCCGCAGATCATGCAGGATGTCGTGCCACAAATCTGGAAATGCGCAACCGAACCAACGGGTTGCAGTTGGAACATAAAGTAGAAAGACGCAACTTCCAGCGCCCGCATATAGGCCATACCGAGCATTTCCGCGACGTGTTCGATTGCGGGCCGGGTCAGCCATCCCTCCTGCTCCTGCGCGCGCCACAGCAGCGGGATGATGGCAGAGGCTTGCCGCCCCTCGGGGAACTTGGTCATCTGGGCCTCGGCCCACGCCTTGTTCTCAGGGGTGAAAGCAAATGTTTCGGGTTGGGTCTGGTGAAGACGGCGCAGCATCAGGCGCATCCTCCAAATTTGGAAATTGCGATTGTTTCGTCAGCTTCATCGGCGCACAGCCCGCCCGAAGCAAAGAGGGTTTCCATCACTGCAAAAACGCGGCGCTGGCCGATGAATTTCGTCACACCCGTATGCGGGTCCAGCTTTTCAGCCTCCGTTGGGATGATCCCGTCCGCGTGCATCCGGTCGACAAATGCGGAATACCGCATGGTGCAGTCGTTTTCGGCAAACACGCTGTCCACATAGGCACGCGCCACGGCGGGCGAGTCGATCCGAACCGACGCGAGCGCGAGCGTCGCGCTCGCAAGCAACAGCAGCACAGAGAGTGACAGCACGCTCATGCCGGCACCGGTGAGTTGGCCGGAATCCGATCAACTTGTTTTTTGCAGAAACCGCCCAACATCAGTTCGGCTCCACTCGTTGCAGCTTCCACGTCCGCGTCGAACCGGGAACTCCCACAGCGTTGACAGACTGCGAGCCGGTGTTGCCTGTTTGACCGTTCCGGCCTTCCGACGACAGCACGTAGTCAGTCCCCTCGCTACGCAAAATCAGTTGAATTTGGTCGTCATATCTTACAAATTCTTTCGTTCGATCGCTCCATATATAAATCAGCGCACTCGGAATCAGTGCTGCTAACCCGATTACCCAAGCAACATTCTTGAGTAGAGAGAAGAAATCATTATATTTTCGAATGATCTCGGTGTTCACCTGTCGATCTCCCCAAACACCACGTCCATCGTCCCGATGATCGCCGCGACGTCGGCCAGTTGGTGGCCAGTCGCAATATGGTCCATCGCCTGCAAATGCAGGAAGCCCGGCGCACGGATTTTGCTGCGGTAGGGTTTGTTGGTGCCGTCGGCCACTAGGTAAACGCCGAATTCGCCCTTCGGCGCTTCGACGGCGGCGTAAACCTCCCCCGCCGGAACGTGGAAGCCTTCGGTATAAAGTTTGAAGTGATGGATCAGCGCTTCCATCGAGGTTTTCATATCGCCCCGGCTTGGCGGCGTAATCTTGCCCCGCGCGAGGATCTCGCCCGGCTCGGCCCGCAGCTTTTCAATCGCCTGACGGATGATGCTGGTCGATTCCCGCATTTCCTGCATCCGGCACAGGTAACGGTCATAGCAGTCACCGTTCTTGCCGATGGGAATCTGGAACTCAAACTCATCGTAGCATTCGTAAGGCTGCGATCGCCGCAAATCCCACGCGAGGCCCGATCCGCGCACCATGACGCCGGAGAATCCCCAATCGAGGATTTCCTCTTCGGTCACGACGCCGATATCAGCATTACGCTGCTTGAAGATACGGTTTTCGGTCAGCAACCCGTCGATATCGTCCAGCACTTTGGGGAAATGGTCGGCCCATTCCTCAATATCGTCCAGAAGCTCCGGCGGCAGATCCTGATGCACCCCACCGGGGCGGAAATACGCGGCGTGAAGGCGGGCTCCGCAGGCGCGTTCGTAGAACACCATCAACTTTTCGCGTTCTTCAAAGCCCCAAAGCGGCGGGGTCAGCGCGCCAACGTCCATCGCCTGCGTCGTGACGTTCAACAGGTGGTTCAGCACCCGCCCGATTTCCGAATAAAGCACCCGGATCAGCGACGCGCGGCGCGGCACCTCTACCCCGGTCAGCTTTTCAATCGCCAGACACCAAGCATGTTCCTGGTTCATCGGCGCAACGTAATCCAGCCGATCGAAATAGGGCAGGTTTTGCAGATAGGTGCGCGACTCCATCAGCTTTTCGGTGCCACGGTGCAGCAGACCGATATGCGGGTCGCACCGTTCGACGATCTCGCCGTCAAGCTCCAGCACCAACCGCAACACCCCGTGCGCCGCAGGGTGCTGCGGGCCAAAGTTGATGTTGAAGTTGCGGATCTTCTGTTCGCCCGTTTGGGCATCGTCAAACTTGGTGCCGTCCATCATCTCACACCTTCATCATGTTCTGTTGCCATGCATCGGGAAGCGTGCCGAAGCGCGCCTCCATCGCGGCATATTGCGGGGCCAGCAGGCGCGAAAGCGCGCCACGCGCCTCATCCTCCAGCGTGACGGGCACGCCGCCATGCACCCTGTCTCCGTAGTCGCCGGGCCGTGGCGCGATGCCAAGGAAGCGGCACAGTTTTTCAATGCTCGCGTCGGAAAACAGCGTTTCGTAAAAGCCGACGAACAGCGACGCCGCCGGCACCGCGCGATCCAGCCGCGACAGCGCCCCGGCATAGTCTGACCGCGCCATCGCGTTCTTTTCCTCGCCCGCCAGCACCTTCTGCACCATTCGCGCGGCGATCCCGGCAACGTCGCCGGCGGCCTTGGCCTGCCGTTTCGCCACCATCCGAATGTTCGACCACAACCGCGCCACCGGGTCGCGCAGCAGGTAAACGAACCGCGTCACGGGGGCGAGCGTTGCCATCTGGCGCAACCGCGCCTCAGGCAGCATCGCATAGGCCGGGGTGATATCACCGACGAGTTTCGCATCCGCCGCATCGCGGTAAAGATAACCAAGGTAGCGTTCGGTATCGTCCTCACCCGAGGCAAGCACATCGCGCCATTCGGTCAGTGCGGCGATCTTCGCATCCAGCTTGTCGCCGTACGCGCCCTGAAACCGCGCGCGCTTTTCTTCTACCTTCGCGATCCGCTCCTCAATGGCGGCCACCTGCGACTTACTGCGCCCGGTTTCCAGCGTATCGAAGAAATGCAGCTCTTTCGGATCGGACATCGCACAGTCCGGATGCGCGTCCAGATAGCGGTAGAGCCAGCTTGTCCCCGCCTTCGTCGCGCCGATCCCGTACATGAGCGTTGCCTGGGCCATGGATTACGCCTTGGCCTCCTCATCCTTCTCGTCACCGGGAAGGATGTATTCCGCGCCCTCCCACGGGGACATGAAATCAAACTGGCGGTATTCCTGGACCAGCTTCACCGGCTCGTAGACCACGCGTTTCTGCGCCTCGTCATAGCGGACCTCGGTATAACCCGTCGTGGGGAAATCCTTGCGCAGCGGATGGCCACGGAACCCGTAATCCGTCAGGATACGGCGCAGGTCGGGATGCCCGGTGAAAAGGATGCCGAACATGTCGAACACTTCCCGTTCGAACCAATTGGCCGAGGGGTGAACATCTGTGATCGACGCGACCATGTCCTGTTCGCGGATCGACAGGCGCAGGCGGATGCGATGGTTCTGATACATCGACAGGAAGTGGTAGACGACGTCGTAACGCTTGTCCCGCGCCGGGTAGTCCACTGCCGTAATGTCAATCAGCGTCGAGAAGCGGCAGTTCCGGTCGGCTTTCAGGAATTCGACAAGCCCCACGATCGCGGACGGAACCACGTCGACGGTCAGTTCATCATGGGCAATCGAATAGCCCAGAACAGCGTCCGGTTGCTTCAACTCGATCTTGGCGCCAAGTTCGTTCAGCGCCTCTGTCTGCATGTCATCGGCCATGGCCTACCTCACGATGGTGCCGGTGCGGCGGATTTTGCGTTGCAGTTGCAGGATGCCGTATAGCAGCGCCTCGGCGGTCGGCGGACAGCCCGGCACGTAGATATCGACCGGCACGATCCGGTCACAGCCGCGCACCACGGAATAGCTGTAGTGGTAATAGCCGCCCCCGTTGGCGCAGGATCCCATTGAGATCACGTAGCGCGGCTCTGGCATCTGGTCGTAAACCTTGCGCAGCGCCGGGGCCATCTTGTTGGTCAACGTGCCCGCAACGATCATCAGGTCCGACTGGCGCGGGCTGGCGCGGGGCGCGGTGCCGTAGCGTTCAAGGTCATAGCGCGGCATCGACGTATGCATCATCTCAACCGCACAGCAGGCCAGCCCGAACGTCATCCAGTGCAAGCTGCCCGTGCGCGCCCAGTTAATGATGTCCTCGGTCGAGGTCAGCAGGAATCCCTTGTCCTGCAGTTCGCGGTTCAACTCCTGCGTGGCCACTTCACGGTCGGCACCCGCGGTGTTTGCAGATGTGCTCACTCCCATTCCAGTGCCCCTTTCTTCCATTCGTAGGCAAAGCCGATTGTCAGCACTGCAAGGAACACCATCATCGACCAGAACCCCACAAGGCCCACATCCTTGAAGGCCACCGCCCACGGGAACAGAAACGCGATTTCAAGGTCAAAGATGATGAACAGGATCGACACGAGGTAGAACCGCACGTCGAACTTCATCCGGGCATCGTCAAACGCGTTGAACCCGCATTCATAGGCCGACACCTTTTCCGGGTCCGGATTGCGGACCGCAAGGATCACCGCGGCGAGGATCAGAACAGCCCCGAGGGCAACTGCAAGCCCAAGGAAAATAAGGATGGGGAGGTACTCTCTCAGCAGGTCTTCCACTGTTGGCTCCTTCAGGTGGCGTCTTGGCGCGTGCCTTGGCTCATCCGGGTTTATCCCTGCACATGGGCGGGGTCAACCAAGGCCGGGGGCGAAAGGTGGTGTATTTACTGCAAAAGTTTCGGTGGAATTGTCGCTGTATACGACCAGCTGGCAACGCCGATCAGCCGTTTTCGCGGGACAGGGCGTAGGCGCGTGCGGCAATCAGTATCAGCAGGCCCCCACCGATCACAAAGGCGACTCCGACCGATGAGAAACTCGCGATCAAGGCACCAATGAACGGCGCGACCAGCAACGCGGTCGTGTTCGCAGCCTCGCTAAGCGCAGTGACGCTCGCGATCCGTTCCGGCAAGCATTCAGTCTGGATGATAGTGCGAACCGGCACGACAACCATCGCGGTGGAAAACCCGACGACGCCGAAAATGCCGATGAATACGCCAAGGGAAATATTCGCGCCGACGGCCTCAGCCGCCCCGCCAAACGCCACCGCGACACCTGAAATGAACGACCCCACCGCAATCCACAGAAACGGCCGGGCGCTTTCCTTGCCAAGACCCAGCCAGACAGAGCCCAAAACACCCCCTGCCCCGACTGCTGCTAGCGCAAGACCAAGCGCGGTTTCGTCAAACCCAAGGTCGCGGGTCAGCGGCGCGATCAGCGTGTCGTAAAAGAACATGGCGAAATACCCCGCCGCCATCAGTGACAGCGCCCCAGCCAGCACGCGATTGGACGACACCTGCCGCCACCCGGCTTTCAGCCCGCCGAACAGCGATTCCCTTCCGTTGGACTCGAGCGCGTCGCGCAGGATTGCGGGCAGCCCGACCAATAGCATCGCGGCGATCAATGATACGCAGGCGTTCAGCAGGAATACGGTGCCCGGCTCTATCACGATCAACAGTGCACCCCCGACGCCGGGCGCGACGATCTTTGACGCCTGATTGATCGCGTGGCTGATACCGTTCGCCGACATCCGACCCTCGGGCACTGTAAGCGCCTGAATTGCCGCCTGCTTTGCCGGGGTAAAGAACGCATCCACCGAACTGCGCAGCAGTATCAGCGGCAGCAACACCTGCCAACTTGGCGCAAAGGCAAGCGAAGCGGTCATCACCGCCCGGCCCAGATTGCTCGTTATCAGGACGGCCTTGATGCTGGTGCGGTCGACCAGAACTCCGGCGACCGGCCCGATCAGCACATAGGGCAGCCCCAGACACACGGCGAGCAGCGCAAAGACAATCGGCTCGGCACCCCACGTGAACGCGAGCAACGCGCCAATGGCGACGAAATCCAGCCAATCGGCAAAATCCGCAGGCAGTTGCGCCAGTAGAAGACGCCGCAGAGGTTGATTTTGAAAGGTGGAACGTAGCCCGGTCATCTGCCGCAGCTTAGCTCAGGAATAATCGGACAACCACGACCAAAACCGACCGTGACGCCAGACGAAAACCCCGGCCAGACCTTCGCCCAGCCGGGAAATCAATGTCTTATGGGCACTTCGCGACGTAGCGCTGGCCGCGAGAGTTTTCGTAGATACAGTCGCCGGGGCGGTTCGCCTGGTCGATCAGCGTGCCTGCGGCAACACCGGCCGCAGCACCGATCAGGGCGCCGCGGGTGCGGTCTTCACCGCTTGAGACTGCCGCGCCGAGTGCCGCGCCGCCTAGTCCGCTGGCGATTGCACTTTGTTCGGTGGTTTCACAACCGGCGGCAATCAGTACCAGCGGGAGTGCCAGAATCGTCTTTTTCATATGATCCTCCGTTCATTGAGATCACGAAGCAACGCACGGTCTGATGAAAGGTTCCAGAGGCGCGGCGGAACCTACGCTACCCAAGCAGGTTTTCGCTTATCAAAGAACGCGCTGATCCCTTCGGCAGACTCAGGGCTGCTCCACCGTCCGGCGAGCGCCCCGATGGTGTCATCTATAACCGCTTCCGAGATTTCGGGGCTAAGCGCGCGGACCAGCGCCTTGGCGTCACCCACCGCCCCCGGTGCGCAGTTCAGGTAAGGTGCGACTTCGGCCTCGACCGCTGCGTCCAGATCCTCCGGCGCGACGGCTTTCGCCAGCAATCCGAGCGTCACCGCCTCGACGCTGTCAAAAATCCGGGCGGACATAAAGACCCGCCGCGCCATCGCCTCCCCCATCCGGGCCACGACATAGGGGCCGATCGTCGCCGGGATCAGACCCAGCCGCGTTTCGGTCAGCCCGAACTTCGCGCCGGTCACGCCGATGGCTACATCACAAACAGACATCATCCCAATGCCACCGCCGAACGCCTGCCCCTGCACCCGCCCGATCAACGGCTTCCGCATGGTGTTCATCGCCTGCAACATCTCGGCCAGTTTGCGGGCCTTCAGCATCCGGGTCGTCGGGTCTGCCTCAACCTGTTCCTGCATCCAGCGCAGATCGCCGCCAGCGCAAAAGCTTTTGCCCGCTCCGGTCAGGATCACCACGCGAACGCTTGCGTCCGCCCCAAGCTTTCCCGCCGCGTCGGTCAATTCAACCAGCATCTCCTCAGACAGCGCGTTGTGCTTGTCTTCGCGCGATAGGGTCAGCGTCGCAACGCCCCGCGCGTCGGTGTCGATCTTCAGCGTGTTATACATCGGTCTGCCCTATCCATCAGGCCCGCAAGGCCCGCGCCATATCAGCCGCTTTGGCCAGCACATCGGCATCAAGCCGCGTTTCATATCCGAGAGTGTCCAGATGCGCGGCCACAGCCTCCGTCGCGACGTTCCCCGCCGCGCCGGGCGCGTAAGGACAGCCGCCAAGCCCCCCCACGGCCGCATCGAACACCCGCACCCCCAGCGACAGCGACGCGTCGATATTGTCGAGCGCCCTCCCCCCGGTGTCGTGGTAATGCCCCGAAATCCGGTGGATCGGCACGACCTCCCGCACCGCAAGCAGCATCCGCGCGATGCTGTCCGGGGTCGCCTTCCCGATCGTGTCGCCCAGCGATACCTCGTAGCAGCCCATCGCGAACAGGGCGCTGGCGACCTCTGCGACCTTCTCAGGCGGCGTCGGGCCGTCATAGGGGCAATCCGTCACGCACGACACGTAACCCCGCACCGGCAGGTCGATATGGCGCGCGGCTTCAACCACCGGGCGGAACCGTTCAAGGCTCTCCTCAATCGTCGCGTTGATGTTGGCCTTTGAAAATCCTTCCGAGGCGGAGCCGAATATCGCGATCTCGTCGACCTTGGCCGCCACGGCCGCCTCGTACCCCTTCATGTTGGGGGTAAGGGCCGCATAGTTCACGCCGCCTTCGCGCTTGATCCCGGCCAGCACCTCGGCGCTATCGGCCATCTGCGGCACCCATTTCGGCGACACGAACGACGCGACCTCGATCCGCTGGAACCCCGCGCGGCTCAGGCAGTCGATCAGCGCGATCTTGTCCTCTGTTTCAATCTCGCCCTCTTCGTTCTGCAACCCGTCGCGCGGGCCGACCTCGAAGATTTCGACATATTCAGCCATTCGGCACCTCATAAAATTCCTGGGCATAAAGCAATCGCGCACCGTCCGGCGGAAGCGCCTTGGCAAATGACGGACGGGCCGAGAAACTCTGCCAATAGGCGCGTGTCTTGGGCAGATCGTCAAGGCGAACAAAGTGCTGCCCAACATAAAGACCATAAGCGACCGCACAATCGACCGCCGAAAACCCGCCCGCCAGCAGCCAATCGCGCCCATCGGCAAGCTGCGCCTCGATCCGTTCGATCACCTTGGCCAACCGCTTCGCCTCTAGTTTCATCACGGTGGGCGAACGCATCCAGTCTTCGTAAAGCATGATGTGGGATTGGGTCAGGTTCGCGCAGTGCTGCCCCATCGTTTCGGCATAGTGCAACCAGTCGAGCCACTCTGCCCGCTCCGCATGGTCCGCCGCGCGGCCAAGCCCGGCCTCGGGAAACCGTTCGGCCAGCAGTTCCAGCATCGCGCCGCTTTCCAGCATCACCTGCCCGTCAATCTCAAGCGCGGGCACACGCCCCGCTGGGCTGACGGCTAAGAACGCCTCGGATCGCATTGATTTATCGAAGAAATCATGCACGACAAGATCATATTCGACGCCCAACTCCTCCAGCATCCAGATCACCCGCATCGACCGGGTCTGGTGCGCATGGTGCAGGCGGATCATGCTGCGGCGTCCTCGGCATCTTCCAGACGGATCAGCGCCGCGCCCGCCTCGACCTGCGATCCGGCCTCGGCCAGCACTTCGGCCACCGTGCCGTCCCGCGCGGCCAGCAGCGCGTGCTCCATCTTCATCGCTTCCAGCACAGCAAGCCTGTCACCCTTCGAAACCGTCGCCCCGGCCTTCACATAGACCGCCTTGACCAGCCCCGGCATCGGCGCTTCGATCAGGTTGCCATCACCGGACGCATGAGCATCGCGATCCAGCGGATCAATCCGTTCAAAATGATAGCCATTGCTCCAGAACACGCTGACCGCATCGCCCAGCTGCACGACGCGGGCCGGAACCTTGGCGTCATCGACACGCCAGCCGTCGCCGACCCGTTCGACCTGGTGTTCGGCCTCGTCGATCTCCACGCGGAACCTGGTCGGTGACAGCGTCGTCACCCGTGCCGCGATCTCATCTTCCCGGAACCGGAACTGGATCGTCTGCGCCACCGGCGACCACAGCGCGAACCCCGCAAGGTCGCCCTGCGCCCGGTCAAGCCCGGCAAACCCCAACGCCGCCACCGACCGCGCGCGGGAACACGGGACCGGATCAACCGCCAGCGTTTCTAGATTGCGGTCAATCAGGCCGGTATCAACCTCGCCCGCTTTGAACCCCTCGTGCCGCGTCAACGCCCTGAGAAAGCCAAGGTTCGTGACCGACCCCGCGACCTCCGTCGTGGCCAGCGCCTGCTCCATCTGCGCAAGCGCGATGGCGCGGGTCGGGCCGTGGGTGACGAGCTTCGCAATCATTGGATCGTAAAACGGCGAAATCGTATCCCCAGCCCGCACGCCACTATCGGCCCGCGCCCCTTCGGGAAACTTCAGATGAGTCAGCGTCCCCGTCGCGGGCAAAAACCCCTTTGGCACGTCCTCAGCATATAGTCGCGCCTCAAACGAATGGCCCTTGATCGTCAGATCGTCCTGCGCTTTCGGCAAAGCCTCCCCGCTCGCCACACGCAATTGCCATTCGACCAAATCGACGCCCGTGATCGCCTCCGTCACCGGATGTTCGACCTGAAGACGCGTGTTCATCTCCATGAACCAGAACCCGTCGGGGCGCAGCCCGTCCGAGCCATCGACGATGAACTCCACCGTCCCCGCGCCGGAATAGCCAATCGCTTCCGCCGCGCGAACGCCAGCGGCCCCCATCGCCTCGCGCATTTCGGCGGTCATACCGGGCGCGGGCGCCTCTTCGATCACCTTCTGGTGGCGGCGTTGCAGCGAACAATCCCGTTCAAACAAATGTACGGCTTTGGAGCCGTCGCCAAACACCTGAACCTCAATATGTCGGGGCGAGGTGATGTATTTCTCGATCAACACATCCGCATTGCCAAACGCGGTTTTCGCCTCGCCTTGCGCACTTTCCAGCGCGTCCAGAAAATCCCCGGCCTTTTCGACCAACCGCATCCCCTTGCCGCCGCCCCCGGCAACCGCCTTGATCAGAACCGGATAGCCGATCTTCTCCGCCTCGGCCTTCAGGTGATCGCTGCCCTGCTCCGCCCCGTGATAGCCGGGAACGACGGGCACGCCGGCCTCCTCCATCAGCTTTTTCGCGGCATCCTTCAGCCCCATCGCCCGGATCGCCTTCGCCGACGGTCCGATAAACACCAACCCGGCCTTCTCAACCGCATCGACGAAATCAGGGTTCTCCGACAAAAAGCCATAGCCCGGATGGATTGCCTGCGCTCCGGTCGCCTTGGCTGCCTCAATGATCCGGTCGCCCAAAAGGTAACTCTCCGCCGGGGCGGGCGGGCCGATATGCACGGCTTCGTCCGCCATCTCGACATGCTTCGCCGCCCGATCCGCGTCCGAATACACCGCGGCCGTTTTCACACCCAGCCGATGCGCCGTTTCCATCACCCGGCACGCAATCTCGCCCCGGTTCGCGATCAGGATTTTAGTGAACATTCCGCAGCCCCACCATTTTCCAAAAATATCCCCGCCGAAGGCGGAAAACTCTGTTCTTCATCGGCCAAAGCAAAGTGTATGCACATCATGTGCACACGTTGTGCATAGATTGCCGACATCGTCTGCACGCCGATTTCATCACATCCGAAACACGCCAAAGCGCGTCTCTTCAATCGGGGCGTTCAGCGCCGCAGACAGGCTCAGCGCCAGCACATCACGGCTTTTGCGCGGGTCGATCACCCCGTCATCCCACAACCTCGCAGAGGCATAGAGCGGGTGCGATTGCTCCTCGAACATTTCAATCGTCGGGCGCTTGAATTCGGCCTCGTCCTCAGCACTCCAGCTGCCTCCAGCCCGCTCAATCGCGTCGCGTTTTACGGTCGCGAGGACCCCTGCAGCCTGCTCTCCGCCCATCACCGAAATCCGGCTGTTCGGCCAAGACCACATGAAGCGTGGCTGGTAAGCCCTTCCCGCCATTCCATAATTCCCGGCCCCGAAACTGCCGCCGACAACCATCGTGATCTTCGGCACGCTGGTTGTGGCCACCGCAGTCACCATCTTCGCCCCATGCCGTGCTATACCTTCGTTCTCATACTTCCGGCCGACCATGAAGCCCGTGATGTTCTGCAGGAAGACAAGCGGGATCTTCCGTTGCGAACACAGTTCGATGAAATGCGCGCCCTTCTGCGCCGCTTCGGAAAACAGCACGCCGTTGTTGGCGATGATGCCCACCGGGCAACCCTTCAGATGCGCGAAGCCGGTAACCAAAGTCTCCCCGAACCGGGGTTTGAACTCATCGAACCGCGACCCGTCCACAAGCCGCGCGATCACCTCGCGAATGTCATAAGGCGTGCGCAGATCCACAGGCACGACGCCGAGGATTTCTTCGGGATCATAAGCCGGTTCCTCAGGGTTTCGCCAATCGACCGTCGTGGGTTTCGCGCGGTTCAGGCTCTCCACCGCCCGGCGGGCCAGCGCCAGCGCGTGGGTGTCATCCTCCGCCAGATAATCCGCAACGCCAGAGAGGCGCGTGTGCACATCTCCGCCGCCGAGGTCTTCGCTGGTCACAACCTCCCCCGTCGCGGCCTTGACCAACGGGGGGCCGGCAAGGAAGATAGTGCCTTGTTCTTTCACAATAATCGTCACATCCGACATCGCCGGAACATACGCCCCACCTGCCGTGCAAGACCCCATCACGACAGCGATCTGTGGGATACCCTTCGCGCTCATCCGCGCCTGGTTGTAGAAGATGCGGCCGAAATGGTCGCGGTCTGGAAACACCTCGTCCTGATTGGGCAGGTTCGCCCCGCCACTATCGACGAGGTAAATGCACGGCAGGTGGTTTTCCTCGGCAATCTCCTGCGCCCTTAGGTGTTTCTTAACGGTCATGGGGTAATAAGTGCCACCTTTCACCGTGGCGTCGTTGCAGACGACCATGACTTCTTGACCATGCACACGCCCGATCCCGGCGATCACACCAGCACAGGGGGCAGCGCCGCCATACATGCCATGCGCCGCCGTCGCGCCGACTTCCAGAAAGGGAGAGCCGGGGTCGAGCAGGTTCGCCACCCGTTCCCGCGGCAGCATCTTGCCCCGAGAAATATGGCGGTCTCGCGACTTCTCCCCGCCACCAGCGGCCGCGAGGGCCGCAGCTTCGGAGATGGCTTCAAGCGCCTCTAGATGCGTTTCACGACGGCGCTGGAAATCTGCGGAGTTGGTGAGGGTTTGGGATTGGAGTTTCATGCTGTTCTCTCTCATTCAACGCCGGTCTGTACCGCGAGGCCGCGGGCAAATTGATACTTCCAAGCAGCGGTGGCTGCATCGCATCCCGGATAGGAACCGTCCTCCTGCGCGCAAAGCGGCAGGCCTTCTCCGGTCATTGCGCTTTTGTAGCGCTCCGCGAACAAATCGCGCTCGATCTCGTTCGTCCCAAACTCACTCGGTATCGACGCAAGAAGGCGCGTCGTTTCGTCGTTCATCACCTGCACAACCGCCTCTGCGCAAGCTTGGGGAGAGTTCGCGTGTTCGCAGACATTATAGACGTTCTGGCTACAGTACGACGCCGCAAGCCTTGGACGCGCATCAGAATTGGCAGCTTCCATGCAATTCTCCAGCCAAGCTATTGCAAAAGGTTCAGCCACGCCGTGGCTGGGCATCGTTACACACAAAAGGCCAATCAGAACGAACTTCTTCACCCCATCGCCCCCATCATCTCCCGACCGATCAGCATCCGCCGGATCTCGCTCGTGCCCGCGCCGATCTCCATCAGTTTCGCGTCGCGGAAGATGCGGCTGACGGCGCTGTCGTTCATGAACCCGGCCCCGCCCATCGCCTGCACTGCCTGATGCGCCTGCACCATCGCCTGCTCAGACGCGTAGAGCACGCAGGCCGCCGCGTCCTGCCGCGTCACCTGCCCGCGGTCGCATGCCTTGGCGACCTCGTAAACATAGGCGCGGGCGGAGTTCATGGCGGTATACATATCCGCGATCTTGCCCTGCATCAGTTGGAAGTTCCCGATCGGCTGGCCGAACTGCTTGCGTTCGTTGAGGTAGGGCATGATTTCGTCGAGGCACGCCGCCATGATGCCCGTGCCGATGCCCGACAGCACCACCCGTTCAAAGTCGAGGCCCGACATCAGGACGCGCACGCCCTTGCCTTCCTCGCCCAGCACGTTTTCGAAGGGCACTTCGACGTCTTCAAACACCAATTCCGCCGTGTTCGATCCGCGCATCCCCAACTTGTCGAAATGCGGCGAGGTCGAAAATCCCTTCATCGATTTCTCGATCAGGAAGGCCGTCATACCCTTACTGCCAGCGTCGGGGTCGGTCTTGGCGTAAACCACCAGCGTTTCCGCGTCGGGGCCGTTGGTGATCCAGTATTTCGTGCCGTTAAGGGTGTAGTAGCCGTTCTTTTTCTCGGCCTTCAACTTCATCCCGACCACGTCGGAGCCGGCCCCCGCTTCGGACATGGCAAGCGCCCCGACATGTTCACCGGATACGAGCCCCGGCAGGTATTTCTGCTTCTGCTCCGCAGTGCCGTTCAACTTGATTTGGTTGACGCAAAGGTTCGAATGCGCCCCATAGGACAGAGAGACAGAGGCCGAGGCCCGCGCAATCTCCTCCACCGCGATGACATGCGCGAGGTAGCCCATATCGGCGCCGCCAAACTCCTCGGGCACGGTGATGCCAAGCAGGCCGAGTTCACCCATTTCCTGCCACAGTTCGGGGGGGAATTCGTTCTTCTCGTCAATTTCCGCCGCTATCGGTTTGACCCGTTCCTGCGCCCAACGGTGCACCATGTCGCGCAGTGCATTCACTTCTTCCCCAAGGTCGAACGTCATTGTGGCGTTGAACATCGCAGTTTCTCCGGTGGCAGGTTTATTGAACAGTTGTTCAGTTAATCGCAGAAGAAGTGAGTCGGGTCAAGAACCACAGGCAAAGTGGCGCGGCCTAGGCGGCCTGATAAACGGCGCTGACCTCTTCGCGGACGATCCGCGCGATCTGGGCGCAGTCGTCGAGCGAAAACGTCAAAGGCAGGCGCATGTCCACGATGCCCTTCAGGACGCGGTCGGTTGCGGGCATCCGTTCGGTCGGGGCATAGCGCCAACTGTCGTAGCGCGAGGTGAAGCCCGTCGGCTCCGCCCCGCCGAACCATTTGAGTTCGACGCCACGCGCCGCGCAGCGGTCGATCACGTCGCCGACAGCCGTGTCGGTCCAGTCTAGCAGCAGGAACTGGTAGGACGAGGCGACGAAAGCCTCGGCCTTTGGTCGCACGACAAGGGTCAGGCCGGGGGTGTTCCGCAAGCCGTCTTCGACCATCCTGTAGCGGTCGTTCCACGCGGCGCATTGGCTGTCGAGGCTGCGCAATTGCGGGCGCAGGATCGCGGCGCGCAGGTTGTCCATCCGCCCCGACACGTTCGGAGTGACATAGCGGATATCTTCGAATGCCTCGGGCGGCGGCGCGGCGCGGTGGCGGGCGTAGAGCATGTAGCTGCCCGACAGCACCACCGCCCGCGCCATGAGGTCCGCATCGTCGGAGATCAGCAATCCCCCCTCGCCCGAATTCATGTGCTTGTAGGTCTGGGTCGAATAACAGGCCATCACGCCGTGCCGCCCCGACAGCACCCCGTTCCAGCGCGCGCCCATCGTGTGGGCGCAATCCTCGACTACCTGAACGCCGGCTTCGTTACACAGCGCCATCAATGCGTCCATGTCGCAAAGGTGGCCGCGCATATGGCTCAGCATCAGGATACGCGCGCCCGTCACCGCGATTTTCGCCGCGAGGTCGTCAAGGTCGATCACCAACCCTTCGTTGACGCCAACAAAGACCGGCACCGCCCCAACGCTCGCGATCGCACCGGGCACGGGGGCGAGTGTGAAGGCGTTGGTCAGCACCTTTTCCCCCGGCGCGACGCCCAGCGCACGGAGCGACGTCGCCAACGCATAGCCGCCCGACGCGACCGCAAGGCAGTATTTCGCGCCCATATAGGCGGCGAATTCTTCTTCCAGCAGCGCGGTTTCCGCGACCTCGCCATCGGCCACGTTGTAGCGGTGCAACCGCCCATGACGCAGGACGTTCAACGCCGCTTCGATTCCATCGTCAGGGATCGGTTCCTGCTGGGTGAATGACCCTTGGAATACGTCAGACATGAACGCTCCTCTGCGGTTGGCGGTATCGGGCGCGCCTCATCCGATTAACCGGGCAACGACCTCTGGTAAGTCGTCATAGTGGGCAAGCAGCGCCTCGGGCTCAAGCGCAGATACGGCGTCGCCATCCGGGCCGAAGGTCACGAGCACTGACGCAACACCCGCCGCCCGAGCGGTTTCCCGGTCCGTGACAGTGTCGCCCACCAGCAGCGATTGTTCCGCGACGCCCCGCGCGCGGGTTACAGCCTCAAAATACGGGGCGGGGTCGGGTTTTCGCACCGGCAGCGTGTCGGCACCGACCAGAGATCCGAACAAACCACGCACCCCAAGGCGGGTCATCAGCAGTTCTGCCAGACGTTCCGGCTTGTTCGTGCAGATCGCGGTGCGATAGCCGTCTTCCAAAAGCTGTTCGATGGCCGACACCATTCCGGGGTAAAGCGTCGTGTGCGTGTCAATCGCGCCTGCGTAAGCCTCAAGTAAAATTGGGTATTGTGTGTCAATATCGCCCGTTTGCGCCGCGCCGTTCAGCCGTTCGAATCCCAGTTTCAGCATCGCCCGCCCGCCCTGAAAGGCGGTCGAACGATCCGTTACCGGATCAAGCACGTCGCCATGCCCCAGCCCTTGAAAACAGGCGTTTGCCGCCGCGATCAGGTCCGCGCCCGTATCCGCGAGCGTTCCGTCCAGATCGAAAACCACCGTTCGCATCGTGTCCCTTTCAGCAAATTCTCGCCGCGTGCCTGAAATGTTGCGTAAAGACATGTGAAGGTTCAGCACTTGCCAAGCCCCCAAGGACGGATAAAACGGGCGCGAACAGAATAAAAGGGGCTTCGATGCCAGTCAGCGTGATCATTCTCGCCGCCGGACAGGGAACGCGGATGAATTCCGACCTTCCCAAAGTGCTGCACCCGCTTGCGGGCGCACCACTATTGGCCCACGCAATGCAATCCGCACAGGCGCTGTCGCCTGAACGTATGGTCGTGGTCGCAGGACACGGGGCCGAGGCGGTCGAAAAAGCGGCACAGGCCCATGATCCGGCGGCTGTCATGGTCCGTCAGGACAAGCAACTCGGCACCGGACACGCGGTTTTGCAGGCGAAAGACGCCTTGGCCGATGTGGACGGTAACGCCATCGTGCTGTTTGGCGATACACCGTTTATCCAATCTGAAACTCTACAGGCGATGATGGACGCGCGCGCCAAGCACGATGTTGTCGTGTTGGGGTTCGAGCCTGCTGACGCAAAACGCTATGGTCGTCTGGTCATGTCCGGCGACACGCTGGAACGCATTGTCGAATTCAAAGACGCCTCCGACGAAGAACGCGCCATCACGCTCTGCAACGGCGGTGTCGTCGCAGCCGACAGCGCCACCCTGTTTGATCTGCTGTCCGCCGTGACCAATGACAACGCCTCGGGCGAATACTACCTGACCGACATCATCGGCATAGCCCGCGGTCATGGCCTCTCCGCCACCGCCGTGATCTGCGATGAGGCTGAAACCCAAGGCATCAACACCCGCGCCGAACTCGCGCAGGCTGAGGCGACCTTGCAAAGCCGCCTGCGCGCCGAAGCGCTCGATAACGGTGTCACCCTGACTGCGCCGGATACCGTGTTCTTTGCCCATGACACCGCGATTGGCCGGGACTCGGTAATTGAACCCAACGTCGTCTTCGGCCCCGGTGTGACCGTTGAATCCGGCGCGACGATCCGGGCGTTCAGCCATCTTGAAGGGTGCCATGTATCGCAAGGCGCAATCGTCGGCCCCTATGCCCGCCTGCGCCCCGGTGCGGAACTGTCCGAGGGATCACGGGTCGGCAACTTTGTCGAGATGAAAAACGCCACGCTTGGCGAAGGCGCAAAGGTCAATCACCTGTCCTATATCGGCGATGCGTCGGTAGGGACGGGCACGAATATTGGTGCGGGAACGATCACCTGCAACTACGATGGCGTGATGAAACATCAGACCACCATCGGCGAACGCGTCTTTATCGGGTCGAACACCATGCTTGTCGCGCCCGTCACGGTCGCGGACGAAGCGATGACGGCCAGCGGCTCCGTCATTACAAAGGATGTTGAGGAAGGCGCACTGGCCGTTGCCCGTGCCCGGCAAGAGGTCAAGCCCGGTCTTGCCCGCAAGCTTTTCAAAACGCTCAGGGCCGCCAAAGAAAAACGTCAGAAAGAGGTGAAGTAATGTGCGGCATCGTAGGGGTTCTCGGCCATCATGAGGCCGCGCCGATTATTGTTGAGGCGCTAAAACGGCTCGAATATCGCGGCTATGACAGCGCGGGGATCGCGACCGTATCCGACGGCACGCTTGATCGTCGCCGCGCGGTGGGCAAGCTGGTCAATCTGTCGGACCTTCTGGTCCACGATCCTCTGCCCGGCAAGGCCGGCATCGGCCACACCCGCTGGGCCACCCATGGCGCACCGTCCGTCGGCAATGCGCATCCACATCAGGCGGGCCCGGTTGCTGTGGTTCATAACGGCATCATCGAAAACTTCCGCACCCTGCGCGAAGAACTCGCCGGCCACGGCATCAACTTCGAAACCGAAACGGATACCGAAACCGTCGCCCTGCTGACGCAGCACCACATGGCGCAAGGTATGGCTCCGCGCGAGGCTGCAACAGCTACCATCGCCAAACTCGAAGGCGCGTTCGCCCTTTGCTTCCTGTTTCACGGCGAAGAAGATCTGCTGATTGCCGCGCGCAAAGGCTCTCCCCTTGCCATCGGGCACGGGGATGGCGAAATGTTCGTCGGCTCTGACGCCATCGCGCTTGCGCCGATGACCGACAGCATCACCTACCTCGAAGAAGGCGACCGCGCCGTCATCACCCGCGACTCGGTTGAGATTTTCGACGCCAAGGGCAATCGCGCGAACCGTCCGATGAAAACCATCCAGATAGACGCAACCCGCGTCGAAAAGGGCGGGCACAAACACTTCATGGCAAAGGAAATCGCGGAACAACCCACGGTTCTGGGCGATGCGATCTCGCGTTTCCTGTCGGAGGACGGGCGGGACATCACGTTGCCTATGGGCGACCTCGACCTGTCGAAATATGACCGCATCCTGATGGTCGCTTGCGGCACGGCCTATTACGCCTGCCTGACGGCGAAATACTGGTTCGAACAGCTTGCCCGCCTTCCCGTCGAAATCGACATCGCATCGGAATTCCGCTACCGCGAACCGCCGATCCCGGCCCGCACGCTCGCGATCTTTGTCAGCCAGTCGGGCGAAACCGCCGATACGCTCGCCGCCCTGCGCTACTGCACAGACAGGGCGGAAACCGTGCTATCCGTCGTAAACGTCCCCGAAAGCTCCATCGCGCGGGAAAGCGATCTGCATTTGCCAATCCTCGCTGGCGTCGAAATCGGCGTCGCCTCAACCAAGGCGTTCACCTGTCAGCTTAATGTCCTCGCCCTGCTTGCCCTCAAAGCGGCCAGCGATCGCGGAGAGATCGACGCAGATACCCGCGCGGGCCATTTGTCGGCCCTGCGCAACCTGCCCGGCCTGATGAACCACGCGCTCAGCCAAGCGGATGAGATGAAGGCAGCGGCCCGCAAGCTCGCCCAAGCGCAGGATGTGCTGTTCCTTGGCCGCGGCACGATGTTCCCGATGGCACTGGAAGGCGCATTGAAACTGAAAGAAATCAGCTACATACACGCCGAAGGTTACGCATCAGGCGAACTGAAACACGGCCCCATCGCCTTAATCGACAAAAAGGTGCCCGTCGTCGTCCTCGCGCCGTCCGACTCCCTGTTCGACAAGACCGTGTCGAACATGCAAGAGGTTCTGGCTCGCGGTGGCAAGGTCATCCTCGTGACAGACCGCAAAGGGGCGGAGGAAGCAGGCGGCGAAGCGTGGCAGACGATCATCCTGCCCGAAGTACCTGAATTGCTGGCCCCCATCCTCTACGCCATTCCGGCGCAACTGCTGGCCTACTACACCGCCGTCGCCAAGGGCACCGATGTTGACCAACCCCGGAACCTCGCCAAATCCGTCACCGTCGAATGACGCCGGAGGAGGCGATTGCCGAACTCACCGCCCATGCGCGGCCCGGAAAGGCGGCGGATGTGGCAGCCTATCACAAGGTCGACCGCCCCTATCTGGGCGTTGCCGTCCCCGACATCGACGCGGCGCAGAAGCGATGGCGCAAGGTCCTCGACGTGCCGCAGCGGGTCGAACTGGCCGACGCGCTGTGGAAAACAAATATCCATGAGGCCCGCGTCGCCGCCTCAAAACTGCTCACCCAAGCGCGGCTTCGCCCGGACGACGCAGCATGGGCGCTGATCCAAAGCTGGGTGCCAGACTTTGACGCCTGGGCCATTGCCGATCACGCCGTCAGTGCCGGACAGCGACGCGTCCAAGCCGATCTCTCACGGATCGACACTGTCGAAGGCTGGACGACGTCCGATCACCTCTGGACCCGCCGTGCCGCACTGGTCATCACCCTACCGTGGACGAAGCAGAACCACCCGAAACCCGAAGACCTCATGATCCGCGACCGGGTGCTCGGCTGGGCTGCGTCCTATGTCGATGATCGCCAGTGGTTCATCCAGAAAGCCATCGCATGGTGGCTGCGCGAACTTTCGAAACACGATCCCGACCGCACCCGCGCCTTTCTGGAACGCTACGGTGACCGCATGAAACCCTTTGCCCGGAAAGAGGCAGGCAAATACCTGCCCTAGCGCCCCGCGCTTCATCTTGCCCCAAATACTCCCGCCGGAGGCGCGTCCCATCAGGGACGCTCCCGCAGTTTCCGCCGCATGATTTTGCCGGTAGCGGTCATCGGCAGGTCCGCGACCCGTTCGATCACCTTCGGCGCGACATGCGGGCTGATCCGATCTTTCACGCGCTCAATCAAAGCTTCTTCAAGCCCCACCCAGTCGGCGCCCTCCTTCAAAACGACAAAGGCCTTCACGACCTCACCCCTGACCGCATCCGGCACGCCAATCGCCGCGGCCATAACGACGTCAGGATGGTTTGTCAGGCAATGCTCAATCTCGCTCGGCCCGATCCGGTATCCGGCAGAGCTAATCACATCGTCATCCCGGCTTGAAAACGTGAGATAGCCGTCCTTATCCATCGTCCCCAGATCTCCGGTCATCAACCAGTCACCCTTGAACTTCGCCGCCGTTTCTTCAGGCTTGTTCCAATACTCCAAAAACATCACCGGGTCGGGCGCCTGCACGGCGATTTCACCCAATTCCCCAGCCGCCGCGGGTGCTCCGCCCGCATCCAAAACCGCCACCCGATGCCCCGGCACCGCCCGCCCCATCGTGCCAGCGCTGTAAACACCCGCGCTTTGGCTGCTGGAGACCACGAGGTTGCACTCCGTCTGCCCGTAAAGCTCGTTGATCTCGGCCCCCAGCGCCTCTTTCCCCCAACGCAGCAGATCGTCGCCCAGACTTTCACCGCCCGAGGCGATTGTCCGCACATCGGCAGTGGCAGGCACAGGCGCGGCTTTTAGTAGCTTCAACGCGGTCGGCGGCAGAAACAACGTCCGCACCCCCTGCTCGCGGATCAGGCGATAGGCGGCTTCGGGATCGAACTTCCGCATCCGGTGGCTGACCAGTGGCACGCCGTAGTAAAGACAGGGCATGGCGAGGTCCATCAGCCCGCCGATCCAAGCCCAGTCCGCCGGCGTCCAGCCGCAATCGCCCGGTTGCGGAAAGAACGCATGGTGCATCTCGATCGACGGCAAATGCCCAAGCAGAAAGCGATGCGCGTGCAGCGCGCCCTTCGGCGCGCCCGTGGTTCCGGATGTATAGATCAAAACCGCGGGATCTTCGGCGCTCGTATCCGCAGTGGCGAAGTCCGGCGATGCGGACTCGATCTCGGCCCACAGATGGCGCGCAGGCGCGGGTGCAGGATCAGTGCAGTAGACATCCGAAAGCGCCGGAAGGTCGGGCCGGACCGCGATCAGCTTTTCCAGGTTGGCCCCGTCCGTCACCGCAACCTTCGCGCCGCTATCCGCAAGCCGATAGGACAGGGCATCCGGCCCGAACAAAGTGAACAACGGCAACGCAATCGCGCCGAGCTTGTAGGCCGCGAAATGGCCGATCAGCACCTCCGGCCCTTGCGACAACAATAACCCGACCCGGTCGCCCGCTCGCACGCCTCGGCTGCGAAACGCATTGGCAAGGCGGCTCGACGCCTCATCAAGCGCCGCATAGGTCCACTCCGTCACCCGCCAGTCTGAATCGAGATGGCGCAGCGCGACGCGGTCCGGTTCTGCCCGCGCCCAGCTGCTGCAACAGGCCTCGGCCATGTTGAACCGGTCAGGGATGCGCCATTGGAACGCCGCTTCGGTCGCTGCCCAATCGCCAAAATCAGTGAGCAGTCGACGCGTCATCCCGGCGGATCAGTTCGTGTAGACTGTAAGCTCTGGCAAGCCGGTCAGCGGCGCACCGATCAGGCGCATCGCTGCCAGCGAAAGGCGACTGCCAGCTGTGGCGGGGCCGTCGATAGGGCGAAGCTCTACCGTTGCGGATGCGCCAGTCGCCTCATAGACCACGCGGCCTTGCGTGACGACATCGACCAGCGGCGTTTCCAGCCAGAACCCCGGCTCTGCTGGCGCGCCGAGGCTGGCAATCGTTGTGCCAAGCGCCTCTCCGCCCGCCGAAACTGCCTGCGCGGCGGCACGCTCCCCGGCTGAGGTTGTATCGAAATCCTCGACCGTTCGGGCGTTTGCGGGCGCAGCAATTCCGCCGGGTCGCGGCGCGGGCCTTGCCGCATCGCTGCCGTTCTGCACGGCGACGGGTGGTTGTTTTGGGGCGAACAAACCCTCACATCCTGTTAAGAAGACGAGGGCACAAAGCGGGAGGGCATACCATTTCATACCTCAAAGCTATGCGCTCAGCCCCTGCCCTTCAATCGAAAGATCGCGCTTGCCGCCAACTCAGCAGAAGCTTACCGTCGCGCCCATGACCGCACCACTGATTGATCCCTTTGCCCGCGCCATCACATACCTTCGGGTATCCGTGACGGATCGGTGCGATTTCCGCTGTGTGTATTGCATGTCGGAAAACATGACCTTCCTGCCGAAGAAAGAACTTCTGACGCTGGAGGAGCTTGATCGTCTTTGCTCGACCTTCATCGGCCTCGGCGTTGAAAAGCTGCGTATCACAGGGGGGGAGCCCTTGGTCCGGCGCGGCATCATGACGTTCTTTGACGCGATGTCCCGCCATCTTGGCACGGGTGCGTTGAAAGAACTGACGCTGACGACGAACGGATCGCAACTATCCCGGTTCGCGCAGGATTTGGCCAATGCAGGCGTTCGGCGGGTCAACATATCGCTCGACACGCTGGACGAACAGAAATTCGCGGATATCACGCGCTGGGGCCGGCTGAAGCAGGTGATCGACGGCATTGATGCCGCACAAAAGGCGGGGCTTCGGGTCAAGATAAACACGGTTGCCCTGAAGGGCATTAATGATGCTGAGCTGTTCGATCTGACCGATTGGTGCGCCAGCCGCGACATGGACCTGACCTTTATCGAGGTTATGCCGATGGGCGATATCGGTAATGAGGATCGGCTTGACCAATACTGGTCGCTGAAAGACCTGCGCGGGCAACTTGAAACCCGATATACCGTCACCGATTTGGCGGAACGCAGCGGCGGCCCGGCCCGATATGTGCGGCTTGAAGAGACAGGCCAGAAGGTCGGCCTTATCACCCCGCTCAGCCATAATTTCTGCGAAAGCTGCAATCGTGTTCGGATCACCTGCACGGGCGAGATTTTTACCTGCCTTGGCCAAGAGGGTAAGGCGGACCTACGCAGTCCACTGCGGGATCATCCGGCAGACGATGCGCCGCTGACCAACGCCATCCGCGCGGCGATTGGGACAAAGCCCAAGGGCCACGATTTCGACTATTCCCGACAGGATGTTGCCGGGCAAATGTCCCGTCACATGAGTCACACCGGCGGCTAGATTGCTGCCACGACCCCCGACCCGAGGATATCGCCTGTCGGTGTCCCATCTGGTGCCCCGCCGGGCGGTTCCTCCGACACGGCCAAGACGGCGCCGTTCAGTTTTCCCCGTAATGCAGCGGGGATCACGATGTCGGACGGCGCGTCGTCGGCCAGCAATCCGAGCGATAGTGGCGCGTCCTCACCCGCGATCAGCCAGAGTTCCAGCACGCGACCCTCTGGCGCAACCCCAACGACCGGCGTGACGCGGAGGGTGTCTTCGCCCGGCACGAACGCCGCGGTCATGCGGAAACTTTGATCTTCTGCCGCAACCTCGGTCATCAGGATCGGCGCCTGCGGCGAGCCGACTGGGCCGCCGAAGAACAGCATGATCGCCAGCGCCGCGACCGCCGCCGTCGCCGCGCCCATCAGAACCTGCCAGACCCCCCAACCGGATTTGCGGGTCACTTCAGCCCCAAATAATCGCTGATCGACAGCCGTTTTCACGCTTGCGGGGGGCGCGAGGCCTTCGACCTCCTCCGCCAGCGGAACCAACCCCTCGCGCCATTCGGCCACCACGCGGGCCAAAGCCGGCTCCGCCCGCAGGCGCGCTTCGAACGCCTCCCGCTCGGCGCCTGACAGAAGGTCCATCGCATACTCTCCTGCGAGCGCGATGTCCTCCTCGTCGTATGTGGGGCCGTCTGTCATCGGCTCAGACATTCCTTCAGTTTAATCAGACTCCGGCGCAGCCACGTTCGCATTGTATTGACCGGAACGCCAAATTTCTCGGCAAGGTCGGCATAGGTTTCCCCTTCCAGATAAGCGCCGCGCACCGCTTGCGCGCGGTCCGCTTCTAGTTCGTCAAAGCAGGCGGTGATCCGGGCAAGCTCCCCGCCAGCTATCGCCGCCGCCTCTGGCCCCGGTGCGGGGTCGCGCATCTCTGCGACCACATCGGGCGTTTCAACCGGCACCCGGCGCGCCCGCAGCCGGTCGATCGCGCGGTTGCGGGCGATCGTGATCAGCCATGTCATCGGGCTTAACCCGTTCGCGGCATAGCGATCCGCCTTTTGCCATATGGTAACAAATATGTCCTGCAACACGTCTTCCGCTTCTGCCCTGTCCTTCAAGACACGCAGGCAGACGCCAAAAAGTTTCGCGCTGGTCAGTTCATACAGCCGATCAAAGGACGACCGATCCGCCAAAGCGACACGGGCGATCAGGTCTTCGATGTCATCCGTGGTTGCCATATTACCCCGTTCGCTCGGCCTCATCTAAACAACTCCGCTGCCTGTTGGCCAGATCGGATTTCACATCTGGCCTTGGCCTTCCCCTTGCACCGCCAGCGGATTTGTTGCACCACAGCCAAGTTGCGGGTTTCGCCCGGAACATCAGTTTTGTTGGACATACGAATGGCGGACGGCGCGATGGACATGACAGCCAAACCGACCGAGGAGATCTCGGTCCGGGATACCTTTGGGATCGACAGCGATATGGTCGTGAAAGGCTTTGCCGAGCGGAGCGACCGTGTCCCCGTGCTGGATTCGACCTACAAGTTCGACCCGGACACGACGCTCGCGATCCTCGCCGGGTTTTCGCACAACCGCCGCGTCATGATCCAGGGCTACCACGGGACGGGGAAATCGACCCATATCGAACAGGTCGCCAGCCGCCTGAACTGGCCCTGCGTGCGCGTGAACCTCGACAGCCACATCAGCCGGATCGACCTGATCGGCAAGGATGCGATCAAGCTGGTCGATGGCAAGCAAGTCACCCAGTTTCAGGAAGGCATCCTGCCGTGGGCGCTGCGCAATCCGACCGCGATTGTGTTTGACGAATACGACGCAGGCCGCGCTGACGTGATGTTCGTGATCCAACGGGTGCTTGAGGTTGACGGCAAGTTGACCCTTCTCGACCAGAACGAAGTGATTGAGCCGCACCCGTCCTTCCGCCTGTTCGCCACGGCGAACACCGTCGGCCTCGGCGATACAACGGGCCTTTATCATGGCACCCAGCAGATCAACCAGGGCCAGATGGATCGCTGGTCGCTGGTCGCGACGCTGAACTACCTTTCCCACGACGCCGAGACCAACATCGTGCTGTCGAAGAACCCGACCTACAACAACGAAAAGGGCCGCAAGACGATCAGCCAGATGGTGACCGTCGCGGACCTGACCCGCACCGCATTCATGGCGGGCGACCTTTCCACGGTGATGAGCCCCCGGACCGTGATCGCATGGGCGCAGAACACGCAGATCTTCCGCAACGTCGGCTACGCCTTCCGCCTGTCCTTCCTCAACAAATGCGATGAGCTTGAGCGCCAGACGGTCGCCGAGTTCTACCAGCGCTGTTTCGACGAGGAACTGCCGGAGAGCGCCGCGAGCATGAGTTTGGGGTGATGACGCCAATCGCAACAAAAATGGTGTTTGCCGCATTTGTTGCGACCGCCTCGGCGGCACAGTCCGAGGTTGAGTTTTTCTGTAGTCACCCCACCCCGAACGGAAATTTGGCTTCCGCAAAGTGGGACGCTTTGGACGGTGCGGTCGCGTCATGCTCCATATCTCCGGGACAGTCGGCTACGTTCCTCGCTTCCCCTGAGCCGGGAGCCTACGAACTCACATTTCTCGGCAGTTATGAAAGTGCATTCTATTTCTTGGCCGATGAAATTCGCATTGAAGAAGATGGATCGGTCTATTTCGGAACTCAGCTCGCGCGGGGCTCTGGCTGCGAACAGGTTGCGCGCGTATATATTCCAGCTGACGGAATTCATTGCGCTTTTCGGCAAAGAACGACCCCATGAACAAACCAAACGACAACCCGGCTGATCCGTTCAAGAAAGCACTCGCCGAAGCGACGAAGGTGCTGGCGGATGATGCTGAGCTGTCGGTGACCTATTCCGTCGATCCGCCGGGACAGACGAGCGACTCGGTCCGCCTTCCGCAAGTCACGCGGCGGATGACGCGGGAGGAGGTGCTGCTTGCCCGTGGCACGGCGGATGCGCTTGCGTTGCGCCACAAGCATCACGACGCGACGACCCATAATCGCTATCTGCCGCAGGGTCAGATGGCGCGCGATCTGTATGAGGCGATGGAAACCGCCCGGTGCGAGGCCGTTGGTGCCCGCGAAATGCCCGGTGCGTTGTCGAATATCGACGTGAAGATTCAGGAAGACGCCAGCCGCCGCGGTTATGACCAGATCACTGACCGGGCGGATGCCCCGCTTGCCACGGCTGCCGGCTATCTGGTGCGCCAGCTTGCGACGGGGCGGGAACTTCCGGCGGCGGCGAAAAATATCGCGGACCTCTGGGAAGGCTTCGTCGAAGAACAGGCCGGTGGAACGCTTGAAGGCTTGCAGGATACGCTCGCCGATCAGACCGCCTTCGCCAGATTCGCCCGCCAGATCATCGACGACCTCGGCTATGGCGATCAGCTTGGCGATGACCCCGACATGGAAGACGAGGACGCCGCCGACGATGCGGAAGACTCGCAGGAAGAGGAAGAGAACCCCGACAGCGAAGGGCAGGACGACGACGGCGATGAGGCCGAAGCCGCCCCCGAGCAATCGCAGGAAGATCAACAGGACAGCGCACAAGCGCAGGTGTCGGTCGATGAAATGGCCGATCAGGAACAGGGCGATGAGGCCGAAATGCCCGAGGGCGACGCCCCGATGGAGCCGCCACCCCCGCCCCCGATTTCCGACGCGGACCCGAACTATGCAGTGTTCGTAACCGAATTTGATGAGGAGATCCGCGCCGAAGACCTAGCCGAACCGGCAGAGCTTGAACGCCTGCGCGCCTATCTCGACCAGCAGCTTGAACCGCTGAAGGGGGCCGTCAGCCGACTTGCGAACAAGCTGCAACGCCGCCTTCAGGCGCAACAGAACCGCAGTTGGGAATTCGATCTTGAGGAAGGAATGCTCGACGCCGGGCGGCTGGCGCGGGTCGTGGCGAACCCGACGACCCCGCTCAGCTTCAAGATGGAGCGGGATACGGAGTTCAAGGATACGGTCGTAACGCTCCTGCTCGATAATTCGGGGTCAATGCGTGGGCGACCCATTTCGATTGCCGCGATCTGTGCCGATGTTCTGGCGCGCACGCTGGAACGCTGCCAGGTGAAGGTCGAAATCCTCGGCTTTACCACCCGCGCGTGGAAAGGCGGGCAAAGCCGCGAAAAATGGCTCGCTGAAGGGCGTGCGCAACAACCGGGGCGTTTGAACGATCTACGCCACATCATCTACAAATCCGCCGATGCGCCGTGGCGGCGGGCAAGGCCGAACCTTGGCCTGATGATGAAGGAAGGTTTGCTGAAGGAAAACATCGATGGGGAGGCGCTGGAATGGGCGCATCGCCGCATGGCGTTCCGGTCCGAGGCGCGGAAGATCCTGATGGTGATCTCTGACGGTGCGCCGGTTGATGATTCAACGCTGTCGGTTAACCCGGCGAACTACCTCGAAAAGCATCTGCGCGATGTGATTGAGATGGTGGAGCGGAAGAAGATCGTCGAACTGCTTGCCATCGGCATCGGCCATGACGTGACCCGCTACTATGACCGCGCGGTGACGATCACCGACGTCGAACAGCTTGCCGGGGCTATGACCGAACAGCTTGCCGCGCTGTTTGATAACGATCCCCGCGCCCGTGCCCGGATCATGGGCATCAAGAACGCAATTTAACATGTTGACGTTGAATGTAATTTCGACGACCTGACGGCCAACAAACCCGACATTCGGAGGAATCATGTTTCAAGATTTCGAAGTTCGCTCCCGCCCCGCTGATGGCCCGCCACGCCTTGCCGAGTTGCGCAAAGAACTCAGCAAAGATGGCTTCGCCGGGTTCATCATTCCGCGCGCAGACGTGCATCAAGGCGAAAACGTCGCCGCACGGGATGAAAGGCTAAGCTGGCTGACCGGGTTCACAGGCTCGGCCGGGTTTTGCATTGCCCTCGCGGATCGTGCGGGTGTGTTCATCGACGGGCGCTACCGCGTTCAGGTGAAATCGCAGATCGATCTGGAGCATTTCACGCCGGTCCCGTGGCCCGAAACAAAGCCCGGTGACTGGCTGATCGACACGCTGCCCGAGGGCGGCAAAATCGGCTTTGATCCGTGGCTGCACGGCTGGCAGGACATTGAAACCCTGAACAAGCGGCTCGACGGTAGCGGCGTGGCGCTTCAACCCATGCAGAACCTCATTGACCGTATCTGGGCCGACCAGCCCGCCCCGCCGATGGGCATGGTCGATATCTACCCGGAGGAGCTTGCGGGTGACTCCCACGCCACCAAGCGTGAACGGATCGCCAAGGACCTTTCTGACGCTGGCCAAACCGCTGCGGTCCTTACCCTGCCCGACAGCATCGCGTGGCTGCTGAACATCCGCGGCGCCGATATCGCCCGCACCCCCGTCGCCCACGCCTTTGCCATCCTGCATCAGGACGCGACGGTTGACCTGTTCATATCGCCACAGAAACTAACGGACGCAGTGAAAGATCACCTTGGTGCCGATGTCCGGCTGCATGATGTGAAGGGTTTTTCGGCGGAGCTTCAGGCGCTTACCGGAGATGTCCTGCTCGACAAACAGACGGTGCCGGTTGCGGTCGCAACGCTCATCAAGGACGCCGGGGCGAACTGCGTGTTTGACAGCGATCCCTGCATCCTGCCCAAGGCCCGCAAATCACCGGCAGAGATTGCGGCCACCAAGGTCGCCCAAAAACGCGACGGTGCGGCGATGGTCGAATTTCTCTGTTGGCTTGATGCCGAAGCGCCGAAGGGTAACCTGACCGAAATCGACGTCGTGAAAAAACTGGAAGAGTTCCGCCGCGCGACCAATGCCTTGCGCGATATCAGCTTTGAGACAATCTCCGCAACTGGGCCGCATGGCGCGATCTGCCACTACCGCGTCAGCGACGAAAGCAACCTTCGTGTTGAACCCGGTCAATTGCTGCTAGTCGATAGCGGCGCGCAATATCTCGACGGCACGACCGATATTACCCGCACCGTACCCGTCGGCGAAGTAGGAGAAGAAGAAAAAGCCTGCTTCACCCGCGTTCTGCAAGGCATGATCGCAATGTCCCGCGCGCGCTGGCCCGTTGGTCTTGCCGGGCGCGACCTTGACGCGATTGCGCGCTATCCCCTTTGGCTCGCCGGACAGGATTATGATCACGGCACAGGCCACGGCGTCGGCGCTTATCTTGGCGTGCATGAAGGCCCGGCACGGCTGTCTCGCGTATCCGACGTGGCGCTCGACCCCGGAATGATCCTGTCAAACGAACCGGGATACTACCGCGAGGATGCGTTCGGCATCCGTATCGAAAACCTGCTTGTCGTGGTGGAGGCCCCCGCCCTGCCCGGCGCGGACGCCCGCGAAATGCTGAGCTTTGAGACGCTTACATACGTGCCCATCGACCGGCGCTTGATCGTGCGCGACGATCTTAGCCGGGCGGAGCGGGATTGGCTTAACGCCTACCACGCAACGACCTTTGAGATGTTGGCCGACACGGTATCAGACACCGCCCGGACGTGGCTGAAGGACGCAACCGCACCGCTCTGACATTCCCATGTCATCATTCCCCTGTTATGGTCGCCCGACACGCGGACAGGAGGACGAAAACGCATGGCGGATCACATCCAGATCAAAAAGGCCGAAGGCACATGGGTTGTCCGCGCGGGCGGCGCGGTACTGGGCGAGTCGAGCAACGCGCTTGAGCTGTCCGAAGGCACTTACAAGCCGGTGATCTATATCCCGCGTGAAGATATGGCGATGGCCTTTCTGGATGACTCCGATACCGCGACGCATTGCCCGCACAAGGGCGACGCCAGCTATTATTCGATCCAAACGAAAAGCACTGTGATCCCCGATGCGGGCTGGTCCTACGAAGACCCGAAGGAGGGCGTTGCCGAGATCAAGGGCCACCTCGCCTTCTACCCCGATAAGGTGACGGTGGAGCGGGTCTAGCCCCCGACCATCAGGGCTTGCGCAGCCAATCGGCGCTGCCTTGCGGAAATTGCGGCCTGAAATACGCCACCAATCGCCCGTGGGGTGACGCGGTTTTGCCCGTCCACGGTGCGATGCCGTGTAACAGGTGGCGGTGAAGCAGAATTGCCTCTCCCCGCCCGGCCAAAATCTGAACACGCGCACAGGTTTCAAACACCTCGCGCCGGGCGGCTTTGTATATGTCGGTCAGATCAACCTCCGCCCAGTGATCCGGCGAACAATCCGCCAACGCGCGCTCAAACGCCGCGCGCATGATGTGATGGCTGCCCTCCCAGACGACCAGCGGCGACGTCTCTGCCGTGCAGGCGTCGATCGGCAGCCCCAGGACAAACGCGTGCGGCTCCTTCAACATGCGCCGCCGATCCTCCCCAACCGCCAGCAACCCATCCACATGCGCCGCATCGCGGCGCTGGCGATACCCGAACGCCGCTTCGCTTTCGCCTGCTCGCGGGCGTGGATACCCCGGATAAATCGCCGATAGCTGCGCTGGATGCAGCGGCGGCATCTTTGCCCCCAGAAGATCACGCAAAAACGCCATCGCGGCGCCCTCCAACGGGCCGGAGCCATTCACTGCGCCTGCCGCATCGTTCGCCAAGGCGTCAACACCGACGAACCACGTCCCGTCACACTCCCGATCCGTGACAGGCGCTGTATCCACAACAGCCCGCGCCGCAGGCTCCGCCGCTTCAAGCCAGCGCAACACATCCGGGTCGCGTGGAAAAGCGGCCCAACCCCTTTGCCAAAACGCCTCTACCACCCGACCGCCTTGCGCAGCATGTTCAGCGCCACGATCAGCAGGAACACCGCAAACACCCGCTTCAACGGCTTGGCATCCATACTATGGGCGAGCTTCACCCCGTAAGGCGCTGTTATCATTGTCATACAAACAACCAATACGAAGGCGGGAAGGTTCACCGAACCAATGGTAAGCGGAGGCCGCACCGCTGGCACGTTGAACAGAAATCCGATCACCGACGGCACCGCGATCAAAACGCCAAAACCCGCCGCCGTCGCCACCGCCCGATGTATCGGCCGCCCGTAGAGCGTCATAACAGGCACACCAAACGATCCGCCGCCAATCCCCATCAAAACCGATAAGAACCCCAACACCGGAGACAAGATCGCCCGTGTCACGCCCTTGGGCATATCCGGCGCAATCTGCCAACTCGCCCGCCCGAACCCGAGGTATAGTCCGACCACAATTCCCAGAACGCCAAATATCCCCTGCAAGACCGTTGACCGTAAGCTCGCCGCGACGAGCACGCCGACGATGGCGCCGATAACGATCCCCGGCGCCCAACTGCGCAGGATATCCCAATCAACCGCGCCTTTGCGATTGTGGCTCATCACCGACCGAAGCGACGTAACGATGATGGTGGCCAGCGACGTCGCCAGACAAATCTGCATAAGCTCGGAACTTGCATATCCAAGCGCCGAAAACGCGTAAAAGAACGCGGGCACCAGTATGATCCCGCCGCCGACACCCAGCAATCCTGCGATCACACCGGCAAACGCGCCGATTGCCAGCAAAAGCGCCGCCATCGGCAGCAGAATAGCGATGTCTGGCATGTGGTTAGACCCCTCTGACGCGATGCGTCCTCCCTACACCGTCCGAAAGGAAGCGTCCACGGGCCGGACTCAGGTGCTCTTGGCTTCTTCCACCGCGATCTCAGACAGCGCAGCCTCGACCACCTCAAACCCGGCATCGGGCCGATGCGCGCCCTCTGACAACGTGCGACGCCAGTGCCGCGCCCCCGGCTGCCCCGAAAACATCCCGAGCATATGCCGCGTCACCTGATGCAACCGCCCGCCTTCATCCAGATGCGCCTCGATATACGGGCGCATTTCCTCGACGACTTGAAGCGCCGTCTTGCCACCGCTTTCTTCAAATATCCATTGATCCGCCCGCAGCAGCACATCCGACGGCGTGTGATACGCGGCCCGACCGATCATCACACCATCAAGCCCCGCGTCCAGAAACCGCTTGGCCTGCTCCAGGCTCTCGATCCCGCCATTGACCGAGATATGAAGGGTCGGAAACCGATCCTTCATCCGCATCACAAGATCATAGTCAAGCGGCGGAACATCACGGTTTTCCTTAGGGCTCAGCCCCTGAAGCCACGCTTTGCGTGCGTGAATTTGCACCCGCTGCACCCCGGCATCCTGCATCCGAGACAGAAAATCTGGCAGCACATCCTCCGGATCTTGGTCATCCACCCCGATGCGAGATTTCACCGTCACCTCAACACTGGACGCATCAATCATCGCCCGGACGCATTTCGCGACCAGCGCGGGCTGTTCCATCAGGACCGCCCCGAAACACCCGGACTGGACCCGATCGGACGGGCAACCGATGTTCAGGTTGACCTCATCATACCCCGCATCACAACAAATCGCCGTTGCCTCTGCCAGCTCCGCCGGGTCAGAGCCGCCAAGCTGCACCGCCACAGGACGCTCCGCCGGATCAAAGCGAAGCAAATGCAACGCCCCCCCCCGCACCAACGCCGGAGCGGTCACCATCTCGGTATAAAGCAAGGTCCGACGGGTCATCAGTCGGTGAAGATACCGGCAATGGCGGTCAGTCCAATCCATCATGGGCGCAGTAGACAATCTCGCTGCCGCAGTGGCTGCGTTGTTGGGCATTCCTAGCTCTCCTATGGTCCGCGATCCGGTTTTCGCGTCCATGTTGCACACATAATGCACACGAATTGGGGCAGTCTAGCCCCTCAAGAGCAAAGACAGGCAGACGACGGCGATTGGGTGGGGCTGAGATCGTGAACCCTTACTCTACCGCTAGACCCAGACGGCAATGGATCTTCAAAAATCCCAGAAAAGACGCTGACTCTCGGGGGTAGTTTAAGTGCACACCAATCGCTGACTTTTTCATGCAATGTCCGTTTCGCTGCACTTCTCCATCACCAGACCTTCGTGGGCTGAGCTGGGAATGCCGACTCTGAGCACTTAGCGACAAATGCTGCGATTTGCATGAATGTCTAAGCCCTTTTTGAATCCAAACACCGGAAAGTGGCGGGTTACGTCGATTTCTGGCCATAGAGCAAAAGTCTTCCTCGACATATGATTGCCCGCCCAGCAGCACCGCGTTTGAGCAGAGCATCATTCATTTTTATTGACACCCATGCCTGCGCTCGTGCAGCGTTTCATATAGCGGAGTGATGGAGTGCAGCACATGCTGGGACGGTGCATCAGGATGGTTTTGGGGCGGCGCTCGACCGGCTGTGATCTCGTCGTCTGACGTGACCTGAGCATTTTGGCGCCTCGCCAGTTGGTGTTCGCGTATCACGGATGCCAACAGATTCCCCTCTCTTCCGGTAGCTTCTCATGCCTAAAACCAAAGGACTTCGCCTTGCCGTCGATATTGGCGGCACTTTCACAGATACCGTTTTGGTGAATGGTCAGGGTAATATTCTTGCCACCACCAAAACGTCGACGACGCCGGCGAACCCGACGCTTGGGGCGCTTGAAGGGGCGCAGCGGGTGCTTGCGCAAGCAGGTGGTGATTGGTCACAGATCCAAGGTTTCATTCACGGCACGACCCTGGCCACCAACGCTTTGATCGAAAGACGCGGGGCCGTTGTTGCGACGATTACGACTTGGGGGTTTCGCGATATCCTCGAGATAGCCTATGAGCGGCGTTACAGCCAATATGACATCAATCTGGTCAAACCTGACCTGCTCGTTCCGCGATCGCGCGCGTTCACCATTGCAGGGCGGATGACGGCGAGCGGACATGAGGTTCAGGCGTTCGACGACGAGGCCGTTGCAACGCTTGCAAGAGATTTGACAGGTAGCGGGGCCGACGCGGTGGCGATCTGCCTGATGCACGCCTATGCAAACCCTGCACATGAAATCCTGCTCCGCGAGATGTTGCACGATGTCGTGCCCGATCTGGTGATCTCTTTGTCCCATGAAGTCAGCCCGGAGGCGCGCGAGTTCGACCGGCTTTCTACGACCATTGCCAATGCCTATATCCAACCTCTGATAGCGCGCTATCTGGCCGACTTTCAGACCCGGTTTTCTCAGATCGGGCTCAGATGTCCGATCCTGATGATGACCGCTGGTGGCGGTATGACGACGATTGAAACAGCGGCGCGACTGCCAATTCGACTGGTTGAAAGTGGTCCGGCCGGGGGGGCAATTCTGGCGGCACGCATCGCTGCTGAAACCGCTGAAAGCGAAGTCTTGAGTTTTGACATGGGGGGAACGACGGCCAAACTTTGCCTGATCGATCAGTTTCGTCCCCAGAGCACACGCAGGTTCGAGATTGCCCGAGCTGAGAGGTTCGTCAAAGGGTCTGGCATGCCAGTTCGTATCCCTGTGATCGAGATGATCGAGATTGGCGCGGGGGGCGGTTCGATCGCGCGTGTGGATCGGCTTGGCCGAATACAGATCGGGCCTGAAAGCGCAGGCTCGGACCCCGGGCCGGCGGCCTTTGCCAAGGGTGGCACCGCCCCGACGGTGACAGATGCAGATGTGATGCAGGGGTTCATCGACCCTGATCTGTTTGCCGAGGGGGAGCTAAAGATTGATGTTCAGGCGGCAGAGACTGCGCTTGCTCAGAATATCGGTGGCCCAAAGGGTATCGATGCTACTGAAGCGGCTCATGGCATCAGCGAGATCGTTGATGAAAACATGGCTGCCGCAGGGCGAATGCACGCCGTTGAATCGGGTAAAGATCTGGCTGCGCGTTTGATGATCGCCTTTGGTGGCAACGGCCCATTGCACGCAACCCGAGTTGCCAGACGTGCGCAGGTCGAGCGCATCCTTGTACCGCGCGATCCGGGTGTCGGCTCCGCCGTCGGATTCCTTTACGCGCCAGTGTCTTTTGAGATTGTCCGATCCAGGTACGATACGCTGGACGCGCTAGATCTGGCCGGGCTCAACGCATTTTTCGAAGATATGCTTGCGGAAGCGCTGAGTGTGGTGCGGACCGGGGCTCCAAAGGGAAAGCTTATCGAGCGCCGCGTGGCTTTCATGCGATATCACGGGCAGGGTCACGAAATTGAGATACCACTGCCCAACCATACATTGGTGGCCAAAGATGTCCCGGGCCTGAAACGCGCTTTTGAAGCGGAATACAGCCGCCAGTTCAGCCGCTCCGTCCCCGGTATGACGATCGAAATACTAAACTGGGCGGTTGAGGTATCTTCTGAACCGCGTGCATTGCAATCCGCTCATGATGCCCCCGGCATGCAATGCGCAAAGTCCATGGGACGTCGAAGGATTCTCTGTGATGTCACCGGCGACTGGCGCGACGCAGAGATTTACGAGCGTGCCGCGCTTGACCCCGGTGACCATCTCATCGGGCCCGCTTTGATCGTCGAGCCGCAGACCACCACATTTGTTAGCGCCGACTTTTCGGCGCGCTTGGATGGTGTCGGCAACATTTGGCTTCATCGCCGAGAGGAGAGCGCTGATGAGTAAGACTGACACCCGTCTGCAAGTCATGTGGAACCGGCTTTTGGCCGTGGTCGAGGAACAAGGGCAAGCCCTGATCCGGGCAGCATTCAGCCCAATCGTTCGGGAATGCGGCGATATCTCAGCGGGTATTTTTGATATTCAGGGCCGGATGCTGGCACAGGCCGTCACCGGCACTCCGGGGCATATCAACACCATGGCCGAGGCCGTAAAGACCCTGCGCGGCCGTTTTGAACTTCAGAACATGAAGCCGGGTGACATCTACTTGACCAATGATCCCTGGATTGCCTCTGGCCATTTGAACGATTTTCTTCTGATGATGCCGGTATTCTACAATGCTCGCGTGGTTGGCTTTACCTCCTGCACCTCGCATCTTGTCGATCTGGGTGGCCTGGGCATGGGGCCTGAAGGGACAGACATCTATGACGAGGGCCTGTGCATCCCGCCGTGCAAGCTGATGGATCAGGGGGTGCTTAATGCGCTGTTGATGGAGATCGTGAAAGCCAACTCGCGTGAGCCCATCGCCAATGAAGGCGACGTTTACGCGCTGATCGCCTGCTGCGAAACCGGCGCCGCGCGCCTTGCCGGTATGATGGACGAATTTGGCATCGACCATCTGGATGATCTGGCCGACTACATCATCAATACGTCCTATCGCGGCACTGTCGATGCCATTGCCGAACTCCCAAAAGGCAGGTGGCGAAGTGTTCTCAAGGTCGATGGTTATGAAAAAGAGATAGACCTGCATGCGGCACTGACAATCGCAGACGACCATGTCTTGCTTGATTTCTCCGGCACATCAGGGTTGTCAAACAAAGGTATCAACGTACCGCTCAACTATGCCACCGCCTATTCCGTGTTTGCGCTGCGCTGCATTATCGGGCCGGACATACCCAACAACGCAGGCTCGCTCGCGCCGTTTCGGGTTACGGCTCCGAGCGATTGTATCCTCAACGCTCAGCCCCCTGCGCCGGTGGCCATGCGCCATACCCTGGGGCAAATGACGCCTGACCTTGTTTATGGCTGCCTGTCGCAGGCTGTGCCTGACAAGGTTCCAGCCGAGGGCGCATCCTGCATGTATGATCTGCCGCTGCGCCATGTGGCCGAGGCGGCGCTGAACGGGGGTGAGCAGTTTGCATTAGAGCTTGTCTTCAATGGTGGCACAGGCGCGCGGCCTGAATTGGATGGGCTGTCGGCGACGGCATTTCCTTCGGGCGTCTGGGGCTCTCAGATCGAAACCACAGAAGCCGTAGCGCCCGTTCTATTCACGCGACGCGAGTTAAGACAGGACAGCGGCGGCCCCGGTCGGTATCGCGGCGGGCTGGGTCAGCACATCGAATTGCGATCCGCCAACGATGAAGATCTCATGGTCTTCTTATCGGTCGAACGGGTGTTGAACCCGGCCAAAGGCCGTCACGGCGGCATGGCTGGCGCCGCCGGGCGCATCCGTATCGGCCATGACGGGGCCGACCTTCCAAGCAAGGGCGAAGTGCGGGTGAAAGCAGGCAAGACGCTGATTTTTGAGACGCCGGGGGGCGGTGGGTTCGGTCCCCCGCAAGAGCGCAACGATGAGGATATTCAGCGCGACCTTGACGAGGGTTTGATCAGCCAGACAGCCGCGCGTCGCATTTATGGAGCCAAGCCATGATCAAACCGGTCCGCCATATTGCCGCCATGTCCCCCTATGCGCTGGCCAATTTGAATGCGCCCAAAGGCAAACGCCTCATTTCGCTCTCGCAAAACGAAAGTCTGTTGCCGCCAAGCCCGCTTGCCGTCCGGGCTGCGACAGATGCCGTAGCGAACGCGCAGCTCTATCCTGATCCAGAGTGGCGTGAACTGCGCGACGCCTTGGCCAAACGTCATCGCATCCCTTCCGACGGGATTCTATGCGGCAATGGTTCGATGGAACTGATTGCCTGTCTGACGCAGGCATTCGCGGACCCGAAAAGTGCGGTTCTAGCGCCTGCCCATGCCTATCCGTTTTTCCGAACTGCGGCGCAGCTGGCGCAAGCCCGTTTCGATACCGCGCAGGAAGACAATGCGAGGGTGTCCGTTGACGCTCTCATCGCGGCCGTCCAGCCCGATACGCGCGTTGTGTTCATCGCCAATCCGGGCAATCCAACCGGCACCCGAATATCGCGCACCGAGCTTCTCCGGCTCCGCGATGGGTTGCGCCGCGGCATCCTGCTGGTGATTGACGAAGCTTATGGCGAATTTGCCGACCATCTGGGAGAGCCTATGTTCGATCTGGTCGGGCGTGGCGATACCGTGGTTCTGCGCAGCTTTTCCAAAGCCTATGGGCTTGCCGGGATGCGTGTCGGTTGGGGCCTGTTTCCTGAACAAATTGCCGAGGTGGTGCGCAAGGTGATGAACCCCAACAACATCTCGGTGGCCGGGCAAGCCGCGGCCTGCGCTGCGCTCAAGGATCACACCTATATGCAGGCGACTTGTCAGACCACAGCCAGACGGCGGGATCGGTTTATCGACCGGTTGCGCGACACCGGCTTCAATGTCGCAGAAAGCTTCACCAATTTTGCTCTCATCCACTTTGCCAGCGCTGTGGCCGCAGCCCGGGCGAATGCAGCCCTGCGCGCCGAGGGTGTTTTTCTGCGGGCGCAGGGCGGCGCGGGGCTGCCAACTTGCCTTCGGGTAACGATCGGCCCTGAAGAGGAAATGAACATCGCGGTGTCGCATCTGGAGCGTTGGGTAAGGGAGGAAAAGACATGAAAAGCTCACGCGGGCGTGCACGCTTTGGGATTTTGGTGCCCTTTACAAATACAAACCTTGAACCAGACATGGCGCTGTTGCGACCCGAAGGAGTTTCGTTCCATTTTGCGCGAATGGGTGGGTATGATCAGGACGAGATTCCAGATGCTGATCAGATGCACGGGCTGGGCGCGGTTGACCTGAGCGAACCGCTTCGCCTGTTGCAAGGCGTGAAACCTGATGTGATTTTTTATGGCTGCACCTCTGCCACGCTTACCCACGGCCCGTCGTTTGACCGCGCCCTTGCTAGGCAAATCAAACAGGACAGCGGCGCGGAAACGGTGACCGCCGCTGGCGCTTTGGTGCACGCGCTCCAGACTTTAGGCATCAAACGCATCGGTTTTGCGTCACCCTATGTGCCGACAATCAACGACATGGCCATCGCCTTTCTGTCCGAGGTTGGCGTGGACACGATAAAGCGCTCAGAAGTTGGCACGGCGCTCGACAATTACGGACAGGGAGAACTTGAGCCACAATCCGTCCATGATCTGGGGCTTGCCGCTGATCACACTGATGCCGAGGCCGTCGTTCTGTCGTGTACCGATATGCGCAGTGTCGAGATTGTTGACAGGCTCGAAGCCAAATTGGGCAAGCCGGTGATCACCTCAAATCAGGCCATGGTGTTTCAGGCCATGCAGCTTGCCGGTGTCGGCGAGCCTATACCAAGTTTTGGCCAGTTACTGAAAAGAGACCGCCTATGACCTTCGATCACATTGCAAACTTCATCCTTGCCCGCAGCGAAATGCCGCAAAGCGCGCTTGAAATGGCCGCCACACTGCTGATCGACACCGTCGGTGTGGCCGCTGGCGCAGCGGGCCTGGAGGCCGGGCAAATCGCGCGCGATCATGCTTTCGCCTTCCACGGTGCCGGATCGCCGGAACATTCGGCCCATTTGTTGTTTGATGGTCGACAAGCCTCGATCCCGGGCATGGCCTTTGCCGCCGCCACCCAGATTGACAATTTAGACGGCCATGACGGCCTGAACGCAACTAAGGGACATATCGGCTGCGCCGTCGTGCCTGCGCTTCTCGCCTTTGCCGAAAACCGGCCAGACCTCACGGGCCGTGAAGCCCTTGAAGCGCTCGTCATGTCCTATGAAGTGGCGGCAAGAGCCGCCTTCGCCCTGCACGGTTCGGTCAGTGATTATCACACGTCTGGGGCGTGGAACGCGTTGGGTGTTGCCGCGCTTGGGTGCCGGTTGCGGGACGCCAGCTCCGAGCATTTGCGCCAGGCTCTCGGGATTGCAGAATACCATGGGCCGCGCAGCCAGATGATGCGTGAAATTGCCAACCCGACCATGCTGCACGATGGATCGGGCATGGGGGCACTGGTGGGTTCCATGGCGGCGCTGATGGCGATTGACGGGTTTACAGGTGCCCCAGCGATTACTGTGGAGAGCAAAGAGGCATCGACCCATTGGGCTGATCTGGGAAAGGTCTGGACCATAGAGCAGAATTATATCAAACCATATCCGGTCTGCCGTTGGGCCCACGCAGCGATTGACGCCCTTTCTGCGCTGATGCGAGAATATGGATTTGCGCAGCGCGACGTTGCATCAATAGAAGTGAACACGTTTGCGGAAGCGGCAGCACTCTATCGACGAATGCCATCAACCACCTCTCAGGCGCAATATTCTCTGCCGTTTGCCCTATCGGTTATGCTGACACATGGAAGGATCGGCCCTGAGCATATTTCCGGCAAAGGGCTGAGCGACCCTGATGTCGCGAAGATCCTACCAATGATTTCCGTGCGGGAGGGCGCGCGGCATTCAAGGCGTTTCCCTGCAGCGCGGTGTTCTGACATCACCATCACACTGAGGGATGGCAGGCAACTTGCGTCCGGAGATGTGGATGCGCGCGGCGGGCCGGAAGACCCGATGGAAATGCAGGAGATTGAGCGGAAATTTCAATCGATGACGGCGACACTCGGCACCGAACGCGCTGCGGCGCTCTGGGGGATTCGAGAGCGTTTGCCGCAACCCGGCGTGAGTTTCAAAGAATTGGCAAGGCTAACGCGGGCACCCGCGGAGGGACACGATGTCTGAAACGCCACGTATCATTTTGCACAACGACGACACGACCGAACTGGCGAAACAATTACTTGCCGCCTTTCCCGAAGCCGAATTTCGCGAGTGCAACAGCTATGAGGCCCTGCCTTCGCTGATCGACAGCTACCACCCGGATATCGTCTATTCCGTGCGTTTTGCCGGCACTCCCGGCTTCCCGCGCGACGCGCTGTTCGGGCCGGGTGGGCCGACATGGATCGCCAACGGCGGGGCGGGGACTGACCACTACGGACAATGGGACGCGACCAAAACAACCGTGACCAACACCGCAGGTGTGGCCGCTGATATGATGGCCGAATATGTTTTTGGGGCGTTCCTGCATTTCACATTGGATGTGACCGGCCTGCAAAACGACAAGGTTGCGAAGGTATGGAACAGCCGATTTGTTGCACCACTTTCAGGCAAGACGCTTCTCATCGTCGGGCTGGGCCATACTGGTCGGGCAGTTGCATGTCGCGCCAAAGCTTTTGGCATGCGCGTTTTGGGAATCCGCGCAAATCCAAAGGCGATGGAACATGTCGACGAGGTCCATCCGGCGGGCGAATTAATAAACCTTTTGGCACGCGCAGACTTCATTGCAATCTCGACACCGCTCACCCCTGCTACACGCGGCCTCATCGGGACAGATGAGATCGCGGCGATGTGGCCTGGCGTGGTCCTTGCTGACGTCTCACGCGGCGGCGTCGTGGATCAATCCGCGCTTTGTGCCGCTCTCAAGGCCAAGCACGTGGCCGGCGCTGCATTGGATGTATTTGAAACGGAACCCCTGCCTGCGGACAGCCCGCTATGGGAATTGGACAACCTGATCATCTCTCCCCACTGCTCATCCGTTTTTGCCGGTTGGGAGGAAGCATCGTTCGATCTGTTTTTACGTAATCTTGTACGTTGGACGAAAGGTGAAGAACTGACCAATATCGTAGACCCGTCCCGCGGATACTAAACAAGTCGCCTGTGTCGTGGTCTGCATTGTCAACCTTTTCTGCCGCTTAGTCATGAAGGTGAACGGCAGGAACGTCCCGCGTCTTACCAGTTTAAGCGCCACGCAGCGAACGGCACACATTCAGACCAGACGTTTGTAGATCGTGCGGCAAAGGTGCCGGAAGGAGCCTAGAATCACTAATGCGCCGCATGGTGCTCCAACGGCCGCTATCATGTGCTGTTGCCCTAGCGGCTCAGACCCTCGATCCAGTCCACTATCGTGTCCAGCGCACCCGGAGAGAAGGCATGGCGGCCCTCCAGGACGAACCGCAGCCTGGCGACCTGCGACCAATCTTCCGTCAGTTGCCAATTGTAGGCGTTCGATTTCAACAGGCCATGTGTTGCGTCCGGCCAAATGATAATCCGGGTGCGGTCGCCCTGCCCGGCCAGCATCTCCCTGTAGATTACCGCATCACCCGCGGAGTCCACATTCAGGTCGTCTCCCCCCCAAATGGCCAGCAGCGGCATATCGAGTTGACCGAGCGCCTCACTCGCATCCGCACCGCGATTTTGCCGAATGAAACGCCAACGATCAGGCGACATACCTTCTGGGGCATCACTGGCCTGCGCATCTGATCCGAATGCGCGTTCGTCGAACCGGTCTTGGTCCGCAACGACATGCTCGATTGCATCCTGATCCATGCCGTCCCTGGCCAGCCTGACGCGCGTGTAGTAATCACTCTGATCCTGCCAGGAAACGGCGGCCCCGATGAGCACGAGGAAATCCGCGTCGTCCGGGGAGAGTCCCGGCAGAACCCATCCAGCTTGGGAAAATCCGACCGCGCCCAGGGCGATCCCGTCGAAGCGCTTTTCCAAGTGTTCGAGCGCCGCGCGGGTTTCACGGGTGCGGTCGGCCATGGATTGATGCAGCCAGTTCCCCTCGGACGATCCAACACCGGGTTTGTCCCACGCAGCGACGGCGATGCCGCGATCGAGAAATACATGAATGAGTGGCGCATACCCCCCCGCAGAGATTCGATCCTGTGCCCCGTCGCCGTGGACTAAGACGACGGCCGCCTGCGGCGCGCCATCGGGCAGCCAGAGGGTTCCGGTTATGGCATCGCCGTCGGAGGAAAAATCGAAGCGCTCGCTGTTGCGCCAACTGAGATCGTGGTCCGCCAGACGCCAGACCACGATGACCACCGCGAGCATTAGGGTGGCGACAACCAATAAGCGAAACTTTATTGAAACCACCTTGTAGCCTATCCATCTCCAATCCGAGATAGGGAGATGTCGCAATGAATACAAACCGATGATCGTTGTTTTTCGAATTGAACCCGACCTGCGGCCAGAACATCGTGAACGCGAAGCGCAGGTGCGTTGGTGCCCCATCTTGCGAACGCTTCGCTACCCGCTCGGCTTCGAGATATAGGCGGTTGCCTTCATTGAACGGGCCCTTGACCCAACCCATGCAATCAGCGCGGTGTCAGAGGATGGAGGGTTTTTGAGCGTTGCCGGCTGTAAGTCACCCCCGGAACCCTTCGGCGGTGGCGGGCTCAAAGACCTTGTCGCGATTTATGGATGGGTTAAAGCAGCGATACGTGGCTTTTCGTCGGGGTTCTGGCGCGGGACTGCTCTCCCGCACATTGCTTGTGAACGGATCTTTGTCGAACTCGATGCCCGCGGGCAAGATCACGACCCTGTGCGTGTACGCGGCTCAATCTTCCAAAGCCTTGAGAAACTCACCGACGACTTCTTCCCAGAGGTTGGGCATGGTTAATACCCAATGCCCGTTCCCGTAGCCGGGCAGTTTGATCACGTGGAGCTGGCTCTTCGTGCCGAGCGCCTCCATCTCCATCACGTTCGATCTGGAATGCTCGACGCTGTAGAACGGATCTTCTTCGCCGTAGATCGACAGGACCGGACCACGAAACGAGCCAATTCGCCTGAACAATGTCGGATTGATAGAAGCATCACCCCATCCTTCGCTCACCCATCCCCCAACGAAGTTGATCACACCTGCGAATTCCTCTGGGTTATGTCCTGCCTGCATGATGGCGACGACGCCCCCACGCGACATACCACTCAAAAGGACGCCGTCGGGTCCGACGTCTGGACGCTCCCGGAGGGCTGCCAATGCTGCGTTTGCATCCACCAGGGCACGGTGTGCGCCGGGGAGCGATAGATCGGCCTCCGGCGAATAACCCTGCGATCGATCTTCGGCAAACCCTTCGTCATACAAACCGCCCGAGCCACCCCGTCCCCGTCTCTGAGGAAAGGCGACGATCCAGCCGTGCTCGTTCAAGACGTCGGCGAGCCAATCGTTTTTCCAGACCTCATCGAAGGCGTACGGTCTCGTCCCGGTGCCGGTCGATCCATGATGGACAAGCGCGAGTGGAAACGGACCCTGTCCGCGAGGGCGATACATTACGACGACGAGATCGACCCGCTCGCCGTCTTCGATCAAACCGGTTTGCAGGGTCTCAAGATCGCCGATCAAGAACAAGTCGTCGGGTGAAGAAGACGACATCAGGGCCGAAATCTCCTGACGTTCCAAGATCGCGAAGCGCTCGTTCTCATTGAGAACGCCGCGCATGCGACCGGTGTCCGAAATCGAGTAGCGCACCCCGAAAACGTCATCGCCGAAAACGAGCGCGTCATCTTCAATGCGCGCCTTACCTCTGAACCAGTTGCCGCCACCGTTTTGGTCTCTGCCGACCGCATATACGACATCTGCGAACCCATCTTCGCCAATACCTTCCACGACGAGAATATGGTTCCGCCCATTGCTCCACCGGCCAACCCAAGCCCCTGCGAACGCCCACTCCTCGGGGGCCGAGATCATGATGTCTTCGGGCAGCGGAACGTCGCCGATGATGACGGCGTCCTGAGCGCGGGACCCTCCGGCAAAGAGGAGGACGACGATAATTACACTGAGCAAGGGAACCAACACCACCCGAGCATGCACCATATAATTTCTCCTATCTGGGGGCAGTTACCGCAATGAACAAACTAACCCGCCGAAGTCAGGTTTGAACCCGATGCTGTTACCGATCCAGTCGCGAGTCCGATAGCACCGTGCCACATCTCGTGGGAATAATCCCGCTTGAAAGGTATTCATTCTGCATAGCTGACGTTTGCCAATCCAGTCATTCGTTCGCCATGCGGCATCCGGTAAGATGGCCTCACAGCAAGTCTCGGAGGGGGCGCAGAATCTCGGCGCTTGATGGCTACCTTTGGCGCCGCACGCGACCCAAAGCCGCCGTTCGTCTCACAGTCGAAATTTTGCTTTGCAACCCGATAAACCCGCCGTTCGCTGCGGTTGCGCAACAACTGGACCGAAGAAATCACTGTCGCGGAGTTCGCCCGGCCGCAGCACGATTCACAGAAGATCCGAGACACGATAGCTTCCGTCTTATCTTTGACGGCCAGGGGCGCGCATTGAAACGGCACGACGGCTCCCGCACGACAGTAAGAGGAAGTACCTGGTTTATGCTGGAACCGGCAATGACTTCATGTTGGATGTATTCTTGATGATCCCACATGGATGGCGAATGCCGGCCGTGCTGCGCCGCTGGGCTATGATGCGGGACGGCTCGTTGATGTAAGCAAAGATGCTGTTAGTCTGATGGAGGAGGTGCGTCAGACAACCGGTCGCGATGATATTCTGGTCTCAGCTTGTATCGGCCCGCGCTATGACCCTTATCCAGACATTCCGCCAGTGTCTATCGAAGATGCGCTTCGATATCACAGCGCTCAATTGGTCCCCAATCAAGGCCGCGACCGCAACCGGGGCTGTTAAATTGGCCGCGCAGGCCTCCAAGTCGGGGGCGTTCCGAGAAACCAGCTCATAGGTCGGGCATTTGTTGCGTAGCACAATGAATCCCACCACCCATCTCGCCCAATGGATCCACATTCAGCGTGATGATCTCGCGCCCCGGATAGTGCCGCACCAGCGCCTCTCGCGCGATCTCATCGGTTTCCGTATCACCAAATTCCGCCGCAATAACCGCGCCATTACAAACGTAGTAGTTTGCGTAGGAGGCGACGAAATCAAAGCCCTTGACCCGTCTGACATGAGGCTCGGGAATAACCTCCACGTCCAGCCCCGCGTCCACCAGCTTTTCATGGGTTTCAATCGCGGCCGCGTGAAACGGGTCGCTCAGGTCAGGAGCATCGGGCAAGTTGATCAAGACACGCCCCGGCCCGGTGAAACGCGCAAGGCTGTCGATGTGATAGTCGGTGATGTCCTCACCCCAAACGCCATCGGTCCAGATCATGCGATTAGCACCATAGGCCTTGAGCAGCCGCCTTTCTATCTGCACACGCGTCATGCCGGGGTTGCGGTTGTCGTTTACCCAACTGCTTTCATGGGCAAGCAACAGCCCGTGCCCGTCCTGCTCAACGCCGCCCGCTTCGCCGTGCAAACCGGTTGGCAAAAGATCTAATTCCAAACGCGCCGCGACACGTTTCGCAATCTGGCTGTCGCGCCGGTTGACCTGCTTTTCACCCCAACCGTTGAACTGTATATGACTGACCGCAATTTTGCCCGCACCATCGACCACGAAGATCGGGCCTGCATCGCGGCACCACAAGTCTTCGGTCGGAATGTCCCAAAGCTCGACATTTGCTGACAGCTTGGCGCGCGCGTCACCGTGATCCTGCGCTGCTGCGAGCATTGTGACAGGTTCGAAATCCGCGATTGTATTGGCGATGTCTGCTATCGTCTGCTGCGCCATGTCTAAGAAAATGGGGTCAGGATGCACCTTCCGATTGACCGGCCACTGCATAAATGTGCGCTGATGCGGTCCTTCTTCTGGTGGAACGAATAACCCTGCTCCAGCAATCGCTTGTGATTTTCCCATAAGGCCTGCCCAGCAAAAAACCCCACCACCCAGCACGAGATCACGCCGCTTCATAACCGCTATTGTCGCCAAACTTGTTTCTTCCGAAGATGACTCTAGCGGAACCATTGAGTACATTGAAGCAGGCATTCGCAACACCGCAGCATCTTGGCTTCTATGGGTTCTCCTGTCACCTTCGTCGCGCTAGTCACTTGCGGCCGGTTCGGGAAACAGCGTCTTCCCTGCGCGGCACACCAGCAGGGAGGATGCGGAACTTTGCTGCCGTTCGAGAACTCGATAAGTTGGTGTAGAAACCACTGCGGAGACCTTCCACAATGCCGATGCCCTGGACATATAGACATGCCTCCAAGGAATGGCGGGCATTTCTTGATGATGTGAAAGAGCGCATGTCATTGGAATCTGACAACATGGCGTACACCGCTGTAGACGCGGTGCTTCAGGTTTTCCGACGCCGCTTGACTGCTCAGCAAGGATTGAATTTTGCAAGTGTGCTTCCAAGCGTTCTACGCGCAATTTTTGTTAATGGTTGGGATGTTACGGCTCCGCCGGTTCCATTTTCTGAACGCTCCGCCTTAATCGCTGAGGCGAAGCAAATTCGGGTGAACCATAATTTGACGCCCGACAATGCGATTGAAGCGACGGCTTGGGCGATACGTCGCTGTACAAACAAGACGGACTTTGAGCGCGCGTTGACGCAACTTCCCGATGAAGCAGTCGCCTTCTGGCACGTTGAAGTCGATGATCCCACAGAGCTTGAGCAACGGATCATTTAGCTGCTGCGCAGTATCCCCGAGGAAACGCAGAACCGTCACCGTGAAGGACGTTTCAATGCCGACATTCGTTGGTAGTTCAGAGTTCCAAGCAACCAATTTGATTTAATGCCGACGTCAAAATGACGGAGCAAGACACTTGTCGCCCTACTGTAGCTTGTCTCTAGAATTTCGACTGACGGAATGGTTTTTTGCGTATTCGGTTCGAGTCACGCTGAAAGTGCTTCAGAAGCAATCCAGTCATCCGAGACTCGTTGTCCGGCTGCAAAACGCAAACTATGCAGGAGCGTCGCCTAACCACTGCCCGAGGCTTTGATGTAGTGATTTCAGCTGTGTTGACAGTAATACGATATCGCACTATATAGTTCGATATCGTATTACAAGGAATGCCGACATGACCCTTTCGCGACGCAAAACTCTAGCCCTCATTGGCGGCGGAACCATTCTTGCCGCCGGAGCTGCTGCAGGCGGGTTTCTGGGAACACGCACTCCTCAGACTGCCCTCGCACCATGGGACGCTGCCGGGAACTACGACGATCCGCGCGAATGGGCGCTATCTTACGCAATCCTCGCCCCCAACGCTCACAACAGGCAGCCGTGGTTGGTCGGGTTGGAAGGCAACGATACTGTCACGCTCTGGCGCGACAAAACGAGGGAGCTACCCGAAACGGACCCGTTTCAAAGACAATTGGTCATCAGTCTAGGGTGCTTTATCGAACAGATGCGCATCGCGGCCACGCATAGGCAAATCGACGTCCGCCTCGACATCTACCCAGAGGGCGAAGATGGTCCGGCCGCCATTGCCACATTTGGCGGAACCGCGACGCCGGACCCATTGTTCGCTGCTGTACCGCACCGCCGGTCATGCAAACAACCGTTCGAGGACCGACCCGTTGATGCGAAGGCCGCGCAGGACCTCGGAGCATACGCAAACATCCTGACCGATCCGGATATGGTCGGCAAGCTGAAGCAGTTGACCTGGAACGCATGGCTGACCGAGGCGCATTACCCCCCGACCTGGACGGAAAGCGTCGATCTGATGCGGTTTGGCAAGGCCGAGATCAACGCCAATCCGGACGGCATCGACCTTGGGGGGGCGTTTCTAGAAAGCCTGATGCTTCTGGGTCTGCTTTCGCGCGACGATCAGGCGAAGATTGGCAGCGCGGGTTTCAAGCAAGGCGTCGCCATCTATCATGAGATGATGGACGCCACGCCCGCCTACGCTGTCGTCACGACCAGGGGTAACAGCCGGCAGGATCAGATTGAAGCGGGTCGCCGATGGCTCCGCCTGAATCTGGCAGCGACGGCACTCGGCGTGTCCCTTCATCCAGTTTCGCAGGCGCTTCAGGAGTATCCGCAGATGGCTGAACACTACGACGCGGCGCACCAGCTTATGGCCGAGCCGGGCGAAACGGTTCAAATGCTGGGGCGATTGGGCTACGGTCCGGCAATCGCGCCGACGCCACGTTGGCCCTTGGAGACCAGATTCATTTGACAGAGAATTCAGATCTCATAGAGTACTTTGCCCTCTTCACCGAAGTCGGCATTATCGAACAACTCAGCCGCAACCTTCTTGAGGCTGAACTACCGGATGGAATTATCGCGCCACATTTTGCGGTACTCAATCACCTGATCCGGGTCGCAGACGGTCAGACGCCTTTGAAGCTGGCGACAGCTTTTCAGGTGCCGAAGACTTCAATGACTCATACTCTGGCGGGTTTGCAAAGGCACCGGCTGGTTGAAATGCGCCCGAACCCGAACGATGCGCGCTCCAAGCAGGTGTGGCTGACAGATGAAGGGCGCCAGTTGCGAGACCGAACGATTGCCGACCTTGGTCCGATCCTAAGTCGTGTGGCGCAGACCACTACACCGCAGGAGGTCAGAACCGTGCTGCCGATCCTTCAGAAGCTCCGCGAGCATCTTGATGATGCCAGAGATCAGCACGACAACAGCAGCCCACTGACCAGCAGCTAGTTTCAGCTGCAGCAACCCACGAACGGCAACCATCTATTCAAACGCTGGCATTCTCTGTACGCAAAAAAACCCGATGACCTGCTCCCCTAAGAGTCTCTGTTCAGGTTTTGGTCCAATTGTGACCGGTTCTCATATTCCCTTGGGGTCATGCTGGCGGGGCTGGAATGCGGGAGGATGTGGTTATAGTCTTCGCGTCATCCCGCAATCAAGTGGCGGGTAACGGACGTACATCCGTCGCAGTCCACGGTGGATGACAGAGCAACAGTCTTGAAGAGCGGTTCAGACTCCGCTCGAATTGCCGGCTTGATTGATACCCGGCACACACGAGTCAGTTCGTCCGTCTTCACCTCCCGTTCTCGATCTTACAGCTACAGAACCGTCGTGGTGGTCCCTGAAGCGGGACTATAGTCTGTTGGAAGAAGCGAACATGCACGAAGTCGCAGCGAATGCCCGCTTCGCCCCGTCCATCTTGGATCATGCACCCGATTTCTTGGCTTGCGATGCTACATCCAAGTTAGGCTGAGAGTCTAAAGGGACGAATGTTGCGATAGTCACGAATGGCGCGTTTGCGCCGACCTTACTCGATTCGATAAAATACGGTATGGTTCCAGTCTCAACTGCAAGCGTTTCGATAATACCCGAACGCCCCATCTTGAAGAATGTGGGCGTCCAACATTTGGGCCTCAATCAATAGGGAGAACCTCCAATGAACCACCATACGTCCCAGCCCCGCCTAACAGCAGCCGATTTCGACCAAGAACTCCTAGACCTCTATGACTATTATGCTCATGGCAAGATTTCGAAACGTGAGTTTCTCGACCGCGCGGCGAAATGGGCTGTGGGCGGCCTAACGGCGGCAGCTATCCTTGGCACGCTTGCGCCCAACTACGCGCTGGCGCAGCAGGTGGCCGAGGATGATCCAGGCATTCAAGGCGAAGACATAACCTACCCCAGTCCGAACGGAACGGGCGAGATCACGGCTTACGTCGTGCGCCCCACGGAAATCGACGCGGACCGCCCGCCTGCGGCTGTTCTTGTCGTTCACGAAAACCGTGGGCTGAACCCCTACATCCGCGATGTCGTGCGGCGTCTTGCCAAGGCGGGTTTCGTCGCCATGGGCCCCGATGGCCTGTCGTCGCTCGGCGGTTATCCAGGCAATGATGATGAAGGGCGCGAGATGCAGCGCAGCCTTGATCGCGACGCGCTCCTAAATGATTTTTTCGCCGGATTCGAGTATCTTCAGGCGCTCGACGGCACAAACGGAAAAGTGGGCGCAACGGGCTTCTGCTATGGCGGAGGCGTCGTGAACAAGCTGGCGGTCGCCTATCCAGAGATGGCGGCTGGCGTTCCCTTTTACGGCGCAGCGCCAGACAGCGATCAAGTCGCCCGGATCGAGGCACCGCTGATGATCCAGCTCGCCGCACTTGATCAGCGTATCAACGCCATGTGGCCCGACTACCAGAAAGCGCTGGAAGAAAACGACAAGCGGTACGAGGCGCATATCTACCCCGGCGTGAACCACGGCTTTCACAACGATACTACGCCACGCTACGACGAGGAGGCCGCCCGCCTCGCCGAAGAGCGGATGGTGGCCTGGTTCCGCACGTATCTCGCCGGTTGAACCGTGGCTGCGCCCGGAAACGCTTAGGGCCCGGCGGTACTTCATGCCGCGTCGAGAACTTGTGATGTGACATGCGTTGCCGCCGCTTTGTATCATGGCGCTGTCGAAGCCGTGCGAGCGTAACCCGAAACGCGCGCGGCAGGCTTGTTTGAAACTGCCGACAGGAGAGACCGACATGGCGATATCGATCACGAACCGCCGAACCGTGATTTCCAACGCTGGCGCTGCGCTCCTCCTCGGCGCCGCGGGCCTGACCGTCCCCGCCCGCGCCCAGTCCCTTGCCCCTACACCGACAATGCGTGGCGGCGCGAACAATTACCGTCCCGGCGCGCCGGTCGTGGAGCGGATCGGCGGCGGCGGATTCTGGACCAGCGGGACCGTTCGACGCGCGGGCGACGGTGCCCCGCTCGCCGGGCGGCGCATCCAGGTCTGGGCCCACACGACCGAGGGTCACGAACGGGACGAGCGCTCTCATGGCGCAACGCTAACGGATGCGGACGGCGTGTTCCGCATTGAGATGCCACAGATCGTCCCGGCATTCGGTCAGCCGCACGGCCATCTGGCCTACGATGCCGACTACGATGATGGCGGCTTCGAAACGGTATTCCTGCGGCCCGTCATGGCGCGTGCATCGGACACGAACCTTCATGTCGAGTTCGTTCTGCGCCCCGTTTGATGAATCTGCGCGGCGCGCTTATTTGGACTGCGTTGGCCGTGGCCATCGTGGTCCCCTTGATCGCGGCAGCGCGTAGTCCGCTTCTGGAGTGGCGGGAGCCGATCTACATCGTTGCAGGATATACCGGTATCGTCGGTCTGGCGTTATTGCTGGTCCAGCCACTTTTGATTACCGGTATCCTTCCGGGCATCCCCGCGCGGCGGGTGCATGTGTGGACGGGCGCGGGACTGGTTCTCGCGGTGGTTGTTCATGTTGCGGGGCTGTGGATCACGAGCCCGCCTGACGTGGTGGACGTCTTGCTGTTCCGCTCGCCGACACCGTTTTCAGTTTGGGGCGCAATGGCGATGTGGGCCGTATTTGCTGCGGCTCTGCTTGCCGTTCTGAGAAAGAGGCTTCGCCTGCGCATCTGGCGCTTGGGACATAGCTTGGCGGTGGTCGTCATCGTCACGGGGACCGTCATTCACGCATGGCTGATCCAAGGGACGATGGAGAACCTGACGAAAGGCACCCTCTGCCTGATGGTTCTGGGAGCAGGGGTATGGGCCTTGCGACGACGTCGCGTATGGCGAATGCTGCGCTAACCACAGGGGTGTTCAATCTGGTGTAGCTTGCCAGTCGTCGAGGCGTCCCGGGAAAACGGATACAACCACCATCAAGACCAAAGATCGGCTTCCGCAGACCACGCCGCGGCAGCACAATTGGTCGCTGGAGGCTGCCAACGAGACTTAACCGGCTGCTTCACCCAGCATGTGGGGCTGATCAGCACACATGTCTGCGCGTGTAGTATTATGGCGACAGCGTTACTTCCATTGTCCACTAACCGCGCTGACAATCTGCCCCTGTGCAGAACTGATGGATATTGCTGTTCACCGCATCGAAATAGACCTGAGGCGCGATGATCTCGTCTGTGCCCCCCGGAGGCCGGATTGCGTCAGTAGTGGCTGTTCGATGGTTTCATAGGGACCGAAAGGACGGTCTGCGCAACCCGCAAAGATAGCTTTCCGACAGTTCGGAACCTCCGCCGTTCTGACGGCGACGTAGCCGCCATCTCGGGCCGTCGTGATGCCCAAAGCGGTCACCCGTCCACTTTGGTAGGTTTGGTGCGGTTGCAGCCCGTATTGCCGCCATTCGCCACGTTTGCGCGGTCTGGAGCTGGCTGCACTAGCAGTCTGCGGGACCTTGCCGTCATTCGTCTCGATGAACTGAATGACTGCTCTGATTTCAAGGCAGTCAGAGCGCAGCGGCGGAATGCGCCTTAATCCATGTCACGACCTCCACCACGGACTTATTAGTTTTTGCGGCGCGCGGCATGAGGATGTAGAAGTCTTTTCCACCAGCCTCCCAAACCTCACCAACCTCAGCCAAACGACCGGCTTCGAGATCATGAGCCACCAGAAAACGGCTTACCAAGGCGACACCTTGCCCGGCGATGGCTGCATCTACTGCAAGTGACGTCTGGCTCAGGCTTAGGCCACGAGGCGATTGGTCTTGCACGCCCAAATACGCAAGATAACTCGGCCAAAGGTCGTGAGAGTCATGGATCTTCGGCAGTTTGGACAGCGTTTTTGGTTCAAGCGGATAGGGTTCGTCGCTCGCAAGCGATGGTGTTGCGACAGCGATCAGCGTCTGCCTGAACAGCAGCGTTACTTCCAGTGATGCACCGAATGGCGGCGATCCTTGGCGCACTGCAAGGTCTATCCCGTCGCTATGGAAGCTGGAAACTTTCTCGGTGGCCATGATCCGTAAATCGATATTCGGATGTGCTGCAGTGAAGTCCGGTAGATTGGGGATCAGCCATTTCGCAGCAAAGGTCGGAGTGACACTGATAAGGACTTTATTCGGCTCTGGCTTCAGCTCGGCAGTTGCGGATCGAAGGTCCGCGAACACCTCAGCGATCCGGTTATGAAAGCTGCGCCCAACCGATGTGAACGTCAGACCCTTCGGCACCCGTTCAAACAAGGCCACACCAAGATGCGCTTCGAGCTGGCGCACCTGCTGCGCAACGGCCCCTTGCGTGACTCCCAATTCATCAGCGGCTGCGCGGAAACTGAGGCGGCGGCCTGCTGCATCAAAAGCACGCAAACTGTTGAGCGGGGGAAGCTCGATCATTCGGAAATAGTATATCTACTGCCAAGTAACATCAATTCTCAATCGAATTTCCTCATTGGAGTCGCGATATATGACTCAACATGAAAGGACACTAGAAATGACAGTAGAAAAAGTAGCTCTGATTACGGCAGGCGGCAGCGGCATGGGTGCGGATGCGGCCCGCAAGTTGGCGAAAGACGGGTTCAAAGTCGGCATCTTGTCCTCGTCCGGCAAGGGTGAGACGCTTGGCGGCGAACTCGGCGGCTTTGGTGTGACTGGCTCTAATCTTGATGGAGAAGCGCTGAACGCTTTGGTCGAGGGTGCGAAGGATCGTTGGGGCCGTGTTGATGTCTTGGTGAACTCTGCTGGTCACGGGCCAAAGGGACCGGTTCTCGAAATCAGCGACGACGACTGGCATCAAGGGATGGAAGTCTACCTGATGAACGTGATCCGTCCGACAAGGCTGATCACACCTGTGATGCAAGCCCAGGGCGGCGGGGCGATCATCAACATCTCGACCTTTGCGGCATTCGAACCCGACCCCCTTTTTCCAACGTCTGGCGTCTTCCGGGCCGGACTTGCCGCATTCACAAAGCTCTACTCGGATAAGTATGCGCCCGAGAACATCCGCATGAACAACGTCCTTCCAGGCTTCATAGACAGCCTGCCCGAGACCGAAGACCGCAAAGCGCGTATTCCCATGGGGCGCTACGGCGCCGCCTCAGAGGTTTCTTCTCTGATTTCATGGCTCGCCTCCGACGATGGTGGCTACATGACCGGCCAAAATCTACGCATTGATGGGGGCCTGACCCGTGCCGTCTGACACCATTGCCATTGGACCACCGTGTGAGCGCCTTGTCTTTGCGGTCAATGGGTCGCGCAATGCCGCTCTGTTGAATTTGTGTATTCGTTCGCAGAATTGATTGATCTCCCCTCAAGAACTGGCGACACACGTTGGGCTAATCACAGGCGCTTGAAGCCTTTGGCGCACCCCTATTGATGCTGGCCGGGATCGGCGTCGTCTTGGTCGTGATCGGAATTGCCGTTTACAAGCCTTCCCCGCCGCCAATGCCAGCATCGAATGACGTAGCCTGAGTTGAGGCGAGTTCGAATTGGTCTGACACCGCCGGCTGTTAACCCAAAGAAAAGAATGAATCGACAGCCCTCGAAGAAAATTTCGCTTCAGAGTGAATAATACCCGTGGCCCGTGCGTTTCCCCCATGACTGGCGATTGACGCATCTACCGCATTGAGCCGGTTTCGAACAATTGAATAGAATTAAGGAGACGATCAATGATCCCGACCAAAACCATTTTTTCAACGCTCGCGGCCGCAACGATTGCAACGATGAGCTTCGCCGCCGGCTCGGATTCGACAAGCCCGCCCGTCAGGACCCAGACGACCCAGGAATGCGAGAATGGCCAGATCTGGGATGAGAGAAAGGGCGCATGCGTCAACCCGCAAAGCGGCGCGCTGTCGGATGACGACCTCTACGATGCCGCACGCGAACTGGCCTATGACGGGCAGTATGACAATGCGTTGACGGTGCTCGACCTGGCCGAAAACCAGAACGATCCGCGCATCCTGAACTACCGGGGTTTCGCCAATCGCAAGGCGGGCCGGATCGAGGAAGGCATGACCTATTATCAGGCAGCGCTGAACATCGACCCCGATTACATCCTCGCGCGGTCCTATATGGGTCAGGCATTGATTTCGGATGGTGATATCGAGGGCGCCAAAGCCCAGCTTCGGGAGATTGAGATGCGCGGTGGCGAAGAAACATGGGCCTATGCCGCACTTGAGCAGGCGCTTGGCGGCGAATCGACCGACTGGTGATCTAGTGCCGACCTGTGTGCAATACGCGTTTCCGCCGACCCCTCTGGTCGGCGGTTGCGCATTGCCCGCTGATCGTGTTCAGTTTCGTCACCCTGACAAACTGATAATCATGCGCAACTGGGGATACGCCGCCGTGACGGATCATCCCGAATTCAGGACCGAGCTTGTAGCGTTGCTGCCCCGCCTGCGCCGCTTTTCCCTTACCCTTGCGCGTGATGCGGCCGATGGCGACGATCTGGTGCAAATGACCTGCGAACGCGCGATCCGTCACGCCGCACAATGGCGTCAAGGCAGCCGGCTCGACAGCTGGCTCTACACAATGATGCGCAATCTCTGGATTTCAGAAATCCGCAGCCGCCGGGTTAGAACCGGAAAGGGTCAAGTGGACGCGACCGTCGCACAAGAACTGTCGACCCCTGTCGGTCCGGCGGACCACGTCTATGGCAATCAGTTGATCGACATGGTGATGTCGCTGCCCGAAGGATTAAGCGCCACGTTGCTTCTGGTCTCCGTCGAGGGTCATTCTTATCAGGAAGCGGCGGATATCCTCGGCATTCCGATCGGAACCGTAATGAGCCGGATGTCCCGCGCGCGGCAAATCGTGAAGGAAGGGCTCGCCGAGGCGGGCGGGATGGCAATGACATGAGTGGCAATGTGACCTCCGACCTGGCAGACCAGTTGAGCGCTTATCTCGACGGCACGCTCTCAGATGCTGAGCGCGCCAAGATCGAAGCGCTGGTGGCCAGCGATGCCGACGCTGCCGATGAGCTTGCTGCGCTGCAACAGGCCGATGCGGCCATCGGATCAGCCTTCGCATCGATGCTTGAGACGCCTGTGCCCCGCGCCCTCATCAGCGCAATCGAGGAAACACCGGTGATCCCTTCCGCTGCAAACCTGCCCCGCCCTCCCCGCTGGGGTTTTGGCACGGTCGCCGCAGCGCTCGCCTTGCTCATGATAGGCGCCGGAGGCGGATCGGTTCTGACACGCCTCTATACGCCGTCGGTGGAAATTGCCGCCGCGCCCGGCTGGCTCGATCAGGTGGCGGAGTATCATCGGGTTTATGCCCGCGAAGGCCGGCACCTGGTAGAGGTTCCGGCAGCCGATGCTGCGCATCTTCAGACCTGGCTTTCCAATCGCACCGGCGTGGCATTCAGTATCCCCGACCTCACCGGACGGGGCCTTACCTTCGCGGGTGGACGATTGCTTGTGGCAGCAGGCAAGCCGGTTGGCCAGCTGATGTATACCGATGCGGACGGGCAGGTCGTGGCCCTGTGCTTCATTGCCAACGACGGTATGGCACCGATGGGCGGACAGCCTGACTTCACCAATCGAAGCTTTGCGGATGTCGACATGGTTGTCTGGATGGACCGCAATGCCTCTTATGTCGCGATCGGCCCGGCCATTGGCATTGACCTGGACCAGATCGCCAGAGACGCGGCGGTGGCACTTTGATCGACCGGCGCATCTCGCAAATCGAATATTCCCAGGATCAAACGATGAAGGCCTATTTGTCCGCCCACCTGCTCCTTGCGCCGTACTTGGTTTTTACGATTTTGGCTCCGATTGGATACCCGCTGATCGGGGCAGCACGGGTCGTCGCTGTTGGAATAATATTGGTTGTGTTGCTCTTGGTGCCTTCCTTCAAGGAAACGAACGCCTTGGCTATTGTTTTCGCGTTCCTAACCGGCGGTGCCGTAATTCGTATGATGCAAACAATCCGTGGACAGCCGAGCTTCTAGCGGCAGATGTTGGAGACTCTGTGAGCAATCCTGCGTTCATCAAGGCCGACGTGTCGTTCCTTGCCATGTGAGCAGTAATTTTTGCTTGGTTCGCTTCTGCCAATTGGCAAGAACTTGCGCCCATTTATCGCTGGATTCCAATGATTGCTGGCGGCGCCGTCTCGCACTGGCTACTGGTCGAAGCACCCGATCGAACGTGCCAGACGTCTGCATAGTGGAGCTTGTGGGTACTGGACTATCACAGCTACCCTCTGGATATCATGTCGCTCTTTGCCGAGCCAATTCAGCATTCTGAAGAGGTTCCCGTTCTCCCGCCCTAACCACCGCCGGATCATACGGCACGCGCGAGAAGACATCGCGCACCATGGGCGCGAAAAAATCGATGGGCAACGTGTCGTAGGCAGGATCAAAGCTCGCTTGATCCCACAGTTCACAGAAGTTTGCGCAGTCGTCGAAATACACGTGGCCCTTGTAGGCATCGCGCTTATGTTGGTTGCCGCCGACATGATGGCCATAATAGATCATTTGAAAATCACCGTGTTTTTCGACCACCCAGGTGCATTGTTCGCGCAGGAACGGTCGAAGAATAGTGGCGGCATATTCATCGTGGTTATAGGGCGCGTAGATGTCACCGATATCGTGCAAGAGCGCCGCGACGATCCAGTCGATATCCGCTCCGTCACGATAGGCCCGAGTGGCGGATTGAACGGAATGGCCGAGGCGGGTGATTTGATATCCTGAAAGGCCTTTGTCGAGATCAACCAACGCGGCCAACAGACGGTCAGCAGTGCCTTTGGTATATTCAACTTCATGGTCGGTCAGGAATTTATATTCCTCCCGTGTTCCGTCTTTCATCTGGGTGAATTTTACGCGATCCATGAGATCAATCCCTTGCCGTTGGCTGAGCCAGCCTGTTTGGCGTCGTGTATCACAAATTTGGGCTGAACGTAGCGTAGGGTAAAGAGTACTTTTCTTGCGGCTATCATATTGGCGATGCGGTGAAAGAACGCGCCGAAGTGCTGGACGGCCCGACCGCGCAGGCCATCGCGGATCTGGCGCGGGCCAACGGCCTTGCGATCCAATACGGGCTCGCCGAGCGCGCCCATTTTACACCTGGTCGCGGTTGCCCTATTTGATCGATCGTTCATCGATTGATTTGCACGGATAGTCGGCGGGCTATTAGCGTCCGGCCGCCGTCTCGACCGAGCCGATGCGCCGAACGCCAATAGCCACTTTGGGGAAGCTGCACCCCGGCATAGATGACTTAGGCCAAAGGCGGAAATAGGCCGCGCACATGAACCAAGATAGCGTCATACGCAATCGCCAGTGGTTTAGGTCCGCAGCCGGGACACGATCAACTCCAGTCTCTTCAGCTCGCGCAAGACCCGGTCTGCCTGCATCTGTGGCATAAGGCTCATTTTTAACGCGGTCGCCATCAGTATCAGCACGGCGCCCGACAACCCCCATTTGAGTGCAGGTAGCAGTTCACTGGCGTTGAAGAAGCGGATCGCGCACCAGAGGCCGATCAGGAACATTGTCGCCTGAACGATCATCACGACCCATGTCACCCAACCCAGCCGCCCGCGAAACTGGTTCAGCCCAAGGGCGAACCAGCCCTGTTCCGCTGTTGCCTCAAGAATGTCGCGGTCCTCGGCGCTCAGTGCTTCCTCAATCAACTCGTCAAGCTTGGTCATCTGCGTTTCCTTTCAATGCAAACTTCAGTTTTTCTCGTGCATGCATCAGCCGTGTCTTGACTGTGCCCACAGGAATATCCAACGCGACCGAAACCTCAGCCACGCTCATTTCTTCCAAGTAGAACAGCGCGATGGTAGCGCCCTGATCCGCGGGTAGGGCTGCAATGGCCCCGCGTATCGTCGCTGCGTCAACCGCGCGGCCTTCCTCGGGCGCTGAGGTCCGTTCCGCTGTCGCCCCGAAATCCCTTGCAAGAGCGCGGGTCCGAACCTTGACGCGGATCGCCCGCGCGCAACGTCGCGTTACGATCCGGGTCGCCCAAGCTGGAAAGGCGCGCGGATCGGTTAGCCGAGGCAGGCCGCGCACAATGTCGAGCCACGCCTCCTGTACCGCATCCCGCGCCTCTTCCCGGTCGCCCATGAGCCGCGTCGCATGGGCCAATAACCTCGGCCCCCGATGCGCGACAAGGCGCCCAAGCGCCCGGCGGTCTCCCAGCCGGGCCGATATCACGAGGTACTCCTCGACAATCCTGTCGCTTCTTCGCATCACTCGATTCCTACCTCGTTATTATAGAGGTGTCCCGCTGAGGCGATCCGGTTCAATGGAACGCGGTAATTCGGTCGGATATCGATGGTTTCTGGGTAATGCTGAAATGCATCCGACGGCGGCGAAGAGCGTACAAGCGGGTATATGACCGCTTGGACTTATGAAAGCTACGCTGCGGTGCGGCGCTGACTTTCGCCGCGATGCCTTCCCTAGCCATCACGTAGAGTGGAATACGCCCAGACCACGTCTTAACCACGACCTAGTTGCATCGGAAGCACTTGTGATAGCGCGGAACAGCGTTCAAATCGCCCTTACTACGCCCGTGATCTGAGCTGAGCGTCGTTATGCCGTCAGAGCCACTAAAAACCGTGGATTATGCCGCTTTCCACTTTATGGAACATCGCATCGACGCGACTTGCTCGGACGACCCGGAACCTGTTCGCGCCACTTCTTTCATCGCTTCGAACAAATCCCGGCGCATGTCTGACGACCCTGGTTTTATGCCAGACGCGTCAAGGCGGCCACGATATTGCAAACCGAGATCCCGATTGAAGCCGAAGAAATCCGGCGCGATCCAGTCGAAGTCGCATACAGGCGGCGCTGCGGCCATGTGGAATGTCCTTCCTCGCTTCAGGTTTCAGATCAAATCAAGCGTATCTCTGCGTATCCAAGTCTGTGATTGGATCCCAGCACCGGGCTTAATTCAAGTCTCGCCGTTGATTGGTCACTAGTTGCTCAAGTCCGACACCGATGCGCAGGTCCGACGAGAGGACCATTTTCGCCCGCTCAACAATGTCATCAATCTCGCACGCCTCCACACGTGCGAATATTTGATCACCCACTGCTGCCGTTGGGCCTGCGGACGAATGTGTTAGAGTTGTCTTGAAACACTCAATTGCAGTGATTGGATCGTCATGAAGACCAAGTATGGATTGCTGTTCTCCCTCACTTTAGTGGCGTCCGCAGCGACGGCTTCGGCGGATTCCGAAGCGGTAGACCTACTGCCGCTTGCGACCTTTGAAAGTGATCTCGCGACGACCGAGACCGAGAGCCAAAGCACGCTTCTTCGTGATGGCGACACGAAAACCATCGCTGAATTCGTCGTGTCAGAGAATACGCCAGTTGATCTAGTTTACGATTTTGCGGATGGCATCGTCGCCCCGCAGGAACTGATCGTAACATTGCCGGTCTCGGGCGAAGGGATTCCGCCCGCCCGAATTGATGTGCTTGTCTCGACGGTTTCGCCGACATCGGGATTCCGCTCACTCAGGACGGAGGTCTTGGATGGTTTGGCACAAAGCGCCGAGATCGAGTTCCGCGCGACCACTGCCCGCTGGGTGATGGTGCGGCTGTTCCCCGCGCAGAACGCCACAGAAGTCGCGCTTGCAGAACTGGCCTTGATAGGCGTGGAGGGTCCGCCTGAAACCGTCTATAGTTTTGGTACGGCACCAACGGATGCACTCACAGTTATCGAGAGCCTGTCTGGGTTGGCGATGGGGTCATTCGGCTTGGAAGATGACGAACGCAGACTTTTCGAAATCGCCGCTAGCGGTTCTTTTTCCACCGACGACTTTGAACATGCGGCTTTGCTTGCATCAGGCGTAAAAGACCCCGCCAAACGCGCAGCCTACCAGCGCCAGATTTCGGACCTTGAGGCGGCGGCACGGGCAACAATCAACTTCAACGCTTCGACGTCTGAAAGTGGGGCGGATCTTTTGGAGTGGTTACATGGTACCCTCTTGACCGGAGGATACGAGGAACGTCAGACAGAGCTCGACGTTGTTCTGGACGACGGGGTATTCAATTGCGTTTCATCAGCGGTCATCTACGTGGCGTTGGGGCAGCGCCTCGGTCTCGACATTCGTGCGATTGAAGTGCCGGACCATGCGTTCGCGATTGCCTACGATGGCACCAATCATATGGATGTTGAAACGACAACACCGCAAGGATTCAATCCTCACCGTGATCGGGTTGATGCGTTTGAGGCGCTGACTGGGTTCAACTACATTCCCCAATCCAACAAGGGCCAGCGCCGAGAGATCGGGATGGCCAGTTTGGCTGCGCTGATTTACTACAACCACGGCGTGACCGCGATCAGAGAAGAGCGGTACTATGATGCGCTTCTGGCCAATTTTCGCGCGATGAGCCTTGATCCGGAATTCGACTCTGCTGTGACAAATGCGTTGGCGGCGCTTGGGCGTTGGAGCGAAGACCTCGCCGACAAGGGAAAGTGGGAAGATGCGGTCAGAGTCGCTGCCGTAGGCGCCGATCTTGCACCCGATGATGCGGGACTGGCCGCCCGCGAAGTCGCAGTTTGGCAGCGGCGCGCTATCGGCGAAATTGATGCCCACCGCGCAGAACAAGCGCTTGAAGTTCTGCAACAAGCTTCGGTCGCGGTCCCGGATGGAGGCTTCGGTGCCATGCAGGCGCTGGTGTTGATCCGTCCAGCCGAACGTTTCATCGAAGCGGGCGAGTGGGAAGCCGCCTTCGCGGCGTCTGATCCTGACGCTCTGACGTTAGACCCCAATGCGCTGACTGAACTAGATGATTGGCGACGGGGATTTTTCCTTCGCTGGACCAACAGTGAGATTTCGGCAGCGCAATATATGCGGGCAGCAGACGTTCTGGAACGAGGATTGGCAATCTATCCCGACGATTCTCGGCTTTCGCAAACGGCGGCCTATCTGGGGCAAGAAGGGGCGCGTGCGGCAGCCACCTATAGTGATGGTCTGGCTTTTATGTCGTCGATGATGACCCGGTTTCCTACGATCGACCGGATTTCGGACATGGCCGAAAACTATGTTGAACGGACGGTCACTGACCGGACAATCGCGCCGACCTTAGAGGCTGGCATCGCTGTGGTTTCCGAAGCTAACCCGCTGTTTAAGGATGGCGAGATACGAAATCGTCTTGGTGCATTGGTTTATGAGGTACACGGCCACCCCCTGATTGACCAAGCCGATTGGGAGGGGGCGGCAATCATCTATTCGGCCGGACGCAAGGCGTTTCCCGACGATCGTCTTCTGACGACGAACGCGCGCTATCTTGCACAGAACTGGCAGAGGGCGGCGCTATCCGACGGCGGACCCGACGCGCTTGCCGTCGTCAACAATCGTCTCCGTGAGCTTTTCCCCGACTTCGCGGCGCAGGACGGTTTCGGCGAAGAGGAGATCAAGCGTCAAGTTGCCGAGCTTGCTACGGCTGAAAAATTCGATGAGGCGAATGCCGTTCTCGATCGTGCCCAACTTATTCTATCGACAGACAGCTATCTTGAGATGGCGACCTACGTGATTGGTCGCCGCGCTACTATTGCGATGAATGAAGAGAATTGGTCAGCGGCGGCTGAGATCTATGCCGCAGGTCTAGCCCGATTTCCCGGTAACAGGGACTTAACTCGCAATATCGCCTTTATCGCGCAGGAATGGACCCGTGCGGCCGAGACGGAAGGCAGCGTCGAGGGTGTGATCATGGCCATGCAATCGCTGAAAACGCTGTTCCCCGAAGATGAGGACGTTGCCGGTATGGGGCTTGCCACACTTCGCCGTGCAGTTGTGCGTGAAGTTGACGCTGATCAAGCTGCTGAGGCTCGCAGGCTCGTCGCGGCTGCAAAATCGCTTCTGCACAACGAGGACAGCCGGGCGCTGACGATCTCGTTTTTCGATGTCGTGGCGCAAAAGGATATGGAGGCAGGCAACTGGTCAAGCGCCTTGGAAACTTACTCCGAAGGACTTGCCATTCACCCTGACGCGAGAGAATTGTCGCGTAATATCGGATACATCGTTCAGGAATGGACGGCTGGGGCACTTACCAAGGACGGACCTCAAGGTTTTGTTGCCGCGGCAACCAAAGCGCAGTCGTTGCTTTCCGACGACACAGTAACTCACAACGTTCTCGAAAGCGTTATGGGCCATGCGGCGGAGGCGCGATTGGCTGACAATGATGCCGAAGGCGCGATCGACCTGATTGACGAAGTTTCACCTGTTCTGAGCTTGGATGCGTCCCAGAGCCTTAAGGTATTCGCATATGACCGTTGGGCCAAGTCCGTCGGCGAAGGTGGCGGTTGGGCGGATGCTGTCGCCATCTACGAACGCGGGATCGCTGACGTTGGCGATGATCGGCTTCTTACAAACAACAGAGATTGGGCGCGCAGCCAGATCCAGTGATGGTCGGGCAGTTTGTCCCCCCGCTTCCCTCGAATGTAAAAACTTGTTACATTGTGCCGATGGGCGACTTCCGGCGAGGGTCGATAATGGACAGGCGTAGCTTCAATCTCGGACTAGGAACGGCAATAGCAACTGCGGGTGCGCCGCTGTCGGCACGCGCGCGGCCTTACGACGGGCCGAACGTCATCCTCGTCCGGTTTGGCGGCGGCGTGCGTCGGGCGGAGACGATCGGTGAAGCCACGACCTACGCCCCGTATCTGCGGCATGTATTGGCGGGGCGAGGCGTCTTTATTCCGGATATGCGTATCGCCCAGTTGGACGGAGTGAACACGAGCCACGCCGAAGGCACGTTGAACCTGCTGACCGGACGGTATCTGGCCTATCGTGATGCCGGGTCAAAGTTCCTTCAGGACCGGCTGGAGCCGACAGAACCGACGCTGTTCGAATACTTGCGCGAAGCTTTCGACCTGCCTTCGCATCAAGCGCTGTTGATCAACGGTGAGGATCGACCGCAGGAGGAATTCTTCACCTATGGCGTCGCCGATCACTACGGCATCGCCTACCGTTCAGAAATGCTGAGCCTGCATCGCTTCAAGCTTTACAAGTTCGCCCAGATCATTGCGGACGGTACAGCTGAGGAGGCTGTGCTGGAAAACGCCCGCACGCAATATGCCGATCTGATGGCCACCGACCCACGCGCGATTACGCCGGATCAGTCGCCAGAAGTTACCGCGTTCTGGCAACGCTGGCGCGCGCATTACGGCGACGACGGATTTCGCAACCCGCGCGGCGACCGTTTGCTGACCGCACTTGCAACACGCGCCTTGCGAGAACTGAAACCGCGGCTGATGATGGTGAACTACCAAGACCCCGACTATGTGCATTGGGGGAACCCCAGCCACTACACCCGTGCAATACAGGTCATTGATGACGGCCTGCAACGGCTTGTAGAAACGGTCGAGGCCGATCCTTTTTATCGGGACAACACTGTGTTCGTGATCTCACCCGATTGCGGACGGGACGACAACCCGCTGATGGGCGTGCCGTTTCAGCATCATTTCAATTCCCGCATGGCGCATGAGACGTGGGCCATAATATTTGGCGCAGGTATCGAACGGGGCCGTGTGTTGGATAAGGTGGTCGACCAGTCCGCCGTCGCACCCACGATTGCGGCGCTGATGGGGTTTCGCGCGGGACAGGCTGAGGGTGACGCGCTCTCGGAAATCTTCATATGACTACGGCTGCTGCCCTTCCTGCGATTATCCGGCTGCCGATGTGGCTTATCGGCGTGCTGCGCGACTTGCTGGTCGGAACGGTTCTGTGCCTCTCACCGCTTACAGCGCTGCTGGCGCTGGGTTGGATGACCCGCCGGATGGGCGCGACCGTACGACGACGCTGGGGCAAGCCCAACGCCCGCCCCGGTTGGCTGATTGGGCCGCGTGACCGGGGGTGGATCGCTTATCTGTTTGGAGGGTTTGCGGCAAACATTCGCAACGGAGTGATCGCAGCGGCAGGTCTGGCGCTGCTTTGCCTGCCGTTCACCGTGCTATGGCTGGGCGCATGGTGGGCGGGCTGGGAAAACTCGTTCAACAAGGGTTATGAACAAGCCACTATCGGTCCGGCGGTCTGGTTCCTAGGGGCGCTGATCTCGGTGCCTCTTCTGACGCACTTGCCGCTCGCCTTGGCCCATGCGGCAGTCGAGGGCCGTTTCGCTGCTTTTTTCGAATGGAGGCGCATCCGCAGTCTTGCCGCGTCGTCCGGCTGGCGCATCGCTTGGATTGCTTTACTGTCTGTCGCCCTTAGTGTCCCGTTCTTCGGATTGCGCGCGATCCCCGTGTTTATCGAAGGCATTGTCCCGGAATTTGCAGACATGACCGCCGCAGAGCAGGCGCAGATCGCACAGTTGTTTGACCTTGCAGGCGCGGCGCTTGCCTTTGTGCTGATTGGTTTTTTGCGCCAACGAGCAGCGAACATCTATGCGATTGCTGTTCCCCGCGCGGCCAATGGCCGGTCCGCGCATCTTTGGACTGACCACCCGGCGCTAGGAGTCCCGATTATCGGTCGCGCCCCATCACGCGCAGCCGCCATCCTCTGGCTGGTCATCGCAGGCATGATCTGGTTTGGACTGCCGGTATTGATGGTGATCGGACAATTCATGAACTACGATCCCGTGCTTTGGCTAACCCATCCGGTATTCCTGCTGCCTTGGAGCGGGTGATTGAATACAACACGTCGATCCTGAGCGAAGCGTTTGGCGCCCGCATCATGATATGCGCAGGTCAACATCACCAAGGATCGCCCTATGCTGTTGAACTATCTCTATGCAAAGTTCTTTTGAGGAACGCGCGTTTGCGGACGTGTTGGAACCAATACCGAGGAGCTAAATACGCGCAGCGGCGATTTGCATCATCAGGTCAAGCTCGTTGAACAACTGCCATTCCTTTGTGACTTTGCCATCCCTGACTTCGCATTGGGTGATGCCCCAAAGTTGGCATGCTTTCCCGGTCGGATCGCGGTAAAGCGTTCCTGCGGTATGGGTGCCCTCCGCGCTCCAGCGCGTCGAGATAAGCCAGCCATCATCATCGTTTCCCATCCAATAGACCTCATCCACTTGCAGGCGGAGATCGGGAAAGGCATCACGCAATTCGCTGACATAGGCGTCATAGGCTGCATGCCCTTTGAAGGCTCTGTTAGTCGTTCCCTCAAACGCGACGTCGGGGGCATAGTTTTTGGCAAGGGCGGTGCGATCCCCGTTCCAGATGCTGTGATGCAGGTCGCGTGCCAGACGGTCGGGGTCCAAGCCGTCAACGGGCTCGGCCTCGGACAATGGGGCATGCGGAGATGCTGCCTTGCGCAGATCGTTCCATATCTGCTGATTGCGAGGCCACCCGGCGGGCGGGTCCTTGACAAGACGCTCGGCCTCTTGCCACAGATCAATTCCAAGCTGCTCTAGCATAGCCGAGGTGTTATAGAGCACGTGTTCCAAAAATATGTCGTTGCCCAAGGCGACGCAGTTGGCGATTACCAGCACACTGATCTCGGCATCTGTTGCGGGCCCGTAGCGGCTTTGGCCTGCGTTCTTGCCGATGATCCGGGTCAGGTGCGAGGTATGAAACCCGACCTTGTCGTCACCTGCCCAGATCACCTCTTCCGCGTCGAGAATAATACCTGGAAAGGCGCCAGTCGTGTGGTGCGTGTCGGTGGCGATTTTGGCGGCCCCGGTTTGCAAGCCGTAGTCGTCAAAAACCAGGCTGTCAGGGGCGTAGCATTCTGTGATGTAGTCAACGCCGTTGGCATCGGTTTCCCAGATGCGATGGGTGATGCGCACAATGTAGTCCACAATGTTGCGATAATCCGGGTCGAAATCGGCAAGCTTCTGCGCTGGCCCGAAATCATCCGGAATGCGCACCTTGCGGCCATTGGTATAATTCGCGAGCGAGATATCATACCCCGTCGGCATGTGACCGCGTGTCAAGGCAACCGCAGGATGGTGAGATTTACGCGTGCGTGTCTTTGCAAAATCGGTCACGTAAGGAGCCTTTCCGAGCGTTAACCAAAAGGTCGACTCTCGGCCACTTTGGAACGCAAGACCTGATCGACAGTTCAGATTGAAGGCGGCCATACTGCATTGTCAAGTGAATGGCAGGTCGATCCGCGATCTTGCCATCGCTGCGGAAAAACGCTGCGCCGACGATGTGAACTGCTTCCCAATAACCGGACCGTTCAAAGCTGGAGCGTTCAGTTTACAAGCCCGCTGCGGGAGGCGCTAAAAACCACAGGTGAAGGGACTGCTGCGTTAGTTTTGGTTGACCAGAGCGAGGCGGTTTGAGCCTTCTTCTTTATGTCGCGTCATTGAAGAGCACCTTGATGAATTCGATCTCCCCCCTACTCCCGGTTGCTTTTGATGGACATGGCCTTGTTTGATGGTTCGGATCGTCTCTATCCCGTTTAGTGTGACTTTCGCTGAGCGAAGGGATCGGAAGCTCTGACGATATCCGAGGAGCCGTTTCATGGCGGCGTGGTCGCTCTCGATCAGGTTATTTCGCCACTTGCGATCGATATGTCGGATACTGTCAAAATGCGGATCGTATCGGTGATCGATTTGACGAATGACGCGTTGATAAGACTGTGCTTTGTCCGTGCAGATCGTGACAGGCCGATGCAGTCGCACGTGTTCAATGGCTTTGTTAATCAACGCCTTTGCAGCTTTTGCATCTCGCCCCGCGGTTAAGCGGAAGTCCACCATTTGACCATTCGCGCCGATCGCGCGCCAAAGGTAGCGCCACGTGCCACCGACGCGGATGTAGGTTTCATCTATTACCCGGCATCCGTGCGCTGGCCTTACCTGCACCAATGACCAAAAGCCGCCCTTTCGGGCGATCAGGAAGATGTGACCTGACAACCCGCATAGGATCAGCGGTTTCAACTGCGATCTTGAACAGATCAGTGAGAAACTGGCGCGGATCGAACTTATAGGGCGGCAAAGCGGTAGATGTCATGGAATGAGACATTTCAAAAACCAGCGTTGATGGCCGGGCGGAGCCTGATCAGCTTGATTTCGCAAAGAGCCGAAAACCTCGAACCCCAGCGCTACGTAGAACTGCTTGGCATCCTTGTCGGATGTGTCAAGCCACGCGCTGTGACATCCCAGTTCCCTGGCGCGTCGGAAGGCATCGGCGACAAGGGCGCGGCCAAGACCCTGCCGTCGCATTTGGGGTGCGACCCACAGCACTTTGATCAGGAGCCATCCATACGCGGTTGAACCGCTGACCCATGCTGCGACCTGCACGAATGGCCGTTTCTTCACCTGCGCGGGCAGTACTGAATCGTTCGCTCATGCCGCATTTTTCGTGCTGCGAGCGCACGCAGCGAAAATGCACCACTTCAGCTATGGGCTCGCTGCCGCCATCGGATGCGCCGCGGCATTTCAGCGACGGCTACTTCGCCCGGCGCCCTGGACGGCCGTTGGCCGACATTCGGCGACGATGGAAATCACACAGTCATTTCCCTAAAGCGGACCTACAGGCACAGAGCAACACTGTCGAAAAAATATCGGTTGTGCCAACCAACATTTCCCTTCGCCCCAAAGATCTCAACGCCTGCGTTGAAGAAATCTCCACATCGTTCAGAAATATCTAGACCGCCACTGCTGCAGTTACCATCGCGGGGATCGGCACGGTCCATTCGGGCCCTGCCCCGTGCTTTTCCAATACCTTGGACACAACTGCCGCTCTGATCGCTGAGGCATTTTCGGAAGGCTGCGGGCGCAACAACGCGCCGCCTCTGGCCGTTCCCTCCAAAAAGAAATCATAAGGTGCTCCGGGGTCATTGACCTGCCACTCCGACGCGACCACGAATTGATGAAATTCAGCGAACCCAGCCTCGTCAAGCACAGGAAAGGCCAACGCGGGATCGGCATAATCATTCGCCCCCGGGCCCGGTGGCAAGGCGATGTCCGGCGCGCCGTATTGACCGATTGCACCAAAAACATATCCAAGTGCGGTATCTACCCCAGGACCACACCAAACCGAAAACGCAAGTCGACCGCCGGGACGCAGAACACGACGGGCTTCAGCGATTACTTTCGGGGGGTCGGGGACATGCGGGATGCCAAATCCGATTGTCACGGCGTCAAATGACTGGTCATCAAAGTCCAATGCCATCGCGTCGCCTTCAACGAACTGAGCTTCTGGCAAGGCTGCCCGCGCCATCTCCAGCATGGCTGGCGAGAAATCAAGCCCTGTCACTCTCGCACCGGCTTTGACAAGACCCGCTGCTACGTTGCCGTGACCGCAGCATAGATCGAGCGCTTCGGTTTCCGGGCCAGCGCCAACAGCCTCAACCAAGGACGGCACAACCATGTCCGCCGCCTTCGCAAAAACCTGCGCATAGGATTTTGCTAAACTGGCTTTGACCCATTCACGTTTTTCCAGCGCGGCAAAGGTGTCGGCTTCTCGAACATCTGGCATCTAAATCCCGTGCGATAATAGGCTTTCAGTGAACAGCCAGAGTCGGCGGCATGTCAATGGATCAGGGATCGGGTCCACAACGGTCGACTTTGCCGATGGCACACATGTTCGATTTTTAGTTCTGTCAGCGGACAAGACAAACTTTAATGCGCAGGCTGTCATTGTTGTTAGCGGTGCCGTCCCCTATGGCGATGAAACAACCCTTTTTGCTGCAGACGCTTTAGCAGCATTGCCGCTGACTTGGCACGGCATGACATGTTTCGGGAGGCATCTTCCCAGCACAGGATGTGCTGGGAGGGGCCGGTTTCAAGCACGACGCTCATGCCCCGATCCACACCTGAAACGCCAAACCCGACACGAACGACCCTGTCAGCGCGAACCCGACATAGAGGGCGAATACCGACCGTTTGGCGAGCGCCCAGACCGCGATAGCAGCCGGAAGCGAGGTCACGCCCCCTGCAACCAGAAAGGCCAGCCCGGCTCCGGGGGCCATACCCTGCTCCACGAGACCCGAAACGAGAGGCAGTGCGGCGTAGCCGTTGAGATAGGCAGGCACGCCTACGAGGGTCGCAACAAACACGGAGCCAATACCCTCGCCGCCCACTGCCGAGACCACCCATTCGGCGGGAACAAAAGCGACCATCAGCGATTCCAGCACGAATGCTAGGGTCAGCCACTTGGCAAGAAACAGGGTCGTCTTGATCGCTTCGCGCCTGAATTTTTCGCGACGAACATCATCGCGCCAAAAGGTCCAGACCGGTGGCTTGGGGTCGCACAGACTCGACGCGCTGCAACCGCCAGACCCCACACCCTCACGCAATGGCTCGGCAAATGCCCCCGCTCGCGCGAGCATCAGAGTGATGTAGCCACCCATCAGTCCGAGGCCTACGGCGGCGATTGTCTTTGCAACGGCGAACTCCAACCCCAATACGCCGACGGTGAGCGCGAACATCGACGGGTCGATAACTGGTGACGCCAGCCAGAATGCCATAACCGCCGAGAGCGGCACCCCCATGGCCAGAAGTGCTGCGATTAGCGGGATCACCCCGCAGGAGCAAAAAGGCGACAACCCACCGAACGCAGCTGCGACCGCGATCATCATGAACGGCGCTCCAGTGAACGCCCGCGCGATCAATCCGTCCGCACCGGTGGCCCCCGCATATGCCGCAAGACCGATGGACAGCAGAAGGTAGGGCGCGGTTTCGACAAGTGCGCTCGCGGCGAAGCCAATACTACCCACCGCTTGCGCAGGATCGAAGATAGTGACGATGACTAGGATCGCAGCAGTAGCGAACCATACGCGATGATCCAACCAGATGCGTCGGGCAAACGCGACAATGCGACCAGGAGGAGTATGGGCAGTGTCTGTCATAATGTTATATCCAGTTTTGTAGTTATTTTAGGGCGCAAAAAATGCTATGATGACCATCATGCTGCACCTTCCCGAACAAGAGCGACCCCTTGGCAGCATTCATCGGTCAGGAAGGATAGTGCAGCGTGCATCGCTGCAAAATCAGCCCGATTCACGACCTCACGCCCCCTACGCTCTTGTATGACCAGTCCGGCCGAGACGAGTATGCGGAGGTGATGCGCCAACGTTGAAAGCGGCAACTTCGTATGACTTGCGATATCGCCGACAATCAGCCCCTCTTCGCCAGCGCGCACTAGAAGGCGGTACACGTCGAGGCGGGCCTCGTGACCTAAAGCGGCAAGCGCGCGGGCCGTGATAATCGTATCGTTCATAGAAACTATATAACCGCATATATAGTTATTTGCAATAACGTTTATTGTCAAACAATACGGTCGGGATCGCCGGTTCGCCCTGCCCCATGCAAGGTCAATCACTCCCTAGGGACACATACCTCTGGCAAATCCTCTGCAGTTCCGGCAGATTTTTTGTTACTCATTAAGGAGTTGGCCAACCAAGCTGATCAAGCTTGCTTCTTACCAGGTGCCCGGCGGTCAAGCCTCGACTTCATGTGACGAAACTCAGACGCGACAGAGCAGCGCATCCATCCCTGCCTGTGCAACTGCGCGATCCTGATCAGGGGTGCCGGAACTGACGCCAATGCCGCCGACGACCTCACCGTCGACAATGACGGGCAGACCGCCACCTACCACCATCAGCCGCCCACCAATCGCCGAGGCTATGCCGTAGGCCGGTGCGCCCGGCTGGCTGGCGGTGCCGTAGTCGTGGGTCGCCTTCTTTGCGCCTGCCGCGGTAAACGCCTTGTCGATCGCGATGGTGGTCGACGTGACCTTGCCTCCATCCATGCGCCGAAACGCGATCAATTGGCCGCTTTCGTCAGTGATAGCGATGCACATCGGCACACCGATCTGATCTGCGTGGGTCTCTGCCCCCGCGATCAAGATGTCTGCGTCGGTGGCGTCAAGCCGGGTCAGGGTCATCATGTCGGTTGTCCTTTCTGGGGCACGCCCGCGATGTAGGTTTGTACGATGGCGCGATCGTCGCCCATAATCTGCAGGGCGAACAGTTCTTCCGCGAGGGTTTCGGCACGATCCATCCGAAGGGCCATCGCTGGCGTAGCTTTGGGGTCGAGTACAACGATATCCGCTTCGGTTCCCACATCCAGCGTTCCGATCTTATCGACGAGCCCCAACACCTCGGCGTTGCCACGGGTGATCCAGTGAAACGCGCGCATCGCGTGTAGGGATTGGCCCTGTAATTGCAGCACCTTGTAGCCCTCGTTCAACGTCTGAAGCATGGAATAGCTGGTACCCGCGCCAATATCCGTTGCGATGGCGTTCTGAACGCCTGCCGCCCGCATCCGCGCGTCGTCAAAACAACCGGAGCCGAGAAACAGATTCGATGTCGGGCAGAACACCGGATGCGCTCCGGTTTCAGCGAAGGACGCAACCTCTCGGTCGCTAAGGTGGATACAGTGGCCTAGCAGCATCTTGTCGGTCAAAAGGCCATAGCCTTCGTAGATATGAAGGTAATCCTTCGCGTCAGGATAAAGCGATGTTGCGAAAGCGATTTCGTCCAGGTTCTCGGACAGGTGGGTCTGGATGTGGCAGTCTGGATGCTCAGCAGCCAAAGCGCCCGCCATCTCCATCTGCGTGGGGGTCGAGGTGATGGCAAAACGGGGCGAGATGGCATATCCCGCGCGCCCAGCGCCGTGCCATTTTTCGATCAGTGCCTTGCTGTCGTCATAACCCGACTGCGGCGTATCGAGCACGTCATCCGGCGCGTTGCGATCCATCATCACCTTGCCGCCGATCATCCGCATGTTGCGTTGAGCAGCCTCAGCAAAATACGCCTCAGCAGAGGCGGAATGGACCGAACAATAGGCGACGGCAGTCGTCGTGCCGTGATCCGTCAGCACATCAAAAAAACGCGAGGCGATGGTCTTGGCATGAGAAAGATCGGCGAACCGCGCTTCTTCCGGGAAGACATAGTCGTTCAGCCAATCAAGAAGCTGTGCGCCCCAGCTTGCCACAACCTGCGCTTGGGGAAAGTGGATATGCGTGTCGATGAACCCCGCCATCATCAGGTGCGGGCGATGGTCGGTGACGGGCGCCTCAGGCGCTGTCGGCGCCACATCGCTAAAGGCACCGCTGGCCACGATCATCCCGTCGCGCAGCAGCAGCGCACCATCTTCGAGATAGGTATAGGCGTCGGTGTCTTCGCCATCTGCTGGTTCTCGGTGGAACGTCAAAAGACGCCCGCGCAACAACGTGTCGGTCATGATATGCCTCTTGGGTGGAAAGGGCTGGGGCGGCTTCTGGTGCCGCCCCAGCCGATAAATCAAGCCTGCTGTGCAGGTGTATCGTCGTCGATGAGGTCAGGCTCATCCGGAACGATAATCCGGTGCTTCAGATCCTCTTTCGGTGCGACCATCGGATAGAAATAGAGGAACGCGCCGATGATCAGATAGCCAATCGTAATCCCATCAAACTGCGGTGTTTGCAGAGTGAAGGAGTGGATGATCCCGAGTGAGGACATGATAGCCGCCGCAACGGAAAAGCCTGCTGCGGTGCGGAAACGGCCGTCAATGACGTCTGCCACAATTGCACCCCAGATCAGACCCGTGATGATGGCGCCTTGGCTTAGCGCCAGATGGCCTTCATAATGCGCACCTTCCTGCAACAAAGCTTGCGTCAGCGCGGGATCACCGAGCGATGGCAACCCCTCGACCCCGGCGCTGCGCAGCGCGTTCATCATGGACCCCCATTTGACCATCAGGAATTCCGAGATATGCGGTAAGATCGCAAACGCGACGGCGGCCATGTGCATTGGTTTCACGGCAAATGCGGTATTCGTGATTAGACTGACTGAGACGAACACAAGAACCGGTGCGGCGGCCGCAATCGGGATTAGTCCTGCAAGAAACGACAGAAATCCAAGAAAGGCCGCCGCCGCAATAACAACGGCAACGCCTACGATATACCCAGCATGGGCGTCGAGGCGTTTGTAGGCCGGGTGGCCGATGTAAACGGTTGTCGGAAATGGCGAGCCGAACAGCGCACCGATGATCGTGCCCGCTCCGTCCGTCACCTGACACAGACCGACCGGATAGTGGTCGCCCGCAGCCTCGGCAGACTCAACGTTATTCATGGTCTCAATGAAGTTGTAGATCTGCACTGGGATCAGAACCAAAAACAGCTCGGGATTGGCGAAGAGGTATTGGACCCCCGCGATCATGTCCCCGAAGTAAGGCACTGGCGGATAGAACCCAACGCCGGACATGTCGAACGTCGCTTCACCCAGTACGATGGCGATGATGGTACCAGCACCGATCGCAACCAGACCAGCGGGGATATTGCCTGGCAAGCGGAAGCGCCCGATCAGACCCCAAAGGATGAACAGCAGCGAGGTAAAGCCGATGATCGGATGTTCAAAAATCTCGGCCAACGGAACAGAACCGATGAAGACCAGCGCGATACCGCAGAGCGTGCCGAGCATCCCAGCCCGCGGTGTGATCCGCTTTAGGAAGGGCCCCACGATCGCACCGAGCGCCGCAACTATACCCCCCATAAAGCCCGCGCCGATGCCGACCTGCCACGCGAGCAACGCGTCTTGCGTTGACCAATAGATCGGCCCAATCACGCCGAACAGATAGACGAACATAACGGGCGTCGAGATACCGTATGGCAGAGCAGTCACATCCTTGCCCTGCTTATTGGCAGCCCACTTGGCCATCAACGTGTAAACCAGAACCCCGGCAAGGATTGCGATGGCCGCCCCCGGAACGATGCGACCAAAGACGATCTCGGCGGGCATCTGGAATACGAACTGGCAAACGCCCGACAGGATTAGAAGATTAACGAGGTTGTCGGTGAACAGAGCCCAGAAAGCGTTGAAATCGCTTCTGGTAAATAACTTATAGTTATAAGTCGTATCTGACATGGCGGGGTCCCTCCCATTTTTTGTCATATCCTGCGCTGCTCTCCTCAGGCTAGGCGCAGGGTTCTTGCCGCTAGTCTGCGGATTCAGTCGGTTGTGTTTCTTTTTCGGTTAGAACTTTCATCAACTCCGCAGCAACAAAGGCCGCGATCACGGCTGGTCGTTTGTCCTGACTTTCGGTCGCCCCGATTGGGCAGATCAGCCTGTCGATCGTCAGCCTGCCGCAGTGGTCGCGGCACCAGTTTCGGAATTTCGCCCGCTTGGTGGCCGATCCGATCATCCCGACATAGGCAGCATCGGCGCGCGCCAATGCCTCTGACGTCAGCAAGAAATCCAGCGCGTGATCGTGGGTAAGCACTACGAACGCGCTGTTCGGTGGGGCGGCGGTAATCTCGGCCTCTGGCAACGCGCTCAGGCGAAGTTCGACCTGGGCGGTGCAAAGCGCAAGTTCCTCAGCCCTGGGGTCCACAACCACACAACGCACCGGCAACTGCTCAAGAAATCCTGCCAGCGCCCGTCCAACGTGACCCGCACCAAAAATATACACATGCGGCAACGTAGCATTTTCCCGTTTTGCCAGATCGAGCGCGGCCTCGCGGTCACTCCAGCCCATGCGTTTGATTGCGACCTCGACCCGACCGCCGCAGCATTGCCCGATCTCGGGGCCAAGCGGCACATCCTTCACCGCGCGGTCCTCGCCTCGCGCCAGCATCATGCGGGCTTCGTCGATCATCATGTATTCAAGCTGTCCGCCGCCGATGGTGCCGAAGCATTCTCGCGCTGTCACAAACATCTCGACGCCCGCGTCGCGCGGTGATGAGCCGCGAACTCTGACTAGACGCACCGCTGCCACCGCATCGTTTCGGGCAAGGAAAGCGGCCAGTGTTCCGGGTGTCATCATCATTCCGACCCGCACTTAAGTCGCTCAACGGCCATCAAAACGCATTCCGGCGTCGCGGGCGCATCAAGGCGCGGACAGACCGAATAATCGGCGACGCTTGCGACTGCATGCGACAGCGCCTCGAACACTGAAATTCCTAGCATGAACGGCGGCTCACCCACGGCTTTCGACCGCTTGATCGTATTTTCGCGGTTTTCGGACCAATCGGCGAGATTGACGTTAAAGACGCGCGGACGATCGGAGGCGAGCGGGATTTTATAGGTCGACGGCGCGTGGGTGCGTAGTTGTCCGCGGTCGTCCCACCAAAGCTCCTCGGTCGTCAGCCAGCCCATGCCTTGAATGAAAGCGCCTTCGACCTGCCCCTTGTCGATGATCGGGTTCAGCGACCGGCCAACGTCGTGCAGAATATCGGTGCGTTCGATCTGGTATTCGCCGGTCAGCGTGTCGACCGATACCTCGGAACAGGCGGCGCCATAGGCGTAGTAGTAGAAAGGCCGGCCCTTGCCCGTCGCCCGGTCCCAGTGGATTTTCGGTGTCTTATAAAAGCCCGCCGCCGATAGATGGACACGAGCCATGTAGGCTTCGCGGATGAAGTCGTTGAAGGGGATAACCTCTTCCCCGACCTGCACCGCGTTTGCGTTGAACACCACCTTGTCGACCGTGGTCTGCCAGCGCTCTGCGGCGAATTCGATCAACCGCTCCTTGATCTGCAACGCCGCATCTAGCGCCGCCATCCCATTCAGGTCTGACCCGGACGAGGCCGCCGTCGCAGATGTGTTCGGCACTTTTTCGGTCGTCGTCTTTGTGATCTTGATCTTGTCGATGTCGACCTGCAGTTCATCAGCGACGACCTGTGCGACCTTCGTGTTCAGCCCCTGCCCCATCTCGGTACCACCATGATTCAGGTGCAGCGATCCGTCGGAATAGATATGGAGCAACGCGCCCGCCTGATTGTACCATGTGGCGGTGAACGAAATGCCGAATTTCACCGGGGTCAGCGCGATCCCCTTGCGGATGATCCCGCCCTTCGCGTTCCAATCAAGCACCGCCTGACGCCGCGCTTGGTAATCGGCGCTGTCTTCAAGGTCGGCCACGATCCGGGGGGCGATGTTGTCTTCGACAGTCTGGTGATAGGGCGTCACATCTCGCCCTGCGTCGCCGTAGAAGTTGCGCTTGCGAATTTCGAGGCTGTCCAGCCCGCGGTGATAGGCGATCTCCTCCATGATCCGTTCAGCGACGATAACGCCTTGCGGCCCGCCAAAGCCTCGAAAGGCGGTGTTCGACACCGTGTTCGTCTTCATCGGATGCGAATTGAGCAGCACGTTGGGGTAGCAATAAGCGTTATCCGCATGGAACAACGCGCGGTCTGTCACCGGTCCGGACAGATCCGAGGAGAAACCGCACCGCGCGGCAAATTCGCCGGTCACAGCCTCGATCCGGCCATCGTCATCAAAGCCGACCTCGTAGTCGATCACGAAGTCATGCCGCTTGCCGGTGGCACTCATGTCGTCGTCGCGGTCGGGGCGGATCTTGACCGGGCGGTTCCACTTCTTCGCCGCGACCGCCGCGACCGAGCAGAACAGGTTCATCTGGGTTTCCTTGCCGCCGAACCCGCCGCCCATGCGGCGCACGTTGACGGTGACCGCGTTCGACGGCACGCCCAGCACGTGGGCGACCATATGCTGTGCCTCGGATGGGTGCTGGGTTGAGGAATGGACGATCACATCGTCATCCTCGCCGGGGATCGCAAAGGCGATGTGCCCTTCTAGGTAAAGGTGATCCTGCCCACCGACCCGCAGCTTACCCCTGATCCGGTGCTTGACCTTTTCCATCACACTGGCCGCCTCGCCCCGCTTCAGCGTCAGCGGCGGTGTGACATAACCCGTGCCAGCCTCCTGCGCCGCTTCGGGATCAAGTGCGTGGGGTAAATCTTCGTAATCGACCTTGGCCAGCTTCGCCGCGCGCCGCGCCGCATCGCGGGTCTCAGCGATAACCGCAAACATCGACTGTCCCCAGAATTCGACTTTCTCGGTCGCGAAAATCGGCTCATCATTCAGGCCAGTCGGGCTGACATCGTTGACGCCGGGAATGTCTTCGGCGGTCAGCACGTCGACGACGCCGGGGGCGGCCCGCACGGCGCTCAGGTCAAGATTGCGGATCAGCGCATGAGCCCGGTTCGACAAGCCAAGATAGGCGTGAAGCGTTCCGGCGGGTTCGGCGATGTCATCGCAGTATTCAGCCTGTCCGGTGACATGCTTGATCGCGCTGTCGTGGCGCAGGTCAGTGTGGACGGCGCCCTTGATGGTCTCTTGGCTCGGCTTGATGTTCATCTCTTTCGCCTCCCTCTACGCGCTCAACCGCACAGGGGCGGTGTCCTGCTGTTCCAGCCAGAAGCGGTGGAACAGGTTTTTCGAGACCTGAAGCCGGTAGTCAGCGGACGCACGCCAGTCGGTCAGGGGGCTGAAATCGTCGCCCAGGCAGTCGGCGGCAGCGAACAGGGACGCCTCGCTCCACGCCGCACCGATCAGCGCGGCCTCGGCATGTGTGGCCCGTTTCGGGGTCGCCGCCATGCCGCCAAAGGCGATGCAGGCGTCGGTGATCCTGCCGTTTTCGACGGTCACGCTGAACGCCGCACAGACCGAGGAAATATCCTCGTCCCGGCGCTTGGAAATTTTGTAGGCGGCGTGAAGCGTGCCCGGCGTCGGGCGCGGCACGCTGATTGATTCCAGAAACTCACCCGCTGCAAGGTCCTGCTTGCCGTAGTCGATGAAGAACTCTTCAACCGGGATTGTGCGCCGCGTGTCGCCCCGGCGCAGCGTGATCGACGCCCCAAGCGCGATCAGAACCGGCGGCGTGTCCCCGATGGGCGATCCGTTGGCGACGTTGCCGCCAATCGTGCCCATATTGCGGATTTGCCACCCGGCGATCCTGTCCCAGAACGCGGCAAGGTGCGGGTAATCGGCGCTAAGAGCGGCGCGGCTGTCGGTATAGCTGACGCCGGCGCCAATCTCGATCGAGTCCGCACCAACGCTGAGCGCCCGAAGGTCGTCGAGGTGGCTAAGAAACACGACCGGCGATATATCACGCAGGAACTTCGTGACCCAAAGGCCGACATCCGTCGCACCGGCCACCATCGTCGCGTCCGGGGTTTCGACCAGCACCGCGGCCAGATCATCGACCGACGCGGGCAGGATGCAGCGGCTTTCGCCCTTCGACACCACGACCCGCCTGCCATCCCTCAGCGCGGTCAGACGCTCGACGATACGGTCGCGTTCGCGGGTCAGCGCGTCCTCTGCCGGGGAGCCGATTTTCGTCGCGGCCTTCGCGGCGCGAATGATCGGTTCATACCCTGTGCAACGGCAAAGGTTGCCTTGCAGCGCGGTCTCGATGTCAGTCTCCGAAGGGTCCGGGTTTTGCATCCACAGCGCATAGAGCGACATGACGAACCCTGGCGTGCAGAACCCGCATTGGCTGCCATGATGTTCGACCATCGCTTGTTGTACCGGGTGGAGCCGACCGTCGGGGCCGGACAAATACTCAATCGAAACCACGTGACAGCCGTCAAGTGACGCAAGCAACCGGATACATGCGTTCACCGGTTCATAGCGCATCGCGCCGTCGCTTAGCCGCCCGACCAAGATGGTGCAGGCGCCGCAGTCGCCTTCGGCGCAACCTTCCTTGGTGCCCATTAGGCGTCGGTCAAGCCGCAAGAAATCCAGCAACGTATCGCTGGCACTAACGCTGTCGAGCGTGACGGTTTGGTCATTCAGGATGAATCGAATTTCCGATCTATGTGTCATCTGTCCTCCCAGACTGCGGCGCATGAAACCCGCAGTGCATAGATTATGGCCCGCACTAATCTCCAAATATATGGAGGAGTGATGTAAGCTATTTCAACGAATCATTGATAATCGGAGCGCCCAGATGCCTTATCTTGATAGCTTGCGAGTCTTTGTTCGGGTCGTCGAGCTGGGCAGCATCACAGCAGGCGGGCGCGATCTTCGCTTAACACCGGCTGTCGCTAGCAACCGCATCAAAGAACTAGAAAGACGTCTCGACGTCCGCCTGTTCAACCGCACCACCCGCAAGCTATCCCCGACTGAAGTCGGTCATGCCTTTTACGATCACGCCAAGCAGGTCGTCCAAGCGCTTGAGGATGCCGAGGCGGCGATTTCAGACTATTCCGAGCAACCGCGCGGCGCGGTTCACGTGACAGCCCCGCTGGGTGTCGGCAAGCGGATCATAGCGCCGTTGATCCCGGAATTCGTCGATGCCTATCCAGAAGTGTCGGTGCGGCTGCGCCTATCCGACCGCAAGGTTGATATTCTGGAAGACGGCCTTGATGTCGCATTTTTCGTCGGTCGTCCGCCGGATTCCAACTTGAAGATGCGCAAGATCATCGATGCCCCCCGTGTGCTGTGCGCTGCGCCAGCTTATCTAGAGAACCGCGGCGCGCCGCTATCACCTGACGACCTGCGCCGACACAATTGCCTGCTGCTGCGTTATCCAAGGTCACCCGAATGGTTTTGGACGTTGAGAACCGCCGGAGGCCCACTAAAACTCGACGTGTCCGGCAGTTACGATTCCGATGATGGTGATGTTCTGACGAACTGGGCGCTCGAGGGGCGTGGCATCGTCAATAAGCCACGCTTCGATATCGCCGAGCATTTGGACTGCGGAGCGCTTGTTGAAGTCTTATCAAGCACTCCACCCCAGTCGTCGCTGCTGGGTTGCCTCTATCCGCATCGGCGGCTGCAGGACTCCAAAGTGCGGCTGTTCATCGACTTCGTTCTGGGCCGGTGCCGCGAAACATTGACCGGGAAAGTGGAAAAACGCGGACCCATCACAGCTCGCCCTCTAGGTCACATGTAGTGCTGCTGCAGAGAGGAAAGATTAGGTCAAACCACCGACCCTTGAGCACACTGCCAATACGGAACGCTCATGTTCCAACTGACCGACGATGCACATGCCATATTATGCCGCTTTTCAATTGCACATGAAAGCCCGAGAGCTGTCGATACCGTTTCAACAGACTATTAAGATTTGGTGAAGTGTTGGACGATGCTGCGTGCCACCCCGCTGGTTCGACTTACGGATAATCAGGGGGCCGCAGCAACCGGCCCACTGCCGACATTCGATCGGTATGGAATTCACCCAATCGACTTTCTCAAAAGCAGACATTCGGGCGTTCCGGCTGATGCAGGCGCGTAACGAGCATTCTTGATCTTATAGGCGTCCCCCCCCCGCTCAAGCCGGCGTGGCACTTGAATATCCAGAGATTTGCGGACATTGACCGATTTATGAGCCACCCCAAAAAATTCAATTCAAAGCTCGAAAGATCGCTCCTCGCCCCTTGGCCGCGACCTTCGCATCTCACTCGTGATGCAGAACCAAGCGTCCGCCGCTTGGAGGCGACACTTGCACCTTCAACCCTCCAAGGCGTTCGGAAGTGCTAAGAGAAACCGACCCGCCATATGCGTCAAGAAGGTCAGTCGCGATGGCAAGGCCAAGGCCGCTGCCAGGCTTTGACGTATCAAGGCGGCCACCGGTCCGCAGCGCCTCGCGCCGGGCGTCATCGGGAATACCAGGGCCATCGTCCTCGATCACGATATCGGTACTGTCGCCCGATGTGGTCGCGGTGATCGACACCCGGCCCTTTGCCCACTTAGTCGCGTTTTCAAGAAGGTTGCCCAACACCTCTTCCAGATCGTGTTGGTCCATCGCAACCATGGCAGAGTCCGCAACCTCCACCCTGAAATCGATATGCGCCGACGCGGGAACCGATTTGAACAGCCGCAGCAAACGATCCACCGATGTTCTGACCGCGGTGTGCTGCCCGCGTACGGGGTCATGGTTGCCGGCCCGAATCCGGGCAAGCGACCGGTTGATCTGTGCGTCGATCCGGTTAAGCGCATCAATCGCGGCGGGCGTTTCAAATCCCCTCCCGCAAGCGGATTCGATCTCGTTGCGCAGGATCGCCGACGGTGTTTTCAACGCATGGGCAAGATCGGCGGCTTGCCTGCGCGACCGGTCGATGATCTCGCGGTTGCGTTCAAGCAGCGTGTCGATATCGGTGACCAACGGCGCGACTTCGGCCGGATAGCTGTCTGGGTTAAGCTTTTCGGGGCTGTCCCACCGATGCGTCACGTCCTCCCGCAGTTTTCTCAGCGGTCGCAGCGCGGCAGAGGTCAGCAGGATCGCGCCCGCGATCCCGAGAACACCGACCAACCCAAACGTCGCAAGCAGGCTTTGCCGAATCCGACGACGCTCTGCCGTCAGCGCGGTCAGAGAGTCCGCGACGGTGACGACACGCTCGCGCCCATCGTCTAGCCGAACAAGTTGGTGAACGCCGCGAATAGCACCATTCGGGCCTTCGCCGGTCCAGATCGTCTGGGTGCTGGGCGGGTCGTCGGGAACGTCAAGAAGCGTGTCAAATAGCGACCGGGACGCGACCGCGCCCTGATCGCCGCCGGAAACCTGCCAATACCGCCCCGAATAGGGCCGCGCGTATGCCGGGTCCGTCAGTAGCGCGGCAAGCTGGTCCGGGTGCCCGTCCGAATTCGCAACCGCCACGACGACCTGCAAATGGCGGCTTAGCAGAGCGTTGTCAAAGCGGCGGTCCGCCTGTCGTTCAAGAAGGTAAAGCAGGGCCGCCGTGCCGATGACGACAATCAGTATCGCCCAGGCCGCGCCGCCCATAATTGCGCGCTGGCGTAACGATCTGCTCATGGATCGGAAATCGAATAGCCAAGACCCCGGACGGTCTGGATAAGGTCGGCACCCAGCTTTTTGCGCAGGCGGTTCACGAAAACCGCAATCGTGTTGGAATCGCGGTCATCGTCATATTGATATATGTGTTCGGACAGTTCGGTCCGCGACACGAGCCGCCCGGAACTGTGGATCAGGTAGGATAGAACCGCCGTTTCCTGCGCCGTCAGCTCAACCGGAAAGCCATCGACCGTCACCTGGTTGGTGCGGGTATCGAACGTGACCGAGCCGCTTTGGAACAACGGATTGGTGCGCCCGGTCTTTCGACGCAACATGGCCCGCACCCGCGCGGACAGTTCCGGCATGTGGAACGGCTTGGTCATGTAGTCGTCGGCGCCCGCATCAAGACCGTCGACGCGTTCAGACCATCCATCCCGTGCCGTCAGGATCAGAACGGGGATATCAACGCCCTCGCCCCGCCAGCCTTTCAGCACGGACAGGCCATCCTTGCTTGGCAAACCAAGGTCCAGAACAATCATGTCATAAGGTTCGGTCGCCCCCATGAAGGCGGCTTCCTCACCGTCCTGCACAACGTCGATGACGTAGCCCTCGGCAGAGAGCGTGCGCGCGATCTGATCGCAAAGCGCCTGTTCGTCTTCGGCTAGAAGAATTCGCATGTCAGTTTATCGCTCGAAATCGGCCTATCGGGTATCCATACCTCAATTCTTGCCGTTTCCGCCACCACCACCGTTTCCGCCGCCGTTTCCGCCACCACCACCGTTTCCGCCGCCGCCGTTGCCGCCACCATTGCCGTTTCCGCCGCCATTCCCATTACCGCCACCGTTGCCATTACCGCCACCGTTGCCATTGCCGCCACCGTTGCCATTGCCATTCCCGTTGGAATTGCCCTGACCGACCGCCCGGCCACGGCCGGTTGATCCGTTCGATCTTCGTGCGGCGGCGCGCACTTCGCGCGCGGTCGAGGAGTTGCGTGGAAGCAGGTTTCCGGTGCGGCCATCGACAACGACGCTGACGACTCGGCCGGAGGGCTGCATGATAACGACGCTATAAAAGACGCCCGATGCTTCATAGGCGCGGGCATCGACAAGCTGACCCTCGACCGAAGCGAGAACCTTGTTGCGCAACTGCGAAAACCGCATCGTGCGCCCGCTGTCGATCTGCAGACGAAGTTGCGATTGGTTCAGTTCGTTCGCGCCGAACGCCCCGCCCGGCAAGAGAAGGCTGATGGCCGCGATTGCAATGATGCCTGTGCGTTTCATGTGTAATCCATAGCAAATCCAACATGAACTGAAAGTGAATACGCTGTTCCACGTCCGTTAACGTCGAGAATGTTTTTGTGAATTTCGACGATTCGTCCGTTGGGGAACGGGCCTGAATCAGGGTTTCCGAAATTCGAGGAAACCTCACCAATAGATCGAACCGGAGGCTGCCATGAAAATCGATACCACCAAATTCCTGAAAGCTGCGTGCATGTCCATCGCGCTGGCAAGTTCAACCGCGATGGTCGTGACGGTCGCCATACCCGACGTTGCGTTCGCCAAGAATGGTGGCGGAAACGGCGGTGGCAATGGTGGTGGCAATGGCGGTGGCAACGGTGGCGGTAATGGCGGCGGTAATGGCGGCGGCAACGCGAACGGCGGCGGAAACGGTGCAGACCGGGATGGTGCCGAACGTGGTGGCGCGCGCAGCAATCGTGGCCGTATCCAGCGGGGCAATCGCGCGACAACGCAGACGCAGACGCAGACCCGAACACGAACGCGCCCGACCCGAACAATCGAAAAACCGGCCCGCACCGTGCGCCCACAGGCCGCGCCGACGCGCTCGGCCCGGCCGCAGCCCGCACCCGAAAGCCGCCTACGCGGCAATCGGATCGCCCGCGAACTTGGCGTCCATCCGTCCGAACTCGGTGCGCTGAACGCGGCGAACGCGTCTGAAAATGCGCTTAGAAACGCGGCACCGAATTCCCGCGTTGGCAGAATTGCCGCCTTCCGCGACGCCGTTCTTGACGGACAAGAGCTTGAGAACGAACGCGCCGCGGCGCTGCTCGCCCTCGATGATCTTGAGGTGCCGGAACGGTCCTCAGGCGAAATCGCGTCCGATCTGACAACCGCGGATCAGGATCGCACCGCAACCGAGACCCGGATCGACGATCTTGAACAGCAACTTGCCGATGCCGGCGGAACGGATGCCGAGATCGAAGCAGAGCTGGCGGCCGAGCGCGATCTTCTGAGCGGCCTAGAGGCCGAGATCGCGGATCTGTCCGGCGAACTCGACACGGCGATCACCTACGAGGATGAAGAACAGATCGTCGCCGATCTCGACGCGCAGCTTGCCGAACAACCCGCAGTCGAACGCGCTCTTCTGGAAGATGCCGCCAACAAACCGGTAACAGATGCGATCGAAGAAGCCGTGAAGGCCATGCTGGGGATAGAAGACACCCAACCCTGAGACAAGATCGAGCAGGATCTAGCCATACAGACAATGGTATCGGTCAGTTGACCGGTTTGGGAAAGGAAACGTTATCATGGCTCAATTCGCCTCACACGCAGGGAACCTGCTGTCGGTCCTGCTGCTGCTTTACACATCGCTCATGGCGTTCGGCTTTAATTTCCTACCGCGCAGGTTACAGTCGAAAGGGTCGCTTGGCATTATGTGCATCGTCGCGATTGCCATCATCATCAGCGGTTGATCAGGAAACGACTAAACACCTTTCCGCTCCAGCGCATGGCAGCAACTAAGAATGGTCATGATGCACATGTATACGCAAATCGGCAACTTGGGGGCTGTCCGATACGTGGACGATATGCCGGGAGCTTGAGCGGGCGAGTACAGAAGTTATCGAAATCTAAACTGCTGGGTCGATCAATGGCGACCCAAAGCGGTCACCCGATCTACCTCACCATGCTGCGGTGCGGCCCGTCGAATCTGCCATTCGCTGCGTGAGCGAAAGACCATACCAGACGAGATCATACTTACGGGACAATCCCGCTGCGGCAAAAAGGTTCACAGGAGACCAGGCACAAGATAGTTTCGTCTTGGACTTCTACGGCAACAGGCGCGCATCAAAATGGCACGACAGCTTCCGCACGAAGGTGAGAAGAAATACTTGGTTTATGCTGGCACCGGCACTGACCTCATTTTCAATCACGGACTCGAACTGCCCGGATTTGCGTCATTCCCATTGCTGGAAAGGCCCGAGACCCGGGCGATCCTGGCCGATCAGATGCAAGCTCTTGTCGACCTGGCCGACGAGATGGATGTCGGATGTATTCTTGATGCGCCCACTTGGATGGCGAATGCCGACCGCGCAGCGCCGCTGGGCTATACCGCTGGACAGCTCGTTGATGTGAACAAGGATGCGGTCAGTCTGATGGAGGACGTGCGCCGGGCTGCCGGCCGCGATGATATCTTGGTCTCGGCCTGTATAGGCCCGCGCTTTGACCCATATGCGGACATTCCGCCAATATCTGCCGAAGATGCGCGGCAATATCACGGCGACCAATTGCGCAGCCTGAAAGAGACGAGCGTCGATTTGGTCACCGCCTATACATTCAACCGCCCGAGCGAAGCTGCAGGTTGTATCCTCGCAGCCCGCGATGTTGAGCTGCCGATCATCATGTCTTTGGTTGTCGAGACAGACGGGTGTTTGGCGGACGGAACCAGCCTTGTGGATGCGATCAATCAGATCGACGCGGCAACTAATTCGGCTGCATTGTTCTTCATGGTCAACTGCGCCCACCCGACCCATTTCGCCGGAGCGCTCGGGAACCACCCACGGCTGAGGGGAATTGTCGCAAACGCGTCAAGTTGTTCGCACGCGGAACTGGATGAGGCCGACGAATTGGACGAAGGCGATCCCCACGAACTAGGTCAGCAAGTGGCCGCGAATGCGCGGCACAATCCAATGATTAAAGTATTTGGAGGGTGCTGCGGAACGGATATGCGCCACCTAAAGTCAATGGCTATCGAATTGGCCTAGTCGACTTGGTTCAACCTGCGACGTAACGCCGATTCCATCGACATCGACTCGCAGTTCCGACCGCCACGATCCGGCCCATTGCTGCCTTTCACCGTCCGATAATGTTGCTGCGGTCGCAGCCCGCATTGCTGCCATTCGCCGCGCTTGCAAAATCTGGGGATGATCGAACTCACAGTCTGCGGAACAAAACCGCCGTTTGGCTCTTCCAGTCGAAGGACTACTTTGGCCAGTTTTCAGTGAGGGTCGTCGCCCTTTGCAATCATCAAGTGATGTTGTTGATGGTGAGCACCGATAGTCATCACACCATAAAACCCGAGACCTAAGACTTGGTGGCGTTGTTCGTCATCGGACACTGTAATCGTCATCATGGCACCGTCCGCGACCAACGCTGACGCCACTGACCATCCTGTCTCTGCTGCCAACATCGGGGTGTGGGCGGTCACCATGTTCTGGATCGACTGTGCAACCTCAGCGTCGCCAGTGATGGTAAAGATCACGCTGGCATCTGCTTCTTCGACAGCCACCATTGAGCGTGTCGTTACGTTGTCCATGTCCACGAGATGATCCCGCAATGCTTGAATATCGACACGCGCCCAATCGGTCGAAGGATCATCACGAATAACGGTCACAATCTCCGCGATTGACGCAAACTGAGCTTGGCCTGTTTCGGTCACATCTGCGCTGCCATGATTGCCATGCGTATGTTGGGCCTGCGCAGGTGCCGCGATCAACAAGAGGAGCGCAAGTCTCGTAATGAATGTCATGGTTCTCTCCTTCAATGGGGAGAGGAGTAGATGATCACCACCACATCTGATATGATCTCGATCATATGAATGATGATCCGTTTTCCGATCTGCCAGATACAGCCGTTCGACTGATCCAGACTTCTACAGGCGATGTGCTTTTCCGTCAGGCAGAGCCTGTGAGGGGGCTGTACCGCGTTCAGCGCGGCTGCGTGACTCTGCGTAGGACCACCGTGGCAGGGGATACTCTGACCTTGCACCGTGCAACGACAGGTGACCTCTTCGCTGAGGCATCAGTATTCTCGGATCAGTATCATTGCGATGCCATTTGCGCGGAGGGTGGTGAGGTGCAGCACATCTCCAAGGCGGCGGTTTTGGACCAGTTGTCCAAGGACAAAGACTTTGCATTGGCGTTCACTGCATTGCTTGCGAGACAGGTACAAAGCTATCGGTTCCTATTGGAAATCACCGCGATCAAATCTGCTGAGGAACGTGTACTTGCGGCTGTTTCAGCAGGATACCTTGATGGGGCAGTCACCGAGTTTGCGACCCGCGTTCATTTGACCCATGAAGCCTGTTATCGGGCACTCCGCGCCCTTTGCAATAAAGGGCGCCTGACACAACTGGGTCGCGGCCAGTACCAGCTATTGAACCAACCAGATCGCCCATAACCCTAGCCCAAAGATCACATCTACGACCACACAGGCTGGCACGTACCACCTTGGCATTTTCACGTTGAAGATCGGGGGGTGATGTAAGAAATCCCAGACAGCATGACCAATGTAACCCAGTGGCAGCAGAATGGGGGCGTACAGCAAGGCCCAACATGCGAACGCCACAAAGCCGACGGCAACCGCGCTTTCGACCAAAATTCGGGACAGTCTGCCATCGTTGACCGCAAACCCGATGTAGGCGCCCGCGATCAACGTCAGCAATAAAGCCGCAAGTGTATGGGAGACATCAACGGGCAGAACCAAGTGAACGGATAATGATCCCAGCCCGATCACACTCCATGCGGGGATCGTATGCGTGGCCAACACGTGCGTATCGATATCACTCATGAGGTGGATTGCGGCTGGCTTGCGCCCCTTGAACGCGCTCTGGCCATGTTGATCGAATGTAGCCGAGGATATCCCAAATCTCTTCGTCTGTCAGGATACCCTCAAATGCAGGCATCCCACTGTTAAAGTCTGTCATTCCACGCGCGGCAAGTGCGCCGCGTCCACCCAACTTGGTGTATTCGAAGAGGAGAGCATTATTATGATGCCAAGTATGTCCTGACGCATCATGGGGCGGGGCTGGCAATACACCATCATCGTTTGGGGTTCGCCAGTTTTGCTGCCCCTCCAAATTTGCACCATGGCATGACGCACACTGCTGTTGGTAGAGACGTTCCCCCGCAACAATATCACGATCCAATAGCTCGTGATCCGCAAAAGCTGGTGACGCAACCACCAATGCCAGACTGACCAGCCGCCTCATGATAGGCTCACAGCTTCAGCTCGCAGCATTACTCCATCTTGCCCTGCCTGAACCTGCTTCGGAAGCAAGGCGAGCGCGGATGCAGAAGCTAGGAATTGTCTTTTGTTCATGGGAACCCTCACGATGGCAATGTCAGGACGGATGTCAGAACGGCTGTGGTCAGAAGGACCGCAACAATCACCAGCCATTCATATGATATGGACTTGGCCAGATGATCTGCTGCGGCGGGGTCACCACTGGTCATCTGTGGGATAAACCGCAGCTTGTTGGCGGCGGCGAGGGCAAGCAGCCCTGTGACGAACAGCACTTTGAGAAGTAGAGCTTGGCCATATCCGCCACCCAATAGAGCTGGCAACGATCCAACCAACTCGTAGCTCATGTAGCCACCGGCAAGGATCAGCAATGGTACGAACACCGCTGCGATCTTGCCAAAGCGGTGCCCGACATTGGCTGCGTCCGATACGCGGCTTGCATCCAATGACAATGAACGAAGTGGTGTCAGAACGCCGATCCAAACAGAGATGGCGACCAGGTGGAACATCAACACAATGTTCAGAGCCAGACTGCCACGATCTGGGATGTGCCCAATGGTTGCAAAGGACCACAGGGCAAGGCCGCCTCCGATCAGTGACAGTATTACTCCGACCCGTCCGATGAACAGCCCAACGATTAAAAGCCCGAGGCCAACTAATCGCAAGGCAACAGCGGTCCCGACGGGCGTTGACCAAAGCAAACTCAGCATCTCGCGGTCCGTCATGCCACTTGCATCACCAGTCAGCGTGGCACCAGCCAGCGAAAGGCCAAAAACCGTCGCTGCAATACCGAGCAGAGCAAATCCAATGGTGAAACGGCGGTAACGTGTCAGTTGGAACAGCATTGTGGCAAGAACCGTACCGACAGCAGTCAGCACACCAAGGTAGAGTGCGAATTTGGTCGCAATGGATGCCAATCCCCATAGGTCGGGCATCGTTATTCGACCGTGAAGCTGAAGGACCCGTTCAAGGCATGGCCGTCTACACCAAGACCACGCCATTCAATCAGGTAGACACCCGATCCCATGGATTGAAGAGGAATGGCATAGTCAGAGATGAACCCGTCAAAGCCCTCCAGATCAAGGTCAACGCTTGGGTGATCTGCATGTGTCATGCTGACCCGTGTCAGTCGGATGTGACCTTTGAAATCCATCGCAATCTCTGATGGCGCCTCCGCAATGATGGACTCGTTTGCAGGTATCGTGGCCTCAAGCGGTGAATGCGCAAATGCACCCGTCGCCCACAATCCCATCATCGCGGTGAGCATGGTCTGTTTCATTGTTTGTCCCTCCATGGCGATCAGTTGATCCCGTTGGCCCGTTGTAGTTCGCGGATGTAAGCGATGATCATAGCCGCATCGCCACGTGTGATCCCGTCCACGGGCGGCATATTTCCAAACGGCCAATGGTGTCCCTGTACACCCAAAGCCGCTGCGCGCTGAAAGCTCTCATCGCCATGGTGGCTTGGCTCATAGATTTTATGAACCAAAGGCGGTGCAACACCATCCTGCCCAACCGCATTGATACCATGGCAAGACGCACATTTTGCTTCATACGCCAACCGACCAATCCGTGCATTATCCGAAAATGTATCGGGGAGAATGACCTCAGCCAAGGCTGTGTCACCGCTGCTGGAAGTTGGGCCAGATTGAACGATCGGCTCGGTTGTTGGCCAGAATGCGTAGCCTACCGCACCAACTGCTAGTATCACTGCTATGGCGTAGATAAGTTTCATATCTTCTCTTGAGTCCCAGTGTTTCGTCAGGTGCTACACCTTCCAGCAGGTGGAGGGTCAAACGCTATCTCATCACAGCTTTGAGAGCACCCAAAGCGCCATGCCGATCAGATGCAGGTTCTCGGTCAGTGAAACGAAACCCAGTGGCACCTTACTATCGCCACCGACACAGGCACATTTGATTTCCCTTTTGTCGATGTAAACTGCTTTGAACACGCTTACAGCCCCGATCCCAGAGACAACCAATGCCGCAGGCGCAGAGAGCCAAGTCAGCACACCGGCCATCATCAACAGGCCAGCCCCTGTTTCCACGAATGGGTAAACGTAGCCGTACCGCACCCATCGCTGCGCCAGCAGGTCATAGTTCAGGAACATGGTGGCAAACCTTTCGACATCCTGCAGCTTCTGCAACCCCAGCAGGACCATGAATATCGAGATGAACCGCTCGATGGATCGCCCCGCAAAGACGGTGCCAAGCGTGACCGATGTCACGGCGATTGCCATCAGTGCTGCCGCCGTAAAAAGGGCAATCATTGGTGTGTAGGTCAGGCTATCCTTGGCTTTGGTGGGTTCGGCCGTGAACTGAATGTCGTCTGATCGACCCTCCGCAACATCTCGTCGCTGACGACAAGCGGCGAATATAGGCTGCGCGTCAGGTGCTCAAGACGGCTGGCAATGTTCGCAGTATCACCGATTACACCATCTTCTAGTCGTTGTCCTTTGCTTCCAAAATTATCAAGCAAAGCATCTAAAAATCTAGGGCACCTCAAACTGTCCAAGCAATATTGTGGGCAGTTCTGGAACGATCCCGGTATGGCCGCGTAACTGAGACGGACCAGCCTCTGGCGAACCCCGCATAGGTCGTTGAGCTGACATTGACAGGTCTGCAAATAGTCAGACTTTAGTACCACTGTCGATCAGACCTATTTGTTCTGGATTCCCGACCCTCATCCGATGAAGCATAGTTGTCTTCAGATTAGAACAGTCAGCATAGGGCGTGCCGTTAGAACTCGGCGGGCAACAAATCTGGAGAAATTACATGAAACTTTCACACCTGCTTCTAACCAGCTCGCTTTGTGCTGTTGCGTCCGCACCTGCATTTGGACAAAGCCGCTCCTTTTCGGACATCGATACCGACGGAAATGGCAATTTATCCCTTTCGGAGTTGATTGAGGTTTTCGGCGAGAACACAGCTGAAGATATAGTTCTTCGCGCTGATCGTGATGACGATGGCGAACTGACGCGCTTCGAAATCCGGGCGTCCTTTTCCGACGATGAGGAAGACGACGATGAGGAGGACGGTGACGAAGAGGACGGTGACGAAGAGGACGACAATGACGAAGGCGACGACGAGGATGATGACGAAGAGGACGACAATGACGAAGGCGACGACGAGGAGGACGATGACGAGGATGACGACAGCGAGTCTGATGATGCCGAGGATGCGGAGGATTGATGGCCCTCTGGCAACTAATATCTAGCCCAAGACGTGCCCTCGGAGGTTTTCTCCGAGGGTGCAACATAATGTTCGGGATCTCTCATGCTTTTGCAGTCAGAAAAGTACCAAAAAATCTTCGCGACGCCGTTTTTCAGATTCCATTTTCCAGAACATACAAAGTTGAACGCCGCGTTGTTGGAAGAAGGCCATTCACTCCGTTCGAAAAAAGACGGCGTTTCAAAATCCAACAAGGGCGGATGGCACTCGGAAGGAAATCTATTCAATAACCCGGCTGCATCTATCAAGGTGCTCAACACTTTGGCCGTCGATGCTGTGGTTGATGCGACATCAAAGATCGGCGCAAAGGTCGACCCGAAGACTCTGAAGTTGAAGCTCTTCGCGTGGATGAACATGAACCCTACAGGCGGGTTCAATGCCCCGCATACCCATCCGGGAGCGCATTGGTCCGGAGTCTATTACGTCGCGCAACCCCAGATCGAAAAGGGCGACTCGGGGATGATCGAATTTCTCGATCCGCGATCTGACCTGCCCAATTGGCGGCTACTGGACGCACCCCCTTTCAGAATTAAGAAAAAACTACGTCCGGTTCCCGGAGACCTCATCCTGTTCCCATCTTACCTTTTGCATTGGGTCTATCCCAACGAGGCCAATGGCGAACGGGTGACAGTTGCGTTTAATGCGACCTTCAAAAAGACCGGCAAGGCCGGATAAAGAGCTTTCCGAACGCGCAAGGCGCGGCAATGATCCAAGGCTTCCGGTGCCGCGGCCTTACCTGTCGCGACCCCATTGGTCGCGCGCCATCAATGCGGCTTCAACACGATTTCGGGCCTGCAACTTGCTCATGATTGTGGTCATGTGGTGCTTGACGGTTTTCTCCTGAATGTGAAGCTCTCGCGCAACCTCTTTGTTGCTCAGACTCTTCGAGACGAGCTGGAGTATCTCGACCTCCCTTTTGGTGAGATCATCGAAAGGTGAGGTTTCGGTGCTGGGTTTCGGTGATGTCATCAGGCTCAAGACTCTTGCGGCTAATCCGGGCGATACATAAGCCTCCCCAGCAACAACCCCATTTAGAATGCGCCTGAGTTCGGTCGCCGAAACGCCCTTGAGAATATAGGCCGAGGCACCCGATTGCAGTGCTTTGCCCACGTCATCGTCTTCTTCCGAGACAGTCAGCATCGCAACATGTTCCGCTGACTTTGCGGCCAGGATTTCGGCCAGCGCCGACAGGCCATTCCCTGGCATTGAAAGGTCAAGGAGCGCCAAATCCGGACTCCTGGCCTTTGCCATGGCGACGGCCTCATCTGCGGAAGATGCGGTTGCGACGACGCGGAACTCGCCTGTTTCTTCAAGGCTTTTGACTAAACCATCCCTGAATATCGGATGGTCATCCGCAACCAAAACCCGTGTCGTCATTGTATCGCCTCCGAGATTGGGAGTTCGAGGGAGACAGCCGTTCCGTTCCCTGGTGCTGCAACGACCTTTATACGCCCGCGAAGGGTTTCGGCGCGATCGCGCAGACCCATCAAGCCTTGACCGCCGTCTTGGCGAACCAACGCGTGATCGTCAGGATCGAATCCGGCGCCATCATCGGTTAAGGACAGGACAACATCCGTTCCTTGTCGTTCAGCGACCAATGTGACCGAGTCAGCGTTTGCGTGCTTGTGGGCGTTGTAGAGCGCTTCCTGAATGAAGCGATAGCAACAGAGTTTCGTCGCATGGGGCGCAGGCACGTTCAGGAGTTGGTCTATCTTTTGCTCAACCTCACCCCCGAACGCCCTTATGTGATCTTCTGCCGCTCGGTGGAGCGTTTCGCCAAGTGTCAGGCTTTCAATATCCGGCAGCGAAAGGCCGCGGGAAATGGCCCTTAGCTCTTGCATGGCGGCATCCAGTGAGGCGCGAACGGTCTGCGCGTCTTTGCTGTCTTTCGTTTCGGCCTCGATCAAGCGAAGCCCCGCCAGCGAGAGGTGCTGGGCAACACCGTCATGCAGCTCCTGCCCAATCCTTTGCATGACCCGGTCCGCCTGTGCGGTCGATCTTTGTGCGGCCAATCGCACACGACGCGATAGGTCCTCGTTTTGTTGCGACAATCGCTCAGCTTCTACAAGCCTGTTACTCAGTTCGGTCCGTTGGCTTTCAATTTGCCGACTGCCAGCCTCGACCACCCCGATCAGAAGAGCGGAACTGCCAACGAACACGGCGGCGACGATTAGCCAAGTGTTGAGGCGAGCGCTTCGAATATCCGTCGCCAGATCAGACGCGTCCTCGTAGAACTCTGCGACAGCGATGACTTCACCTGACCAAGGGTCAATAATCGGGCTGTAGATTTCCAATAACGGGATGCCCAGCGCCGACTCACCTGCGTCTTCGATATCGTTGAGGTCCTCGAACGAAGCGGCTATCGCGCCGTTCCACGCAGCCAGCTGATCGTCGGAGAGGTCGAAGACCTGCCCGACCAGTGCTGAATTGGACGCCTCAATAATTTCCCCGCCAACTCCCCAGATTTTGTAAGACACAACCCTTGCACCAAGCGCTGAATCCAGGAAGATGTCTCTCAATGCCGTGCGAGACGGATCTGTTAGGCCATCAGCATTAGTGAATTCGTGGCTGACAGGCGAGATGAAGCTCTCCATATAGAGGGCTGCAGAAGTTGCAAAATTCTCCACTACGCCGCGTTCGATACGAAAGGTGACCCAGCTGCCGAGTATTAACGCGGCAATCGCCATCACGAATCCGCCGACCAACACGAAGCGGCGGGTCAGGGGATATTGGAACCATCGATTCAGCATAGACCTTTTCTGCGTGAAGGGACCAGATTCTTCCAGAGACTAAAGTCTTAGCCCTGAAGGCGATGCTGAACGTTTCTGGAGCGCTAGTTTGGTAATGCGGTGTATACTCGTCTAATAATACTGCCGCCTGTCATGATCCCATACGCGACTGTCCCGTCAGTGGCCGCCAGCCGGTGGTGTCACCATGACGCGGACATTCTTTATACCACGAAGATTCGTGCGGCTGGAAGGTCTTGCGCTGCGGATCGTTATCATCTCGTCATAGGAAGTCCGCTATTGAGCCTCAACGGTCAAAACTCAACCCTTTGTGGCACCTGCGATATCGACCGTTTGCTGCGATCACCCTCAATCATTTTCGTGTTCCGCCGCCTGCATCAGCTTGCGCAAAGCCGAATCGAGTTGTTCGATCTCGCCCTCCGACAGGACTGACAACAGCAATTTCTGCCGCACGACGTGATCCGCGATTGCGGCTTCGATCAATTCGAATCCCTTGACGGTCAGTTCGACAACGGCCCGGCGGGCGTCCTTCGGATCGGTCGTGCGTTTGACCAACCCTGCCTTGGCTAGCTGCTCAATCCGGTTGGTCATGGTGCCGGAGGTGATCATCATCGAGGCCATCAAGTCACCGGGTGACAGAGCGTGTGGTGGGTCAGACCTGCGCAGTGTCGCCAGCACGTCGAACCCGGCGGCATTCAGTCCATATTTCCCGAAAGTCTCGCCCATGCGCCGTGCATTGTGGTGGAACACGCGCGACAGCCGCCCGACCGGCCCCATCGCCGTCACGTCTAGATCGGGCCGGGCCTGCTGCCATTGCACCAGGATTTTGTCCACAGCGTCCATGAAGACGAGGGTAACGGGCATATATCTTGACCTCAAGAGAAATAATATTATCTTGATGTCAAGATAAAGGAGAAAACAGATGTATGCACAACATACAACACATCAAACTACGTCCGCATCACAACGCAATTCACATCCCATGATAGGGAGCACGCTGCAGAAGATCCTGCACCGCTGGCTTCGTAATCATACGACCCGCCAGAACCTTGCCAGGCTTACATCCGAGGGCTTCGACGATATCGGCCTGACCCAGGCAGAGCGTGCCGAAGAAATCTCCAAGCCTTTCTCGCGTTAATGCAACGGAGAAAAACTGTCATGTCCCGCACCATCGACCTCATTCTGACGGCGCTCGCCCCGGCGATCTGGGGCAGCACCTATATCATCACGACCGAACTGCTGCCGGACGGCTACCCGTTGACGGCGGCGATGCTGCGGGCGCTGCCTGCGGGCCTCCTCCTGTTGCTTTTTACGCAAGTGCTGCCGCAGGGAAAATGGCTGATCCGATCGTTCGTTCTCGGGGCGCTGAACTTCTCGATTTTCTGGTGGCTACTTTTCGTCGCCGCCTACCAGTTGCCCGGCGGTGTTGCCGCCACGGTGGGGGCGATCCAACCCCTGATCGTGCTCTATCTCGCGAAACTGTTTCTGGACCAGAACATCCGACCGGCGGCAGTGATCGCCGGGGTCGGTGGTATCCTCGGCGTGGCACTGCTGGTCCTTACGCCGCGTGCCGCACTGGACTGGGTGGGCATTCTGGCCGCGCTTGGCGGCGCGATCTCGATGGCCTTCGGCACTGTGCTGACGCGGAAATGGCAACCGCCGGTCCCCGCCCTGACCTTCACGTCCTGGCAGTTGACGGCGGGCGGGCTGCTCTTGCTACCGGTCGCGCTCTGGGCAGAACCGACCCTGCCGCCGCTCGATACCGGCGCGGTGCTCGGTTTCACCTATCTCGGCCTCATCGGCGGCGCCTTGACCTACTTCTTCTGGTTCCGCGGCATCGCCCGGCTCGGGCCCTCGACGGTCGCTCCGCTCGGGCTTCTCAGCCCCGTCGCCGCGACACTGCTCGGTCTCGGCATCCTCGGTGAAACGCTCAGCCCGTTTCAGACCGCTGGCATGGCCCTCGTCCTCGTCAGCGTCTGGCTCGGCCAACACGCGCAACGGGGCGCACCTACCCCTGCCCCACAGGCCCCGGCAGCGCCCCAAGCCTGAACATCTGAATGGAAAGGAAGACGACATGACACAGATGAACCTTCTTCTCATATCGGGATCGCTGCGCGGCGGTTCCTACAACCGCAAACTCGTCATCGAGGCCGCGGGGTTCTTCGATGGTAACCCCGTCATGGCCGATCTCGACCTGCCGCTCTACAACGGCGATGTCGAAGACCGGACCGGCGTTCCAGCCAAGGTTCAACTGCTACGCGACCAGATCGCCGCTGCCGACGCGGTCGCGATCTCGACCCCGGAATACAACCAGTCGCTATCCGACGTTCTCAAGAACGCGCTCGACTGGGTGAGTCGGGTCGACGGAAACCCTTGGGCGGACAAGCCCGTCGCGATCATGTCAGCGGCTGCGGGTCGCTCCGGCGGCGCGAGGGCGCAATATGCGCTGCGTCTCTCGCTCAACCCGTTTCAGCCGAGGCTTCTGACCGGACCGGAGGTCATGATCGCAAGGCCGGACGGCGAGTTCGACGCCAAGGGCCAATTGACCGGCGAACTTTATCGCGATGCCCTGTCTGCCCTCATGGCAAAACTCAAGGCAGAGACCAGCTGTGTCGCACTGATGGCCGCCTGACCCTCTCGGCCCGGGACCTCCACTCAATCGAAAGAAGACACCAAATGACCCATCACAGCTTTACACTCCCCGAACGTGCAGGATCGGCACCCTCCATCGACGGCCCGAACCCGCACACTCAAATTTCGCAGAACGCGCCAGAGGGCTTGTAGGAAACCCTGTTCGACCGTGCCGCGGGGTTTCTTGCTCTCCGATGACCATGCGAACGGACCGGCCAAGGCGTTCCAGAAGGGCCCGGAGTTCGCACATATCCATCCTATCCATGACGGCAGTTTCCACATGACGCTGCCCGAACACGTCGCGCAGGAAGCTTATGCGAAAGGCTGGGGCGAGCCGCATCCGAAAAGCGGCACACCGCTGATCTTCGGTCCGCGCGACGATGCGGAACTTGATGTCGTCTGGACGCTGCTGCTTGAATCCTGGCGCTTCGCGACGGGATGGCAAGGCGACGATGACGGGACCGCACACGACCCGCTTTCGTATCCCGACATCGCGCGCACGGACCGGACCCAACTGGCGGACCTGCCCTTCGATCCGGCGCGGGTGCTGGCGTAGTTATATCAGGCGTCTGGCTGGCTGAACATCAGGGAGAAGGAAGGTCTCAAGACTACTTAAAATTTCAACAAGACATTCACGACACAGTTATGGGCCTCCGCTGGAGACAAAACGTTGAGTCCGAATTCAAATCCGGAACGTGCGTTCCCGTACGGTGAGAAGAATGCAAATCGCCTGAAGCGGTGATCGACGCTCATCTCGCTGACGCGGGGGGGACATCGGCAAGACAAAAGACCAGGTGCTGCGAAAATCAAGACGTTGGAGTTCTCTACGAGGCAGTATGAGGACATCGATGCCCCGAAGTTGCGTTGCGCTGGAGCGCTCACTCGACTCGCCTATGCCTGGTGATACCGAGCTTTGCTCGGACGCTTGCCGAATTTAGCTACTTCATCAACCGGGCTATCAGGATGCAGCAAGACAAATACGTCGCCAGGTGAATCATCGGGGTTACGCGGCTGACGTAAGACATATCTCACACCCTCCTCAACCCCGACGGTATTGCCGTCCTCGTAGACGCTACCGCCTTGCAACGGCATCCAAGCTGCTGCAGCCAACATTTGAATAACATCGGTTGGTTTTATAGGTGCCGCTTCGATCTGAAGTTCGTAGGGCAGGAATTGCTTTAGACCTGTCGTATAACCAACGGCAAATTGGCTCGACCGGTCTGGTCCCGCGTCCCATCCGGCCCGGTAGGACAGCCAAGTCGTAAGTGGCCAGTCGCCGGTCATCGCCTGCTCTGCTGCATTTTGCCAATGATCAGGCGATACCAAATGAGCGCCCCATTTTATGTAGATACCCAATGTGATCGGCAATTGCGCAAACACAGCAGTCACAGCGTTCAGCAACCGCGCCGCCCGGAACCGCGCGGCGAGAGAACCGTTAACTGCCTTCACCGAAACATTGAGATAGCTTTGGTGTTTAGCCAAAGCTTCTTTCCCAAACCCGCCGGAACGCCAGATCGTTTCCGTGTGGTCAGCGTTGCGGAATTCTTCATCCGGAAAGCCAATGCCGATCATTTGAATCATCTGGCCGTCATGCGCCTCTACGGGTTCCAACGCGGCAAGAATGGGATTGTCTGTTTTCAGAGAATTAGAAGGGTTTATTCCAACATCTTTGATCTGGCAGGTCGGGAAATCTTCGTTGACCGCGGCAACGATCTCATCCAACTCAAACTGCAACGGCTCACTGAATAATATGTCGACCGAAAAATTGAGATCTTGGTCTTTCCCGTCGGTCGTCATGCACTTACGCTTTCCGGAGCCCGCTGCAGCATCGAAATTACATCAAACATCACAAAGAATGTACTTTCCGGGATTTCAAATTGCTGGCCAAGAACGAGCAGCGCTTTGCGCTCACCTTCGTCGACGCGCCCGTCGGCAATCGCGATGCGCATCGCGAACAATACGGCGGTCTCGCGCATGGGCATGGTCAGCTGACCTTTTGTCCGATCGATCATGGCTTGTATGTCACTGGATTGCAGTTCTCCGAGGACATCTTTGATCATGGCCAAAACCGTATCCGGGGACTGCCTCGCAAAGATAGGGCTGAAGCTGCATAAGTTGGCGAGTTGCGCCAGTTCACTATCATCGACGCTTCCATCCGAAATCATGGTCATCACCGACGGAACCAATACGGCCTTGGCAAGAGTGTCATTGGCAGAAGGGGCAGATTTGCGAAGTTTGGAGAAGAGGCCCATGGTCGATTTCCTATGCTGGGTGTGGTGTCAAATTAAGCGCAACTCGTGCATGCTTAGTTGCCCGAGAATGTGTCAGGTTTCAGACATTGTTGTGGAAAGACGGGGGGCGAGGAACGCTATGGGTAGGCAGTCTATTTCTCCGTCCGACAAGATAATAGGTCGAACCGCAATATTGCCATATTCGCAGCTTAATTTCGGCAGCTTTTGCTAGTTAACTTGAGGCTTCAAAAAATCAGAACCCGAACCGAAATACTTGGCTTAACAGTGCTGTAGAATAGCGATTTTCGGGAATCTGTTCCTCTAGGTGGTGGAGTCGATGAAAAAATTTACAGTAGCCCTTGCTTTTATGCTTCTCGGCATAGTCACCATCAACTGGTTTGTCGGGGAAACGTCCACCGCGATGGCAGCCATGGAGCCGTCTGACGTTGAGGAGGAGGAGCAGGACAACCTCAAATGCACCGGGAAGCATAGGCGTTTCGTCCTCGACAGCGCGATCGAGTGGGGGCTCACCGGCGAAATCTTCAATACGGTTATCCCCTGCCTCGAAGGGGGTTATTCTCAGGAAATCGTCATCAACTCACCCGGCGGCAGCCCCACAACAGCCCATGGAATCTACGAGGCACTCCGGCTTGTGGACACTGAGAATAGATTGACCACCACAGTTTATGGCAGCGCCCATTCGGCGGCCATGTACGTATTTCTGGCTGGCGCGAACCGGAACATAAGCTGTAGCAGCACGATGCAGATTCATCCGGTCACGCTCAGGGTGATAACCAGTTCAAACGACCGGACCGAACTCGACAGCTTTCCCGAACGGTGGGAAAAGACCGAAGCACGCTCGGTCAGCATTCTGGCCCGCCGCACAAATCTGACCGAAGCCGACGTCCGCGAGCTTAAGCTCGGGCACCGCTTGCTCTCGGCCGAAGATGCTCTGGAACATGGCATCGCCACCGAGGTCATCGGCTGTGTGTAAGAGACCTACTTAGATAGGGGGTGTATCCCCTCAGCTTACGCCGTTCAAAAGCAGCATGGCAGGCAGCCAACCGATGAGAATTCCGGTGATCATCGTGGTTCACGCCAGCACTTGACCGGCGGCCGCCGCGGTTCACCGCAACTCAGAAACCGAGCCGTTTGCTAGTATCCTCATCAAGTGTGCCATCAGCCATCCGGGCGAATGCGGTTCGCCATCCGGTTGCAAGCTCTGGCATGTCTCCTAAGACAGCAGCGTCGGCAGGGCTAACTCGTTTGGTTAGCCGTAGGTGGGTCACCTCGGCGACTGACCATTTCGGCTGAGGCCGCTCAATCAGGGAGATTTGATCACCGACCGCAACCTTTCCTACTTCCAGAACCCGGTAGTACCAGCCCGTCCTGCGGGTCTTTTGGAACTGATAGGCCATGTTGTCGTGGCCGGTATGTGCGTTCAGTTTCCAGCATGGTTGCCGTCCCTGACTCACCTGAACCAGAGCTCTTCCCAAGCGGAATATGTCGCCTATGCAGACGTCTTCCTCCACAAGTCCGACTGTTGATATGTTTTCACCGAAGGCGGCGGGATGGGTGCCCGGCTTCATCAACCCTTCCGCCTGCCATGCGGCATAGTGGTCACCTGCGTAGTGATGAACCGCCTTCTCCGCCCCGCCATGCACCGCCAGATCAGCCTGCTGGTCGTTCTCAAACCCATGCAGCCCCAACGATTGCGGCGCGTCCACAGCCGACTTGTGAATGGCGGATGGTGGGCGTCCCGGCCATCGGGCCGTGGCCCGCCCCACGAACACCCCCTGCACCACGTATTCCGATGCCTTGGTCATTGCGGCACCTGTTCATGACAGATCTGGCTGATCTCGTGAGGGAGTAGCGCCACCTGCAATAGCTTGCAGTGGCCTCCCAAGTTTTGCGCCTGGAAATGTTGGCATGTCCTGCAAATCCCGAATGGCTTTGATCCGTTCTGCCTTGTAGCGGCCCCCAGAACGTTCTGCAGCGTTTCGGCAAGGCGGATCACCTCGCGATCCGGTAGCCCGTCAAGAGAGGACCGCAAAAGCGAGTGTTGAGAGGTGACCTCGCGCCCGGCATCGGTCAGTTCGTAGCTGATGGAGCGTTTGTCAGCCGTCGCAGGCTCTTCTGCCACATATCCCTTTCGTACCAACGCCTTGAGCGTCTGAGAGGTCGTGCCACGTGTCGATCCAAGGAAGTCGGCAACATGCGAGGGCGATCGGGAAAACCGATTTGCTTTGGCAAGATAGTCCAGCGCCGCCCGCTGCGCAGGGTTCAGATCGCCAGTCCAGCCATCGGCGGCTTCCAGTCGGGCAAGGCGGGTGATGAGCGCACGGGTCTGATCTGTTAGGTTCATGGAGGTACGATAGCGACTCGAAATTATTATTGCAATAATAGCGACTCGCTACTATAAAGAAACACCTCAATTCCATCGAAGGAGCCAACCCATGTTCAAGCCAACCCTCCCGATCCTCACCCTGCTGCTGATACCGCCAGCCGCGCTGGCCGATGACAGCCATGCAGACCATGCCATCAGCCAGGACGGCGCAGTCCTTTCGCCGGCTGACGAAGTGATCGTCGCGCCGTTCGACATTCTCGCCGCACACGCGCATCGCAGCGCCAATCAGGTGACGTTCCACATGACGACAAACGGCGTTGCTGGAGCCGAGACGCCCGACCCGACGGGCGCCGTGGGTGGTGCGCCGGTTCAATCTTACGTCTGGCCGACATCGCTTGACCCCTCCGCCGTCGGGTTTGAAGGCGAAACCGGCATTCTTGCGCTGGCCGCGACCAGCCATCCTGATTTTGACGACACCCCTCTTGTCGATGAGGATCGGGACGGCGACCCCTCCAACGATGGCTTGATCTGGCATAGCCACTGGGTTGTGCTGACCCCGACAGAAGCCTGCGGTGACGGCGCGTTGGCCGTGCGGGACATTCCGGAAGGTGAAACACCCCGTATGCCCGCCACTTGGCCGGGCCTGCCGATTTTCCTCGATAGCCCCGGATTCACACCGCTGTTCGACGGGCCAGAGATCAGCGTGACCGTCGGATTCTCCAGCAACGTAGCACTTGAGGGCGTTGGGTATGACGGCGTCACCGCCGCCTTGCGGGTCAACGCAAATATCCATGCGCCGCTTTTATGCGTCACAGATGTTTTTGATGTCGCATCGGGTGATCTGAGCCTGCCCGGCGTGCTACAGTAAATTGTGAAACGGTGCTGGGCGTAATAAAATGCGCCTGCCTAAACGTGCGGAAAAAACATGCGCCTAGACGAACTAACAGCGTAGGTGAGCTGGCGAGTTCTAATGCCTGACTGTTCGGTTAGGCTTTCGGTGAACGGCCCCCGACAAGCAGCCAATCGGCCGATGTGGAAGATGCCAACCGAACCGGCTAGAATAGCGGCAGCAACCTCTAACAACGGCGGATCAGACCACCACAATGACGCGCGAAAATGTACCGGTTGGCGCTGCCTTCTTCCCGGTTTCGACACCGGTTGAGACGCGGTCGTTCCAGTTCCTGTTGTTGCCGGAGTTCACGCTGTCGGCGTTTTCTTCTGCGGTCGACACGCTTCGGATCGCCAATCAACTTTCGCAACAACCTCTGTTCGCATGGACGGTCCTTTCGGAAAACGGACGTGCCGTCGCGGCGTCCTGCGGCGTAGAGGTCGCGGCGAGCGGATCGTTGGGGGATCGCAGCAAATCCGACTACATCATCATTTGTTCCGGCAACAACGGCGCAGCGGCCGCTTCGGACAAGACGATCACCGAAATCCGCAAACACGCACGGTTCGGTGGCAAATACGGAAGCGTTTGCACCGGCGCCACGACACTTGCGCGGGCCGGATTGTTGAACAACAGACGTTTTACCCTTCACTGGGAAAACCAACCTGCGTTTCGGGAAATGTTCCCCAACCTTGATCCCAGCCTGAACAATTTCGAAGTCGACGACGATCTGATAACCAGCGGCGGAGGGGCCGCGGCGGGCGATATGATGATCGACTTCATCGAAAAGTCGTTCGGCCAGTATTTCGCCCACATGGTCGCGGATATGAGCCTTCGAGGTGCCGGAAAACCCCAAGGGCAGCCACAGCGATCTTCCGTCGCACTATCGCTCAGCACCCGAAATCAACGCCTGATCGACATCGTCATGGCAATGCAGGAAAATATTGAAACGCCCTACTCCATCGACGACCTGGCGGAAATGACAGGATATTCCCGTCGGCAAATCGAACGGCAATTCCAAATCCACATGAATTCGACGCCCTATGCGTTCTACAAGAATCTCAGACTGGATCGGGCAAGAAGCCTGATGGTTGAGACGAATTTGTCGGTATCCGAGATCGCGGCGGCAACGGGGTTCGTGTCACCTTCGCACTTTTCGCAGTTGTTCAAGCAACGGTTCGGCAGTTCACCTGCGAAGCTGCGCCCCCGTTGAACCTGTGACGACCGATCCGCGGATCAACAACATCGCAAACACACAAAAAACCGCCCGAAGTTTCCCTCGGACGGCTGTTATCGGAAGTCCGGTCAACTCACTCGGCGGCGCCGGCTTCGATTGAGATCATGACTTCGACCTCGTCCGATACGAACGGCGCGAATTTGCCAAGTTCGTAGTCGCTGCGCAACAGGGTCGTCGTCGCGTCGAACCCGGCCCAGGCTTTGCCCGCTTGCGGGTGCTCTCCGGCCTGATTCAACTTTGCATCCAGCACGACCTCTTTCGTTACGCCGTTCAGCGTCAGATCGCCGGTGATCTCTGCGGTGTCTTCGCCAGTGACGTTGATGCCCGTGGAAGTGAAGGTTATGACCTCGTCCTCATCTGCACCGAAGAAATCTTCGGACATGAAGTGCTCGAACCGCTTTTCCCAGCCGGTGAACATGCTGCGCGCCGGCATCGTTACACTGACCGAGGAGTTTTCGGGCGCCTCCTGATCGAACATGACCTCACCCTCAAATCCTGAGAACATGCCGTAGGTCGTCGAAAAGCCGAGGTGGTTATAGGTAAACACGATCTGGCTATGGCTCGGGTCGAGGTTGTATTTCGCGGGCTCAGCTGCGGCGAAGGTTGCAACGGTCGCAAGACCGGCGGCAAGAAGCAGAGATTTCATATCGAAGGTTCCTTTGGGTTGTAGATCATCCCGACCAATCGACCAATCCGAGCCTCCAAAAGCAATTCCCCAATGATCAACACCTCGTGTTCGGCGATGAACAGCCCACCAACAAAATAGGCGGCCCGCTTTCGCGAGCCGCCTCACCCAGTCCGGTTGGTTTTGTCAGGCTGGTAGGCCTGCTCCATCCGGCGTAGTAATTCCTTCTGGCGTTTTGCGCGCTTGTCCTTCGCGGCGCATCACGTTGGCGATCGGTGCCAAATCCTTGGTCAGTCGGTCTTTCAGGGCGCGAAGCTCATCCTTCGATGCCCGCGCGGCGACAATCGCTTGTTCGCTTTCACCTATCCGCAGCATCAACGCGCTCATGCGGTCTTCGGTTCCATCATTTGTCACAAAAACTTCGCCGATGTCGCTGAACTCATGCCGGCGGTGCAGGCGCGACTGGCCTTTATTGTTGCGCAGCATCTCGCGCAGCTCATTTCGGCTGGTGTCGACGTGAAGCTCATACGTGCTGCCAGCAGACGCATACCACAGCAGGAAAACCCCGACACAAACGGCAATGACCGAAGCGACCATCTTGAACAACGCAACGTCGTCGGAAAAGAACGCGCCGGGCAATGCCCAGAACGCAACGGCGGCGCCGACAGCGGCAAGGCCAAGCAAACCAGAAACGGCTTGTTTGATTTGAGTGTGCAGACCCGGCCCGTTATCGGGGCGGATGATATAGCCCCAATAGGTCTCGTCGGTCTGCGCAGCCTCGTTGGGCTGATCCTTTGACATGGCGATGTCGCAATTCGCTGTCATGGTCGGGTTCTCCTCCGTGAACTTCCGCGCAGACTGCATCCGGATCGTGACAAGAATTAGGCACGGCTGCATCAAATTCGCGGCAGCAGCCAGCCCGCGAACAGCGCTTGCAACGTGTCCGGTTGAGGCATATAAGGCCGCGTTCCTTCCGCAGCTAACTTAGAACTGCGCAGCCTCTCGTGGGTGGGTCGCGGACAGGATTGACCCCCGCCCTTTGAAATGCGCTTGAACATGATCGGAGTTCGCATGCCCCTTTATGAGCATGTTATGATTTCGCGCCAGGATCTGTCCGGCGCTCAGGCCGAAGGCCTTATCGAACATTTTGGCACCGTCCTTACGGACAACGGCGGCAAGCTGGTTGACCAGGAATACTGGGGCGTCAAAACGATGGCCTACAAAATCAACAAAAACCGCAAGGGCCACTACGCCTTTCTGAAAACCGATGCTCCGGCACCGGCGATTCAGGAAATGGAACGCCTGATGCGGCTGCATGACGACGTGATGCGCGTCCTGACCATCAAGGTTGATGAGCACGGCGAAGGCCCGTCCGTCCAGATGCAGAAACGCGATGAACGCGACGGCCGTCGCGAACGTCGTTGATCGACTTGAAGAAAGGACAGTAAACCATGGCTTCAAAACCATTTTTTCGCCGTCGTAAGGTCTGCCCCTTCTCGGGCGATAACGCACCTGCGATTGACTATAAAGACACGCGCCTTCTGCAACGCTACATCTCTGAGCGTGGCAAGATCGTGCCGTCCCGTATCACCGCCGTATCAGCGAAAAAGCAGCGCGAACTGGCCCGTGCCATCAAACGCGCTCGCTTCCTCGCCCTGCTGCCCTACGCCGTGAAGTAAGGAGAGAGCATCATGCAAGTTATCCTTCTCGAACGTGTCGCAAAGCTTGGTCAGATGGGCGAAGTGGTGGATGTAAAGTCGGGCTACGCCCGCAACTACCTTCTGCCGCAGAAGAAAGCCCTGTCCGCGTCGAAAGCCAACATCGAGGCTTTTGAAGCGCAAAAAGCCCAGCTTGAGGCGAACAACCTCGAAACCAAGAAAGAGGCTGAATCGCTCGGCGCGAAACTTGACGGTCAGCGTTTTATCGTGATTCGCTCCGCATCGGACTCCGGCGCACTTTACGGCTCTGTCACCACCCGTGACGCAGCCGACTCTGCGACCGAAGCCGGGTTCACCGTGGATCGCAAGCAGGTCGCACTGGCCGCGCCGATCAAGGAACTGGGCATTCACCCCGTTACCGTCACGCTTCACCCCGAAGTTGACGTCACGATTGAGCTGAACGTCGCACGCTCCCCCGAAGAAGCTGAACTGCAAGCCTCCGGCAAATCCATCCAGGAACTCGCCGCTGAGGAAGAAGCAGAAGCTGAATTCGAAATTCAGGAGCTGTTTGACGATATCGGCGCCGCACAGCTTGACGATCTGGCTGAGGAAGCCCCGGCATCCGCCGAAGCGATTGAATCCGCAGAAGAAGCTGGCGAAGACGCATCTGAGGACGAAGACGACAAGTAATCGTCACCTCATCAAAGACCAGAATAGGCCGCGGCGCACCCTGCCCGCGGCCTTTTTCTTTGGTGGTGGGGCGGCGCCTAGCCTTCGTCCCAAGGCAGGCGAGCCTCCTCAAACGCCTTATACTGCGGCTGATAGATCGCCGGATCATCCAGCGACCCAACCATCACGAAAACCGTATCCGCCAACTTCGATGTCGTCTTCAACAGCGGCGATCCGCAATCCTTGCAGAACTTGAAAGCAAGGTCGTTTCCCGCGTCGGAGCGTGCGGTGTAGGTGCCGACAGGCCCAGAGATATTCAGGCCACCAGAGGAAACCGCAAGCTGCGGCAAATGCCCACCGCCCGACACCTTCCTGCAATCGCTGCAATAGCACTGAACGGCGAAGTCTGGCGGCCCAGCGACATCGTATCGGCACGCGCCACATAGGCACCCGCCTTTAAGGGTTTCGGACATCACCAGCCTCCTACCGTTGCTAGGATCAAGTCTAGGCAGAAAGCGCCGCCCGTTCAAATCAGGAGCAACTCCACAAACGAAAACGGGCCGCCCGTGATGGGCAGCCCGCAAACATTCAATCGCAGGGATCGCCGTCGAAGGATTACTCTTCGTCCAGCGCCTCAACAGCTTTTTGAAGGCCCTCTTTAGACACTTCCTTGTCTTTCACTTCGGCCAGTTCAAAGACATAGTCGATCACCTTGTCCTCAAAGATCGGCGCGCGCAGTTGCTGTTGCATCTGCTGGTTCTTCTGGACAAACTCGAAGAACTGACGCTCCTGCCCCGGATACTGCCGGGCCTGCGCCATGATCGCCTGCGTCATTTCCTGATCGCTGACTTCGACTTCGGCCTTCTGGCCCAGTTCGGCCAGCAGCAGCCCAAGACGCACGCGACGCTCGGCAAGCTTCTTATGCTCGTCGGTCGGCTCGATCTCCGGGTGGTCGTGGCCTTCCACATCCGGGTTTTCCTCGTGCCACAGCTGATGCGCGATCTGCCCGGCCTCGGCATCGACCAGCGACGGCGGCAGGTCGAACTTCACCTTCTTGTCGAGCACATCGAGAAGCTGACGCTTCATCACCGCACGGCTCGCCCCGGCATATTCCGCCTCAAGACGCTCCGCGATCTGCCCCTTCAGGGCTTTCAGATCATCGGCACCGTATTGCTTTGCCAGTTCATCGTCGATCTTGGCCGGCTTCGGCTCTTTCACGGCTTTCACCGTGCAATCGAACACAGCTTCCTTACCGGCAAGGTGTTCTGCGCCGTATTCCTCGGGGAAGGTCACGGTCACGGCAACTTCGTCACCTGCCTTCTGGCCGACCAGTTGTTCTTCAAACCCCGGAATGAAGGAATTGGAGCCGAGCACCAGCGGATAATCCTCTGCCGCGCCGCCTTCGAACAGTTCGCCGTCGACCTTGCCCGCAAAGTCGATCACGATCTGGTCGCCATCCTTGGCTTTGGAACCCTTCTTGCGGTCCTCAAAGTTCTGGGCGGTTTCTGCGAGGTTTTTCAGCGCGTCTTCGACATCATCATCACCGGCCTTCACGACCAGCTTTTCCAGCTTCACGCCTTTCATATCGAGTTCCGGGATCTCTGGCAGCGCCTCATAAGACATCTCGACATTTACGTCGTCGCCTTCTTTCCAGTCCTCGTTGGTCATCTTGACCTCGGGCTGAAGCGCTGGGCGATCACCGGATTCTTCGAAATGCGAGGACATCGCGCCGTCGACAACTTCCTGCATCGCTTCGCCAAGCAAACGCTGGCCGAATTGCTTTTTCAACAGCGCCATCGGCACCTTGCCTTTGCGAAAGCCCTTCATCTCGACTTCGGGCTGCGCCTCGACCAGTTTTTCGTTGACCTTCGCGTCCAGCTCGCTCGCTTCAATGGTGATCGCGTAGCCGCGCTTCAGACCTTCGTTCAGGGTCTCGGTGACCTGCATATTCGTCCTCATCTCTTGGCAATCGCCGCACGTGCGCGCAGCGGTGGAATAAATCATGCGCCCTTCTATTGACGCCCCTGCTGACTTGCAAGACGAAATCCCCCTGTCAAAGCTGGGGAAAACGACAATATCAGGGGATCGGGCGCCGGCGCTGAAACCGATTGTCCCAAGGAGCGGTTGGTGCGGGTGAAGGGACTTGAACCCCCACGCCTTGCGGCGCCAGAACCTAAATCTGGTGCGTCTACCAATTCCGCCACACCCGCATCGCCCCATCGGGCTGCGACCTCATAGCAAAGAGAAACGCGGGATGCGAGCAGAAAAACACCCCGAAATGGGCGGCAGGAAAACCCATTCTCGCCACAATCCGCGCCGATAAATTAACCCAATCAAAACTGGATTGGGCATGGAACCGCAAATGGAACCGAAACAGGATAAAATTGCAGGCAAGGCAACCGCAACCAAGGGGTCAAAGCGATCCGGCGTTGCGCGTCGCACTGAAATCCTGACGCTCGACGGCTGTATCCCGGTTGAGTTTCTGAACTCCGGCGACCGTGTAGTAACGCGCGATCATGGCATCTGCGTGCTGCGCGACATCTCAATCCACTTCGGCCTGACCGCCCCTTATAGAATCGGTGCGGGCACAATGGCGGGCAAACGCCCGACCCGTGATCTGATGGTGGCGTCGGGTCAGCATGTTCTGATCCGCGATTGGCGCGCGCGCATTCTGTTTGACAAACAACAAGCGCTGGTTCCGGTGTCTCGCCTATCCGATGGCACCTATATTTCGGCGGAACCGAGCGCCATTGGCGACCGCTTCTTCGGCCTACATTTCGACGTGAACTGCGTGATCTACGCAAACGGCGTTGAATTGGCGAGCGCGGCGCCGGTTCGGGTCAAAGCGTAACCGAGCCTTTACATCCCCAATTCTCGAAGAACCTCCGGCAACTGCTCTGGCAAATCCTCCGCGATCAAGCCGGGGCCGAAGGTCAGCGCACATTCGACGTGGAGCCATGCCGCCGCCTCAGCCGCTTGCATCGGGGTAAAGCCCCGCGCCAACAGCCCCGTGATAAACCCGGCGAGCACATCCCCCGACCCCGCCGTTGCAAGCCACGGCGCGGACCGATCATAATGGGCAGAATTGATTGAGCATCGTCCATCAGCGTCCGCGATAACCGTATCCGCCCCCTTGAACAGAACAACGCATCCGGCCCGCGCCGCCGCCTCTCTCGTCGCGTCGACCTTGGAATAAGCCGGCCCTTTGGTGGCCGGAGCGTTCAATTTCTCGGCGATGTCGGGGAACAGGCGCGCAAATTCACCCGCATGTGGGATGAGAACGCAGCCTTTGTGAAGCAGTTCGAAGAGAATATTCGGATCATCCGCAAAAGCCGAAAGCGCATCCGCGTCGAGAACGACCCTCCGCCCCGACTTCGCGACCGGGGCACCAAGCGCCACCGGAACCAACTCCCGCGCCCGGTCCATCCCCAAACCCGGCCCAAGGCACAACGCGTTGATCCGGTCGTCCGCCAAAACAGCCGAAAGCGCCGCCGTATCCCCAATCTGCCGAAGCATGATTGCGGTCAACTGGCTCGCGCATTCCGCCTGCGCATCGGGCGGACAACCAACCGTCACAAGCCCCGCACCGATACGAAGCGCGCCACGGGCGGTAAGGCGAGCGGCACCCGTGTGGCCAGGTGGGCCGGAAAGGATCAGGGCGTGGCCGTGGGAATATTTGTGAGACCCAAAACGCAGCTTTCCCAGCGTATCCCGTGAGATTGGATTCCAGCGATACCTTACATCAGACACAAGTGGCTCTTTGCCCACGAGAGTGCACATGGCCAACCGGGGCGGCCGTAATATTCCGCCACGCCGCATTGGTTTGTCCTCGCGTCCCCTAAGTGGCAGCGTGCATCTCCAGCCCATAAGACCGATGTCTTTTATCGCGACCTTTCCGCAAATCGACGGGCCAAGGCCGACAAGATGCCCGATCTTGGGGCTGTCGAAGGCGACTGTCAGAGCCGCCACCGCTGTTTGGCCCCTGAAGTCATACGAGTCCGAAAAGCCCAAAACAAAGCCGCTGTCCAGGCAAAGGCCCGAAGGAGCGTCAATGGCTACCGTGTAAGGCACGTAATTATCCCCATTTCGACCGCTCATGTGCGTGAGGACGTTCCGAGCTTCACCGTCGATCTGCCGCGTCAGTCCAGTACCGAACAACGCATCAACGTAAAGGTCTGCATAGGCGCTGCCGTAGTCGGGATGCTCGGCGCGAAACAAGCACTCGCAGAGAGGCTGCACCTCCCCCATCTCCGCCCAACGCCCATAATTCACCCTCGCATCCGGCGGCAGCTTCTCGGCGTCGCCATAGAGAAACACCTCCACCTCCCAGCCCCACTCCTTCAACAGCCGCGCCACCACGAAACCGTCACCGCCATTGTTCCCCGGCCCGCACAGCACCACCGCGCGGTGAGAGGTTTTGGCAAGCTCCGGCCATTCCTCAAACACTGCTTCGACGACTCCGCGCCCGGCGCGTTCCATCAGTTCCAGCCCTGTGACCTCGCCCGACTCAATCGCGGCCTGTTCGATGGCGCGCATTTGGGCGGCGGTCAGAAGTTCGGTCATGGTTTTGCCTCTCGGTTTTTCAAACTGCACAATTTGTAAGCGCATTGCCTAAAAATTAGGCAACCGCCCAAAAATTCATCGCACGGTCCCGCTCCCGCCACGCTAGCCGATTGTAGCCGCCAAGCGAAAGTGGTCTGACCCCAGTGAAACTTGATAGCAGGGCCTGCACCATGAAAAAGATCGAAGCCATCATCAAACCCTTCAAACTCGACGAAGTGAAAGAAGCGTTGCAGGACGTTGGCGTTCAGGGGCTTTCGGTTGTCGAGGTCAAGGGCTTCGGGCGGCAAAAGGGCCACACGGAACTCTATCGCGGCGCGGAATATGTCGTGGATTTCCTGCCCAAAGTGAAGATTGAAGTCGTCCTAGCCGACGATCAGGTCGATGGCGCGATCGAAGCGATCGTTGCCGCCGCCAAAACTGACAAAATCGGGGACGGCAAGATTTTCGTCGCCCCCGTCGAACAAGCGATCCGCATTCGGACCGGTGAGTCCGGCGAAGACGCATTGTAAACCACGCGCAGGCTGCTTGGCCTGACGATCTCCGGACATAAGCAAAAGGACAGCGAGATGAAGAACGCAGACGTTCTGAAGATGATTAAGGACGAGGACATTGAATATGTCGACGTCCGCTTCACCGACCCGCGGGGCAAGCTACAGCACGTGACTATTGTTGCCGATCTGGTGGACGAGGATTTCCTTGAGGAAGGGTTCATGTTCGACGGCTCCTCCATCGCTGGGTGGAAGTCGATTGAAGCGTCCGACATGAAGCTGATGCTCGACAACAAATCGGCTTATGTCGATCCTTTCTATGCGGAAAAAACGCTGGCTGTGCATTGTTCGGTCGTCGAACCCGACACTGGCGAAGCCTATGACCGCGACCCCCGCGGCACAGCCGAAAAGGCCGAAGCCTACCTCAAATCCTCCGGCATTGGTGACACCGCCTATTTCGGGCCAGAGGCTGAATTCTTCCTGTTTGACGACGTTCGCTTCTCTGTCGAGATGAACAAGGTCAGCTTTGAGGTTGATGCGCAGGATGCGTCTTGGAACACCGACACCGAATACGAGATGGGAAATATGGGCCACCGTCCCGGCATCAAGGGCGGCTATTTCCCGGTAAACCCGATTGATGACGCGCAGGACATCCGGTCGGAAATGCTGAGCACCATGAAGCGTCTGGGCATGAAGGTCGACAAGCACCACCACGAGGTTGCGTCTTGTCAGCATGAGCTGGGCCTGATCTTCGGCACGCTGACCCATCAGGCAGATGAGCTGCAGAAGTATAAATACGTCATCCACAACGTCGCCCACGCCTACGGTAAGACCGCAACCTTCATGCCCAAGCCGATTTCCGGCGACAACGGCACAGGGATGCACGTGAATATGTCGATCTGGAAGGACGGCAAGCCGCTGTTCTCCGGCGACAAATACGCGGATCTCAGCCAAGAGGCGCTATGGTTCATCGGCGGCATTCTGAAGCACGCGAAAACGCTTAACGCGTTTACCAACCCGTCGACCAATAGCTACAAACGCCTGATCCCGGGGTTTGAGGCACCGGTTCTGCGTGCCTATTCCGCGCGCAACCGGTCTGGCTGTGTGCGTATTCCGTGGACGGAAAGCCCGAAGGCAAAACGGGTTGAAGCGCGTTTCCCCGATCCGGCGGCGAACCCGTATCTTTGCTTCGCTGCCCTGCTGATGGCTGGCCTTGACGGCATCAAGAACAAGATCGACCCAGGCCCCGCATCGGACAAAGATCTTTACGATCTGCCGGCCGAAGAGCTGGCTGACATCCCGACCGTTTGTGCAAGCCTTCGCGAAGCGTTGGAAAGCCTTGAGGCCGATCACGACTTCCTTCTGGCGGGCGATGTGTTCACCAAGGATCAGATCGACGGCTACATGGCACTGAAGTGGGATGAGGTTTACGCCTACGAACACACGCCACACCCGATCGAATACAAGCTATACTACAGCTGCTAAGGCTTCTTGTAATTGCATCAGAAAAGGCGTCCTGCAGGGCGCCCTTTTTTTCTTGTCTGTCACTGCAATTCCCGTTTGCTGCCCAAATTCGGGCCAATTTCAACTGCAGGCTGCGTTCATGACATCGCAGAATGCATATCAAGCGGCGACTGATCGCCCACAGGCCACCGAAGCGGCGCTGTTGTTCCAAGCCATTGATATGGCGGAACTTCCGTATGCCCTGGCAAACGTGGCGGCGGCGCTAGGTGCGGATCGCGATGACTTAGGGGCGACGCACGCAAATTTTGACCTTCCGGCCCAAAATACTCGGGTTGAGGTCGTCGCGCTGCAAACGCCGATAGGGGCCGCGGAATTTCACGGGGTTCTGGACACATCGACTGAGCATACCAACATCGCTGAGGCCACCACATTCATCCGGGGCCATCGCCACCACATTCACGTCAGCGTTGTTTCAAAGGATGCGGGGGCAAGCTCCGCATCCGATGCCCAGTTGGACCTGTGCTGCAGCGTGCTTTGCACGTTGATCGACACGCTATCGCCGTCCGCCGTTCTTTGGGGCCAGTCAAGCAGGCTGCTCTCGACGGCGGAGTTCGTGAAACTGGCCAAGGCGGTTGATCCGCTGGCGCTTTATCTGCATCCGAAAGCAGGTAAAGACGGGGCGTTTCACATAAACGGGGCGGAGCGGTTCATCGGCAAGTCGATCACGGTCATGCCAGAGGGCGTGCCGCTGGACGACGCGATGGCGCAGGTTTGTGACCTTATCCGCGCGGGTCAGGACGATCCTGACCGCGTTAACCTTAATGATACCTTTGCGCTGGAAAGTGGTCACAAGATCCATATCCGGCACACTACCCCGACCCCACAACAGCCCCTAGGAGGACTAGAGTTGACTAACGTAGTAGCAGGCACGTCCACAAAGTTGCGCGCCCGACCCGAAGGGCGGACGGAGCGTCCGCAACTCCAACTCGTACCGACAAAAGCGGCCCCGGCCGAGGTGGTTGAAACACCCCCCGCGCCCCGGACCGAGGATGCCCTGCGTGACGTGTTCCGCGCGAACCAAAAACGCGCCAAGGCAACAGAACCGCAGAAACCTGAGGCCCGCAGCAGCAAGTTCAGCCTGTCGCTGCGCCTGCCCTTCCGCGCCAGCACGGCAGCCGGATAAGCCTTACAACAAGAGATTTGAGTAAAGCAGCAGACCATAGCCGGTCAGCTGCTTTGCCGTTTTCCCCCAGACCGCATTGAATCCAATTGGATCAAGCCCCGCCTTCGCTGCGATCGCGCCAAGCGGCGTCCGCCCGTTGACCTGCACAAGCAATGGCGCCGCCTGTTTCGGAATGTCGATGACCTGTTTGTCCGGCCCAAGCGATAGGCGAAGCTGACCTTTTGCCGCCACGGCCCGTGCCAGTGCTTGCGGATCGACGCCCTTTAGGTGAGGCACCAGCGTTTGATCGGCGTTCCCGGCCATCGCGCTTTTCGCTCGGCCCGCGTGGGTGGCGTAGCCGACATGCAGCTTGATCGTGCCGCGCAGTTTCTCCGCCACTTCCATCGCGTCGACCGGATCAGCGGGCGCCTCATCCCCACCAGGCAAAAGCGGCGCCGGATCGTAAAGCGCGGATTGGGTGAAGGACACAAGGCCAAGCCCTGCCCGATCCAGCGTCTCAACCAGATCGCGCGCGCCAAAGGGCCGATCCTGACTGTGAAGCAGCAGATCGTAGAACCCCGCGTCGCCCTGTTCGTGGTCCACCAGATGCGGGTTCAGCCTGAAAGGATGGCTCGCTGGGAGTGCCTTGTAGATTTGCTTGGCTTTGGCAAGACGTTCCTCCGGCGAAAGTCCCGCCAGCAACGTGGCGAACGCCTCCTGCAACGGATAGACTCCGGTCCGGCCATAAGGGGCATACACCATGAAGCCCAGCCCGCCCTCCGGGGCCAGCGCCGCGGCAAGCGCGTCAAACCCGGCTTGCGGCTCAGGCAGATGATGCAGCACGCCGCAGCAGTCGATATAGTCAAACGCCCCGTGATCGGCGGCATCTAACAGGCTGCCTGTCACGAAGGTGATACCGTGCAAGCCCCGCGCCTCGGCCCGCGCCTCCGCAATCTCTCGCGATGCTATCGAAAGGTCGAGATAGGTAATTTCATACGCCCGCTTCGCCGAGGTCAAGACCTGCGCCAGTTGGATCAGCGCATCACCCGTGCCCCCACCGGCAACCAAAATCCGGATAGACTTGGACCAATCCCGCTTGCCGCCAAAGACGAAGTGGTCAACTTCCAGCGGATGCGAGGGGGAGCCGGTGATCAGCCGCTTCGCCTCATCCTTCGGATCGCGTTCGGGATAGGGATACGCCTCATACTGGGCTTCAACGTCGCTCATCCCGCGTGCGTCGCCCATTTGCGTGTCATCGGATTCACGGCGATTTTCGGCATGTTTTCCCTCACAAGCTCCGGCTAACGGCCTGAAACCGACAGATTTTGGGTCGGTTTCAAACGGGACTCCCCCATGGCGGGGCTCCATGATTTTCATAGCAGGGAGACCACGTCATGAACACGCATTATCGAGACAGCCGCAAAATCGACCCGACCCGCGGCGCGACGCTGCCCGATGGCACCCCGAACGATAATGACCGGATGGAGATTGGACCGACCCAGTCCGCGTTTCGCGAATGGGAAGCGGCGGGGCTGGAACTGCCCAACCTTGCCAGGATGCGCGAATACCGTTGGAAGCGGCTGACCCAGCACATTGTCGACCGCGACTATGGCGGGCTGCTGATGTTCGATCCGCTCAACATCCGCTACGCGACCGACACAACGAACATGCAGCTATGGAACACCCACAACCCGTTCCGAGCCGTGCTGCTCTGCGCTGACGGCTACATGGTGATCTGGGACTATAAGAATTCGCCCTTCATGGCGGATTTCAATCCGCTGGTGCGCGAAAGCCTGTCGGGCGCGTCGATGTTCTATTTCTCGACCGGTGACAAAACCGAACAGAAGGCCGAGAGCTTTGCCGAGCAGGTTCAGCAATTGATGCGAGAGCACGCGGGCGACAACAGGCGGCTGGCCGTGGACAAGATTCAGATTGCCGGCCTCAAGGCGTTGGAGGCCATCGGGTTTCAGGTGATGGAGGGCGAGGAAGTCACCGAAAAGTCCCGCTCTGTCAAAGGCCCGGACGAAATCCTCGCGATGCGCTGCGCGTCGCTCGCCTGCGAAAACGCAGTGGCCGAGATGGAAACCGCCTGCCAGCCGGGACTGAGCGAGGACGAAATCTGGGCGGTTCTTCACGCCGAAAACATCAAGCGCGGGGGGGAGTGGATCGAAACACGGCTGCTGGCCTCTGGCCCGCGCACGAACCCTTGGTTTCAGGAATGCGGCCCCCGGATCGTTCAGAACAACGAAATCGTCGCCTTCGACACCGACCTGATCGGGTCATACGGCATCTGCGTCGATATCAGCCGGACATGGTGGGTCGGCGATGACGACCCCCGCCCCGATATGATCTATGCGATGCAGCACGCGCATGAACATATCATGACCAACATGGAAATGCTGAAACCCGGCGTCCGGATGGAGGATTTGACGGCGAACGGCCACACCCTCGACGATCAATTCCAGAAATTGAAATACGGCTGCATGATGCACGGGGTCGGTTTGTGTGATGAGTGGCCATCAATCGCCTACCCTGACCGGCTTGTGCCCGGCGCTTACGATTACGTGCTTGAGCCGGGAATGGTGCTGTGTGTTGAGGCGCTTGTCGGGGCTGAGGGCGGTGATTTCTCAATCAAGCTGGAGGATCAGGTTTTGATTACGGAAACCGGATATGAGAACCTGACGAAATACCCGTTTGATCAGCGTTTGATGGGGGTTGTGTAAAGGTGCCCTCCGGCGCGTGACGTGAACGTAAACTTTCAACTAATTATTTTTCAACAAAAACTTTTGCTTACCAAAGATCGCAGGCGATTGACACGCAGCCTCACCTTCCTGTGACGTTCCTGACAGATACCTTGCGCGTCGGCACGCGCGGGGTCACGTTGTGTTGAAAGGCAAGAAAGAGGTATCAGGCATGGCGACCGAGCGCGTCACATTTGAAGGGCATAGCGGCAAGGATCTTGCCGCGCGGCTGGACCTGCCCGAAGGCCCGCATCTGGGCACGGCGCTGTTTGCGCATTGCTTCACCTGCTCCAAGGACATCCCCGCCGCGCGTCGGATCGCCGGGCGGCTGGCGTCGATGGGAATCGCGGTTTTGCGGTTCGATTTCACCGGGCTTGGCCATTCTGAGGGGGAGTTCGAAAACACCTCTTTCACTTCGAATGTTGACGATCTGATCGCTGCTGCACGGTATCTCGCGGATCGGGATATGCCGGCGGGATTGCTGATTGGTCATTCGCTGGGCGGCGCGGCCGTCCTGCGGGCGGCGGGCCAGATCGACAGCGTGAAGGCCATCGTGACGCTTGGGGCACCGTTCGATCCCGAGCACGTCACCCACAATTTCGGCAACGCACTGTCCACGATCAAGGAAGACGGCGTGGCGGAGGTTAACCTTGGCGGCCGCCCCTTCCGCATCCGGCGGGAATTTGTCGAAGACGTCGCCGCCGAAAACCTTGGCCCCGCGATTGGCAACCTGAAACGGGCCTTGCTGGTGATGCACGCGCCGCGCGATGCTATCGTCGGGCTTGAAAACGCAACGCAGATTTTCACGGCGGCGAAGCACCCGAAAAGCTTTGTGACGCTCGACAACGCTGATCACCTGATCAGCGATGCGACAGATGCCGAATATGCCGCCGAGGTCATCGCAGCATGGTCCGCCCGCTATCTGGACTTGCGCCCGCCCGCCCCGCCCGTCGGCGCACCCGAAGGCGTCGTGCGTGTGTCTGAGGCCGACCCGGATGGCTTCCTGCAGGACGTAAACTCCGGCCCCATGCACCATACCGTCGCGGATGAGCCTGAGGCCTATGGCGGCACGAACCGCGGCATGTCGCCCTACGGCTTCCTTGCGGCCGGACTGGGTGCATGCACGTCCATGACGCTTCGCATGTATGCGCGGCGCAAGCAGATTCCGCTGACCCATGTCTCGGTCGATGTGACGCATGACAAGGTCCATGCGCAGGACGCGAATGACGGGACCGCGCCAAAGATCGACACGTTCAAGCGACAAATCCATCTTGAGGGCGACCTAACCGACGAACAGCGCCAGAAACTGCTGGAAATCGCGGATAAATGCCCCGTCCACAAAACACTGGAAAGCAGTTCGCATATCGAAACCTGCCTCGCCCCCGACGAAAGCTCTGACTAGGCGGACGCCCTGCCGCACCCCACTGGCTTGTTGTTCTGCGCGCCCCGGTTTATGAGAACGCGCGCAGTCCAACAAAAGGCCGTTTCATATGATCCCCCGCTATTCCCGCCCCGACATGGTTGCCATCTGGTCACCGGAGACGAAGTTCCGCATCTGGTACGAGATTGAGGCGCATGCCTGCGACGCAATGGCCGATCTGGGCGTGATCCCTCGCGAGAATGCGGAAGCGGTCTGGAAAGCCAAGGACGTAGAATTCGACGTTGCCCGGATCGACGAGATTGAGGCCGTCACCAAGCACGACGTCATCGCTTTTCTGACCCACCTCGCGGAACACGTCGGCAGCGACGAGGCGCGGTTCGTCCATCAGGGGATGACCAGCTCCGACGTGCTCGACACCTGTTTCAACGTCCAGCTTGTGCGAACGGCGGACATCCTGATCGACGACATGAAGAAACTGCTCGACGCGCTGAAACGGCGGGCGCTTGAACACAAGATGACGGTGCGCATCGGTCGCAGCCACGGCATCCACGCGGAACCGACAACGATGGGCCTGACCTTCGCGCGGTTTTACGCCGAAATGGATCGCAACCTGAACCGGCTTGAAAAGGCCCGGTATGAAATCGCGACCGGCGCAATTTCCGGCGCGGTCGGCACCTTTGCCAATATCGATCCGGCGGTCGAAGAACACGTTTGCGCCAAACTGGGGCTGGAGCCGGAACCGATTAGTACCCAAGTCATCCCGCGCGACCGTCACGCGGCGTTTTTTGCGGCATTGGGCGTCGTGGCGTCTTCCATAGAAAATATCGCCGTCGAAATCCGCCACATGCAGCGGACCGAGGTTCTGGAGGGGGCGGAGTTCTTCTCCATGGGACAAAAGGGCTCAAGCGCGATGCCGCACAAGAAGAACCCGGTGCTGACCGAGAACCTCACCGGCCTTGCCCGCATGGTGCGCAGCGCGGTGATCCCGGCGATGGAAAACGTGGCGCTCTGGCACGAGCGCGACATTTCGCATTCCTCGGTCGAGCGGATGATCGGCCCGGATGCCACGATCACACTTGATTTCGCGCTGGCGCGTCTGACGGGTGTGATCGACAAGATGCTGATCTTCCCCGAGACCATGCTAGAGAACATGAACAAGTTCCCCGGCCTCGTGATGAGCCAGCGGGTTCTCCTGGCCCTCACGCAAGCCGGCGTCAGCCGCGAGGACGCGTATACCTATGTGCAGCGCAACGCGCTGAAGGTGTGGGAGCATCGGACGGACTTCAAAGAGGAGTTGCTGGCCGATCCGGACGTGATGTCGGCGCTGAGTGCAGAGGAGATCGAAGAGAAATTCGATCTCGGCTATCACACGAAGCATGTCGATACGATTTTTCGGCGGGTTTTCGGCGAAAGCTAACGTCGGTCAGCCTGCTGATAGGCGGGCGCGTCGATTTATGCTATGCTCTCTCCACCAAAAGGAGAGACGCGATGAAATTTCTAGGTCTGATCCTGGCTGCTGCCTTTGCTGTTCTGCCGAGCCTCGCCTTTGCAGAAGGCTGTCATGGCAGCGAAAGCGCCCAAATCTCTTGCCCCGATGGGCAGGACTGGGACCGCGGGACCAGAAGCTGCGTGCCGTCAGTCAACACCTGACCCCGCCGCTGTAAGGACAGCATTAACCGCCTCAGGGCAGACTGCTCCGGAATCACTAGCCGGAGCCTTTGGTGCGCATGTCTGCCCCTGTTTCACTTTCTCAGCCTCAGAATCCCCCTGCCGCTCAGCGGCCGTCAGCTCGCCTAAGCCGAAAGCAGAAGGCGGCCATCGTCGTGCGGATATTGCTGGCAGAGGGGGCGAAGCTGTCGCTGGAAAACCTGCCCGACGCGCTGCAAGTCGAACTAACAGAGCAGATGGGCGCGCTGCGCTTAATTGATCGCGCGACGCTTCAGCAGGTCGTCGCGGAGTTCGTGGAGGAGTTGGAGACGGTCGGCCTCGCCTTTAGCGGCGGGATTGAGGAGGCGCTGTCGATCCTCGACGGCACGATCAGTCCGCAAACCGCCGGGCGGATGCGCAAAGACGTGGGGCTTGGTGCGATTTCCGATCCGTGGCAGCGGATCGCGGCGCTTGATAACGACAGCCTTCGCCCAATCCTTGAAGATGAGAGTGTTGAGGTCGCCGCTGTGATGCTGTCAAAACTCAACGTCTCCAAGTCTGCCGAACTGCTGGGGCAAATCCCCGGCCCCCGCGCCCGCCGGATCGCCTACGCTATGTCCCTGACCGAAGCGGTCACACCAGAGGCTGTTGACCGGATCGGCATAGCGCTTGCCAGTCAGATGGACGCCCAACCGATTAGCGCGTTTGACGTTGGGCCGGTCGAACGTGTCGGTGCGATCCTGAACTTCTCCCCCGCCACGACCCGCGATGACGTGCTTGAAGGGCTTGATGAAACCGACGCTGATTTCGCCAGCAAGGTGCGCAGGGCGATCTTCACGTTCGAAAACATCCCCGCACGGATTGAACCGCGCGACGTTCCGAAGATCATTCGGGGCGTTGAACAACCCGTGCTGCTGACCGCCCTTGCCGCGGCCCGCGCGGGCGCTGCTCCGGATGCCACCGCGTTCATTCTTGAAAACATGTCCAAACGTATGGCCGAGCAATTGGAAGAAGAACTGGGCGAGATCGGCAATATCAAGGAAAGCGAAGGAGAAGCCGCGATGACTGCCGTTATCGCAGAAATCCGGCGCTTGGAAGCAGACGGGGAAATTTCGCTGATCGCGGAGGAGGATTGAGCGCCGATTTCGCCGCTCAACACACCCAAGCCCCAGGTTTCTCCGACTTGTGATCCCGGAATGGTCGGCCTATGTCTGTCGCCGACGCAACAGGATAGCGAACGGGAATGCCAGTTAACGGCAAGGACATCAGCGACTTTCTAGCCAACATGGTCGCCCGTGGCGCCCTCAGGCTGGCTTTGGCGTTGCCCTATCGTTGGCGGATTCCCCTGTTCGGGCGGATCATGTCGGGGGTGATCGCCCCCATCGCGGGTTATCGGAAACGGGTCCGCAGCAACCTCGCCCATGTATTGCCAGACTTGCCGGAGGCGGAGGTTGAGCGGCTCTGCCGCGAGGTGCCGGATAATACCGGGCGCTCGCTGATCGAAATCTACTCCGGCGCGGAGTTCAAGCGCCGCGCGGCGGATATGGAAATCGTTGGTGACGGTCTGAAAGCATTGGAACAGGCACGTGAGGACGGGCGGCCCGTTGTGCTCGTCACCGGGCATTTCGGAAACTACGACGCGCCCCGCGCCGCACTGATCGCGCGGGGGTTCAACATCGGCGCGCTTTATCGCCCGATGAGCAATCGGTTCTTCAACGCCCATTATGTCCGATCCATTTCAAAGATCGGCACACCGGTCTTCGCGCAAGGTCGCCGCGGCATGGGCGAAATGGTGAAGTTTCTGAAATCCGGCGGGGTGCTTGGCTTTTTCATCGACAACCACGTGACGGGGGCTGAGCCGCTCGATTTCTTCGGCCAGCCTGCCCCGACCAGCCTTGCCGCCGCCGAGATGGCACTGAAATATGACGCGTTGCTGCTGTCGACCTACGGCATCCGGCAACCGGACGGGTTGAACTTCAAGATCGTCGTGAATGCGCCCGTCGAACACACCTCCCCGGTTGAGATGATGCAGGTTCTGAGTGATGAGTTGGAAGAACTCGTGACATCGCACATGTCACAATGGTTCTGGATTCATCGCCGTTGGAAGCCGGAGCGTCAGCGCACCCTTGCCGCAGCCAAGATCGGCCCGTGACCAGCGCGTTGGATAATCACGACCGCAGGCGCGTTCCCGGAAACGGGCGCTGACAGCGACAGCGCATTCCGGCCATTCCATTCCCGCAAGACCTGCCAGGACGTCACGATATTGGTGTAACGGATGTCGCGGCCTGCATTTTCGCCACGGCGGATAGAGACTGTTTGTTCAGGCACATAGCGCACAAGTTGCACAACCATATTGCCGGTGCCTTGGGGGGCCGGGCCAGCCTCAATGCGGACCCGCCCGTTGCTTTCCGCGACGTTCAGCGACACGGCGGGTGCCTGGCGGCTATGGGCTGCAAGGGTCGCGGACAGCTCTGCCGGTTCGTGGCCAACGATGTGATCGCTGCCGCCGATGATCATCTGCGGCGTATAGACCATGCGCTTGTTCGCGGCTCGGGCATAGGCCTTTTGGCGACGGGTGAAGGCCGGATCGGCAAAGGTATCTTCCCAGCCGATATAGTCCCAGTAATCAACATGCAGCGACAGCGGGATCACATCGTCACGCCCGGCAAGTGAGGAAAACAGGCGGTCCGCCGGTGGGCAGGAGGAACAGCCCTGCGAGGTGTAAAGCTCTACCACCACGGGGTTGGACTGCGCATGAAGTGCGCCGGCGCTTACGATCCAAAACGCCAGAATCATGCGGATCAGTTTTTGTGCCATAAGCTACTCTTGCCTTCTTGGGTTATCCTTACCTAGTCCAGCGGCGGCTCAAAAACCAATCAAGGTTTTGCGAGAATCCGTGCGTTCAACTGAAACATCCGGCGGAAAATTGCAAAACTGTGTGCAATGGTATACAAAAACGACCCTGCCCCCCTTGAACGTGGTTCGGGGATGGGGCAAAACCCGCATCAGCAACACCCCATGCCATTTTGAGGGAGGCCAGAATGCCCATCACCGTCGGACACGATAGTTCCAAAACCCGCAAAACCCTGACCGCCGGGTCAGAAAGCGTTGCCTATTATTCCATCTCCGCCGCCGAAGCTGCCGGGTTGGGGGATTTTTCGCGCCTGCCCGCCGCGCTGAAGGTCGTGCTGGAAAACATGCTGCGATTTGAGGATGGCAAGACGGTCGATGTCGACGACATCAAGGCGTTTGCCGAATGGGGCAAGAACGGCGGCAAAAATCCCCGAGAGATCGCCTACCGCCCTGCCCGCGTGCTGATGCAGGATTTCACCGGTGTTCCGGCTGTTGTTGACCTTGCCGCAATGCGCGACGGGATCGTGGCGCTGGGGGGGGATGCAGAAAAGATTAACCCGCTGAACCCGGTTGATCTTGTCATCGACCATTCGGTGATGATCGACGAATTCGGCAACCCGCGCGCGTTCCAAATGAACGTCGACCGCGAATACGAACGGAATATGGAGCGTTATACGTTCCTGAAATGGGGCCAGTCTGCCTTCAACAATTTCCGCGTTGTTCCGCCGGGAACGGGTATCTGCCACCAGGTAAACCTAGAATACCTCGCGCAAACCGTCTGGACCGACAAGGATCAGAACGGTGAAGAGGTAGCCTACCCCGATACGCTGGTCGGCACGGACAGCCACACCACGATGGTCAACGGCCTCGCCGTGCTCGGTTGGGGCGTCGGCGGGATCGAGGCTGAGGCCGCGATGCTGGGTCAGCCGATTTCGATGCTGATCCCCGAGGTTGTTGGCTTCAAACTGACGGGCGAGATGGTCGAAGGCACCACAGCGACCGACCTTGTGTTGAAGGTCGTCGAAATGCTCCGCGAAAAGGGCGTTGTCGGCAAGTTTGTTGAATTCTACGGTGACGGGCTTGATCGCCTGCCGCTGGCTGACCGGGCGACGATCGGCAACATGGCACCTGAATACGGCGCGACTTGCGGCTTCTTCCCGATTGACGACGAAACCCTGCGGTATCTTGAAATCACCGGCCGCGACAAAGATCGCATCGCGCTGGTCGAAGCCTACGCCAAGGAAAACGGCCTGTGGCGCGGACCGGACTACGATCCGATCTACACGGATACCCTATCGCTTGACATGGGCACGGTAGTTCCGGCGATTTCCGGGCCGAAGCGTCCGCAGGACCACACGCCGCTCGATAAAGCATCCAATGCCTTCATGAACGTCGTTTCCGACTACCGCGGCACCGACGCGACCACCGAGGCTGCTGAAATGGCTGCCGAAGGTCCGGCCCCGACCGCCCCCGCCGATCCGCGCAAATCGCAAAGTGTTGAGGGCGAGGATTATTCGCTACGCGACGGGTCCATCGTGATCGCGTCGATCACCTCCTGCACCAATACGTCGAACCCTTACGTGATGATCGGCGCCGGTCTTGTGGCCCGCAAAGCCCGCGCACTTGGCCTGAATCGCAAGCCGTGGGTCAAGACATCGCTCGCGCCCGGTTCGCAGGTCGTCAGCGCTTATCTTGAGGCGGCTGGCTTGCAAGAAGACCTCGACGCAATCGGGTTCAACCTTGTTGGCTACGGCTGCACGACCTGTATCGGCAACTCCGGCCCGATCCAGAAGGAACTGTCAGAGGCGATTGCCAAGGGCGACCTGATCGCAACCTCTGTACTTTCAGGGAACCGCAACTTCGAAGGGCGGATCAGCCCGGATGTGCGGGCGAACTACCTCGCCTCACCGCCGCTGGTCGTGGCCTACGCGCTGGCTGGCGATATGAATATCAACCTGACGACCGATCCGCTGGGTCAGGACGAGAACGGCAACGATGTTTACCTGAAAGACCTCTGGCCAACGACACAGGAAATCGCGGACCTCGTCGAAAAGACCGTGACCCGCGAGGCGTTCCAGTCGAAATACGCCGATGTCTTCAAAGGCGACGAAAAGTGGCAAGGTGTCGAGACTACCGACAGCCTGACTTACGATTGGCCGTCCACCTCGACCTACGTTCAAAATCCGCCCTATTTCCGCGATATGTCGAAGGACGCGGGCACGATTTCTGACGTGAAAGACGCGAAAGTTCTCGCAATCCTCGGCGATATGGTCACGACCGACCACATCAGCCCCGCCGGTTCGTTCAAAGAGTCGACCCCGGCAGGCGAATATCTGGTGGAGCGTCAGGTGCCGGTGCGGGAGTTCAATTCCTACGGGTCACGCCGTGGCAATCACGAAGTGATGATGCGCGGCACCTTCGCCAACATCCGCATCAAGAACGAGATGCTGGATGGGGTCGAGGGCGGATATACCCTTGGGCCGGATGGCAAGCAGACCTCGATTTTCGACGCCGCGATGGCCTATCAGGAAGAAGGCACGCCGCTCGTGATCTTCGCCGGTGAACAATACGGCGCCGGATCAAGCCGCGACTGGGCCGCGAAAGGCACGGCGCTGCTGGGCGTGAAAGCTGTGATCGCCGAGAACTTTGAACGTATCCACCGCTCAAACCTCGTCGGTATGGGGGTCATCCCGTTTGAGTTTACGGGCGGCGATACACGCAGCTCTCTTGGCCTCAAGGGGGACGAAACGGTTTCCATCACCGGGCTTGAGGGCGACTTGAAACCGCTGTCCGAAGTGCCCGCGACGATCAAATATGCGGACGGGTCGACCAAGGAAATCACGCTCAAATGCCGGATCGATACGGAAGTTGAGATTGAATATATCGAGAATGGCGGCGTGCTGCATTACGTGCTGCGCAACCTCGCCAAATCCTGATCCTTTTCGATAATCAAACAAAGGCCCGGCCACTGCGTCGGGCCTTTTCATTTTCCAACATGTCAACGCGCGTTTTTCCGCCGATTTTCGGCGCGAATTTACGCTTGGTATTTTGTTGTTAACCACGTCGGGTTAGCAAAGGGCATGATTGATTTGTCTATTCCACACGACCGTCCGAACCGTATCGCGCTTCCGATTATTTTTCTGGAAATCGCCCTGCTTTTGATGCTGGCGCTTGCGGGCTAAATCTTCAGGACAGCTACTCTGCTGATTCCAGAATGGGCCGAATCCGGCCTTTCAAAACGCGTTCGGTGATCGGGCCGGCAAAACGCAAGACGATCTTTCCATCGCTGTCGATCACGTATGTCTCCGGCACCCCGGCGACACCCCATTCCAGCGCCGTGCGGGCGCGCGGATCGGCCCCGACTGCGGCATAGGGGTTCCCCAACTCCTCAAGAAACGCGAGCGCTTTTTCGGGGTCGTCCTTGTAGTTGATGCCGTAGATCGGCAGCCCCTCCTCGGCCAGACGTTCAAGGTTCGGATGTTCAGCCCGGCAAGGCGCACACCAGCTCGCCCAAAAGTTCACGAGCTTGAGGCCCGGTGCGGTGAGGTCCTCTGCGTCGAATATCGGCTCCGCGCCCAAGGTTTCCATGATGAGCGCGGGTGCTGGCCCGCCCTCACGGCCCGTGGGTGGCGCACCATCATTGCCGCCCCGATTGCCCACATAGGCAAGGCCGACGAACCCCGCAAACAGCACGACCGGGGCCAGCATCAACGGATTAAACTTGGACATTGTGCCGTCCTTCAACCTCAGCCAACTGGCGTTTGATCCGACGATTACGGGCGACACTCAGCACCACCAGAGCAACGATCAGCACAATGCTCGCCGCGTAGGCGATCCCAACCTCCGCTGCGTATTTCCCAAGGTCGGGCATCATTGCGCCCTCTCCCGCGCGACGAGCGCTTTGATGCGGCGCGCGCGAATTTCGGTCTGTGTGCGCAGCAGAACAAGCGCCACAAATAGCAGGACAAACCCCGCGATGCAGATCAGAAGCGGCAGATAAAACGCGTTATCGATATTGGTTTCCGCATCAAGCGACAAGGTTGCGCCCTGATGCAACCCTTGGTTCCAAAAGTTGACAGCGTAGCGGCTGAGCAGCGCAAAGACTGACCCGACCAGGCACAGGACCGACGTAAGGTCGGCGGCGGTATCCGGGTCTTCGACCGCTTCCCACAGGGCGATGTAACCGAGGTAGAACAGGAACAGGATCAGGAAGGATGTCAGGCGCGGATCCCACGCCCACCATGTGCCCCACATCGGTTGGCCCCAGACGGCCCCGGTCACCAGTGCGATCAGGGTCATCGTCATCCCAATCGGGGCCGCGGCCCGCGCGGCGAGCGCCGACACATGGTGCCGCCGGATCAACCAGATCAGCGACGTAACCAGCATCATCAGCCACGCGTTAATCGCCATCAAGGCCGACGGCACATGAAGGAAGATGATCTTGACGGTCGAACCTTGTCGGTAATCGTCCGGCGTATGGAAAAAGCCCCAGTAAAGCCCAACGACCAGCGCGACCGCCGCCAGGCCAGCAATGATCGGCAGCAGCACCTGCGAGGTCTGCATGAACTTTCGTGGATTGGCATATTCCCAAAGCGACATGGCGGTTTACCTATTGTCCTTTTGGCCCATAGGCAATCGCATCACCGAAGATTGATGCGGATTGCCGCAGCCGCCGCGAACGGCAGCAGCGCGATGGACCCCGCGGTGATCCCGGCCAGCATCAATAGCGGCGTCGTGGCTGGCAACCCCTCTGCCCCGCGGCGTAGGGCTTCGGCCCCGAAAATTAGGGTCGGGACGTATAGCGGCAGCACCAGAAGCGACAGCAGCAAACCGCCCCGGCGCAGGCCAACGGTCAGCGCCGCCCCGAACGCGCCGATCATCGACAGCGCGGGCGTGCCAATTGCAAGCGTCAGCAGCAGCCAGCCATAACCTCCGGTCGGCAAGTTCAACAAGACCCCCAGCACCGGTGCTGCGAGCGTCAACGGCACGCCTGTCACCAGCCAATGCGTCAGCGCCTTTAGACCGACGACAGCCTCCATCGGGATTGGCGCCGTGGCGAGCAGGTCGAGCGATCCGTCCTCGTAATCCAGCGCGAAGATCCGATCGAGCGTCAATAGGCAAGACAGCAACGCGCCAACCCAAAGGACACCCGGCGCGATGATCGACAGAGTGCCGCTATCGGGGCCAACACCGAACGGCACCAAAACGACAACGATCAGGAAAAACGACAGGCCAAGGCCAAAGCCGCCGCCTGCGCGGGTCGCTTGTTTCAGGTCGCGGATGAGCAGCGCGATCACAGAAACGCCTCATCAAACGCGGGCGTGCCGGAGAAATCGGGCCTGAACTGGCTAAGGTCGAGGGTGTCCGCACCGATATTAAGGTCGATATGCGTCGCGATGACCGCGCTGCCGCCGTTGGCGCAGTGGCGTGCGACGGCCCCTTCAAACAGCCCGACGCTGGCACGATCAAGCGAAACGGTCGGTTCATCCAGCAGCCAGATCGGGCGGTGTGTCACCAAGAGCCGCGCGAGGCCGAGGCGCCGCTTCTGCCCCGCCGACAGGTTCTGCGCCTGCCGTGTGGCAAGGGCAGTCAGATCAAACGCAGCCAGCGCGTCGGCGACCCCGCCGCCGCCATAGATATCGGCCCAGAAGCTCAGGTTTTCGGTAACGGTCAGCGTGGGTTTCAACCCGTCCGCGTGGCCTGCATAGGCCATCTGATCGGTCGCAACAGATACCGAGCCCGCATGGGCAGGCTGCAACCCGGCAAGCGTGCGCAGCAGCGTCGTTTTCCCTATCCCGTTTGGCCCGCGCAGAAGCAGCACCTGTCCCGGCTCCAACGTGAAATCGACGCCCTCCAGAATGGAGACGCCGCCACGGGAACACGCCAAGGATTGCACGGTCAGGGTCATCGGACCCGGCTTAGCCTATCTTTCCAGCCGCGAAAAGCTGCAATGGTGTCAGACGGGTATCAGGGCAAGGCCCACCCTGCGCCCTTCGGACAGCAGGATATTGTAGGTGCGGCACGCGGCGGGACTGGCCATGATTTCGACGCCGATCCCCGCGTTTTCCAGCGCCTCACGGAATTCGGCGGGGATATGCGCGATCTCGGCCCCTGTTCCAATGAACAGCACGTCGGTGGCCTCGGCAGCAGCGATCAGGGTCGCCGTATCCTCATATCCGCCCCATCCGGTGATTCCGGTCGGAAGAACGGCGATAGGCCCCTCGTGAACCTCGCCCGCCACGCGGAAAAAGCCGGGGCCGTAACCATCGATTGGCAAGGCGTCGGTATAGGTAATCTCGTTCAAGCGCATGTGCCTAACTAGTCAAACAGCGGCAAGCCGGTCAAGACCGCGACCGCAATGACAGCATAGGCCGCCCAGCGGTAGGTCTTTTCATATCCAGGTCGAAACAGCGCTTGGCCGATCATCGTTGTCACGAAATACGGAACTGCCAAGATCGCCCCGATGACAATCGTGGTGAGGTCGGTCAGTTGGCTGCTGAACAACGTGACAATAATGCCAAGATCGAGGGCGGCAAGAAACAGGATCGTATTCGCGCGAATAATCTGCGCGGTGCGGTCGCTGGCCAGGTAGAACAAGATCACCACCGGCCCGGTCAGGCCCGTCATACCGCCGACCACACCCCCAGTTGCGCCGATTGCAGCCAATCCACTAGGTCGGATACCACCCCTATATCGCCACCCCGTCATCAACGCCGTGAGCGTGATGGCCGAAATGACACCGACGATCCACCGCACGGTCAGTTCGTCAAGATGCGTCATGGCCCAGATACCAAACGGCGCGAGAAGGATCGCGGCCCCGGCCAGCAGCGCAACCTCGCTCCGATGGGCTTGCCCCCATGCGCGAGGCACCAGCGCGCATGTGCTGGCGATACCGGTGGTTGAGATGACGAGGATAACTTCGGCTGGTGGTAGGAACTGTCCGGCGACGGGCACAAAAATCAGCGCGCTCCCGAACCCGGTAAACCCGCGCACAATGCCGGCGGTTGAAATCGCAAGTATCAGCCAGCCCAGCCCCGGAGTGGCCAGGGCCGCGCTGAGGAAATCAGGCATCTACGTTTGAGAATTGCGTGCCCGCGTTCCCGTCAGGCTTTGACCAATCCCGCTTCACGCCAAGGTAAAGCAACATCGCAGAGGCCACGAAGATCGACGAATACGTCCCGACGATCACACCCCAGATCATCGCGAAAACGAAACCGCGGATCACGTCGCCGCCCAGAACGAACAAGGAGATAAGCGCGAGCAGCGTCGTCACGGATGTCATCATCGTTCGGCTGAGCGTTTCGTTGATCGACAGGTTCAGGACCTCTTTCAGATCCTTCTTCTTATATTTGCGCAGATTCTCCCGCACCCGGTCAAAGACGACCACGGTGTCGTTCAGCGAATAGCCAACAATCGTCAGAAGCGCCGCGATGATGGCGAGGTCGAATTTGATCTGCACCTCGGAAAACACACCGATGGTCAGGATAACGTCATGGATCAACGCCGCAACTGCGCCAAGTGCGAACTGCCATTCAAACCGCAGCCAGATGTACACAAGCACCGCCCCAATGGCGAGCAGGACCGCGATAACCGCTGTTTGGATCAATTCGCCCGACACTTTCGGCCCAACAGATTCGACGGAGACGAACTCAACATCCGACGCGACGGCCTGAAGAGCCACACGGACGCTTTCAACAACCGCCGCCGTCACGCTTTCTTCGCCGTCCTGCGCCTGAATGCGGATCATCGCGACGTTCTGGTCAGCGCCGAAAGACGGATCGAACACCTCAGTGATCGAAACATCGCCTAATTCCAGCGGTTCGATGGCGGACCGGTAGGCTGCAACGTCGACCTCCTGCGCGCTTTGCGTGCGGATCGTGGTCCCGCCGCGAAAATCGATGCCGTAGTTCAGCCCTTGTAACAGGAACGATACAAACGCGACGACCATCAACACTGCCGAAATACCAAGCGTCAGCTTGGCACGGCCAAAGAAATCCCAATTGGTTTCGGAGGGGACGAGTTTAAGTCGCATCTATCACACCTCGATTGTCTTGGGACGTTTACGTTCAAACCAGATCACGATCATGATGCGGGTCACAAAGATCGCCGTGAACACCGATGTCAGGATGCCAAGCCCAAGCGTGATGGCAAAGCCGCGCACCGGGCCGGAGCCCATGGCAAACAGGATCACAGCGGTAATAAACGTCGTGATGTTGGCGTCAAGAATGGCGGACAGTGCCTTTTCATAGCCGAGCGAAATCGCTCGCGATGGGCCTTTCGCGGTTTTCAGTTCTTCGCGGATACGTTCAAAAATCAGCACGTTCGCATCGACCGCCATACCGATGGTCAGCACAATCCCCGCAATGCCCGGCAGGGTCAGCGTCGCGCCAATCGCGCTAAGCAATCCGAAGATCAGCCCGACATTGATCAGCAGCGCGATGTCCGCGAACAGCCCGAACAGGCCATAGCTCAGCACCATGAATACCAAAACGGCAGCAAAGGCGACGATACAGGCGAGCTTGCCCGCGTCGATACTGTCTTGCCCAAGCTCCGGCCCGATTGTGCGTTCTTCGAGAATGTCGAGGCCCGCAGGCAACGCCCCCGCCCTCAGCAACACGGCAAGCTCGGTTGATTCCTCAACCGAGAATTGCCCGGTGATGATGCCGGACCCGCCCGGAATATGGCTTTGGATCGTAGGGGCAGAGATAACTTCTTCATCAAGAACAATCGCAAATGGAGAGCCGATGTTCTCAGCCGTATAGTCGCCAAACTTGCGCGCACCGGATGGGTTGAAGCGGAAACTAACAGCCGGGCGGTTGTTCTGGTCAAAGGACGGCTGCGCGTCGGTCAACTCCTCACCCGTCACAACGGCGGCGCGTTCGACGATGTAGAAAAGCCCTTCATCCTCCACTGACGGTAGCAGTTCATTTCCGATCCCCGGCGACGCGTCTGCGTCCCGCGTCGGCGCACCGACAACGGGTTTGAACTCTAGTTTCGCCGGAACGTCGAGAATTGCCTTCAACTCTGCCGCAGAACCAAGACCCGGCACCTGAACCAGAATACGATCCGATCCTTGCCGCTGAATCGTCGGTTCGCGCGTGCCAACCTCGTCCACCCGACGGCGGATAATCTCAAGCGATTGCTGCATGGTGCGATCATCGGTTGCCGCGCGTTCCTGTTCGGACAGCCTGACGGTCAGAATGTCGCCCTGCCCCGTGACTTCGATATCGCTGGCACCGACGCCGGACAGGGTCACAACGGGTTGCGCCAAGCTGCGCACGACTTCCAGCGCGCGGGTCATCCCCTCGGGCTGCGAAATACGGATGCGAAGTTCGTCGTCCGGCCCGTCCTGCAAGCGGATGGTGCCCACGGTTGCCCGTTCTTCGCGCAGCAGGTCACGGATCGGTGCCCACATCCCTTCGATCCGGGTTTTGTAAACTTCCTCTACCCGCACTTCGGTCAGCAGATGCGCACCGCCGCGAAGGTCAAGCCCGAGGTTCACCAGAGAGGACGGCATCCAATCCGGCCACGCGCTTTGGTCGGCCAGAAGCTCCGGCGTTTCGCCCGAGATTTCAATAGCTTTCACGGCGTCGTTATGTAATTCGACACGGGGATAAAAGGCGTTGGGCAAAGCCATGAACAGGCCAAGCGCACAAAGCGCCCAGATCACGACCCGCTTCCAAAGGGGGATGTGCAGCATGTGTTCTGCCCGATCTAAAGTGTTTGTTAAGCCGCGGGCTCAGTCTTGTTCAGCACTTGCGCGACGGTCGATTGAATGACCCGCACTTTGACGCCGCTGGCGATTTCGACTTCGATCTCGTTATCGCCTTCCTTGACCTTAGTGACCTTGCCGATCAGCCCGCCTTGCGTGACCACTTGATCGCCTCGGCGCAGGGCCGCAACCATCGCCTGATGCTCTTTCACCTTTTTCTGCTGCGGACGGATCAACAGCAAATACATGATCGCGAAGATCAGTATGAGAGGAATAAACTGGCCCAAGGCTTCCATGGCGTCACTTTCATTCATGCTTCGGGGTCATGGCCCCGGCGTTTCCAGACTGGCGCGCACCCTATATGTGGCCCTTTTGCTTGGCAAGGCGACTAAGGGCACATTTCCCGGTTCAATTGCGCAACGTCTTGGGGCATATGGGGGCTGCAAAACAAACATCAATCCAAAGGATCGGACCTATGCACGACATCCGCGCAATCCGCGAAAACCCAGAGAGCTTTGACGCCGGTATGGCACGTCGCGGGCTTTCGGGCGTGTCTGCTGAGGTTCTGGCGATTGACGAAGCCCGGCGGGCCAAGATCACGGCCTCGGAAGCGGCGCAGGCGGAGCGGAACGCCGCCTCGAAAGAAGTCGGGGCCGCAAAGGCCAAGGGCGACGAGGCCGAATTCGAACGCCTTCGTGCACTTGTCGCTGAAAAAAAAGAAGAAATTGCCCGGCTGGAAGATGAAGCCAAGGCCGAGGACGCCCGGTTGCGCGATCTGCTGATGGCTCTGCCGAACATCCCATTTGATGACGTCCCGGACGGTGCAGACGAAGACGACAACGTCGAGATTCGCCGCTGGGGCACGCCGCGTGTGTTCAATTTTGACCCGAAAGAACATTACGAGCTTGCTGCCGTGCAAGACGGGCTAGACTTTGAGGTTGCCGCCAAACTCTCCGGCTCGCGATTTGTCGTGATGTCGGGGGCCGTTGCGCGGGTTCACCGGGCCTTGGCGCAGTTCATGCTGAACACGCATATCGAGGAACACGGGCTGACGGAAACCTGGACCCCGGTGCTGGTGCGCGAAGAAATGATGTATGGCACCGGCCAACTGCCGAAATTCGGCGAAGACAGCTACAAGACCACGGATGGTTGGTGGCTGATCCCGACGGCTGAGGTCACGCTGACCAACCTCGTGAACGGTGCGGTGGTTGAAGAAGGCTACCTGCCCCGCCGCTATGTCGCGCACACGCAGTGTTTCCGGTCCGAGGCTGGCAGCGCCGGGCGCGACACATCCGGTATGCTGCGCCAGCACCAGTTCGAAAAGGTCGAAATGGTCTCGATCGTCCACCCCGACCTGTCGGGTGAGGAACACGACCGCATGACCCGCTGCGCCGAAGCGATTCTCGAAAAGCTGGGCTTGCCCTACCGGACCGTCGTGCTCTGCACCGGCGATCTGGGCGCCGGGATGCGCAAGACCCATGACATTGAGGTTTGGCTGCCCGGTCAGAACACCTATCGTGAAATCAGCTCTGTCTCGACCGCTGGCGACTATCAGGCGCGGCGGATGAACGCGCGGTTCAAGCCTGCGGATGGCGGTAAGCCTGAGTTTTTGCACACGCTCAACGGCTCTGGCCTTGCGGTGGGTCGTGCCTTGATCGCGGTTCTGGAAAACGGTCAGCAAGAGGATGGCTCGGTCACTTTGCCTGAGGTTCTGCATCCTTATCTGGGTGGTAAAACGCATGTGGCAGCGGACGGAACTCTGGCCTGATTTTAGGTTACAACCGAAATTGAACCAAACGCTGTCATTGGACGTTCTACTGACATGACCCCACTCAAAGCCTTGCTGACCTTTGTCGCGGCGCTGGCCTTTGCGCTGGCGCCGGTATTCCTTTCCCCCGGCTTTGACGGATTCGACCCGCAACGCTATCCCGTCCCGCAAGTGAACCCGCCGATCCAACCGGCCGGATATGCGTTTGCGATCTGGGGGCCGATCTATCTTTGGCTGCTGTTGATGGCGGGGGTCGGACTTTTCTCTCGCACAAGAGATGGTCGATGGGACCAGACCCGTTTGCCTTTGATCGTCAGCCTTGGCGTTGGGGCGACGTGGCTGTCGGTCGCGAAGGTCAGCCCGGCCTGGGCGACGATCCTGATCTGGGTCATGTTGATCGCCGCACTGGATGCCCTGTTTCGCACGCCAAGGAAAGACCGCTGGGCCCTACAGGCCCCCATCGCGATTTACGCCGGGTGGCTGTCGGCGGCCAGTTTCGTTTCGCTTGCCTTGCTTGGCGCAGGTTACGGGGTCGGAACGGACATGGTTGGCTGGGCGTGGATCGGGTTGATCGCGGCGACGATATTCGCAAGCTTCATCCAGCTACGCCTGCGTCGCGCGCCGGAATACGGGGCGGCAGTGGTATGGGCGTTCGTTGCCGTAGCGGTCCAGAACGCGTCGGCGAATACGCCGATCGCAATCGGTGCGCTGGCGGCCGCGTCGTGGATCGCGACGCTTGTTTACAGCACGGCGCGCAATCGACAGATGGTCTATTAAGCCGCAGCTATTTCGACAGCGGTTTTTTCCCAGTGTGCTTGCGCAAACGCGACGGCGTCGACTTTTTCTTGTCCTTGTAAGGGTTCTTATCCGACTGGCTGCGCATCCACAGGCGGATCGGCGTGCCCGGCATGTCAAAGTCGTCGCGTAACCCGTTGACAAGGTAGCGAGAATAGCTTTCCGGCAGCTTTTCCGGCATGGAACACATCACGACAAAACCCGGCGGGCGGGTCTTGGCTTGGGTCATGTAACGCAGCTTGATCCTTCGGCCTGCGGGCGCGGGGGGGGGATGCGCCTCAACCATACCAGTCAACCAACGGTTCAGTTGGGCGGTCGACACCCGTCGGTTCCAAATGTCATGCGCCCGCAAGACGGCATCGCGAAGGCGATCCATGCCGCGTCCGGTCTTGGCGGAAATCGTAATGAGGGGTGCGCCGCGAAGCTGCGGCAGAAGCCGCGTGAAGGACTCCTTCAAATCACGCAGTTTTTCCTGCTTCTCGCCCTCAATGTCCCATTTGTTGACGGCAACGACGACGGCGCGCCCTTCCCGTTCGGCGAGGTCGGCAATACGCAGGTCTTGTTGTTCAAACGGAATGGCCGCATCGAGCAAAACGACAACCACTTCGGCAAACTTCACCGCCCGCAGCCCGTCAGAGACGGAGAGTTTTTCAAGCTTGTCCTGAACCTTCGCCTTTTTGCGCATTCCGGCGGTGTCGAACATGCGGACCGGCGTTCCGGCCCAGTCGAAGGTCAGAGAAATCGCATCACGGGTGATCCCGGCCTCGGGCCCGGTCAGCAGTCGCTCTTCGCCTATCAATTGGTTGATAAGTGTGGATTTTCCGGCATTCGGACGGCCGACAACTGCAATTTGCAGCGGCTTTCCATCATTAAAATCACGCGAGCGTCCGGAGAAGTCTTCCTCATCATCGGACACGTCGACATCGACCTCGGGCATCACCGCTTCGGCCCGTTCGGCAAAGCTGTCGGCGAGCGGCATCAGCATCGCATAAAGGTCTTCGAACCCCTCGCCATGTTCGCCGGACAAGCGGAGCGGTTCGCCAAGACCAAGCGAATAGGCTTCAAGAAACCCTTCCTCGCCAGTTTTACCTTCGGCCTTGTTCGCGGCGAGGATGACATGGGCGTTTTTCTTGCGCAGGATTTCGGCAAACATCTGATCAGTGGCCAGAACGCCCGCGCGGGCGTCGATCATGAACAGACAGACATCGGCCATTTCAACCGCGCGTTCGGTCAGTCGCCGCATTCTGCCTTGCAGGGAATCATCGGTCGCGTCCTCAAGTCCCGCCGTGTCGATCACGGTGAAACGCAGATCGCCCAGTCGCGCCTCACCCTCGCGCAGGTCGCGGGTGACGCCGGGTTGGTCATCAACCAACGCCAAGCGCTTCCCGACAAGGCGGTTAAACAGCGTGGATTTCCCCACATTCGGGCGGCCAACGATGGCCAGCGTAAAGCTCATGTCACGGCTCCAAAACGGATCAAGCCGCCCCGATACAGCAAATTTGGATCAGCGGAAAGCGTGGAGTTTTCCATTGGACGAAACGATATAAAGCGTTCCGTTCACAACCGCCGGGTTGGTGGTTGCCCCCCCCGAAATCGCGACCGACGACAGCAGGCTGCCATCCGTCGGGCTGTAAGAGCGGATTTGACCGTCACTCGATGCAACGATCAGACGCCCACCGGCAAGGATCGGACCGTAATGTGCAAAGACCCCTTTGCGGCGGCGCAGACGTTCCTTTTCGAAATAGGGCAGATCAACACCCCAGATCCGTTCTCCGGTTTCTGCGTCAAGCCGCAACAGCTCTGCCTGATCGGAGACAAGGAAAACAGACCCACCAGCGGGCCATACGGGGCTAAGCGCGCCTTCGGTCGCGGTCCAGATACGATCCCCGCTGCGGGTATTCAGGGCCGCAAGACGACCGGAGGAGCTGCCAGCATAGACGACATCCCCATCCACGACCGGATCGCCCGTTACGTCAGTCACCGCAGCATAGGCGCGGCCACGGCGCTGTCCGGCAAGGCTCGCCGCCCAAAGGCGCACACCGCCGCGCGGGAAGCTCGCCACCATATCGCCAGAGCCGAACGGGAAAATCGCGATCTTATCTGTGACGGCGGGGCCAGCCCCACCAACCATGACGGATTCGCTTGGGACGCCCGGCAGTTCCCACTGCACGCGACCCTCTTCGATATCGACGGCCCATGCGCGGCCATCGCGGGACACCACGTAGACCAGATCGCCAACGACGGTCGGCGCGCCCGTTGTCGGGGCATCAACCCGCTGGGTCCAGCGAATGCCCCCCGTCGCAACGTCAATCGCGCTCAGCGTGCCGAAACCGGTCGTCGCATAAAGGGTGTTGCCGGACACAGCCAAGCCACCGCCGGTCGCGTCTTCGTTCCGGTCAAAGCCGGGGGTCAGATCAGCGGTCCACAGTCGCGCGCCTTGGGTCGAGAAGGCAGAAACCTGCGATCGCGCATCCATCGCGAAGACACGGTTGTCCGAAATGACCGGATCAGCGGTGATGCGGTGCTTGCGCCCGTCACCAGCGCCGATGTCCGCAGACCAAACCGGGGTCAAATTCGCGCCAAGCGCGGGGTGAGTGATCCGGTGCGTCGGGTTGCCATAGCGATGTGTCCACGCGCCGTGGTTCACCTGACCGGGCAGATTGATCGCAACAGCGCGGTTTACCTCGCCCTCTTCCGCCGCCTCGGCGTTGGCGTCCAGCGGATCAGCGCCCGAAATAACGGCCGGATTCCGAAGGTCGAGCCGTTCGCCCGGCAAGATCACTTCTCTTTCGCCGCACGATGCCAGAACGGCGATCGCTGCCAGAAACCCTACGGATTGGATCAGCTTCACTGCGTTCGTCCCCTCGTTCTTATGTCACGGTGCCGATACTGCTGGCACCCGTCTTAAACAATTCACCCGGCGATCAACCCGCTTCGGGCTCGCCCCCAAGCGCCACAATCAACTGAGAAACACGGTTTCGCAAGCCTGCTGTCACCTCTGTATCGACAAGGATCGATTGAAGGCGGGTGATCGCCGCCTCTGCATCGCCGCCTTCAAGGTCCAATAGGGCGAGCTGTTCTTCGGCCAACAGGCGGAAAGGCGCACCCGGCGCGGCGATACCTTCAAGCGCTGCGCGGCGATCTTCGACCGACGCGCTATCTGCCTGAACGATCACGCGTTTCAGGACCGCGAGATCGCGATAAACCTGCGGCAGACCCGAGTCGGTGACGATTTGGTCAAGCGCAGCTACAGCGGCTGCCGGGTCGTCTGCGTTCTGGGCCTCCGCCGCTTGCACCAATCCCAGAACGGCGGATGCGTCGCCTTCGACCTCCAGTTCAGAGAGCGCTTCGGCGCGGGCTTCGCTTTCGTCCGCAGACAGCGCTGTAATCAGGCTGTCACCAACCGCCTGCGCGGCTGCAATATCACGCGCCTTCCGCCATTCATTATACGCAGCACCCCCGACCAGAAGCACCACAAGCAGAATTGCGATCCAGCCGTAACGGCGCATGAGACGGAACAAACGGTCGCGACGAACTTCTTCGCTGACCTCTTCGATAAAACTTTCAGTGTCGCTCACAAATGCCTCCGAAACGGGCGGAATAACCAATTACCGCCCTCTTACTCCGAGATGATGCAGTTTGCAAAGGGTCGCAAGCTCTTGATTGATTATGGGTGGAGCGCTTATCTTCTGATAAATCTAAACTGGATAGTTCAGCGTATCTATTGTATTGGACGCCCGGGTTTAATGGCCCCGTTTTTTCCAGACTGAGTCGAGCGCGCATAGGCGCCGAGAGGTTTAATGCGATTATTATCAATCCTGACCGCTGTGCTGGTCGCCGGTTTTTTGTATTTCCTCGTGCTTGAGCGCGACACTCTGCTTGGGTTTGCGTCGGGGGATGAAGATGTCGCCACCGAAGAAACAGCGCCCGAGGAAGCGCCGGAGGAGCCGCTGGTGTCGGTCGTGGCGCAGCGGTCGCTTGCCCAATCGGTCGATAGCGCCGTGATCCTGCGCGGCCAGACTGAAGCCGCGCGGCAGGTTGAGGTTAAGTCCGAAACGTCTGGCTTGGTCGTATCAGAACCGCTCCGCAAAGGGGCGGAGATTGAGGCGGGCGAGTTACTTTGCAAACTTGATCCCGGAACACGGCCCGCCGCCTTGGCCGAAGCGAAGGCCCGTTTGGCCGAGGCTGAAATCAATGCCCGCGCCGCCGAACGCCTGTCAGACGACGGATTCGCATCGGAAACCCGCGTCGTGTCCGCCCGCGCTGCGCTGCAAACCGCCCAAGCCGCGGTAGAAGCGGCTGAGAAAGAGATTGAGCGACTGGAAATCAGGGCGCCTTTCGCCGGTCTACTCGAATCCGACACGGCAGAGCTGGGATCGCTGATGCAGCCGGGATCGCCTTGCGCGACCGTCATTCAGCTTAATCCGATCAAGCTGGTCGGGTTCGTGCCGGAAACCGAAGTCGGGCGCATCACCCTCGGCGCGATGGCCCAGGCGCGGCTCGCGACGGGGCAGAATGTCGTCGGTCAAGTGACGTTCCTGTCCCGCTCCGCCGATCCGCTGACCCGCACATTCCGCCTTGAAATCGAAGTGGATAACGAGGCCGAGGCCATCCGTGACGGTCAAACCGTTGAAATCGTCGTGGCCGCCGAAGGTAACTCCGCCCACCTACTTCCACAATCGTCGATGACGCTGGACGATAACGGGCGCTTGGGCGTTCGGCTGGTGGGTGAGGAAGACAAGGCCGAATTCGCCCCCGTCACCCTGCTGCGCGACACGACCGAAGGCGTCTGGCTTGCCGGACTGCCGACCGAAGTTGCGGTAATTATCGCCGGTCAGGAATTCGTGACCGATGGGGTTAAGATGGACGTCACCTACAAAAACGAGGCGACCAAATGACAGGTCTCGTCGATTGGGCCGCCTCACGGGCGCGCATGGTGATCGCCTTTATCCTGCTGTCTTTGACGGCAGGTGCGCTGGCGTATTCCGTGCTCCCGAAAGAGGGCGAGCCTGATATCGAGATCCCGGCGCTGTTCATTTCCGTCCCCTTCCCAGGCATTTCGGCGGAGGATTCAGAAAAACTGCTGCTGAAACCGATGGAGACAGAGCTTTCAGACCTCGACGGCCTGAAATCCATGTCCGGCACCGCAGCCGAAAACTACGCGGGCATTGCGCTTGAGTTTGAGTTCGGCTGGGACAAGGGCCAGATCATCGCGGATGTGCGCGACAAGATGGGAACGGTCGAAGCGGAATTTCCTGATGGCGCGGAAACCTACTCGATCAACGAAATCAACTTCTCCGAATTTCCAATTGTCATCGTGAACCTGACCGGCGCCGTGCCCGAACGCACGCTTTTGCGCGTCGCCAAGGATTTGCAAGACCGTCTGGAGGGGCTGGAACCGGTGCTTGAGGCGACCCTTGCCGGCCACCGGGACGAAATGCTTGAAGTCGTGATCGACCCGCTGAGGCTGGAAGCCTACAACGTCACAGCGGCGGAATTGATCGGCGTTGTGCGCAACAACAACCAGCTTATCGCGGCGGGTGAAATTGAAACACCGACAGGTGCGTTCTCGGTCAAAATTCCGTCGTCGTTCGATGAGCCACAGGACGTGTTCAACTTGCCCGTCAAGACGAATGGCGACCGTGTCGTAACGCTTGGCGATCTGGCCGATATTCGGCTGACCTTTGAAGACCGATCGGGAACCGCGCGCTTTAACGGGGAAAACACCGTCGCGCTTCAGATCGTGAAGCGCAAGGGTTTCAACATCATCGACACCACGGCGCTGGTCCGGGAAGAGGTTGAGGCCGAACAGGCCACGTGGCCGTCGGATTTGCGCGAGGCGATTGCCGTTGGCACGTCGAACGACCAATCCGTGACCGTTGGCAGCATGGTCAGCCAGCTTGAAGGGTCGGTCCTGACTGCCATCGCGCTGGTGATGATCGTGGTTCTCGGCGCGCTTGGCGTACGCTCGGCCTTGCTGGTCGGTTTCGCGATTCCGACGTCGTTCCTGCTGTGTTTCGTGCTGCTCGCGCTTATGGGCATCACCGTGTCGAACATCGTTATGTTCGGGCTGATCCTTGCGGTCGGGATGCTTGTTGACGGCGCAATTGTTGTCGTCGAATACGCGGACAGGCGGATCAGCGAAGGCTCCGGCCCCATGCACGCCTATGTTGAGGCGGCGAAGCGGATGTTCTGGCCGATTGTGTCTTCGACCGCGACGACGTTGTGTGCTTTCCTTCCGATGCTGTTCTGGCCCGGTGTTCCCGGCCAGTTCATGGGCATGTTGCCCGTTACGCTGATCTTTGTTTTGTCGGCGTCGCTGGTCGTCGCGTTAATCTATCTGCCCGTCATGGGCGGTGTGTTTGGCCGAGTCTCCCGCCTGTTTGGCAACACCTCGGACAGCCTGAAAGGGCTGCCGTGGCTGGTGCGCGCCGCGATGGTGCCGCCGTCACTGTTCCTGATCTTCATCGGCATCATGCAGTTGCTGAACACTGGTTATCTGTTTGGCGGAACCTCCCCCCTGCCCCCCGGGGTCAGCCTGCTGCCGGGCGCGATCATCTTGCTGGCCGGTGCCGCGCTGTCATCAATCACGCTGGGTGCCGCGAAGGTTGAGAGGCGTTCGAACCGGATCAAGGCGGGCTACCGCCGCTCGCCCTTTGGAAAATTTATCCACTTCATCGCGGGCAATCCAATCATGCCGGTTGTCTCAATCGGGGCTGTCGTTTTATTCGTCGTCACAACATTCAACGTGTATTCCGCCAACAACCAAGGGGTCGATTTCTTCGTCGATAGTGAACCGGAGCAGGCAATCGTCTTTGTCCGCCAACGCGGCAACCTGTCGCTTGAGGAAATGGACGCCGCCGTGAAGGCTGTCGAAGACGTCGTGCTGTCAACCGAAGGCGTCGACAGCGCATTTGCCTTTGCGGGTGAAGGTGGGCTGAACGCCAATGACGGTGGCGCAGGATCACCGCGCGACACGATTGGGCGGGTGCAGATTGAACTTGTGCGTTGGGAAGAACGCTCTGACCAGCCCGAACTTGACGGCGACGTCGTGCTCGAAAACCTTGAGCGGCGGCTGGCTGAGTTGCCAGGAATTCAGACCGAAATCCTGAACCTCAGCCGTGGCCCGGCCTCTGGCAAGCCTGTGCATCTGCGCGTGAAGGGCGACGATTGGGATGCGTTGCAAGAAGCGACGGCGACGGTGCGCAACCAATTTAACAGCACGGCTGGCCTTGAGGATATCGAAGACACGCTGCCCCTGCCCGGCATCGACTGGCAGATCGACGTGGATGTTGAAAAAGCCGGACGCTACGGCGCGGATGTTGCGACGGTTGGCGGCATGGTCCAGCTTGTGACGCGGGGGCTTCTGCTCGACACCATGCGTGTCGACAGTTCGGATGAAGAAATCGAAATCCGCGTGCGCCTGCCCGAAGATGACCGCGTTCTCGCGACGCTCGACACGCTGAAGCTGCGGACAGCGGACGGTCTTGTGCCGCTATCGAACTTCATCTCCCGCAAGCCCGTGCGTGAACTGGCGCAGATCGACCGCGACGATCAGGAACGCTATTTTGACATAAAGGCGAACGTCCTTCCAGGGATCGAAATTCTTCAAATGATACCGCTGGATGACGATGGTGAACCGGTCGAGGATGGCAAGCTGGACGTCGGTTTCGGTTATGCGGTGTCCGACGAAGATGTGGCAAACGGCGATCCCTTCAATGTCACGTTGACCCAAGAACGCAACTTCTTGCTCTCGCTTTTCTTGGACCCGATTGTCTATCGCTACAATGTTCCTAACGTCGCACAATCAATCGAGCTCGACGTCGTTCAAGGTCAGATTGATAAAGGCAAGGCGACAGTAAATCTGGTTCCGATGAACGGAAATGAACGGATCGCCCAACTGACCAAATGGCTGGAAACCGAAGAACCCCTGCCCGCTGGCATCAGTTGGGAATGGACCGGGGATCAGGAAGATCAGGCCGAATCCGGTGCCTTCCTCATGCAGGCTTTTGCGGGTGCACTTGGTCTGATGTTCATCATCCTGCTGGCGCAGTTCAACAGCTTCTACAACTCCGTTCTGGTGCTGCTTGCAGTGGTTCTTTCTACCACCGGGGTGCTGATCGGGATGCTCGTCTGGAACCAACCGTTTTCGATCATCATGACCGGCACGGGGATCGTCGCCCTCGCCGGGATCGTCGTGAACAACAATATCGTGCTGATCGACACCTATCAGGAATACAGCCGCTACATGCCGCGGATTGAGGCGATAACCCGCACCGCGCAGGCGCGTATCCGGCCAGTTCTGTTGACGACGATCACAACGATGGCGGGCCTTGCGCCGATGATGTTCGGACTGTCGCTCGACTTTATCAACGGGGGTTACTCCATCGACAGCCCGACCGCGCTATGGTGGAAGCAGCTTGCGACCGCCGTTGTCTTTGGCCTTGGGATCGCGACGGTGCTGACTCTGATCTTCACGCCATCCATGCTGGCCTTGCGCGTCTGGGTCACGACCTACGCGCAGTGGATCGGGCAACTGCTGGCGAAACTATCGATGGGTCGCAGCAGCCAAGCGGCCCGCGATTGGGCGCTTCGGAAAGCCGCGTCGCGGATCAACACGCCAGAGCTTTTGTGGGATGTCGATGCGGTTGAACAGCGCCCGGTCGTCCGTGCCACGCAGCCTGACCCGAAAGACCAAGACCCCGAGGATCAAGGCGACGATCCCGCGGTCAAGGAAGCGGCACGGATCAAAGCGGCGGAGTAGACGTCAGGCGACCGCCGCGTCATCCTCTGCCTCTGCCTGTTGGCGATGCCACATCTTCGCGTAACGTCCGCCGCGATTGACCAGATCGTCATGACGCCCGGTTTCGGTGATGACGCCGTCTTCCAGAACGATGATCTGATCCGCGTCCGCAATCGTCGACAGCCGGTGGGCGATGGTGATAACCGTCCGCCCCTGCCCCATCTCGCGCAGGCTTTCCTGAATGTCGCGTTCCGTCTCGGTGTCAAGAGCACTCGTCGCTTCATCAAGCAGCAGGATCGGCGGATTCTTCAGCAGCGTTCGCGCGATGCCGACCCGCTGTTTTTCGCCGCCTGACAGCTTTAGTCCACGCTCACCCACTTGTGTCTCATAGCCTTCCGGCAGGCTGCGAATGAACCCGTCGATACGGGCGGCGATGGCGGCGGCCTCAACCTCTGCCCGGCTTGCATCAGGGCGACCATAGGCGATGTTGTAGTAGATGGAGTCATTGAACAGCACCGTGTCCTGCGGCACCACTCCGATCTGGGCGTGTAAGCTGTCTTGCGTCACGTCGCGCAAATCCTGCCCGTCGATCCGAAGCGCACCGTTGTTCACATCATAGAACCGGAACAGCAGACGCCCAATCGTGGATTTACCCGATCCCGACGGACCAACAATCGCCAAGGTGCCGCCGGGCGGCACGGTCAGCGACACCCCTTTCAGGATCGGGCGTTCGGGGTCGTAGCCAAAGACGATATCGTCGAACACGACCTCTCCGCCATTTACCTTGATCGGCTTCGCGTCTGGCTTGTCCTCAACCTCTGCAGGTTGTTCGAGAAGGTCGAACATCTCTCCCATATCGACAAGCGATTGCCGGATTTCACGATAGACCGTCCCAAGGAAGTTCAGCGGCATGGTGATCTGGATCATGTAAGCGTTCACCATCACGAAGTCCCCGACAGTCAGATCGCCCGACTGCACCCCAATCGCGGCCAGAACCATAACGCCGATCAGGCCCGCGGTGATCAACACCGATTGTCCGAAGTTCAGAAACCCGAGCGAATAAGACGTCTTCAGCGCCGCGCTTTCGTAACGCTCCATCGCGCCGTCGTAGCGGGTCGCCTCCCGCTCTTCCGCGCCGAAGTATTTGACCGTTTCAAAGTTCAGCAGGCTGTCGATGGCCTTCTGGTTTGCGTCAGTGTCCTGATCGTTCATCTCTCGTCGGATTTTCACCCGCCATTCGGTCACGGCAAAGGTAAACCAAATGTAAAAGCCAATCGTGACAACCACGATGGCCAAATACCAAACGTCGAATACGAAAAACAGGATCGCCGAAATCATCGCCAGTTCCAGAACCAGCGGCCCAACGCTGAACAACAGGAACCGCAGCAGGAAATCGACGCCCTTCACGCCCCGTTCGATGATCCGCGACAGTCCGCCGGTCTTGCGCGTGATGTGGTAGCGCATGGATAGGCGGTGAATATGCGTGAACGTCTCAAGCGCCAGTTTTCGGAGCGCCCGCTGCCCAACCCGCGCGAAAATCACATCGCGGAGCTGCTGGAAGCCGACCGTCATCGCGCGCGCCATTCCGTAAACGACGGTCAGGCCAACAGCGCCGAGACCCAGCATCCAGGCAGCGGGCAGCCCTTCGCCCGCCAGTTTGTCGACCGCGGCCTTGTAAAGAAACGGCGTGCCGACAGCCACGATTTTAGCAACCAGCAGCATGACCAACGCCAGCACGACGCGGCGTTTGACCCACGTTTGATCCTTCGGCCACAGATACGGGGCAACGCGCCGGATCGTGCGCCACCCGCTGCGGCGCTGCGCCATCTCTTCTGCCTTGGTGTCTAAGCTGGGTTTGCGCATTACGCCCTCTTGCCTGGCCTCAGCGGCCAAGACTAGTTGCGTGCGCACAGATAGACCAGAGCCGCCGAAGCCCTTTTTCGGGGCTAACGGCGGATGGTTTGCAGTTGGTTAACGTGATGAGGGCAACAGCGAAGCCAACAATCGTAGTCCGCACAGTCGCAACTGAGTATCAGTCGTCCAGAACGAACGTGACCTTCAGGTTAACTCTGTATTCGCTGATCTTGCCGCCTTTGACGGTGACCTTCTGATCCTGAACCCAAGCGTTCTGGACGTTCTTCAGGGTTTTAGAGGCGCGATCCACGCCTTCTTTGACGGCATCTTCAAAGCTTTTTTCGGATGAGGCGATGATTTCTGTAACGCGGGCAACTGACATATCGTTCTCCTTTGGACCAGTACGCTTGAAGCGTAGGCCATGCGGCGCGATCTGTCATTAAAACTTGAGGATGTCGGCCGTTGGCTGGCAGAATCAGCCCTGCGGCGTCGCCTCTAGCACCGTTTGCAAACCTGCCTGCAATGCCTTCAGGCGGCGCACATCGTCTTTGTCCGCTTTCAGGTTTCCTTGCGCGATCAACAGCAAGTCCCGTGCCAGCAGCAATGCGACCTGCGCCCTGTCCGCCTCGGGCAATTCGTCGAGCATTTCAACGGACCTCAGCACCGCGTAACGGATCGTCAACGCCTCAACCGTCATATCGCTGCGCCCATGCGCGGCGGACCTTTCTTCGGCTGAAGAACGCAGCTTTTCCGTGCTCATACACTATCCTGACATGGCTCAGACGGTTCAAAGTTGACGCTAGGTAACTTAGATTACTGATTGATGAACAAGGTGCAACGACAATCGCGCGGTAAGGACCATGTCCGACATCTATCACACCCCGCACGCAAGGGCTTGCGCAAAGGCAAAGAGAGGCGAATAACTGCTGACATGCGACGCCCATTTTTCTTCGGCTACGGGTCATTGGTGAACCGGGGCACCCATAGCTACCAAAACGCATCACCTGCCCGGATCAGCGGATGGCGGCGGGCGTGGCGGCATTCGCCTGTCAGGGCGGTGTCATTCCTGACAGCCGTCCCTTGCCCGGACACCGAAATCGACGGTTTGGTGGCTGAGGTGCCGGGCCATGACTGGTGCGCCCTCGACGCGCGCGAATACGCTTACGAACGGCTGTATGCGACGACCGCCGTCAGCCATGCGATACCAGACCCGGCCGATATTGCGATCTATGCCATCCCGGCGGGCAAACATCAGCGGCCCGGCCCGGATCATCCGGTGCTGCTAAGCTACCTCGACGTCGTGATACAAGGCTATCTGGCCGAGTTTGGCGAGGAAGGCGTCGCGCGGTTCTTTGCAACCACCGATGGCTGGGACGCCACGATCCTTGATGACCGCGCGGCACCGGTTTATTCGCGACACCGCGAAACGTCAGATGTAGAACGCCAGTTGGTTGATGACCACCTAGCGTCCGTTTCGGCAATTATCCGGCGCGCCTAGATTACTTGCGGGCGCGGACAACCTGCAACAACGGTAGCAGAGTCGACATATCCGGCCCATGTGCCTGCCCGGTCAGCGCCTTGCGCAGCGGCATGAACAGGCCGCGCCCCTTGCGGCCTGTTGCCTCTTTCACCGCCGCGGTCCAGTTCGCCCATGTGTCCTCGGAAAACGGGGCGTCGGGCAGTAGCTCCATCGCTTGCGCGACGAATTCGGCGTCTTCGTCATCAATCACCGGCTCTGCCCCATCGCGCATCATCGTCCACCACGGACCAAGATCGTCGAGGACAGAGATATTTTCGCGGGTCACAGCCCAAAACCGCTCGGCCTGATCGTCCGGCACGCCCAGCGCGGCGATACGGGGCGCGACCTCGGCGAACGGCAGCGCCTGATTGACCCGCGCCGTCAGCGGCAAAAGATCGTCGACATCGAATTTCGTCGGGGCGGAGCCGAAGGTGCTGATGTCAAAGCCCGCGATCAATTCTTCCATGGTCGAGCAGAGTTCGACAGGCTGCGACGATCCAAGCCGCGCCATCAGGCTCAGCAGTGCCATCGGTTGAATCCCACGGTCGCGCAAATCGCGCAGCGCCAGCGTGCCAAGCCGTTTCGACAGCGCTTCGCCCTGCGGTCCGGTCAGTAGGGAATGATGGGCGAATTCAGGGACTTTGCCGCCCAGCGCTTCGATAATTTGAATCTGTGTCGCGGTATTGGTGACGTGATCCGACCCCCGGACGACATGGGTGATGCCAAAGTCGATGTCGTCACAGACCGAGGCCAGCGTGTAAAGGAATTGCCCGTCGCCCCGGATCAGAACCGGGTCCGACACGCTCGCCGCGTCAATCGAAAGATCGCCCAGTATTCCATCTTTCCACTCGATCCGTTCCTGGTCGAGTTTGAAGCGCCAGTGCCCTGCCCCACGCTCCGCCCGCTGCGCGTCCTTTTCGGTGTCCGACAGATCAAGGGCTGAGCGGTCGTAGACCGGCGGTTTCCCCATGTTGAGCTGCTTCTTGCGCTTCAGATCAAGCTCGGTCGGAGTTTCAAAACACTCATAAAACCGGCCCTTGTCCCGCAGGTCTTGCGCGGCGGCCTCATATCGGTCGAGCCGCTCTGACTGCCGTTCCAGCCGATCCCAAGTCAGTCCCAACCATTCGAGATCTTCCTTGATCCCGTCGGCATATTCTTCCTTGGATCGCTCCGGGTCCGTGTCGTCGAGGCGAAGGATGAATTGCCCGCCAGCCTTGCGCGCGATCAGGTAGTTCATCAAAGCTGTGCGCAGATTGCCGACGTGGATGTAGCCAGTCGGCGATGGGGCGAAACGGGTGACGGTCATGGAAGTTCTCCTTTGCCCGTCCGTTTTCCACAGTGTCGCGGCTTTGTCCAGATTCCGCCGCCGATCAGGTCGGCTTCACCGGCCAACGCTGGTCCAGATCATCCAGCCCCGCCCGGATCAATTCGCCCAAAACATCCGCGTCGATATCGGCGAGCTTGTTGAAGTAGAAACACGACTTGCCGAGTTTGTGTTTCCCGATCCGCTCCAGAATGTCGCCGAAATCGGCGTATCCCGGCATGATGTAAGCCGCGAAGTTCGCCTTTCGCGGCGAAAACCCGGTGGCGAGGAAATCACCCTCCCGCCCGCTGGCGTAGCGGTAGTGGTATTGCCCATAGCCGATGATCGACGGCCCCCACATGACAGGGTTGAACCCCGTGACCCGCCGGAACAGTCGATCCAACGTTTCAGCATCCGCGCGTTTCTGCTCTGGCGTCACGGTGCGCAGGAACTCTTCGACCGATATGGATGTCGGTTGGGTTTTGTTCTGTGCCATGTGGCCCCCCTTTCTCGGCTTTCCCGATCCTAGCACGGACCGGGAAAACCCCAAGCGGGCTAGTTACCGTAGACCACGACCTCAATCTCTATCCCGTCGTGGCCATCGAAATAAAATCGCCGACCCGGTTCATAACTCCCGTGGGAGTGTGGCTTGAACCCGGCGTTGCGCACCCTCTCCTCCGTCGCGTCGAGGTCATCGACCACCACGCCGATGTGGTTCAACCCACCGGGTGTGTTGTAGCTGTTGGGGCGCTGCACATGGCCGCCTTTTGAATACACGGCCAGATAGCTGGTTTCGTTCCCGACATGATAGGTCGTGCCGTCGTCTTTCGCGTCGCCATGCCAACGGATGTGCCAATCGAACAGCGTGCACAGCATCTCTGCGGTTGCTTTCGGGTCACTGACGGTGACGTTGACGTGTTCCAGTGATGCGTTGGCCATAGGGCTCTCCTCAAGTGATTCACAATTGATTTTTCAACCGTAATTGCTCAACCTAACTTTAGGTCAAGCGGTAATTGAGGTCGAAACCCATGCACGCGAACGATATTCTTTCCATCGGACAATTGGCGGACCGAACCGGAGTCGCGGTATCAGCAATCCGCTTTTATGAAGCGCAAGGATTGATCCACCCGATCCGCAATTCCGGCGGTCAGCGGCGGTTCCGGCGCGCCGACATCCGACGACTGTCCTTCATCCGCATCGCGCAGCAGTTCGGTTTTACAATTAAGGAGATCAGCGAACAACTCTCCCGCCTACCCGACCGACGCGCGCCGACAAAGGCTGACTGGACGCGGATCAGCAAACATTTCCGCAAAACGCTCGATGAACGGATCGAGACGTTGATCAAGCTGCGCGATAATCTTGATGGCTGTATCGGCTGCGGATGCCTTTCACTGAAGAAATGCCAGCTATACAACCCGAAAGACTCCGCGCGACGCCACGGATCGGGGGCACGATACCTGATGGGCGACAGCCCGCCACCCATCGAAGACGCCTAGCCGTTGTCCCGCCAGCGGTTCACGATCGGATAGCGCCGGTCGAGCCAGAAGGAGCGCGGCGTCAACCGCGCGCCCGGTGCGGATTGGAACCGCTTGTGTTCCGAGATGTAAATCAGGTGTTCGACCTTTTTTACGGTATCCCGGTCGAACCCCTCTGCCACCAGACCAGCGACAGAACGTTCCTCGTCCACCAATCCCGTCAGGATCGCGTCGAGCACGTCGTAGGGCGGCAGGCTATCTTCATCCTTCTGATCCTCGCGCAACTCGGCGGAGGGGGGTTTGTCGATGATGCTGGTCGGGATCACCTCACCCCCCGGGCCCATCATCCAATCGGGCCGATGGTTGGCATTGCGCCAGCGGCAGGTTTCAAACACGCGGGTTTTGTAGAGATCCTTGATCGGATTATACCCGCCCGCCATGTCGCCATAGATCGTGGCATAGCCTACGGCGACCTCGGATTTATTCCCGGTGGTCAGCACCATTTCCCCGAACTTGTTGGACAGCGCCATCAGCAGCAACATGCGCAGGCGGGATTGGATGTTTTCTTCGGTCAGCCCCGGCTCCGTTCCCTCAAACAATGGGGCGAGCGTGTTTGTGACCGCCGCTCGCGCCTCGGAAATCGGGACAAAATCGTATCGGCAGCCAAGGTTTTCCGCGACCGCCTGAGCATCGTCCAAAGACGCCTGCGAGGTATATTCAGATGGCAACATCACACAGCGCACATTTTCCGGGCCAAGCGCGTCGACCGCGATGGTAGCAACAATCGCGCTATCGATCCCGCCGGACAGGCCCAGAAGCACCTTCTTGAATCCCGTTTTGCCCATGTAGTCGCGCAGGCTTTCGACCATGCAGCGGTAATCCTGTTCCCACGCGTTTGGCAAGTGGGCCATCTCGCCCTTCTCTGCCCGCCAACCGTCGGCGGTGCGGGTGAAATCGACATGAGAGATCACTTCGTCAAAGACCGGAAGCTGAACCGCCAACTCCCCGCCGGGGTTCAGAACAAAGCTGCCGCCGTCAAAGACCTGATCGTCCTGCCCGCCAACCATGTTGAGGTAAGCCAGCGGCAAACCCGTTTCCACGACCCGCGACACCATGATGTTCTGCCGCACCGCAATCTTGTCGCGGTAGTAGGGGGAGCCGTTGGGGACCAGAAGAAACTCGGCCCCCGTCTCCTCCAGCGTTTCCGCCACATCGGTGTGCCAGGCGTCTTCGCAGATCGGGCTTCCTACACGGGTGCCGGAAACGCTGTAAGGCCCGCCGAGGGGGCCGGCATCAAACAGGCGCACCTCATCAAAGACGGTTTCGTTCGGTAGGTGGTGCTTCAGCACCCGGCTGACGACCTTGCCGCCCTTCAGGATGAAATAGGCGTTATAAAGGGCTCCGTCCTCCGCCCACGGCCCACCGATGCCCAGCGCCGGGCCGTTCGCGCAATCAGCGGCCAGCGCATCGATATGGCGAAGCGCGTCCGCGACAAAGGCAGGCTTCATAATCAGATCTTGGGTGTTGTAGCCGGTGATGAACATCTCGGTCAGGGCAACCATGTCGGCGCCCGCGGCTTTGCCCTCGGCCCACGCGTTCCGCGCCTTGTCGGCATTGGCGGCCAGCGCCCCCACCGTCGGGTTAAGTTGTGCGAGCGTCAGGCGAAATCGGTCGGCCATGGTCTGTTCCCGTCTACTATACCCGCCTGTCTTAGCAGAGTTGCGCCGAAGGAAAAGCCAAACGCGCGTTTCCATGCGCTTGCGCCCGACCCGACCGGGAAAATCCGTTGTCAGTCCGCCACCACGCCGTTAGGGTCTGTGCCTGACAACAGGGACGAACCGGGACGGGATCACGAGGGAATGAGTGTGGACAGAGCGAAGACGGCGATGGTCAACCTGAGAGCTATTTCCTACGCAATTGCAATTTCGGCAGCGACCACCAGTGTCGCGCTGGCCCAGTCCGATGGCGAAACCCAGCGGATCGAAGACAGCAATGGCGGCGTCTACGAAGGCACGTTCCAAGACGGTAAGCAGCACGGGCGCGGCACCTACACGCTGCCCTCCGGCTATGAATACACCGGCGAATGGGTGAATGGAGAGATTGAGGGCCAGGGCGTTGCGCGATTCGCCAACGGGTCGATCTATGAAGGCGAGTTCAAGGCCGGGAAACCGCATGGCTTTGGCAAGATCACCTTCGCCGATGGCGGCACCTATGAAGGCGACTGGGACACTGGCGAGATCACCGGCAACGGCATCGCGATCTATGTGAACGGCGTGACCTATGAGGGCGGCTTTCGCAACGCGCTGCACCACGGCGTCGGCACCATGCGCAGCCCGAACGGCTATGTGTACGAGGGCGAGTGGAACAACGGCGTCAAGGAAGGTGCCGGAACGATCACCTACCCCGACGGCTCAAAATACGAAGGCGCGATGGCGCGCGGGGTCAGCCACGGCGACGGCACACTGACGACATCGGACGGGCTGACCTACACTGGCGGCTGGTCCGAAGGGCAGATGCATGGCACAGGCACGCTCACCCAGCCGAACGGCGATGTCTATGAAGGAGAGCTGTCCGAGGGTGCCCGCGAAGGCACGGGTGTCATGCGCTATGCCAACGGCGATGTCTACGAAGGCGGGTTTCTGAACGACGCGCGGCACGGCCAGGGCACGCTGACCGGCACCGACGGTTATCGCTATGTCGGCAACTGGGCGCAGGGCCGGATCGAAGGCACGGGCGAAGTCACGTATCCCGATGGCTCCGTCTATGTTGGCGATTTCAACGATGATCTCGTCGAAGGCACCGGCACCATCACCTACCCCGACGGATCGACCTATGAGGGCGAATGGAAGGCGGGCGTTATTGAGGGTAAAGGCGTTGCCCGCTACGCCAGCGGCCTGATCTATGAGGGGGAGTTCAAGAATGCCCGCAACCACGGGCAAGGCACGATGACCTATCCCGACGGCTTCAAATACGAAGGCGAATGGGTCGACGGACAGCGCGAAGGCATGGGCACCACGACCTATGCGGACGGCACCGTTTATACCGGCAACCACAAGGCCGGCAAGCCGCATGGGCAGGGCGAAATCCGCCTGCCGGACGGGTTCCACTATTCCGGCGAATGGGTCGACGGAGAGATTGAGGGCGAAGGCACCGTGACCTACGCAAATGGCGACGTTTACGAAGGCAACTTCGAAGGCGGCAAACGTCAGGGTGCGGGCGTCATGCGCTATGCGAGTGGCGAAGTCGCGGAAGGCATGTGGGAAAACGGCGCTCTGGTCGATGAAGAGGCTGAGGGCGAGAGCGAAGAAGCCCCCGCCGAGGAAGATACCACCGCGAACTAAGGTGGCGCTACGCTAGCCAGCCTACCAAACCACCGGATCACCACGCCAATCGAAGAACCCGCCCGACTGGGATATGTCGAGGTCGTCGATAACCGCCAACAGGTTCGCGGCAGACTCTTCCGGTGGCACAGCGGGATTATCGCCCACGTATTTCTTGGTCAACGCCGTCTGAACTGTCCCCGGATGCAGCACAGCGCAGATCGCTTGTTTATGCGTCCGCGCAACCTCAATCGCCGCAGTGTGGATCAGCTGGTTGAGGGCCGCCTTCGCGGCGCGATAGGAATACCAGCCCCCGAGCCTGTTATCACCGATTGAGCCGACACGCGCCGACAACGCCGCGAAAACCGTCCGTCGGTCGCGGGGCATCAGGCGCAGCGCGTGTTTCAGCACCAACATCGGCCCCAACGCGTTCGTCTCAAACTGCGCATGCAAGCGGTCGGCATCGACGTCGCGGATCGCCTTTTCCGGCCCCATACCGTCAATCTCCAACGCGCCTGTCACATTCAGGATCAGGTCGAATTGGCCAGAAAGTGGCTCCAGCGCCGCAGCAATGCTTGCCTCATCCCGGATATCGAGTCCGTCTTGGCTACGTGACAGCCCGACCACCTCCGCGCCCTGATTGCGCAGAGCACTGCCAAGCGCCTGCCCGATACCGCCTGAGGCTCCGATGATAAGTGCTCGTTTCAAACTCACCCTTGCTGTTATCCCGATTACGACCCAGAATACCGAGCGGATCAATCCCGCCACGGGTCGACGCCACACGAATTTTTCGCTTTCCATCCGAAACAAAGCGCTTATGATCCTGCCCCATGACGATTGACGCACATATGACGATTGCAGCACCCCGCCATGGCGGTGCATTGCGTCTGTGCGCCCTTCTTCTCCTAACCCGCCTCTGAGCGTGCCGGTTGGCGCGACCGCTCAGAGGATGTGCTTCGCGCCGGAACCAAGGGTTTAGGACAAAGATGAAAGACTTCAGACATGACTGATTCAAAAGCGCAAGACCACGTCTTGATCTTCGACACTACGTTGCGCGATGGCGAACAAAGCCCCGGCGCGACGATGACACATGAGGAAAAGCTGGAAATCGCGGCAATGCTCGACGAAATGGGCGTCGACATTATCGAAGCGGGCTTTCCCATCGCGTCCGAGGGCGACTTCAACGCCGTCAGCGAGATTGCAAAACGGGCGGAACATTCGGTGATCTGCGGGCTTGCCCGTGCAAACGCTGCCGACATTGATCGCTGTTGGGAGGCTGTGAAGCACGCCAAGCAGCCGCGCATCCACACGTTTATCGGCACGTCGCCGCTGCACCGGGACATCCCAAACCTCACCAAAGACGAGATGGCGGGTCGCATCCACGAAACGGTGACGCAGGCGCGGAACCTCTGCGACAACGTGCAGTGGTCGCCGATGGATGCCACCCGGACAGAGGAAGATTACCTCTGCCGCGTCATCGAAATTGCGATCAAAGCCGGGGCGACGACGATCAACATCCCCGACACGGTGGGCTATACCGCCCCCCGCGAAAGCGCCGATCTGATCCGTATGCTGATCGAAAAGGTGCCCGGCGCGGATGAGATCACCTTCGCGACCCACTGCCACAACGACCTTGGCATGGCGACGGCGAACTCGCTGGCCGCTGTCGAAGCGGGCGCGCGTCAGATCGAATGTACGATCAACGGGCTGGGCGAACGCGCGGGCAACACCGCGTTGGAAGAGGTCGTGATGGCCCTGAAGGTCCGCAACGACATCATGCCCTACCGCACCGGGATCGACACACAGAAGATCATGAACATCAGCCGCCGCGTCGCGACGGTGTCGGGCTTTCCCGTGCAATACAACAAAGCGATCGTCGGCAAGAACGCTTTTGCCCATGAAAGCGGTATCCATCAGGACGGCATGTTGAAGAACGCCGAGACGTTTGAGATCATGCGACCCGAGGATGTCGGCCTTGCGGAAACCAACCTCGTGCTGGGCAAGCATTCCGGTCGGGCCGCGCTGAAGGCGAAGCTGAGCGAGCTGGGCTACAACCTCGCCGACAATCAGTTGAAGGATGTGTTCGTCCGCTTCAAGGCGCTGGCTGACCGGAAGAAGGAAGTCTATGAGGACGACCTGCTGGCGTTGATGCGGGATTCGTCTTCTGATGCGGAGCATGACCGGATTCAGGTCAAATTCCTGCGGGTGATTTGCGGAACCGAGGCGCCGCAATCCGCCGATCTTACCCTGTCGATTGATGGCGTGGACCACCAGACAACCGCGCAAGGCGACGGCCCGGTTGACGCGACATTCAACGCGGTGAAGACGCTGTTTCCGCATGAGGTGAACCTGCAACTTTATCAGGTTCACGCCGTGACCGAAGGCACCGACGCGCAGGCCACCGTCAGCGTTCGGATGGAGGAAGACGGCAAGATCGCCACCGGCCAGTCGGCCGATACGGATACCGTCGTCGCATCGGCCAAGGCCTACGTAAACGCCCTGAACCGGCTTCTGGTTCGGCGCGAAAAGACCGCTCCGGCGGCGATTGCGTAACTGCTTCAGGGCGGGCTGATCGGCCTGCCCTGACCGTCAAGCAGCGTGTATCTGAATTAATTTTCGGGCGGATTCTACCGGAACGCGAAACCTCAGAAATTGTGATTTATAGATGTTTTTGCGATGTTGAAAGGCCAAGCAGCGAAGCAAAATAGCACTTTTTCAACATTTTCACCCAATTACACCGCCCCTACCCACCCAGATATCGGGGATTTCGGCAACAACATGCGCAAGAATCTAACCTCTCCCCTCTTTACTGAACACGGCCTTACACGCATAAACCTTTCGGCTTAGGGGGCGAGTCTCGTCCCCTCTTTGGTATCTGGAAGGTAATTGAAACTCATGCTCAGCGGACTCACCGGCGTATTTTCGTCCGATATGGCAATCGACCTCGGCACTGCGAACACGTTGGTTTACGTGAAGGGGCGCGGTGTCATCCTGTCTGAACCGTCCGTTGTGGCCTACCACATCAAGGACGGCGTGAAGAAGGTGCTAGCAGTTGGCGAAGACGCCAAGCTGATGCTTGGTCGGACCCCGGGCAGCATCCAGGCGATCCGTCCGATGCGCGAAGGCGTCATTGCCGACTTCGATACCGCGGAAGAGATGATCAAGCACTTCATCCGCAAGGTTCACAAACGCACGACGTTTTCGAAACCGAAGATCATCGTTTGCGTGCCCCACGGCGCGACCCCGGTTGAAAAACGCGCGATCCGGCAGTCGGTCCTTTCCGCAGGCGCACGCCGCGCCGGTCTGATCGCCGAGCCGATTGCAGCAGCTATCGGGGCCGGGATGCCGATCACCGACCCGACCGGCAACATGGTCGTCGACATCGGCGGCGGCACGACCGAGGTTGCTGTGCTGTCGCTTGGTGACATCGTCTACGCACAATCCGTGCGCGTCGGCGGCGACCGGATGGATGACGCGCTGGTCAGCTATCTGCGTCGTCAGCAGAATATCCTCGTCGGGGATTCAACGGCGGAGCGTATCAAGACGACCATCGGCACCGCCCGTATGCCTGATGACGGGCGCGGCGCATCCATGCAAATTCGTGGGCGCGATCTGCTGAACGGTGTGCCGAAAGAAACCGAGATCAATCAAGCGCAGGTTGCCGAAGCGCTGGCCGAAACCGTCCAGCAAATCTGCGAGGCCGTGATGACCGCGCTTGAAGCGACCCCACCCGACCTTGCTGCCGATATCGTTGATCGTGGCGTTATGCTGACCGGTGGCGGCGCGTTGCTGGGCGAACTGGACCTTGCGCTGCGCGAACAGACCGGTTTGGCCGTTTCCGTAGCGGATGAGAGCCTTAGCTGCGTGGCCCTTGGCACCGGCAAAGCGCTCGAATATGAAAAACAACTGCGTCATGTGATAGACTACGACAGTTGACCTGAGAGAGCCGGACAAGACGGCACGAAGGCAGGGCCGTGGCAAAAGACCGAAACAAAAGCGAAAACTTCACCCGACCGATCCGGCGTATCCTGATCGGCCTGTTGTTGTTTTTCCTGTTCGCGATTTTTCTGCTGTGGCGCATCGACAGCCCGCGGGTCGAACGGCTGCGGGCGCAGTTGATCGATCAGATCGTTCCGTCGTTTGAATGGGCGATGGTTCCGGTGACTGCCGTTGCCAACATGTTTTCTGACTTTGAAAGCTATCAGCGCATCTACGAACAGAACCAGGAACTGCGCCGCGAACTTCAGCAGATGAAGGCCTGGAAAGAGGCTGCTCTGCAGCTTGAACAGAAAAACGCCCGCCTGCTTGACCTCAACAACGTGCGCCTTGATCCGCTGCTGACATTCGTGACCGGCGTTGTGGTGGCCGATAGCGGCTCCCCCTTCCGGCAATCGGTGCTGGTGAATGTGGGCGAACGTGACGGGATCAAGGATGGCTGGGCCACAATGGATGGCATCGGCCTTGTCGGGCGGATTTCGGGCGTTGGGCGCAATACGGCGCGGGTGATTTTGCTGACTGACTCCAACAGCCGGATTCCGGTGACGATCCAACCATCGGGGCAACATGCGCTGCTCGCCGGGGATAACACCTCTGCCCCGCTGCTAGACCTGCTTGAGAACCCGGAATTGGTGCGACCGGGCGACCGGGTCGTGTCCTCTGGCGTTGGTGGGGTCTTCCCCTCTGGGCAACTCGTCGGTCAGGTGGCGGAAGGCCCGGACAAGCGCCTGCGGGTTCTGCTGGCCGCCGATTATGAGCGGCTTGAGTTTCTACGCGTGCTGCGCAGCCGCGAATATGATGAAATCACCGATCCCGGCGGCTTGCTCGCGCCAGAAACGCCGCCAGCGCCTGAATCGGATGAGGAGTCGCCGTTATCCGCGGACGGGGTGACCGGGACGCTCGACAATGGTTGATCCGGCCACAACGCGACGGTGGAGCAATCGGGCCCTGTTCATTGGACTGTCGGCCATCATCATCTTCCTCCACCTTCTACCGCTTCAAACACAGCCGAGCCGTTGGGCCGCGCCTGATCTTCTGGTCTGCCTCGCCGCCGCGTGGGTGTTGCGTCGGCCCGACTATGTACCCGCGCTGTCTATCGTGGCCGTGTTCTTTGTCGCTGACGTCTTTTTCATGCGGCCACTGGGGCTGATGACCGCGCTGATCGTCCTCGCGACGGAGTTTCTGCGCAGCCGCAGCCATTTGATGCAGGAATTTCCCTTCGCCCTAGAATGGGCCGTTGTGGCGACAGTCATCGCCTCGGTGATGATCGGTTATCGTCTGGTGCTGATGATCGCGGTGGTGGAGCCGCCCGCTTTCGGCCTGACAATGCTGCAGTTCGTGGCGACGACGCTCGCCTACCCCTTGGTGGTTCTGGTGTCGAAATTCGCATTCGGAATCGTAAGACTTGCACCCGGTGACCTTGATCGACAAAGGTTAAAGGTATGAAGCGATCCCCGAAGGATACCGAGGAAAGCGCCCGCAAGATCACCCGTCGCGGCTTACTGATGGGGGGCACGCAGCTGGCTTTTGTCGGCGTGCTTGGATTGCGGATGCGCTATCTTCAGGTCGAACAGGCCGATCAGTTTCGGCTGTTGGCCGAGGAAAACCGCATCAACCTTCGCCTGCTGCCGCCCGCCCGCGGTCTGATCTTTGACCGGAACGGCGCGCCGCTTGCCGCCAATGAACAGAACTACCGCATCGTCATGGTGCGCGAAGACGCGGGCGATGTCGAAGACGTGCTGGAACGACTGTCAAAGCTCGTGCCCCTCGCGGATGAGGATCGGGAACGCGCCCTGCGCGAGATGAACCGCCGCAGCCCCTTTGTTCCAGTCACGGTAGCGGATCGGCTAAGCTGGGATGATGTTTCCAAGGTCGCGGTGAACGCCCCCGCCCTGCCCGGCGTCACGACCGGCGTTGGCCTGTCGCGGATGTATCCGATGGGCCCGGATCTGGCGCATGTCGTCGGATATGTCGGACCGGTCAGCGACTATGATCTTGATAAACTCGACGATCCTGACCCACTGCTGCAAATCCCGAAATTCCAGATCGGCAAAACCGGGGTCGAGGCAAAGTTGGAAATGCAACTGCGCGGCAAGGCCGGTTCGCGGCGGATTGAGGTCAACGCGACCGGACGTGTGATGCGCGAACTTGATCGCGATGCGGGGGAGCCGGGCAACGACTTGCAATTGTCGATTGACGCGGCGCTGCAAAACTTCGCGCTGGCGCGTCTTGGGGCGGAAAGCGCCTCTGCCGTTGTGATCGATACGCAGACGGGGGACCTGCTGGCGGCTGCATCCTCTCCGTCTTTCGATCCCAACAAATTCGTGCGGGGCATTTCAGTCGCCGATTACACGTCGCTGACCGAAAACAAATACCGCCCGTTGGCGGGTAAGGCGGTTCAGGGCACCTATCCGCCAGGATCAACCTTCAAAATGATCACCGCGCTTGCCGCGATGGAAGCGGGTGTCGCGACGCCCGACGACACGGTCTATTGCCCCGGCCATACGACGGTCGGCGGGCGGCGGTTCCACTGCTGGAAGCGGGGCGGACATGGCTGGGTCAACCTGTTCGAAAGCATCCAGAAATCCTGCGACGTCTATTACTACGATCTGTCCCAGCGGGTCGGGATCGAAAAGATTACCGAGATGGCGCGACGTCTGGGCCTCGGGCAACGCCACGATATTCCGATGTCCGCGGTGGCCGAAGGACTTACCCCGACCAAGGCGTGGAAGCGCGCAAATCGCCAGGAGGGCTGGCAGATCGGCGATACGCTGAACTCCGCCATCGGCCAGGGTTTCGTGCTTGCCTCTCCGCTGCAACTCGCCGTGATGTGCGCGCGGCTCGCGACGGGGCGCGCGATTTCGCCGCGTCTGATTAAATCCATTGACGGTGTTGAAACGCCCGTGATCGGTGGGGAGCCGCTGGGCCTTAACGAGAACCTGCTGCGGCAGGTGCGGCAGGCGATGTATGCTGTGTCAAACCACCGGCGCGGCACGGCCTATCGGTCGCGCATCGTCGAAGATGCCTTCCGCCTCGCAGGTAAGACCGGCACCAGCCAGGTTCGCAATACCATCGTCCGCAATCAAGATGTTCCGTGGGAACAACGCGACCATGCGCTGTTTGTCGGGTTTGCACCGTTCGACAACCCGCGCTTTGCCGCGTCTGTTGTTGTCGAACACGGCGGCGGCGGATCGACCGCGGCCGCGCCCGTCGCTCGCGACCTTCTGCTATTCGCGCTCTACAACGGCTATCCACCACTTGAGGCGTATCCGTCCAGCGAGCGCGCCAAGGCGGAAGAGATGCAGCGCACCCTCGAACTGCGTGATCCAATGAACCCGACCGAGGTAAGTGATCGCGCATGAGTTATCTTGAGTATCAGGTCAAATACGTCCCATCGGGCCTGCGCAAGGTGCTGCACCTGAACTGGGCGGTGATCCTGTTGCTGACCGCCGTATCCTCAATCGGTTTCCTGATGCTGTTTTCCGTCGCGGGCGGGTCCATGACCCCGTGGGCAGAGCCGCAGATCAAACGCTTCGCGCTTGGTATGGTGCTGATGCTGTCAATCGCGATGGTGCCGATCTGGTTCTGGCGCAATATGGCGGGGGTCGCCTATCTCGGCTCACTCGCGCTGTTGCTGGCGGTGGAGTTCTTCGGGTCCGTCGGCATGGGCGCGCAGCGGTGGATCGACCTCGGATTCATGCGCCTGCAACCGTCTGAGCTTACCAAAGTCACCCTCGTAATGATCCTCGCGGCGTATTACGACTGGCTCGATGTGCGCAAGGTGTCCCGCCCGCTTTGGGTGATCGTGCCGCTTTTGCTGATCCTGATCCCAACGATGCTGGTGCTGAAACAGCCCGACCTTGGCACGGCGATCCTGCTTGTAACCGGCGGCGGCATCGTGATGTTTATCGCCGGGGTCAGTTGGTATTATTTTGCTGGCGTGATTGCCCTCGGTGTTGGGGCTGTGACCGCTGTTCTGAAGTTTCGCGGGACCGAGTGGCAGTTTTTGAAAGACTACCAATACCGCCGGATCGATACGTTCCTTGACCCGTCAAGCGACCCGCTTGGCGCCGGGTATCACATCACGCAATCGAAAATCGCACTGGGGTCCGGCGGCTGGACCGGGCGCGGGTTTATGCAGGGCACGCAATCGCGACTGAACTTCCTGCCGGAGAAGCACACTGACTTTATCTTCACGACCTTGGCCGAGGAGTTTGGATTTATCGGCGCGATCTCTCTCCTCACGCTTTATGCGATGATCGTCTTTTTCTGCGTGGTCTCCGCAATGAAAAACAAGGATCGGTTCGCCTCGCTTCTGACACTTGGCATTGCGGCGACGTTTTTTCTGTTCTTTGCGGTCAATATGTCGATGGTCATGGGGCTGGCCCCAGTCGTCGGTGTGCCGCTGCCGCTGGTGTCCTATGGCGGATCGGCGATGCTGGTGCTATTGGCGGCCTTCGGGCTGGTGCAAAGCGCCCATGTGCACAGGCCACGCTAGATCATGGCGGTGAATGTTCTGTTCGCAGCGCATGAAGATCGCTGGCGGGAATATCGCGATGTCTTGGCGGATGCGATCAAGGCGGTGGGCGTCGATGCGGTCCTGCAGACGGAGTTCGATGATCCGTCCGTGGTCGACTACGTGGTCTTCGCCCCAAACGGCCCGGCCGTCGATTTTTCGCCGTTCACGCGATTGAAAGCCGTCCTCAGCCTTTGGGCGGGGGTTGAGGGGATCGTTTCGAACACGACCATCCAAGTGCCTCTTGCCCGCATGGTTGACGCGGGATTGACCGCGGGCATGGTGGAATGGGTGACGGGCCATATCCTGCGCCATCATCTGGGCATGGATTTGCACATCAACGGCCAGGATGGTGTCTGGCGCGATTACGTGCCGCCGCTTGCACAGGATCGCTGCGTCGGCATCCTCGGGCTAGGTGCGCTTGGTCAAGCCTGCGCGACCACTTTGCACGGGCTGGGGTTCAATGTCTGCGGATGGAGCCGACGGGCGAAGTCGATTCCGGGGATCATCTGCGAAAGTGGGCAGGATGGTTTGAAAACCGTTCTTCAGTCCTCTGAAATTATTGTGCTTTTATTGCCGGACACACCCGATACCGAAAACACACTGAATGCGGTGCGGTTGTCTTGGATGCCGAACGGCGCGGTTATCATCAACCCCGGACGCGGTCCGCTGATTGACGACGACGCGCTGCTTGCCGCGCTTGATAGCGGTCATATCGGACATGCGACGCTGGATGTGTTCCGGCAAGAACCCTTACCGCCGGATCATCCCTATTGGGCCCACCCCAAGGTCACTGTGACGCCGCATATCGCGTCGGAAACGCGCCCCAAAACCGCGAGCGAAGTGATCGCGGAAAACATCCGCCGGGGCGAAGCGGGAGAGCCGTTCTTGCACCTCGTCGACCGCGACGCGGGATATTGAACGCAGACTCTTACCGCAAAATTGGCGGTTTGTCTGGGTTGCGACCGGGGGCGGCGGGGGTGTGATCGCTCGCCTCCAGTTCCGGAAGGTCGAACTGCAGCCCAACCCGCGCCAGCCGCGCGGCCATCGGATCGGATGCCTTGAAGAACGCAACGTCCAACGCACCCGCCTCAACCCCGCTAAAGGTCAACGCCTCCGCCACCGCACTGGCGAGCGCGTCTTCCGCCCCCGGCACCGCGTCGACAAAAGCCAGCAGATGCCCTTGGCCGCGATCCTTGAACTGAACGGAAACGAGATAGGCGGACAACGCCAACCCCGCCGCGAGCGCGAGCTTTGCGTCAAGCGCGGTCAATAGCGCCTCTGGCACGCCATGGGGCGCGCTGACCTCTTCAGGGGTTGCGTCCACCTGCTGAGGTTTGTTGGACAGCGTTTCAGCCAACCAATCCACCCCGTCAGCGGGGATCAGGAACGATGACGGAGCGACCGACAGGTTCAGGCCCAGCCCGACACCCTGCCCCGCCAGCATCTCGGAAATCACCCGGCCCGAAAGCACGGCGTAGGGTGCTGTTCCGCCGACGAAATCGGCAAGCCGCTCCTCCCGATCAAAGACAAGAACGAACTGGCCGGTCTCCACATCAAACATCTGCGGAGTCATTTGGTCGCCTTGCGGCTCCTCCTGAAGCAGCAGGAACAATTCACTCTCCGCCACGCGTTCGTAGAACCGCAGGCGGGCAGAGACATCTTCGGGGGCGGCCTCCATCGCCTGATGGGACTTGTCGATGGGCGTAATATCAGTCACTTAGCGCGTCCTTGATATGTTTGCGAAGCACGGGCAATAGCTCCGCCTCAAACCACGGGTTCTTTCTAAGCCACCCCGTATTGCGCCAGGACGGATGCGGCAAGGGAAAGGTTCGGGGCGCAAGGTCGCGCCAGTTGGCGACGGTCTGGGTCACACCCCCCTTCGCGGCAACGCCCAAGTGATATTTCTGCGCATAGCCCCCGACCAGAAGGGTCAGTTGAACATCCGGCAGGTGGTCAAGCACATCGCCCCGCCAAGTCTCTGCACAGATCTTTGGCGGCGGCAGATCAGAGCCGTTCGCGTCATACCCCGGAAAGCAAAACGCCATCGGCACGACCGCGACCCGTGAGGTGTCATAAAACGTCGCCTCATCCACCCCCATCCAGTCGCGCAGCCGGTCGCCGGAGCGATCGTCAAAGGGCTTGCCGGATTGATGAACCCGCATTCCGGGCGCCTGTCCGGCAACCAGAATACGGGCCGTCGGTTGAAACCACACGATAGGGCGCGGCGCGTGGGCGGTTTCGGTGGCTGCAAAACGCTCCGCACACAGGGTGCAATTCCTCAGATCTCGGGTGAAGGTATCAAATGACGCGCGCATGGGGCGGGTTTATCAGACGTGAAACGTCCCCTCAATCAGCGCGCAAGAGGCTGCATCAGTGCCACATGATTTTCGCCCGGTGACCGACGGTTGCCCCTATTTGCGGGATGCAGTATTTCGGGCAGGCAAAAAACAGGGGGGCCGCGCGGATATGTATCGTGTCTGGAATTTCGTCACAAACTACTCAATCCTGCTGATCCTTGGCGCGTTGATCGCGCTTATCTGGGCGAATACCAATCCGGGCAGCTATCACGACTTTGTTGAGTTTGTGCTGATCGATGATTTTATCATCGGACACCCGCACGCGGACGAGCATGGGCATATCCACCACACGCTGACACTGCACTACCTCGTCAATGATGTGCTGATGGCGTTTTTCTTTGCCATTGCGGCCAAGGAGGTCTGGGAGGCTGTGATCCTCAAGAACGGATCGCTCCGCGGAAAAAAGGCGGCGACACCTTTGATCGCGACGGCGGGCGGTATGTTCGGGCCGATTGCGGTCTACCTCGGACTCGCTGCGATTTTGGGGTCAGAGACCTATAACGCCGTGGCGAATGGCTGGGCGATTCCAACGGCCACCGACATCGCATTTTCCTATCTTGTCGGGCGCATGGTTTTTGGTGCCGGACACCCCGCCGTGCGCTTCCTGCTGCTGCTTGCGATCGCGGACGATGCTGCCGGGCTGATTATCCTCGCGGTCTTCTACCCGTCTGGGGAGCTTGCGCCGGAATGGTTGCTGCTATCGGTCGCCGCGGCGCTTGGCGCCTTCATCCTGTTCAACTGGCTGCCCCGTAAGTTGGATCGCGGTAACCAACTGCGCCCGAGGTCCACTTGGGTGCGGAACAAGCTATCGTTCTGGCCCTACCTGATCGCGGGTTGCCTAAGCTGGTATGGCTTTCAAGAGGCAGGCATCCACCCCGCCCTTGGCCTGCTGCCCGTCGTGCCCGCCCTGCCCCATGCCGACCGTGCTTTCGGTATCTTTTCAGAGGCCGAGCAATATCTGACCGACCTTCTGAACCACGCCGAACATTTGCTGAAGCACCCGGTTGAGATCATCCTGTTCTTCTTCGGCCTGCTGAACGCGGGCGTCGAGTTTTCCGCCATCGGATCACCGACATGGCTGGTGCTGGCGGGCTTGATCGTCGGCAAACCGCTGGGCGTCCTGCTGTTCGGCTGGATCGGTGCGGTCCTGTTCCGCCTCGGCCTGCCCGCCGGGATGAGGATTATCGACCTGTTCGTCATCGGTTGTGTCGCGGCCATCGGCTTTACTGTGTCGCTGTTCATCGCATCCGTCGCGTTTGACGGAACCGTGATGCTTGAGGGCGCATCGGTGCAAGCAGCCGCAAAAATGGGCGCTTTGTTCAGCTTTGGCGCTGCGGCGATATCCATCGTTGCGGGGAAACTCTGCCGGGTTGAAAAGCAGGCACTTTAGACAAAACCGTCAAAAACGTGGACGAAATCGGTGCAAACGCGCCGGTTTCGTCATATTTGCAGCCCTTTCGCGCATTCGCCCCTGTAATGGCACAGGCAGATCAGACATAATAATGCCCAAGAGGATATCTATATTGGCTGTTAAGAAACGTCCGATAAGGACTGGTATGCCGATATAGCGGGATCATGGCGGGTAGATGCTCGAATTTGTGAATGTCAGTAAGTCCTTCTGGACGGGGACGCAGCGGAAAGTGATCCTTGATCGCGCGTCTTTTCGTGTGGAACTTGGCAATTCGCTTGGTATCCTTGCCCCGAACGGAACCGGCAAGACGACGCTTATCAACATGATGGCTGGCCTTGAAAAACCGGATGAGGGCGAGATTCGGCGCGAGGCGAAGATTTCCTTCCCCCTCGGATTTATGGGCGGGGTCGTCGGCAAACACACGGCAATGGAAAATTCGCGGTATATCGCGCGGCTTTACGGCCTTGACCCGGATTATGTCGAAGCGTTCTGCCGTTGGCTGTGCGGGCTTGAAGAATACTTCGACATGCCAATCGGCACCTACAGCCAGGGGATGCGGGCGCGGTTTTCCTTTGCGCTGATGCTCGCGCTCGATTTTGACATTTACCTGATCGATGAAGGTATGCCGGCAACAACCGACGCCGAATTCAACAAGAAAGCAGGAAAATTGCTGCGGGAAAGGCTGTCGTCCACCACAATAATCATCGTGTCGCACCAAGCACAAACGCTGGAGAAGTTCTGCCGATCCGCTGCTGTGCTAAGGGATGGTCAATTGACCATGTTCGACACGCTTGAAGAGGCAAAGAGGCTCTATAACTATGAAGCCTAAGGCGAGGAAATTTCGCATCAAACGCACAGGCTCCGGCCGGGCGGAACAGGTTGCCGACAACGCAACATCGCCCGAGGACGAGGCAGACGCGCATCTGCGCGACATGCAGAACAACCCGACCCACGACGCGGTCGAAGAAAACGCGGACGCGCAAATCGCAGCCATCCGAAAGGAAGGGCTGACAGGCCGACAACTGCGGATGGCCCGCAGGCTGGCACAGCGCCACGGGCTTGTGGCGACGTCGGATTATGATGCGGTGCGGCTGCTGCGGGCGAATGGGATCGATCCATTCCGACGTGCCAACATGCTGGAACTCGTCGTAGAAGGTGGCGGGGCCAACGCTGATGGAATGCAGTTGCCGCAAACCGTTCCGCTCGGCGATCCGCAACTGCCCTCAACCGAGGTTGAGGCGCAAGATGCCCGCGCTGGTGCCATCCGTCGTATTCAGCGCGATATTGCCCGGCGGCGCAGACGCAAACTGCAAATGCTGTTCGTGCGGCTCGCGTTCTTCGTTGTGCTGCCAACCGTTGTCGCGGGCTATTATTACTACGTTCTGGCGACACCGCTTTACGCGACAAAGTCGGAATTCGTGATCCAGCAGGCGCAACCCGCGGGTGGCGCCGGGGGTGGCATCGGCGGCCTGCTATCCGGTACGCAATTCGCGACATCGCAGGATTCGATTACCGTCCAAAGCTACCTTCAATCCCGCGACGCGATGCTGCGACTGGATGAAGATCATGATTTCAAGGCGCATTTCAGCGATCCCGACCTTGACCCGATCCTTCGGCTCGCCCCCGATGCGTCAAACGAGGCCGCTTATCGCCTTTACGAACGGCTCGTGAAAATCGGATATGACCCGACCGAAGGCATCATTAAGATGGAAGTGTCGGCGACCGATCCCGAGGTTAGCGCGACATTCTCTCGCGAACTCATCACCTACGCTGAAGACATCGTCGACAACCTCAGCCAGCGCCTGCGCGAAGATCAGATGCAGGGCGCCCGCGAAAGCTATGAAAAGGCGGAAGAAAAAATGCGAGAGGCTCAACAGAGGGTCATAGAGCTTCAGGAAGATTTCGACGTTATCTCGACAGAGGTCGAGGTTACGCTGCTGACCTCCCGCATCTCGTCGCTTGAACAATTGCTCACCCAGGATCAGCTGTCGTTAGAGGAGCTTTTGTCGAACTCCCGCCCCAACCCGGCGCGGGTGGAACCCTTGCAGCGACGGATCGAGAACCTGCAAGAAACGATTGCCGATTTGCGGTCGCAGTTGACGCAAGGATCGTCTGATGACGTCTCTCTCGCCCGCGTCGGCAGCGAACTAGCGGTGGCGCAGGCCGATCTTGAAACGCGAAACCTGCTGCTGCAACAATCGCTGCAACAGCTTGAAACCGCCCGGATCGAAGCGAACCGGCAGACACGCTACCTTTCAACCGGCGTCACCCCGGTCGCGCCGGATGAACCGACCTATCCGCGCGCGTTCGAAAACACCGTGCTCGCCTTTCTCATATTCGCGGGAATATACCTCATGGCTTCCCTGACCGCTTCCATCCTGCGCGAACAGGTTTCATCATGACCAAAGTGGTTGAGGTTCAAAACCTCAAGATCGGAAACGCCAGCCCCCTTACGGTTATTGCCGGACCGTGCCAGCTGGAAACTATCGATCACGCGCTGATGATCGGGCGGGCGATGAAAGACGCCTGCGCCGCGGCTGGCGCGCAATATGTGTTCAAAGCGTCTTATGACAAAGCCAACCGAACCTCTGGCAGCGCCCGGCGCGGGCCCGGAAAAGCAGATGGCCTTGCCATGCTGGCCGAGGTGCAGAAAGAACTCGACGTGCCGGTCCTAACCGACGTCCATACGGCGGAGGATTGCGCTGAGGTTGCTGAGGCGGTCGATATCCTTCAAATCCCCGCGTTTTTGTGCCGCCAGACCGATATGCTGCTGGCGGCCGGTAAAACCGGAGCTGCGATCAACATCAAAAAGGGTCAATTCCTCGCCCCGTGGGACATGGCGAACGTCGTCGCCAAGATCGAAAGCACCGGGAACGATAGGCTTTTGCTGACGGAGCGTGGCGTTTCCTTCGGCTATAATACGCTGGTCGCGGATATGCGCGCCCTTCCTATCATGGCGCGCACAGGGTATCCGGTCGTCATGGATGCCACACACGCAGTTCAGTCGCCCGGCGGCGCCGGAACATCATCTGGCGGACAACGTGAATTCGCCCCGGTTCTGGCGCGGGCGGCAGTCTCCGTCGGGGTTGCGGCCGTTTTCATCGAAACGCACGAAGACCCAGACAACGCGCCCTCAGATGGCCCGAATATGATCCCGATTTCCGATATGCCCGATCTGGTCGAAACATTGATGGCTTTCGATCGTCTAGCAAAATCCAATCCACTTTCAGTTTAAGAGATTTCAATGACCAAAACACCCGCACCGACCGTGGCGCAGAACACCTGGGAATTCCTGCGCGACCCGATGATCACGCCGACCGGCTTTCGCGAATACGACGCGCGCTGGAAATACCCGGATGAGATTAACCTGCCCGGTGTCACCGCACTTGGCCTTGGGCTTGGGACGCAAATGCACGCACGCGGGATCGACCCAGTGATCGCAGTCGGGAACGACTACCGGGATTACTCATTGTCGATCAAGAACGCGCTGATGCTCGGGCTGATGCAGGCCGGGATTCATGTGAAAGACGTCGGCCCCGCCCTGTCGCCCATGGCCTATTTCAGCCAGTTCCATCTGGACGTTCCCGCCGTGGCAATGGTGACGGCCAGCCACAATCCGAACGGATGGACCGGGGTCAAAATGGGCTTTGATCGCCCGCTGACCCACGGCCCCGACGAAATGGATGAGCTGAAGGGCATCGTGCTGGAAGGCCGCGGGCAGCCCCGCGATGGCGGCAAATATGAGTTCGTTGATGGCGTGATGGAAGCGTATCTCGACGACCTCGTCGGTGATTTCCGGATGAGCCGAAAACTGAAAATCGTTTGCGCCACGGGCAACGGCACGGCAAGCGCCTTTGCCCCCGCCCTGTTTGAACGGATCGGGGTCGAAGTTGTTCCTTCTCATAACGGCCTCGACTACACGTTCCCGCACTACAACCCGAACCCCGAAGCGATGGAGATGCTCCATGATATGGCCGCATCGGTGAAAGCGTCCGGTGCCGACCTCGCGCTGGGGTTTGACGGCGACGGGGATCGGTGTGGCGTCGTCGACGATGAGGGCGAAGAAATCTTTGCCGACAAGGTGGGCGTCATCATGGCGCGTGACCTTAGCAAGCTTTACCCCGGATCGACCTTTGTGGCGGACGTGAAATCAACTGGGCTGTTCGCGTCGGACCCCGAGCTGCAAAAACTGGGTGCGAAGGCCGACTACTGGAAAACCGGCCACAGCCACATGAAGCGGCGGGTCAAGGAAATCGGCGCGCTCGCCGGATTTGAGAAATCGGGGCACTACTTCCTCGCTGAACCGGTCGGGCGTGGCTACGATTGCGGGATGCGCGTTGCGGTTGAGATTTGCAAATTGCTCGACCGGAACCCTGATAAGTCCATGTCGGACCTTCGCCGCGCCCTGCCCCACACCTATTCCTCCCCAACGATGTCGCCCTACTGCGCCGATACCGAAAAATACGACGTCCTCGCCCGGTTGGTCGAAAAGCTCGTGGCGCTACACGAAGGTGGCGGAACGCTGGGCGGGCGTAAGATCGAACAGGTCGTGACCGTCAACGGCGCGCGCGTGATCCTCGATAATGGCGGTTGGGGGCTGGTGCGGGCTTCGTCCAACACACCCAACCTTGTCGTGGTTTGCGAAAGCCCTGAAAGCGATGCGGAACTGCGCGCGATCTTCAACGATGTCGATGCGGTGATCCGCACCGAACCGTCTGTCGGAGAGTATGACCAGACGCTTTAACTGGACCGGCGATATCAACAGAGGCTAAGCTTGGCGGATATTGATACTTTTTCGGTATTTTCATGCGCTTTGTTCTTCCGCTTCTGCTTGCCATCGCCATCACGACGCCCGCCCCGGCGCAGGAGACAAGCTCGGATCAGCCAAGCGGTGCAATCGCCGTTGACGACAGCGCACAGCAGGATGCGGCGATTGCCGTCCGTATCCGCGACATCCTCGGGGAACTCGGCGGTTATGACGACGTGACCGTCACCGTGACGTCAGGCATCGTCACGTTGAAAGGCCAAACACTCGACAGCGCCGCCCTTGAGCAGTTGGGCGACATCGTGACCCGCGTCGAAGGCGTCGTTGCGATCCGTAACGAAGTCACCGAAACCACCGATGTCGTCGAACGCCTGAACCCCGCGATGGAACGGTTTCGCAAACGGGCAGAATCTGCCGTTGCATTTCTGCCCCTGCTGCTGGTTGCGGTCGCCGCCTTCATCCTGATCGTGCTTCTGGGATTCGCCATCGCCCGGATGCGCCAACCGTGGAGCAGGCTCGCCCCCAACGCGTTTATCGCGGACATTTACCGTCAGGTTCTGCGGATCGCGTTTGCCATCGCAGGTCTGGTCGTCGCGCTTGATATACTGGGCGCGACCGCCCTTCTGTCGACGATCCTTGGGGCTGCGGGGATCATCGGCCTCGCCATCGGATTTGCCGTGCGCGACACCGTCGAAAATTTCATCGCGTCGATCATGCTGTCCGTTCGCCAGCCCTTCCGGCCGAACGATGTTGTTGAGATTGAGGGCGACTGCGGAAATGTCATCCGCCTGACCTCTCGCGCGACGATCCTGTTGTCCTTTGATGGCAACCACATCCGCATTCCAAACGCGACAGTCTTCAAGTCGCGGATCATCAACTACACCCGTAATGCGGAGCGTCGGTTCGTCTTTGACCTTGGGATTGATCCGAACGCGAACCTCGCTCTGGCCCGCGATACCGCCGTCGAAACGCTGAAGGGCCTCGACTATGTCCTTGCAGAGCCTGCTGCGAACGCATGGATCGAAGATGTCGGCGACTCCACCGTCACGCTGCGCTGCGCCGGGTGGATCGATCAGGATTCAACCAGCCTCGCCGTCGCGCGGGGCGAGGCGATCCGCATCACGATGGCCGCCCTTACCGCTGCGGATATCGCAATGCCCGAACCGACATTCCGGGTGCGACAGGAAAGCGATCAGCCGACAGAACCGAAATCTGCCCCGGCTGAAAAAGCACCGCTCCCGTCCGATCCGGAACCGCCTGCTGACACAAGCCCGGAAACCGCGCTTGATCGCCTTATCGAAGAAGAACGAAACCAACCCGAAAACCCCGATCTGCTGCGCACCGACGCACTGGAGGAGTAAGCGCATTTTTCCGTTTTCAGGGCTTGAACCCGAAACCCGTCCGGAGTAATTAGCGCTCCACGGTTGGGGTGTAGCCAAGTGGTAAGGCAACGGTTTTTGGTATCGTGTACCGTAGGTTCGAATCCTACCACCCCAGCCAGACACTCTCTTAAATTCAGGCGATAGCAAGTGTGTGTTACTTAGTGGCGCATGTTCAGAGGCTTGCGCTCTGAGTGCAATCGCGCAGACCGGAACATGTCTGCAAACTAGGGCCCATTTACCCAAAAGTCTGGGGGCGGCATTTTCGCGATACGAGTTTGGGGGAGTCGGGGTCAGAGCGCTCCGATCAGTTGGCGCTGTTCAGACCAGTCCGATGGAATCTCGTGGCGCAGGCACCAGTCGGATGTGAAGCCGAGCGGTTGCTTGCCTTCAAGTGCATTGCGAACGATGTCGGGGGCGAGGAAGGCCAATTCGATCATCTGCTGGATGCGGCGCTTCGATGAGGCGTCGGTCGCCGCGATGTCTGAAAACGTTTCGCCCGCCCTGATCCGTTCGAACCAAACGTGGGCCTTCGCGATGTTGCGAATGAGGGTTTCGTCGATGCCGGTTGGCGCATCGGCGAGGATGATCTTCGTCTCGACCCCGCGCTTGCGGAGCTGGAACGGAACATCGCAGCTGAGCGCATCCTCGGCGATCTCGTCACTGCTGACTCCAGTAAGATCACTCAGGCTTTCAACGCCAATCCGAATGCTCATCTTGCCCGATGCGATTTCGATACAATCCACCAAGTCCAGCAGCTGTGATGCGACATCTCTATTGAGCAAAGCCGTGATCTTGTCGGCTACGTTCGAAATTTGCTCCGCTTGGCCATTGACCAAGAGTTTCGCTGCAAAACCAGACGCCGCGATCATCGCTTTCACACAGACCGCAACCCTTTGCTCCAACTCTTCAGCAGGCAGCCGCCATCCCCCTACATGCGCTTCACCGCTCTTCGCGATCAATCGGTGTGAGACGTAGTAACGTAAGCGGACACCCTTGCGGGTCTTGGTATGCGATGGGGTCAACCGATCCCCAGCCTCATCAAACAGCTTGCCGCAAAGGTGCGATCGCTGCTTCGCGGTCGTGCGGGCCCTGCCCTTCGCGGCGCCATTCTGAAGCTGAAGCTGAACGTTATCCCAACGCTCGGGATTGACTATCGCAGGGTGCTGCCCATCAAAGATCTTGTCCCTATGCCTTATCCGCCCCGCGTAGATTGGGTTGGACAGGATATGATGGATGTGGCCGCGATCGAACAGTTTGCCGCCAGCGATCGTGCCATCTGACGCCGTGCGCAGCCGACTTCGAAGCCCGAGCGCATCAGCATGCACCTTTACCTCCCGAACGGTGCCGTGGCGCTCATAGAGATCGTATAGCGTTCGGATTGTCGGTGCGTCTTGCACATTGATCACAAGCGTGCGCCCATCTGCATCGTATCCCAGTGGCACCAGCCCGCCCATCCACAGCCCCTTGCGCTTGGACGCTGCGATCTTGTCGCGGATGCGCTCTGCGGTCACCTCGCGCTCGAACTGCGCGAAGCTGAGCAACATGTTTAGAGTTAGCCGCCCCATACTCGTTGCGGTGTTGAAGCTTTGAGTGACCGACACAAAAGACGCTTCTGCTGCATCCACGATATCCACGATCTTCGAGAAGTCCGCGAGGGACCGCGTCAGCCGGTCGATCTTGTAGACCATGATCTGATCGACCGACCCGGCGGCGATGTCCTCCATCAATTTCTGAAGCGCTGGCCGCTCAAGCGATCCACCCGATAGCCCACCATCATCATAGCGCTCCGGCAGCAGCACCCAGCCTTCATGTTTCTGGCTAGCGACATAGGCTGCACAGGCCTCTCGCTGTGCATCAAGCGAGTTGAACTCCTGCTCTAAACCCTCCTCTGACGACTTGCGGGTGTAGATGGCGCAGCGCATCTTCTTCATGCCACCCCATCTTTCAGTCCGAAGAACCGAGGTCCTGACCAAGTGGCCCCCGTGATGTGCTTTGCGATCGCCGACAACGAAGACCATTCACGTCCATCCATCATGAACCCGTCAGCAGTCACCTTGACTTGGTAGCTGCGCCCGTTCCATTCGCGAACCAGATGTGCGCCGGGGCTCAGCTTGGCTGGCGTCGCCGAGCGAACGTCTTCTCCGCCTGCAATTTGGCTCAACGTCCTACGTGTAACCGCTGACAATCCGCCTTTCACTTTGCATTGGCGTTCATACCCGATTGCCTTTCGCATAAATCGTACAGACAGATAAGAAGGTGGCGGCGATCCGAAGACCGCCTCCCATTCTCTCAAGAGTTCAGGGCGCGCTGGGTGCGGCTTAGGCAGCATGGGCTGCCTCCACAGTCGGCATATCAATCAGCGGTTTCGGTGCCGATACAACGCGGTACTTAGACATCCCACCCTTCGCTGGCTTCTGCGCTGCGATCTCAAAACCGGCCTTGCGCAACCCGCTCAGCGCCGCCCGCGTCGTGTGTTGTTGCCAGCCAAGCTTCTCGCTCAGCGCTTTGATATCTAAGCCCGCCTTGCTGCCCAGCAACTTAATAAGCTGGTCCTTCTTGGTGATTCGCACTGCCGAATTTGTTTTTTTGTTAGCTTGCTTGGTCATATCCGTTTCCTCAGATGATCAGCGGAAACATCCGCTGCTACTGAGCAGTTCCCGGAGGGTCCGGGCAGCGGCGCCGAATGGGGTGCGGCGCATGGACAGTACCGCTCCGAATGACACAGTAGTCCAGTACAATTTATGCGCACGCGCCAGCAAGCTGTCTCGGCGCTTCGATCGACAAGAATGGGCGGGAAGCAGCCATTCGCTGCTGGCGCGAAATCCGATTTCCCGCCATTCGAAAGCGGACTTCTGAAAGTTAATGTTTTGCCCTAAATTTGGTCTCGCCAGTCAGTCCGGAAACCCATCTCACGGCCGAACGTGAAAGCGTTACACGGCCGAATGCCAAACTGGGCGCACACGTCTGGCACTTTTCGGTTCTTTCTCTGTGCTCGCGGCTTAGAACGTTCGGTTGTTACGATAACCCGATTTTCAGGGTCGGCGAGAGCATAGGCTATCAGGAATGGATCGCGGCCGATTTCTTCGATCTCGATGTCCGTCAGATCGACTGCATAGCCCTCTTCAGTCACACGCCTGACGAGGGCTATATCGACTTCCTCTGCGAATCTCAGCGCCGTCTCGGTTTCTTCTTGTTTTGCCCAGGCGGCGAGGGCGTCTGACCCCGCCCTGAGTTCCTCATAAATCTCCACCGGTATCTTAATGCGGCCCTGTTCTCCAAAATGGACTAACCACTCCCAGTATTCGTCAACCTGGCCAATGCCATAGTAGTCTCGATTGGCATCGATCAACGTGTTCGCATCGAGGAGGTAAAGGGCTGCCACTCGATTTATGCCGACAATCTCGGGCCACCGGCCTGCAATACGCTCTGAACATTTTTGGCGCTTACGCCCAGAACTTTTCCGGCCTTGGTCGTTGTCAGCGCACCTGCTCCGAGCATCCGATCAACCAGTTGAACAAGTGCCGGGCCGGCCCGATGGCGGCGAATAACCGGATACGTTGGACCAGATTCGGCTTCCCGAGCGAGTTCGCGATTCCGTCCACGCTGGCCGAGAAAGTTCTGTCGGAAGGTTCCTGCTATGCCTTGGTAAAACGCAAAGTTGAAGGCACCGCTCCTGTGCAGCTTGTACGCGACCATGGTGCCGCTGACTTTGCGGACCTGTGCAAACGCGCCAATCACTTGCACGGCATCTGCGATGCCATTGGCCTCACTGATATCCAATTGCTGGAGTTCCAAGCTTGGGAGAAGAAATTCTCCGGCGACATCATTACAGAATTTCTCGATATCACGTTCACCATCGCGTCCGCTTACGCCCGTGAGACCCAGCCACAGATGGGCCAGTTCATGAATCATGGTGAAGGATTGCGCACCTTTGGAATCATTTGCGTTTACAGCGACGAACGGCGCGACATCATCTGCCAAGGCAAACCCGCGAAAAACATCGACCGATATTTCGGTATGGTGGCTGCCGAGGTTGTCCACAAAGAGGACGAATATCCCCGCCGCTTCAATCTGGGCTCGCAGGTAGGCGACAGCATCACCAATTGTCCGGCAGCGTCTATAAGCGCCGAGGTCGAACTCGATCATTTCAGCGATCCGGCGCGCCAAAGCGCTCGGCTGCTCGGTTGAGCGTGCAGATCCGATGAAAGGCAGCGTCTCAGCTTCATCCTCTTCTTCAAGTGTCGCGCGCACCAAGGATTGTCTGGCGCGGATGTCACGGACGACGGCATCCACCAGAGCGTTGTCGGTCATTGCAAAAGCTGCCGGTAGCGTCCTGAAATCCTGCCCCCTGTCGCCTTGACGAGGTGGTGCGGAGAGATAAAAAGACAGCAAAGAACGCCGGTACTGCTTAGACATCTTGACAAGCATCGGACGCGTCGGAGCCACCTCACCCGCTTCCATCTGCTCCAGTCGGTCGACAGGTTCGACACCTCGTGCCGCGTTTATCCCAAGCTTCTGGACTGCCTCTTCGAGAGACAGCCCGGCAGTTTCACGTGCCCATCTGAGGATATCCGGATTAACGTTCGGCATGATCCAGTTCTACCAATCTTTCGCGCAAGTCACAGGACAAACTTTTGGGCCGTCCCTACTGCGGCAATACGATCTACCACGTGAAAATGCTGCGATCGATCCGATGATGGCAGAGGGCCGCCCTTGAAGGCGACCCGAAGTTGCTAGATTTCAATCGCCTCGGCTATCGCAAGCGCATCCTCCAGCTCGACGCCCAGGTATCTAACCGTGCTGTCCATCTTGGTGTGGCCCAGAAGAAGCTGAACAGCGCGAAGGTTTCCCGTTTTCTTATAAATCTGCGTAACCTTGGTGCGCCTCATTGAGTGCGTTCCGTATGCGCTGGCTTCTAGGCCAATTGATGTGACCCAGTCTCGGACAATGCGAGCGTACTGGCGCGTTGAGATGTGCGGGCGCTCATGAAAGCGGCCTGGCCAAAGGTACTCGGATCCGATCATCAGTTCGTCTTCCATCCACTTCTCAATGGAAGCGCGGGTGCCTTCTGATATCTCAAATCGCACGGGTTTCTGCGTTTTGCTTTGCAGGACGGAGGCGCGCTCCTTGATCTGACCTGATGCCATGACATCGACGACTTTCGTTTTCACGAGGTCACAGCCGCGCAACTTACTGTCGATGGCCATATTAAATAACGCAAGGTCACGATGGTTCTCGGCGAGCTCAAGTCGCACCCGGATCGCCCAGACATGCTTTGGTTTCAATGGTCGCTTCTGTCCGACGATGCGCCCTTTGTTCCACGCTGGGCGTAGGGCGCGAATGGCAGGTAAGTTTGGTGTTTCCATGACTGATCCTCCAATCCGCCATGCCCTCCCAAAGCGACAACCCGACGTTGACCGGAGCACTCTATCACAACATGCTGCGTAGCCTCCGAGATCAGCAAAGAGCCCACTATGCCAAATACTGCACTCTGTACGAACACCCGCATTCATGGTCAGTTGCTTTAGGTTACATGCTATGCACGCATTGGACTCGGATCGGACGTGTGACGGCAATTTTGGAAGGTTTCAGGTGAGTTCTTCAGAGCGAAAAACCGTCATTTTGGCGGCGGACATCGTTGGATATTCGCGGATGATGGATGAGGATCACAGTGTTGCGTTGGACGCCCTGAGAAACGTCCGCGACGATATCGTCGAGCCATGCATCACAGCGGGCCGCGGCGTGGTTGTGAAACGTCTTGGGGATGGGTGGCTGGCCGCGTTCGATGGATGCTCGGACGCGTGCGCATCGGCACTCAAGATACAAAATCTATTAGCCGATAAAGGTGCCCCAGCACTCCGCATAGGTATTCACCAAGGACCGGCTAGCTTTGTGGATGAAGATGTCTTTGGGACGGGCGTCAATATTGCGTCGCGGCTCGAGGCGCTCGCAAAACCGCGCGGCGTCGCCATTTCAGATGCTGTGTTCGCAAATCTATCCAAAGTTCTACAAGTATCGTTTGAGAATGCGGGAGCGCGGGTGCTTAAGAACATTGCAGAGCCGGTGAAGGTCTGGGCGTTTGGCGGCATTCCCCCGACCGAGCTGACATCTGAACCAATTTCTATCCAACTCGAGGATTTCGTCGAAAAGGCATCACTCGACACCCTTGCCCCGGAGATCGCGGAAGCAACCGCAATCGAGCTCGAGAAGTACCGCTGGCTGCATGTCCTTCGACCGGAAAACGAGGGCGGACCTTCGAAGTATGTCTTGAACGGTACACTGCGTCGGTCCGGGGATCGGATACGCCTCACAGTCCATCTTTCCGTTCGACATGATAGGCGGCGGCTTTGGAGTGAACGGTTTGATAGGGTCGTCATCAATGAGTTCGAACTAGCAGATGAGCTTAGTTTGGCGCTTGCTCTGCGGATCAGCGCAGAGATCGACGCGCACGAAAAAATGCAGATCCAGATGCGTCCGCCAGAACAGTTGAACGCGGCCGAGCTCAGTGCGCGCGCCAATGATCTGATGTCATCGGGCCAGTCTGACGCATTTGAGGAAGCGGACGCCATGCTCACGCGAGCGGTTGCGCTCGAACCAAGGAACACGTCGGCCCATATACAGAAGTCTTTTGTGGGCTACCGTAAGGCCATGAGCGGTGCTTGGCCGGTACACGCAACGCTCGCGGCGGCATTGCAACTTGCCACGGAAGTCGTTCGGATGGACCCCAAAATGCCAGGTGGCTATGTCATGTTGGCCAGTGTGAACGGCATGATGGGCAAAACCGAAGCCGCGCTTGAAGCGGCGGCACAAGTTGAACGCTTGAATCCAAATGCCTGGGGCGCACCGCATGGAAGATCCATTGCGCACACATTTGCGGCGCCAGGTTGGGCTCGGACGCACGATCCTGAAGCTTTGCACGCGGTCTCGAACGCGGAACGGACGTTGGAGCTGGCACAATCGTCGAAGTTTCGATCTGGACACCTTTTCTTCCTGGGTATTGGTCAACTGCTGCATGATACATCAGATGTCCAACCTGGCATTTCCACTTTGGAAAGGTCAGCGGGTGCTGCTGGTGCGAATTGGTGGCCAAGCCTGTTTCTCGCTTTAGCAGAACTGCGGCGAGGCAAGAGGCAGGTTGCGCAACAGCACATCGCAGCTGCACACACTTTGTTTCCAGCACTTTCAATGTCCGCCATCGCCGACATTTTCGATAGAAGCCGAGTGTGGCCAGTCTGGCAGATGGAACTGGAGCAATTGCCCGACCTCGGCTTGTCGACCTAGCCGATTGTTTCGCCCGTTGAGCGTAGGTCCAGATCGTTAAACAAGCAGCCGTTGGCGCAACTGCAGCGAAAGACCGCCTTGTCCGCAGACTGTGAGTTCACCTAACGCTGGGTTTTGCTTCCGCAGCGAATGGCAGCAATGCGGGCTGCGACCGCAGCATTGCGATACCTTCGTGGACGACGGCTTTGGGCCGCCCAGATCGAGCGACCCTGAAGCTTAGATTTCGATTGCTTCCGCTATCGCCAACGCATCCTCTAACTCTACGCCTAAGTATTGGACCGTACTGTCCATCTTCTTATGGCCCAATAGCAACTGGACAGCCCTCAGGTTGCCAGTTTTCTTATAAATTTGCGTCACTTTTGTGCGGCGCATGGAATGAGTGCCGTATGCTGTTGCATCGAGCCCGATGGATGTGACCCAGTCTCTGACAATGCGGGCGTATTGTCGCGTCGAGATATGAAGGCGTTCATGGAACCGGCCCGGCCACAAAGATTCAGATCCGATCATAAGTGGTTCTTCTAGCCAGCGTTCAAGCGAAGCACGAGTCCCTTCCATAATCTCGAAACGAACCGGCTTTTTTGTCTTGCTCTGCAGGACTGAGGCACGCTCTTTGATTTGGCCAGACGCCATGACATCGACGACCTTCATTCTAACGAGATCGCAGCCACGCAGCTTGCTGTCGATGGCCAGATTGAAGAGTGCGAGATCGCGATGGCTATTGGCAATTTCTAATCGAACGCGGATCGCCCAGACATGTTTGGGTTTGAGGGGACGCTTCTGACCAACGATGCGTCCCTTGTTCCATGCAGGGCGAAGTGCGAATGGCGGGTAGGTTTGGTGTTTCCATGACTGATCCTCCGATCCTCCTTGCCCGCCCAAACGACAACCCAACGTTGTCGACGGAGCATAGCACTAGAAATTCGAATAGTAGAAAACTGTCCGACCCGGGTAGTCGGAGCGAAGAATTCTATTTCGACTTTCGCCATCCCTCAACCAGCGGGTTTTATCACGATCAAAGCAAGCTTTGTGACTGACGGTCTCCCGTCAAAAGAGCATATCGCTGTTGATCAGCCTGACAGGTCAATTGTCACTCTCGATGAACTGGGATCGTTCCGCGAGATGTGTTCGGTTGCGCTCTTCAACAATATTCGTGATTGGTTTCAGTAGAACTGAGAGCAATGCAACCCATAGCGTGCCAACTACGCTGATAAATACGTAGATTACGAAGACAGTGAATAGTGATGATCCCAGGAACCACGCCACCAATGCTGCGACGAAACCAATAAAAGTTCCAAAAAACAAATAGCCTAGAAACATTGGAACGCTAGTGCCCTGACTGCAGCTGTATTCGAAACCTTCTATACACGCTATAGTAGTATTGCAACTATAGGGAGTGCGCTGTAGTTGCAATCAACACCCCACCCGGTAATCGAAAACGACGGGTGATTAGCAAATCGAAAGACTGACACAGATAAAGCGGCGCTCTAACAGATGGAAGCAATCAGTGTAGAGCTCAGTTCCGGCGTAGGCTTCGTTCCGAATCCAATCATCGCTTTCCACGCCTATGCGTTACGACCGAGTCATTTCAATCAGTAAAAAGCCAACCACCGCCAAATTGCCGCCCTATTTCTGACTACAACCACAGGTAGTGTGAATCGGAAGTCATCTGCTTCATACGACAAGCAATAATGCCAAGCCGAAAGATTGCCCGGCAAATAATGGAGAACGGACTTGAAGATACTTGCCGTTGACGACGACCAGTTCGTATTGGTGCTACTTGGTGCATGCTTAAGAGCTGGAGGTTATAGCGAATATAAACTCGTTGATTCCGGTTCTGCCGCCCTGACGGAGATCACAAGCGCAACTACGCCATACGAATGCATACTGTTAGATATTCAGATGCCCGAGATGGACGGAATAGAATTGTGCAGCGCTATCAGGTCACTACCAGACTACGGATCGTGTCCGATTATCATGATCACAGCGATGACTGAACGATCCTATATTGACGAAGCTTTTTCTGCCGGTGCAACTGATTATGTCAGCAAGCCGTTTGATCCGCTTGAGCTGGGCACCAGGATACGGCTAGCAGAAACGCTGGTCAGCGAACAACGAATTGCCTTAGACAAATCATCTGAGCTTCATTCCCTCAAGTCAAAACTCGACGAGGCATTTCGATTCTCAATTGATGATCCGATTGTGATCAATGAAGTCCCGGGGGTAATCGATAAACTGGTTATGGAAAACTATCTTCTGCAGTTGTCTCGTAGCAGGGTTTATAATTCAACGGGCATAGGGTTTGCGATCGCCGATTTTGAGGATTTCTGGATCGGCACAACGCTTGGCAATATTTACTACACGCTGATCGACGTCGCGGACGCAATAACTCTGAATCTAAAGAAAACCGGCTATCTTTTGGCATATTGCGGTCGCGGCCGCTTTGTTTGTGTTACGGAGCGCGGTGCAGTGATGGATATTGAGGAGCTAGAACAAAGTATACAAGACACGATCGACGATTTTGATGTTATGAGCGATAACCGAGTTAGAATTGTCGTTGGCGAACCCAGAACGACTTCTCTTTGGGGATCGCTCAACCCGCTCCAATTAATGGATGATGCGATCGCAGCGATAGACCCAAAATGCCGCAATGGTCAGTCCGCACCGGCGGATTCGAGGTCGAGCAAAAAGTTTGATCGGATTGTTGGCTTCGGGTAGAGATCATTGACGATGAGGACAATAAACCTCGGAGAATTCGATGACGCTATTGGAGTTATTCGGGGCCGATATCTGGCAAACCTTGCCTATCTGACTGACGTCTTCCTCAAGGAAATTGACCAAGTCAAGAAGGAACAGGATATCGCTAGTGCAATAGCCGCTATCCGTCAGCACTCTCACAAAATATGCGGCGTTGCACCAACACTTGGTCTGCTGCGACTTGGTGAGTTTGGAATGCAAGTTGAATTGTTGGCGACGGAACTACAAAATGGGATCATTGAAGCTGAGCCTCTTAGCGAATTGTTTATCGCAATCGAGGAGATGCTTGATCATATGCAGGAGTTGCGCAGGCAGTATGATCTCCAGGCGCCATTTCGACATAAAGGTGGCTAATCAGAATGAGTTTGTCTCAATGCATTCTTTAACAGCGTCGCCAATTCAACCGGATTAAACGGTTTTGTTATCACATCGAGAGCCCCTATCTGCATGAGTGAATCTGAAAAATCGTCTTGAGCCTTCGCAGTCATGAATATCGCTGGGACGTCTTCCAAGCCAGGCAATTGACTTAATTTCTCCCACGTTTCTTGCCCGCTCATCCCTGGCATCATGACATCGAGCAGAAAAAGGTCAGGCTGACAGTTCAAAGCCTCGGTAAGCGCTTCAATGCCTGAGCGACATGATACCACCTTCAACCCACCTACAGTTTCCAAGGCCAATCCAACGATCGCTCGGATGTCATCATCATCATCCACGTGTAGTACGGTTTCAAGCCTCTGCATCTGACTAACCTCTCAGCCAGCGGCGTAAGTTCAAAGAAGACTTGCGTGTTATGACAACGCCCAGTTTCGGTCGTGCAGTGATCGCAACTCTAACCGGTGACGTACCAGCATTTACTGCGGTGAGTGCTTCCCCTCTCCTATTATGCTCGGCCTTATGGGTCGACATGGTCATTGGTGAGAATTCTGACTTACTGGTAGGGTTGTCTCGAGTCGGCATTTCAATTTTCTCCAAACTATAACCTTGCCGTGTAGAAGATGCGTTGTATTCTGCCTTAACGAGAAGCGCAAAAGTAGATTTTCCTGCGCTTGTGCAGTGAACTTCTCTTGGGGCATGTGAAGGGGTTTAGAAGTTTGAAAATTTTGTCGGTCGACGACGATCAAGACATCATCTCACTTCTCGCTATCGCACTTCGAAGCCAGGGTTTCGATGATTTGGCATTCGCGGTTTCTGCGCGAGCCGCGATCGCCGAAATACAAACCGCCCAGACTCCATTCGATTGCTTTCTCTTGGATATTCAGATGCCGGAAATCGACGGAGTCGAGCTGTGTCAGCAGATACGCGAATTGCCAGGTTACGAAGAAACGCCAATTATCATGCTGACAGCAAAGACCGATGGAGACAGTACCGATAGCTCGTTCGCATCTGGCGCGACCGATTATATTACAAAGCCGATTGAGGTGAGTGAACTCAGCGAACGTATACTTAAAGCCGAAAGATTGAGCAGGAAGCTCGATGGATCAAGTGCAGAAACCGAAAACGGCCCGCCGTCGAATACTACTGGGGTCGACCTCCTGGCACCACTGCGTCTCTTAAATGTTCGCGGCCTTGTGAGCGAGCTGTCTTTACATAATTATCTGAGCCAACTGGCCCGAATTGACGATTATGAAGTGAGCGCGGTTTGCGTCAGGCTTGAGAACGCTTGCGAAGTTTCTCAACAGCTTCCAATCGGCGAATTCTACAATCTGCTTGCAGCAGTTGCTGATGGAATTATCAACAATATTGGAAACGATGCTCCCATACTCAGTTACCTGGCCGTGGGGAATTTCATATTGATGATGCGAGATCGGGAAGAAGTCGACACCACCAAGATAGTTAAAACGGTAGATTCAATATTGAGAGACTATTTACCCACCAACACACAACATGCTGTTTGCGTTGTTGGTGATCCAGTTGGATATCAACAACATTCTGAAGACACCTGCGGCGTCATTCGAGCTGCGATTCAGTCGGCCGCCACAAAGAATTCCCAGCCCATTGATTGAACCGATATATGCGTAAAGTAACTTCGGTCAGATGAATGGCATTCTTCTGCCATGCTAGTATCTCAATCGCTCGTGAATATGAACGCAATAGGAGAGCACCAATTGGCGCAACGAGACAGCTTAGCTAGTCCACGTCTTGGACATGATGCCAACAACGGCAAGCAGGCCGGAGTAAGCGCTCAGCCGAGCCGGGGCGTCCTCGGCCGACTAATGAAGCGTGTTTCGTTAGCGTGCTTCCAATTTCTCTTGAGGAGCCCTGACAGTAAGAACCACTTCCACCCGATCAGAGCGGAGCGTCGGTTGAAAGACTTTGTAGAGGGCGGGATGACGCTGTTTTGGCAGAGACAGGCAATGTTCGCAGGGGTCGCTCTGCTAACGGCCTATTACTTCGACTTGTTGCTCGCGGTGTTTTGCTATCTTCTTTGCTTGGTGGCTGAGGCGATCGATCTTTATCTTTCAAAGCAAGTTGTAAGATGGCCCGGCGGCAGTATTCGCGAAACCAAAAAATATCTTGCACTAATAACGTTGAGCCAGATTCTGAGCGCACTATCGATCGCTTTGTTTGCAATAGTGATCTCTTGGTTTGAGGGCCCCGCACTCCACTTCACTCCCCTGTTTCTGTTATTTGCCGCAGCGCTTTTTGCAGCCGTAAACAATCACCAGCTTCCACAACTCATTCTTATCAAGCTTCTGATTTATGGTGCTTCATTTATCTTTATTCCGTTGAGAGACTTGATCGTGGTTAGACCGGCATTCGATTCCTATCTTTGGCTTCAATTTATAACGGTCGTTTTCGTTCTTTACTTCGTCATCGATTGCTCCCGGATCTTTATGAAACTTTACAGAAAAAACCTTCTGCAGTTTGAGAACCTGAAGCTTGAGCGTGATCGTGCGATGCGAGCGTCCGAAGCAAAATCACAGTTTCTATCAACCGTCAGCCATGAACTCAGAACGCCGCTGACCTCGATTAAGGGTTCCATCGATCTTATTCACGGCGGAGCTGCTGGGAAAGTCACGCCCGAACTCGCTCCGCTCGTCGAGTTGGCACGACGAAATTCTGATCGGTTGCTGCTGCTGATAAGCGAACTTCTAGACCTTCAGAAAATGGAGGCTGGCGAGGTCAGCCTGAATTTTGCCGCGGTGAATGTAAGCCAACTGGTTCGGGAATCCATCAATGCGATATCGCATCACGCCCGCACGTCTCAAATTGAGGTGAGTCTCGAAATAAATGATGGCGAATTGGTTATTTGGGGGGACTATTCGCGCTTACTTCAGGTCATGGCGAATTTACTTTCAAATGCGATCAAGTTCTCCGCCGAAGGAGATAATGTCAAAGTGGTTGTAGAGAAGAGAGGAAATTCGGCATCTGTCGTCGTTGTTGATCAGGGGATTGGGATCCCCAACGATGCAGGAGAAATCCTATTCAAACCGTTTTCTCAGATTGACTCATCAGATACTCGGAAAGTTGGTGGAACTGGATTGGGCTTACACATTACCAAACGCATTCTCGATAAGCACAACGCAACCATCGACTTCAAGAGCGATGTCGGCAAAGGGACGGCCTTTACCCTAGGGTTTGAGCTGCTGTCTGACTAATTAACGAACAGACTCGGCGCTATATCTTCATGTTGCATGCAAACGGTTTTGTGCGTTGAGAACCACCGACCCATAGTCTCCAATAGTCTGGGCAGGGTGTCCATTGGCGTGGCCATCCAAAATTGTCGAGCCACCAACTGCTACTCTCTGTTCAAATAAATCAGTTGGAGAATGGAAATGGACTCTCAGAAACTTGGCCCAAGCATTCTAGACATCGCAAAATGGAGAACAGAGGATTGCCGGTTTTCACTTATCTCTCAGATAGAAGCACTGGAGCCCCGACGGACACCCTACTGGCATAGTTTATTAAAGTGCCGACATATCGGACTGCACAAGCCTGACGAAGACAGTTGTAGCTGGTTGGCTCGATATCTCACCAAGGAAAAGAAGTATCGTCAAAAGTGGATTGGCCATGCTTTGATATCTGGGCAGGTAAAGGTCAGATACGCCGACGCTGTTGATCGAACCCTCGAATGGTTTGACACTGGTTCGGTCAAAGCGCTAGCGCACGATGCCCGGCCCGTTGGACGGACGCAAACGGTAAATTTCTGTCCGACTGGCAACATCTACACGGTCGGACATGCGCTGAAGGACTATACCGAGTGGACACGCATCGCACGCTCGGCCGGTGGTCACTACAACAACCTGACCTTGATCAATTATCACCTAGTTCCCTATTTCAGTCATATTCCGCTGGAGAAATTCAACGCGCGGCATCTTCGAGAACTGGCGCTCAATGTCTTGGAGTCGCAGCCGAGACACGGTTTCGATCCATATCTGCCCAAGGTCGCGATGGACGATTTGGAGCCGGATCAGATTCGGCGTAGAAAGCGAACATTCAACTCACTGGTAACAATTCTAAGAATGGCATTCCGGCACGCTTGGAACAATGATCAGATCCAATCGGAACGACCCTGGCGCTGTTTGAATCGTGTTCCCGTTAATCATTCGCCGCGCACCATTTTTCTAAATCGCGAAGAATGCCGAAGACTGCTCGATCGCTGCACCTCCGCGCTTCGATTACTTGTTTTAGGTGCCCTCTACACAGGGTGCCGCGTCGGTGAACTTGGCGCTCTTCGTGTGGAAGATGTGGGCAAACAGGGATTTGGTGTGAGAATTGGCGCGTTCAAACGCAGTCCAGCCCGGTTCGTATTTCTACCTGATGAGGGAATGGCATTTTTTCTCGGTTGCTGCGACGGAAAGTCAGGACATGATCGTGTGTTCCGGTCGGACATGGGCAAGATCTGGAGGCGTCAGCACTGCAGTCTTTTCAAACGGGCGGTCGCCGAGGCTAGGTTGCCAAGTAAGTTCGTGTTTCATGGCCTTCGACATACCTATGCAAGTGACCTAGTGAGATCAGGAGTGCCCCTTGATGTTGTCGCAAAGCAACTCGGCCATGCGAACTCGATCACGGTAAGCAACACCTACGGCCACTTAGCGGAACATTACCGCGAACGACAAATTCGGACTCGGTTTTCGCCACTAAGCGATGAACAGCAGCAGGAGGTGAAGAATCGCGAGGAACAATTGAGCCAACTTTGGCAATCGGTCCAAACCGAAGATTGGCGCGACTACGCGCAACTCAAACGAGGAAATTCGCTTCCGATGAAGCATTTTGCGCAAACGAGTTCTGAAGTGTTGGACCTATTCGCCAGAGTCGATCGACCACCAGAATAAAGCGCTAAGATTCACCGCTCGATCGCCCTACCTGGAGGTATGTTTACCAGTTTTTAAGAATTCGAGTGTAGACCCGATATACGACGTAACCCGATCTTACCGGTCAGACTTGATCCCTCAGAGAGACGAGGCATCAATTTCGAACCCTGGAACGATCGGGGTCGATGCTTCACTAAAGGGAACACAGACTTCGATGGGAATGCGCGCAAATGAAAAGTGCAAGATGGAACTGGTCGAAGATCAGAATTTCCATTTGGGCACAATTTCATGGGACCCTCAATTTACCGTTCGCCGAGAACGATTGCACAAACGCGGCATCCGGCTGCAGATCGATTGGGGTAGACAACCCGTCGAACATCATAAGAGCATCCTAGTAGACTTCCTAGGTGCGACAGGTCAGGTCGACGACCGGATGACACTTGGAAACTTGGCGTCTCATGAAGACACAAACGAAGATGTCGTTCGGAAATTTGACACGGCCAGGCTTCTTTTCGCGGCGGTGCTAAAAGACTTGAACATCTCACCATATGATTATCGACTCATCCCTCGTTATGGAAAATACGACATGCAGATTGAAGTCGGTGAAACGCGGGTTTTTCCAACTGCGAAAGAGGAGTAGATTCCGCAACGCAAGGCGGAACTTTATTGGAGCTACAATGACGATTGAACAATTGGCGGCAGGGTTTGCCCTGACTTTGCTATGCAATTTGACACCCGTATCTGCGTTTGCCTCTAATGCCGACGCCGTGGACGGCGATACCATCGTGATTGGTGATGTCACATATCGCCTTAACGGGATTGACGCACCGGAATATGGTCAAACCTGCGGTGTAGGTGTTTCGGAATGGGGCTGCGGTCAGGAAGCAACCGCCGCAATGGCCGATCTCGTCTCAAGACAGAGTGTCCGATGCGTTGCGCATTCAGAGGACAGCTATGGTCGCGTAATTGCGACTTGCTACGCAGGCAATATCGATATTGGGCAGGAAATGGTAGGTCGTGGGCTTGCTTGGGCGTTTGTTCGCTATTCGGATATCTATGTCACTGCCGAGAGGGAGGCAAAGCGTAGAGGCTTGGGAATATGGAGTGGTCCTGCCATACCGCCGTGGGAATTTCGGGCGGAACGATGGGCTGCGGCCGAGGATGAATCGCCGGATGGATGCCCGATAAAGGGCAACATTTCACGCAATGGCCGCATCTACCACCCGCCTTGGTCGCCATGGTATTCGAGAACGCGGATCAATACCGATCGCGGCGAGCGTTGGTTCTGCGACGAAGCTGAGGCACGTGCCGCAGGTTGGCGAGCGCCTCGTTGGCGATAGTATGTCACTTGCGGAGCGGCGGCTGAAGGGCAATTTTATTGGCTAGGAACCCAGCCATCTTAGTGTTGGCGGCCCGCCTCGATGGCTCGATGGGTGCTTGAGATTCGGGCCAATAAGGACGCAGCAATGAACGCAAATTGGCGACCCGACTTAAGTGATCAAGATGTCGTATTGAGTTTATCCGCTCGAAAGTCGCCTTATTTCAACATATTGAGTTATTGTCGTCACGTTGGCCTTGAAGTAAAGCGCGACCGAGTGGGATATTGGGTCGCTCGCGTTCGCCGACGTGACGGAGGTTATAGTCAGCGGCGATTGTGCCAAGCATTCCGGGCTCGTAGACTGACTGCCGATTTCCATGAAGCGGTTAAGCTGGCGGAGATCTGGTTTTCAACGCGAGAAGTCGTTGCGGTCGCGGCTGAGCCCTATCAAGTCGGATCAAAGCGTGATCTCAGCATTTGTCCAATTTGTCGAGAATACACAGTCGGTCACGCACTAAAAGAGTACCTGGAATGGAAAGTTCTTGCGGCCAGTCGGTCCCACTTTGAAACGCTCGTAAGCCTGATAAACTACCATCTTGTTCCCCGCGTCTCCCATATTCCTATCGCTGAATTCGACGGCAATGCATTTCATAAACTGGCAGTGGATGTACTAGAAACACCACCCAAGCGGTCAAAGAATGTTGCAACCAGTCGATTGAACATTCGATCAATGTCTCAAGATCAACTGCGCAAACGAAAGAAGACGTTCAATGCTCTCGTCAGCATACTGCGTGGTGCATTTGAGTTAGCGTGGGAACGGCGGCACCTGGAAAACGATCACCCGATGCGATGCTTGAGGAGGCTGCCGAATGTGGATCGACCTCGGATCATTTTTCTGGATAGAGCCGAGTGTCACCTGCTTCTGGAAAAGTGCAATATTGATCTCCGTCAGTTAGTGACGGCCGCTCTCTACACGGGCTGTCGCGCAAATGAGCTCATCGCAATGTCTGCGAAAGATTTTTCCGAACACACCAGATCGCTATTTGTGGCGAGTCCTAAAGGCCGCAAAACTCGTCATGTACTCTTACCGTCGGAAGCCATCGAATTTTTCCGAGGATTGACGAAAGACAAGACCGGATCTGATCGAATGTTCCGTAAGAGTAATGGTCGCATTTGGGGAGGCGAATACAGATCATATTTCCAGCACGCTCGAACACTGGCCGGTTTGCCAAGAAACTTGACGTTTCATGGACTCAGGCACACTTACGCGAGTCAGCTATTGCAGGATGGAGCGTCATTGATGACCGTTGCAGATCAACTAGGACACGCGAATACTCAAACGGTAAGCTCGACCTACGGTCATTTGACCTCTTTCAGGAAAGCCGATGAGATCGAAAGATGTTTCTCGACGTTGCTGCAGACAACAGAGCGTCCCATTTCGACCTCAAAAAATACTGTAATTGACGATCCCGCATCACAATCATTGCCGGTCTTCCGGCATAGGTCCGATAGTTCATGGCCCCGCTCGAACCACTCGAGTTACTCCGGACCGTTGTTGGGTGCTTTGCGGCCCGAAACGCTGGATTGACTACGATTGCATCGTGGGATTTCGCGTGGATCTACGAGCAGCCGGATTTTTTTGTGGAAAAGACCCACTCGACCCCTTTGAACGGTTATTCGAAATATTCATACGACACTGGTTACCTGCCGTCTTGGAGCAACGCATCTAACTGTTTAGGATATTCGCCGGAGGCGCGACTATCGCTGGCCGGGGCGGAACGCGGTCTAGCAGATGCAAACGCTGCCTTGCGCGCGTTGAAGCAACGGCCTGATGTGAGTTCGGGACCAGTCCTTCTTACAGGTTTCTCACGCGGGACGTGGTTGCCCTCATGCAGGCTGGGGAGGATCCGGAAAAGGCTGCGGGCGTAATCAACTTCGTTGGAGGATGGGTGGCGGAGGGCTTTGGGGACCTCGAAATCAATCCGACACTCTTTCGGCGCATAGGGACTTTCGATGGACCGGTCTTATCCGTTTATGGCGAGAACGACGTATTCTACAGCATTGAGCATTCCCAAATGAACCTTGCGGCCTTGGAAGAGATGGGCGCTCAGAGTGAGGTCCATATCGTGATTGTTCCGGGCCACAATAAAGGCCACTGGTTGATGTTCCAGCCGTTTCATTGGGAAGAAAATCGTAAGCGACTAGATCCTGCGTACCGAAAGCCGACGTTGAAGCAAGTGCAGTGAATGACAACTTCGTCCCGCGATCTGTGAGTTCGAGTGATACAACATTTCCGCAGTGCGGCGAAAGCCCGGTTTGGTGAAGCTGCACCGCAGCGCTTGACTACATCGGCAATGTCCGGAATGGGCCGTCCTCGCCAGTTAGATGGAGACGCGAACCCGTTGATGCTGCGCCGCCTCTAAGGTCCGCTGCGAGCCCATACCCCCGACTTGCTGCTGCGCGGCCAACGTCCGCTTTGCAGAGTGGTTCAACGGGTAGTAAGTTCTGGTGATGGGCTTGAACACTCGCTCCACTGCGGATTCTTGGCGACAAGTTCGACGGTGTTGCCGTCGGGATCGAAGGTAAAGACACCGCGCCACCCGACCCAATCGAACGTTTCTATGGTGTAGTCCCGACCGAGTTTTTCGTACCATGCAACGACGGCATCTTGTTCCTCCCAGGGCAGGCTGAGCGCGATGTGATGCAGTGAAGACCCCGAACCCGTCACCGGCGGCACATCACCTGCCTCGGTGTGGCCAGCGCCTTCGATGTCGTGACGAAATAGCGCCAACACGGCGGTGTGGCCGCCAAACCCTTCGGCAATTCGGAAGAAAACGACGCGGCCGTTGTCCGGATCACCAAGCGGTTCGAGCCCGATCACGTCACGGTAGAACGCGACCATCGCGTCAAGGTGAATGCAGCGGATGGCGATTTCGCCAAGGGCGCGGATGGTGAAACCTCGTTCTGTCATCAAGCTTCTCCTGATCATTCATTAAACAACACAGTCGGATCCAGTGAAACCGTGAGCCGATTGGCTCAACCACGGTTTCGTGCGATTTTCCTTGCAGACAAGAGCCACAAACAAAACGCAGTTTCAGCAATCATGGTCAGCCCATAGGCCGGAGCAAACATTGCCGAAAGCTCTGGCGCGAAAAACCGCAAGGCGCTGCCGATCAGATAGACCATGCCAGCCAACGCGACGCCTACGCCAAAGGCTTTGTGAATAAAGCCCGCGCGCCAGATCAGGGCACCTGTCATCAGGCTGTTGATGCCAAAGAACACCAGCCCGAGATCGTAGCCATGACCATGCAGGTTGAGAAACAGCAGGCTCATGGCGTCGACCTGATCAGAGGCCAGCGCGGCGGTTTCCTGACTGCCAGTCAACAAAAGCACCGCGGCTTGCAGGTTCATCAAATTGGCGCCGATGATCACCGACTGAACCAGCCGGAAGACCATCGCCGCCAGTGCAAGCGCGGGAGCAACGGGGCGGAACAGCACGAAGAGCAGGACGGCAAGTCCGGCATCGGCCAGCGCCATGATCAGATCAAAGGCAATGGAAAGCCGGAAGCGCCCCAGCGACGCAAGAATTGCCTCTGCGGTGTCGCTGGCGTCCATCAGGTCAATCACTGGACCGCGCAGCATGATTTCGGCGCTGATCCCGCACACAATGATGATGAGGTAAAGCAACCCGGCACTGCGCGCGGTGGAAATTTCAGTTTGGGTTAGCCGTATATGCATGGGTCCATTCCTTTCGATGGGGGCTGTCAGTCTTTCAGAAAGGCCGAAACGGTTTGTGTGAAAAGTGGAGCGAGCGGTGCCGAAAGATGATCCGCATCAGGGATCATGACAAACGAGAAGTCGGGAATTGCGTCACCTAAGCGGGCAACATTTTTGCGCTCTTCATCTGTTTCCCCCGCGATGCCCAGTACCGGAACGTCGATTGCGGAAAGCGTTGCGGATGAAAGCCCGATTACCTCGTGCATCGCGCCAGCGGTCGCGGCCAGCGGCGCGGCGTCCTGATCCGGAGAGATGCCATGCGCGCTCAACATTGCGATTCCGGTTCGCATGTCCTCTTCGCTTGTAGCGTTTCCGTCCGGGGCCATGGCGACCATGAAGTCGCCAAACGTCGCGACACCGCCAAGGGCATCGGCGATGAATCCGTAAGTCTGCGCCTCGGCTTCACCCGACCAGCCAGAGCCGGCAACGACCAGTGACAACACGCGGTCCGGATATGTCGTGGCGAGTTTCAACGCGGTTTCGGCCCCCATCGAGTAGCCGACGATGTGCGCGGTTTCGACGCCGCGATCGTCCATGATCCGGATCACGTCATCTACCATTTGCGTGCCATAGGCATCGGCCTCGGTGGGCTTGCAGCTCTCTCCGTGGCCACGGGCATCAAAACTGATCACGCGAAACCCGTCGAGCGGCATGAGTCCGTTGCTCGCCCAAAGAACCGACGATCCGGCGAACGCGTGCAACATCACGACAGCGGACCCAGTGCCTTGGTCGGTGTAGTGAAGCGGCACGCCGTCGGAGACAAAGGTGCCTTCGTCTGCCTGTGCAGCAAAGGGCAGAGCAAAAAGCGCCGCAGATGTTAGGGTAATCATGCGTTTCATAGGGTGACCTTTCTGTTTGTGAAACGTTGGGGAAGATTGGCGATCTGGCCGAGCCAGACCGAGGCGAGCAGGATTGCTGCGCCGATGGATTGCTGGAGCGTCAGGGACTGGTCGAGCCAGAGCCATCCCAGCAGAACTGCAGTGAGCGGGCTCATCAGGCCAAGCATTGATACGGCACCGGGTTCAATTCGGGCGACGCCGCGAAACCAGAGCCAATACGTCACCGCCGCACCGATCAGGCCGAGCCAGACAAGCCCCGCCAGATTGGTTGGTGTGAGTGGCGGCAGGGTCGGTTCGAAAACGAGTGCCACAGGCAAGAGCAGCAAGCCCCCCGCCGTCAGCTGCCAAGCAGTGAACGTTAGGGCGGGCACAGGTGGTTGCCATTTGCGGGACAAAACCGTGCCCAAGGCCATCGACGCGGCCCCGCCCAATCCGGCGGCTATCCCGACAGGATCAAGGGTTGCTTGCGGATTGAGAACAAGTAGCGCGACCCCCCCGATGCCCGCAAATGCGGCAAACACCGAAGCCGGACGAATGCCCGTGCCGAGCAAAGGACGCGACAGGCCAAGCACCATTAACGTTTGCGTCGCGCCCAGTGTGGCCGCTACGCCGCCCGGAAGACGATAGGCGGCAATGAATAGCAGCGACCAGAAGATCGCGAAATTGAACGCACCAAGTAGGAATACCCGCCCGATCCAGACCTGCGACGGCAGGTTTCGGGTGACCACCAATAGGAGAAGCCCGGCAGGCAATGCCCTGAGCACCGCGAGTGTCAGCGGAACATCGGCAGGCAGTGACTGCGTCGTGACAAGGTAGGTACTGCCCCAGACTGCCGGGGCGAGCGCGGTGAGAATGGTATCCTTCATGCGGGACATAGCGGGGCTCCTTTTTGGGCCGATGGCAGCGCGGACGGCTACCAAAGGCGGGGGATCGTGACGGACCGGTCGGGCCATGGTTCAAGACCGATATCGCGCATCAAGCGCGGTGAAAGATCGCGTGGAACGCCGCGCCGGTGACGGCGCGCTTCAGAGCGGGGTGAAGGTTTGCGAAACATCGAATGTGCCTTTCTTCAGTTGGGATTGAGGTGAATTGCGGCGCGGATTTGCGCGCGCAGGTCGTCAAGTGGGCCGTTCACAAGGCGGGTACCCGTTTCGCGAACCACAAGGGCTGGGATTGCACGCACCTGCAAAGCGCGGGCGTGTTGGCGGTCGGCCTCGACGTCGCGCGCTATCGCCGGATCGGTCATCGCCAATGCGAACTGATCGGGATCAAGCCCGACATCCTGAGCAAGTTGCGTGAGTTCCGCAGGGTCGGCGATATTGCGGGCCTCGGACAGGTGCGCAAGCTGGATCCGGTCGAACAGCGTCCAGTGTAGTTCCTGTCCACCTAAAACCTCTGCCGCCTTGCAGGCCAGCGCGGCGGTGTATCCATGCGGATAGTCAAAGTCTGCTTGGCGCATGGCATCGACATCAATCAACTCTGGCTGATCGCTTACGGCGCGGCAGGTGTCCCAGTGGCCAAGGATGGTTTGACTCGCTTCGTCGGGACTTCCCCAACGCACGCGCATTTCGGCAGGACTTGCTTGCAGCACGAAGGTGCGGTGCCGGATGTCGAGATCGAACTCGGAGGTCAACCTGCGCATCCGCGACGAGATATTGAAGCACCAGCAGCAGACGACGTCGTGAAAGAAATCGAGGGTAAGATCGGGTCGGCTGGACATCACGCAACCTCTGCCAAGGACCGCGCCGAACTCAGCGCAACGGCGAGCCGGGCGACATGTGCGCCCTGAAATCGGGCACCGGCAAGATCGGTTTCCGTTGGCTGCAACGCACCATCCGCCCCGGCAATCGTTCCGGCGCCATAAGGCGCGCCACCGATGATGCCGTCGCGGGTGGTCTGACCGGCAAAAGTGTAAGGCATGCCGGCAATCACCATACCGAAATGCAAAAGCGGGATATGCGAGGACAGCATCGTCGCCTCGTGACCACCATGCTGCGATCCGGTCGAGGCAAACACCGCGCCGACCTTGCCGATCAAAGCATTCTGCGCCCAAAGGCCACCAGCCATATCGAGGAATTGTTTCATTTGGCTTGCCATCATGCCGAACCGTGTCGGCGTGCCAAAAATGATTGCGTCATAGTTTGCCATATCGGCGGGGGCAGCCTCGGGCGTATCATCTTCGATAAAGCCGGAGGACTTGCGGATGTGAGCCGGAACGGTTTCGGGCACTCGGCGAATATCGACGATTGCGCCTGTCACTGTTCGCGCACCTTCGGCCTCGGCCTCGGCGAGCGTGCGGACATGGCCGTAGCTGGAGTAGTAAAGAACGAGTATGCGGGTCATGTGATCCTCTTGAGCTGTTTATTTCGTTGCTCAGAGGATGCGCATTTGGCGGCGCTGGATTAACCGGGCTTTGCGCAAATCATATTTTACCGGGCGTTAAGAATGTCAGGGCGCGAGGGTGGCGCGTAGTTGATCGAGAAAGGCCGTGACCTTGGCGTCAGACCCCAGCCGCGAGGCGGTCACGGCGAAAACGTAGCGTGGCGGCAGCTCGTAGTCTGGCAAGACCCGCACAAGTCGCCCATCCGCCTCCGGGATGTCAGATATGAAATCCGGTAGAGCACCGATCCCGAACCCTGCGATCAGCAGATCCCGCAAGACCAAACTTGACCCGACCCTGAGCCGTGGCGCCAGGGTGATCACCTCAGTTCTATCCCGTCCTGTCAGCGTCCAGTGCAGTGCATCGTCAGCGAGCATGTAGGCTGCGGTCGCATGGTCACGTAGCGCCGTCGGCGTCTTTGGTGTGCCGGCCTGCGCAAGATAGTCCGGGCTGGCAAACAGGCGCTGGCGGACAGTGGAAAGCCTGCGCGCAACCAACGCTGAATCCGGTAACTCGGCGCGAATGCGGATCGACAGATCGAACCCACCTTCGATCATGTCGATAACTCGATCATCCAGCGACAGCGTCACTTCAAGATCGGGATGTTGGGTCAGAAATTCAGGTATCAGCGGCGACAGCACAATCTGCCCATAGGAGTTCGGCGCATTGATCCTGAGATTTCCGCGCACCTCGCCTGAATGCCGCCGTATCCGGTCTTCAACCTGTCCGACCGCGTCCAATATCGCCTGAGCCTGATCATAGTAGTGACGTCCATGGTCGGTCAGCGACATGGTGCGTGTGGTCCGAGTGAGAAGCACGCAGCAGAGGCTCTCTTCGAGCAGCTTCACCTCGCGGCTGAGCAGTGCCGATGACACGCCAAGATCCTCGGCTGCGCGAGCGAAATTGCCGCGATCGACGATCCGGCAGAATGCGTTCATGACCGAAAGTTTGTCCATTGCTCAGTATTCTTAGGTCCCGGTTGGGACGGCGTTCCTCTTTTAGTTCCCCAGCATCACTATGCCAGAAGCCGGTCCTGGAATGAACAGTTGCATAGTAACCGTTACAGTCCTCTTGAACGGTGAGACAGAAAGCACCCATATAAACGACCGATTTGGATGGCCAAGCATTCGCGATTTGATGCGAGGCCAGGATCATCGGTTGATCACCCCTCGAAAACCATGCAATGCAGCGCTGGCAGCCAAGGGCCGCTATGGATCAAAAGCATCACTATGAGTAGTGAGGCCGAACGGTGCGTTTGTCCCGCGATCTGTGAGTTCGAGTGATACAACATTTCCGCAGTGCGGCGAAAGCCCGGTTTGGTGAAGCTGCACCGCAGCGCTTGACTACATCGGCAATGTCCGGAATGGGCCGTCCTCGTCGTAGACAATCGGGTCCACCATTCTGATGCGCGCTTGCTCCTATGGTCGCAACGAGCCCTCAGTAACCAATGCTGCGATGAGTACGAACGGCGGTTTTGCAACTCGATCTATCCCGAATAGTATAGGCACATGAGTGAATTTCGAAACGCCAAACCTTCCGACGCAACTCGCTGCTTTGAAATAGAGATTGATGCCTACGAAGGCGATGAGGCAGCAACGCTCGAAAAGATTTCCAAAAGGATTGAGATCTATCCCGATGGCTTCCTAGTTTTTTTGGTTGAAGGCGAGATAGTTGGCTTTGTGAATTGCGGATGTGCTCATGAAGTCGAAATGTCTGACGAAGAGTTCAAAGAGCTTGTTGGCCATGACCCCGACGCCCCAAATGTCGTAATAATGTCTTTTGTTGTTGATCCCGCGCATCAGGGTAAGGGTCTATCACGGGCATTGATGGTCGAATTCGTGGGGCGCATGAAAAGGATGAGTAAATCCACAATCCATCTCATGTGCAAAGAGCATCACGTCCCACTCTACGAGAGATTTGGATACAGCTATTTGCAGCCATCGATTTCTGAACATGGAGGAATGACTTGGCACGAGATGTCTATGAAACTTTGAGCTGCTCGATTTGCTCAGCCGTGCAGAGCGGACAGCGACCTGATCTCCAAGCCGCGACAGCGGCGGCCCGTGGGATGGCGTTTCTTACCTCCGGGCTAGTGCGCTTAATAGCTGCCAAGACACATCTTCCGCCAAGGCTTAGCGGAGTCGGCAACCAAGGCGGCTGCCCTTGTCTCGCCCCAACAAGTCGCACCCATTGTCCGTATGGAGCCTATGCCTTCGGTTGCAATGCATTGCAGTGAACGTCAGCTTTCTTTGAGGCCCACCGACAACGATGCTGGTACCGGGATTAGATAGTCTTCGCCCATCGCTAACTCGCAAACTTCAGCACGCACGACCTCCCTGATTTTCTCGCGGACTTTTTCAGGTTGACACTTCAGCATGGCAGTTGCGCGAACTGCACCCTCGTTAAAGGCGTCAAACACCTCGTCGGGACGAGTGTGCCGCCAAACCTGAGGCGTAATCGCGGTTGAAATGTCATTGAAACCTGCCGGTTCCAGCACTGCCTTGACTTCGTTTGGGTCTGCGAACCGAAAGTAAGGCGGTGCCGCAGGCAGCCTTGCATTCGGGACGCCGTGACTTTCGATGGCAGACAACACAATCCCAAATCCTTCACCAGCAACCGGAGCGGCCCACACGGAGAAGGCGAAGGCACCACCCGGTTTCAAAACCCGCCACGCTTCTTGGGCAGCTTTCTCCGGTTCTGGCAGATGGTTCATTCCAAAGCCCATTACGACCACATCAAATTTTTGATCATTGAAAGGCAGGTCTTGTGCGTTACCTTCAAGGAACTCGATGTCTGGGTTTGTTTTCCGAGCTAATTCGACTTGAGCGCTTGAGAAGTCCAACCCGATGGGATTGGCCCCCATACCCTTTGCCGCCGCCGCGATGTAACCAGCGCCAGTTGCCACATCAAGAACATCTGCGCCCTGTTTTAGCCCGGCCAATTGGAGCATTGGGATCGCTGATTGCGCCGACAATGCACCCCAATGATCATGGTATGCTTCTGCGGCTTTCTCCCAGCCATTCTTTTCAAACGCGGTAAATGGTTCGATGTCTTTGGTTGAAAATTTCATTCGCGGACGCCCTATAGGTGCTCTTTGGCAGACTATGAGCAGACATTGGACAAGGTCAAATTTACGGCAACTGAGCCCGCTTAGCAGACCTTGTCACTATTCTCCGCTCGAATTTATCTGACCGCAACATCCACATGTCGGCTCTGTGCCTTATTCGCCGTTTTCCCGCCGTCGCGCTTCTCGAGCCAAAATGGCCAATAAAAGCAGAAGCACGACAAAAACCGCGCCGCCCACGATTCCTAATAGGGGCGTATTTAACAGTAAGAACAGAGAACCGAGCATCGCAGCCATTGCAGAAATAAATACTACAACCATACTGAAAACCAAACGTGGCAACGTCTTAGTTGCAGCGTTCCACGTGTGAGATTTCTTCAAGCTATCGGCTAGCTGATTGAGGCTTTGCGAGATTTGTTTCATGGGCAATGGAAGCATCGCGCCTTGCGTCGAAAATGCAAGGTCGGAATAGAAGTGGGTGGCAGCTTTGGTCCGCGATTTGTGAGTTCGGCTACTATCAAATTTCGCACCTGCAGCGACTGGCAACTATGACGACAGCACTGCAGCATCTTGAACTTGAGTTGAAGGTCAGGAATGGGCCGCCCGTGTCGAGACGCTCATGGCTCCTTAAATTGAGCAAATGTTAAGCCTGCACGATCATTCCAAGACATCCCGCCAGGAGTGCTTCGGCTGAAACCCAACCATCTTCCTCGCCTTTTTGTTGGAATAGAACGTCTCGTCTGCGCCCATCTCACCGCGAATCTCGACACCCTGATAGAACTGTTCAATCACCTGTTTCGAGGTAATATCGACTGACATGTCGTCGTTGGATACGTTGAACACCTCATAGCCCAGACCATCCGTGTTCAAACAGCAGTCCACCATATGCCCCAAATCGCGGGCATCAATATAGGCAAAGATGTTGCGGCGGCGTAGGGCTGGATTTTCTATGAATGCCGGGAACTTCTCAGCATATTCGTCGGGCTCGATAACGTTATTGATCCGCAATCCGTAAATGTCGGCGCCCGTTCGAGCCTGAAAGGACCGGGCGGTCATCTCGTTGCAGACCTTCGAAATGGCGTAGCTGTCATGGGGCACTGTTGGATGGGTTTCGTCAATCGGTACGAAATCCGGTTTCAACTCTCCGTCGGCAAAGCACACAGCATAGGTTGTCTCCGAGCTTGCAAAGACGACTTTCTGAACTCCAAGCTTCACGGCCGCCTCGATCACGTTGTAGGTGGTCAAAGTGTTCTGCCGAAAGCACTCACCATCAGTGCCGATCATGACGCGGGGGATCGCCGCGAAATGCACGACCGCATCATAAGTTGGAATGCCGGTGCCCAAGTCCAACTCAGCGCTTTCAATGAACTGCGACATGGCACCAATGACTTGGCCCGCATCGCAAAGGTCAGCCAACAACTCGGGACAATCCAGCCCCGAGGGTGTTTTGTCCACATTCACCACGTGGTGCCCTTGCGCCTGCAAATACCGGACCGCCCATTTGCCCGCCTTGCCGCTACCGCCTGTAAAGAAAACCCGCATCTCGCCCTCCAGCTATCAGCACCTGGGTGCCACTCAGATTTTGGCCTAATGATGAACCACCGAAGCAGCGAAGAGCAAGGCATTGGCGAGCAAGGATCAGCAACTGCCTCGGTTGCATGTCTCGCAGAGCATTGGAGACGTTAGGGCCCGCGCGTAACAGGTGATGACTAAACAACTCGAACATTCTGGCCATGTGTCGTGTGAACCGGTCGGTTCTTCAGTAGATTGGTCGCGACGATATTCAACGTCTGCAATAGGAAAGCTGCTTTGCGGCGTTGCCTGACCCGATGAATGGCTGGTATGGGCCGACTTCGAAGATCAATCTCAGCTCAGAACTTCAGAGGCCGCGCTTGCTCCGATGGCAACTTCGAGCCCAAACGCGACAATCACTGGTCTTTGTGCTAAAAGAACATCTGAGGTGCTCATGCAGGTGAAACCCGCTCATAGGGGGACATAGCATGATAATGCGCATTTTTCAGGTACTTGTTCGCGAAGGTAAGGAGAAAGAATTCAGCGAGTTCTTTCACAATACGGCAATCCCTTTGATGAAGGGAACCGACGGTATTGTCCAAGTCCTGCCCGGTGCGCCGCGAACGGATAGTCCGAGAGAGTTCAGTTTTGTGATGGTCTGGCGCGACGTGGCATCGCTTAAGGCATTCGTTGGCGATGACTATCGATCGCCGCACATTGATCCCGCTGAGGCTGAGCTTGTCGAAGCCCGGATCATCAAACACTACAATCTGGTGGAGTAAGTTATGGAACCCGAAGAAACAGTTCTCCTCACCGGCGCATGTGGATGCGGAAAAGTGACGTATCGGATGAGCTCTGAGCCGATGTTTGTGCATTGCTGTCATTGCAAAGAATGTCAGAAACAAACAGGCTCTGCGTACGTCTTAAATGCCATCATCGAGGCGGACCGTGTTTCCGCAAGCGGCAAAACGACGGAACACAAGCTCGACACACCCAGTGGTAAGGGGCAAGTCATCACCCGCTGCGCTTCCTGCGGCACCGCCGTGTTCAGCAGCTATCTCGTTCGACTGGGAAAACTGACGTACGTCCGCGTTGGCACACTGGACCACCCCTATCTCTGTCCGCCAGACGCGCAGATATTTACAGCCAGTAAGCAGACATGGGTTCCGCTAAATCCAGACATTCCGATTTTCGAGAACTTTTATGAGTTCAAGGATGTGTGGCCGGAGAACGCATATCAGCGTCTAACTGCCATCTTTGGATAGTCTGGCTTTGATCTAGACGTCAGCTTTGTCCGCGCCTTTCCCATTCGCGAACCTCGAGATTTCGCTATCGCAGCGAATGGCTGCTAAGCGGGCTGCGACTGCAGCATTCCATCCGCGTGTCCAAGGTCGGGAATGGGCCGATCTCAACGATGGCCAGGATGAAATAGCGTGAGATGCTGCACAGCACCCGATGGCCGCGAAAAGCCCGAAGCGGACATAAATGCATGCCATTGCTTGCAGTCGAATTGCCGCATAGTCTGTCATTTTAAGGTTTGGTGAATGATTGTCGGACGCATACTCTCTGCTTTGGCATTGGGCTTCGTGCTCTCTTTTTCTGTAGCGACCACAGGGAACGCGGAAGGTATCCTAGACGGCCGCGTCTTCACAGGCATGATCGGCCCTGCCGAAAACCCAGATCTCAGTGACAGTCTATATTTTGACAATGGTCATTTCTGGTCTGACATCTGCACGCGGTGCGGCTTTGTTCCCGGCACTTATGAAGCTGAAGCAACGACGGATGGCGTACGCTTCAAAGGGATACTCGAAAGCGAAAGCCGTGGTCAGTTCGGCTATGACGGCCTTGTAAAAAGCGACGGTACAATTCGGGTTTCAATAACTTGGGAACGCCGCCGTTGGTACTGGACGACAAATCGCGAAATCGTTTTTATTGGACAAATTTCAACCGCCCCTGAAAGCGCTTCATTGACCGAGACACGTCAAACCATGCTGTCGAGTGAACCAGACAAAAACCCTATGTGCGCTCGGTTTTGAAACGTCTTTGGGCCAACCGAAGGGCTATAGCTTTCTACACCTTACTCTTGCTGGGTGGCTGGCTTCTAAGTGATGTGTTGAAAGACCTGACTGTGCCCGAATTGCGCCCTATGAACGAGCCTATGATCCATCGAATTGTCATGACAGCCTTTGTTGCGTTTGTGGTCTTGGCGGCCATTCCTTTCGTTCCGGGTGCCGAGATTGGTTTCGCGTTGCTGTTGCTCTTTGGCGGACAGATTGCGCCCCTCGTTTATTTGGGGATGCTAGGAGCTTTGATGCTTTCATTCTTCATTGCGAGACTTATGCCTGCGACCGCCCTAGCCCACGCGCTCGATTGGCTTGGCTTAAACAAGGCCGCAACATTCGTTGCTGATCTAGGCAACGCTGCTCCGAAAGACCTCTTGGACAAACTTTTATTGATTGTCCCATCAAAGCTGGGTCAGAGACTACATCGTCACCGACATATTTTGCTTGCAGCCGCGCTCAATATTCCGGGAAACTCTCTCGTAGGTGGTGGCGGGGGGCTTGCATTTATCGCCGGGGCGTCACGGCTCTATTCGGCTTGGGCATTTCTAGCAGTCATCATTTGCGCAGTGGCACCCGTGCCGCTGTTCTTTTACTTCGCGTGATTGGCAGCTTCGTCCCGCAGACTGTGAGTTGGACCGTCTGCGCACTTTGCATTAGCAGCGAATGTCGGCTGTCCGGGCTGCGACCGCAGCATCGTGACGGTAGGGTGAAGGTCCGGAATGGGCCGTCCTTGTTGGTGGCAGGCAACTAGTTCCGCAAACATGCTGCAATCGATCTAATGGCAGCTAGGAGCCCAAATTACCGTTTTTCTGCATCGCAGCCAATGACCGCATCAGGGTTCATCTGGACGCAAGTATTCGGCAATTGTCATTGCTCGCATCACTCATAGACAGCTACGGGATCAGCTAGACTTTCGAAATCAGGCTCGACACCAAGTCCCGGTGTGCCGTGGCAATACAATCGACCGTCAGAAGTTGGTGGCGCTGGTGAACCGGTCGATTCCGTATTGTAGGCATGTAGGTCCGTCGTATTGAACAAAAGGTTCGCGGGCGTGGACGCCGCAAAATGCGATACCGCCGCTGATATTATCTCACCACCCATCATGCATTCGGTGACGACCTTTGTGCCTTTTTCGACGAAAATATCGCGTATTCTGCGGGCCTTTGTTAGCCCACCAATGCGCGCCATCTTCACGCAGGCAACGTCAGCAGCCTTGTCACGAATTATCCGCTTAGCAATGAACTGATCCGTCACCAACTCATCAAGTTTCATCGACTGGTTCGTGTTCCTACGCAGGTGAAGGCAGTCTTCATAGGTCAGGCAGGGTTGTTCGATCATTACGTCTATGTCTTCAATTGCCTGTGCGACTTGCATCGCTTCCGGAAGCGTCCAACGGCAATTTGCGTCCGCGTAAACAACTTCACCAGGTTCAGCGATTTCAGCTGCAAAACGGATCAGTTCTATATCTTCTTCTGGATGGATGCCGACCCTAAGTTTGAGGTATTTGTAGCCAGCGGCCCGGTACTGCTCAATCTCAGCTCGTATCTTGTCGTGTTTTTGCTCCATGACACAACGATACAGAGGTGCGCCGTCGGTCAGCTTGCCCCCCAACAGGTCGTAGACAGGAACGTCTTTGCTTTTCCCAAGGATGTCCCAGCACGCAATATCAATCGCGCTTTTTGCATAGGTGTGCCCTTCGATTGCGGCATCCATATTCAGTTCGATCTCGTGGAGTTGACGCGGATCTATGCCCAATAGCGCGTTAGCGAGGATCGGGAGAGCGCGCATCGTGCCCGGGTCAGTTGGACCCCAAGGGCAAGATTCACCGCAACCACTAAGCCCGGCATCGGTTTCCACGACCACAACAGTGCTGTTGAACGTATCAAATGTTCTTGTGCGCTCCTCGCTCAAATCACCTACGGCAAGCCCGCCACCGCCGTAAGGCAGGCCCTTCTGGAAGACGCTGATTTTGGAGATTTTCATCGCCCAGTACCTTTGAGGTGTGTTTGATCCAGATAACCTTGGTCGAGCAAAGGATGTTTCGCAATGATAATCAAAGCGGACACTCAGCTGCTTCACACCAAGGTCCGGTTTGTCCCGCGACCCAGTCATTGGTCCACCGCGAATGCCGCGCGAAGCACGAACGGCAGTAATGCGAACGCTGCATCACAGCGCAGAACTGCTTGCCAATGACCGGAGTGGGGTCTTTGCTAACCTTGCCCTTGGGAAATGCAACGCGGAGCATAAATGGCAGCAAAGAGAAAGCAACACCGCTCCGTTTTCAATCCGGGATTGCCTCTGTGATCTCAGCAAGCATCTTTTCTCCTATTCTGATGTGTTTTTCGATATCCGCACGCTCGTCCGCGTCGATCTCGTGTTCAAGGTTCTCCTTCAGCGCCTTGACAGCCTCCTTGATCTGCGGCTTGCGTAGTTCCCACCGATCAAGCAGAGCCTTGTCCTCCTTTGTCATCGGGCCGGTCATATGGATTGTACCCTCGCGCATGTCGATCCTGATCTGATCGGGATGCGGAAGGGGATCGGGCAGATGCGTGATATTGAGCTGGTTCCGCCGTTCAAGTTCCTTCTCCCATTCCAGCTTATAAGTCACAGCATTCTCAAAATATTCATCATGAAGAAGCTTCCTCGAGCTCTCAACCGAGGCCAAGAGTTCGGCGAAGAGACGTTGCGCCCGGTGTTGGCCTTTTGCGGCATTGACTGCCAACGCTCGAATAACAGCCTGTGCCATAGGAATCGTGACGTTGCGAACGCCGTCGCGCACTGTGATGTCGCGATAGGCCTCGTCGAGGACGATTTCCTTCATCCGCTCTTCGTGTAGACCGGGGCGCTTGTTCTTCGCGCCCTTTGGCCGGCCCTTGGGATTGCCAGATCGCCCGGGCTTGAATTGTGTGGCTTTCGGCGGTTTGCCATAGCCGACTTCATAGTTGGCCCCCGGTTTTTGTACCGGCAGGTTGACGCGACGTTCTTTCATTCCGCCGCCTCCAGCTTGCCGACCGGTGCCTGCCAGCCACAGACCAGTCGTTCGGCTTCGTCGTTTGCATATGCTTCCCATCGGGAAAGGATCCGGTCGCAATAGATCGGGTCGAGCTCGCAAAGATAGCCACGCCGACCAGTTTTTTCTGCTGCAATCAGCGTTGATCCCGAGCCTCCGAAAATATCAAGCACGATCTCGCCACGTCCGGAGACATCCCGGATTGCGTCGGCAATCATCTGCACGGGCTTCACAGTCGGATGGAGCGCCAGTTCCTCCATTCGGGTTGCATGGCGACTGTTTGCCCCACGATACTCCCAAACATTGGTGCGATAACGTCCGTGCTGACCCAACTCGAACGTGTTGATGTGAGGTTCTGTCCCCTTCTTGAAGACAAAGATCAACTCGTGGCGCGAACGGTAGAACGTGCCCATACCGCCATTGTCTTTGGCCCAGACAATGAGATTTTTTATTTCGTCATAGACCCCCTGCCCCGCCGCCAGCATCTCAGACATGTGTCGCCAGTCCATGCATAGAAAGTGGATCGATCCGTCCACGCTGTAACGGACGAGGTTGCGGAAGGCCCGTTCTAGAAAGCCTACGAACTCGGTCTGGCTCATTTCCCCGGAGGCCATGGCGAACTCGCGGTGCTGGACTTTTCCCGAATTGCCAACGTGACCATCAATCGGCACGTTGTAGGGCGGATCACTAAACACCATGCGAGCCACGTCTCCATCCATCAGCGCACCAACAACGATCGGGTCGAGAGCATTGCCGCAGATCAGTCGATGTCGACCCAGTTGCCAGACATCCCCAGGTCGCACCCGTTGAGGTGCATCTACAGGCTGGACATCGTCGTCTGGATCGCCGGGTTCCTCCGGAGTAATTGCCGCGAGAGCCCCGTCGATCTCGGGAATTGAAAATCCTGTGATCGAGACATCGAAGTCGAAATCGGCCGACATTAAGGCGTCCAGCTCGGCGGCCAGCAGATCCTCGTCCCAGCCAGCATTCAACGCGAGCTTGTTGTCGGCCAGCACATACGCGCGTTTCTCGTCCTCGCTCATGTGATCGAGCCTGAGACAGGAAACCTCGATCAGCGCGAGCAACTTTGCCGCGGCAAACCTCTGAATTCACGCCCATTAACCGGAAAGAAACTGTCCAAAAAACACCCTTCTCACAGTGCAAGTGCAGTTCTTCCCTGTACTCCAGTGCAGTCGTTGATCGTGTCGAGCGGTATGACCCGTCCGGTGTCGATATGTTCCGGTGCGCTAAATCACGCGCCCAATTCATCGCTCCGGTCGCCATCGTTTCGGCTCGTGGGGCCAACTCAATGCCAATGCGCAACCGACGAGATGGAACAGCACGGCCACTAATTGTGTTGAACCGCTACGGTGTGGTTCGACAGTCGCCCGGATGGATACTCATCTCGGGCGCAGCTATCTGCGATCTCCCGTCAAAATAAGCGATGAATTTTCAGAGGACAGATGACCGAACCCAATTCTGACACGAAGAACGACGACGCTTTCGATCCACGAGAACTGGAAGCGATCAAGGACAAGGTGCCGATCAGCGCGCCGGCGATCTTTGAATCCATCCGCCGCAAGGGGATTGAGGAACTGAACCGCCCCATCTCAGCGCTGGTTCTGTCGGCGCTCGTCGCCGGGTTGGCATTAGGGTTTTCGGTTTTGGCCGAAGCGTTGTTCCGTCACCACCTTCCAGATGCGGAATGGCGCCCACTGGTTGAGAATTTCGGCTATTCCGTCGGCTTCCTGATCGTGATTTTGGGGCAGATGCAATTGTTCACGGAAAACACCATCACCGCCGTCTGCCCCGTTCTCGATACCCCAAGCGGTTCCTCTTTGTTCAAGCTGTGTCGGCTATGGTCGCTGGTTCTGATTTTCAACTTGATCGGGGCGTCTATCTTCGGCTACGTGCTCTACGCAACCCGCGGCTTCCAGCCAGAGATTTGGTTCGCGATACTTGACCTGTCGCGACACGCAACATCGTTTCCTTGGGGCGAAACCATGCTGCGTGGGATCGGCGCGGGGTGGCTAATTGCGGCATTGGTTTGGATCATGCCGAATGCCGAAGACTCCCGCCCGATCCTTATTATCCTCATCACCTATCTGATTGCGCTGGCCGACTTTTCCCACGTGATCGCAGGGACCACCGAAGCGGCAGCACTGGTATTCTCCGGCGATATCAGTCTGGGCGCCGCAGCCTTTAGCTTTGTCGCGCCTGCGTTTTTCGGCAACATCCTAGGGGGAACGGTGTTTTTCACCGTCCTGACGTGGGTGCAAATCCGAACAGAACTGGCGGAGAAAGAACGGACAGCCCGATAGGTTGGAGAGAGTCTGTCATCGGCTTCGTATTTCCTCCCCGATCTATTGCGGGTCGAACAGGTCACGCGCCCGCTCATTTCTCCGCCTCGCTATCTCCGGCCAAAGTCAGCGGTTCCTTGAACGTCAATGTGCGGGAGGGGAACGGAATTTCGACACCCGCATCGTCCAACGCACGCTTAACTTTCGCAACAACCTGATCGCGTGACGTGCGAACCTCGACCGGTTTTGATCCGGTCCACCACGTCACCTCTAAGGTGATCGAGTAATATCTTGACCGGTTCCAGCTTTTTTCTCCCTTGTTCGGGGGAAAAAACGTGCAACACGCGGATTTGGTTCATTTGACGGGGGTGGGGGTTGGTGCGGTAACCGCAGATCGCGCCATCATGGCGGCGTTCAGTTGGATCTTTCTGAGGCAACAGTAGCGATCACAACTCCAGCACCAGCGGGCAGTGGTCCGAGACCTCAGGCACGTGAACCACATCGAAACGCTTCACGGCCTCTTCGTTGTTGATGAGCATGTAATCCGCAAACCGACCCGGTTTCTTGTAGTGCGAGGTCCGGGTGCTTTCAAAACCGCGACCCGTCACAAGCTCGGTCAGACCGGCATCGGCGAGAACCGCAAGCGTTTCACTGCCGGGTTCGATGTTGAAGTCGCCGCAAATCACCACCACGTCCTCCGGGCCTGAAACCTGCCGAGATAGGTCGAGCAGTCTTTGCGCCTGTTCTCCGCGCTCGGGCGTGTCCATCTTGCCGTTCAGATCGCGTAGCCCGTGCATATGCGTGACGCTGACCGACCGATTGGCTTCGTGGTCATAGACGCGAATGCCATGGGCGCCGCGGGATCGCGGGTGATCGCCGTATCCGTCCGACGAATAGTCTTTGTGAACAAAGCCCTGCACCTGACCGATTACCGGCAGCGACTTGTGGATAAATGTCGCCAGCCCCCATTGCGACAGGATGGGACGGTCCCCATCCCAGAGCGCACCTTGCGCCGCAGGACAGAACACCGCGACGTGATCTGGCAAGGCACTTGAAACATCGCGGAAGAAGTTGGCGCGTTGCGGCAAAGTGAAATCCCCGTCACGGTAGGTCAGCCAGTCCTTTTCGGTACCGGGGCTTTGAAGGACCTCTTGAAGACAAAGAATGTCGGGGGCCTCTTTTTCGATATAGGCCAGAAGCTCTCCGAACAGCTTCCCGCCCCAGCCGTTCAAGCACATGATCCGCAATTAGTGACCTCAACCGTTGATCGGGCGAACATCTATCGGAAACAGGCGGCGAAACGCCTCTTCCCGGCGGCGTGAAAACATAACGATCCGCGTTCTCTGATCGCGCTTGGCCCGAACTTCTCGCGAGGTGCGATCTACGCTCACTCCTGTCGGAGATCAAGAGAACCATGAAAGAAACGATCAAGCTGACGTGTATCATCCGCTACCGCATCGCCCCAACGAAGAAAGCCAAGTTCGAGGAATACACGCGCAATTGGGGTCGGGCGATCCCGCGCAGGCGGCGCCGATCTGATCGGCGGCGACGTTGGATACGAGCGGCGTAACGGCAATGGTCTCAGGCCGCATGATGTGGGAATTGCCGTGCGCGATTGCCGGCTCCACCCCTCGAACGCGACGGGTGGCGCTTAACCACCCCTCAGACGCAGGATCAGCGGCACGATCGCCACGATCAGAACCGCGGCGATAAGGAACGGCGCGCCGGGTAGATAGATTCCTTCGCCGCTCACGAACCGTTCAAAAACTCCGGTCATGGCGAGCGGAGCAGCGACAGCCGCCACAGACGACAACGACGCGATCACGCCCTGCACCAGGCCTTGCTGGTCTTCGCCGACCCGATTGGCGGCGAAGGCGGTCATCAACGGCGGCGCCATGTCTGAGAAGGCCGCAATGGGCAGAAAGACAACCACGGCCCAGATCGCGCCCGCGACGCCAAAACCCACCATCCCGATCACCGCCGCGAGGGTCGCGATAACCAACGTGTTGAAGTCACCCATGCGCTTGGTCATCAGCGGCAATATCCCGGCCTGCACCGCCGCGATCAGAATACCGTAGGCCGACAGGGTCAGCCCGATGGTGAAGCCATCCCAGCCGAACACTTCGCGGCCCCAGAAGGCCCAGAGCGTCGGGTAAACCATATTGGCGAATTCAAAAACGAAGATGCAGATAAGCGGGATAGCGAGGCCCGGGATCAAAAAAGCCCGCGCAATCGTTCCGAAGGGGTTCAGGTCCCTTTTACCAAAGGGGCGGCGGTTATGGTCTTTCAGTGACTCCGGCAAGATGAACACGCCGAAAGCCACGTTAAGCGCGGACAGGCCCGCAGCAATCCAAAACGGGGCCGTGATGTGCCAGCCCGACGCAACTCCGCCAAGCGCGGGGCCGAGGACAAAGCCGATGCCGAAGGCTGCACCGATCATTCCAAAGCTCGCGCCGCGCTCTTCTGGCTTGGCGATGTCGGAAATGTAGGCCGTCGCCGTGATATACGTCGCCCCCGCCATCCCTGCGACGACCCGACCGATGAGAAGCAGCCAATAGACTTCGGCCATCGCCATGATCACATAGTCGATCGTCAGCGTCACCAGCGCCGCGATCAGTATCGGCCTGCGCCCGTAGGCATCCGAAAGGCTCCCCACGATGGGGCCGAACAGAAACATTGCCGCAGCGTAGGCCGCCATCATGATCCCACCCCAAAGCGCGCCCTCAGCCGTGCTGCCCGCGCCGACACGGTCCATCAGGTCGGGCATGATCGGAAACACGATCCCCACACCGATGGCGTCGATCATCAGGGTCGCCAGAATGAACAGAAAAGGACCGGTCAGTTTCATGCCGCCAACCGACACCTGAAACGCGCGGGCTACAAGCAGTAAATCGCGAAAATCATGCGTTGCGGTCGATAAATCTTCGCAGCGCGACAGGGCTGACGTCCTCGTCAGGTGAGTAGATATCCAGACGGTGCAGATGATATACCGCACTGACAACGCCGTTTGGTCGGTGCGGTATGAAACCCGGGGGTAAAATGTCCAAACTCAAAATCAACCTTATCGGTCCGGGGCGTGTTGGGCAGACCATGCTCGGCCTTCTGCGGGATGTGCCGGAATGCTTGGTCCAGGATGTTCTGGGGCCGCGGCCTGCGTCGGCAAAGCAAGCTGTCGAAGCCGCCGGGGCGGGTCGGGCTGTCGAAACATACGCCGATCTACGGCCTGCCGACCTGTGGGCTTTGACAGTCCCGGATTCCCAGATTTCCACTGTGGCGGGCGAGGTTGCCAAGGTGTTCAAAGGTCGCGAAGCACCCGCGCCGACCGCCTTCCATTGCAGCGGCTATTTTCCGGCGGATCAGATGGCACCGCTTGGCGATTTGGGGTGGCATTTGGCGAGCGTTCACCCCGTCCTCACGTTTAGCGACGCGGCATCGGCGATCCGCCAGTTCGACGGAACCTATTGCGGGGTTGAGGGCGACCGGCCAGCCTTGGACCTGATTGAGCCCCTGTTGGAAAAACTCGGCGCGTATCCGTTTGAGATCAAGTCCGAGAACAAGAGCCTCTATCACGCGGCGGCTGTCATCTCGAACAACTTCACGGTCGTGCTGCAAGCAATCGCACGAGAGGCTTGGTCCGTCGCTGGCGTGCCGGACGAGATTGCGCAAGACCTGAACGCCACGTTGCTGCGCGCGACCTATGAAAACGTGACCGCGCGCGGTCCGGCAGAGGCATTGACCGGGCCAGCTGCACGGGGCGACGAAGCTGTCGTGACAGAACAAGGGAAAGACGTCGCCCGCTGGCATCCGGCGGCGGGCGTTCTATACAAACAACTGAGCACCCTGGCCCGCAACGTCAAAACCCGTGGCACGACGCGGCCGGACCACGGGTCGGACACTTAGCGGATGGCGTGCGGTCAGCTAAATCGGAACATCAAAACCATCGCCAGTAAGGCGCAGGCAATTCCGGCGTATTCGCGAAAATAGAGCTTTTCGCCAAACGCCATCGCACCGATTGCACAAAGCGCAAGAAGCGTCAGCATCGAATAGACTACGCCAGCTTGGGCAAGGGTCACGTGCTTCAGCGCCATGAACCAGAAGATCGCAGAGATTCCGTATAAAACAAGGCCAAGCGCCACCTGGCGAGACCACATCGTTTGGTTTCCATCGGCGGCCACCTTCAACCAATAATCCCCGATGATCACAACAAGCGCGGTAAGCAAAGAAAGGGCCAGTCCGGCCAATACATGTGTCATCGTTCTAGTTCCGCGAATAAGGGCCGCGATGCGCGGGCCAGCGGCGTCCGTTCCCGACGGTGCGACCTCGGTTTGACCCGATACACGTTCGTTCGGAAATACTTGTTGCCGCCATAGCTGACGTAATTGTCCCTGATATCCACAAGGCTGCTAAGCGTTAAAACTGACATTGATTGTCCTTCCAGATATAAATTTATTAAACAAATCTGCCCGCTTGGCCGCTGCGCCCATCACGCCGGTGCGCTTGAAAACACCGCAAACACAAGCGGGCAATTTCTTGTATAGGTTGCATGGCGTCCGTTTGTCGTGCTCAGGCGTCACTCACGATGCTGGACAAAAGAGGTGTTTTACTGATCAATTATGAGAGGAATTGATCAGTGCTGGTTCAAGGGGCAATCTGATGCCGACTGAAAAGACCGCCGCTGTCCGCGTGCGGGGGGAGGAGCTTAGGTTTCTGCGCAAGCGCCGCTTTCCCTCGGCGGAGGCGTTTGCGGCGGCGTGCGGCAGTGTTTCTGTCCCAACAGTTTACAGAGCGGAACGCGGCGGGCCGATCCTGAAATCCTACCTCAGCCGGATGGCTGGGGAGCTTGACGTGAACGTCGACCGCCTTATCGCGTCCGACAGTGACGTCGACCGGATTTCAAGCGACCTCGTCCTGACTGGCGACTGGTGCGGCTTGCACGTCGCGACGGACCGCTATGGCCAGCCCTACATCATCACCGAAGAGGCGAAACTGGTGCAAAACGGGACGGCCGTTCAAGGCGTTTCGGTCTTTGAAACCAGCGAAGGAAAAATGCAGGACGCCTTTGTCGATTGCACGTTTAAGGACAACGTCTTTTGCGGGCAAACGCGGTCAGAGGAATGGCCGTTCCCGCTGGATTGCGCTGTTTTTGTCCTGTCGGGAACGCGCAACTTCACGTGGCTGGACGGATACCTAAGCTGGTTCGATCTGGACACCGAGCGGCCCGAGTTTTCTAAATACGTGCTGATCCGGCGGGACTCTCCAAGGGCAGAGGCAGAGATCAAAGCCGCCCGCGACATGCTGGACGATGAAATCAAATTGATGCGGACACGCCGGTTGCTTGAGGCGGGCTATAGCTTTGAACGCTCCGTCAGCCTGACAGCCGCAGCGAGGGAACTTGACGATGCGCCGATGGCGGGCATCGAAGCACCTGCAGAGACAGGCGCGACGCCGCCAAACGATGCCCGCACGGTTGTCGCGATCTCCCCCCTCACCGTATTGGACGAAGATCCGACCCAGACGTTTTTCGCTGATGGCTTGATCGACGACATCGCGACCGACCTCGCCCGCGCGCCTGGATTGGATGTGGTGCCGCGCGGCAGCTTTCCAGCCGACCAACCCGTGACGACCGAAATCGCACTCGCCCGTGGGGCGAGCCATGTGCTGAGCGGTAGTATGCGTCGGGCAGAGAAACGCCTGCGGCTGAACGCGCAGCTTGTCGAAACCCCGACCGGAAAGATCGTTTGGGCGGAGCGCTACGATCATCCCGTCGACGAAGTATTCGCCACCCATGACTCGATTTCCAGCGACATCGTAAAAACGCTATGTCGACAGCTGGCGTCAGATGCACCCACCAAGACCGACGGCCCCGATCCCCGCGCCTATGAATTGTTCCTCAAGGGGCGCTCTCTCTACCTGCGAGGCATCAACACACACTCGCTGCGCGCCGCCGAAGCGTTGTTGGCCCGCGCGGTGGACATTGATCCGAACTTCGCCCGTGCCTACGCGCAGATGTCGATTTGCAAATCCTACCTTCTGCTCAGCATCACGCAGGCAAGCGGCGTCGAACCACCGCAAGATGATCTGTCTGATTGCCAACGGGCGCTCGACATTGACCCGAACGCGCCGCTCGCCCATGCGGCGCTTGGCCTTGCGCATTATGCGACAGGTGATTACCCCGCCGCCGAAACGGCCCTACGCACCGCGATCAAGCTTGATCCGCACCTGTTTGAGGCCCAGTTTTTTCTGGCCCGTGGCCTCCGGCTCCAAGGGGATCGGGCCGGTGCGGCGGAGTGTTTTGCGAAGGCCGCACAACTGCGCCCCGAAGATTTCAGGGCAAACGGTCTGCTGGCCGAGGAACTTCAGGCGCTTGGCAGGGCCGAAGAAGCAACCATCCAGCTTCGCGCGACGCTTGAACTGGTCGAGGCGGAGCTTGACACACATCCCGATAACGCTGGCGCCCTCGCCTTTGGGGCGGCTGTTTTGGCCGACCTCGACAAACACGAACGGGCGACGATCTGGTCGGAATGGGCGCTTGCCATCGCGCCGGACGATTGCCTCGTGCAATACAACATCGCCCGCGCACAGGCGATCAGGGGGGACCAAGCCGCCGCCCTCGCCCATCTTGCCCGAGCGTTCGCGGTTCCGCCCGTTGTCCGGCGGCGTCTGGCGCTTTGGATGCGGTTTGATGAAGACTTTGATGCTTTGAAGGACGACCGGCAGTTTCAAGACCTGCTCCGCGCCGCATCGGAATACTAGCGCCCGCCCCGCCTGGGCGTAGTCTGCCCCACCCTCTTCGGCCTAAAACTCCGTAACAACCGTAACGCCCGCGCCTTGGAACGTGTCCATCGCCATCAGGGTCTCTATCGACTGCTCGAGCGTGATTTCCTGCCCGACAAGTTGATCCGGCCGGAGTTTGCCGGATTGGATCATCGCAAGCATCGCGCCGTAGCGGTGGGCCTGCATCCCGTGGCTGCCAACAATCTCAAGCTCATTCGCGATGACCGCGGCCATCGGAATGGGCGGTGCACCGTTTTCGGCCATCAATAGGCCAACCTGCACATGCCTGCCGCGCTTTCGCAGATTGCTGACAGAGTTGAAACACGTCGTTGGGTGGCCCAGAGCATCAATAGAAACATGCGCACCACCGCCGGTCAGATCGATCACAGCCTCAACCACATTGGCTTGCCCGCTCGCATTGATCGCGGCGACCGCGCCTAACTGCCGCGCAAGGTCCAGCGCGTCGTCAGATATATCGACTGCGACGACGCGCGCGCCCATCGCGGTCGCGATCATGACGGCGGACAGACCCACCCCGCCACATCCATGCACCGCGACCCATTCCCCTGGCCCGGTCTTCCCCTGATCGATCACCGCGCGAAACGACGTTGCAAAGCGGCACCCAAGGCTGGCGGCCGTTGCGAAATCGAGCGTATCCGGCAAACCGACAAGATTGATGTCGGCGTTATGGATTGACACGAACTCCGCGAAAGATCCCCAATGGGTGAACCCCGGCTGAAACTGATTGTCACACACCTGATGATGCCCCGCGTGACATTCCGGGCATGATCCGCAGCCACCTACAAAGGGAACGGTGACTCTGTCGCCAACCTTCCAATTCGCGACATCCTTCCCGACCGCCTGAACGACTCCGGCAAGCTCATGGCCCGGAACATGCGGAAGTTCGATGGCCGGGTCGTGCCCAACCCAACCGTGCCAATCGCTCCGACAAACGCCGGTGGCCTTCACCTCAACCACAACGCCGTCCGGCACGGGGCTGGGATCGGGAACCGTCGCGAGTTTTGGCGGTTGCGAGAACGCTTCGAACAGAACGGCTTTCATTCGCGCTCTCCCTCTGTGGAACGTGCCCGGTTTGGACAATTTATTTGATCCAGAATGTTCGGGATGCGCAATAGCTCTTGTTCGTTCGGGCAAGCACGCGGCCGCTGCAACGATTGGCGCCGTCGCACCCAATTCCTTTTCCAAACCCTCGCAAAGCTGCAACAGCGCGGCATTCTTCGGGGCGCCCTCGGTGTTTTCGTCAAATCTTGGTTTCGGAGATCACCGCTTTCGTCATAATACTCCGGTAGAAGGAGATGCGGATGACCAATTTTGACCCCGGCAATGATAACAGCCGCGCGTTTCGCACAGCGCTTGGGGCCTATACGACCGGGGTGACAATCGTGACGGCGATGGGTCCGCGCGGGCCACTGGGCATGACGGCGAACAGCTTTGCCTCTGTATCGCTCGATCCGCCGATGGTGCTTTGGTCACCCGCCCGCAAATCGCTGCGGTTTCCGGTGTTTTCCCAAGCGTCGCATTTCGCAGTTCATGTTCTGGGGGCGGAACAACGCGATCTTTGTGCCCTGTTCGCGGGCAAAGGACATGATTTTGAAGGCCTACCCATGCGCGAGAATCCGGAGGGCGTTCCGGTTATCGATGGGTGTTTGACCGTAATGGAATGTGAAACCGTTGCGCGGCACGACGGGGGCGATCACATGATCGTTGTCGCTCAGGTGCTGCGCGCGAATACCCGCGACGGGGCGCCGCTGGTATTCTCAAGAGGTCATTATGGTGAGTTTGAACCCCACCACTGACCCGAAAGCGTTTGTAAGTTAGGCTTCTTCGCCAGTATCGATGAACCAGCCACCTGGACCGGCAACGTCGTCGGGCAGGAAGAAAATCATCGCTTCGCGGATTGCACAGCAGGCCAGGAAGCTTACGCAGATTGCATCAAAAGAGAGTGTAAAAATTCCGTCCATCTGACTATCTTTCCTCTTCAATTCGTTGGATTGGTTTTGCCAACCAAAAATGGCGAAAGAGTGGCTGAATGTGGCCAGGGTTAAGTTTCTTAGAGGTTGTATTGTGACGGATACAATTCGCGCTAAAAGCGGTGCATTGTTTCTGGCGCTGGCGATCCCGGAAGGACTCGAACCCTCAACCTGCTGATTAGAAGTCAGCTGCTCTATCCAGTTGAGCTACGGGACCGCTTGGCGCCCCGTTTAGCGAACAGATTGTGGGAATGGCAAGCGCTTAGTGGGTCCACGCGCCCCGGCGGTTCGTTGCGAAGTTTTCGCCGTAGCCCATTGGCCGGATGTTCGGCTTGCGCGGCTTTGGTTCCTGAACGATTGCGTCAATGCCGTGATGCTCAACGTATTCAAGCGCGGCTTCTTTGGTATCGAAGCGCATCCGGACCTGACTTTGGGTGTCGTCAGAACTCGTCCAGCCCATCAGTGGATCAACCTCGCGCCGGGACTCAGGCGCGTATTCCAACACCCATGATTTCGTCCTTGCAGTGCCGGACTGCATGGCATTGCGGGCAGGTTTGTAGATACGGGCACGCATCGCGCTCTCCTTCTGACGTAGGCAAGTTATCGGGAATTCAGCGCCAAACCGCAAGAGCCGTTTGTCGGGAAACACAGCACAACTTGTGTGGGAGGGTCGTTGCCAGTCCGGGCGGGGAGTGAGGGGTGGGTGGGTGGTGCGCCCGGACCGACAACTGTTTGTTGCTTGCCGGATCAGAATACGGATTCTGTATTTCTCGCGCAAGCGTAAAATTACTTTAAGTTGTATTTTGTTCGATAAAATTCCCCCTAAACGAGTAACACTCTCTTAACCATTGAGACCGGGTTTCGGTCACCCCTTGAATGAGAACAAAAAGTGACCAACTGTGGGGCCGGAAGGAATCGCCCCATGTCCCACGTCCCTGTCCTGCAAAGCCCGCTAGACGCCCCTGCCCGCCCCAAGCTGGAGGGTGGCAAAAGGCTCGTCATGCACACCGACTATGATCCTGCCGGCGATCAGCCGACGGCGATCACGGAACTGGTGCAGGGCGTCGGCGAAGGCGAGCGGGATCAGGTTCTGCTGGGCGCGACGGGCACGGGCAAGACGTTCACGATGGCCAAGGTGATCGAGGAAACGCAGCGACCGGCGATCATCCTTGCGCCGAACAAGACGCTGGCGGCGCAGCTTTACGGTGAATTCAAAGGGTACTTCCCCGAAAACGCCGTCGAATACTTCGTTAGCTTCTACGACTACTACCAGCCCGAGGCATATGTTCCACGATCTGACACGTTCATCGAAAAGGAATCCCAGATCAACGAACAGATCGACCGGATGCGCCACTCCGCCACGCGGGCGCTGCTGGAACGGGATGACGTTATCATCGTCGCGTCCGTGTCCTGCATCTATGGCATCGGCTCGCCCGAAACCTACACCGCGATGACGCAAGACCTCGTCACAGGCGAGGAGTACAACCAGCGCGACATCATGCAAGGTCTCGTCACGCAGCAATACCGCCGCAACGACAACGCGTTTTCGCGCGGCAGCTTCCGCGTCCGGGGCGACTCCCTCGAAATCTGGCCAAGCCATCTGGAGGATCGCGGCTGGCGGTTGAGCTTCTTCGGCGATGAACTTGAAAGCATTACAGAATTCGACACCCTGACCGGCGCAAAGACCGACCAGCTTGAAAAGGTCCGGGTCTACGCGAACTCTCACTACGTGACGCCCAAGCCAACTCTGGTTCAGGCAATCAAGGGCATCAAGGAGGAGCTGGCAGTCCGCCTGAAACAACTGGAAGACGACGGTAAACTGCTCGAAGCGCAACGCCTTGAACAGCGCACCAAGTTCGACCTTGAGATGCTTGAGGCGTCCGGCTTCTGCAACGGGATCGAGAACTACTCCCGCTACCTGACCGGCCGCGCGCCGGGCGAACCGCCCCCCACCCTGTTTGAATACATCCCCGACAACGCGATTGTCTTTGCCGATGAATCCCATGTCTCCGTCCCGCAAATCGGCGGGATGTATAAGGGTGACCACCGGCGAAAGTTTACGCTTGCTGAACATGGCTTCCGGCTGCCGTCCTGCATGGACAACCGCCCCCTGAAGTTCGAGGAATGGGACGCGATGCGCCCGCAATCGGTCTTTGTCAGCGCGACTCCAGCGGCTTGGGAGCTTGAGCAGACCGGCGGTATCTTTGTCGAGCAGGTGATCCGTCCGACCGGGCTTGTCGATCCGCAGGTGGAAATCCGGCCCGTCGAAATGCAGGTCGATGATCTTCTGGATGAAGTGCGGCGCGTGACCTATGCAGGCTACCGCACGCTCGTCACCACCCTGACAAAGCGTATGGCCGAAGACCTTACCGAATACCTCCACGAACAGGGCATCAAGGTGCGCTACATGCACAGTGATATCGACACCCTTGAAAGGATTGAGATTTTACGCGACCTGCGCCTTGGCGCATTTGACGTTCTGGTCGGCATCAACCTGCTACGCGAGGGGCTGGATATCCCCGAATGTGGCCTCGTCGCGATCCTCGACGCGGACAAGGAAGGGTTCCTCCGCTCCGAAACCTCGCTGATCCAGACAATCGGCCGCGCGGCCCGGAATGCGGACGGCCGCGTCATCATGTATGCCGACCGCATTACCGGCAGCATGGAACGGGCCTTGCGCGAAACCGACCGTCGCCGCGCCCGTCAGGTCGCCTATAACGAAGAACACAGTATCACTCCGGCGACCATCAAGAAGAACGTCGACGATGTGCTGAGTGGCCTTTACGACGGCGATGTCGACATGAACCGCGTGACGGCCAAGGTCGACAAGCCGCTTGTCGGCGCGAACCTGCAAGCGCATCTGGACGGTCTGCGGGCCGAAATGCGCAAAGCCGCCGAAAACCTCGAATTCGAAGAAGCCGCCCGCCTGAGAGACGAAGTCAAGCGGCTGGAGGCGGTCGATCTGGTCGTGTCCGACGATCCATTGGCCCGACAAAGCGCCGTCGAGGCGGCGAGCGATGCCGCGGTGAAGGGTAAGGGGAGATCGACGGCGGGGAGGCCGGGGCAGAGAGGTGGGAATGTGCGGCGGCGGGGGCGGTGAACTAGTTGAGCGATTTGTGGGACAGGATCGATAGCGACTTAGAATATCGGCATTTTCTGGAGAATGCGCCCCTTATTGCGTTCTCATCCTATACCTTCCAACAGGCTGAAGCGCTTTGTCGGGCTGGTGAGAAGTTGAACGAAATATCAAATTCTTGGCAATCCACCGACCAAGGACGAGTTATCCATAATTTTACAGAATATGCTGATATGTTTTGGTTTTGGGTACTGGGCGCATACGAGGTTACAAGAACAATGAAGCAACATGCAGATATATGTTTCTCCGCTAAGATCGCGTCCGAAATACGTAGACTGAACAAGCTTTTGTCCATCCTCAGGGTGCCTTTCGCAAAGCAAGAGCTGCGCGGCAACAAGGGAACAATCAGTAATGAGTTATCTGCCTACAAATTCAACAAAGGAGCGGTTTTTGAAGTGGGTGGCCAAGAACTGGACTCGTACGAGTTAATTGAAGAAGTCTGTGATTTTTTGAAGGGCATTAGATTAGAGCATATTAAAGAACCCATGCCACGACAATGTCCTTATCAATGCTCACGAACATAGGCCACGCCCGACTTTGTTGTGCACGATTGGTAGAACTGCTCTGCGGCCGTCACCGCAGCTGAAAAAACCGATACAGCATCCCGATAAAAAAACTCAACCCTACAGCCGCACACCCCGTAGGCCGGGCTTCAGCCCGGCACCCCCGTCCAAAAGGGCGTTATTGGCGGGCTGAAGCCCGCCCTACTTCACCGCAAGCCCAGGGTGGGTTTCCAACCCTCCATCCCGCCGCGCCCTCACCTCGACCGGCGAGACAAACCCCACCCTACAATTTCGCGCGTCCGAAGATTGCCGCAAACTTGACGCTCTTTTGAACCACCTCGGCGTTAACCATTATTAATATTTGGTTAACGTGGCAGGTCAGATGCGCGCATTTCTACTTATTACGATCTTCGCAATTTCGCCGTCGGCATCATTCGCCCAAGGCTGCGACCCCAATTACACCGGCGCGTGTGTTCCAATTGCGTCCGACGTTGATTGTGCCAATGGCTCTGGCAATGGCCCGGCCTATGTCGTCGGTCCTGTCTATGTTGTCGGAACTGACATCTACGGACTCGACCGCGACAAGGACGGGATCGGTTGCGACCGCTAAGCACCACGACTAGCGGCCGCCCCTCACCCATCAAAAATCAAACAACTCCCCCAGGAAGCTCTCTTTCTTCTTCCTCGGCCTGCGCTGATAATCGTCGTCATCTCGCCGTCCGCCGGCCTCGTAAACGCGTGCCTGCGGTGGTGGCGGAGGGGTTTGTGTGCTGCGTTCGACGATCTTGTCGAGCTCACCCCGATCAAGCCAGACGCCACGACATTGGGGGCAGTAGTCGATTTCGACTCCGTTGCGGTCTGTCATCACCAAAGTGGTTCCGTCAATCGGGCATTGCATAGATAATCCTCCTTCTTTTCATGCCGTTACGCATGTGGGAGGCGGAGGCACTCACAACAAGATACCTGCGACACTCTGCGCCGCGCTCGGCAGAAAAGCGCCACGGCACGCGGGGGTGAGCGACTGCCCAACGCGCCGTGGCGCCGCGGGCGCTCAACCGCCCCAGCGACGAATCCAGCTGCGGCGTTCGTGGCGATTGATCCGGCCGGGCGTTGGCAGGCCCGCGCGGTCACGGCGATCTTCCCAACGGTCGACGACATCTTCGATCCGGTCGCGACGCCCGTGGGTTACGCGTTCATCAATCCGGTTTTCGCGCCGGTCAATGCGGTCTTCGATGCGATCCCAGCGGCCTCCGGTTTCAGCGACGGCGACGCTCGCCGTTGAAACCGTGCCGGCAAGGGCTGCGATGATAAGCAAACGGGTCATTTCAAGTCTCCTTCCTATGTTGTCAGTGGGGTTGATACGCGGCTGGGCCATGTTTCCGTCGCTGCAACACTTTCGGTGCAATCCGCACGCGGGCGCTTGCGCGGTGCCGAATCCTCTGCAAATCTTTCGCAAGGTGGAGGGTGAGATGACGTTTAACGACGCTTTGGCGACACAGCCGGAGATGATTCAGCTATGGGTGATGTGGCTGGCGCTGGTGATGGTTGCCGTGCCGCTGCTTCTGATGATTTTCAAGCCGTCGCGGATGACCGGGCTGATCCTGCTGATCGTCAATATCCTGACCGGAGTTGCCATGAACGCAGTCTATGGTCAGGTCGGGCTGACCCGGATATTGGGTGCGGTTCACATCGTCTTTTGGGTGCCGTTGCTGATCTGGCTGATCCCGCGCGACAGGGTGGATTGGCCCACCCTGCCCGTCGCGGCGCTCTGGATCTTGATCGCGACGCTTGGCGTATCGCTTGCCTTCGATGTGGTTGACGTGATCCGCTATGTCTTTGGCGACAGGGCATCACTGATACCCTAGCGCAGAACGTGGACCGCGCATTGCGCGTGACGGACGACCCGCCCGGCGGTGGACCCAAGGAAGTAATCCTGCAAGCCGGGACTGTGCGACGCGATCACGATCAAATCGACGTCATGCTCCTGCGCAAAATCAACAATGGTGCGACCGGCGTGGCCGGTAACGACAATTGTGCTGACGTCACCCGCCGATCCCACATCTTCAGATAGCGCATCGACCGTTTCCCGGTGGGTCTTTTCAAGCTGTCCGGCGGGCAAATACTGCGCGACATAGTCGGGGATTTTGTCAACCACGGACAACGCGGTGATCTTCGCGCCCTCGCCCGACAGCTTGCGGGCGATGGCAAGTGCTTCTTCGGTGGGGTGGCTGTGATCCGGCGCGACGGGAACAAGGATATTGGTATACATGGCGGTGCCTCCTGCTTTCCGCCAAGTATCGCATAAAACACGTGATACCCGCCTTGACGCAGGTCATGCCTGCCGAAATCAGTCGAAGGCGTCGACCACGTCATAAAGCACCGGCTCAAAGCTCTTGCACATCTCGTTGATCTTGCGATTACGCTCGCGCATTTCCGGGGTGCGCAGCATCGCCTGAAAATCCTCGCGCCGTTCCCATTGGGAATAATTCGCGATCCGGGTCTGGGCGTCGTTGATGTGAAGGCCCGCGCCGATAAAACCGGGCTGTTTTGAAATGCAGTTTTCGTAGGCGTCCGACAGCGCCTCCATCAAATCCTGTGCGGTGGCCGGAGTCATTTCAAAGGTGGTGATGACGGTTTGGAGCTGGGCGGATTTGGCGATCTTCGGCATGGAAACCTCCTTTACCTCCAGCCTAACACAGCCAGCGATAGCCCCAAGCAAAAAGGGGCGCCGCAATGGACGCCCCTTAGTGGTTTCTAACCTACCGCGATTAGAAGCGGAAGTTTACACGAGCCTGTGCAGTCGTGGCTTCAACATCAACGCCGCCACCACCGAAGTTGTCGAACTCGTGATAAAGAACTTCACCACCGACAGAAATGTTGTTGGTGACAAGATGTTCATAGCCAACGCCGGCGAACCAGCCGTTGTCATCACCCAGCGCGCTTGTGTAAGCCCGCGCAGCACCGGCAGAGGCGTAAGCCAGACCGTTGCCCAGCTTGTAACCACCGCGCAGTTTCAGGCGCAGAACGTTGTCGAGGTCAGTTGCCCCGCCCACGTCAATGTTCGCGAAATCATAGTCAGCGCCGGCACCGACAACCCAGTTGCCAAGGTCCCAGTCGTAACCAGCGGTCAAACCACCGATTGCACCGTCACCGCTCAGGCCACCGGTTGCAGACACGTCACCATAACCGAGCTGAGCACCGGCAGAGAAGCCAGTCCAATCAGGTGTGGTGGGTGCCGGCGGTGCGGCCATGATGACCGGCTCGACCGGTGCGGGTTCAGGCGAACCTGCAACTGCCGGAGTGATCGCCATCGCGGCGACGGCGGCAACTGCTGCGGTCTTGAAACCTGTATTCATCAAATTCTCCAATTCTTGTTTCCGTACGGCTTATTCGGTCACAGCCCGGTCCGTTTCGAACCAAGCTGTAGTCCCTACGCGCGACATCGGTGTTTGGTTTCATAAAAACAACCACCTCACGCGGCTGTGATCTGAAGGCGACCGAATTTTCGGCAACTCGCCGCGTAGTTGGGCGAAGAGCGTGCAAAAATTTGCCGGGTTTTGGGTCCGCGTTCACAATTTCGGTAATAATGAAATGGATCGTGTGCGGGTTGATCGGCGGCCCGGGCGACTATTGCCGCCCGGGCCGAATAGGTTAGGTCGGGTTGTCGACTCGGGCCGTCAGCCAGACGGTGCCCTTGCACGGTTCGGCCCATACACGGCTTATTCGGTCACAGCCCGGTCCGTTTCGAACCAAGCTGTAGTCCCTACGCGCGACATCGGTGTTTGGTTTCATAAAAACAACCACCTCACGCGGCTGTGATCTGAAGGCGACCGAATTTTCGGCAACTCGCCGCGTAGTTGGGCGAAGAGCGTGCAAAAATTTGCCGGGTTTTGGGTCCGCGTTCACAATTTCGGTAATAATGAAATGGATCGTGTGCGGGTTGATCGGCGGCCCGGGCGACTATTGCCGCCCGGGCCGAATAGGTTAGGTCGGGTTGTCGACTCGGGCCGTCAGCCAGACGGTGCCCTTGCACGGTTCGGCCCATACAATGTCGACCGCGCTGCTCTGCGGCCCCTTGCTGGTTTCGACGTAAGGCATATCGACGACCTGCGTATTCGCATCTTTCGTAATCCGGCCCTCCGCGACGACGCTTTCAACCCGCCGCGCCCGGCCCTGAAACGGCAGATAGTCCGCAAGATCGACTTGCCAGGTTTTTGAATCTGACGCTTCGGTATGGCTCACAACGACAGGGTTCGTGGTTTTCTTCACGATGGAAGCATAGGCATTGCCCTCCCACGTGATATTCCGCATCCGGTTGTAGTCGAGCCCCGCGAAGGAGTTATCGACATAGTCCACCTGATCGACAACGCCATTGATCGATTTGAACGTGTTGTCCGTCACGCTCAGCCCATTGATGAAATGGCCCGTTCCGTACGGCTTGACGACGATCCAGTTGAACCAGTTCGCAACATCATTTGCCGTGAAAATATTGCCCGTGACGCTCAACCCTCCAAAGGACAACTCACTGGCAAAGTCAGGCTCCGCATCATGCTCATTGCTCCACTCGATAAAGCTGTTGTCGATGTAGTTGCCGATCACCGTTGATTTCGCGTTGGAGGCTGTGAACACGACCCCGGCCTGTCGGATACCGTTCGCCTCATTATCCCCCTGAAACCAGTGGTTGCCGATCAGCATGTGACCCGATCCGTTCAGCACCGCGAAATGGCCGAATTTCACGACCCTGTTGTCGCGAATTTTCGCGTCATTCGCATTCACGTTCAGCGCAATCGTGGACCGGTCCTGCGCCCGCGCCGGTTGTTCGTTTGAAATGAATTGGCACCGATCAACCAACAGCCCTTGGCACCCTGACCCAATCGACGTGATCCCGCGATCCTTTGGCCGTGTAAAAAAGCAATCGCGGATGTGAAAGATCAAACCATCCGGCGGCAGCATGATCCCGCTGGCAAAGCCGTTGCACTTGATATCGATGTCATTCAGAACGATCCGCGACACGCGGCTGAACCCGCTGAAATCAAGGACGTACTTGAACCGGGTGAAGGTAAATTCCTGCGTGCCGGCTGCGTCGAACAGGGGTTGGCTCAGCGTCAGTTTCTGCGCCCCGACATTCACCGCGCGCACATACACTTCGCGCCCGACGCCTGATCCAGTCACAAGCGAGCCGGCCTGAATATTGGCGATATTCGCAACGTTGGTCAGTTCAAGACTGTTTGAAGGCGAGTAAGTCGCCTGAGAGGTCACGACCTCATCCGCCCAGGCCGGGCCATCGACAACATCAAACTGACCGTTTCGGATGACCCGGCGGATGTTGTAGGTATCCTTGTTCGCAACGGTCGCGTGCATGTCGATCGGCGCTTCGACACTGATCTGCCGACCGCCGAGATCCAACCCGTCATGGTCAGAGAAGTTGAACAACGCCTGAATTGCCTTGCGCAGCGCCAGCAACTCACTGCCGAACGCGTCGATATAGGTTGGCAGGTCAAAATTCTTGGTCAGTTGCAGCCGCTTGTCTTCAGGCAGCGTCACAGTTCCGACAAAACGCACCGGGTTTTCAAAGGTAACGTGATCCGCAAGGTGGTAAGTCCCCTCCGGCACCAGAACCGTTCGGCCGTTTGCGGCGGCGTCCGCTGCTTCAAAGGCAGGCTGGTCGTCAGTCGTTCCGTCGCCAATGGCACCGTAATCCCGAACGTCGACCCAATCCATCAGGTCACGCAAGAAGGCTGAGGTGACATCCTCAATTACAATGTCATCGACGCGGACGACACCGCCATTCGCGCCGGTCAGGTCGAGGCCGAAATGCCCATAAAGCGGCGCCCTGCCCCACGCCATATCAACCCCGAACCGTGCGCCCGTGCCAACAATCGCTGAGACTTCGACGATCTCTCCATAGCGCTCAACCGTTCGGGCTGGCCCAACCTCCACCAACCCGCCGATATGCGCCCCGCCAGCGCCACCGGCCCAGCCCGCGATACGGACGTCCGGCAGGTTCCCGCTTAGCGCCTTAACGCGGACCTGAACCCGCAAATAACAACCAGGCAGGATCGGCGTTTCACCCATCCAGCGCAGCTTTTGCGTGGGCTGGGTTTTGACAAGCTCAAGACACCCGCCAAAGTCCTGATCCGCCGGAACGAACGCCGCATTCGCCGCGCCGTCATAGGTATCCGACCCTGGCGTTCCGTCGCCGGACGACCAGACATCAAGCCCGGCCTCAAATTTCGGCGGCGTCAGAACCAGACCCTCAGTAATCGCTTTGTTCATGTGAACCCCTTTTCAAACCGTTTCGGACACACCCAAGCCCGCTTCCGGCAACAGCCAAGCTTATTGCCGAACGCCTTTCCGTCGAAGCGGAGAGAAGCTGAGTGATCCAGACGGGTTTCGAGGTATCAACGAAGCCTTAACGAGGCCTTGGACGACCGGGCGTTGCCGCCCGCCCGTATCTTAACGCGGTGTGGAGCGTGCGACGTTGCCGTGCCAATCCTCAATAGCCGTCACCGGCTGTGGATTCTGCCCCTGTCGCGCCCCATCGCGCTGCACCGGGGCAAGCGCGATCAACACCGCCGCAACGACCAGCGCCAGCAGAATTATCATAGGGGCCGCAGGTCCACCGCCTAACTTCGAACGGTTTGTTCTGCGATTCCGGGCGCGAAAATCGCCCGATCTGTGATGAAGTGTCATATCGTTTCTCCGAACAGGGATGTCTGAAGCGTTCAGACCTGTTCAAGAAACTAGGCACCGCCCTCTAATAATGAAAACGAATGTTTGACAAAATAAATATCAAATATTTTGATGTAACCTAGACCCCAATTCCCGGCGCGCGTAAAACTTGGACGCCGTTGATCTGCCAACCGCCGTCATCCGTCGGGATCATTTGGTAATCCAAGATATGAACTGTTCCCGCCTGATCCCGGATCTGCACCTTTTGCCAGCGAACGCCGTTGATCTCTCTCAACTCAAGAAATCGGGTTTCGGCGGGGCGATAGACCATCGGGTATCCGTTGCGCACCATCGCGCCGAACCGCTCTGCCGTGCCAAAATAGCCTTTTATCGTGGGGGATGCGTAGGTGAAGGCTTGCGCGAAATCATCGGCTTGAAATGCCTCGATCTGGCTTTCGATAACGCCTTCAATACCGGGTTCCCGGGGTAGATCGGCGTTGGCCGCACTGGACAATCCAATCGCCAGAACAGCCGCCAAAATCATCCTTAACATGAGACACCTCCCATTTCATGCACCTTAAGTATACACGAAATGGAAGGGTTCAGATCACTCGGCGAGCTTTCCCGCCAGGCCGTCTTCGATCAACTCGATGGTTTCCTCGATGCCGTAAAGCGCGATGAACCCGCCGAAACGCGGCCCTTGCGAGGCGCCCAAAAGCACTTCGTAAAGCGCCTTGAACCAGTCGCGCAGCGGGTCGAACCGATCCCGCCCGACCGCGAAAACAGCATTTTGCAGCGCCTCTGGGTCTGCCGGGCCGTCCCAGTCTTTCAGAACGCCCAACAACTCCTCCATCGCTTCGCGTTCGGCATCCGTGGGCAGGCGATAGACCTTCGCGGGTTTTACGAAGTCATTGTAATACCGCACCGCAAACCCCGCCGCCGCATCAAGGCCGGGGTGAGTTTCCGGCGACGCGTCAGGCGCATAGCGCTGCATGAACCCCCAAAGCTGATCCTTTTCCTCAGCCGCCGAAACCGAAGCGAGGTTCAGCAACATCGCAAACGGCACGACCATATCCGACGCCGGCACATCGCCGCCGTGGATGTGGTAGACCGGATTGGCTAGCTGGCCCTTCAGATCTTGGTCGGGGAACGCCCGTAGCTGCTGGTGATATTCGTCGACCGCCTTCGGGATCACGTCGAAATACAACCGCTTCGCAGTCTTGGGCTTTGCATACATGAAATAGTTCAGGCTTTCCGGTGCGGCGTAGCTCAGCCACTCCTCCATCGACAGACCGTTGCCTTTCGATTTGGAGATTTTCTGCCCCTGCTCGTCATTGAACAGCTCGTAGTTGAACAGTTCCGGCTGGGGCGTGCCAAGCGCGCGGCAGATCTTGGCGGACAGCTCGGCAGATGGGATCAGGTCTTTGCCATACATCTCATAGTCGACGCCAAGCGCGGCCCAGCGCATCCCCCAGTCGGGTTTCCATTGCAGCTTCACGTGCCCGCCCGTGACGGGGAGTTCAATCTTCTCGCCATCCGGTTCCTGATAAACGATCGTACCCTTTTCGACATTCCGCTCAAGCGTCGGAACCTGTAGCACATGGCCGGTTTTCGGGCTGATTGGCAGAAACGGCGAATAGGTATTGACCCGATCCGCATCGACGCCACCCAAGGACGGGATCATGATCTCCATAATCTTGTCGAACCGCGCGAGGACATTCAGCAGCGCCTCATCAAACTTGCCACTCGCGTAATACTCGGTGGAGGAGGCGAATTCATACTCAAATCCGAAACTGTCCAGAAACGCGCAAAGCCGCGCGTTGTTGTGCTCTCCAAAGGACGGATGGGTGCCAAACGGATCGCGCACCTTGGTCAGCGGCAGGTTCAGGTCTTCGGTCATCTGCTCTTGATTTGGCACGTTGGTCGGCACCTTGCGCAAACCGTCCATATCATCCGAAAAGCACAGCAACTTGGTCGGGATGTCCGAGATCATCTCAAACGCCCGGCGCACCATCGTCGTGCGCGCGACCTCACCAAATGTCCCGATATGCGGCAGACCAGAGGGGCCATAGCCGGTTTCGAACACCACATACCCCTTCTCTGGCGGCGCTTTCTGGTAGCGTTTGAGCACCCGGCGCGCTTCTTCAAACGGCCAGGCTTTCGAACTCAGTGCGGCATCGCGAAGATCAGACATGGTGTATCTTTCATGCAGTCGCGGGGCCCCATGCCCCGACAAGGCATCTCCCTATTGCTCCTACCCGCTGTCGTCAATATTCTGCACTGCAACATTATGGATGGAGAATGGCCGATGGGCGCTGACGAAACGAACCTGACTTCCCTGACCCCACAGGATGCGCTCGTCGCGATCATGATCGCTGAATCGGCGTCAGATGAGAATATGCGCACGTCCGAACTGGTCACGATTGAACGTATCGTCAATCACCTGCCGATCTTCGCGAACTACGATGCAGACCGGATGAAGCTGATCAGCACGCTGGTGCTGGACCTGTTCGAGGAAGAAGACGGGCTGGATGCCCTGTTCGGCCTTGTTAAAGACGGGTTGCCCGAAAAGCTCCACGAAACTGCCTATGCGCTCGCTTGCGATGTCGCGGCTGCGGACGGTCGCCTTCAGGAAAGCGAACTGCGGATGCTCGCGGAAATTCGGTATGTCTTTAACATCGACCGTCTGCATGGCGCAGCCATCGAACGCGGCGCACGGGCCCGGCATATGACGCTTTAGCTTAGGCGTTGTGGACAGCCGTCCACCGTTCAATCAACCGCTGCTGAAGCGTCCGCGCACGGCGTGCCCAGGCACGCCCGCCCTCGGGCCTTTCCCGCATCGCGCGCGAAATTTGCGCCCGACGCGACGTGTCCGCGCAGAAAATCGCGAACACCATCTCTCGCCCGCCTGCCCGGCGCGTATACCCGGCAAGTGTTGAGACAAAGTTCAGCGTCCCGGTCTTGGCTTTGATCTCAATCGGTTGATCGCGCATCGGGCTGCCTTCGCTCGTCCGCATGCGGAAGTCTTTAAGCAGCGGTTTCAACGGACCATTCGGACCAACGGTTTGCAACGCCCGCACCATTTCCGACGCCGAAATCCGCGATCCGTCACCGAGACCGGAATGATCGACAAAAGCAGCGTGCCGCAGGCCATACTGATCGCCAAGCCAGCCGCTCATCTGAACCGCCGATGGTATCAGCCCGTCGGGAATGCGTCCGTCGGACGCAGACGCTGTCAACCCGACAACCTCCGCCGTCAGGTTCGTCGAATATTTCAGCATGCCGCGCACTATATTTTGCAGCGACCCGCTGTTGTGTTCCATTAAAAGGGTTCCGGCCGGTGTCGAACTCACAAAACTCGGCGTGGGCAATGTGATACCATGCGACCGCGCTAGCGTCTGAAAGACCTCGGCCGCGTAAAGATCGGGACGACGCACGGGCAACCAGCGACTACCGCCATTGCCAAGCGCACCCTTCGCGACCGTCCAGTTGTCGCGCCCCTCATCCTCGGAATACGTATAAACCGGCGTGCTCCGGTTTACGATCAGCATGCGCGCCATTGCAACACGGGGGCGGAACCGTTCCGCTCGCGCGTCCATCATCACGTCATACCCCCCCGCCTGTCGCTTCCATTCAAAGTGGACCCGGTTGAAGTTGAGGTTGAGGCCAGAGATCGCTGGGTTATACCCAAGATGATCCGGCTGCCCCCCATCGATCTGCCGCAGATAGGGCAAAGCCGACGCCTGCACATTGAACGCGCCCTTCACCTCGCGAATGCCAAGCGCCTTCAGCTCTTTCGCCATGTCGCCCAAAACATCGGTATTCAGCGTCGGATCACCGCCGCCAACCAGCGTCAGATCACCCTCCAACACGCCGTTCCGAAGGTCGCCCGACATCATCAGCTTGGTCGGAAAGGTATAAGTCGGCCCCAGCCGATCCAGCGCATAAAGCGATGTCAGCGCCTTCGTCACGCTCGCGGGGGGAAGCGGCAGCAGCGGGTTCGCGGCCTCAAGAACCTCTCCGGTGCGCGCGTCCGCCACGACATAGCCGACCTTGCCATTGCCAAGCTGCGCCGCATCTATCAGCCGCTGCGCTTCGGGGGCAGCGCGGCGCGCACTGTCCTCCGGCCGCGCCAATGGGCGGAGCGACGTTTGCGGTGCATTGGCAAATGCTGCGGTCGATGCCGTGCCCAACAGTCCTGAAATAAAGACACGGCGGGAAAATGACTTGGTCATGCCCTAAAATACCGCAATAGCCGGGTCTGCTGCAAGATTATCTGTTCCATTGTCCTGCCGCCCGAATCCGCGTCGATGAAATATCCAGCATCGGCGCGTTGATGAAGCACCACGCCGGCGCCTCTGCCCGCGCCAGCGTTACCGAATGGCGGCCCTTTATACGATACCGGTCAAACCGCTTTGCTGCCGGGGACAGCCGCGCCCGTATCCGGTCGCCGGGCCGGGCGATCACGCCGACAGGAATATTCTCCATAATCCACTCCCACCGATCCCAGCGATGAAACTGCGCAAGGTTATCGGCCCCCATCAGCCAGACAAACCGTTGGCGGGGGTAGCGATGGAACAGCGCCTCAAGCGTTGCGGCGGTGTAGCGGGTGCCGACATGCACCTCAAAATCCGTAACATCTATCCGCGGGTGGGTCACAAGCGCCCGACACGCGGCCATCCGCTGCGAAAGCGGCGCCGGACCTTCGGCTTTCAACGGATTGCCGGGGCTGACCAGCCACCAGACGCGCCCCAAACCAAACCGCTTCATCGCTTCACGCGAAATATGCTGATGGCCTGCATGGGGCGGATCGAACGACCCGCCAAGCAGACCAACCACCTGACCGGGCGCGGCTTTGGGAAACTCTGCGTTCAAGGGGGTTCTCTCCGGGCTGGTTCTTCCAATCTTCTGGGTGGAACGCTGCGCCCTGTCAATCGGATGCTGCCCGGCCCCCACACAAACGGCAGGGGCCGGGCTATGTCTTTAGTGCTTGTGCTTGGCGATCTCACCGGATTTGATCCGGGCGAAATAGCTCTGCATCTCGCGCTTCACGATCGGCATCAGGAAGTAGAGCGCGGTGATGTTCACCACGGCCATCGCAAAGATCGCAGCGTCTGAGAAGTCGATGACCGGACCAAGGCTCGCCGCCGCTCCGATCACGACGAAGACGCAGAAGATGATCTTGAAGACCAGTTCCTTCGTCTCACCCTCACCGAACAGATAGGTCCACGCCTTGAGGCCGTAGTAGGACCAGCTGATCATGGTCGAGAACGCGAAAAGCACAACCGCGAGCGCCAGAACATAGGGGAACCAGCTAAAGCCTGTGGCAAATGCCGCAGAGGTCAGGCCAACACCGGACAACCCGCCTTCGGTCGCGATAGAGCTACCGTCGACCACATAGTTACCCGTCGCCGGATCAATGATCAGAACGCCAGAGATCGTGATGACAAGCGCTGTCATCGTACAGATCACGACGGTGTCGATGAACGGCTCAAGCAGGGAAACGACGCCCTCTGTCACAGGCTCTTTCGTGCGAACGGCAGAGTGCGCAATCGCAGCAGAACCAACGCCCGCTTCGTTCGAGAATGCGGCCCGCTTGAACCCTTGGATCAACGCGCCGACAAAGCCGCCCGCAACACCAAGCCCGGTAAAGGCACCGGTCCAGATCTGACCAAAGGCCCACCCGATCTGATCGAAGTTCACCAGAAGGATGATCAGCGCCGTGATGACGTAGAGGATGCCCATGAACGGAACGATCTTTTCAGTCACCCGCGCGATTGACTTGATCCCGCCGACGATCACCGCAAAGACCACCGCGGCGAAGACGACGCCAGTGATCCAACCCGGGAAATCGCCAACGATATTGGAAATCTGCGCGTGCGCCTGATTGGCTTGGAACATATTGCCCCCGCCCAGTGCACCAAGGATACAGAAGATTGAGAACAGGACGGCAAGAACCTTGCCACCCGGTACGCCCCGCTCTGCAAAGCCCTTGGACATATAGTACATCGGGCCACCGGAAACGTGCCCATCCGGGTATTCGTTCCGATATTTAACGCCGAGTGTACATTCGGTGAACTTCGACGCCATGCCCAGAAGACCCGCGAAGATCATCCAGAACGTGGCCCCCGGCCCGCCAATGCCCACGGCCACCGCGACGCCTGCGATGTTCCCAAGGCCGACAGTGCCAGAAAGCGCGGTTGCAAGCGCCTGAAAGTGGCTGACCTCCCCCGCATCATTCGGGTCCGACCAATCACCTTTGACAAGGCTGATTGCGTGCCCGAAAGCGCGGAACTGGATAAAGCCGAAGTAGAGCGTGAAGATCGTCGCGCCAATCACCAGCCACATCACGATCCAAGGAAAGGATACGCCCGCGACCTCGAACGGCAGCGGCGCAAAGATCGCGCTGACAAACCATCCGGTTGATGAGGCAAACATATCGTTCACCTTTTGGTCGAAGCTCACGGCCTCCTGCGCAGCCGCCATTGTCGGCAACATTAGCGAAGCAGCCAACGCTGCTGATTTTATTGAATGTTTCATGCTCGTGCCTTTCTTCAAGGAATGATCGTCACTGGAACGGTAGATGTCGCGACCAGCCGTCCGCTGACCCCGCCAAATAGCCGTTCACGCAACCCGCGCGCACCGACGCGGCCAATGATGATCTGTGCCGCCTTTTTCTCGACCGCGACAGCCTCAAGTATCTCAGAGACATCGCCGTGCTTGATATGGCCATCAACGTCGAACCCTTCGTTCTTCGCGCTCTTGATGGCAGGGTCAAGCACCCGCTCATGCGCGATGGCCAGCTCCTCTTCGCGGCGCTGATGACGCTGCTCGTTTTCCTCTGGTGTCTGGAAGGCGAAAGGCGACCATTCGATCACGTAACATAGGGTGATCGCGCAATCGCCGATCAGCTTGGCCTGTTTCTTTGCGAAATCAAGCGCTCGATGCCCCGGATCGGAGCCGTCGATCCCTACCACGATATGTGTTTTGGTCATTCATTGTCCCCGTTTTGTAGTTTGTCTTCTTCGTCATTCAGGCCCGGTATTGTTGATAAAAAGAGGCATAATCAACGCGATACACCACCTTTTGCACCGATCCTGCGACAAACCGTAGCATCAATCTTGACGATTGGCGAGCAACCACAGCAAACACGCGCCCGATGTCCGGAAGTTGTCTGTAGCCCCGCACAGTCAACCCTGCCCGCGTGTTTCCACCCGCTCAGCGATTGTCCAACCCCGCTTGGATGGATATAGGGGAACAAACCCCAAGATTTCCGAAGGATCGACCTATGGCTTCCTATCAATATGTCTATCACATGGACGGCGTCTCCAAGACCTACCCCGGCGGCAAGAAATGCTTTGAAAACATTCGCCTAAGCTTTCTACCCGGCGTAAAAATCGGTGTGGTCGGCGTGAACGGCGCCGGTAAATCGACGCTGATGAAGATCATGGCCGGGATCGACACCGACTACACCGGCGAAGCGTGGGCCGCTGAAGGGGCCAAGGTCGGCTATCTGCCGCAGGAACCAAAGCTCGATGAATCCCTTAACGTGCGGGATAACGTGATGCTTGGGGTCGCGGCGAAAAAGGCCAAGCTAGACCGCTACAACGAACTGGCGATGAACTACTCCGACGAAACCGCCGATGAGATGGCAAAGTTGCAGGATGAAATCGACGCCGAAAACCTCTGGGATCTCGACTCCCAGATCGACGTCGCGATGGAAGCGCTCCGCTGCCCCCCCGACGACGCCGACGTAACAACACTCTCCGGCGGTGAAAAACGCCGTGTCGCACTCTGCAAGCTGCTGCTCGAAGCCCCTGACATGCTGCTGCTCGACGAACCCACCAACCACCTTGACGCCGAAACCATCGCCTGGCTGCAACAGCACCTGATGGACTACAAGGGCACCATCCTGATCGTCACCCATGACCGCTATTTCCTTGACGATATCACCAGCTGGATTCTCGAACTCGACCGCGGCCGTGGCGTGCCGTGGGAAGGCAACTATTCCTCCTGGCTGGAACAGAAAGCCAAGCGGCTGGAACAGGAAGCGCGAGAGGATAAATCCAAGCAGAAAACGCTGGAACGCGAACTTGAGTGGATGCGCCAATCCCCCCGCGCCCGTCAGGCCAAGCAAAAAGCCCGGATCAACGCCTATAACGACCTCGCCAACCAGTCCGAACGGGAAAAACTCGCCCGTGCACAGATCGTCATCCCGAACGGCCCGCGCCTCGGCTCGAAAGTGATCGAGGTCGAGAACCTCAAGAAACACATGGGCGACAAGCTGTTGATTGAGGATCTCAGCTTCTCGCTGCCCCCCGGCGGTATCGTCGGCGTGATCGGTCCCAACGGCGCCGGGAAAACGACGCTGTTCAAGATGTTGACCGGGCAGGAAAAACCCGACGAGGGCACCGTCACCTATGGCGATACAGTCGACCTGTCCTACGTCGATCAGTCCCGCGACGATCTGGAGCCAAACGCCACCGTCTGGGAAGCCATCGCCGACGGGCAAGACATCATCAAACTCGGAGACGCCGAAGTGAACGCCCGCGCCTATTGCTCAAGCTTCAACTTCAAGGGCGGCGATCAGCAAAAGAAAGTCTCGCTGCTTTCGGGCGGTGAACGCAACCGGGTCCACATGGCGCGGCTGCTCCGCGAAGGCGGCAACGTGCTGCTGCTTGACGAGCCGACCAACGACCTCGACGTCGAAACCCTCCGCGCCCTCGAAGACGCCCTCGTAGATTTCGCCGGCTGCGCCGTCGTCATCTCTCACGACCGCTTTTTCCTCGACCGTATCTGCACCCACATGCTGGCCTTCGAAGGCAACGCCCATGTCGAATGGTTCGAAGGCAACTTCGAGGATTACGAAGAGGACAAGAAGCGACGGCTGGGAGCGGATGCGCTGGAGCCGAAGCGGTTGAAGCATAAGAAGTTTGTGAGGTAGGGTCCAGCAGCCGTATAGTTAAAGCGAATGGACGATTGAAATGAAAAAAAACGTCGCATTGGGAATGAAGCACTACCTCCCGCTGGCAATTCTGTTCATCGGCGTCGCCTACTTGGGCCTTCGAATCGCTCTAGGCTATGCCCCCACACAAGGAGAGACTTTTCTCGTCACAGTCATCTTAACTGCAGCGTCATGGTTCGTCTCAGCCTCGCTTGCGGAAAGTAGTGCTCAAAAGGCGGCTGAATCGACTGCTAACGACAAGATCGACGATATCGCGTGGCTATCTAGCAAAAAACTGGCCGATCAATCGACGAACTTTTTCGAACTAGAGACATATCTTGAGCAAACTCTCCTTGCGAAGAATCATCAGACAAAACTGTCGGAAACCGATATCACTGCAATAATTAGAGATTTAAGACAGCTAAGACGTGCCAACACCGGTTTGATGCAAGACTGGAATAGGGTCGCTAGCGAAGACCTTTCAAGCGAGATCAACGTTTGGATCGAACAGCAGCTGGAGTTATTTGGCGAGCTGGATTATTCTTACGGACAATTAGAAGGATCTACAGATTCATCGAATCGTCGACAATATCACTTACCGCTATCAGCGCGGCCGACACATAGTTCGCCGTTGGTAACTAAAGTTGACCAAGAAATATATGATGGCGCCTCACCCAAACAAAATAAAGGGAAATTACACGTAAACATAGCGAGGCCATCTTACAACTTTACGGCCGGCGGAAAGATTAGTCCACTATTCGACTCGCCGCCAAAGACTATTGAGGTTCAGTTGGTCAAAAGTCCTGACGGCACGCCCGAGAATGTTGGGGCCGCCGCAGGCGCCGGTACAAATTTCGATTTCTCCGTTCATCTCAAGTCATACGACTTTGGAGTCATGCTACCAGCCGGCACATATGAATTCGAGTATTCATTGTCCGGCGTGGAACCGACAGGCAATACTAGCACCAAGGTTGCCGGAGACTAGCAATTGGAGTGCAACCAACCTGAATCTGGTCTCGTTGCGCTTTCCAAAAATTTTTCTCAATTATCAACCAGTTCCTCGAGAATTTTATCGCCCGCCCTGACGGCCTTCAAAAATACTTGCAGAAACGATTTCCTTGGCTCCACCCGACCGCCCCAAACCGCCCACCCCCTTCCGCTTCACCGACTGGGCGATGCTCTGACCTCGCCTATGGTGCTGCGCCCGCGTTTTGGCTAATGCTTGCGAAACGCCCTAACCCGTGACGCGCGCAATGACCTTCAAGACCCGCATTCTTCTGTTCCTCGTCCACACGGTCGCCCGGATTCAGGGCGTGTTTCTCGGCGTCAAACGCCTCATCAAACGCGCTTCGGGGAACGATACGAAACCCGCCGGGCCGGAGCGTTACCTGATCCTCAACGACGGCGATCCGATCATCGAATTCATGCATGTCGCGATCTTTTCGGACCGGATCATCGAGCAATACGGCATCGTCGGCCACCAAGCCCCCCGCGAAACCCATCCGATCAGCCTGCGCGACAACATCATGGACCGGGTGGAGGAGTTGATGGAGGAGGGCTACATCCCGGTCGCCGACTTCCCCCGCACGGCGCGCCTGACGCTCTCCGGTCCGATTACCGACGACGCGGAGCATGATATTGTGCGAGAGCTTGGCGATTATCTGGCGGATCGTGGCCTTGGCCTGGTTACGGAAACCGCCGCGTCCGGCGGTACGTTGACCCTGACGCTTGACGTAACGCAAGCGGACCTGGCCCGCCCGCTGATCGGTGAATTCCTGAAACGCGACGCCTACGCCGATTATGCCCTGGCAGGTTAGCCGCCCTACTCCGGCACCGCGAACACCTGCCCCGGATAGATCAGATCGGGGTCGCGGATACGGTCCTTGTTGGCGTTGTAGACGCGGACGTAAAGGATCCCCTCGCCGTAGCGTTCCTGCGCGATTCCCCAGAGGGTAAAGCCGGGCTGGACCGTCACGACCTTGATCTCCGTGCCACTTGTTTCGCCGCTGTCGCCGGATTCCGACCGGGCCGCCGCGATATCCTCCGGCTCTTCCCGCTTGAACGGAGTTTCGACCCGGCTGGTGACCGTGCCGTCGGCATCCACTTGATCGATCCTCAACGTGTAGACGCCGGTGTCGATTTCGGGCAGTTCCGTGTGCCAGCTTCCATCGGCCTCGATCTGGGTTGTGCGGATCGGATCGTTGTTAAGGTAAACCCGGACAAAGCCTTCGTCCGCGCCCCGCCCGCTAAGCGAGACATCCCCCGCATCGTCATAGGCGATGGTGTCGATCACGATGTCTTCCAACACCTCAGGCTCCGCCCCGCTGGGTTGCAAGACGCGGACGCCCTCTTCGTCAGCCAGCAGAATGGTCGGGGCGGCGGGGGCGTCAGCGGGGGCCTCAATCGTCGCTTCGGGGGCTTCCGCGACCTCTGCTGGGGCTGTGGTCGTATCGCCGTCCTGGTCAGACGGAGCGTCCGTCGACACCTCCGGCTCCGCTTCGGCGACTGTCACAGGTTCGTCCTGCGCGGGCGTCGGGACGAGGATAACGCTATCCGCAGACGCCACTGTCTCACCCTCCGCCCCATTTTCCTGTAATGTCACGACGCGCGGTGCCTCGCTCGGTTCGACCGAGAAGAGGGCCGCGAATTTGCCCTGGCTATCGGCCTCGACCTCCGCGGCCTGCGCATCGTCGATCATGATGGTGACGGTGCTGCCCGGCGCGGCTTGGCCCGCGACCAGCGCGTTGCCTTCGCCATCCACGCGCACGACATCGAAGGTCGGGGCGGACGTTTCAGGTTCGGGATCAGCACTCGCGGCTGTCTCGGCCGCTGGTGCCTCTGTCTGCGGTGCCTCGGCAGTTTCCTCGGCGGCGGTGTCCTCCGTCCCCGCCTCAGGCACCATCGCAGCGGGTTCCGCCAGCGGTTCACCCTGCCACAGCCGCACCCCAGCGTAGAGAGCCACACCCAGAGCGATCACCAATGCCCCGCCCGCGACAAACCCGGTCAGACCGGAAAATTTGCTGGCTTCCATGCGTATTCCCCATGACGCGACGAACCCCACCGGCTCATGCTTGTTAGACAGTATCAACACCGCTATCACGGGTCAAAACAACCCCCGTCAAAGGATCGTGCGATGCCTTCTTTGTCTGTCTGTGTCTATTGTGGTTCACGCGATGGCGCGAACCCCGCCTACCGCGCCGCGGCAGAGGCGTTTGGAACCGCGCTTGCCGAACGGGGCTGGCGGCTGGTTTACGGCGCGGGCGACATTGGACTGATGGGCGCGGTTGCGCGGTCCGCTCAGGCGGCGGGGGGCGATACGTTTGGGGTGATCCCGACGCATCTTGTTGATCGGGAAGTCGGAAAGCGCGACCTAGGCCGTTTCATCATCACCGAGAACATGCACGAGCGGAAGAAGGTGATGTATATGAACTCCGATGCGATTGTGGTCCTACCGGGCGGGGCCGGATCGCTGGATGAGTTTTTTGAGGTGCTGACCTGGCGGCAGCTCGGGCTTCATGCGAAACCTATATTTCTTTTGAATACAGATGGGTACTGGACACCCCTGATGTCACTGATCGATCACGTCATCGTCGAAGGTTTCGCTGGCGAAACGCTGAAGAGTTTTGTCCAAGCCGTCGACACCCCGGCTGATTTGGCCAACCGCATCGCGGCAACCGCAGCCTAAGTTGCAATCGGCTTTGGCCGCCTGAGAACGTCACTTGAATAAAGCGCGAGCCCGGTCCAAATCAGCCCGAACGCGATGATGTGCCAGAGGGTGAACAGCTCTCCAAACACCATCACCGCGACAAGCCCCTGTAGCGTCGGGTTGAGGTATTGCACCAGCCCCACCGTCGCATAGGGCGCGCGCTTCGTTGCATAAGAAAACAGCATCAGCGGAATGGCGGTCATCGGCCCCGCGAGGATCAGGAGCATGCTATCCAACCATCCGCCCCCAAACGCGCCAACATTGCGGCCAACAAGGCCACCCCAGCTTTGCGAATGGACACCCCAAAGCCACGCGATAGCGAGCGGTAAAAGCAGCATCACCTCCGCCGTCACAGAAAGAACAGGGCCGGAGGAAACCTTTTTCTTTACAACGCCATAGAACCCGAAGCTAAACGCCAGCGCCAGTGACAACCACGGTGTGACACCCAGCCCCCAAGTCAGCACAGCAACCGCTATCGCTGCCAAGGCGACGGCTGACCATTGCGTCTTGCTAAGCCGTTCCCGAAACACGACCGCGCCCAAGACAACCGCAACCAAAGGGAAGATATAGTAGCCCAACGATGCCTCGACCGCCCGTCCGACTTGCACGGAATAGATGAAGACAAACCAGTTGGTTGAAATCAGCACAGCCCCAAGCCCGATCAGCATCAGCAACTTGGGGTGGCGAAACAGGTCAGAAAGGTCGGACAAGCGCCCTTGGACAGCGATCAGCACCACGAAGAATACGAACGACCAAATGGTGCGGTGAGACAAGACCTCAAGCGGCGGAACATGCGCCAGCGCCTTGTAAAACATGGCCGACAGCCCCCAGATGGAGCAGGCCAAAACCATCGCTAAAATACCCTTGCGCGCCTCGCTCATCCTCAGCTTCCTCAATCAGCAGACGGCGCACGCTTTCATAGGCGGCGGGGAGTGTCCAGAACACCCGACCCCAAAACCCTCGACAAAAAACGCGGCCCGAATGAGGCCGCGTTTTTTGTCACTAATCCTGACAAGCAGGTCTTACATCCGCGATGCGACGTTTTCCCAGTTGACCAGGTTGTCGAGGAAGTTCGTCAGATAGGCCGGGCGCTTGTTCCGGAAATCGATGTAGTAGGAATGCTCCCACACATCACAGCCAAGAAGCGCGGTCTGGCCGAAGCATACCGGGTTCACGCCGTTTTCGGTCTTCGTGACCTTCAGACTTCCATCCGTATCCTTCACAAGCCATGCCCAGCCTGAACCGAACTGGCCTGCACCTGCCGCAGAGAATTCCTCTTTAAACTTGTCAACCGACCCGAATGCGTCTTTCAGGGCGCTTTCCAGTTCGCTTGGCATATTGCTGTCGCCGGGGCCCATCATCTCCCAGAATTGGTTGTGGTTCCAAAGCTGGCTGATGTTGTTGAAAATACCGGACTGCGCCACGGAATTGGGATCGTAGGTGCCCTTGATGATCTCTTCCAGCGACTTGCCTTCCCATTCGGTGCCGGAAATCGCCTTGTTGCCGTTGTCCACATAAGCCTTGTGGTGAAGATCGTGGTGATACTCCAGCGTCTCTTTCGACATGCCGTTATCCGCAAGCGCATCGTGCGCATAGGGAAGATCAGGAAGTTCAAAAGCCATTGGTCAGCCCCCTTATATGTTCGTGCGTTAAAGTTCCCCGCTAGATGGAGGCACCACGACCCAAAGGTCAAGGGCCGCGCGCCCTGTTTCGCGAGTTCTATCTGGTCAACGCGGCCCGGCGTGATCTGGTTTCATCGGGCCGCGATCAAGATTCGACTTCTACGTCTCGGGCTGATGTTACGACACTTTCCGGCAATTACCGCGGCCCGACAAATTGGCGCGGTAGTCTGCCGGGTCTGCGCGGATGTATATCGCCAGCGACGAACTGTCGATTTCTGCGCGATATCTCATCCGTGCCCGCTGCGCTGTCACATCCTGCGTGTTGATTGCCCAATTTACCCGGATCTTCCCACCACGGGTTTGCGAGTACCGGGTCTGAACGGGCGCTTCGGTAAAGTGGTAACTAACCGGGTCGGCCACAACGGCGCTGCCATCACCATTCAACAAGAAGTGGATTTCTGTCGGAACCCATCCCCCTGAGTTTCCATCGCGGAGTTCGCACTCATATTTCCCAGTAATATCCGCAACCGCCGGACTGCAGACAAGGCAACCAAATGCAACAAAATAGCCGAGTAGTTTCACAGATTGTGCTCCAATTATTAAACGATATCAAAGCACAGGTTGCACAATCTTAACGGAACGACAATCGGATAGTTTCAACGCAGACGTGGCTATGTGTCTCGGCCACATGTCTATAGATAATTGACCTCAGATCCCGGGCTTGCGGCGGTCGACAGCACGTCAAAAACATAGGTCGCGACGGACCGGAATGCGACAAGTGTGAATTCATCCTCGCCCGACATCCAGAACGCGGCGGGCACTTGGGCAAGGCGGGTGCGGCGGATTTCACCAGCCCCGAAATTCTCCGTGGACAGATCGACTGGACAGACCTTCGCCAGCACTTCCCGCGCGCCCGGCCCTGCTATTCGGATCGCGACGCGTGCATCGGATACGTTTGCTGCCAACGCGTGCTTACCCTTCAGAGTCTTCTCCATCGCGCCTAGCGATTTGTTCACATCGTCGTAAGGCACAATGACCAACAGTTCGTCCGGCGACATCCACGCGATGCCTTTTTCGTCGGCCCAGGAAATCTCTCGCTGTCCTGGCATATCGACCCCGGTTACACCGGTCGCCGCTTTCTTGACCGCCGCAGAAGCCAGATCACCGCGCAGCGTTATCATGCCGCGCAGGCCAAGCTCTTCCACCGTCGCGAACCCTTGATAGGATTGATGGTTCAGTGCGCTGACTACATTAGACATTCTGCTTCTCCCCATCTTTGTCATAGACGACTGGATCAACGATCTTCGCTTTGACTGTGGTCTTGTCGATTAACCCAAACTCAACGGTCTCGCCCATGCGGTCCGGGCCGTGCTTGACCAAGCCCATTGCGATCCCACGTCCCAAGGTCGGGGAGTAATAGGTCGATGTCACGCGCCCGATCATATTGCGCTGCCCGTTTTCGTTTTCGCCCTCGGCCAAAGCATATGCGCCGTCGGGCAATACAGATCCGTCAAGCGTTTCCAACCCCACAAGCTGCCAGCGATCCGGATCGGCCATATGCGTCCGCTGCTGCGCGCGCTTGCCAAGGAAATCTTCTTTCTTCTTGGAGATCGCCCAGTGCAGGCCAAGGTCTTGCGGGATCACCGTGCCGTCGGTTTCGTCACCGATCATGATGAACCCTTTTTCGGCGCGCATGATGTGTAGGCACTCGGTGCCGTAAGGTTGAACGCCAAACTCCTGCCCCGCATCAAGTAACGCCTGCCAGAACGCGCGGCCCTGCCCGGCCGGAACGGCAATTTCGTATGACAGCTCGCCAGAGAACGAAATGCGGAAGACCCGAGCGTCAAACTCCCCGATCTTGCCGTCCTTCCATTCCATGAAGGCCAGCGCCTCTTTCGACACGTTCATGCCGCCGAGTTTTTCCAGAACCTTGCGGGCGTTCGGGCCGACGACCGCGATCTGGGCGAATTGCTCTGTCACGTTGGCGACGTAGGCTTTCCAATCCCACCATTCCGTCTGGAGCCATTCTTCCATCCACGCATGGATGCGGTCGGCCCCACCGGATGTCGTGTGGCAGAGGAATGTATCTTCATCCAGCCGCGCAACGACCCCGTCATCGCTGAGAAACCCGTTTTCGGTGCACATCAGGCCATAACGGCATTTACCGACCTTCAGCGTTGACATCATGTTCGTATACATCATGTCCATGAAGCGCCCGGCATCCGGCCCTTTCACGATGAGCTTGCCAAGCGTCGAGGCGTCCAGCAGGCCGAGTTTTTGGCGGGTGTTGGTGACTTCCCGGTTCACCGCGTCCTCGATGCTTTCCCCGGGTTTCTGGTAGCAGTAGGGTCTGCGCCAGTGGCCGACGGGTTCCCAATACGCGCCGTTCGCATCGTGCCAATCGTGCATCGGCGTCCGGCGCAGCGGCTGGAATATCTCGCCCCGCGCCTCGCCCGCGATCGCACCCATTGAGATCGGCGTGTAGGGCGGGCGGAAGGTCGTCGTGCCGGTTGTCGGAATTTCTTGATTCAAGGCATCGGACAGCACGGCCAAGCCATTGATGTTGGAAAGCTTTCCCTGATCCGTCGCCATGCCAAGCGTCGTGTAGCGCTTGGTGTGTTCGACGCTTTCGTATCCTTCGCGGGCGGCCAGTTGAACGTCACTGACCTTCACGTCGTTCTGGTAGTCGAGCCACATTTTAATCCTGAGCGCATCGCCCGCCCCCTGCGGCATGATCCAGACGGGCAGCATCGGCTGCTCCTCCACATCGTTTGCCTTGGGTGCGGCGGTGCGTTTTGTCTTGTGGCCAAGCGCCTTCGCGGCCGCTTTTCCTGCGGCATGAGCATCCGACAGCACATCACCGGTCGCGAAGGCTCCGTTGGCTGCACCCGCCGGCACAACGAAGGTTTCGCCGTCAGCACCGGTCGGCCCGCGATCCGGATCGGGGCGGAACATCGCGTTCGTCGCGTCCCAAGTCAGCTTGCCGCCACAATGCGACCAAAGATGCACGACCGGGGACCATCCGCCCGACATTGCGACCGCGTCACATGCGATATCCTCAAGCGCGCCGCCTTCGCCCGCCTGAAGGCAGAGCGATACGCCCTCGACCCGTTTGCCACCTTTAACCTTGCCAATCGCCTTGCCGGGCTCGACCCGAATGCCAAGCTCCCGCGCGCGGTTCGGCAACGCTCCGTTCGCTTCGGGGCGGGCATCAATGATGACGGGAACATCCATCCCGGCCTCTTTCAGCGCGATAGCGGTGCGATACGCATCGTCGTTATTCGTGGCGATGACCGTGCGATCGCCAATCGAAACACCCCAGTTCACAAGATAATCCCGAACGGCAGAGGCGAGCATGACACCCGGAACGTCGTTCCCCGCAAAGCTGAGCGGGCGTTCAATCGCGCCCGTCGCGGTCACAACCTGCCCGGCGCGAATACGCCACAACCGATGGCGCGGGCGATCATCGCCCGGCGTGTGATCGGCGATACGTTCATAGGCGAGGACGTAGCCGTGATCGTAAACCCCGGCCCCCATCGTGCGGGTGCGGATATGCACGTTTTCCATCGCGTCGAGCGCTTCGACGGTTTCGTTGACCCAATCATCCGCGGGTTTTCCGGCGATCTCAGCGCCATCCACGGGTGCGCGCCCGCCCCAATCGGCAGTCTGTTCGATCAGCAGGACTTTCGCACCGGACTCGCCCGCCGCTTTCGCGGCCTGAAGCCCGGCGATACCACCGCCGATCACTACGACATCAACGAAGGCGTAGAAATGTTCGTACCTGTCCGCATCCCGATCCTTTGGCGCTTTGCCAAGGCCGGCGGACTGCCGGATGATCGGTTCAAACACATGCTTCCAAGCGGCGCGAGGGTGGATGAAAGTCTTGTAGTAGAACCCCGCCGGAAGGAACCGCGCGGCAAGCGTGTTGAGCGCGCCAACGTCGAATTCAAGGCTTGGCCAGTGGTTTTGGCTGGCCGCTTTCAAACCCTCGAACAACTCGGTGGTCGTCGCCCTTTGGTTCGGCTCAAACCGACCGCCCTCGCCCATATTGACCAGCGCGTTCGGCTCTTCCGCGCCACTCGCGACGATCCCGCGCGGACGGTGGTACTTGAAGGATCGGCCCACCAGCATCTGATCGTTTGCCAACAGGGCTGAGGCCAGTGTGTCACCCTCATACCCCTTCAAACGCTTGCCGTTAAAGGTGAACTCAACCGGTTTCATCCGATTGACGAGGCGGCCATGCTGTTCCAAACGGGTGCTCATGGCTGGCCCTCCCACTTCGGTCGTTTCTTCTTGATCGCGTTGATCAGCGCCTTGGGCGGCTCTGTCGTTTGGGCCGAATAGGTGCCGAACACCTCAAGGGTCATGGTGCAGCGTGCGGCGTGAAACCACTTGCCACAGCCATTCACATGCCGCCAGCGTTCGAAATTCACGCCTTTCGGGTTCTGCCGGGTGAAAAGGTAGGATTCGAACTCATCATCCGACGATCCGGGGCCGAAGCGTTTCAGATGGGCTTCGCCGCCGGGGTGGAGTTCGGTTTCCTCGGCTTTGACACCGCAATAGGGGCATTCAAGGATCAGCATGGTGCAGTTCCTTCTGGAATTACGCGATACCGGACCCCATATTTTGCTGTATGGACACCGATAACTTGTGGAATTTCATTAGCATTGCGCCGTTGGCGCTGATTGTGATCGTCGCAATCGTGATCGTTTTTCGCGGCCTTGGAAATGACGGCGACACGACCAACAACCGCGCCAAGGGCGGAAGTCTTGGTAACTGGGACCAGTGGACAGGCGGCAGATAGCATCAATGCGCCACCCCCGCTGCGACGCTTTCGTCGATGAACCGGCCTTCCTTGAACCGCTCCAGACCAAACGCCTCCGTTAGCGGTGAATGGCCCTTCGCCATCAGTTCCGCAAAACCCCAGCCAGAGCCGGGAATGGCCTTGAACCCGCCGGTGCCCCAACCGCCATTTATAAAGCAGCCCCCAAGCGGCGTTTTCGTCAGGATCGGAGAGCGGTCGCCCGTCACATCAACGATCCCGCCCCACTGCCGCAGCATCTTGAGGCGAGAGATCATCGGAAATGTCTCAACCAACGCACGCACGGTTTCCTCGATATGGTGGAAGCTGCCGCGCTGGGTGTAGTTGTTGAACCCGTCCGTGCCGCCCCCGATGACCATTTCGCCCTTGTCGGACTGGCTCATGTAACCGTGAACGGTGTTCGCCATCACGACGACATCCATACAGGGCTTGATCGGTTCGCTCACCAACGCCTGCAACGCAACCGATTCAATCGGAAGCCGGAACCCGGCCATCTCGGCCAAGTGGCCTGAATGACCTGCGACGACGATCCCAAGCTTGTCACAGTCAATCGCGCCAAGAGTCGTATCAACGCCCGTGACCTGACCGTTTGCCTGCCGAATGCCGGTGACTTCGCATTTCTGAATCACGTCCATGCCCATCGCAGAACAGGCGCGGGCATAGCCCCACGCGACCGCATCATGGCGTGCTGTGCCGCCCCTCGGCTGCCACAAGGCACCAAGCACGGGGTAGCGGGGGCCATCGATATTCATGATCGGGCACAGTTCTTTCACCCGATCAGGCCTGATAAATTCGGTTTCAACGCCCTGATAGGCGTTGGCGTGCGCCGTCCGCTCATACCCGCGGATTTCATGCTGGGTTTGGGCCAGCATCATCACGCCGCGGGGCGAGAACATGACGTTGTAGTTCAAATCCTGGCTTAGCGTTTCGTAAAGGCTGCGGGCCTTTTCGTAGATCGCCGCTGACGGGTCTTGCAGATAGTTCGACCGGATGATCGTCGTGTTCCGCCCGGTGTTGCCACCGCCAAGCCAGCCTTTTTCGACAATCGCGACGTTAGTGATCCCGAAATTCTTGCCAAGGTAGTAGGCCGTGGCCAAACCATGCCCACCCGCGCCGACGATCACCACGTCATACTTTTTCTTCGGCTTGGGCGAAGCCCAGGCCCGTTCCCAGCCCTGGTGATATCGGGCGGCTTCTCTGGCGATAGCGAAGGCGGAATAACGTCTCATGGGCATACGAATCCGGTGTTTCCGAAGGGGGCAGTCTGCCACTTAATGCAGCAGCTTGCGCATCCCCCCGTTTCTGTCAGCGGCATTGTTTGCAGAAATCCCGACATCATCCAAGGGGCGGGGCGCTGACATGCGGTAAAATGCGTCACTTGCCCTTTCGTCGGCCAGGCATCACTTGTAGACCAGCGGCACTTGAACAGGAGAGGTCGATGGGCTTTTGGATTGCGGCACTGGTTTTGGGTGCGCTGGTATCGCTGCTATTGGCGATGTCACTGCTGCGCCGTCCGCAGGGGTCGCAAAATGCGGCGCAATCCGACGTTCTGATTTACAAGGATCAACTGGCCGATCTTGACCGCGACAAGGTGCGCGGACTGATCGCGCCTGAAGAGGCGGAGCGCGCGCGGCTCGAAATCTCTCGTCGTATTCTTGAGGCGGACAAGGCGGCGCAGGCGGCCGGCGCATCCTCGACCCCGCATGGTGGTATATCGCGGGTATTTGCGATCGCGATTGCCCTTGTCATTCTGGGGGGCGGCTCGGCTCTCTACATCTATCTCGGTGCGCCGGGCTATCCCGATCTGCCGCTCAGCTCCAGAATCGCGGCGGCGGCGGAAATGCGGGCCGAACGCCCCGATCAAGCCACCGCCGAAACGGGTGTCGAGCGGCGCGAGGTTGAGGCAAACCCTGACCACGTCGCGCTGATCGAACGGTTACGGACAGAGCTTGAGCGCCGCCCCGATGATCTTCAGGGCCACACCCTGCTTGTCGATAACGAAGCGCGGCTTGGCAACCTGATCGCGGCCCACCGCGCACAGGCAAACGTGCTGCGCATCAAGGGCGACTCCGCCACCGCCGACGACTACGCGAAATACGCGGATTTGCTGATCCTCGCCGCCGGGGGCTATGTCTCGCCCGAGGCCGAGCAGGCGCTGACCCGTGCGCTTAACCTTGACCCGACGAACGGCACGGCGCGGTATTACTCCGGCCTGCTTTTCGCCCAGACGGGCCGCCCGGACCTTGCGTTCCGGTTCTGGTCGGCCCTGCTGGACGACAGCCCGCCAGACGCCCCGTGGGTTCCGGCGATTGAGGCGCGGATTGCCGACACCGCGATGCGGGCGGGCGTGAATTATTCGCCCCCAACCCCCGGCCCCGACGCGGGCGCGGTGGCCGCGGCAGAGGATATGAACCCAGAAGAACGGGCCGAAATGATCCGCGGAATGGTCGAAACCCTCGCGGATCGGCTTGCCACCGACGGCGGCACGCCCGACGAATGGGCGCAGCTGATCGGGGCGCTGTCCGTGTTGGGCGAAACCGACCGCGCAGCCGCGATTCTTGAGGAGGCGCGAACGGTCTTTGCAGATAACCCCGACGCGCTGGCGCGGATTGAAGCATCGGCAAACCAGGCGGGTATCGCGGAATGATCTGTGAAACGATTGAGGACTTTGCTGACGCCCTGCCCCCCATGCGCGCCCTCGCCGGGCTCGATTTCGGGGAAAAGACCATCGGCGTCGCGGTGTCCGACAGCTTTCTGTCCGTCGCCACCCCGCTTGAAACCATCCGTCGCAAGAAATTCGGAATCGACGCGGCCCGGATACTGGACATCGCGAATGACAGGGCGCTTGGCGGGCTGATCCTTGGCCTGCCACGCAACATGGATGGTTCCGAAGGCCCGCGCTGCCAATCAACCCGCGCGTTCGCCCGCAATTTGACCAAACTGACCGACTTGCCCATCAGCTTTTGGGATGAGCGTCTTTCCACCGTCGCCGCCGAACGTGCCTTGCTGGAGGCGGATACGACCCGAAAACGTCGCGCCGAGGTGATCGACCACGTCGCAGCCGGGTATATCCTTCAAGGTGTGCTCGACCGGCTTGGGCATATGCGGCAAGGGCTTTGACATGAATGATGACGTCTGGAAGCGGGAAGAGGTTGAAAGCCCCTGCATCAAGGTGTGCGTGGTCCATCCCGAAGCGCGTATTTGCATTGGATGCCACCGAACGCTCGACGAAATCAGGGATTGGAGCAGGATGACCGCCGACGCACGGCGGGAGGTGATGGACGACCTACCCGACCGCGCCTCAAAACTAACAAAGCGGCGCGGGGGCCGCGCGGCGCGATTGAAACGCTGACGGCTAGGAATGCTCCTCCGCCGCGGTTTCGGCCAGTGCGCGGTTATAGGCTTTGAGCGCGTCGACCTGGAACAAGGCACCCCACAGCTCTGGCGGTTCATCCTCTCCGGTCAGCGTCACGACGGGGATGAAGTTGCTACCCGCCCCGTCGAACGCGGGCAAGGCAGCCTCTAACGTCGCGTTTCCGTCGATGTAGATGCCCTTTTCGATCAATTCCCAGCACGCCTCGTCAGAGGCGGCGCGCGGTGTCCCTTGCGGACGCATCAGCTTGGCGACCGAAAAGGTCGATAGCAGATAGGCCTGCGGCCCGGCGGCGAGGTGAATGTTGCGCCGCTCCAACTGCGTCAGGAAATAGCTCCGGTCGACCAAACGGCTCGCCAGCGCGGTGGACAAGGAAACCGACACCATCACCGCAAGCCCCGTCTGCCAGTCGCCCGTCAGTTCGAAGACGATCAACGTCGTCGAAATGGGCGCCCCCAGAACGGCGGCGGAAACGGCGCCCATCCCGGCGAGCGCGTAAAGCGACTCCGACCCTGAAACGTCCGGGAAAATCTGCGTGGCGATCAGGCCGAACGCCAGCCCGGTCAACGCGCCAAGCATCAGAGAGGGCGAGAATATCCCGCCACCCATCCGCCCCGACAGCGTGATGACGACAGCGACCGCCTTCAACATGGCGAACACGACCGCTTCGTGAAACACGAGCTTGCCAGTCAGCGCGGCAGATGTCGTCTCATACCCGACGCCGATGATGTGGGGGAACCCAATCGCCAAGCCGCCCAGCATGGCCCCGGCGGCGGCCGGCCGTAGCCAGCGCGGGATGCCAAAGCGGCTTTGGACATGGGCGGCGATATCTTCCCCCCAAAAAACCGCCTGCATCAGCAGAACCGCGACAAGACCAGCCAGCAGACCAAGCAGCAGAAAGGCCGGAAGTTCCGCGTAAAACGCAAGCTGGCTGTATTCCGGCAGGGTGAATTCCGTCACATTACCGAACTCGAGCCTGTTGATGACCGTCCCCGCAACGCTCGCGATCACAATTGGCGCGAAGGCATGGACGGCGAAGTGACGCAGCACGACCTCCAGCGCGAACAAAGCACCTGCGATAGGTGCATTGAACGACGCAGATACCGCCGCTGCGACGGCGCATCCCATCAGATCGCGACCCGTGATCCCGTCTGCATTGATCCGCGTCGACACCCAGCTTGAGATGACGGCGGCCATGTGCACGACCGGCCCTTCCCGCCCGCTCGACCCACCAGACGACAGGGTGATAAGCGATGACAGGATCGACGCTGCACCTGCCTTATGCTCCATCCGTCCTTCATGCAGCGCGGCGCCTTCGATCACTTCGGACACCGTGCGGCATCGGCCATCCGGCGTGAAGTAGTGCAGGATTAAGCCAACCGCGAGGCCACCGGCAATCGGAATGACCAAGATCCAATACCACGGCAAAGTCTCCGCGAAGGTGTGCAGCATCCGCACGTCGTCTGTGCCGTAAAGCGACCTTTGCAACACGTCGATGCATTTACGAAAAATCAGCGCGGCAAAGCCGGCGGCGATCCCGATCACCAGCGCGATAAACCAGAACTGGACCTGACTCGGCCCGCGCGACCGAAGCACATACCACGCACGCGCCAGCGCCCCGCCTGCGGCTTTGATCTGGGACTTTATCAGTTTCCGGCTGCTGTTGTCGTCGACCATATGCCCGCCCCTGTTGCGGGCCGGTTAAGAGGTCGGGGTATCCCGAAATCCAACCGATCCGCTGCGGCGGCACGGTGTTGGCTAACAGCCGAGCACGCCACGCTTTATTCTGTTTTAGGCGATACGCGGTATCGGTCCAAGTCCGATCTTTGGCGCGTCACTGAAAGCGGACCGGAAGATCAAAGGTATAGCGCACGTCGGTCAGTTGCCGCGGGGCGGGCGGGAAACGCCCTGCACGCTGGACCGCGCGGATAGCGGCGCGGTCAAGTCCACCGTCGCCAGAGGATTGCGCCAGCCCGACACCCTGCACACGTCCATCGCGCCCAACGACGATCCGAACCATTGCCGTGCCACGGCCCGACACGCGCGGCTTTCGCCGTTCAATCCGCGCCCGGATCGTCGCGCCCCAGTTGGCCAGCAACGCCCGACGCTGGCCAGAGGATAGCGTCGCAACCTCTGCCTGCGCGTTTTGCCCTCTCGCCGTGCCGTTGCCCTGCCCCTCTGCCCGCTCAGCGGATTGGGGGGTGGAGTTCGCCGGACCGAACGCCGCCTGTCGCGGTTGTTCTGCGGGCGCTTCGGGGCGGGGTTGCGGGCGGGCGGTTGTGGTATCTGGCCGTTTCGCTTCCACGGTCGGACGCGTCGCTGGCGTCGTGGTAATCGCGGGTGGAGCGGTGTTCTCTGCAGTCGGCAGCGCAACCGACGGGGCATTCGTGCGCGGGGCCGTTACCTCGGCTGGCGGGCGATCCGGTTGCGCGATTGCATCAAGGGGCTCAGGCGCGCTTACCGTTTGCGAAACGGCTTCGGACACCTCCGGCACCTCCTCCCACGACGCAACCATCGCCGCCATGGCGGCATCTGCCGCTTCCAGCGATAACGCCGCGTCGCCGCCTGCCCCGGACCCTTCGGCGACGCCAACCGGCGCGTGAAACCACGCACCAACGTGGAGGCCAACCGCCAAGGTCAGAAACAAAAGGGCTTCGGCGATCCGTGTCATCGCGCCACCGTCACAAGCGTTACGTTTTTCACGCCAGCCCCGGTGAGCTTCGCCAACAGCTTGGCAAGCTCAGCCCCTGCCAAGGCCGCATCCGCATAAATTTCGAGCGTTTCGGCCACGTCACCCGATGCGGCAGCGGCAATCGCGGCCTCTCCGACCCGACCGTCAAAGGATACGTCACCATCCGCCGACACGTAAAACCGCCCATCCCCATCGGCGACGTCCCCTACCTCGGCAGCGGGCGGAGAGACCTCAAACGGATCAGGCGCTGCGATCTGCGCGGTCATCAGAAAAAAGATCAGCAGCAGAAACACCACATTGATCATCGGCACGATGGATTCCGCTGGGGGTTTGCGACGGGATATGCCGAAATTCACCACGTCACTCCACCAGCACAACTTGCGTGTAGCCGCCGCGCGACAGAAGCTCCACCATGTCAACGACGCGCTGCACATCTGCGCCATCACCCGCCCGCAAGACAATCGTGTCATCGGTCGTGGTCGTCAGCGCGTCGATCTGCGCCAGCAACGCATCCTGATCCACCCGTTCGCCGTTCAACTGCTGCCCATCCGGCAGCACCTCAATCAGACGTGGTGGGCCGGAATAATCCTGCCCCTGCCCCGCCGTCGCAATCGGGATCGCCCTGTCCTGCCCGAACCGGGCTGCGAGCATGAAAAAGACGAGCAGCAGGAACACCACGTCGATCATCGGCGTCAGGCTGGGCCGTCTTGATTGTCGGTGTCGGGCAAAAGCGAACATCACGCGGCGTCCCGAAGCGCGGGTCCGCGCGTGAAGATCCGGGTTGCAAAATCCTCCATATCCGCCTGCACGCGATCGACGATGCTTTCAAACCACGTCAATGCCATTGAAGCCGGGATCGCCACCGCCATGCCCGCCGCAGTGGTCAACAGCGCTTCCCAAATACCCCCGGCGAGCACGGCGGGATCGGCGCGGCTTCCGGTCGTCTGCAAGGCCTGAAATGCCTCGATCATGCCCAGAACGGTGCCGAGCAGGCCCAGCAACGGCGCGATTGTTGCGATCAGTTCAAGCGCCCGCAGGCCGACGCGGGCGCGGGACAGTTCGGCCTTGGCGACGCGGGTGGTTTCCTCCCGCGCTGCGCTGTCGGTCAGGGTTGCGTCTTGGCGTGCCGCCATTGCCGCCCGGACCAAACGCGCGCGAAGGCTGCTGCGACCTGCAACCGCCCGGTCGGCACCGTTGGCATCACCAGCACACCAAGCCTCAACCGCCGCGCGGGATGCTGCCCCGGACCATGCGCCCATAAGGACCAAACGCCAGATTTTCCAAAGGATCAGCGCAAGCGTGACGACAGAAAGCGCCGCGATCAACCAAAGCGCGGGGCCGCCCCGGATCAGGAAGCCCGCCAAGCTGTCGATGGTTGTTGAAAAACTGCTCATCATCCTACTCCGCTGAAATCCGTTGCCCGACCGTCGCCGTCCACTCTGCCGCCGCTTGTCCAACCGCTTGTTTCACAGCCTGCCCGACCGCATGACCCACCGCCGTGTGTAGCCCGGCGAAGCGCAGCGACCCCGGCAAGGCGGCGACCGCGATACAGTCCGTCCCCGTGCCGGTGGCAATGCCGGTCGAAACCTCCCACCCCGCGCCTATCACCGCTGCGGTTCGCGCCTCTGCCGCGATGCTCATCGCTTCCAGAAGCGCCGCGTCGGTCAATGCGGCGTCGATGCGGACCGCGATGTTGATCGTTCCCCAGTCTTGCGAGGGCTGTGCGATCCGTGTGCCGACGCTTTCGGCGTTGGATAAACCGAGCGTTGCGACGCACTCTGCCGTAACACCATCAATCAGCGCGGTTGCATGAATGTGCGTGCCGATATCGCGGGACGTAATCATCGCGACCGCATCAAGCCGACCGGCCTGCCGAAGTTCTGCATCAAACCATTCAACCACATCCAGATCGCGGGGCAGATCGGCGTTTCGCACCTCTCTCCAGACGATCTGTTGGGCGGATACGTAGCCGGGGCGGTTCAACGCCCAGCTCAGCACGCGCATCTCGCGGCCCAAATCAACGGTCAGCCAGGGATGAGTGATAGAGACAGCGATCATTCCAGCGTCTCCAGCGGTTGAAATACGATCCCCTGATCGGTGCGCCGGAAAAACGCCGACACACCGAAGACCGCGCTGATATTTTCCGGCTTCAGAACTTCATCCGGCGGGCCATCGGCGACCAACTGCCCCTTGTTCAGCAGCAACAGACGCGTGCAATGGCGGGCCGCGAGGCCTAGATCGTGCAGCGACGCGACGACCGTTCGCCCACCCTCGGCAAGTTCGGCAAACAAGCGCATCGTCGTGATCTGGTTCGCAGGGTCCAACCCGGCAATCGGTTCATCCGCGATCAGCAGCGGAGTCTCCTGCGCCAGCATCCGCGCGATCAGCACGCGGGCTTGTTCGCCCCCCGACAGTCGTGTCGCAACGCGGTGGCGATAGGTGTCCAGCCCCATCTGTGCCAGCGCCGCATCAATCGCGGCCCGGTCGGTATCCCTTATCCGCGCACCACGCGGTAGATGTGGGATGCGGCCAAGCGCGACGAGCGTTTCGACATCGACCGGCCACGCGATTTCGCGGGCTTGCGGCATCCATGCAGCGTGGTGCGCACGGGCGCTCGCAGTCATGTCGGAAAGGCTGCTGTGCCCCTCATGCCGCAGCAGGCCAAGCGCGGCACGCATCAGCGTCGTCTTCCCCGCGCCGTTGGGGCCAATCAGGCCAACAAACTCGCCTTCGGTGATGGTGCAACTCACTTGATCCACGACCGGGCAGGATTTGCGGAGAACCGTCAGGTTATCGAGATGCAGGAGGGTCACGAAATCTCCCTCCGCGTCTTGTAGATCAGGTGCAGGAATAGCGGAGCGCCAAGGATCGCCATGACCACACCCAGTTTCAGGTCGCGGTCCGGCAGGATCAAGCGCACCGCGATGTCCGCCGCCAGCACCATGGCCGCCCCGCCAAGCGCCGAAGCCCAGAGCAGCGTTGATGGCCGCGCGCCGACCAGACGGCGCAGCAGGTGCGGCGCGACCAGTCCGACAAAACCGATGGTTCCGGCAACCGCCGTCGCGGCCCCCACGGCAGAGGCGACCCCAAGGATCAGCACCAAACGCAACCGGGACAGGTTGATCCCGGCGGCCTGCGCGGCGTCTTCACCCAATGTCAGCGCGTCCAGCCCGCGGCCAAGTGTCAGCAACATCGCCCAGCCGACCGCCATGAATGGCAGCGCGATTGCGACGTGGATCATTGACCGGTCGGTGAGCGATCCGAGCATCCAAAAGATGATCTCATTCGCGGCAAAGGGGTTTGGCGACAGGTTCAGGACCAGCGACGTGAACGCGCCCGCCAGCGCACTGATTGCGATCCCGGCAAGGATCAACGTCATCGACGACCCGCGCGGCCCAGCAAGGAATAGGATCAGGAACACGGCGATCAACGCCCCAGCCAAGGCCGATAGCGGCAGGCCAAGTGCGAATTGCGCGGCGAGCCCGGTTTGCAATGCAAGCACCGCGCCAAGGGCCGCTGATGAGGAAACACCAATCAACCCCGGCTCTGCCAGCGGGTTGCGCAAGTATCCCTGCATCGCCGCGCCTGATAGCCCAAGGCTGCCGCCGACCATCACGGCCAGCAACGCGCGGGGAAGCCGGATTTCGCGCATAACAAGGGTTAAGGGGCCGCCATCCCCGGCGAAAAGCGCGGAGAGGCTATCGCCCACACCGACGCTTGCCGGACCGATCACCAGCGACAGGATAAACAGGCACACCGTCGCGGTGATGAGTATGATCGCCAGCCCCCGCATCACTCAGCCGCGTCCAACTGCTCTCGCGCCATGACCATCGCTGCGACCGCGTTCAAGACATGGGGTGTTCCGCACACCCACTCCCGGCTGGTGAGGAGCGTGTCGGCCTCTGTAGTCCCTGCCTCTGCAAGAACCGGGTGGGACATGACGGCATCAGCCTCCGAATACCCTTCATAGGGCCGTCCGGTGATCACGACGTCGGGGGCGGACAGAACAAGCAGTTCAAGCGGAAGGGTGCCACCGCTCGACAGGCCATATTCATCCGCGATGTTCAGAAACCCGGAGGTTGCCAGTATCTGACCGGCAAGTGTCTTGTCACCTGCGGTATAGCTTTGCGAATAATACAGTGCCGCCCGAGGGCCATCCGCATTTGATGTCTGCAAATCCGCGAGCTGCTCGGAAAACCGCTGCGCCGCGTCGTCCGCCGCGTCACGCCGCCCCAAGACGTCGCCCATCTGGTGCAGCAGGTCGGGTATCTCCTCCAACGCATTCGCGGGACTGAAGGTGACGACCGGAATACCCAACCGTTCCAGCATGTTAAGCGTTGGGCCGGCATTATACGTGCCTGCGACAACCAGATCCGGGTTGAGCAGAAACACATCTTCGGCGACGCCGGTATTCGCCCGATACTGCGCCGCCTCAGCCGCCATCGCCGAACTGCGCGGGTCTTGCGCAAGCTTCGTGACCGAAATCAACTGGCCGGGTGCCGCGAGCAGCATGGCCAGTTGATCCGTGCACAGATTCATGGAAACGACGCGCTTCGGCGCGTCCGCAACCGCCGCACCCGCCATCAGGCAGAGGGCGGCGGCGAGGGATATGACGCTAGAAGCGCGCACGAAGCCCCACGTAAAAGGCGCGATCCGATGTGCCGTAACCGGCCGAGGTCTGGTATTCCTCATCCAACAGGTTTTCGATCCGCAGGTAGGCTTCGGCATTATCGGAAATGTCGTAGGTTACGCTGGCGTTGACGAGGCTGTAATCCCCCATCGCCATGCCGCCATCGTCCGCCCGCCCAGCGACGTGATTAAAGCTGACCTGTCCGCTCCAATTGCCGCCAAGCTCGGCTTCAAGCCCCAACACGAGGTCATGTTCCGGCACGCGGACAAGCTGGTTTCCAGCCTGGTCCTCGGCATTCGTGTAGGTGTAGCTGCCGAAGAAATCAGCCCGGTCGCTGATCGGAAGCGCCGCGGCAAGTTCGATGCCCCGCGTCACGCTGGTCCCCGGCACCTGCGCATAAGTGCCGCCCGCAAACCCGATCAAATCGTCAATTTCCGTGTGGAATACCGTCGCCCGCACCGAACCGCCTGCGATCTTCTGCTCAACGCCCAACTCAAAGCTCAGGCTGGTTTCGGGTTGCAGGGTTGGGTCACCGAACGGGCCGAAAAGCTCATAAAGCGACGGCGCGCGGAACCCTGTCGCGGCGGAGGCACGAACGACGGTATCCGGCGTCGCCCGCCACGCCAGCGCAAGCCGCCCCGTGGTGTTTGAGCCATATTCAGAATGTTCATCGTGGCGAAGGGACAGCGAGATATCGACCGCGTCATTCACCGCATACTGCGCCTCACCAAACAACGACGCGATATCATAGCTGCCGGACACGGCATCGACGGAGAATTCTTCCTTGGTGTAGGACGTTCCGAAGGCCAGCTTCACATCATTGAACGTCGTGCTGCCCTGATAGGTGGCCTCTGTCCGGTCCCCCTGGAAGTTCTGGCTGAACCCAACCGGGAAAAACCGATCGGTGCGGGAATGGGACAGGCTGAAACTGTGGTTGACAACATCGCCATCAATCTCCGCGTAAACCCGGCCAGCTTTGCGTGTGACGAACGCCTGACCCGCCGTATCAGCAACCGGGAAGCCGCCATCCTGCTCCGTCTCAGAATCCTGATAAAGCAGCGTAAAGCCCAACTTTAGCGTATCGGTCGCCTGATATGCGCCGGAGAACGTCAGCGCTGTCGACTCGTGGCCGTCCGCCTCGGTGTTGCCTGCGTTTTCGTCTGCCGCGGAAAAGCCGTTGGTGTTGATATGGGACAGGTTGAAGGCAAGCTCCGCCCGCTCCCCTTTGCTGGTCACGCCCAACTCGGCCCGCACGGTGTCGTAGCTGCCCGCTTCAATCCCAGCGGAGTAGTGTATCCCCTCTTCCGTCGCGCGCGTGGTTGTGATGTTGATGACGCCGCCGATTGCCTCTGAACCATACAACGCCGATTGCGACCCGGTCAGCACCTCGATCCGCGAGATGCCGGAAGTTGTGAGGTCGCCCCAGTTAAACGCTGTTTGGGTTGAGGACGGATCGGTCACGTCGATCCCGTCGATATAGACCGGAACATAGCGCCCCGGCAGCCCGCGCAGGCGGAGCGTTGCCCGCGATCCGACCCCGCCATTGCCGCTGGCCGACACGCCGGGCAGCCGGTCGAGGTATTCGATCACACGGGTCTCGCCGCTTTCTTGCAGCTCTTCCTGCGTCACGACGGTCACGGTTGCGCCGGTCCGGCTCCGCTCTGTTTCTTCCAATGACGCGGATACAACGATCTCATCCAGCACGAAGACCTCGTCAGTCTGCGCGTGCAGTGGCGCGACCCCCGACAATAGAATCCCAACGGTGGCGATATTTTTCTTCATAGTCCAATTCCCTTCCGGCGCGTCGCGCGCAACATGGTTTAATGTCTTTGGAAAGGACGGACGTCCCCCGCAGACGGTGCGTGAACGTCACCACTACGGAAGATACCGTTGCCCATGATGCGCCCCGCACCCGGACAGGGTGATCACCTCGGCAGGTCTCCTGACTTACGGATCAAAGCTTGGCTGGGCCTTCCCAGGGTTGGTCCCCAGTGGCGTAGTCCAGCCGCGCTCACCGCTTACAGTTGCGGGGGCAGTCGCGGAATTGGCACAAAATTGCGCCGCACCGTGTTCCCTTTTACCGGACGTTTACCGCCCGGACCGAAGCACCTGCGCTGATAACGCAAGTGATCCGCGACTCGCAAGGAAACATTAATGGGTTTGGCAAACTTTCTTTGGCGGGCGTTCAGCCCGCGAGCAGCGCTTTGGCAGCGGCGCGCGCCTCTTCAGTGACGGTATCACCGGCGAGCATTCGACCAATCTCTTCAACCCGGTCTTTGGGCGCGAGCGATGTGACGGACGATAGTGTTTGCCCACCCGTAACCCGTTTTTCAACGCGCCAGTGGTGTCCACCCAATGCGGCCACCTGCGGAGAGTGTGTGACGACAAGAACCTGCGCGTCTTGGGCAAGCGCCGCCAGACGCCGGCCGACCGCGTCGGCTGTTGCACCACCGACCCCCCGGTCGATCTCATCAAAAATCAGCGTGAGGCCTGCGACGCCAGAGGTTAGGCACACCTTCAGCGCCAACAGAAAACGGCTAAGTTCACCGCCCGATGCGATCTTGTTGAGCGGCCCCGCAGATGCGCCGGGGTTGGTTGCCACGGTGAAGGCAACCGCGTCGTGCCCCTCCGGCCCCGGATCTGCCTGAGTAATCTCTGTCGAAAAAACCGCGCGCTCCATCTTGAGCGGCGCAAGCTCCGCCGACATCGCGGCGTCGAGTTTTTTCGCTGCTTTCGATCTGGCCTTGCTCAGCTTACCTGCGATGCCCTCATATTTCGCCTCGGCATCTTGAACGGCCTGTTCCAGCCCGCCGATCTCAGTCGCGCTATTGTCGAGGGCAGAGAGCTTTTGCCGCAGCCCGTCTGCAAAACTTCCTAATTCATCCGGGGTCACGTCATGCTTGCGAGCAAGGCCACGGATCGCGAATAGCCGCTCCTCCGCCGCTTCAAGGTCGGACGGGTTGAAGTCGAGCGCCGACAGGCAATCCTCCACCCCTTGCTGCGCCTCGCCAAGTTCGTTCATCGCGCGACCCAGCGCGGCAATCGCGCCCTCAAGCTGTCCGTCGGCGTTTTCCGCTGCGTCTTCCAGCCACCGAAGCGCGTCGCCCATGCGTCCCTCAGCACCTTCATTGCCCAGGGCGGCGTAAGCCTTTGCGATATCGTCGCGAATCCGCTCTGCGCCCTGCATCCGGCGGCGGCGTGTGTAGAGCTCGGCCTCCTCCCCCTCTTGCGGGTTCAGGGTATCGAGTTCTGAAACAGCGTGGCGCAGAAACTCCTCCTCTGCCCGCGCCTCGGCCAGCCGCTCTTGCGCCGCGTCCAACGCCTTCCGCGCCGCCGCAACCTCTCGCCAAGCCGTTCGGGTCTGATCGACAAGCGGTGCGGCCCCAGCAAACTCATCCAGCAGCAGCCGATGCCCGCGGGGGTTCAGCAGTCCGCGATCATCATGTTGGCCGTGAAGTTCGACCAGCGTTTCCGACAGTTGCCGCAACACGTCGCCCGAGCACCGCCGATCATTAACCCATGCAGTTTTCCGGCCATCGGCGCTGTTGACCCGGCGCAGGATCAGCTCAGCGCCCTCATCGGGCAGCCCGGCCTCGGCCAGCACGTTATGGGCCGGATGATCGAGTGTCAGGTCAAAGATCGCCGTAACCTCGCCCTGGCTTGCGCCTGCGCGCACCAGTTCCGCCCGGCCACGCCACCCCAGAACAAAACCAAGGGAATCCAGCAGGATAGACTTTCCAGCACCGGTTTCCCCGGTCAGCACATTAAGACCCGGCTGAAACTCAAGCTCCAGCCGGTCAATGATAAGCATGTCCCGGATATCGAGCGCCCTGAGCATGCGAGTCTCCGCTAGGTCAGAGCCATTCGCCCCGGACGGTTTGTCGATAAATCGCCGCCAGCCAGCCGGTGCCACGCACCCGCGGCTCCAGACCGCGGCCGGTCAACAGCGCATAGCTGTCTTCGTAAAACTCCGACGATTGGAAGTTATGCCCCAAAATCGCGGCTGCGGTCTGCGCCTCTTGCTCCAGCCCAAGCGACAGGTAGGATTCGACCAGCCTGTGCAGCGCCTCGGCGGTATGGGTCGTCGTCTGGAACTGCTCAACCACCACGCGGAATCGATTGATCGCCGCGGTGTAGTGGCCGCGTTTCAGGTAATAACGCCCAATCTCCATCTCTTTCGCGGCGAGGTGGTCGAAGGCGAGGTCGAATTTCAGGATCGACGACCGCGCGTATTCGCTATCGGGATACCGCTCAATCACCGTCCGCAACGATTGGAGCGCTTGGAACGTCAGACCCTGATCGCGCCCGATTTCATCAATCTGATCGTAATAGCTGAGCGCGAGAAGGTATTGCGCGTAAGCTGCATCCTCATCCGCCGGATAGAAGTCGATGTAACGCTGCGCGGCGGCGCGGCTGTTTTCGTAGTCGCGATCCTTGTGGTAGGCGAAGGCCTGCATTATTAGCGCGCGTTTCGCGTATTCCGAATAGGGATACAGACGCTCAACCTCACCGAACAGGCGCGCGGCTTCCTCGCCCTTGCGGCGGTTCTCAAGCTCAAACTCAGCGCGTTGGTAGATTTCTTCGGCGGAGAATTCCTCTAGCGGACGTTCCTGCCGCCCGCCACCGCAGGCCGCCACTATCGCTAGTGCCGAAATCAATCCGACAATTCTGGACCGAGACCTGCCGCGTGCCATTACCCGCCTACCCCATATTATTCCGCAAAGAGCCTTGCGACTTCTTCCCTGTGCCTTGTCCTAGCACAGAAAAATCCGGTGCAAAACGTCTTTGCACCGGATTTTGACAGGGTCAAGCCAGAACAGGAATATCGACGTTGCGAACGCCGACGCCCGGCAAGCGGGCTGCGGTCGCTGTATCGCATACGACCATCCGATATGCGTCTGGACGGGCGAAAAGCGCCCGAAGCAATTTGTTGGTCAGCGCGTGCCCTGCGCGGTGGCCCGAATAACGGGCAAGCAAAGGCGCACCGGCCAGCGCCAGATCGCCAAGCGCGTCGAGCATTTTATGGCGCACGGCCTCATCATCGTGGCGCAAACCACCCGGCGAAAGCACATCGGCCCCGTCAAACACGACCGCGTTTTCCAGCGTGCCGCCAAGGGCGAGGCCATTGTCGCGCATCGCTGTTACGTCATCCTGACGGCAGAACGTGCGACTGTCGCACAGTTCGCGGACAAAGCTGCCATTCGCCATATTCAGGGTTTTGTCCTGACGGCCAATCGCGGCATCGTCGAATTCAATGTGGAAATCGATGTAAAGCGTGTCGGACGGATCGAGCCGCGCCACCGCATCGCCTTCGCGCACCTCGATCGGTTCAAGAACCTCAATCGCGCGGACGGGCGCATTCAGTCGGCGCAAGCCAACAGCGATGATCCCTTCGACGAACGGCTGAGAGCTGCCATCGAGGATCGGAACCTCAGGCCCATCAATTTCGATCAATGCGTTATGAACACCACAACCGGCCAGCGCTGCCATGATGTGTTCGACGGTCGAAACCATCACACCCGCAGAATTCACGAGCTTGGTGCAAAGACGCGCACCCGGAACGGCGGAGTCCCAGCGGGCGGCGATCATCGCATTGCTTTCGATGTCCGTGCGGCGGAACCAGATACCGTATTCCGCAGACGCCGGATGAACCGTCATCCTGACGGGCGCACCGGAGTGGAGACCCACACCGGAAAAGCGAACTGGCGATTTCAATGTTGTCTGCAAAACATGCCTCAACTGCAGCGCCGGACTATTTCCGTTATCCGGCATGGTTGAGGTAGAGGTTGGGGCATGTGAACTCAACTCAATCTTTATAACGGCCTGAAACATCCGATTCAGGCATGCGCGAAACTTCGCCGATACAGAGAGTCAAGCGTTACAGCTGTCTGCTTTCAAACGAAAAAGGGCGGCATGCGCCGCCCCTTCACCCAGTCAAATATGTTAGCGAATTAATTCGCCTGACGACGCAGGAAGGCCGGAATTTCGATACGTTCCTGTTCTGGATCGGCCTCGACTTCCTCTTCGTGTGCGTGCATCGGGGGTTGTTGACGCGCTGTCTGCTGCTGTGCGGGACGGTCATGCCCCTCTGCCGCGTGACCTGTCATCCGGTTGATAAGGGAGTTAATCCCAAACCGCGGGCGCTGATCGTCTTCAACTTGCTGTTGCCGTGTTGCTGCCGGAGCAGAGGCCGCTGGGGCGCTTTGCTGCTGCGGGCGACCGCCAGCGGGTGCCTTCTGAACAGCGGCCTGCAAACGCGCCAGTGCTTCGGGCGACGGCGTGCCGGGGGCCGGCGCTTTCGGTGCGACGAACTCTGCCGCTTCGGGCTGGGCTTCAATCTCATCCCGGCGCGGTTGGAACTCCGCAACGCGCGGCTGATACGCCGGTGCCGGAAGATCGTTTTCTTCCGCGACTTCCGGTTCCCGTGCCGGTTCGCGCACGGGTGCGGGTTCTTCCATGTCGTTGAACAGGGTCGGTTCCGGCTCACGCTGCTCTTGCGCGGCGGCGACCGGGGTCGGCTCCGGCTCTGCCGCGACAGGTTCGGGCGTGTGCGCCTTGACCTCTTCCGGGCTTTGCAGCGGCTCGCTCATCGACCGACGTGGGCGTGCCGGAACGTCGGCAGACGACATGCTCGCGTCGATGCCCGTTGCCACGACCGAGACGCGCATCGCCCCTTCCATTTCGGTGTCGAGTGTCGAACCCACGATGATATTGGCGTCTGCGTCGACTTCTTCGCGAATGCGGTTCGCCGCTTCGTCGAGTTCGAACAGCGTCAGATCGTAGCTGCCGGTGATGTTGATAAGAACGCCCTTCGCGCCTTTCAGGCTGATCTCGTCCAGCAGCGGGTTGGCAATCGCCTTCTCTGCCGCCTGAACAGCGCGATCTTCGCCCTCGGACTCGCCGGTACCCATCATCGCCTTGCCCATCTCGTCCATCACGGCGCGAACATCCGCAAAGTCGAGGTTGATAAGACCCGGACGAACCATCAGGTCGGTCACGCCCTTAACACCTTGATAAAGCACGTCATCCGCCATGCTGAACGCTTCGGTGAAGGTGGTCTTTTCATTCGCCAGGCGGAACAGGTTCTGGTTCGGAATGATGATCAGCGTATCGACAACCTTCTGGAGCGATTCGACGCCCTCCTCGGCCTGACGCATCCGCTTGGCACCTTCAAACTGAAAGGGCTTGGTCACGACGCCAACGGTCAGCACACCAAGTTCACGCGCGGCTTGCGCGATGATCGGCGCAGCGCCCGTTCCGGTGCCGCCGCCCATGCCCGCGGTGATGAAGCACATATGCGCACCGGCCAGATGATCGACAATCGATTCGATGGTTTCTTCGGCGGCTGCTGCACCGACCGATGGCCGCGCCCCGGCACCCAGACCCTCGGTGACTTTGACGCCCATCTGGATCTTGGCAGAAGACCGGCTGGACTGAAGCGCTTGTGCATCGGTGTTTGCAACAACGAATTCAACGCCCTCAAGCTGCTTTTCAATCATGTTGTTAACAGCGTTACCGCCCGCGCCGCCAACACCGAACACGGTGATACGGGGCTTCAGTTCGTCCTGTTCGGGCATCTTGAGGTTCAATGTCATAGATCTGTCCGCCTGTCTGTTTGCACTATCGGCCTCTGGGGGCCGTTTTTCCCTAATCCAGTCCAATCCTACCGTGACAAAGCCGCAACGTCACCTAAAAAACGCATATTTACCACAAAATATGGTAAGGTCTCGCCATGCCTTCGGCGGTATTTCGCCAGATCGGCAAGATGTAGCGGTTTACCAGTTGTCCTTGAACCATTTTACCGCCCGACGCAGCGATCTGGCGGGGTAGCGTTCGGCTGGCATTTCGAAATCCCACCACTCGTCCTGCGGGTGTGCCGCGAAAAGGCACAGCCCGACAGCCGACGCAAACGCCGCACCGGTCGCGGCCTGCGGCAAACCCTGAACCCGAAGCGGCCGACCCAGCCGCACTTGTTGCCCCAGCATCCGCGAGGCCATGCCATCAAGACCCGGAATCTGACTGCCGCCGCCGGTCAGGACGATCTGCTGGCTTGGCAAGTGGTCGAACCCGGCGGCGTCCAACCGGACGCGCACTTCTTCTAGTATCTCTTCAACACGCGGGCGCATGATGCCGATCAGCTCTGCCCGGCTGACGGTGCGGCGGTCGTGTTCCCAATCGCCGGTTTCGCCGCCGATCTCGATCATCTCGCGATCATCCATCCCGGTCGCGACAACGCCACCGTAGAACGTCTTGATCCGCTCCGCCGTGGCAAGCGACACCTGCAAACCTTTTGAGATGTCGGATGTCACATGATCCCCGCCCAAGCGAACAGAGTCCGAATAGATCATGTGTTTCTTAATGAAGACCGAGATCCCGGTGGCTCCGCCGCCAAGGTCGACACAGGCCGCGCCAAGCTCCTGCTCATCCTCCACCAGCGAGGAGATGCCCGACACATAAGCCGAACTCGCCAGCCCCGCCAATTCGAGATCGCAACGCTTGATACAATATAGAATGTTCTGAATGGCGCCCGCGTCGACGGTCATCAGGTGCATATCCGTCGCCAGCCGGTTGCCAATCTGCCCGCGCGGATCGTTGAGGCCAGAGCGGTGATCGATCGCGAAATTCACGGGTTGGGCGTGCAGCACCTCGCGGCCCTCTCCGAAATTCGGCACGTCGCAGGATGACAGAACCCGCGCGACGTCTTGTTCGCTGACGGTGCTGTCGTGCAGTTCGATTTCCCCCGCAAGCCCGTAGGACCGGGGCCGCGCACCCGAAAAACAAGCGATAACGTGATCGACCCGCAGGTTGGCCATCTTCTGCGCCGCCTGAACGGCGGTTCTGATCGCACGTTCGGTTTCCTGCATCGCGTCGACTTCGCCGAACTTGACCCCGCGCGACCGCGTCGTTGCTGCACCGATCACGCGAAAGCTCGACTGACCGGCCATCGACCCGATGCCCTCACTCTCAGAAAACGCATCCGGCCCATCGAACCGCAGAACGAGGCAGGCGATCTTGGACGTGCCGACATCCAGAACCGCGATCACGCCCCGCTGCATCGCGGCCTTGCGCATGTTCCGCATCGCACGCTGCGTTTGGTAGAGGTCAGTCATCATTGGCCGGGGTCTCCTTCTGCCAGTCCTTTAATTCGGCGCAGTTCTGTGACTGCCTGCTCTGCCAGCCGAATGGTTGGACGGTTCTCATTTCTCATGTCGATCGCGACCAGATCGCGACCAAGCAAATCCTGCGCCTGATCGAGCGCGATCACGCGTTCAAGCGCCGCGACCGCACCGTGTTCAGGCAGTAGAATGCGCTGTTTCCGGTCAAGCACGACGTCCCAGCGCCGCTCGCCCGTGCGGACAAGTCCGCGCATCCGGTCAAGGATCGGCCCCGCGACGTCAAAAATCGCGAGCGCTTCGGGAACCGCGTTTTCCGCGCCCTCCCCTGTCAGCAGCGGCAGATCCGGTCGTTCGGCCCGTGCGATCAGGGCGCTGACGCGGTGCCCTTCCGCATCCAAAAGCTCAACCCCCTGCGGGCCGCGCCAGACGACGGCGGGCACACGTTCCGTCACGTCGATCTGAAGCACACCGCCTGCACGAATACGCAGATCCGCATCGGCGACCGCGTCCAGCGACAGGACGGAGTTGCGCATCTCCTCAAGATCAAGGTCAAAGGAACTGACCGGAAAATCGACCGGCAGGACTTCGCGGATATCCTCACCGATTTCAGAACTCGCCCCGTCGACCGCCATCAGCTTGACCATGAACTCAGGCCGTTCTTCGATCGAGCGCCGGATTTCGGTGATCGTCAGCCCGATGCGATCGCGGACATCTTGATCGGACAAAACCATCGTTCCGACGCCGGCAGCGGCAGCCATCGGCAGGCCGATCCGCAAGAAGCCACGGAACAACGGTGTCAGCAGCAAACGCTGAATACGGTAGGAAATGCGGCTGGGTGCCGGGTCGCGGCGCGGTGGCGTTGGCCGGGTCAGCGGCGGTTCAGCGCGGAAGGTGTTCACCTGTCGCATGACGCATCCTCCACCAACCAAGCGCAAAGCGCGCCAAAACCCATACCCGAATGCTGGGCCTGTTCCGGCGTGAGCGATGTCGGGGTCATCCCCGGCTGCGTATTGGTTTCAAGCAGGATCAACCCATCAAGCCCGCGTGCTTCGTCCCACCGGAAATCCGTGCGGCTGACGCCCCTACACCCAAGCGCGACATGGGCACGCTCTGCATACTCCATGCAGGCGTCAAAAATCTCAGTCGGGATATCCGCGGGCACAACATGGCGCGATCCGCCGACCTCATACTTGGCGGCGTAGTCATACCAACCGTCCGTCAGGATATCCGTCACGGTCAACGCACGATCCCCAACAACCGTGGTCGTCAGTTCCCGACCAGGTGCATAGGTTTCAACCATCACGACATCGGGCATGTCATCCGACAATTGCGGCGGGCCGTTCGCGGCCTCGTGTACGATATAGATGCCGACAGACGATCCTTCGTTGTTCGGTTTGACCACATAAGGCGGGTCCATCACATGCTTTGCGCGAACGTCATCGGCGGCAGCAAGAACACTTTCGACGATCGGCAATCCAACAGCGCGATAAGCCGTCTTCGTCCGCTCCTTATCAAGCGCAAGCGCCGAGGCCAGCACGCCGGAATGAGTGTAGGGAACGCGCAACCATTCAAGCATCCCTTGAACGCACCCATCCTCACCCCACCGGCCATGCAGGGCGTTGAACGCAACATCGGGATTGATTTCAGACAGGCGTTGGGCGAGGTCTGGACCTGCGTCCACCTCAACCACATCATAACCTTCACCCCTTAGTGCGGCGGCGCATTCGCGCCCGGATGACAAAGAAACCTCACGCTCAGCCGAGGGTCCGCCCATCAACACTGCCACTTTCGGGGTTGTCCTGCTCGACATACCCGCCTCATCTACCGCGCGACCCATTTTTTGGGTCTTTATTGCCTCGAAAAGCTGCTGTTACAGCCCTTGATATTATTTATTTTTTTGCCGCGTGTTGCCCCACGCGCCTGATTTCCCACTCTAACGATATTCCACTGTTCTTGAAAACCTTTTTTCGCACCTCTTCGCCCAATTCTTCCAGCTCTGCGGCGGTTGCGTCACCGGTATTGGTCAGAAAGTTCGGGTGCATCTCATTCATTTGCGCGCCGCCAAGGCGGGCGCCGCGCATTCCAGCGTCGTCAATCACCTTCCACGCCTTCAATTCGTGGGAGTCATCGTCGCGCCCGGTTGAGCTGAAACCGGCCGGGTTGCGGAAGGTCGATCCCGCTGTCCGGTCCTTCGTCGGCTGGGTCGCGTCACGCTTGGCAAGCTGTTCCTCCATCCGCGCGGTCAGCGCGTCGGGGTCGCCCAACGGCGCTTCAAACGTCGCTTCGATAATCACCCAACCGTCAGGCAGATCGCTATCGCGATAACGAAAGTTAAGGTCATCGGCGGAGAGCGTCACACGCTCCCCGCCCCGCGTAATCGCCTGCGCCGACACGAACACATCCGCAACGTAGGTGCCGTAGCAGCCCGCGTTCATCCGAACCGCCCCGCCAATCGCGCCGGGGATCGTGCGCAGAAAGGTCAGATCAACCCCCGCCGCCGCCGCCTTGCGCGCGACATGCGCATCCAGCGCGGCGACGCCAGCCGTAACGCGCGCGCCGTCGATTTCGATGTGGTTGAACCCACGCCCCATGCGGATCACCACCGCGCGAATACCACCGTCGCGTACGATAAGGTTGGACCCGACGCCCATCGGAAAAACCGGAACATCGGGCGACAACTCTCTGAGAAAACTGGCAAGATCGTCGACATCCGCCGGTTGAAACAGCACATCTGCCGGTCCGCCGACGCGAAGCCATGTCAGATCGGAAAGCGAACGGTTCGGCGTTAGCGCACCGCGGGTTTTCGGAAGATCATCAATCATCTTGCGCCTGGATCGTCTTCTCACCGTGGCGGGATAGCCCCAGCCACCCGCCAATGATTGCGAATATCACAGTCGGCATTGACACAAAGAACAGGATCAGCAGCCGACGATGCGCCCCGTGCGGCCCGGCGGACTGATCGGCGAGCATGTAGGCTCCGATACCGACAACCACCGCAAACGCCCAGAACAGAAAGACCTGTCGGCCGTAGCGACGCCCCACGAAATACGCGACAGCACCAAAAAGGAGGGGCAGCACAAGCGGAACGAAAAACTGCACGGACTCGGCGGCGTTCATCGGCCTCCCCTCGTTCTGCTGCGCGTGACGGTCATTCCTGCGATGAAACGAACCACTGACGACGCATCCAACGGCCAAGGTAGATCAGCGGCCAGCGCAGCATAGAGGCGCCTGCGGCCAAAACAAGCAGACCGACCCAAGGCCCATTCTGCAAGGTCACGTAGCCCAGCAGCGGAACCCCGACAGCGATCAGAGCGTAGGCGCGAGTCCAGTGGTTATCGCGGCTTGGCAGCATTGCCAGAACATTTGCCAGAACGACCCAGACAAGGGCGAGGATCAGGGACAGGGTCATCTTGGTATCTCCGGACGGTCGCCGCGCACGCGACGATAGAGGTAAATCAACGGGTTACGGAACATTGACACGAAGGCGAACAAGCCAAAAAGCCCGGCCCAGACGCCGTGCTGAAGGCCAATGAACAGGATCACGAACGGCGCCAGCAACAACAGCAGCAGTCCCGGCGCGTATTGATGGCGCATCGGCAGAAGGGCGACGCCCGTCGCCAGAACCACCCAAATCGCGCCAAGGATCAATGAAAGGGTCATGCCTGCAGCCTCTTCGGCAAGTCATGTGCCCAGGTCGAAATCGTGCCGGCCCCAAGGCAGACAACCATATCGCCTTCTTTCGCCTCGTTCCGGACCAGCGCAGCAAGCGCGTCTTCGTCGTTGACTGCAATCGCGTGGCGGTGTCCGTGGCGGACCAGCCCGGCGACGAGATCATCGCGGCTCGCGCCTTCAATCGGGTCTTCGCCAGCGCCGTAGACTTCGGCAATGCCAACGATGTCGGCGTCGTTGAAACAACCGCAGAACTCTTCAAATAGCGAACTAAGTCGGGTGTAGCGGTGGGGCTGATGAACGGCGATCACGCGCCCCTCGCTCGCCTGACGCGCGGCGCGTAGGACGGCGGCAATCTCAACCGGGTGATGGCCGTAGTCGTCGATGATGGTGATGCCATCGACCACGTCGACCTTCGTGAAGCGCCGATTCACCCCTTCGAAATTCGCGAGCGCATCGCGGATTTCGTCGATCTTCATGCCGAGGTGCCGGGCAACGGCAACTGCCGACAACGCGTTCGATACGTTGTGATCGCCGGGCATCGGCAGGGTGCAACCGTCGATCCGCTTACCCTCTCCGTTCAGTTCAATGTCGAAATGCGCAACCCCGGCCTTGTAGGTCAGATTGACCGCGCGAACGTCAGCTTGGGCGTTGAAACCGAACGTCACAACCCGACGATCCGTCAGGCGACCGACAAGCGATTGCACCTCGGGGTGGTCGGTGCAGCAGACAGCCAACCCGTAGAACGGGATGTTTGAGACGAAATCGTGAAAGCCCTGCCGCAGCGCGTCAAAATCACCCCAATGCTCCATATGCTCCGGGTCGATATTCGTCACGATCGCAATTGTCGCCGGAAGGCGGTTGAAGGTGCCGTCGCTTTCGTCGGCCTCAACCACCATCCATTCACCCTGCCCCATTCGGGCGTTTGAGCCGTAGGCGTGGATGACGCCGCCGTTGATGACCGTCGGATCGATCCCGCCCTTGACCAGCAATTCTGCAACCAGCGTCGTCGTCGTCGTCTTCCCGTGCGTGCCAGCCACTGCGATGTTCGATTTCAGCCGCATCAGTTCCGCCAGCATCTCGGCCCGCCGCACGACCGGAAGGCCGCGCCGCCGCGCCTCGTCAAGCTCAGCATTGCCCGGCTTGATAGCGGAGGAGATGACGACGACCTCAGCATTCTCTAGGTTCTCGCCGTTCTGCCCGACGAAGATCGTTGCGCCGAGGTCTTTCAAACGCTCGGTGATCTTTGACTCTTTCAGGTCCGATCCCTGCACCGTGTAGCCGTGGTTCAGCAGCACCTCAGCGATGCCGGACATGCCAATGCCCCCGATCCCGACAAAGTGGATCGGCCCCATTTCGGTGGGGAGCTTGGTCGCTGCGTTCATGCCGTCTGCCCTTTGGCTAATTCTTCTACGAGCGCGACAAGGTTTTCCGTCGCATCTGTTCTGCCACAGCCAAGCGCCGCGAGCGCCATTTGCAAGGCACCGTCCGGCTGACTCAGCACGGCGCCTATTTGCTCCGCCAGCGCGGCGGGTGCAAGGGTCGATTCCGGCATCAAGATCGCGCCGCCCGCCTGAACCAATCCGCGGGCGTTTGCGCGCTGGTGATCGGCGGTCGCGGCGGCGTATGGAATAAGGATAGCGGGCCGCCCAATCGCTGCGATATCGGCGACTGAGGAGGCTCCGGCGCGGCTGATGACCAACTGCGCCTCACTCATCCGGCTGGGGATGTCGGTGAAGAAGGTCTGGACGTCAGCATCAATGCCGTTTTTTGCGTAAAACTCCGCAACGCGCATCTGATCTTCGTCCCGCGCCTGATGCGACACGCGCAGATTTTGCAGCACCTCATCGGGCAGCATGGCAATCGCCTCGGGCACCACATCCGACAGGATTCGCGCGCCCTGACTCCCGCCCATGACGAGGATCGACATCGGGTAATCCCCCGGCACGATATAAGGCGCACCCGCCCGCGCATGAATTGCGCCGCGCACCGGGTTGCCAGTATGCACACCCTCGACCCCATCGGGAAGCGAAGTTGGCCACATGCCACAGGCAACGCGGTCGACCCGTTTGGCAAAGACCTGATTGACCCGGCCAAGCACGCCATTCTGTTCGTGGATCATTCGCGGCTTTCGCAGCAGCCAAGCCGCCCCAAGCGCAGGGATCGACGGATAGCCACCGAAGCCCACGACGACTGCAGGCTTGTCCCGCAACATCTTCATCGCCGCCGAGATCGCCCCGCCCAAAATCCGAAACGGAACCATCGCTTTGGCCAGCACCCCGCCCCGCGCGAACGTGGCGGAGGAGATCACGTCGACATCGACAACATGTGGAAAGCCCCCTGCATATCGCGCACCGCGAGCGTCCGTTGACAGTTTGACCCGCCATCCCTTGCGCAACATCGCCTCAGCAAGCGCTTGGGCGGGAAACATATGCCCGCCCGTTCCGCCCGCCGCAATGACCAAGAGAGGCCCGTCCGTCATCAGCGCCCCCTTGACCGGAAGTGGTCAGCGATTTCGCCTTGCGGCCGGCTTCGCGTGAAGGCCAGAAGCATACCGACGGCGATCCCGCCCGCAATCAACGACGACCCGCCATAGCTGACGAACGGCAACGTCATGCCCTTCGCGGGCAACAGCCGAACCGCCACGCCCATATTGATGAACGCCTGCACACCAAAGATGCAGGCGATGCCGGTTCCGGCCAGCCGGATGAACGGGTCGCGTTCCCGCATCAGCCGCAGAAGCGACCGCACGGTGACGACCGCGTAAAGCAAGATGATGAACAGGACGAGGATCAGCCCGTATTCCTCAGCCGCGACGGCGATGATGAAATCGGTATGCGCGTCCGGCAGCCACCATTTGACCTGCCCCTCGCCCACGCCGACACCAAAAAACCCACCCTCGCGGATCGCGTTCGTTGCGTATCCCATCTGGGTCGTCGGATCGACATCTGGCGACAGGAACCCGTCGATCCGCCGCGCGAAATGTTCAGAGCTGTGATAGGCCATCGTTCCGCCCAGCACGACGATGCCCGCGATAATCAGCAGCAGGATGAACGGCGCCCCGGCGACGAAATACATGACGCCCCAACCGAACAGCATCAGGCACGCCTGCCCGAAATCCGGCTGCAACGCCAGAAAGCCGACTATCACGACGGTCAGAACAAGTGACATGGTTTTGCCCGGCGGGCCGTTGATTTCCTGGCTGGCGGCCATCAGCCACGCCATCATTATGACAAAACCGGGCTTCAAGAACTCTGACGGTTGCAGCGACGCAAACCCCAGCGAATACCAGCGCGTCGCGCCCTTGCCAAAATCCGTACCGAAGACCGGCAGCAGCACCAGCGCCACGAACGCTATCACGAACCCCAGCACGCCAAGGCGGCGCACAAGGTTCGGTGACATCATCGACGTCAGGAACATAACGACCAGCGCCATCGATCCGAAAACCGCTTGTCTTTCAACGTAGTGGAAAGGTTGGAAGCCGTTTTTCGCCGCAAGCGGTGGCGACGCGGCGAGCCCCAGCAAAATACCGACCCCGAACAGGATCAGGATGGACGAAAGCGTCCACTTATCAATCGTGCGCCACCAACGTGGCAGGATGGGTTCACCACCCTGTACGGGAACCGCGCCATAGACCATTTCCGTCATGGGATACCGCCTGAAACTGCCTCTGCCTTCGCCCGTTTTCCGGGTCTGGTTGGAAGTGTAGCGCAGAAGTCGCGCCAAGGCCAGTGAAAGCAGGCCCCAACCGGCAGTTTTTGACGTAGCGGAAGAAGCCTGAGAACTGGGTGAATCCCGCCCCTCTTGTGTCTTTCCCCGGTTCGTGTTCAGCAGACCGCCAAAGGAGTTTGCGGGTTTTGGAATTCGACACGGTCATTGTTGGCGCCGGGGCGGCTGGCCTGATGTGCGGCGCTCATGCGGGCGGGCGTGTGTTGATCGTTGACCACGCCAAGGCACCGGGCGAGAAAATCCGCATTTCCGGCGGCGGGCGCTGCAACTTCACCAATCTTTACTGTCAGCCCGGCAACTTCCTGTCACAGAACCCGCATTTCGCAAAATCCGCACTGTCCCGCTACACCCAATGGGATTTCATCGACCTCGTGAACCGGCACGGGATTCCGTGGCATGAAAAGACACTGGGGCAGTTGTTTTGCGACACCTCGGCCAAGGACATCATCGCGATGCTGCTGAAGGAGACTGGCGAAGCGAAGCTTTGGCTGGAGACAAGCGTTGAGGGCGTGGAGCAGACTCCGACGGGTTTTGTCATAACGCTGGCTCCGCAAGGGCGCGTGACCTGTCGCAACCTCGTGATCGCGTGCGGCGGAAAGTCGATCCCGAAGATGGGGGCGTCCAGCCTCGGCTACCAAATCGCGAGCCAGTTCGGGCTGTCTGTCACGGAAACGCGCCCGGCCCTCGTCCCGGTTACGTTCGGCGACAACGTGATGGCAGACCTCAAACCGCTCGCCGGGATCGCAGTTGACTGCACCGCACAATGCGGCACCGGCGCGTTTGAAGAGGCTGCGTTGTTCACACATCGCGGCCTGTCCGGCCCCGCGATTCTGCAAGCGTCATCCTACTGGCGCGAGACTGAGCCAGTGACGCTGTCGCTGTTGCCTACCGTGGACTTATTCGCAGCCCTCCGGGATCAGCGACAGGCACGCGGCAGGATCAGTATTGCGAACGCGCTTTCCGATCACCTGCCGAAACGGCTGGCGGCGTATCTGTGCGACAAGACCGGCGCCTCTGGCAACCTCGCGGATATGAGTGACGCGGCGCTGCGAGACTTCACCGACGGATTGAAGAACTGGCGGCTTTATCCGTCTGGCACCGAAGGCTACCGTACTGCCGAAGTCACCTTGGGCGGTGTCAACACCGACGGCCTGTCATCCAAGACGATGGAATCCAAAGCTCATCCCGGCCTTTATTTCATTGGCGAAGTCGTGGATGTGACCGGCTGGCTGGGCGGCTACAACTTCCAATGGGCGTGGTCGTCGGGCTGGGCCGCGGGCAAGGCGATTTCTGAGGCGGGCTAACCGCTATTTCTTCAGAACGCGGGCGACTTCGGCCATGAAATCCTCTCCACGCTTCTCAAAATTCGGGTATTGATCGAAACTTGCCGCAGCGGGGGCGAGCAATACCGTTTCGCCTTCCTGCGCGTCCTCAGCCGCGCGGGCAACGGCAACAGCCATCGTTTCGCAAACCTCATGCGGAGTCTCGCCCAGTTCCAGCGCAAAGTCGCGGGCGGAGTGACCGATCAGATAGGCTTTCTCCACCACCGAAAGATGCGGAAGCAACCCGCCCAAGCCGCCGTCCTTGCCAAGCCCCCCGGCAATCCAGCGGATGCGATCGAACGCTTGCAGCGCCTTCGCGGCGCTGTCCACATTGGTCGCCTTGCTGTCGTTAACGTAGGTCACACCATCCGCCTCGGCGACGATCTGGCTGCGGTGGGGTAGTCCCTCAAAACTCTCAAGACCCTGCGCAATCACCTTCGGCGCGAGGCCCAACGTGCGCAGCGCAGCATAGGCGCAGCACGCATTCTGGTGGTTGTGACTGCCCGGCAGCCCCCGGATCGCACGCAGATCGACGGAGCCGACCTGCCGACCTTTGCGATATTCGGACAGGAACCCCTTGCGGGCGAATACGGCCCATCCAGGCCCCGTCAGCTTGCGATCAACTGAAACACGGATCACGCGGTCATCCGACGCGCCCTCGGACATTTGCCCGGCAAGGAACTGACCCTCCGCCTCATCCACACCGATCACGGCGCGATCCGGGCCACCTTCGGCGAACAAGCGGCGCTTCGCGGCGAAGTATCCGCCCATGCCGCCGTGCCGATCAAGGTGATCGGGCGACAGGTTGGTAAAAACGGCGATGTCAGGCGTCAGGGCGCGGGCAAGGTCAGTCTGATAGCTCGACAGTTCCAGCACCACGACCTCTCCGTCGTGGGCGGGATCAATGTCGAGCACTCCGCGTCCGATATTCCCGGCAAGCTGCGCCGGGCGACCGACGCTTTGCAAAATGTGGTGGATCAGGGCCGCCGTGGTTGATTTGCCGTTCGACCCCGTCACCGCGATCACCCTTGGGGCTGTGTCGAAATTGTTCCACTCCTGCGTCGCGAAGGATCGGAAGAACAGCCCTATGTCGTTGTCGACAGGCACCCCGGCCTCCCAGGCGGCGGCGATGACCTTGTTGGGTTGTGGGTATAGGTGCGGAATGCCGGGCGACACGATCAGGGCGGCAACATCATCCCACGCGCCGGATTTCGTCAGGTCGTGGCAGGTGAACCCCTGCCCTTCCGCGTTCTCGCGGGCCTCTGGGCTGTCGTCCCACAGCAAGGGTTCGGCCCCGCCCGCCTCAAGCGCAGATGCGGTCGCAAGCCCGGATCGACCGAGGCCGAGAACCGCGACGCGACGCCCTTCATATCCACGCACAGGGATCATGACCGCGCGCCCCTCACCGGAGTTTCAGTGTGGCAAGCCCGACCAGCGCGAGGATCAGGGCGATAATCCAGAACCGGATCACGATCTGCGGCTCGGCCCAACCTTTTTTTTCGAAATGGTGGTGGATCGGCGCCATCAGAAACACACGCTTTCCCGTGCGTTTAAAGTAGAGCACTTGGATAATGACCGACAGCGCCTCAACCACGAACAGCCCACCGATGATTGCCAGAACCAGCTCGTGCTTGGTTGCCACCGCAATCGCCCCAAGCGCCCCACCAAGGGCGAGCGATCCGGTGTCCCCCATGAACACAGCCGCAGGCGGCGCGTTATACCAAAGGAAGCCCAGCCCGCCGCCGATCAACCCAGCGGTAAAGATCAAAATTTCCCCCGTTCCGGGCACGTAATGCACGTCAAGGTATTCGGTAAAGTCGACCCGGCCAACGGCGTAGGCGATAACGCCAAGCGTCCCGGCCGCGATCATCACAGGCATGATAGCAAGGCCGTCCAAACCATCCGTCAGGTTCACAGCATTGGCGGACCCGACGATGACGACCATCGCAAAGGGCACGAACAGGAACCCAAGATTAATAAGCGTATCCTTGAACACCGGCAGCGCCAGTTGATTGGTCAGCTCGGGCGGATGAAACTGCGTGGCCATAACGCTTGCCGCCGCCGCGATGGCAAAACCAATCGCCAGCCGTGTTTTGCCGGAAATCCCCTTCGCGCTGCTTTGCGTGACCTTTTGGTAGTCATCGACAAAGCCGATAAGCCCGAAACCCGCCGTGACAAACAGCGTGATCCAGACGTACGGGTTATCGAGCCGTGCCCAAAGCAGCGTCGAAACCAGCAATGCCCCAAGGATCAGCACACCACCCATTGTTGGCGTTCCCGCCTTTGTCACCAGATGGCTTTCCGGCCCGTCTTCGCGGATCGGCTGACCATTGGCCTGACGCTTGCGCAGCAGGTTGATCAGCGGCAGCCCGAAAATGAACCCGAAAATCAGCGCGGTAAAGAACGCCGCGCCCGCCCGAAATGTGATGTAGCGAAAGAGGTTGAAGAAGTCCCCTCCGTCCGAAAATTCTGTCAACCAATAGAGCATTCGCTCAGGACCCCTCGTTATCGTTGGGCACCGGATGGCCCAGTTTTCGGATTGCGTCAACCACAAGCGATACGTACGACCCCTTTGATCCCTTGACCAAAACGACATCTCCGGCGTCAACAATGTGATGCGCACGGGCCGCGAGCTTGTCCGCCGCGTCGTGCCATTCACCACGTTTATGTTCAGGCAAAGCATCCCAAAGCGCCCGCATCCTGGGGCCAGCGCAGTGGACGATATCGATCTGCTCCATGAAGGGCGATCTGGCGATCACCTCATGCTCTGCAGCCTCGTCGGCGCCAAGTTCAAGCATGTCGCCCAAGACCGCGATCCGCCGCCCCTTTCGCACCCGTCCGATGCCATCAATCGGCTTGCTTGACGCCAAAACCTCAAGCGCGGCGGCCATGGATGTGGGGTTTGCGTTAAACGCGTCGTCGATCAATTCAATCGTCATTTCCGATTCAACCGCATCAAGCGCCAGGGTTGTGCGACTGCCCCGCCCGGCGGGCGGTGTCCACTGCATCATGTCCCGCGCGGCGAGTGCGACGTCCGCCCCAAGCGCATCCACAACCGCCAGCACACCAAGCGCGTTGGTTGCAAAGTGCCGCCCTGCCGAATTGACCCGAAACAGAACCGTATCGTCCGGTAGCTGGGCCTTGACGCTGGTGGTGTTACCGCTGATCAGGACGTCTTCAAGGCGATAGGTGTTCGTCGCCGCCTCGCCAAACATCCGCGACGCGACGCCGACTTCCTTGGCTTTCGCGGTCAGGATATGGCGCGTCGGGATGTCACCGTTCAGAACGGCGATGCCGCCCGGTTCCAGCCCATCCATGATGGCGGCCTTTTCGTGGGCGATCCCCTCAATATTCTCGAAAGCTTCCAGATGCGCCGCCGCGACCGTCGTGACCATTGCGACATGCGGTCTGGCGAGTTTCGCCAGCGGAGCAATCTCCCCCGGATGGTTCATTCCGATTTCGATAATCGCGAAATCCGCGTTAATCGGCATCCGCGCCAGCGTGATCGGCACGCCCCAGTGATTGTTGAAGCTCGCCACAGCCGCATGGACCTGACCCTGCCGCGCCAAAACCGCGCGCAGCATGTCTTTGGTCGATGTTTTGCCAACGGATCCGGTTACGGCCGCGACCTTGCCGGTGAACCGCGCGCGACCTGCCCGGCCAAGCGCCTGGAGCGCGTCGAGAACATCGTCGACGATCAAAAGCGGGGCATCCGCCGGCACATCGTCCGGCACGCGAGACACCATTGCGGCCCCGGCACCCTTCGCGAGCGCATCTGCAACAAAATCGTGACCGTCCCGCTGATCGGTTAGGGCAACGAACAAGTCATCCGGCTCAATCGTTCTGGTGTCGATGGAAATGCCGGAAACGTCCCAATCCGAAGTCGCCTTGCCACCTGTTGCTTTCGCCGCGTCCTGCGCCGTCCAAAGCACGCTCACGCAAGCCGTCCTTCAAGTGCTGCGACGGCGACGCTCGCCTGTTCCGCATCGTCAAACGGCAGAACATTGTCGCCAACGGTCTGGCCCGTTTCATGCCCCTTGCCCGCGATCAACAGCGCGTCACCGGGGCCGAGCGCATCGACGCCGCGCAAAATCGCCTCGGCCCGATCACCGACATTCGTGGCCTCGGGGCATCCTTCCATCACCATTTCACGGATGCTCGCCGGATCTTCGCTGCGGGGGTTGTCATCCGTGACGATAACCAGATCGGCGTGTTCCGCCGCGGCGTTGCCCATCAAGGGCCGTTTGCCACGGTCGCGATCCCCTCCCGCGCCGAGAACGACGATGATCCGGCCCATCACATGCGGGCGCAATGCCTGCAACGCGGTCGCAACAGCGTCGGGCGTATGGGCGTAGTCGACAAAAATGGGCGCGCCATTGTTGCGTGTCGCCGCGAGTTGCATCCGCCCGCGAACCGTCGTCAGTTCATGCAAGGTGTCGAATACATCCTGCGGATCGACCCCGGTTCCGATGACCAACCCTGCAGCGACCAGCACGTTTTCCGCCTGAAACCCGCCGATCAGATCAAGACGAACATGCCGGGGTTCGCCTTGCCACGCAAAGCGAAGCTCTTGCCCCGTCGGGTCAAACCGCTGTTGAAGGATTTGCAGATCGGCGCTTTCCGGGTGCCCGACGGTCAGCACCCGCTGCCCGCGCCGTTTGGCGATATCAACCATGTCCGCGCCGTGGGCATCGTCGATGTTGATAACGGCAGTGCCCTCATCGCTCAGAACCCGATCAAAAAGCCCGGCCTTGGCGTCGAAATATTCATCAAAGGTCTCGTGATAGTCGAGGTGATCTTGCGAAAAGTTCGTGAACCCCGCGGCCATCAGGCGCACTCCGTCCAGCCGACTTTGGGCGAGGCCATGGCTCGACGCTTCCATTGCGGCGTGGGTCACGCCCGCCCCGGCCATTTCGGCAAGCAGACGATGAAGCGTCACAGGCTCCGGCGTTGTGTGCGAAAGCGGCGCGGTGAACGCCCCTTCGACACCGGTGGTGCCGAGGTTCGCCGCGCTGATCCCCATCGCGTCCCAAATCTGCCGGGTGAAAGTCGCAACAGAGGTTTTGCCGTTCGTCCCGGTTGCGGCGACCATCACCTCGGGCTGTGCGCCGAACCACAGGGCGGCAGCATAGGCGAGCGTCTGACGCGGGTCTTCTGCGATAATCAGCGGAACGCCGGCCTCGGCGATTTCAGCTTTCGCGATCTGCGCACCTTCAGCGTCGGTCAGGACCGCCCCTGCCCCCATCCGAAGCGCGTATGAAATAAACTCTCCCCCGTGCATATTGGTGCCGGGCAAGGCGGCGAACAGATGCCCGTCTTTCACGGTGCGGCTGTCAACCGACAGGCCCGTGACCTCAGCATTCTGCTGGCCAAGCGCAGTCAGCCCCAATTGCGACAGCGATTTTACTTTGTCTTCCACTGGCATCGACCACCCTCAACCTAGTTACTGGTGAGTGTTACCCCAGTTGGCGCCACAGGTTCAATCTGTGGTCTGAGGCCAAGCAAAGGTGCGACCCGCCGGATCATCTCGGCCGCGACGGGGACGGCCGTCCAGCCAGCCGTGCGGCGCATTTCGTCGAGCGAGTGGATTTCCGGTTCGTCCAGCGTCACGACCAGCACGTATTTCGGATCGCTCGCCGGAAAGACCGAGGCGAAGGTCGCGATGACCTTGTCGTCATAATACCCGCCACCGTTTTCGCGCGGCTTGTCGGCAGTGCCGGTTTTGCCACCGACCTCGTATCCCGGAACCTCACCAAAGCTGGCCGTGCCGCGCACCACGACCTGCCGCAGCATATCCCGGGCAATGGCGGAGGTTTGAGCGGAGATCACACGTTCACCCATTTGCGGGGCGGTCTGCCGGATCAGCGTCGGCTGAACCCGCGTGCCGCCGTTCAGGATCGACGCATAAGCTGCCGCAAGGTGCATCGGCGTGGCTGACAAACCGTGACCGTAGGAGATCGTCATCGTAGAAATCTCGGACCAGTTCGGCGGCAGCAGAGGCTTGCCGCCGGTCGCTTCGATCATCTCAACCGGGGTTGGTTCGGTAAAGCCGAGCGAGGTCAGGAAATCGCGCTGACGATCGCCGCCGATCATCTGGGCGATCCGCGCGGTGCCGATGTTGGACGACCGCACGATCACATCCGTCACCGACAATTCGTTCCCGTAGTCGTGGAAATCCCTGATCCGGTGACGGCCCCAGCGCAGCGGACCGCGCGTATCGACCATCGTGGACGGGTTGACCAACCGTTCCTCAATCGCTTGCGCGGCGGCGAACAGTTTGAAGGTGGAGCCGAGTTCATAAACGCCCTGCACCGCCCGGTTAAACAGCGGGCTGTCCGACGCATTGCCTTCGGCCAAGGGACGCGGACGGTCGTTCGGATCGAAATCCGGTAAGGAGACGAGCGAGATAATCTCACCGGTATTCACGTCCATCAGCACAGCCGCGGCCCCTTCGGCGTTCATCAGGCGCATACCGCCGTAAAGCACACGCTCCGCCGCGGCCTGGATCGTCATATCAATCGACAGCGAAAGCGGTGCGCCGCCATTGCCGGGGTCGCGCAGATATTCGTCAAAGGTCTTTTCGACGCCAGCGGTGCCGATCACCTCAGCCGACTGCACACCCTCACGGCCGAAGGATGCACCGCCAAGGATGTGGGACGCCAGCCGTCCGTTCGGATAAAGCCGCATTTCACGGGGGCCGAACTGCAACCCCGGCTCTCCAATATCGTGCACGGCCTGCATCTGTTCCGGCGACAGCTTGCGTTTGATCCATATAAAAGTGCGCGCACCGGAAAAGCGGCGTAGCAGGCGTTCTTCGTCAAGATCGGGGAAAATCTTAACCAATTCGCGCGCGGCGCGGGCCTTGTCGACCATGTTGCGGGGTTGCGCATATAGCGAATGGGTTGAGATGTTCGTCGCCAGAATACGCCCGTTCCTGTCGGTAATATCCGCCCGCTGGGCCACAATCGTCGCACCCGACGACGCGTTGCGCGGTTCTTCGGCGGAACTGCCGGAGAGGTGCCCCATCCGCAGGCCAACCACAAGAAACGCGCAGAAAAAGAATATCCCGAGGACAAGCAACCGCCCCTCCGCCCGAACCCGCGCGCGGTCGCGCATGTCTTCGTGGCGCAGGCGGATATTCTCACGCTCAATCGCATCGGGGTTTTCGCCTTTCTGACGCGCCTCAAGAATCCGGGCCAATGGGCGAAGCGGGGTGCGAGTCATTGTGGCTCCTCCAGATCGCCGGAGACTTCGACGGAATCGATGAAGCCGCTCAGCTCGGGTTCCGGCACGGGAAACGCAACCTGATCGACGCGACCGAACTGGTCGGGCATCAGCGGCAACAGCCCCAAGCGGTCAAAGTTGATGTCTGCCAGTTCGCGCAACCGATCCGGGCGGTTGAGGTAGGCCCACTCCGCATTCAGGACGGCCAACGCCTCTCTCTCTCGGGCGATCTGGCTTTGCAACTGCCGGACCTCCTTCGCAACCTTCTGGGTGCGGTAGTTTTCTTGATACGCCCAAAACGCCAGCGCCATGACTGCAAGCGCGGAAATCACATAAAACAAGCTGCGCATGTTACCGGTGTCCCCCTACTAATACTGGTTTCGGCAAACCCAGCCCCGTCCGATCAACCGATCCTGCCGGTGCGTCTGTTCGGATCGCCACGCGAAGTTTCGCGGACCGCGCTCGTGGGTTTTCTGCCAATTCCTGATCGTCCGGGCCGATAGCCTTGCGGATCTTCTGGACGAAACGCGGCTGGTCCTGCTCGGCCTCGGGCGCATAGCGGTTTGGCCGTCCGCCGCCACCGCTACGGGTCTGCAAAAACCGCTTCACCACACGATCTTCCAGCGAATGAAAGCTGACAACGGCCAATTGCCCATCGGGGGCAAGCGCACGTTCTGCGGCCTCTAGCCCAGCGATCAGCTCTCCAAACTCATCGTTAACCGCGATGCGGATGGCCTGAAAGCTGCGCGTGGCCGGATGGCTTTGCCCCGGTTTCTGGTGCGGCAGGCATCCTGCAATGATTTCAGCAAGTTGCAGGGTCGTCTCGACCCGCCCCTCGGTACGCGCCGCAATAATCGCCCGCGCTATTCTGCGCGACGCGCGTTCCTCGCCATAGTGGTAAAGGATGTCGGCAAGCTCCGCCTCGTCCATCTCGTTAACGAGGTCCGCGGCGGTCGGTCCATCCGCCCCCATCCGCATATCAAGCGGACCGTCCTTCATGAAGGAAAACCCCCGCGATGCCTGATCAAGCTGCATCGACGATACCCCAAGGTCGAGAACGACCCCGTCAAGCGGCGCATCCGCATGGTTATCAAGGTCGCTGAACGTGCCCTCAACCAGACGCAGTCGGTCGCCATACGGATCGGCCCACTCTTTCGCCATCGCGAAAACCGTCGGATCGCGGTCCACCCCGATAACCAGCGATGCGCCCGCCTCAAGCAGGCCACGCGCATAGCCGCCGGCGCCGAACGTGCCATCAAGCCAGCGCCCGGTGACAGGCGCGACTGCTTTCAACAAAGGGCGTAGAAGAACCGGAATGTGGGGGGCGGTGTCAGAGGGCAGCTGAGCGGAAGCCATTTGCTACCCCTCTTCTTCGCCGTCCAGATAGATCGATGGGTCGGCCTCCGGGTCGAACTCATCATCGCCTTCCAGATCGGCGTCCATTTCGGTTTCGTAGGTTTCGGGCTTCCAGATCTCGAACGTATCGCCGTTCCCAGCAAAGAACGCCATGTTGTCGAGGTCGATCTTTTCCCGCAGCTTTTGCGGCAGAACAAGGCGGCCAGTGTCATCCACCGAAGTCGGCAAAGATTGCGTGTTATAAAGACGTTGCAGGGCTTTACGTTTCTTGGACCCGCGCGGCATCTTTTCGATCCGGCGTTCGACATCAGCGATTGCGTCCATCGTGAAGCACTCAAGCTGTTTGCGCCGTTCGTCGCCGTAAACAATAACAAGTTCGGGGTTGAGGCCATCTGTCCAGTTCGGGTCGCCAGCTTCCAGAACACGACGAAACGAGGCCGGGATAGACACCCTGCCCTTCGCGTCCACCTTGTGGTGGCTTTCGCCTCTGAACCTGCGAACCACTGCCTGCGGCTCCTCTCTAAACCGTCCCCTAGATGAGGAAACGGCGGGTTGAGCCGCTGCCACTGCTCAACCCGCCGCCCTCGTCCCGTTTCCGGGGTGTCCGACTGCGCGCGCCACCTGGGGGGATGTCTGCTCGCTCGCGCGCCGGATCTCTTCGTTTCGATGAAGCGGGTGCCTGTATGAAACCTGACTTGGGAGATTTTCGGGGTTCTTTTGTTTTGCCCCGTTTTCCCGTCTTCATCTTGGATAAAGGGATGACATGGGAATTCATGGAAATCAACAACTATTTTCGGGAATTATCCACCATATCTGGTTTTTGAGGTGCTTGAAAAACAAGGTATTGTGTCAAAATTCGCTCGATTAGAACCATGAGTGGATATTTGATATAAGTCATGCGCTACATATAGTGGCAGCTTTATTGCCCTAAAAAAGTTCCATGAAATCCCAATCTTTTCTAATATTCACGCTTTCATACCGCTTTTCGCCTAAAAGAAACCCCTGAAAGATATCGCCTGCCCCCGTGAATCGCGACCTGTGACCATGATTCACCACCCGATCGACCACGTGTCCCACGAAATCCCACTGCCGATGATTTGTGCACGGGCAAAGCTCACATCCGCGCAATGAAGGTTGGCAGCGACACCCCGCACACGATATGTGCACCCCATGCAGATGATCGAACAGGCGCAGCGCAGCGAATGATGGACGGGGATACAACCAGATTCCGGTGGCATCGCGCCGCGCACGTGTTCGATGCGCAAGGGGCGGAGGTTCGCGCGCCCGAGCGCACCCAGCCCGGTCGCGGCGTCATCAACATTCCTGAAACGCCGCAGACCGAGGCCTTGCGCAGCCTCTTTCAGGGCGACCAAGCGCTTGACGAGTTCTGCATCACCCGGATGGCGGAGCCTGATACGCAGCACACGCCTCCACCCATCGGGCCTGCCCTGCAATGCCTCAGCTCTGGCACAACCGGCGCGCCGCGTCGGATTCGGCGGACGCAAAGCTCTTGGATCGAGACGTTTGAGGCGAACGGGCAGATGTGGGGCCTGGGGCCTGACGACACGACCGCCCTGCTCGGAGCGCTGTCGCATTCGCTGACGCTCTATGCCGCACTCGAAGCGCTTTGGCTGGGCGCGGACCTGCACCTGCTTTCGGCATTGCGTCCGGATCGGCAGCTCGCGCGGCTCTCCGATGCGGAGGTGACGGCATTTTACGCAACGCCGTCACAGCTTGCCCTGTTTACGACAGTAAAAATCCACCCGGGCGAACCGCGCCTTCAATCCGTGCGCCTTATCTTCGTCGGTGGCGCGCGACTGGAACCATCGCTTCGCGCCGAGGTTCAGGCGCTTTTCCCGATGGCCGAGATTGTCGAATTCTACGGCGCGTCTGAAACCAGCTTCGTGACGGTTGCCGACAAAGCCACCTCGACCGGCTCCGTCGGCCAACCCTACCCCGGCGTTGATCTTGACGTGCGCGATGTTGACGGCAATCCAGTGCCACCCGGCGAAAACGGAGAGCTTTGGGTGCGCAGCCCCTACCTCTTCTCGGACTACATCGGCAGTGATGCGGCCGACACGCGGTGGCAGGATGGGTTCTTGAGCGTCGGAGAGATTGGTTCGATCGATGGAAACGGAAACCTGTTCCTCGCCGGTCGCAAGACCCGGATGGTGACGGTGGCGGATCAGAACGTCTTTCCCGAACAGATCGAAAGCCACCTGATGAACATTCAAGGAATCACACGGGCCGCCGTTTTGCCGCTTCCCGACAAGCTGCGCGGAAACGCCCTGACGGCCTTCGTTCACCTTGAGGATGGCGCGCCGACCCCTGCGGAGATCATATCGAAAGTTCGCGCAGATCTCGGCCCACTCGCGACCCCTCGCTCCATACGCGTGCTTGATGACTGGCCCTGCCTACCGTCGGGCAAAACGGATCTGCAAGCCCTGACCGCGTTGCTGCGGGAGCCTGCCCGATGACCGCCTATGTCGCCGCTGCCCGCCGAACGCCGGTCGCCCCAAGGGACGGCGCGTTCAAAGCGGTTGAACCGCACGACCTCGGCGCTGCGGCGGTGATAGCTTGCCTTGCCGATGCCGGGATTGCCGTTGATGAGGTCGACGAATTGATCGCAGGCAACGCAATCGGTCCCGGCGGTAATCCAGCGCGGGTGACGGCGCTGGCCGCTGGATTGCCGCATCGGGTGGCGGGGCTAAGCGTCGATCGGCAATGCGCCGGGGGGCTTGATGCGCTTCGGATCGCGGCGGCGATGATTGATGCCGGACAGGCTGACATCGTGATCGCAGGGGGCGCCGAAAGCTATTCGCGCAGGCCGATCCGGCACCGCACGTTCGACGACGGGCGCGCGCCTGTCGCATACGACCAGCCGCCCTTCGCACCGGACGCCAATCAAGATCCTGACATGGCCGAGGCTGCGGCGAGACTGGCGGAGCGTCTTGGCATTTCGCGGGCGGATCAGGATGATTGGGCGGTGCGAAGCCATGAAAAGGCGCTCGCCGCACGTGAACAGATGCGCCGGGAAATTGCGCAGGTGCCGAATACCGACCTCGATCACGATCCCTTCACGCGGCGGCTGACCCACCGCGTTGCGGAGCGGGCAGCGCAGATCGTCGGTCCGATCACCAACGCGAATACCGCGGTTGCGGCGGACGGGGCCGCGTTTTGTGCTGTGGTTTCTGAGGGCGTCGCCAAGCGCGTCAATCGCCCCACGTTGCGGATCGTCAGCGGCGCGACGGTGGGCGCGGACCCGGCCTTGCCCGGCCTTGCGCCCGTTGCTGCGATCAAGTCAGCGCTTAGTCAGGCCAAACTGAACCCCACCGACCTGACTGCTGCGGAAATTATGGAAGCCTACGCCGCACAAGCCATCGCTTGCGTGAACGAAACCGGCCTATCGGCAGAAGTTACGAACCTCGGTGGCGGTGCCCTCGCCCGCGGGCACCCTATCGGGGCGTCGGGCGCGGTTCTTGCTGTGCGGCTTTATCACGAGCTGACGAAGCGGGGCGGCAGCGGGCTTGCCGCAATTGCGGCGGCCGGGGGGATTGGGTCTGCATTGGTCATGCAGACCCCCTAGGTCAGGATCGGGACAAAACGCTGTCCGGTCGCGCTTGGGCCAGTGCGGATGTGATCAGACCGGCAATGACCGCCTTGACGATGTCGCCGGGGATGAAGATCGCGACAAGCTTCGCCGCCTCCACGATTGTCTTATCAAGAACGACCGACAATCCGATGATCCCCGGAATGTAAAGCGCGACCACCCCGCCAAGCAGCGCCCCAACTATGGCCACCCACAACAAAGCACCGCCGCGCCATGTTTCGACGATCCAGCCTGCGACAAAGGCCGCAATCGGGAATCCGATGACGAAGCCGACGGTCGGAGATTGAAAAACTCCAAGCCCACCGCGCCCGCCGGACAACAGGGGCAGCCCAAGCGCGACCAAAAGAACGAACAGACCAACGGCCAGCGCCCCGCGTTTTGCACCCAAAACGGTTCCGCACAGCATGACACCAAGACTTTGCGCCGTAATCGGCACGCCAAAGGCCAGTGTAATTTGCGGAATCAGCCCGAGCGCCGCGATCAGCGCAGCGAAAAGCGCAATCAGCACGAGGTTCTTTTCCATGGTCCTAGTTTCTCCTATTCAGATTTCAGCGCACACCACCACGGGCACGCAAGGCGTCCGCGACGTGGTCGGCATCATCTATCGCGAGCAAGGCCAATGGTGCAACCACGCGCCAGCCCGGACGGCGCGGCGACCGGCTGCGCCATGCCTCGACCAGAAGGCCGCCCTTTCGCGCCAGTTCCGGCGTAAAGCGGACGACCAGCGCGATGGCGAGTTCGACGGCTTGGGTCTTTATTCCAAGGCGTCTGAGAGGGGTCAGCACCCAGCGCAGCACGGCGATGATATCCTGAAGGCGCGTCGTCATCGTGACGAGATTGGCAAATCCGAATGCGGCAGTCAGCCGCAGCGCGATCTGTGCTCCTGCCTCAGGCGTGCCAGTCACGAAATGCCAAACAGCGATGATTAGCATAAACGGCCAAAGGGGGCGCAGATAGCGCAACCCGGCCACCGCGAAATCCAGCCCACCAGCAAGATACAGCGCGACGACAAGGCCCAGCGCCCCAAGATGCGCCCCAATGCTTTCCATCTGAAAGATAACGACCGTAAACACGCACAGCGCGATCAGTTTCAATCCCGCCGGCACGCGGTGAAATATAGTCTCAATCGGTGAGGTCAGAGAGATCATCAATCGCCTCCATCCGTTGCGTGAACGCGGGCAGGACCGTTTCGGCGGGGCCGTCCATCTGGATCAGCCCGCCCTCAAGCCACAGCACCCGGTCATAGTCCGCCAACGTGTCCGGATCGTGGGTGATGTGGACGATCTGCTGGTCCAGGCCCGCCAGATACCGGTTCAGTGCCGCGGTTGTTGGAATGTCCAGCCCCGCGAAGGGTTCATCCAGCACGATCATCTTTGGTGACATGACCAAAACGGCCATAAGGCAGACAAGATGGCGCTGCCCTTGCGACAAGGTGTGAATCGCGCGGTCTTCCCAATGACGCTTCCCGAACCGTTCTAACACCGACTGCGCGCCGGTCCGCGCGTCGGCTTTGCGGTGGCCAAGTTGGGCGAGGCCAAAGCCGATTTCTTCGGCCACGGTCGGGAAAATAATCTGGTGATCGGGGTTCTGAAACAGGATGCCGATTTCCGTAATCGCGCGTTTGCGGTCGCGGATCATATCGGTGCCACCGACATGCACCGTGCCGGAGTCGGGCGCGATCAGGCCGCAGAGGACGCGGGCGAACGTCGATTTACCGGAACCGTTGCGCCCGACGACACCGATCCGATGCTCCGCCAGTTTCAAATGGCTGATCGACAGGATGTCGCGCGACTCCCGCACGACGCGCACATCGGACAAGACGGCGCCCGTGGTGGGTATTTCTGTCTGCGGTTTTGGCACCATTAGCTGCACGTCGCGCTCCGGTTGATACGATTGTTTGCGCGTTCTTACGTTGGTGCGGGCCGAAGGAAAAGGGGTGTGCCCTCAGAATGCCTTGAAGGTCAGCGTGGTCAATGACCGGTCGATCCCGTCGATATCCAGTAGGCAGTCATTGATGTATTTGCCGACATCCTTCCCTTCGGGGATGTAAATCTTGAGGATCAGATCGAAATCACCGCTTGTCGAATAAAGCTCCGAATGGATTTCGCGCAGAATTATCTCATCCGCGACTTTGTAGGTGTGTCCGGGACGGCAGCGCAGTTGCACGAATACGAGGGTGGTCATGGGGCTCTCCGATCATCTGACTTGCTAGGATTGGCACAGATGCCGCACCTGCGACAACCGTGAACTGCGCCGCTTGGCATCGCAGACGGCGCGGCCTATACCACGAGGCGACAATACGGAGATGGCCATGCGAACGGCAACGATCACGCGCAAAACGGCAGAGACCGACATTTCCGTCGAGCTTTCGCTTGATGGAACAGGCAGCTACGACAACCAGACCGGCGTCGGGTTTTTTGACCATATGCTGGACCAGTTGGCGCGCCATTCGCTGATCGACATGACGATCAAGGCCGAGGGTGATCTGCACATCGACGATCACCACACCGTCGAAGACGTCGGGATAGCCATCGGTCAGGCTCTGACAGAGGCGCTTGGCGATAAACGCGGGATTCGGCGTTACGGCGCTTGCCACTTGCCGATGGATGACGCGCAGGTTCGCGCGGCACTTGACCTTAGCGGGCGGCCCTTCCTTGTCTGGAACGTCGATATGCCGACGGCCAAGATAGGAACCTTCGACACCGAACTGGTGCGGGAGTTCTTTCAGGCGCTCGCAACGCATGGCGGGATTACCCTGCATGTCGACCGCCTGCACGGCTTCAACAGTCACCACATTGCCGAGGCCGCGTTCAAGGCCGTCGCCCGCGCCCTGCGCGACGCGGTAGAGGTCGACCCCCGCAAGGGCGATGCGATCCCATCGACCAAAGGGGCGCTTTAGGCCCGTGCTGACCGCGATCATTGACTACGGATCGGGTAACCTCCACTCCGCCGAAAAAGCCTTTCAACGCATGTCGCGGGAGGTTGAGGCGGGCGACGTGGTTGTCACATCAGACCCCGAGGTTATCGCCTCTGCCGACCGGCTTGTCCTGCCGGGCGACGGGGCGTTCCCGGCCTGCCGGAAAGAATTGTTCGACAGCACCGGAATCTTTCATGCGATGGAAGATGCGGTCGTCACCAATGGCCGCCCGTTCCTTGGTATCTGCGTCGGGATGCAGCTTATGGCAAGCTGGGGGCGGGAGTATGAGGATACCCCCGGCCTTGATTGGATCAAAGGTGAGGTAGTTGAGATTACGCCAAATGATCCCGCGCTGAAGGTGCCGCATATGGGCTGGAACGATCTGGTGTTTGACGGCTCCCATCAGGTTTTGGAGGGCGTCGCGTCAGGGCAGCACGCCTATTTCGTTCACAGCTATCACTTCAAGGTCGAGCAGTCCGCCGACCTGTTGGCCCATGTCGACTATGGCGGCGACATCACCGCGATCATCGCCCGCGCCAACATGATCGGGATGCAGTTCCATCCTGAGAAAAGCCAGGACACCGGCCTGCGCCTGATCGCGAACTTCCTACGATGGACGCCCTAACTTAGTTCGCGCGGGTCCACGTTCCGCCGTCGCGACAAATCCCGATCACACAACCGGACACAGACAGCCGGTCCCCATTTAGTTGCAAGCGCGAGTTATACGTCTTGTCCCGATCCGGCGAATAGACCTTGCCGCGGTACAGCCCGTTACCGCGTGGCGTCGTTGCCGAAATGATCTGGCGTCCAATATTCGGCGTCTGAATCTCGGCACCGCTGCTGTCGAACGCTTTGACGAGCGTGCCGCAGAGCGCACCGCCACAGGGCGCAACTTCGATCAATCCCGAATGCCCGTTGTCATCCGCTGCGGTGCGCCACATCCCTTCTAGTGGGTCGGCCAGCGCGGGCGATGCAAAGCCGATGGCAAGCGCCGCGATCATCGCAAGTCGTTTCATTTGGTATCCTCCCTAGGTTAACGAGCATTGTGAAAGCCTCGCCCCCGGTCTGGCAAGTGTGACGTTGGGTCGGGCGCTGCCCCGGTGCGGGGCTTTGCATTCGCGGTTTCTTGGTGCAAAAGGGCGCCGACACTCAGCATAGGAACCCCTGCGATGATCCTCTACCCCGCCATTGACCTGAAAGACGGCAACTGCGTGCGCCTTTACAAAGGCGAAATGGATCAGGCCACCGTGTTCAACGACAACCCAGCGGCACAAGCCCGCGCGTTTCAGGATGCAGGCTGCGAATGGCTACACCTCGTCGATCTTAACGGCGCCTTCGCGGGGGAACCTGTGAACGGCGCGGCGGTTGAGGCGATCTTGGCCCAAACCAACGTCCCCGCGCAGCTTGGCGGCGGTATCCGCGACATGAAAACCATCGAAACCTGGCTGAACAGGGGGCTTGCCCGCGTGATCCTTGGCACGGTCGCCGTCGAAGAACCCGATCTGGTCCGAACTGCGGCAAAGGCATTCCCCGGTCAGGTCGCCGTCGGCCTTGACGCCCGCAACGGCCTTGTCGCCACGCGCGGCTGGGCAGAGGAAACCGATATCCACGTCACCGACCTCGCCCGGAGCTTTGAGGACGCGGGCGTTGCCGCGATCATCTATACCGACATCGACCGGGATGGCGCGATGCAGGGGCCAAACGTCGCCGCCACCGCCGCGCTTGCAAATGCAGTTTCGATCCCGGTGATCGCGTCGGGAGGAGTCTCGTCCCTAGACGATCTGCGCGCCCTCAAATCCTGCGGTGCGCCGCTCGATGGGGCGATCTCGGGCCGCGCGCTTTATGACGGGGCGATTGACCTTGGCGAAGCGCTTGCGCTGTTGAAGGCACCGGCCGCGTGACACAGGGCACGCTCCTCTGGCTCGCCGCGTTGCTGATTGCGATTGGGGCGCTACCCTTCCTGTCGGTCGGCATCGCCAGCGTGATACTTTGGGCCAACGGCTGTATGGGGCCAGACGGCTTGGTTCCATGCGCGCTTTACGATGACGACAGCAGCGGCGTGCTCGCCAACATGCTGCTGGCCGGATGGTATGCGATTATCTCGATCCCGATCGGTCTGATCGGGATCGTCCTTCTGATCTTTGCTGTGGCCAAACGACCCGCAGATTAGCCGCTACTGCGCTTTCGTCACAAAGTTGTTGAGCGCCCCGGCCATCTTGCCCAAATACTCCGCATCACCCGAAATCCCATCAAGGTCATCAAGCGTCTCTTCCGGCGTTTCATAGGCCATCCAGACCTGCCCATCCGTGTCTTCGTAGACAAGGATTTTCAGCGGCAGGTGAAGCCCGGCCAGCCGGTTGTCCATGATCGCAGGCGTCCCAATCGCCGGATTGCCAAAGATCAGCAGCTCGGACGCGCCGACATCGCTCCCGATACTCTCCGCCCCTGCGCCGTGGTTCACGCGGGCAAACACCGTGGCACCGGCGCCGGTGATCGTTTCGACAAGCGCATCGGTCGCCTCGGCCACGGTCTTCTCGGTCTCCGTCCGAACGATATCGTCGGCCAGCGCGGGTGTTGCGATCAGCAGGGCCGCAAGGGGGGCTATCAGGTTTTTCATCGGTTTTCCTCTCTCGGTGGGTTGCCGTTATGTGGGCAGTAGACCACGGACCCTCTGGCCTTGACAGCCAATCCGACCTAAAACCCGCTCAAACTTTGTTGAAGAGGCGAAGACTTGCTCAAAACCCGGATCATTCCCTGCCTCGACGTGGCCGATGGACGCGTAGTGAAAGGTGTGAACTTTGTCGATCTGCGCGATGCGGGCGACCCGGTCGATGCCGCCCGCGCCTATGACGCCGCCGGCGCGGATGAGCTTTGCTTTCTCGACATCCACGCGACCCACGAAAACCGCGGCACGATGTTCGATGTCGTCACCCGTACGGCCGAGGAATGCTTCATCCCCCTGACCGTTGGCGGCGGTGTGCGAACGGCCGCTGACGTGCGCGATCTGCTACTTGCCGGGGCCGACAAGGTCAGCTTCAACTCCGCCGCCGTCGCCGACCCCGATGTCGTGACCCGCGCCGCAGACCAATTTGGCAGCCAGTGCATCGTGGTCGCCATCGACGCCAAGACGGTCAGCCCTGGCAAATGGGAAATCTTCACCCACGGCGGGCGCAAGTCAACGGGCATCGACGCGGTCGACTTCGCCCGCACAGTCGCGGCCAAGGGGGCCGGAGAAATCCTGCTGACCTCAATGGATCGCGACGGCACCCGCGCCGGGTTCAACCTGCCCCTGACGCGCGCCATCGCTGAAGCGGTGTCGGTGCCGGTGATTGCATCAGGCGGCGTCGGCACACTCGACCATCTGGTCGAAGGCGTCACCAAGGGCGGCGCGTCCGCTGTGCTCGCCGCGTCGATCTTCCATTTCGGTGAATTCACCATCCGCGAGGCCAAGGATCACATGGCCGCCGCCGGCATCCCGATGAGGTTCGCATGACAACGCTCGAAACGCTCGCCGCCACCATCGCAGCCCGAAAGGGCGCCGACCCTGATACATCCTGGACCGCAAAACTGCTGTCCAGCGGCCCGGAAAAATGCGCCGAGAAATTCGGTGAAGAGGCGGTTGAAGCGATCATCGCCGCCGTCAAGGGCGACCGCGACAACCTGACCGCTGAGGCCGCCGATGTGCTCTACCACCTGCTTGTCATGCTGACGGCCTGTGACGTATCGCTTGACGATGTCCTGGCGGAACTCGCCCGCCGCGAAGGCACATCCGGCATCGCGGAAAAGGCCGCGCGCCCCTGACCGTTTCATCTTGCCAAAAATACTCATGCACCCCGACAGACGCCAATCCCCGCCCGTCGGCGGAGGCATTAAACACCCCTGATTCTCACGACAAATTGTGCCAAGGTAACAAACGTGGAAAACGCCACGCGCGCACCCCACATACCTGCTGGCCCAATGACTCTCGGGCACCTGAAACGGAGGATCACCTGAATGACGCGATACAAAAAAAGCCCCGACGCCATCGCCCGCCTGACCCCCGAACAGTTCCGCGTGACCCAGCAAAACGGCACCGAACGCCCGTTCTCCGGCGATTTCGATGGCCATAAAGAGGTTGGGCTGTATGTCGATATCGTCTCGGGCGAACCGCTGTTCACCTCGATGGATAAATTCGACAGCGGCTGCGGCTGGCCGAGCTTCACAAAGCCCGTCCAAGATGACCACGTTAACGAACTCAGCGACCAGACCCACGGGATGATCCGGACCGAGGTGCGCTCAGCCCACGGGGACAGCCATCTTGGGCATGTGTTTCCTGACGGGCCCGCCGATCGGGGCGGGCTGCGGTATTGCATCAACTCTGCCTCGCTCCGCTTTGTCCCCGTCGACGAGTTGGAGGCTGAGGGATACGGCGACTACGCCCATTTGTTTCAAACGGAGGAAAGCCAATGACCACTGAACGCGCTGTTCTTGCCGGGGGCTGTTTCTGGGGAATGCAGGACTTGATCCGCAAGATGCCGGGCGTGATCGACACGCGCGTCGGCTATACCGGCGGCGACATCCCCAACGCGACCTATCGCAACCACGGCACCCACGCCGAGGGGATTGAGATTACCTTTGACCCAAACACGATCAGCTATCGCAAGCTGCTGGAATTCTTCTTTCAGATCCACGATCCGACTACCAAAGATCGGCAGGGAAATGATCGCGGCATGTCCTACCGTTCAGCGATTTACTACGTGGACGAGGACCAGAAAGCGGTGGCCGAAGATACGATTGCCGACGTCAACGCGTCTGGCCTCTGGCCCGGTCCGGTTGTGACCGAACTCGAACCCGTTGGCGATTTCTGGGAGGCGGAGCCAGAGCATCAGGATTATCTGGAGCGTGTTCCTAACGGCTATACCTGCCATTTCGTGCGACCCGATTGGGTGCTGCAAAAACGCGCAGGATAGCGGATTGACCTTGCCCTTCGCGCTGGCTACGCCTTCCGGCAAACCAGTGCGGAGGGCGTTATGTATCAGGCGAACCATCTGGCCGAACGGCTGTGCGCGGCGAGCATCGGGCGCGACGATGCGCTGTTCCTGACCCACGCCACGACAGGCAAAACCACCAGCTACGGCGCCTTCTTCGGCAACGCCGAACGGATGGCCGCCGCCCTGTCGCGGGCCGGTGTCCAGCCCGGCGACCGCGTTGCCGTGCAAGCCCCAAAAACCGTGGAAATGTTGGAGCTTTACGTCGGCTGCGTCCTGTCCGGTGCGGTGTTTCTGCCGCTGAACCCGGCCTATACCCCCGCCGAGATCAGCTATTTCCTTGGCAACGCATCCCCCACCCTGTTCGTCTGCGATCCGGCAAATTTCGATGCACTGACCCCGATCGCGAATGATTGCGCGGTCGCGCATATCTGGACCCTCGGCCCCGACGGAACAGGGAGCTTGGCCGATGCACGCGACGCCGAAGCGCCAGGATTTCAGGCGGTCGCGCGGGCGGAAGATGACCTTGCCGCTATCCTTTACACTTCAGGCACCACGGGGCGGTCCAAGGGTGCAATGCTGACGCACCGGGCGCTTGCCTCGAACTCTGAAACTCTGCGGGATGTGTGGCGGTTCACCGCAGATGACACCTTGATCCACGCCCTGCCGATCTTTCACACCCATGGGCTGTTCGTCGCGACCAACATCACCCTGATGGCCGGGGCTGCGATGATTTTCATGCCGCAATTTGACGCCGATCAGGTTCGTGACGCAATGCCAAGCGCGACCGCGCTGATGGGCGTGCCGACGTTCTATACACGGCTGCTGCAAACCGATGGGCTGGCCGAGGCGGCCCGCAATATGCGGCTGTTCGTGTCCGGCTCTGCCCCTCTTCTCGCGGAAACCCACGACCAATGGCGCGCGGTCACGGGCCACGCGATCCTCGAACGCTACGGCATGACCGAAACCAATATGAACACGTCGAACCCTTATGACGGCGACCGCCGCGCCGGAACGGTTGGCTTTCCGCTGCCGGGGGTGGAGCTGAAAATCTGCGATCCCGACACCGGCGCAGACCTTCCCCGCGGGGATATCGGCGTGCTTGAGGTGCGCGGGCCGAACGTCTTTGCGGGCTATTGGCAGATGCCGGAAAAAACGGCGGAGGAGTTGCGGGAGGACGGATTCTTCATCACCGGTGATCTGGGTCGGATTGATGCCGATGGCTATGTCCACATCGTTGGGCGGGCGAAAGACTTGATCATAAGCGGCGGCCTGAACGTCTATCCGAAAGAGGTCGAGGCGCTGATCGATCAGGTGCCCGGCGTGGTGGAAACGGCGGTGATCGGCGTGCCGCACCCCGATTTCGGAGAAGCCGTGGTTGCCGTCGTCGTGCCTGACGGGGCAGCACCCGTCGATGAGGGCGCGATCAATGCGGCCTGTGAACGCGACCTTGCAAATTTCAAGCGACCGAAGGCGGTGCAGCTTGTCGATACCCTGCCCCGAAATACGATGGGCAAAGTGCAAAAGGCTGGTCTTAGAAAGACTTACGCAGATTTGTTCACCTGATCTGTCAGGTGCGGGCCTTTTCAAACGCGGCCCAGGCCGCCTCAAACGCGGCGAAGTCGAAGCCATCTTCTCGCGCAGGGTCCAGCACCAGTTTTTCGGTTTCAAGCAGCTTGGTGATCGCGCCGCCTAACACGCCAATCACATCCTCCGGCACCACTACAGCGCCGTGGCGATCCGCGTGCACAAGGTCGCCGGGGCGCACGGTCATGCCAAGGATGTTGACCGGGGTATTCAGTTCCCTCACATGGACGAACCCGTGGCTGGGGCCGACGGAGCCTGCGATGACGGGGAAGCCTTCCGGCAGGTCGCCAAGGTCGCGCATCACGCCATTGGTGAGCGCGCCGGACATGCCGAAGCCCTTATGAACGGTCGTATTGATCTCGCCCCAATAGGCGCCGATGCAGTCGGGGTAGTCCACGTCTTCGATCACGGCGACCGACGGTTGCGGTGCCTCGGCCATCTGGCCATAGTAGGCCATGCGCCGTTCGCGGATCACCTCGGGGGCTTCGTCCGGCGGGGCGAGCGCCGCGATCTTGGCGGTGGTGGCATAGCCGACAACGGCGGGTTCGGACGGGGCGCTGCACAGCATGGTGCCGCGGGTGAAGGCATCAAACCCGCGCTTGCCCTGTGCGACCTCGATCGCGTTGCAGACGGTCGGTGTATCGACGGAGCGGAGCAGTTCAAGCAGGGCGGTATCCATTAAGCCTCCAGCCAGCGGATCAGGGCCGCATTTGTGATTTCGGGTTGTTCGAGTGTCGGAAGATGTCCTGCCCCATCAATGACTTCTAGGGTGGAGTTCGGCAAAAGATCGTGCATCAATTCATGACGATGCACCGGGCACAAAGCGTCATCCTTGCCACACAGAACCAGCGCCGGGCCGGTGAAGGCGCGCAGGGTATCCTGCTGGTCAGGCCGGCTTTGCAGGGCGCGGGACTGACGGACGAAAACCTCCGGGCCCAGCGCCTCTGCCATCGCCATGCAAAGGTCGAGAATCGCGCCGCGATTGGGACCGTCGCTGAGGTAGTTCGGCTTCATCTCATCGCGCATGATGGTGCGAAGCTCCCCGCCCTCCACCCGCGCGATCTGGGGTTCGCGGCGGACCTTGATTTCATCGGCCTCGGCCTTGGGGTTCGTGTCGAGAAGCGCCAACCGTTCAACGCGGTCGGGGGCTTGGCGCAGCACCTCCATCGCGACGATGCCGCCCATGCTAAGCCCGCCAAGGGCGAAGCGGTCGGGCGCCCATCGCAAAACATCCTCGGCCAGCGCATCGACCGTGTCGTGGTCGTTAATCGGCGCGTGAAGGATCGGCCAGCGATGCGATAAGCCGTTGATTTGCGGCCCGAAAAGCCGGGCATCGCACATCATGCCAGGGATCAGGACAAGCGGTGTCATTTGACCAGCGCAGCCCCTTCGGCCAGTGCGCCGAGCTTGGCGAACGCGATTTCGGGATCGACCGCGCCAAAGCCCGCGAAGGTGCCAAAGCCGCAGTCAGACCCGGCGATCACGCGATCCACTCCCGCGATTTCCACAAATCTTTCAATGCGTTGCGCGACGAGGTTCGGGTGTTCTACAAAATTCGTAGTGGTATCCACCACACCCGGCACCAGCACCTTGTCGTCGGGAATATCGGCCTTTCGGTCGCGGAACACGGTCCATTCGTGGCCGTGGCGCGGGTTGGAGGTTTCGAACAGCACGTAGCGTGCATCGGTCGACATCAGCGTATCGAACATCTTCGACATCGGAATGTCGCAGACATGCGGGCCTTCGTAGTTGCCCCAGCAGATATGAACGCGCACGCGATCCTTCGGCACGTCGGATAGCGCGTGATTCAACGCCTCAACATGGGATTGTGCGACTTCGACAAACTCATCATCGCTGAGATCGGTAAACAACATATGACGCGACAGCGCCAGGTCGGGGCAGTCGAGTTGCAGATCAAGGCCAGAGGCGACGATGGTTTCGTATTCCGTCTTCATCGCGTCGGCCAAAGCGGCGAGGTATGCTTCGCGCGTTTTGTAGTGATCATTCTGCAAAAACAAAGAGATAACGCCCGGACTTGCAGCGTTCATAAAGCCGCGTTCAGCCCCGTGTTCGGCCATTGCCGCCTTGAGGTTGGCGATGTCCTTTTCAAGTTCGCCCTGACCCTTCGATTTCACCTCGCCCACGCACATGGGGCGGGCGTATTGGGGGGTGCCGCCATCGTCGGCCAAGCGTTTGAGAAAGCTCGGGAATTGCTTGAGGTCGGCGGGAGCGTTGCGGGGGCTGTCGCCGTCGAACCCGGTGTAGCGATCCTTGACGTAGGTCGCGTAGCTGATCTTGGAGGTTTCGCCGTCCGAAACGATATCCACCCCCGCATCCACTTGTTTTTTTACGGTTTCCGACACCGCACGGGTCATTGCGGCGTCAAAGGCGGCGGGGTCGTAAGGCTCCTCCCGCTCCCTTGCAAAGATGAAATCCACGACTTCTTGCGTGCGTGGGAGGGAGCCGACATGGGTGGTCAGAATGGACATCAAGGTCTCCTGATTTGGTATGCACGGGACGTGCACAGGGTGTGCATACAACGTGCATACGGCGTGCATACACTCGGCGCCGCCGGTGTCCGGCGACCTCTCATCCGGCGACCCCCGTCGCGGCGGCCGCATCGTCATCCTTCCGGGCCATCAGGACGGAGTGATCGCCGCAGGTCGGATCTTCGGCGACGAAGGCGGTCAGGCGCATTCCGATGGCTTCGAGTATCGTCGCGTATTCGGCGACCGAAAGGCTCGCGTGGTAGACGCTTTCGCCTTCGACGGTTCCCGTGACCTCTCCGGCCTGGGGGCCGACGGTGACCATCAACACACCGCCGGGGTTCAGGTGCCGGGCGAGGCGCGGCAGGCAGTCGCGCTGTTCGTCCGGCGTCAGGTGGAAAAAGCTGTTCCAGCCGACGATCCCGTCGAACCGATCCGGCAGATCAAACCCGCGCATGTCGGCCAGCCGCCAGTCGCCATCGGGCCAGCGCGACCGCGCCAGCGCCAGCAGCTTTTCGGAGAAGTCGGCACCGGTCAGGCGGAATTTCTCTCCGATCAGCCAACCCGCGATGGGCAGCCCGCCGCCGCACCCGACATCAAGCACCCTGCCCCCTTCGGGCAGCGCCGCGGCGAAGTGGCGAAGCCACCGCGCCTCGTGCAGGGCGCGCGACCGCTTGGCGTCATAGCTTTCGGCGTGACGCTCATAGACCGCGCGGGTGTCTTCGGACCGGGCCGGAGGGTTTACGGTTTCCATGTCGCCCCTGCTGCCTCACCCGTGGCCACGACGTGATACATCGCCGCCTCGCCCGTCATCGAAGGCACGGCGGAGTGGGTGAGGTTTTCCGGCACGCTCATCGTGTCGCCGGGGGCGAGGGTAGCGCTTCCGCCGTCCCATTCGACCCGCCAGTGACCCTTGACGGGCATCAGGACGCTGGGCTTGTCGTGGGCGTGTTTTTCTTCGCTGGCGGAAGCGCGGGTGATGAAATCAACCTCAAACCCCGGCTTGTCGCGGATCACGCCTTTTTCGCCGATCACCTTGGCGGGTTTCTTGTCGGAAATCGCCATCAGGTCGTTGTAGCGGCGCACGTAGCCACCGATCACCTGCATCGACGACGGCTCATCCACCTTCGCAAGCTCGTCTTCGGTCAGGACCGGCATCGGCTTCACCCCGCCAGGCAGATTCTGGCCCTTCTTGGTGTCGTAAAGCTTGCCGTTGTCGCCAAGGATCAAGCCGTGATCCTTCGCATCCTCGATCACCTGCGGCGCCCAGATCACGCCGCCCCCGGCATCGTCGCCGCCGAGGATCGCCATGATCATACCGTAATCGGTGCCGATGTTTTCGAACCCCCGGAAGATGTTGGTGGGGATGTTGAAGATGTCGCCTTCCTCCAGCACGACCTCGCCCGCGTCACCCCAACGACCCCAGAAAAACCGCCAGCGGCCCTTGAGGACATAAAACACCTCGGCCGTGCGATGGTTGTGGAGAGAGTTGCGGCAGTTCGGAGGCTGCCCCGCCGCCCCGATATTAAAGCCGTGCGGGATCGAGATATGGACGTGCTGGTCAGGCGATTCACTGACCCCGCCGCCAATGATCGTGAAGTTTTCCTTTTGATCGCTGCCCGGCGTGTGGGCGTCGATAAAGGCGGTTTTGCAGGGTTGCAGGTCGCCGTAGCGGACGATGCGGGCTTCCATTTCTGCGGGGGTCATGTCGGTCTCTCTTTCTCGTTGTCGCCCCGGGCTTGCCCCGGGGCCTTTGCGGTCATTCTTTGGACGGCCCCGGAGCGGGTCCGGGGCGGGCTGATCGGGGGGTCAGCCCGTCTGCAAGATAATCTGCTTCCAGATCGCGGTTTCGTCGTAGAGCGCGTATTCGCGGCGCAGGCCCCAGGGGCCGAACTCTGCGTGGCTCATCCCCATGATGTGCACGCGTTTGCCTGTGGGGGTGCCGAAGCTGCCCCAGCCGTCGTGCTTGCCGTCGAGCGACCAGCGGAGCGCGGCGCGGGGTGGCATCATCGGGTCGTCGCGGCCGATCACGTGGTGGATCTTGAACTCGGCCGAGGGGAAGGACGCGCGCAGGCCCATCCAGAATTCGTCGACCTGCCCATGTGACAGCGCGGTGACTCCGCCCGCGTATTCGCCGGTGACAGCGCGGTCGTATTCACTCGGGATCACGGTGAAATCGGCCCGCATGATCCGGGTCAGGATGTCGGCATATTCCGCGCCCCATTCGTTGTCATTGCCCGTGCCGGTATAGGGGCCGGGCACATCGTTTTCGGGCAGGTAGGGTTGCACACAGTTTTTCGGCCCGCCCTCGCGTTCGATCAGGTCGCGGGCATAGTCTTTCGGCTCCCACCCCAGCTGGCGCACGATGGCGCCCTGGTCGCGGATCAGCCATTCGTCGGTGATCTGGTTCGCCTTGGCATAGCAATCCGCGATAATCCGGTAGTGGAGCTTCTTCCCCGTCGGTTCGCCATAGACGCCCGGCTTGGCATGGGTCGCGGTCGAATGCAGCCGGTGAGAGCTGAGCAAGCCGTCATCGTTGCCCTCGCACCAGATGACGTCTTCGCCGAACAGCGTTCGATCGGGAAATTCGGCAAGCGTCGCCATAGTCGCCGCGATGACGCCCTTGTTGCCCACGACGATGGAGGACGGGGTGCGGACCGGGATTTCATCTCCGTAGTAATGGTCGAGCGTGGCGATGCCGCGATCTTCCCAGATTTCCTTGGTGATACCGATGATGTAGTCGGGAAAATCCCGCCACTTCGGATCAAAGCCTTTCATGTCGTTGGTCCTTCAGGTTTTCGGGCCGAACCGCGGGCGATCAGCGGGCCGTCAATGGCCACACGCCGAGGTTTGGCTTCGGGGTTATTGATGCGTGTCATCAGAATGTCGAGGGTTTCGGCGGCCATCCGGTTCGCAGGCTGGCGCACGGTTGTCAGGTCGTAGCTGGGCCAGGCGGCAAGCGTCACGTCGTCATATCCGACGACCGAGACATCCTCGGGCACACGAAGGCCGAGTTCGAACCGCAGCACGTCCATCACCGCAAAGGCCATGTGGTCATTGGCGACAAACACCGCATCGGGGCGGTCGGGGCCGGAGAACATGGTGCGCGCCGCTTCCTTCGCGGTTTCATAATTGAAATTGCCGACAGCGCGGGCGGCCAAGGTCTGCGCCCCGGCGGCAAGGCCCATCAGGAACCCGGTTTCCCGGTCGCGCTGGGTCGAGGCGCCCTCCCACCCCGCGATGTGGCCAATCCGCTGATGCCCGCCGCGCAGCAGATATTCGGCGAGCTTGCGGCCCCCCGCGACGTTATCGGACCCGACACCGGACAGCCGGTCATCATCCTGCTGGCGGTTGAACAGGACGATGGGGATGCCCGCCGCCTCGCACCGGGTCGTCAGGTCGTTCGACATGCCGACAGACGCCGCGATGATCCCGTCGACCTGATAGTCGAGCAATTCGTCGATCACTTTCTGCGTCGCTTCGCTGTCGTTCGAGGCCATGAAAACCAGCGCGTGATAGCCTTCGGCCTGAAGCGCGTTTGACAGTTTTTCGATGGCTTCCGGGTAGAATTGATTTTCAAGATAGGCGACGACCAGCCCGATGATCCGGCTTTTCCCGGTAATCAGCGACCGGGCAAGCACGTTGGGGCGATAGCCAAGCTCTGCCGCGACCTTGCGCACCTTGTCGGCGGTCTTTTTCGATACCGACGCACCCGGCGTAAACACCCGGCTGACCGCGGATTGGCTGACGCCTGCGCGTTCGGCAACCTGAAGGGATGTGACCTTGTCCGCCATCAGTCTGCCGTCCACCCCCCGTCGATCAAAAGCGATGTGCCCGTCACCAGCGCCGACGCATCCGAGGCAAGATAGGCGACCGCGCCCATGATATCCTCAACCTCGCCGACGCGGCCCAACTTGATCTTTTCGGCAATCCACGCAGCCCGTTCGGGGTTGTCAAAGGTCGACGCGGTCAGCGGAGTCTTGATGAAGGTCGGGCAGATCGTGTTGATCCGGATCTGGTCTGCCCCCCATTCGATCGCCATGGATTTCACCATCCCCTCCAACCCGTGTTTCGACGCGCAATAGACCGCGCGGTCAATACCGCCGACATGGCCCATCTGGCTGCTGATATGGATGATCGACCCGCCCTGCCCCTTGGCCTTCATGCCATGCGCCGCGCCGACCGACAGGAAGTAAGCCGCGCGCAGGTTCAGATTCATGACCGCATCGTAATCTTCCGGCGTCGTGTCCAGCGCCGCGCTATGCCGTGCCAACCCGGCAGAGTTCACGACGACATCGAAGCTTTGCCCCTTTAGCGCCGCCGTCAGCGCATCAAGGTCCGCCATATCCAGCGCCAGCGCCTCGGCGGACCAGCCCTCTGCCGCCATTGCATCGACGGTGGCTTGCAGTTTCTCGACACCCCGCGCCGCACAAACCACATGCGCCCCCGCCTCGGCCAGTGCCACGGCGCAGCCCTGCCCGATGCCCGAAGATGCGCCGGTGACAAGCGCGCGTTTGCCGTCAAGGCGAAGGGTCGGTGTGCGGGGAAGTGTCATGCGCTTAGTCCATCCGGTATGTCGATCGGCCCCATGTTCCGGGCCTTGTTGAATTCACGCAGCCGGGCAAAGACATCGACGCCAAGCTGCCAATAGGCGTCCAGAAGATCGACCAGAACCCAGTTTTCCCGGATCCGCCCCTCCTCCAGCCGCCAAAAGTCGAGCGACCGCATGGTGATCTTTTTCCCGGCGGGCGCAATCCCCATCCAGCCATCATGGGTTACGGTCTGGATCATATCGGGCCAACCGGTCACGGCGGCATAATCGCCATCGCCGAAAAAGTGATACTCGATCTCATCCACATATTGCCCACGATCCGGCATCGCGTTCAGAAACGGTATCTGGTGCCAGTTGCGAAAGCCCGAAATGCCGCGCCCGGTGCCGATCCCGGCGGGACCATACCAGTTCATGCGCGGGTGCCAGAAATGCTCCATCTCCATCACCTCGGGGCCGCCCTGCGAGGGGTGACGCTTGAGGCGTTCGAGCATGTCGATGATGTGCTGCATTGTCGCCACGCTCTGCTGCCCGTCATGCGGCCCCGGCACGATGCCATCGTTTGACGCTGGCCCCGGAACGCACCACTCGCGCCCAAGGCTCGGCGCCATTGGCCAGGCGCGGGCTTGCATCATCACCTCGGGGATGTCCCAAAGCGCCTGAAACTCCACGAGTTTGCCGTTCTCGAAGCGATAAAACTCGTGATACCTCATGTGAAGCAGATGCCCGGTCGGCGGAATGTCAAGCCACGGCGCGACGAATGTGCCGGTGTAAAACCCACCGCACCCAACCCAATCGGCACCTTCGGGCGTCGGGCCGGCCATCACGATCCAATCCCGCCGCTCCAGATCCGGTACGGCGGCCACAAGCGGCGCATAGGCGGCATCGTAGAACGCCCCCGGCCCGGCCAGATCGCCGAACGGGTGGCAATGGTGAAACACCGCATCCGGCGCGCATAGGGCATCAAGCGCCGTCCGCACGCTCGTCTCCGAAAAATCATAGAGCGCCGCACGAAGCGGCGCGATCAGGGTCTTGTGGGTGGTGTGGGCGTCCATTCTTAGGTCAGCTTCATCTTGCTAGAAATACTCTGGGGGAGGCGCGGCAGCGCCGGGGGCAAAGCCCCCTATTCCGCCGCCTCCCGATAGGGTGCACCTTCGCCGTAAGGCACATTAATCCCGCCATAACGGCGCACCCGGACATTGCATTGTTCGGCGTGGCCGACAAAACCTTCGAGCATACACAGGCGCGATCCGTATTCGCCAACGAGCGTCGCAGCCTCATCGGTCAGCACTTTCTGGTAGCTGTGGGTCTTCAGATACTTCCCGACCCAAAGCCCGCCGGTATAGCGCCCGGCCTTCTTCGTCGGCAGGGTGTGGTTCGTCCCGATCACCTTGTCGCCATTCGCGACATTGGTGCGCGGACCAAGGAACAGCGCGCCGTAGCAGGTCATGTTGTCGAGGAACCAGTCGTCCCGGTCGGTCATCACCTGCACATGTTCGGACGCGATGTCATCGGCAACGGCCAGCATTTCGTCGTAGGTTTCGCAGAGGATGACTTCGCCATAATCCTCCCAGCTCACCTTCGCGGTGCCGGCGGTCGGCAGGATTTTCAGGATGCGGTCGATTTCGGACAAAGTCTCCTCGGCCAGCTTGCGAGAGTTGGTCACGAGCACGGCCGGGGAGTTGTAACCGTGCTCCGCTTGGCCGAGGAGATCCGTGGCGCAGAGTTCCGCATCCACGGTGTCGTCCGCGATTACCATCGTTTCGGTCGGACCTGCAAAAAGGTCGATCCCGACGCGTCCGAACAACTGGCGCTTGGCCTCGGCGACGAAAGCGTTGCCTGGGCCGACAAGCAGGTGCACGGGGTCGATCGTTTCCGTCCCGATCGCCATCGCGCCGATCGCCTGGATTCCGCCCATCACGTAGATTTCGTGCGCACCGCCAAGGTGCATCGCGGCAATCACCGCGGGGTTCGGCTCTCCGTTGAAGGGGGGCGTTGCGGCGATGATGCGCGGCACACCAGCGACCGACGCCGTGGCGACGGACATATGCGCCGACGCCACCATCGGGAACTTGCCGCCCGGCACGTAGCAGCCGACGGATTGCACCGGGATATTCTTATGGCCAAGGATCACGCCCGGCAGCGTTTCCACCTCGATATCCAGCATCGAGTCCCGCTGCGCCTGCGCAAAATTCCGCACCTGTTCCTGCGCGAACTTGATGTCGGCCATTTCGCGGTCTGAGACTTTGGCCATCAGCGCTTCGATCTCGGACTCGCTGAGGCGGAAGGATTTGGGGGAGTAGTTGTCGAACTTCTCCGAAAGGTCCCTCACCGCAGCATCGCCACGGGTTTCGATGTCCTTCAGCGTCGCCTCGACCACCGCGCGGGTCTTTGCGTCATCCTCGGCGCGGGCGTCTTCGGCTTTGCCACGTTTCAAGTATTCAATCGTCATACCATTTCCTCGGTTTTCGGGCGGGGCGGTGTTTTCTCGCCCCGGTCAAAGGTTTCCCAGCCGTGGCCGTTGAACACATCAACGCCAAGCTGTGCCAGAACATGCGGAAAATCGACCATCACCCAGTTGTCGGTGATCTTGCCGTCTTCGACTTTCCAGAAATCCATGTAGCGGATATCGACCCGCTTACCGGTCGCGGCGACACCCATAAAGTCGCCGCTATGGGTCGCTTCCTGCCGACCAAAGGCGGCGGCCCATTCGCCCATGTAAAGCCGCGCTTCGTCCACGCAGACCTTATCGGAAAATGCCGCCTGAAACGGGCGTTGCCAGTTGTTCTGAAATTCGCGCAGGCCGGTTTTGGTGCCGCAGCCCTGATTGCCCATCCAGCGAAAGGTTTCCGAAAAGAAATCGCCGATATCCGCGATCCGGTGGTCGTTCAGCCCGTCCACCATGTTTTCGATCACCGCGCGGGTTTCCGCGGTCTTGCTCATGTCCGTGTCGCGGCTAAGAACCGCTTGTTCGGGGCGGGAGCCTTTCATGTGGTCATAGTCCTTGTTGAACCCGCCGGAGCCTCCGGCGGGGATATTTTCAGAAAGATGAAGTTGGCAGTGGGCATCGTCAGCCTTTCACCGCTCCGGCGGTCAGGCCGCTTACGATCTGGCGCTGGAACACCATCACCAGCAAGAACAGCGGCGCGGTAATCGACACGGCGGCGGCGATCGCTTCGACCTGATCGGTAGTGGTGGTTTCGCGGTTGAAGTAGCCCGCGATGGCCGGAACCATCGTCTGGTTCTGCGCGTCAAGCAGCAGCGAGGTCACGAGGAAGTCGTTATAGCCCAGAAGGAAGCTGAACAGACCCGTCGTGATGACCCCCGGCCACATGACCGGCATGATGACCCGGCGGAACGCCTGGAAGTGTGAACAGCCATCGACGCGGGCGGCTTCGTCCAGTTCGGTCGGGATATTGTGGAAGAAGCTGCGCAGCATCCAGATCGTGAAAGGCTGGTTGATCGCGACAAGCACGGCGATGACGGCATAGGGCTGCCCGTATAGGGTCGGGGCCGAGTCGCCAAAGATCGGGCGCAGGATTTCGGCGGAGTTGATGAACACCGGCAGATAGCCCGCGACCAGCACCGAATGCGGCAGCGCCCGGAAGATCAGCGCGAGTATCAGCAGCCAGAACGCGAGGTTCGAGCCAGACCGCGCAAGGCCATACCCGGCCAGCGTGCCAACTGTCAGCGACACCGTCACAACACCCGCCGTCACCAACAGGGAGTTCAGGAAGTTGCGGTAGAATTCGTTATCGACCCAAACGCTTTGATAGTGCTGCGTCGTCAGGCCAAGGATCGGTTGCCCCAGCGGCCCGGTGATCGCGTTCAGCCCGGAAAGGACCGCTGGCAGGATCACGAAGAACACAACGATGAAGGCGACGGCGAAACCGATGACCGCAATGATCCACCCAAGGATCACGGTCCCCGGCTGGGTAAAGCGTGACACCATCTGCGGCAGGCGGCCCATCGCGAATTTGAACGACCACCACAGGACCAGCAGGCCGACGATGATGTCGATGATCGACAGGCCGTTGCCGTCGGCCCGTGTCGCCGGGCCAAAGACCACGTCAAGCGGGTTCGACGCGAAGGCATCGACCGGGGACTTGAAGCTCATCACTGCGATCCAGAAGATCGGGAAGGCGGCAAGCAAACACCAGAAGATCAGGAAACCGGCAGAGCCGAGGCGAAGCGCGAGCGATTGGCGCATTGACTTGGGCGTCGACATATCAGTGGCTCCCTTTGTGGTCGCGCCAGGTGCGCTTGAGAAGTGGGATCAGCAGGAAGACAATCCCGATCATGGTGAGCATGGCGCTTGCAGACGCCCGACTGATTGCGCGGTTGCCCGCATCGTCCGGTGTCAGGAAGTCATAGGTCAGCCATTGCAGAGAGATCACATGCGCCTGGCTGCGGAAGCCCACGATTTCTTCGAACACGCGGTAGCAGTCCATCAGGTGGATCAGCGCGATGAAGATGATGAGCGGCATCAGGTGTGGCACGATCACATAGCGCAGGCGTTCCCAGCGGCTTGCCCCGTCGATGATCGCGGATTCGAGCGTGTCCTGGTTTACCGTCTGAAGGCCCGCGTAGAAGATCACGAAGGCAAAGGGCGCCACGTGCCAGACGCGGTAGAACAGCATCAGCAGTTCGATCGTCCACGCCTGCGCAAACATCGCGATGTCCTGCCCCGTCCAGCGTTCAAGCGTAGCGGTCAGGATGCCGTCCCCGACGAACAACCAATAAATCGACAGCGCGCCGATCACCGGCGTGATGATAAAGGGCAAGAGCGATATAAAGATCACCGGCCCCCTCAGTGATTTCGCCGCATTATTGACGGCAAGCGCAATGGCTAGCCCGACAACGATCACCAGAGGCAGCGTGAGAAGCGTAAAGGTCAACGTGAACCTCAGCGCCTTCCAGAAGTCGATATTCATCAACTGGCCCCAGCTTCCGTTGGCCAGCGCCTCTTTCACGCGGCCAAGTTCGAGGACGTTGCGGTAACTTTGCAGCCCGACGAAGCTGGTTTCCGTTTTGATCTTGCCGTCCTCGCCCATGACGGGGCGGCTTTTGACCTCGGTCACGCAGGTCGCGGTCGGGAAGCCGGGGGTGCAGGTTTCAACCTCCACCTGCTCAAAAACGGGTTGGGTATTGTAAAAGCTTTGCGAGAACACGCTGATCAGCGGTAGCGCGATAAAGACCAGCATCATGAAGAGCGACGGTCCGACAAAGGCAGCGAATGTCTTGAATTTCATGGGCGTGGCCCTTCCGTAGATCAGGTCGGTTCAAGTCTGGACTTAGCGCGGGGCACTTTGCGTCTGCCCCCGGCAAAACCCGGACCGTTGCGAGGGTGAGAGGGCAGCGCACCGCCCTCTCACGTCTGTCGTTAGTCGGCGATCAGGCCGGCCTCTTTCGCGGAGGTGAGGTATGCGTCCTCAATCCCGGCAAGCGTGGTCGCGGCATCTGTCGCGCCTGTCAGGAAGTCGCTGACGCCGTTGCCGACTGCGGTGTGCATCAGGCCCATTGCCGATGTGGACGGGTAAGCCGCAGCACCCGGCTGTGCCTGAAGGGTCGCGATTGCGCCTTCGGCCAGACGGTTCGGCTCATACCCCGGGATCAGCCAGATGGCCGCGCCGTTATTCGCCTGCACCATTTCGGTGTCGAGCCCTTCGAGGATCAGCTTGAACGCGGCCTCAGCCTCTTCGTCCGTGATGTTGGCGGCGATTACAACGCCATCCCACCAGATCGTCGTGGCGGGCGGACCACCTTCCATCGCGGTCGGTGCAGCGGCGGTGTTCACCTTGCCAACGACCTGGCTTTCGCCTTCGAGGTCCATCGCAGATGCGCGGCTGGCCCAGAGGTTCGCCATCGCAATTTTTTCCTGCTGGAACTGCTGCTGAACGTAGGTGGAGTCAGACACAAGGAATTCCGGGTCGGCGTATTCCGTCATCCGCTTCATGGTTTCCAGCGCATTCACGCCAGCCTCATTGTTCAGCGTCGGCATGTTCGCGTCGTCCACGAACTGACCGCCGTAGCCGAGGAATATGTTGTTGAAATCCTGCGCGAGGTTCCAGCCGGATTTCATCGTGACGCCAAGGGCATGATCAACAAGACCGGCCTCTTCGATCTTATCGGCAGCGGCAAAAACTTCGTCCCACGAGGTCGGAACCTCAAGGCCGAGGTCTTCAAAGATGTCGGCGCGATACATCAGGTGCTGCGTATTCACCATCATCGCAATCGCCATGATCTTGCCGTCAATCGTGATCAGCTGGTTCGGCGACAGATCTTGGCCGAATTCAGCAACAAGATCGTCGAGCGGACGGATCAGCCCTTCGTTCAGCAGCGGGGTGATTGTGCCGTTCGACACGCCGCCGATGTGATAAAGCGACGGGTTCGTCGCAAAGGCGGATGGCTGCTTGGTGCGGAATTCCTGATCAAGCTCGGCTTCGAAATTGCCACACTCTGCCATGGCGTCAGCCACGGCTTTCCATGCCTCGAAACCGGCCGACAGCATGCTGATCGGTGTCTGGTTTTCGTAGGAACAGGCCGCATACGCCCCCGTCCCCATAAGCGAGATCGCCCCCGCCATCACTAGTTTCTTCAAGTACATTATGCAGTCTCCCTGTGCATGTGCTGGGTGCAGCTTCGAAGCCTGCACCACTTCGTTACCGGCAAAACGCCGGGTTATTCAGGGGCTAGGACGCCCCTATTCTTGTCCCTGTCTCCCTATCAAACAGGTGACAAATCGTGGTCGGGACAGAGAATGAGACGTTATCGCCAATCTCGGCCCGATAATCCTTGTGCGCTTTGACAGAGACCATCTGCCCGCCCGCGCGGACGGTCAGCATGGTCGCGTCGCCAAGCAGTTCGATGGTGTATAAGGGCCCGTTGACCTGCCCGGTGGTTTCGGACACTTCGGCGTCTTCCGCACGGAAGCCCAGCGTAATGGGGCCATCTGGCGCGGACAGGCCGCTGATTTCGACGTTCTTGCCGGTGAAGGTGCCGCCCTGCATCTCGCCATCCATCAGGTTCATCGCGGGAGAGCCGATAAAGCTCGCCACAAAGGTATTCACGGGGTTGTCATAGATGTCGGTCGGAGTGCCCACCTGCTGCACGACGCCGGCTTTCATCACCACGACGCGGTCGGCGAGCGTCATCGCCTCAATCTGGTCGTGAGTCACGTAGACGGTCGTGACTTTCAGTTCATGGGACAGGTTCTTGATCTGCGCGCGGGTCGAAACCCGCAGTTTGGCGTCGAGGTTCGACAGCGGTTCGTCCATCAGGAACACCGAGGGTTTGCGAACGATGGCGCGGGCAAGGGCCACGCGCTGCCGCTGGCCACCGGACAGTTCGGCAGGCTTGCGGTGCAGGAAGTCGGTGAGTTCGACCATCTCAGCCGCCCGCATCACCCGTTCGTCATGGGTGGCGGGATCGGCCTTACGCACCTTCAGCGGAAAGCGGATGTTTTCGTAGACGTTGATATGCGGATACAGCCCGTAGGACTGGAACACCATCGCCACGTCGCGGTCTTTCGGGTCAAGGTCGTTGACCACACGGTCGCCGATCCGGATCTCGCCCTCGGTTGCGTCTTCAAGCCCTGCGATCATGCGCATGGTTGTCGTCTTGCCGCAGCCGGACGGGCCGAGCAAAACAAGAAATTCTTGGTCCGCGATGGTCAGGTCAAAGTTATCGACACCGACGAAAGCGCCCCATCGCTTGGACAGGTTTTTAAGTTGAATCTCGGCCATGAGCCCCCCTGGACAGATGCTGGCGTGTGAACGTGACGCACATTTTTGCATACGTTTGCGATAAGGCTAGACTCTCCTGCGACATTTTGGCAAGCTATTTTTGCAAACGTATGCAAAAACCATGTGGCGTTACATGAACTCAGCATCCTAGCGTGTTGAAAAGGTATAAAAAATAATGCGCGACTTTCAGGCAGAAAAACAACTCATCCGCGACTATTACGATGCGCTCGACACTGCGGACGACGCAGACATCGCCGCTGAAATCGGCAGAATCACAGGCCCGGAATACCGCTGGCGCGGCTATCATCCGTTTGGGGAACTGACCGGTGCCGAAGCTGTGGCGGAACAGTTCTGGCGCCCGCTTCGCAGCGCCCTTCGCCGCCTGCAACGGCGGCAGGATGTGTTTTTCGCAGGACAGAACGAAATGGACGCAGGCGGCGTCTGGGTTGTGTCGATGGGCAACCTCATGGGCCTGTTCGACGCGCCGTGGTTGGGGATCGCGCCGACGGGCAAAATGACCATTCTACCCTATTGCGAATTCAACCGTATCGAAGGTGGGCAGATCACCGAAACCGCAATGTATTTCGACATCCCGCATCTGATGGTTCAGGCGGGCCTGTCGCCCTTCCCGCCCCAAACCGGCGCGCATGTGATGCAGCCGAGCCCTGCCCCGCATGACGGGTTACTATTCGGCCCCCACGACCCGGCGGAGGCGGAGCAGACGCTCGCCACGATGAACCGGATGATCAACGATATAGGGCGCTGGAACTCTGGCCTGCCGCTGACCGAAGAACTCGCCCGAAGCTGGCACGACGATATGATCTGGTGGGGGCCGTGCGGCATCGGCGCCACCTACACGATCGAGCGCTATGCGGCGCAACATTCGGGCCCCTTCCGCGCAGGGTTCACGGATCGAACAAAGACAAAGCACGTCTGCCGTCTGGCCGAAGGGCATTATGGCGGCTTCTTCGGCTGGCCGAACTTCACCGCGCGGCCGACCGGTGGTTTCATGGGGATGCCCGCGACCGACAAGGCAGGCGAATTCCGTGTGATCGACATCTATCGGCGCGACGGCGACAAGCTGGCCGAGAATTGGGTGTTCATCGACCTGCTGCATTTCTGGATGCAGCAGGGGGTCGACATCCTTGGACGGACAACCGGAATTGCCGCAGGTGCTAAGCCCTAACGCCGCCCGAACACCAGCGGCGTCGCATACATCGGAAACTGATAAAGCGCGACGAACAACGCGAAGACCGGGTCGAATGGCAACGCCGCAAGGTAAAGCGCGACCGTGCGGTTACCCCACATCAGCCCCAGCGCCCCCGCCGTCGCGCCGCCAAGTGCCGGGCGCGACATAGCGGCCACGACGATATTCGCGCCGAAGTTCAGCAGCACCGCAAACGCCAGCACCGCCAGCGCCAGTCCGGGCCGCGCGAAAACCAGCGGCCCGACCCCATCAAACAAAGGGATCACGAAAAGCACCATGCCAATCGCGGAAATGCCATCAAATTCCGTCTTGCGGGCGGCTATTGCGGCCCCGCCCAGTGCCAGACGGATCGCAATGCCAATGGCCAACCCGCCAAGGATCATCCGGCTGAGGCTGAACATCAGATCAATCGCAGGCGGCGCATCCGTGCCGGGCAGAAGCGCCGCGATCATCACCGGGCCGATCAGGGGTGTCAGAACGGTGGCGACCAAAGTCACCTCTAACGCGCGACGGGCATCGAACCCGAGGATAAAGCACAACCCGGCGGCAGACGATATCGGCGGCGCCAGCGCAAACAAGATCGCGGCGGCGGTGAAACTGTCGGGCATCCCGACCAAAGGCAGCACCACCGCCAGCAGCCCCGCCGTCACCGGCATCAGCAGCGCCGTCAGGATGACAAGCAACATGACAAGCCGAGGCGATGCAAAGCCGCGCATGAATGCCCGAAGCTCCATCCGGGCAACGGAAAGGCCCAACACCAGCGCGATCAGGGCGGGTAAAAGCGGGCGCAGAAGCGCGGACAGCGCCGGCAGAAAGACCGCAACCAGGCAGCCGATCAGCAGAACCCAGCGCGCCCTCTCCCCTATCCAGCCAAGGGGTCCGGCGATCATCCGGCGCCTCGCACCTCTCGCATATTCTCGGGCAGGTAGGTTGCAAGTTCCGGCATGAAGATCAGCACGAACACCATCAGCACCATGATCCCGAACAGCGGAAGGGCCGTGCGGGCGATATAGCCCATCTCGTGATGGGTCATGCCTTGCATCACGAACAGGTTGAACCCGATGGGCGGTGTGATCTGCGCCATCTCGACGACCACGACGATGAAGATGCCGAACCAGATCAGGTCGATCCCGGCGGTTTCCACCATCGGCTGCACGATTGCCATCGTCAGAACGACGGATGAAATACCGTCAAGGAACATGCCAAGCACGATGTAGAACAGCATCAGCGCGATCAGCAGGGCGAAGCGCGACAGCTCCAGCGCCTCGATCCATTGGGCAAGTGCGCGCGGCAGGCCGGTAAAGCCCATCGCGAGCGTCAGCGCCGCCGCCCCCAACAGGATCAGCGCGATCATCGCCGAAGTCCGCGTCGCACCAAGCAGGCTGTCAATAAACGTGTGAACCGTCAGTGACCCCTGCGCCGCCGCAAGGATGAGAGAGCCGATAACGCCGATCGCCGCCGCCTCGGTCGCGGTGGCATAGCCGCCATACATCGACCCGATCACCGCGAGGATCAGCAGGATGATCGGGATCAGAAACCGCGATTCCTTCAGTTTTTCACCAAAGCTCATCCCCTTGCCAATATCCGGCACTTCGGATCGGCGCAGGACCGACCAGCCAGCGACATATGCCATGAACATCCCGGCCAGCAAAAGCCCCGGCAGGATGCCCGCCATGAACAGTTTTGAAATCGAAACCTCAACCGACACGCCATAGACGATCAGCGTCAGGGAGGGCGGGATCATCAGCCCCAGCGTCGCCGCCCCGGTCAGGGTGCCGATAATCATGTATTCCGGGTAGCCGCGCTTGCGCAGTTCCGGGATCGACATCTTGCCAACGGTCGTCAGCGTCGCGGCCGAAGAACCCGAGACCGCTGCGAAGATCGTGCAGCCGACGATATTCGTATGCACCAGCCCACCCGGTAGCCGTGCCATCCATGGGGCGAGGCCGCGGAACATATCCTGCGACAATCGACTTCGATAAAGGATCTCGCCCATCCAGATGAACAGCGGCAGGGCTGTCAGGGTCCAGCTTGAACTTGACGACCAGATTTTCGTCAGCATCGCATCGCCTGCGGGGCGGGTCGTAAACATCTCCAGCCCCAGATAGGCAACGCCAAACAGCGCAAGGCCGACCCAGACACCTGTGCCAAGCAGCAGGAACAGCGCGAAAAGAAATAGGAGAACGAGATAGACTTCCTGCATCTCAGCTACTCCATATGCGCATCAATCGCGTCTTGCGAGATGCCGTGTTTGCCGGTGAACAGCAGTTGAACAAGGTGGTCGATAAAGGCGATTGCCAGAACGACGGTGCCCAGACACATCGCCAACTGCGGAATCCACAGGGGCGTTGCGTCCTGCCCTTGGCTGATGTCTTTGAACTTGTAGGACCAATAGGTCATCTTGATCGCGTAGTAGGCGAAAAAGACCGACAGGAAGGTGCCGATGGAAAAGCACCAGATTTCCCCCCATTTGCGGTATTTGCCCATTATGCCCAGCAGCAGGCTGACCCGGATATGGCTGCCCGCGTTCAGGGCGTAGGCGAAGGCCAGGAAGGATGCCGCGGCCATGCAATAGCCTGCGTAGTCGGGCGCACCGGAAAAAACCTCTCCGGTCCAGCGGGCGACCATCTGCACCACGATCAGTATCAGGATGCCGATCAAGCAAAGTGCCGCAAGTATTCCGCAAGACAGATATAACCCGTCCAGCGTGCGTCGGATCATGCGCATCGTCCCCTCCCGCTTTGTTGGTGGGCCGCCCCCGGATCACACCGGGGGCCGCCGGATCATGTTTTATTCTGCGTTGAACGCATCAACGATGGCCTGACCGGCTTCGCCAGCTTGCTCCAGCCACTCAGCGGTCATCGTTTCGCCAAAGCCGCGAAGCTCTGCCTTCAGTTCTTCGCCAGCCGGGCCAACGGTCATCCCGTTTGCGGCAAGCTCGCTCATCGTGAAGTCGGTGTATTGGATCGACCGCCACAAACCCGCGTAGGCCGCAAGCGATGCGCACCCGTTGATGACGTTCTGCGTCGGCTCATCCAGACCGTTCCACGCGTCCATGTTCACGAAAACGTAGTTACGCGGCAGCCAGGCGTCGACTTCGTAGAAATGCGACAGGCTTTCCCACACTTTCCGGTCATACCCGGTTGAGCCGGAAGAGATCATCGACTCTGCAACGCCAGTTGCAAAGGCTTGGCTGATCTCGGCCGCTTCGATCGTCACCGGCAGCATGCCCGCCAGCTCGGCAATCCGGGCGGTCGCGTTGTTGTATGAACGGAACTTCAGCCCCTCCATATCCGCGACGGAGTTCACTTCCTTGTTGAAGTAAAGCCCCTGCGGCGGCCATGGCACGGAATAAAGCAGGTGCAAGTTCTGGCTCGCCAGAAGCTCTGTCAGCGGGCCTTCGGCGGCCTGCCACAGCTTGTCGGAATCCTCGAACGATGTGGCGAGGAAGGGGATGGAGTCAAAGCCGAACAGCGCATCTTCGTTCTGGTGGCCCGACAACAGCCGTTCCCCGATCAGCGCCTGACCGGTCTGCACCGCACGCTTGATTTCAGCACCCGCAAACAGCGATCCACCCGGATGGGTCACAAGCTCCAGCGCACCGCCGGTTCCTTCGGTCACGCAGGTCGCAAACTCCGCGCCAGTGGCCGAATGGAAGTTCGTGGCCGAATAGGCCATCGGCATGTCCCATGTCTCGGCAAAGCTGGCCGTGGCCGACAGGGCCATACTGGCGGTCACGCCAAGCGCCAGAGTTTTGGTTGTCATGTTTCTTGTCATTTTCTTCTCCCGTTGGTTGGTTATTATGCGAACCGTGCCGGATCAAAGGCTGACAGGTCCAGATTGGTCCCCTTATTGCTCATCAGGTCCGCGATCAGCCGACCCGTTTTTGGCCCACCCGTCAACCCTATGTGTTGATGGCCAAATCCTGAAAATACTCCGGTGCCGTTGATTTCCCCGATCAGGGGCAGGCTGTCTGTCGTGGCGGGGCGATGGCCCAGCCACTCTTCCTCGTCTTCCCACGTCATGTCGGGGAAGGTCTGTTTTATCATCCGCCGCAGAAACGCGAGCGGCGCTTTGGAGGCCGGGGCATCCAGCCCGCCAAACTCCACCACGCCAGCGCAGCGCATGCCATCTTCCATCGGAGTCGCCACAAACTTCCCCGCCGCGATCATCGCAGGCGACCGAAGCATCTTTGACGGTGATTTCAATACGATATGGTAGCCGCGTTCTGATTCCAGCGGCACCTTCAGCCCCAGTTTTTTTGCGAGCGGCTTTGACCAGACCCCGGTGGCCAGCACCGCACCATCGCAGGCTATCCGGCCCTGATCGGTCACGACGGCGACGATGCGCCCATCTTTCAGGTCAACATCTTCCAGCGTCGCCTGACGAACGGTGCCGCCTTCGGCCCTCAGCACATCGGCAAGCGCCATGACGTATTTGCCGGGTGACCGGATATGGCCGTGGTTTTTCATCACGGCGAGCAGGCCCGTCTCCGGCCCGAACGCGGGATCATACTCCTGCACTGCACCGCCTTGGATCATCTCCGGCACAAACCCGGCCTCTCGCCGCAGACCCCATGTGTAGGAATCCGCATCAAACGCCGCCTGATCGCGATAGGCAAAGACATAATCGCTTTCGGTCACCCAACGCTCCGCACTGGTGCCTTTGACCAGCGCTTTGTGTTGCTCGACTGAATCACCGACGATCAGTTCAAGTCCCTTGGAAATCCGGCGCGTGTCGGCGTCATTCGCATGGGCGAGGTATTTGATCAGCCAAGGCGCAAGGCGCGGCAGATAGGACCAGCGCAGGAACAGAGGAAAGTTCGGGTCAAACAGCAGCTTTGGCCCCTTCACCGCAAGACCCGGCGTCGTCACCGGAACGACCGCCGCTGACGCGAGCACACCACCGTTGCCGAAGGACGTGCCCTGCCCCGGCTCCCCGCGATCAATGACCGTGACATCCTTCCCGGCACGCCGCAGCCAGATCGCCGTCGACATACCGACAATGCCAGCACCGATCACGACGATTTGCTGCCCGTCCGCCATCCCTTACCCCATCCAGCGCCGCACAGGCGCGTTGGTTTCTTCAAGCGGTTGGCAGATCACATCAACCAGTGTCGGCCCGTCATGCGCCACCGCCTCTCGCAGAGTTTTCACAAGGTCGCCGGGGTTTTCAACACGCCACGACTTCACGCCATAGGCAGCCGCGACTGCCGCCTGATCGACCCGGTTGAAATCGACGTTGTAATAGCGCTTGTCGGTGTCGGCCATCTGGCTGGCCTTGATCCATCCGAAATTCGCGTTGGAGAAGACAACGTATGTGATCGGCGCGCGGCAGCGCGTGATGGTCTCCAATTCTCCCGCCGTGAAACCGAATGACCCGTCGCCCATCAGCGCCACGATCTTGCTGTCGGGCCGCCCGAACCACGCGCCAAGCGCCGCGGACAACGAATAGCCCAGCGCGCCATGCGCCCGGTTGGTGATGAAATACCGCCCCGGTTTAGGCAGTTGGTAATAGGCCGAGAAATAGGGGCAACTTGTGCCGGGGTCCGACAGAACCGTTGCATCCTCAGGCAGCACCTCCATTAGCGCCGCGATCACCCGTTCGGGCCGCATCGGGGTTTCGTCCGACGCCGCGAACCTATCGAAGATCTCAAACTTCCGCCGCTTGATATCCTCCACCGCCTCCGCGCCGCCGAAAGTCGCCGCACCCTGCCCGCGTTTGTCGAGCACGGCGTTGACCTCCGCCAGCGCCAACCGCAGATCGGCGACCACGCCGACCTCCGTTGGGTAATTCGCGCCGATCACCATCGGGTCGCTGTCGAAATGCACGATCCGCGCGCCGGGCTTCGGTGCTTCCCAGCGGGACGTCGTCGTCGATCCCGCGCGGCAGCCCATGAAGATCACAAGGTCCGCCGCCTCCATCGCTTCCCATGTCTGATCCGTACCGCCGTTCGACCCGACAACGCCCAGCGCCTGTGCGTGCGTTTCGGCGAGCGATCCCTGCCCCGAAATCGACGTGGCGACGGGAATGTCCAGCCGGGTCGCAAGGCGCGACAACTCCTCCTCCGCGCCCGCAATAACAACCCCACCACCGCAAACAATCAGCGGAGATTTCGCCGACAGGATCGCATCGACCGCCGCCTCTGCCGCGCCGGGTTCGGGGGCGGCGGGATAGGCCGGGAAGGTCGCATGTTTCGGATCGGCCCAGATATCGGACGCATCGACCGGGTCGTATTGAATGTCATAGGGCAGCCCCAAATGCGCCGCCCCCGGACGCCCCGTCGTCATCGCCCGGAACGCGGTGCGCACCATGCGCGGGATATGCGCGGCCTGCTTGATAACCGTGTTCCACTTGGTCAGGGGGCGCATCAGCGCATCCTGATCGACCTCGGTCAGCGGGTATTTCCCGTATGAGCCAACCGATATATCCGTGGTGATCCCCAGCACGGCATAAGAACTCTCACTCGCTTCGATCAGTCCCGGCAGGATATAGGTCGCACCACCACCCGATGGCCCCTCGCACACGCCAACGCGGCCCGTCACGCGGGCATAGGCGTCAGCCATGTAAGTGGCGGATCGTTCATCGCGGGTCAGCACATGGGTGATCCCGTGATCCAGCCGGTGCATCGCGTCATAGAACGGCAGGGTCGTGTCCCCGCATAAGCCAAAGATGTGCCGGACGCCCTGCGCCTCCAACATACGGACCATTGCCTCTGCCCCGTTCAGACTATTTGACGCCATGATCCCCCGCCAGCTTTGCCCATAAGAGTCTGTGATTCTACGCTGATCCCAAAATTGTATACAGATAAATATTCATCTGTGAAGACAAATTCCTTGCGAGGCGTGGAAAGCTATGCAAACTGAACCCAGCCGAACAGGAATCGTCATGGCGAAATCGGAAAGCAGCGTTGACCGGATCTACGACCATCTGCGCAAGATGGCGGTGAACTTCGAATTCAAACCCGAAGAACGGATCAACGAAAGCGCCCTCTCCGCCGATCTGGGCGCATCCCGCACGCCGCTGCGCGAGGCGTTGAACCGTCTGGTCGCCGAAGGCTTCCTGACCTTCAAGAACGGGCGCGGGTTCTTCTGCCGCGCCCTCAGCCCCACCCGGATCATGGAGCTTTACGAGGCCCGCATCGCCATCGAATGCGAAGCGCTGCGCCGCGCCATCGAACGCGCGACCGACGAACAGCTCGCCGGGCTCAGCGACTACCTCGACCGGGTTGAGGAAACCTACAAATCCTGCCGCGACCTCACCAAATTAATCGAGATGGATGAGGAGTTTCATTTCCGCATCGCGGAACTGTCGAACAATTCAGAATTCCTGCGACTGATGGAAAACATCAACGACCGCATCCGCTATGTGCGGATCATCAACCTCGACATGCTGATCCGAAGCGAGGGCGAGGCAGGCGCGCTGTCCTCCCACCGCGTATTGCTGAATGCCGTGCTGTCGCGCGACGCGGACGAGGCGGTGAAGGTCATGCGCGGCCATATCGAACGCAGGCGCGAACAGGTGACGGAAACCGTCCGCCGCGCCTATTCCCAACTTTATGTTCCGGTGAACTGAAAGGATAGCGCCATGTCAGTCGAATATGGTGGAAAGACAGTCTTTGGCGCGACGGTCGGCGTGATGATGCTGGAAACGCAGTTTCCCCGCATCTACGGCGACATCGCCAACGCGAATACATGGCCCTTCCCGGTGCAATACCGGATCGTCCCCGGCGCGACGCCCGACAAGGTCGTGCGGCAAGACCCCCGACTGCTGGTCGATGGCTTCATCACCGCCGCCCATGACCTCGTGAAACATGGCTGCGACGGGCTTACGACGAATTGCGGTTTCCTTGCGCTGATCCAGGACCAGATCGCCGAAGCGGTGCCGGTCCCGGTCGTGACCTCATCCCTGATGCAGATTTCGATGGTCGACAAGACGCTTCCCAAAGGCAAGCGCACCGGGGTCATCACGATTTCAAAGGAGTCGCTGACCGAAGCGCATCTTGAGGCTGCCGGTGCCCCGCTCGACACGCCCATCGTCGGCACCGACAACGGGCGGGCCTTCACCCACGGCATCCTCGACGATCAGCCCAGCATGGATTTCGCGGCCTGTCGGCTCGATCTGCTCGACGCCGCGAAAGAGCTTGTGACGACCCACAACAATATCGGGGCCATCGTGCTGGAATGCACGAACATCACACCCTATGCCAACGACATCCGCAAGCTGACCGGCCTGCCGGTCTATTCGATCTACACGCTGGTCAGGTGGTTCCATCAGGCGCTGGTGCCGGATCGCTTTGACGTTCGGCTGGACGATCCGACGCTGAACCTCGCCTGATGTTTACGCGGGCAAGCCATGCCGCGCCCGGAACACCGCAATCTCTTCGGCATCCGGCGCGACGCCTGTGAAAACCTCGACATAGGCGGGCATCCGGTCGATCCGCTTCGCAACCGGCTCGCTCACCATCATCGAGATATAGCCGACCTGCGTGTAAAGCACCGTCCACGCCCGCGTCGTCGCCTGATCCGGCGCATAGCCGAACCGTTCAAACATCGCCTTGACCGCTGCAAAACGCCGCCCGTCTGCCGCATCCACCCGGACCCGGACGCTCGCATCATTCTGCGCCCAATTGCGGATCGCGTGGTCGAGGCGTGAATCGAACTTCTCCGCATCAATCCAACAATCAAACAGGTTGAACATCGCCGCGTTGATACCGTCCGCCGCAACTTCGGTCTTGGCGATCAGGTTGCCGGTGTTCTTGTCTTCCCACAGCGCCACGATCGCCGCCAGCAGCGCATCGCGATCCTCAAAATGCCAGTAAAAGCTGGTTCGCGACAGGCCCAGCGCCTTCGCAATCGGCATGACCCGCACCGCATCGACCCCGCCATCGACAAGCGCCTGATACGCCGCCGACACCCACAGATCCGCCGACCCGCGCCAGCCGCTTTGCTTTTCGGGCTTCAATTGCTCCATCCCTTGGGCCTACCGGGAACCGCGCGTGCGCACAAGAAAACTTGACACATATGTCTTTTTCTCAGGACAGTTCCCGCACGCGACCCGACTCGCCCGGCCCCCGGTTAGGAACCCACAATGTCGAATGATCCCCTGCTTCAGCCCTACACGCTCAAGCATCTGACGCTGAAGAACCGGATCATGACGACGGCGCATGAACCGGCCTACCCCGAAGACGGGATGCCCACCGAACGCTACCGCGCCTATCACGAGGAACGCGCCAAGGGCGGCGTCGGCCTGACCATGACCGCCGGGTCTGCCGTGGTGTCGCGCGACAGCCCGCCTGCGTTCAACAATATCCTCGCCTATAAGGATGAGGTCGTGCCGTGGATGAAGGCGTTGACCGACGCTTGCCACGAACACGGCACGGCGGTGATGATCCAGCTGACCCATCTCGGGCGGCGGTCACACTGGGCGAATGGCGACTGGCTGCCGGTCCTGACGGCCAGCCATATCCGCGAACCCGCGCACCGCGCCTTTCCGAAAAAGATCGAAGACTGGGATATGGAGCGGATCATCGAAGACTACGCCGATGCCGCCGAACGTATGCAGGCCGCGGGCCTTGATGGGATCGAGCTTGAGGCATACGGCCACCTGCTCGATCAATTCTGGTCCCCCGCGACGAACACGCTTGAGGGCGACCATAACGGCGCGCTTGAAAACCGGATGCGCTTTTCGCTCGACGTGCTGTCAGCGATCCGCAAGCGCGTCGGGGCCGAGTTCATCGTCGGTTTCCGCTATACGGCGGATGAGTCGATGCCCGGCGGGATAGACGAAGAGGAAGGCATGGAAATCTCTCGCCGCCTGCGCGACACTGGGCAGGTCGATTTCCTGAACGTGATCCGTGGCCATATCGAAACCGATGCAGCGCTGACCGGCGTCATCCCGATCCAGGGCATGAAAAGCGCACCGCATCTCGACTTTGCCGGGCGGGTCCGGGCCGAGATCGGGATGCCCACTTTCCACGCCGCCCGCATCCCCGACGTGGCCACCGCCCGCCACGCGGTCAGCGCCGGGCTGCTGGACCTTGTCGGCATGACCCGCGCCCACATGACCGACCCCCATATCGTGCGCAAAATCACCGAGGGGCGAGAGGACGACATCCGCCCCTGCGTCGGCGCGAATTACTGCCTCGACCGGATTTATCAGGCGGGCGATGCGTTCTGCATTCACAACGCCGCCACGGGCCGCGAACTTTCGATGCCGCATGAGATCCCAAAGGCCGCGACCCGCAAGAAGGTGGTGATTGTCGGCGCTGGCCCCGGCGGTCTGGAAGCCGCGCGCGTCGCCGCCGAACGCGGCCATGACGTCACGGTGTTTGAGGCCGCCGCCGATCCCGGCGGACAGGTCCGGCTGACCGCGCAGAACCAGCGGCGGCGCGAGATGATCTCGATCATCGACTGGCGCATGGCCCAATGCGCGGCCCGCGACGTGGAGTTTCGCTTCAACACCTGGGCCGAAGCCGGCGACGTGATCGCCGAAAATCCCGATGTCGTAGTTATCGCCACCGGCGGCCTGCCCGATACGGAGGTGCTGGAAACCGGCAACGATCTTGTCGTCTCTAGCTGGGACATCATTTCGGGCGATGTAAAACCGGGGCAAAACGTCCTGATCTATGACGACGCGGGCGACCACCCTGCCCTGCAAGCGGCCGAAACCATCGCCGCATCAGGCGCGCATGTCGAAATCATGACGCCGGATCGCAGCTTTTCCCCCGACGTGATGACGATGAACCTGACGCCCTACATGCGTGCGTTGCAGGACAAGGACACGACCTTCACCGTCACCTACCGCCTGAAGGCGGTCGAACGTGACGGCAACCGATTGCGGGCGGTTATCGGCACCGATTATTCCGACCACCGCGAAAGCCGAACCTTCGATCAGATCGTCGTCAACCACGGCACGATTCCCTTGGATGAACTTTACTTCGACCTCAAACCCCAGTCCGCGAATCTCGGCGCGGTCGATCACGACGCGCTTCTGTCGGGGCGGCCACAAACGCTCCAGCGAAATGACAACGGCACGTTCCAGTTGTTTCGGATCGGTGATGCCGTGTCTGCGCGAAACACCCATGCGGCCATTTACGACGCGCTAAGACTGGTTAAGGAAATCTGAATTATTTATTCAGGAAAACCGACAATTCTGCATATCTGAACCGCGGGCAACTGCGACTTCGCCCGTCCGCCACTGGCACCGCGCCGATTTTACGTGGCGGAAACAATCCCGGCGATCTGCTTGCATTTTCCGAAAGAGCGGCGTGTAATCCGCAAATCAAGCCATAAAAATGGAGAGTAAGATGAAACAGGGATTTCTGGTAAGCACGGCATTGGCCGCCGCGCTTGTCTTTGGATCCGCCACACTATCGGACGCCGCAACCTATCTGCGCGGCAACGATGGCAACCCGGAAACTCTGGACCAGCACAAGACCTCGACCGTCGCAGAAGCCAATATTCTGCGTGAATTGTATGAAGGTCTGGTGGTCTACACCGCAAATGCCGAGATCATGCCCGGCGTCGCGGAAAGCTGGGAAGTGTCCGACGACGGCACGGTCTACACGTTCAAGTTGCGCGACAATGCGATGTGGTCGAACGGCGATCCGGTGACCGCGGGCGATTTCGTCTATTCGCTTCAGCGAATCATGACGCCCGAAACCGGCGCGAAATACGCCAACATCCTTTACCCGGTGATGAACGCCGAAGGTGTGAACACGGGCGATATCGATCCGTCCGAACTTGGTGTGAAGGCGCTTGACGACAAGACGCTTGAAATCACGCTGCACCAGCCGACGCCGTTCTTCCTTGAACTGCTGACCCACCAAACGGGCTTGCCGGTTCACCCGGCTTCGGTTGAAGAACACGGCGCTGATTTCGTTCAGCCCGGCAAGATGGTGTCAAACGGCGCTTACATGCTGGAATCAAACACCCTGAACGACAAAATCGTTCTGGTGAAGAACCCGAACTTCCACGATGCGGATAATGTCGCGATCGACACGATCCACTTCCTGCCGTTCGAAGACCGCGCGACCTGCGTGCGGGCTTGGGAAGCTGCCGAAGTTCACTCCTGCTCTGACCTGCCGGCCGAAGACATTGCGCGCCTGAAGGAAGAGCATGGCGAAGCCGTGCGCGTCGCGCCTTATCTCGGCACATACTACTACGCCGTGAACCACGACGACGAAGTGCTGGGCAACCCCGAAGTGCGCCAAGCGCTGTCGATGGCGATTGACCGCGAATTCCTCGCGGAAGAAATCTTCCAGGGCACCATGCTTCCGGCCTCAAGCTTCGTTCCGCCGGGCATCGGTAACTACGAAGCAGGCTCGCCCGAGGTTGATTACTTCGGCATGTCGATGCTGGACCGGGAAGACAAGGCTGCGGAACTTCTCGCCGCTGCCGGGATCACCCCGGATTCGCCAGTCACGATTGAGCTGATGTATAACACCTCGGAAAACCACCGGAACGCGGCGACCGCGATTGCCGATATGTGGTCGAACCTTGGCGTGAACGTTGAATTCAACGTGCGCGACGCATCCGCTCACTACGCCCACCTGCGCGACAAGGGCGACTTTGACGTCGCACGCGCCGGCTGGATCGGTGACTACTCCGACCCGCAGAACTTCCTGTTCATGGTGGAATCGGACAATGACGGGTTCAACTACGCGAACTACAACAACCCGGAGTATGACAGCCTGATGGATCAGGCCGCTGCCGAAACCGATCTGGCAAAGCGGGCTGAGCTGTTGCAACAGGCTGAAGGTCTCTTCATGCGGGATCTGCCGTTCCTGCCGCTGCTCTACTACTCCTCGCGTTCGATTGTCTCGCCCAAGCTGCAAGGCTGGGAAGACAACATCCAGAACGTCCACCCGACCCGCTTCCTGAGCCTGTCGGAATAACGATCTGACGATGTGGCGCGGATACTCTCCGCGCCACATCGCATTCGTCCCGTTCTAAGTTAGAATTTGACCCCATAGGGTCAGGACCGGAGACAACAACGCATGCTGTCATATGCCCTGCGCCGTCTGCTAAGCGCGATCCCAACGATTTTCATCATCATCACCGCTGCGTTCTTCATGATGCGCATCGCCCCCGGCGGGCCGTTCGATCAGGAACGCACGCTCGAAGCCACGGTGATGGAGAACCTGAACCGCACCTTCGGACTCGATAAACCGCTTTACGAACAATACGCCATGTATCTTGGCAACCTGTTTCGGGGCGATATGGGGCCGTCCTTTATCTACCGCGATAAACGGGTGCACGAAATTCTGGCCGAAGGCTTGCCGATCTCGATGCAACTGGGGCTGACCGCGCTTGTCATCGCACTGCTCTTCGGCTCGATCCTCGGCTCCATCGCAGCACTCAGGCAAAACACCAAGGCTGACTACGCCGTGATCGCCACCGCGACCTTCGGGATCACCGTTCCGAACTTCGTCGTGGCACCAGTGCTGTCGCTGGTCTTTGCCGTGATGCTTGGCTGGCTGCCCGCCCAGGGCTGGGGCCGATGGGATCAGATGATCCTGCCGGTGATCGCCCTGTCGCTGCCGCAAATCGCCGTCGTCGCCCGCCTTGTGCGCGGCGCGATGATCGAAGCGCTCAGGTCCGACCACGTCCGAACCGCCCGCGCCTATGGACTGCCCGCCCGGATGGTGGTCATCAAACACGCGCTCAGGGCCGCGATCCTGCCCGCGATCAGTTACCTCGGCCCCGCTGCGGCGGCGCTGCTGACCGGCTCCATCGTCGTCGAACAGGTGTTCAACCTGCCCGGCATCGGGCGCTACTTCGTCGCCGGGGCGCTTAACCGCGATTACACGCTCGTCATGGGGACGGTCGTGATCGTCGCGGTCTTCGTCGTGGTCTTCAATCTGATCGTTGACCTGCTTTATGCACTTCTCGACCCGAGGGTTCGCTATGACTGATCTCGCAACAAACTCCCCCGAAGTCGTGACCGACAGCCGCTCGCTCTGGGCGACGGCGATGCTCCGGCTGCGCCGCAACGTGGCCGCGATGGTATCGCTGGTCGTGCTTGTGATCCTTGTGATCGCCGGGGCCATCGGCCCCGAGGTCGCGCCACACAGCTATTCCGAAGTCTACCCGGAATTCGTCAAGGTGCGGCCCAGCCTGTCGCCCTACCCGCAGGAAGAACAGATCATCCCCTCCGCCGAAAGCGCCCTGCGCCGCGCGCGGGTTGAGGTTCAGTCGATCGAGCGGGTAGATGGCAAGGTTCGGGTGAACGTCACGTCCGAACGCGAAATCGACCCCCGCATCACGCGCTATCTGGATCGCTCCGACGTGTTTTCAGGCTCTGAAATGGTCGATGTCGGCACGGATGGCAAATCCGGTGTGATCGAATCCGACGTGCAACAGCTTTACTTCCTGATGGGGACCGATGCGAACGGGCGCGACCTGTTCTCGCGCATCCTGATCTCCCTCAGGATCTCGCTGATGATCGGCGCGCTGGCGACCGGGGTCGCCTTGCTGATCGGGGTGCTTTACGGCGCGACCGCAGGCTTTATCGGCGGGGCCGTCGACAACATCATGATGCGGATCGTCGATATCCTGTATTCACTGCCTTTCGTGTTCTTCGTGATCCTGCTGGTGGTGTTCTTCGGGCGAAACCTCGTCTTGATGTTCCTTGCGGTGGGGGCTGTCGAATGGCTCGACATGGCGCGGATCACGCGGGGGCAGACGCTTAGCCTCAGGCGCCGGGAATTCGTGCAGGCGGCTGAATCGCTCGGCGTGTCCGGCGGCGCGATTGTCCGGCGGCACATCATTCCGAACACCCTTGGAACGGTCATCATCTACATGACCCTGCTGATCCCCAAGGTAATCCTGCTTGAATCCTTCCTGTCGTTCCTCGGCCTTGGCGTTCAGGAACCGCTGACATCGCTCGGCGTTCTGATCTCCGAAGGGGCCAAGAACATGCGGAACGCCCCGTTCATGCTGTTCTACCCCGCCGCGACAATGACCGTGCTGCTGTTCGCCCTGAACTTCCTCGGCGACGGGCTGCGCGACGCACTAGACCCGAAGGACCGCTGATATGACGGACGCAAAACCAAACGAAAAGGTGTTCGAGGTTGACGATATCCACATCACCTTCGACACGCCCGACGGCGACGTTCAGGCGGTGCGCGGCGTGTCGATGCACGTCAAGGCCGGCGAAACCGTCGCCGTCGTTGGCGAAAGCGGCTCTGGCAAAAGTCAGGTGATGATGGCGGCGATGGGGCTTCTGGCCTCGAACGGCCACGCCACCGGCTCGGTCAAGTATCGGGGGCAGGAAATTCTGAACCTGCCGCCGAACAAGATCAATAAGCTGCGCGGTGCCAAGATCACCATGATCTTTCAGGAGCCGATGACCTCGCTTGATCCGCTGTTCACGATTGAGGATCAGCTGTCCGAACCGCTCCGCGTGCATGGCGGCATGTCGCGGAAAAAAGCCTCCGCCCGCGTGCTGGAACTGCTGAAACTCGTGCAGATTCCGAACCCGGAAAAGCGGCTGAAGGCCTATCCCCACGAAATGTCCGGCGGCCAGCGTCAGCGCGTGATGATCGCGATGGCGCTTGCCAATGACCCGGACCTGCTGATCGCGGACGAACCGACGACCGCGCTTGATGTGACCATTCAGGCCGAAATCCTGCAGCTTCTGGCGGAACTTCAAACCCGCCTTGGCATGTCGATCCTGTTCATCACCCACGACCTTGGCATCGTCGAAGCCTTCGCGGATCGCGTCTATGTCATGGCCAAGGGTCAGGTCGAAGAGGAAGGCCCGACCGAACGGGTCTTCAACGCGCCCGAAACCGACTACACAAAAATGCTGCTTGCGGCAGAGCCTGAGGGCAGCAAACCCCCTGTTTCAAGCGACGCGCCGATCCTGCTGGAAGGCGAAAACGTCGAAGTCACCTTCGGCCACCCTGCCGGTTTCCTGCGCAAAGACACACAGCTTCGCGCGGTCGACGGGATCAGCATCGCGCTGCGCAAGGGCCAGACCATCGGTGTGGTTGGTGAAAGCGGCTCCGGCAAGTCGACGCTGGGTCGTGCGCTGCTGCAAATGCTGCCGAACGAGGGCCGCGTGGTCTATATGGGCAAGGAAATCTCCGGCCTCGACCGCGCCGGGATGCGCCCCTTCCGCGATGGCCTTCAGATGGTGTTCCAAGACCCCTACGGCTCTCTCTCGCCGCGGATGACGGTCGGGGAAATCATTACCGAGGGGCTACTTGTCCACGAACCCGGTCTTGGGTCAAAGGAACGCGCCCGCCGCGCCGCCGAGGCGCTTAGCGACGTGGGCCTCGACCCCGCCGTGCGCAACCGCTTCCCGCACGAATTTTCGGGCGGTCAGCGCCAGCGGATCGCCATCGCCCGCGCCGTGATCCTGCGCCCCCGCATCATCGTGCTGGATGAGCCGACCTCCGCCCTCGACCGTTCAGTGCAAAAGCAGGTGATCGAACTGCTGCGCAAATTGCAGATCGAACATGAGCTGTCGTATATTTTCATCTCGCACGACCTTGCCGTTGTCCGGGCGCTATCGGACTACGTGATGGTGATGAAAAACGGCGCGGTGGTCGAAGAGGGCATCACCGATCAGCTTTTTGACAACCCCAGCACCGAATACACCCGCGAATTGATGCGCGCGGCCTTCGACCTGCGCGCGTTGCTGAAACGCGCGGCGGAAGAAGCCGCAAAGAAAGCCGCCCAAGCCACGGGTTAGCCCGACACCCAAACACAAAAAAAGGCCGCCCAATCCGGGCGGCCTTTTCCATTTCTGAAACCAAACGCTTAGTTCAGCGCGGCATCCGTGATGTCATGCGTCCACGCGCCTTCCGGCTCTGCGGTGATGACGGGATCAGAGCCACCGGCCAACAAGCTGTCCACCGTCCGCTGATACGCCGCCTCATCCAACGCGCCGTTCGATCCAGCGGTCAGCTTGGCAATCTCGCCCATCATCCGGCGCTGGTGGTTTTCGGTCTGGGCACCGGTTTCGTCGTATTCCAGCACGATATCCGCCGCCGCATCCGGGTTTTCCTCGGCCCATTTCCAGCCACGCATACTCGCCCGCACGAACCGCACAAGCTGATCCTTGAACGCCTCGTCGGCAAGACGATCCTCAAGCACGTAAAGCCCGTCTTCCAGCGTCGCGACGCCCTGATCCTCATACTTGAACGTCACGAGGTCTTCGGGCGTCAGCCCGGCGTCGATCACCTGCCAGTATTCGTTATAGGTCATCGTCGACACGCAATCCGCCTGCCCTTGCAGCAGCGGATCGACGTTGAAGCCCTGCTTCAGAACCGTCACGCCATCCTCGCCGCCCTCGGTCGACACGCCAAGCTGGCTCATCCAGCTCAGGAACGGGAATTCGTTGCCAAAGAACCAAACGCCAAGCGTCCGACCCGGAAAATCGTCCGGGCTGGTCACGCCACTATCCGCGCGGCAGGTCAGCATCATTCCGGAACTCGCAAACGGCTGCGCGATATTGACCAGCGGCAGCCCCTTTTCGCGCGCGGCCAGTGCTGCGGGCATCCATTCGACCACAACATCGGCACCGCCCCCGGCGATCACTTGGGTCGGCGCAATGTCCGGCCCACCCGGCTTGATCGTGACGTTCAGGTCTTCTTCCTCGTAAAACCCGTTCTCCAACGCCACGTAATACCCGGCGAACTGCGCTTGCGTGACCCATTTCAACTGCAGCGTCAGGTCGTCAGCGGCCTGCGCCACCCCCGCACCCAAGGCCATCGCGCCCGCAACGGCGCTTGCAAATAGTTTCTTCATTCTTTCTCTCCCATGTTGGTTGTCATTTTTGCTCAACCTCGTTGTGAAGGGTGCCAGAAGGTGACCCCTTTTTCTATCATAGCAACGATCCCATAGAACGCCGACCCGGCCAGCGCCGCAACCGCAATCTCGGCCCAGACCATATCAAGACCCAGCCGCCCGACCTCCGTTGAAATCCGAAACCCCATCCCCTTGATGGGCGACCCGAAAAACTCCGCCACAATCGCCCCAATCAGGGCGAGCGTTGTCGAAATCTTCAACCCGTTAAAGATAAACGGCATCGCCGCCGGCAGCCGCAGCTTGAGCAGCGCCTGCCAATAGCTGGCCGCATAAGTCGTCATCAAATCGCGCTGCATCGCCTCAGAGCTTTTCAGCCCCTGCACCGTGTTCACCAGCATCGGGAAAAATACCATGACGACAACAACCGCCGCCTTTGACTGCCAATCAAAGCCAAACCACATCACAAGGATCGGCGCGGTCCCGATAATCGGCAGCGCCGCGATGAAATTCCCAACCGGCAACAACCCCCGCTGCAAGAACGGCGAACGATCAATCAGGATCGCCACAATCACCGCCGCACCACAGCCGATCAGATACCCGGTCAGCGCCCCTTTCATAAAGGTCTGCACGAAATCGACCCACAGAATATCAAGCGATCCGGCAATCCGCGCCCCAATCGCGCTTGGCGGCGGCAGGATCACCCCCGGCACGTTCAGCCCGCGCACCAGCAACTCCCAAACGACCAATATCGTCACGCCGAAAATCGCAGGCACCAACAATTTGACGCTGCGCGTCCCTGCCCACGGGCTTTTCGACAGCCAGACATTCAGCAGCATTGCCGCGATCCAGACAACGACGGCCAGCACAATCAATCCCATGCCGCCCCCCGCTTCATCTTTCCAGAAATATCCCGGGGGGAAAGCGGGCCGCAGGCCCGATGGGGGGCAGCGCCCCCGAACTGATGACGCCCGATCATTCCGCCATCCCCATCCGCTTCAGCGTGATCCGCTGGATCAGCCCGACAATCCCGACCAGCGACGCCGCCAGAACCGCCGCCGCGATCAGCGCCGACCAGATTTGCACCGTCTGCCCGTAGTAAGATCCCGACAGCAGCCGCGCGCCCAGCCCGCGCACCGCCCCCGTCGGCAACTCCCCCACAATCGCCCCAACCAGCGATGCGGCAATCCCGACCTTCAGCGAGGTAAACAGATACGGCATCGAACTCGGCAACCGCAGCTTCCAGAAGGTCGCGGTATTCCCTGCGTTGTAGGTTTTCAGCAGGTCAAGCTGCATCGCCCCCGGCGACCGCAACCCCTTCACCATCCCGACCACGACCGGGAAGAACGACAGATAGGCCGAGATAATCGCCTTCGGCACCAGCCCCTGAATCCCCATCGAATTCATCACCACGATAATCATCGGCGCAATCGCAAGGATCGGGATCGTCTGGCTGGCAATCGCCCAAGGCATCACGCTCATGTCCATCGCCCGGTTATGGACGATCCCAACCGCCAGCAATATCCCCAGCCCGGTGCCGATCACGAACCCAAGCAGGGTCGCCGACAGGGTGATCCAGCCGTGAAAGATCAGGCTGCGTTTTGAGGTGATCTTTTTCATCGCCGTGGTCTCCCACAGCTCCGCCGCGACCTGATGCGGCGCGGGCAGCACGGGTCGCTCCTGCGACCAGGTGTCCGCGACCAACTCGGAAAAGCTCACTTCCTCCCCCGCGCGGCCCGCCTGATCGAGCGTCCATTTTGAATTCAGCCAGACCGCGGCCCCATACCAGATCACGAACAACGCGACCACGACGGTGAGGATCGGCACAACACTACGCATGGCGATCCCCCTTTTCGGCGCGTATGCCAATCGTATGCACACTGTGTGCACAGCTTGTGCACGCGAAGCCGACGCGCCGTGTATGCCGATTCCGCTGCATTTTAAGCCTCATCCCCGTGGCCTGCCCGCAGCCCTTCGCGAACCCGGTGTGCCACGTCAATGAACTGCTGCGTGTCCCTGATATCCAGCGGCCTTTCCTTCGGCAGCGGGCTGTCGATCACATCGGCGATCCGCCCCGGCCTCGGGCTCATCACGACGATCTTGGTCGACAGGTAAACCGCCTCGGGGATGGAGTGCGTAACAAACCCGATCGTCTTCTCCGTCCGCGCCCAAAGCTCCAGCAATTGTTCGTTCAAATGGTCGCGCACGATCTCATCCAGCGCGCCGAAAGGCTCATCCATCAGCAGGATATCCGCGTCAAACGCCAGCGCCCGCGCAATGCTTGCCCGCTGCTGCATCCCGCCCGATAGCTGCCATGGGAACTTCTTGCCAAACCCCTTCAAATCAACGAGTTCCAAGACATTCTCAACCCGCCGATCTTGCTCTGCCTTGTCAAAGCCCATGATCTCCAACGGCAGTTTGATGTTGCCCGCAATCGTGCGCCACGGATAAAGCCCGGCGGCCTGAAAAACATAGCCATAGGCCCGCTTTTGCCGTGCTTCGTCCGGGGTCATCCCGTTGACGGTCAGGGTGCCGCCGGTCGGCTCCTCAAGCGCGGCAATGGTGCGCAGGAACGTCGTCTTGCCGCAGCCAGACGGCCCGATAAAGCTGACGAAATCGCCCTTGTTGATCTCAAGGCTCACATCTTTCAGCGCATGGACCGGACCATCGTTCGTCTGAAAGGTCAGATCCAGATTTTTCGCTTCGATTACCGTGTCTTGGCCCAAGTTTTATCCCCGTTGGCTGCCCCGGTTCGCCGGGGTTCTGGCTGCTGTGGCGCCCCTGTCGGGACGCCTGAATTTTATACCCCCGCCGGGATATTCATTGGATCGCGGTCGATCTTGCGCGGGCTGTTCAGCGCCTTCCATTTGCTGAGCGCCTCATGTGCCGAGGGGAAGGCCGGACGCGGCACGAACCGGCCCCGACCGGGCTGCGGTTGGCTGTTCTTGCCCCAGGCCCAAATCACCTCACCCCGGCTAAGGGTGTAGCGGCTTTGCGCCTTGACCTCAAAGCCCTCAAACACGTTGTAATCGAGGATCGAGTGATGGTTCGACTGGCTGATCGTCTTGCTGATCTTCGGGTCCCAGACCACGATATCGGCATCCGCGCCTTCGACGATTGCACCCTTTTTCGGGTAGATATTCAATATCTTGGCGACGTTACTTGATGTCGCGGCGACGAATTCGTTAGGCGTCAGGCGGCCCGTTTCCACCCCCTCGGTCCAAAGCACGGCGAGCCGTTCTTCCAGCCCGTTTGACCCATTCGGGATGATCCGAAAATCGTCACGCCCCGCACGTTTCTGTTCCGTGTTGAACGCCGCGTGGTCAGTTGCGACGACCTGCAATGACCCGGCCTGCAACCCGGCCCACAGACTTGCCTGATGATCCTTGTTGCGGAATGGCGGCGACATCACGCGGCGGGCGGCGTGGTCCCAATCCTTGTTGAAATACTCGCTTTCGTCGAGCGTCAGGAACTGGATCAACGGTTCACCATATACCCGCATCCCCTTCTGCCGCGCTCGCCGGATCGCCTCATGCGCCTGCTCACAGGACACATGCACGATGTAAAGCGGCACGCCGGCGCAGTCGGCGATGGTGATCGCGCGGTTGGCGGCCTCGCCCTCAAATTCGGGCGGGCGGGAATAGGCGTGACCTTCCGGCCCGGTGATCCCCTGATCGAAATATTTCTGCTGCATCTCGGCAACCAGATCGCCGTTTTCCGCGTGCACCATCGGCAGCGCGCCAAGCTCCTTGCAGCGCTTGAAGGATGCGAACATCTCGTCATCCTCGATCATCAGCGCGCCCTTGTAGGCCATGAAATGCTTGAAGGAGTTGACGCCCATCTTAACGGCGTCCTCCATCTCATTGAAAACATTCTCATCCCACCCGGTGATCGCCATGTGGTAGCCGATGTCGGAACAAATCTGCGGAGCGGACTTGCGGTGCCACTCGTTGATCGCATTCTTGATCGAGCCATCCTCGCCCGGCAGACAGAAATCGACGAGCATCGTCGTCCCGCCCGCTGCGGCGGCCCACGTGCCTGTCTCAAACGTTTCGGCGGCCGTCGTGCCCATGAAGGGCATTTCCAGATGCGTATGCGGATCAATCCCGCCGGGGATCACATAGGCACCCTCGGCGTCGATATATTCATCGCCCGAAAGGTCCTCACCGATCTGCTTGATGACCTCGCCCTCGATCAGGACATCGGCCTTCCACGTCCGATCTGCGGTGCAGACGGTTCCGTTCTTGATGACTTTGGTGGTCATTGGTTTTCTCCCTATTTCGCAAATATGTTGCGAACGAACGTCACTATCCCAAACAGAAATGCTCCACCGACCGCTCCGCCGATCCCCAAACCGATCAAATTTGCGATCGTCCTGCCAGCGCCTCCTCCCAGCAATTCTGTGGCAACTGTGTAACCTAGTCCGCAGACGGCACCCGTTGCGAGTGCCTTATACACGTTCCATTGAACAGGCTGACTCACCCCTCGACCCCCGCTGTCTCCACCACGGCGTGCATCAGCACATCCGCGCCTGCGGTGGCCCATTCCTTCGAAATCTCCTCCGCCTCGTTGTGGCTTAGCCCATCGACACAGGGGCACATCACCATCGCCGTGGGCGCAACCCGGTTGATCCAGCAGGCATCATGCCCCGCGCCGGAAATCAGGTTCATGTGGCTATAGCCCAGCCGTTCGGCGGCGTTGCGCACGGCGGTCACGCAGCCTTCGTCGAAGGTCACGGGATCGAAGCCGCCGACCTTTTCGAATTCGATCCCAAGGCCCATTTCGTCGCATATTTTCTTGGCCCCGTCGTGCAACTGCGCCTCCATATCCTCAATCACCGACAGGTCAGGCGAGCGGAAGTCAACCGTGAACACCACCTTGCCGGGGATCACATTGCGGGAGTTCGGATAGACGTCGATATGTCCTGCGGCCCCAACCGCGTGGGGTTTGTGGGACCACGCGATCTGATCGACCAGTTCGAGCACATGCGCCATGCCTAGCCCGGCGTTCTTGCGCATCGGCATCGGGGTTGATCCGGTGTGCGAATCCTTCCCGGTGATCGTCACCTGCGTCCAGCTTAGCCCCTGGCCGTGGGTGACGACGCCGATGTCTTTGCCTTCCGCTTCCAAAATCGGACCTTGTTCGATGTGAAGTTCAAAGAACGCGTGCATCTTGCGGTCGCCGACTTTCTCGTCGCCCTTCCAGCCGATGCGGGCCAGTTCCTCTCCGAATTTCTTGCCTTCGGCATCTTCCCGGTCGTAGGCCCAATCTTCTTCATGCACCCCTGCGAACACGCCCGACGCAAGCATCGCCGGGGCGAAGCGCGTGCCTTCCTCATTCGTCCAGTTGGTCACAACGATCGGGTGTTTCGTCTTGATATCAAGGTCATTCAGGGTGCGGATGATTTCCAGCCCGCCCAGAACCCCAAGCACCCCGTCGTATTTCCCGCCCGTCGGCTGGGTGTCGAGGTGTGACCCCACATAGACCGGCAGCGCGTCGGGGTCCGTTCCTTCGCGCCGCGCGAACATGTTGCCCATCGTGTCGAGGCCCATCGAGCATCCGGCATCTTCGCACCAGTTCTTGAACAACTCGCGCCCTTCGCCATCCTCATCCGTGACCGTCTGGCGGTTGTTGCCCCCAGCCACGCCGGGGCCGATCTTGGCCATTTCCATCAGGCTGTCCCACAGGCGGTCGCCGTTAACTTTGAGGTTCTCTCCGGGGGATGGCATCGGGCTCTCCTATCTGTTGGGCGGCGTCCGTCTTGGCGCGGGCTTTGCTTGAGGTTTGACCAATTGGTCAGGAACACGCTATCAGAGCATAGGGGGCAGTCAAGGATTTCAGCGCTGTTCCGCGCCCAAAGCCGTTAAAGGACGACGTATGCCCAAGGATCGCCCGCAAACCCGTATCCAACAACGCAATACCGGCGCCATTCTTGATGCCGCGCTAGAGGTGTTTTCGCAATACGGTTATCGCGGATCGACCCTTGATCAGATCGCGCAGGCGTCGGGACTGTCGAAACCCAACCTGCTATACTACTTCCCGTCCAAGGAAGCGATTCATGTTGAGCTTTTGTCGGGCCTCATGGATGTCTGGCTGGACCCGCTGCGCGATCTTGATGCGTCGGGCAATCCGCGCGACGAAATCCTGTCCTACGCCCGCCGCAAATTGCAGATGAGCCGCGATTTACCCCGCGAAAGCCGCCTGTTTGCGAATGAGATCCTGCAAGGCGCACCACGGATCATGGGTTCGATTGAGGGTGAGCTGAAAGACCTCGTCGATCAAAAGGCCGCCGTGATCCGGGGCTGGATCACAGAAGGCAAAATCGCCGATGTGAACCCCTATCATCTGCTGTTCTCGATCTGGTCGCTCACCCAGCACTACGCCGATTTTGATGTGCAGGTGCGTGCGGTTCTTCGGGATCAGGAAAGCGATCCTTTCCCCGAGGCGGAGCATCACTTGGAAACCCTTCTTTCCCGATTGCTGGCCCCATGAAAAAGCCCCGGCGCGATGGCCGGGGCAGGTTCAGGGAGGATCAGCGCAAGCCTTATTCGGCAGCTTGTGCTGAGGGGTTGTTCGGGTGGGTCGTCCAGTTGGCATAATCCGGGCTGACCTTGGTTTTGGTGCGCGGATCGGTGGCGCCAGCGCCCATTTCGACCATCGTGATGCAGCCTTCAACCGGGCAGACGTTGACGCAGAGGTTGCAGGCAACGCATTCGTCGTCTTTCACGCTGAACGTGCGATCTTCGGACATTGCGATGGCCTGATGGCTCGTATCCTCGCAGGCCGCATAGCAGCGACCGCATTTGATGCAGGCGTCTTGGTCGATGACCGCCTTGGACACGTAGTTGAGGTTCAGATACTGCCAGTCGGTGACATTCGGCACCGCCATGCCCCGGAAATCTTCGACAGAGCTGTATTGCTTTTCGTCCATCCATGCCGACAGGCCAGATGCCATTTCCTGCACAATCTTAAAGCCATAGGTCATCGCCGCAGTGCAGACCTGCACATTGCCGCAGCCAAGCGCGATATATTCCGCCGCGTCGCGCCACGTTGTCACGCCGCCGATGCCTGAAATCGGCAGGTCTGCGGTTTCGGGGTCGCGCGCAATCTCGGCCACCATGTTCAGCGCGATGGGTTTCACCGCCGGGCCGCAATAGCCGCCGTGGGTGCCTTTGCCGTCGATCATCGGCTCCGGGCTCATCGCGTCGAGGTTTACGGCGGTGATCGAGTTGATCGTGTTGATCAGGCTGACGGCATCCGCCCCGCCCTTTTTCGCAGCTGCGGCAGGCTTGCGAACGTCGGTAATGTTCGGCGTCAGCTTCACGATCACCGGCATCCGGGTGTTTTGCTTGCACCAGCGCGTAACCATTTCGATGTATTCCGGCACCTGCCCAACGGCAGAGCCCATGCCCCGTTCCGCCATCCCGTGCGGGCAGCCGAAGTTAAGCTCGATCCCATCCGCGCCAGTATCCTCAACAACCGGCAGGATGGCTTTCCAAGCCTCCTCCTCGCACGGGACCATCAGGGACACGACCATCGCGCGATCTGGGTAGTCGCGCTTTACCGCTTTGATTTCCTTGAGGTTCTGCTGAAGCGGGCGGTCGGTAATCAATTCGATGTTGTTCAACCCCAGCAAACGGCGATCCGCGCCCCAGATCGCGCCGTAGCGGGGTCCGTTCACGTTGACCACCGGTGGCCCTTCGGCGCCGAGCGTCTTCCAGACGACACCGCCCCATCCCGCTTCAAACGCGCGGCGGACGTTGTATTCCTTGTCCGTCGGCGGGGCCGAGGCCAGCCAGAACGGGTTTGGGGATTTGATCCCAACGAAAGTCGAAGTCAGGTCGGCCATGGTCGTGCCTCCTCTAGGATTTAAACGATTCCAGCAGGACGAGATTGCCCTCGCTGTCTTTGATCATCAGCCAGCGCACACCGGGTGCCCAAGGCGCGTCGTCGGGGCCGTCGGTGATATGCACGCCAGCGTCGCGCAGCTTTGCAGCTTCGTCGTCGACACTATCACAGACGAGGCACAGGGCGGGTTTGCCATGAACCTCCATGTCTGACCGCGCGGCGAATTGCAGGCGGGTTTCGGCCCCCGGAAGTTCCAGGAATATCCAACGCCACCCATCGCTATATGGCGCGTCGGTGTGCACCTTGAAGCCGAGGTTTTCGGTGTAGAACGCAATCGCGCGGTCCTGATCATCGACCGGGATCGACTGAAAATTTATCCGCGTAATTGCCATTTGCCGTCCCTCAGCCCATCAGGCTTTTGTGGATGTCTTCGGCGGCGTCGCGCCCCTCGGCCACCGCCGTGACGGTCAGGTCATCGCCGCCGGTTGCGCAGTCTCCGCCGGCCCAAACGTCCGGCAGGCTGGTGCTGCCCGCCTCATTCACCGCGATTTTGCCACTGTCGAGCTTCAATCCATCCGGTGCGCCCTCAAGCGTTTGGCCGATTGCCTTAAGCAACTGATCGGCGGGGATGCGAACGGTTTCGCCCGTGCCTTTCAGGCCGTTTCCGGTGTCTTCGGTGTATTCGAACTCAACCTCCTGAACCGTGCCGTTTCCGATCACGCGGACCGGTTGCAGGTTTTCAGCGATCCGAACGCCTTTTGACGCCGCCAGATCCTGTTCAAACTTCGACGCGCCCATCCGGTCACGGCCCCGGCGATAGGCAATCGTCACGTTTTCCGCGCCCAGCAATTTTGACTGCACAGCCGCGTCAACCGCGGTCATGCCACCACCAACGACAACGACGTTGCGCCCAACGGGTAGGCTGGACAGATCATCGGCTTGCCGCAGGTCCGCGATGAAATCGACGGCGTCGGACACGCCTTTCTTATCCTCGCCATCGGCCCGCAGGGCATTCACCCCGGCCAAGCCGATGCCCAAGAACACCGCGTCATACCCATCGCGCAGAGTGGCGAGGTCGATGCCCTCGCCCAATGCCTTGCCGTGGTGCAGCGTGATGCCGCCAATCTTCAGCAGCCAATCAACTTCTTTCTCGGCAAAGCCCTCGACCGCTTTGTAAGCCGCGATGCCGAATTCGTTCAGCCCGCCGGGTTTTGGCCGCGCATCGTAAACGTCGACGTCATGCCCCTTCATAGCCAGCCGATGCGCACAGCTAAGCCCGGCAGGACCGGCACCAACAACGGCAATGCGCTTGCCGGTGGATTTCGCGCGTTCAAACGGATGGACATCGGCGGCCATCAGCGTATCGGTCGCATAGCGTTGCAGGCGACCAATTTCGACCGGTTTGCCTTCGGCGGTTTCGCGCACGCACGCCTCTTCACACAGCGTTTCGGTCGGGCAGACCCGCGCGCACATCCCGCCGAGGATGTTCTGTTCAAAGATCGTTTTCGCGGCTTCTTCCGGCGTGTCGGTCTGAATTTGCCGAATGAACAGCGGAATATCGATATCCGTCGGGCAGGCCGCTATGCAGGGCGCGTCGTAGCAGAAGTAACAGCGATCCGCCGCGACTGCCGCCTCATGCGGTTCTAGCGGCGGGTGCAGGTCGGAAAAATTCGCGTCGTAAGTGTCTTTTGACAGGCGTCCGGATTGGATTCCGGGTGTCGTCTGGCTCACTGGCATCACGGGCCTCCCTAGCTGGCTTGCCATATAGCGTTGTGAAAAGACTGCCACAGGTTCATTTTTTTATCAATTGGTAAATTTTTGCCGCCGAAATCCACACCAAAATTCGCTCAGCACCCTGACGCGCCACCGCAACAATCGCTTTTCACCCCGGTCGCCGTGCCGTATAAGCAAGCAAATTTGGAAAAGTCCGCCACAGACGGGCTGCGAACCAAGCGAGGACGGCATGACCAAGAACAAACACGACTCGGACGTAGCATTCATCCAATCGCTGGCTGAGTTGCTCAGCGCGAACGATTTGACAGAGCTTCAGGTCAAGCGTGAATACGGCGACAATGACAGTTTGAATGTGCGCGTCAGTCGCGCAACGAACGTCGTGGCATCCGTGGCCGCACCAGCGCACGCCACCCCGGTACCCGCTGCCGCGCCGTCTGCGCCAAGCGCCGCGCCCGCAGCAGCACCGGCGACCGAAGACCCGGCAGATCACCCCGGCGTCGTGCCCTCTCCGATGGTCGGCACCGCCTACCTGTCCCCCGAACCGGGGGCGAGCGCGTTTGTCTCGGTCGGCAGCACGGTCAGCGAAGGCGACACATTGATGATCGTCGAAGCCATGAAAACGATGAACCACATTCCCGCCCCTCGCGCTGGCACGGTCAAGCGCATCATGGTGACGGATGGCGACCCGGTCGAATTTGGTGCGCCACTGATGATACTCGAATAAGCGGGGACCGGGATGTTTGAAAAAATCCTGATCGCCAACCGGGGCGAAATCGCCCTTCGCGTGATCCGCGCCGCCCGGGAGATGGGCATCAAATCCGTCGCCGTGCATTCGACCGCTGACGCCGATGCGATGCACGTTCGCATGGCGGACGAAGCGATCTGTATCGGCCCGCCCTCAAGCACCGACAGCTATCTGAACGTCGCATCGGTTATTGCCGCGTGCGAAGTAACCGGCGCGCAGGCAATCCATCCGGGCTATGGCTTTCTGTCCGAAAACGCGAATTTCGTCCAGGCGCTGGAAGATCACGACATCACGTTTATCGGCCCGACCGCTGAACACATCCGCATCATGGGCGACAAGATCACCGCCAAGGAAACGATGAAAAAGCTGGGCGTGCCTTGCGTGCCCGGTTCCGACGGCGGCGTGCCGGACTATGAAACCGCGCAGAAGGTCGCGGCGGATATCGGATACCCCGTCATCATCAAGGCCACCGCCGGTGGCGGTGGACGTGGCATGAAACTTGCCAAATCCGCGAAGGAGCTTGAGAACGCATTCCGCACCGCGCGGGCCGAAGGCAAATCCGCCTTTGGCAATGATGAGGTTTATATCGAAAAATACCTCGGCAAACCGCGCCATATTGAGGTTCAGGTTTTTGGCGACGGCAAAGGCAACGCGGTTCATCTGGCCGAGCGTGATTGTTCGCTGCAACGCCGCCACCAAAAAGTGTTCGAAGAAGCCCCCGGCCCCGCGATTGACGCCGAAACCCGTGCACGGATAGGCAAAATCTGCGCCGATGCGGTCGCCAACATCAACTATATCGGTGCTGGCACGATTGAATTTCTGTTCGAGGACGGAGAGTTCTTTTTCATCGAAATGAACACCCGCCTACAGGTCGAACACCCAGTGACCGAAGGCATCTTTGGCGTCGACCTCGTTCGTGAACAAATCCGCGTGGCCGAAGGCAATCCGATGTCCTTCACGCAGGACGATCTGCAAATTCATGGCCACGCCATCGAAGTGCGGATCAATGCGGAAAAACTACCGAACTTCTCACCCTGCCCCGGCAAGATCACGGCGTTTCACGCGCCGGGCGGTCTTGGTGTGCGGATGGATTCGGCGCTTTATACCGGCTATTCGATCCCGCCCTATTACGACAGCTTGATCGGCAAGCTGATCGTGCATGGCCGCGACCGGGAAGAAGCACTCGCCCGCCTTAAGCGCGCCTTGGGAGAGTTGATCGTCGATGGCATCGACACCACCCTGCCGCTGTTCCATGCGCTACTGGACGAACCTGCGGTGCAGACCGGCAACTATGACATCCACTGGCTTGAAAAGTGGCTCGAAACCAACCTCGGGGGATAGGGCAATTCTGCCGATCGCGGTTAGATGAGCGATAGCATCACGCCCGATCTGCTGCTTCACGCCTACGCCTCCGGCGTTTTTCCGATGGCTGAATCACGGGACGATCCAGAGATTTTCTGGGTCGATCCTCAACGTCGCGGAATCATGCCACTGGATGGATTCCATATCTCTCGCAGTCTGGCCCGCAAGATTCGGCAAGAGCCGTTTCAAATCCGCGCAAACACGGATTTTCGCGGCGTCGTCGCGGGCTGCGCGGACCGGAAAGACACGTGGATCAACGACCAGATCACCGAACTATACGCAGCGCTTCACGAAAACGGCCACGCGCATTCGATTGAGGCTTGGGACGGCACCAAGCTGATCGGCGGAGTTTACGGCGTCACGCTCGGCGGCGCGTTCTTTGGGGAAAGCATGTTTTCGCGCGCGCGGGACGCCTCAAAGATCGCGCTGGCCTATCTGGTCGACCGCCTGCGTGCCTGTGGTTTTACGTTGTTCGACACACAGTTCATCACGCTGCATCTTGCAAGCCTCGGTGCCATGGAAATCCGACGCGAGACGTATCACCAAGCCTTGGAAAACGCGCTTTTGGTTGATGCGGACTTTGACCGTCAGCCGGAAGTCCCGTCAGGTCACGACGTCGTGCAGCGCAACACCCAGACATCATAGCGCGGATGGTCGAGCGCGTTCAGCGCGGGCGATGACGCCACCATCCAACCCTTGAAAAGCGGCGCGTCCGCTTCTTTTTCGCTGACAACGATGTTTGCGAACGCGTCACCCGCAGGGTTGTCTGTCGGGAAACGGCAAGCCACCAGTTCGACATCCAGCCGCCCCAGATCGACGTGATCGCCGACCTGCATTTCGTAATCGGTCAGGTTGCCATTCACCTTATCAAGCCCACGCAGAACCGCGCCCGCCGCGTCGGTCGCGTTGACCGGTTCCTGCGCCACTGCTCCGGTCGCAAGGAACACAAGGGCGATCGCCAGCGCACGCCTCATTCGTCGTTGTTCCCTGAGACGAATTTGCTGAGAAGCGTGATGAGGCTGACCGCGCTTTGTGTATCCTCGATCTCGCCGCCCGGCTCAACCAGAATGGGGGAGCCTCCGGGCACGATCTCAACATAGTTGCCGCCCAGCAAACCTTCGGATGAGATGGCGATTGAACTGTCATCCGGCACTTCGATCCCGTCTTGGACCGTAAACGTCGTGTCAGCCCGGAACGTCTGCGGGTTCAGATCAAGCCCGACAACGGTGCCGACCTTGACGCCGGCCATACGAACGTCGGTGCCCACGGAGACACCCTCGACCGATCGAAAGCTCGCCGTCAGCTCATAGCCGCCCGCATCGCGGGAATAGCCCGTCGCCTGCCCGGCATAGACCAGGAAACCCACGGCCACCGCAAGAACGGCCCCGCCGACGAAGACTTCTGTAACATTCTCAGACATGATTTCGCGCGCCTATTCGGGTGTCCACGCTTCGTAGTCGCGGCGATCCGCCGGAACGGGGCGTCGGATTGACCCGGCCGGTGCGTAGGCAAGCGCTGTTCCGGTCAGGTTTTCCTGATGCTCCTTTTCCCAAGGCTTGTGCTGCAGCGGCGCCTCGGTCGGCGGCTTGTCCCATGTGAAATGCAACCAACCGTGCCAGTCGGGCGACACGCGGCTTGCCTCAGGCTCTCCGTTATAGCTAACCCAGCGGCGTTTTCCGTCGCGGGTTTCGTAGAATACGTTGCCCTGCGCATCTTCGCCAACCTTGACGCCCTTGCGCCAAGTGAACAGGCGCGTTCCCAGCGTTTCGCCGTGCCACCACGTCAACAATGAAAGAATGAAGCGCATGAAACCCTCCGCAATCGCGTTTCTTTCATATGGACCATCAGCGGGCGAAGGTCCAGTGCCAAGCCATTGATCCGTGGGCATTGGCGGAGTAGACGGCTGACCGTCGCCCAGCAGGCCAAGCCCACAGCCCAATCAACCGCCTTAATCCAAGATTTTCTGGTGAAAGCTAAACCGCAACGCCAAGCCTTACCCGGCGCTGACAGGTTCTTCTTTCGATTTTCCGTGATCGCCATGAACCAGCAGCGGAGTCGCATCGGACATCACCGCCTCTTCGTTCACCACAACCTCGTCCACGCTATCCATTCCGGGTAGTTCGAACATCGTGTCGAGCAGAATATCCTCAAGAATGGACCGTAGCCCCCGAGCACCGGTCTTCCGCTCAATCGCCCGTTTCGCGATGGCCTTAAGCGCGTCTTCGGTGAACGTCAGTTCGGTTTCTTCGATTTCAAACAGACGTTGGTATTGCTTGACCAACGCGTTCTTCGGTTGCGTCAGGATTGTGACAAGCGCGTCTTCATCCAGATCCTGCAGGGTCGCGATCACCGGCAAGCGGCCCACGAATTCTGGGATCAGGCCGAATTTCAGCAAATCTTCCGGCTCAAGCTCCGTAAACATCTCACCCACGCCGCGCGTGTCGTTTTCCTTCACATCCGCGCCAAAGCCCATCGCAGAGCCCTTGCCGCGTTGCGCGATGATCTTTTCAAGCCCCGCAAACGCCCCACCGCAGACAAACAGAATATTCGTCGTATCAACTTGCAGAAACTCCTGCTGCGGATGCTTGCGCCCGCCTTGCGGCGGCACAGAGGCAACAGTGCCTTCCATGATCTTCAAAAGCGCCTGCTGCACACCCTCGCCCGATACATCACGCGTGATTGACGGGTTGTCGGATTTCCGCGTGATCTTATCGACCTCATCGATATAAACGATACCGCGTTGCGCCCGTTCCACGTTATATTCGGAGGCTTGAAGCAATTTCAGGATGATATTTTCGACATCTTCCCCGACATAGCCAGCCTCGGTCAGCGTGGTCGCGTCGGCCATCGTGAACGGCACATCCAGAATACGCGCCAACGTCTGCGCCAGCAGCGTTTTACCGCACCCGGTCGGGCCGATCAAAAGGATGTTCGATTTCGCGAGTTCGATTTCGCCCGACTTGCTCGCGTGATTAAGCCGTTTGTAGTGATTGTGAACCGCAACGGACAACACCCGTTTCGCGTGGGCCTGACCGATCACATAGTCGTCCAGAACTTCGCAGATTTCCACCGGTGTCGGGACACCTTCGGAGGATTTTAGCCCTGCTGATTTCGTCTCTTCACGGATAATATCCATGCAGAGTTCAACGCATTCATCACAGATAAAAACCGTCGGCCCTGCGATTAGCTTTCTGACCTCATGCTGGCTCTTCCCGCAGAAAGAGCAGTAGAGGGTGTTTTTGCCATCGCTGCCAGAACTATTCGCCATCACTTTACCTTCAAGGCCAATGCCTTTTTGCTCTGCTCAGCCCGCGCCAGCGGGCATTCTGCCGCCCCTAAGCCACAGCTTAGGGCAGGCTATTTCCATCTACAACGTCAAAATCGCGCGCAAAGACACGGCGCGTCAGGCACGCTTAGTCGTCACCTTTTGCACGATTTTCGACGATCTCATCAATCAGGCCCCAGTCTTTCGCTTCTTCCGGGGACATGAAATTATCACGCTCAAGCGCGTCCACGACGGCCTTCATCTTTTGGCCGGTGTGCTTGACGTAAATCTGGTTCAACCGATCCTTCAGCTTCTGCGTCTCTTGCGCATGGATCATGATGTCGGTCGCCTGCCCCTGATACCCGCCGGACGGCTGGTGCACCATGATCCGGCTGTTCGGTAGGGAAAACCGCATTCCGGGCTCGCCTGCCGCAAGCAATAGTGAGCCCATTGAGGCGGCTTGCCCCACGACCAGCGTCGACACTTTCGGTTTGATGTATTGCATCGTGTCGTAGATCGACAACCCAGAGGTCACGACCCCGCCCGGAGAGTTGATATACATCGAGATTTCTTTCGACGGATTCTCCGCCTCCAGATGCAGCAATTGCGCGACGATCAGGCTCGACATGCCATCATGGACTGGACCGGTGATGAAAATGATCCGCTCCTTCAAAAGGCGCGAGAAGATGTCATACGCGCGTTCCCCGCGAGAGGTCTGTTCGACCACCATGGGAACGAGATTGTTCATGTAATGCTCATAAGGATCGTTCATTTGTCCGCCTGCCTGCTGCTGTCGCGTGTTCACTACCGCGAGAATACTTCCAGAGTCTTATTAGCGCGCCGAAGCACCTGCAAGGGGCGTTGCCGAATTCGTGTTCAACCGCGCGATGCGCCAATCTGGGCTGGGGTCGGGAATTCAACCGCTTGCTGTCCGATCCTTGGCCCGTCCGCCGCGCGGCCCCGCTGAAAAGAACGTGACCCGCGCACGTCCGGCATTTTTCGATTCATAAAGTGCGGCATCGGCATCCTTTAACATCTGTTCGGGTTCAACGGATTGGTAATTTTCCGACACCGTCGTTCCGATACTGGCGGAGATACGACATTCCAGACCATTGAACAGAATGGGCTTTTGTAGCTTCTCGATAATCCGAACCGCAATGTTATTGAGCCGTTCGCGAGAGGTAAGGCCGGGGAAAACAATCACAAACTCATCCCCGCCTGCCCTGACCACGGTATCATCCGCCCGCGTTTCGGCGGTCAGCACGCCAGCGACCTGCCGCAACACGAAATCACCCGCCGCATGTCCGAGGGAATCGTTCACGTCTTTGAAGTAGTCGAGGTCGATGTGCATCAGGCCAAACCGCTCTGCCCGCGCGGCGTAGAGCGCGAGAATATGATCCATCGCCCGGCGGTTTTTCAGGCCGGTGAGTGTATCCGTGAACGCTTGCGCCTCGGCTTTGGTCTTTGCGCCTTGCAGTCTTTCGTTCAGCTTCTTCAACTCCTCCATCACTGCCGTTTTGGCTTCGACGAGGTAGAGCATTTCCACCGTTAGGTCCGTTGGTGCAAAATTCCGGCCCGTCAGGTGATGCTGACGCACTGCGTCGGCGACCCTGATTCCGAAGGAGAGGTTGATTAGGAAACCACCACCATGTTCGACAGCCAGCCCCTTAAATGATCTATCGCTGGCCGCCCTCATCCGCAGGTGCAGCTTTTGCCCGGCGAGGTTCCGCAGGTCGCCCATCGTCGATACGGGAGCGGGACGGCGGATCTCGAACACCTCTGTCAGCCGTTTGCCGATCAACGGGGTCGCCACGAAAATCCGCGAAAGCGTTGGCGCGGTATGGGTAATATGGCCGGTTCCGTTCACCACAAGATGAAGTGGCATCAGAAGGTTCAGCGCGTCGGCTGAGAGTTTTGTTGTCTCCGTCATCGGCCCCCGCTCGCCAGCGAAAAGGGGCTGCCGGTCGCATGGCTTATGTCTAGCAGTTGGATGGAGATGACCTCCTCCCCCGGACGGGCGGACTGAAACTCAAGCACGACCAACGCGCCGTAGTCATCCGCCATCCCGCGAAGCAGGCCGACAACAACATGGCCGAACCCCTCGTAGGGCCATCGACATGAGAGGCTGAACACGCCCGGCGCGTGATCGCGCAGTTCAAGCCGGGGAAAATCCAGTTCCGGCATCGCCAGTTTCACCCGATCATGAAGGTCGTCGAGCGAGTGGAGGAATTCTTCGTAGGTTTCGCCACCAAACCGCAGCAACCGACGCGCGGCATCGGTCGTGGGATGCGATACGAGGTAGGTTCCTAGGTCTTCCAGAACATCAGATCGCGGTTTTGACAACCGCTCCACCGCTGCGCCCAGCACCGCGTCGGTCAGTGCGTCGTCGTAGATCATCATCGCTTCGAAGCTGTCAAAGTCGAGCTTCGCGCCTTCGGACACGTCCAGCCAAACTCCGCGCCCGTAGGTGTCGCAGATAAAGCTCTGAATTGATCGGTTTATCAAACCGTGCATGCGTATGCCTCCTCAACTTCGGAAAGCCTAGGAAGCAGGCGTTAAGAATGCGCTTATGGGCCTATGGGTAGATAAAAATCTCTCTATCCCCGAACTTGAGGGCGTTCAGTCCCGCCGGCGCTACCCGGAAGTTCCCTTCCGACAAAGCGTCGATATCCTGCGGGCCGAGCGACGGGAGCGTGCCGCCATTTGCAAGGTCAATCGGCCCAAACTCAACCCGATAGCTACCGGCCCGCGTCCTCAGCGCCACCGTTCGCACGGCCTCGGCGGACGTCATGTAGAATACGAAATACTCACGGCCATCGGTTCCGGGCAAAAGATTCGCTTCGACGATCAAACAACCCGGATTTCCCGCCGGGGTGGTCATGTCACACGCCTTTTCCAGATCGTTGAAGAAAGACGGCGAAGCCTGCCCGAACGCCCCATCTGACAGCACAGCCCCGTCCGGTCGTATTGGCAGCCGATCCTTCAATTCGGCGATCCGATCTTGGTTTTCTTCGGCCCGCCGCTCCATATCGAACTGATACCGGTTGGTGGCGTCGTTCAACCTCTCTAGCCGCGCGGCCAGTTCATCACTTTCGGGGTGGTCGGTCATCGCCGCCAAACGCTCGATCCCTGCTGTTCCTGCACGCCCCCAATTCCGCGCCATCGGCCAAAGGTCGAGCGTCGAAAGGTCCGTTTTCCCCGCCTCAAACCGTGCGAGCTGGCTGTTGGTTGAAATCCGCTGCGGGTTAAGCACCGGCGACAGCCAAAGCGCGGCCACGACGATAACGGCAAGGGCGAGCCATATGTTGACCGTCCTGATCCGCTCCATCCAGGCAGAGCGCAGCACGACCGCGACTGCGTATGATGCGGCGTAAGCGACAACAAACCCGACGATCAGCGCGGCCAGAATTCGGTCCGGCGTCCAGCCGTATTGCTGAACCCGTAGGAAAACCGCGTAGGCAGCCAGCACTGCCAGCACCGGAGTCATCAGCGCAAGCGCGCGGACCGCGAAGATCATAAAGGGGCTGTCGATCGCATCATCCTGCCGCTTATCGATCGCCGTCGTCACCAGCGTCACGCCGCCAATGACGATTCCCATTAAGGTCGCCGCCGCCGACAGCCCGCCGAACAGCCCGGACAAGCCGCGGAATGGCAGGGCGACGATGAAAACGGCCATAACGACGACCAGCACGGGCAATAGCAGACGCAGCAATTGCAGGATCAGGTAGGGCGAAACATAGTCCGAAAGCTCGTTCACCACGGCAATCGCCAGCCCAAGCACAAGGCCGGTCAGAACGAACGGCACGCCGTCGATATCAAGCAGATCGCTGATGATCTCCAAACCGACGATGCGGAATAGTGCATCCGACAGGAAAACGACGCCCCAAACCACGCCGACGAACAGCCACGCCGCCGCGTAACGGACGACGATATTCCAGCTATGGTCAAACAGGGCGGCGTAGGTGTTCCAACGCTCCCCCTCCCGCTGGCGTGCGATTAGAAACGGTAATGGAATGCTGATCAGCAAGGCGAAGGCCAGCAGCGGATGGCCGGTCTGGAAGAAATCGTCGGACGTCTCAAACCGTAGACTGGCCGATGTCAGCAACGCGGCAGAGGGGATGGATACCAGCGCCGCCGTTATCGCGGCTTGGCGCAAGTTCAGCGGCCCCGCCAACGCAAGAAGCCCGGCGAAAAACGCGAGCGTTCCGGCGGCGACGAATATGAACAATTGCGGATTGCTGATGATGTCATCAAGCACATCCACCAACAGCCAGAATGACAACCCTGCCAGCGCCCCGATTGTTGCCAATGCCAGCCTGTTCGCGATCTTCGCCCGCTCTGTTTCCGGTGCCATGCTGCCCTCGCCCGTTATTTTTGCCTCGTTTCGTGTGGGCAAGATAGGCAGACGTGGCGGAAGTGACCAGTCAGGCTTTCCCTAATCTGATTTCAGGATTCGCGGCCTTTGGACGCGGAGGTCAGAAATCCGTCGGCGCACCGCCTTCGCTTTTCCGTCGGGCGACAAAATCGGCCAGCTCTTCGCGGATTGCTTCGTCGAGCGGCGGGGCTTCGAATTCATTGATGATCGACTTAAAGACACCATTCGCCCGCTCGGCCGTCCAGACGCCGCCGGCAAGCTCCCACCCCTCGTAGTTTCGCCAATCGGAAAGGAACGGCTGATAGAACGCGGTTTCGTACCGGTCCTGCGTATGCTGGATGCCGAAGAAATGGCCTTCGTTGCCGACATCCCGAATGGCATCGACCGCGATGTCATCGGGAGTTGTCGCGGTAAGCATTGGGTTGAAATACCGTTGAATTTGCTGCAAAATCTCGCAATCCATGATGAACTTTTCCGGGCTGGCGATCAGCCCGCCCTCAAGCCATCCGGCGGCGTGATAGACCATGTTTGACCGCGACTGAACTGCCGCCCACAGGCTGTTCGACGTCTCCCACATCGCCTGCCCGTCGGGCACGTTCGCGGCGCACACGCCGGACGAGCGCATCGGCAAACCGTAGAACCGCGCGAGCTGCCCGGTCATCTGCGTCGCCCGCATATACTCCGGTGTGCCGAAGGCCGGTGCGCCCGACTTCATATCGACGTTCGACGTGAACGTCCCGATCACGCACGGCGCACCCGGTTTGATGTATTGGGCGAGAACAATCGCGATCAGCCCTTCGGCGAGCGATTGCCCGACCGCCCCTGCCATCGTCACCGGCGCCATCGCCCCCGCCAGTGTGAACGGAGTCACCACAACCGCCTGTCCCCGCCGCACCAGCCGCATGAAGCCGTCTAGCATCGGATGGTCGTGTTTCAGCGGTGAGGTAGAGTTGATGTTCGTATACATGCGCGGCTTTGCTTCGAACTCAGCATCCGTCAGCCCACCCGCGATCCGCACCATCTCCATCACGTCTTCGACGCGCTCACGCCCAAGGCTGTAGGCGTGGGCGACTTTGTCGGTCAGTGTCAGCTTGTCATAAAGCACATCAAGGTGACGGACGGAAGCATGAACATCCACAGGTTCGACCGGATAACCACCCGCGACGTGTATGCAGTTGAAATACTGCGTTAATTTCAGCAAGTCCGCACATTGCGCCCGCGTGCCGGGCATCTTGCGGCCAAGCTCCAGATCCCAGTAGTTCGGCGGTGATGAGACGTTGACGAACACCATATTGTTGCCGCCAATCGGCAGTTCCCGCGCCAGGTTACGGGGGGTGATCGTGAATTCCGAGGGCGCCTTCGCAACCATCTCCATCACGAAATCACGGTCCATCCTGACGTTGGTGCCCGACACGGTGCAGCCCATTTCCTTGAACAGCGAAACCGCTTCGTCATTCAGAATTTCAATGCCGATTTCTTCGAGAATACGCATCGCGCCGTCGTGGACAGCCAGCACGCCCGTTTCGTCCAGCGGTTCCGTCGGCCTGTCCGTGACGACCGGTATCTGCCACGGCATCTGATCGATGGCCGCACCCCCAAGACGCGCATTTCCGGAATGTCCGCCCGAGCGGCGACGGCGCTTTCGTTCTGCCATGACCCGTTTCCTTTCGCTTAAAGCGTAGGAAACGCGATGAGGCGCAAAGCGTCTTGTCGAAAACGACCGATCATGTCGTTTTTGCCGCCCGACTGGTCGGGAATTCTCGTTTGGATTTGCTCTATTACGCCGGGGTTCGGTCGCCAAGCCACGCAGGAAGGTGCCCGATATCCGGCAACACCACATCAGCGAGCCCCTGAAGATCGTCGCGGCTGGACACGCCGGTCAGCACCCCTACCGTCGCCATCCCGGCCGCGCGCCCCGCAACAAGGTCGTGGGCGCTGTCACCGACCATCAGAACTGTCTCCGGCAACAGATCGACTGCTTCCGCAAAAGCCAGCAGCATATCTGGGGCCGGTTTGCCCGCGAAGCCTGAATCATACCCCGCGATGAAATCAAAATGGCCCGTCACGCCGACCCGATCAAGATTGGACCGCGCAGGGGCTTCACCGTCGTTCGTCGCAACGCCTAGCGCGAAGCCGGATTGCCGCAGACCCGACAGAAACGGCGCAAGCGGCGTCGCCTCAACAACCTCCACCCCTTGGGCGGCGGCGACCATCCTCGCCTCAACCTCCATCGGGCTTTGATCCGGCAGGTCGGGTGCAAGAGCGGCAGCAATGACATCAGGCGTGTCAGAGACAATCGGACTCCACCCCTCAAACCGTCCTGCGTCAAGGTCATAGCCAACCCGCGCTCCAAGTCGACGGGCCAGCGTCAGATCACCACCCGCAAGCTCCGTCAAGATGCGGGCGGACCAGGGCACCCACGTCGCGTTGAAATCGAACAGCGTGCCGTCTTTATCAAACAATATACCGCGATAACCGGTCATGCGTTTCCCCTTGTCCGTTTCTTTGCCCTACGCTGTTTTGGCAGACCTGACCAGCACCCACGCGGCTTGACCCGTTCTGCTTTTTAATTGACACTGTCAATTATGAAGCCTCAAACCCCCTATCGCCTTCACGAAGCGCTTGGATATCAGCTATCGATCACCGCCCGCATACAAGAGCGTCGGTTCGAAGATCGCCTGAAACAGCACGGCCTCACCCGAATTACGTGGTGCGTGCTGCTTGCGGTCAATGCTGAAAATCTCACACAACCCTCTGACATCGCGCGATTTATCGGGATCGACCGAACCGCGACGTCCCGCGCCCTGCGGCAGATGGAGTCGGACGGGATCATCGCGCGGCGATCCGGCAAGGATGACAAGCGGACGACCCATGTTGCCACAACGGAAAAAGGCAAAGCACTGGTTGCCGCGGTGTCCCCGCTGGCCCGCGAGAACGCGGCCTATTTCCGCAACAAGCTGTCGGACAACGAAAACGCGGAACTGATCCGCCTGCTCGCCAAGCTGCGCGAAGGCGAAAGCACTGAGTTGAAGCAGCTTTGAAACGCGCAAAGCCCAAGGGGCCAGCATGAGCAAACTGTTCTCATACCGCAATCGCCCGGTTCACCTTGGTCCTTACCCGCTTGAGAAGTTGAAGCGCATCGACGCGGTCGCGTGCGAAAGCATCGCCCCGCACGATCCGCCGTCGTTCCGCAGGCCCGACGACCCCCTCTCCATCATCAACGCGATGCAGGAATATCAGGCGATGCTGGACGCGACCCGCGACGGCCTCGTGAAACGCGAAATGGCGGAGATACCGGGCGATCTGAAAGAGCGCGCGAACCACTTGAAGGCTTTTGGGTATTACTGCGACGCGGCGATGGTCGGCATCTGTGAGATACCCACCCACGCGTGGCTCGACACACCGATTGACAACCCTGATGTCAAACGACTTGCGAAGAAGATCGAGACGCTTCAGCCAAAAACCCTCGCCGCTGGCATCGACGTGATTATGGCGGGGCTAAAGGATTCCCTGCGTGCGCCGCCGCAGGATTGCCGCCACCACACACACGCGCTGATGTTTCTCTACGACCACCAGCGCGATCCAACGCCGGATGAGGACGGCGCGGACTGGATACAGGATGCCCAACCTCAACGCGCCTGCCTTCGCGGCGCCGAAACCGCCGTGGTGCTGGCGAACTACATCCGCTCTCTCGGCCGTGACGCCCGCGCACACAGTGAGGCGGCGACGGACATCCATCTTCGGAGACTCGCTGTCCACGCGGGCCTTGCAGCCTGCGAAGATGGCGAGGCCGTCAATCCGTTCGTCGGCACCCGGTTCGGCCTCGCCGTAGTGACGACGACCCTCGCCATGACGCCCGACCGCCCGATCGCACCGGGCCAATCCGGTGGCCTCGCTTGGCGCACAGGCCACGCCGGCCAAGCAAAAACCGCACGAAACCGCGACCCCTATCAGCGCCGCCCCTACCGACGCGGCCCGCACCCGTTTGAGACCCTGAAACGGGTGGACGGGCCGACGACCTATATCGACACCGCAAATGTCGCCCGTGTTCCCAAACGCGCCAACATGTTCGCGCGCGGACTGTTCGGCGACCTCGGCCCGCATGTGCAGGAGGCGACGAAGAACGGCAACTACGTCCGCAAATCCGCCGCCGCTTTCGCATTCCGCCCGACGCTCGGTGCGTTGGTGCTGCTGCAGGATGGTGACGCGGCAGAGGTTCACCCCTCAACCCTCGACCCGGCCCGCAACGCCGCCAACATCAAGGCCGCACTCTATTGGTTGGGCGTCGATGCGGCGGGCCTATCCGCCTGCCCCGACTGGACCTATTACAGCCACGACGCGGCGGGCCAGCCGATCAGGCCTTACCATGCGAACGCCATCTCAATGATCATCGACCAAGGCCACGAAACGATGGAAGGCGCGAGCGGTGACGACTGGATCGCCTGCGCCCAATCGATGCGGGCCTATCTGCGATTCTCGCTACTCGGCGGCGTTCTGGCCGAACATATCCGCAAGCTCGGCTACACCGCCCGCGTCCATTCGGTGATGGATGACGAAGTATTGCACCCGCCCCTTTTGCTGCTGGCGGGCCTCGGCGAAGTCTCCCGCATTGGCGAAGTTATCCTGAACCCGTTTCTCGGCCCGCGCCTGAAATCCGGCGTGGTGACAACAAACATGCCAATTGTTCACGACAGACCGATCGACTTCGGACTGCAACGGTTTTGTGAAGCGTGCAACAAATGCGCCCGCGAATGCCCCTCAGGCGCGATTACCGCGGGGCCGAAGCTGATGTTCAACGGCTATGAAATCTGGAAATCCGACAGCCAGAAATGCACGACCTACCGCGTTGCGCAAAAGAATGGCGCGATGTGTGGGCGCTGCATGAAGACCTGCCCCTGGAACCTTGAAGGGCTGTTCGCCGAAGCACCCTTCCGAAAGCTCGCGATGACGGCGCCGGGGGCTGCGAAAGCGCTGGCGAAGCTGGATGATCTGGTCGGCAACGGTGAAATCAACCCGGCCAAGAAATGGTGGTGGGATCTGGAGATGGTGGACGACGGCGCCTATCGCCCCTCTGACCACCCGGTAAACGCGCGGCCGCTACAAAAAAACCTCGACCTGAAATACGAAGATCAGACGCTCGCGGTCTATCCCGCCCCGCTCGCCCCGCCGCCCTATCCGTGGCCGTTCCCAATGGATCGCGAAGCGGGGATCGCAGCCTATCAGGGCATGATCCCTGCGACCGAACACAAACACCGCCGGGCAGACGGCAAACCGCCAGAACACACCTACACCGGCGACCAATCTGATGCGCCCGTCATGCAGGTCGTCCTGTCGAAAGCGGAGCATATGACCGACAGCGTTACGAAGTATGAATTCGCCATGCCCGACGGATCAGACATGCCTCCTGTCACCGCTGGCGCACATATCGACGTTGTCGTCGCACCGGAGTTCTTCCGGCAATATTCACTGTCCGGCGACCCGGCTGATCGCAGCAAATACCAGATCGCCGTGCTACGTGAGGATACAGGCCGCGGCGGCTCCCGCCTTCTGCACCGGATTTTCGAAGAGGGGCGCAGGGTCTTTATCTCCAAACCGATCAACCACTTTCCACTGGATGAAACCGCGTCTTTCACCTTTTTGATGGGCGGCGGCATTGGCATCACCCCGATGATCGCAATGGCACACCGCCTGCATGCGATCGGTGCAGAGTTTGCCCTCCATTATTCCTGCTCCAAACGCGCCAATGCGGGCTTCCTCGACGACCTGGCCGCAATGCCGTGGGCAGACCGCGTTCACCTGCACTTCTCCGACGAAGGCGCCCGCGCCGATCTTAGTCAGATCCTAACCTACCGAGATAACGCCCACGTCTACACTTGCGGGCCGGAGGCTTACATGGCCAGCGTCATGGAGGCGACCGAGGCAAACGGCTTTCCCGAAGACGCCCGCCACCTCGAATATTTCACCGTTCCCGAAACGCCGGACTACGAAAACCACGACTTCACGTTAAGGCTCGCCAAATCGGACAAGGACATCCAAGTAAAGGCCGATGAGGCCGCCACCGATGCCCTTCTCGCCGCAGGAATCCATGTAGACGTAAAATGCTCCGATGGCCTGTGTGGCGTCTGCAAATGCGGGCTGGTTGCGGGCAATGTCGAACACCGCGATTTCGTGCTGTCGAACAAAGATCGGGCCTCTCACTTGATCCTCTGCCAATCCCGCGCCGCCGATCCGGGCGGCGTTATCGAAATCGACCTTTAGCCGGTTTCATCTTGCCCCAAATACTCCCGCCGGAGGCTCCCTTACGTCCAATGCACCTGCCCACCGCCCGGCAGGCACTGCCGCGCGATCATCGGCATGTCGTAAGGCTGCCCGACGGTATCGCAAAACGCCGTTACCCAAGCGTCGTCCATCGTGATGAAATCCAGAACTGACCCCAGAAACTCCGGCTCCGTTGCCTGCACCTTCACGTCCGCTTCGGACGCGCCGGTCGCCCCAAGAAAGACCGGCAGCAGGTCTTCGTTTCCGACCAGCCAGGCCAACGCCTGAAGTGCCAGCGTCTCGGCGGATTCTTGCGATATCAATTCCCTGCATCCTCACCCGGAAAGAGTTTCTTAACCATTGTGGCCGAATAGTTCGAATACGCCACAAATTAGCGAGAAATTGAGAGGACACAATGGCAGGCCGGATCCTGATCGTCGATGACGTCGCGACGAACCGAATTGTCCTGAAGGTCAAGCTCGTATCGGCCTGCTATGACGTCCTGCAAGCGCAGGATGGGCACGACGCGCTGAAAATTGCAGAGCGTGAGCAACCCGACCTCATTCTTCTCGATGTGATGATGCCCGGGCTTGACGGAATAGGCACCTGCAAGATGCTGCGGGATAATCCCGCCACCACCAACATTCCGATCATCATGGTCACCGCTTTGGACGACAGCGAATCCCGTATTCAGGCGCTCGAAGCCGGGGCCGATGATTTCATGTCGAAGCCCATCGACGAACTGACTCTTCTGGCCCGTGTCCGCAGCCTTCTGCGCGCCCGCGAAACGGATGAGGAGTTGAAACTACGCGAAGGCACCTGCCGCGCGCTTGGTTTTGCCGAACCTGTGGCGGAGTTCACCATGCCCTCTCGCGTCGCGTTGATTGCCGATTGCCAAGGCACTGCGATCAAATGGAAATCCGACCTGTCGACCCATCTGGGCGGCGTGATTGACATCATCGGACGGGACGCCGCGCTGAACTGGTCAGATGACCGAACGCCACCGGATGTATTCGTGATCTCCGGCAATCTGTCGCGGCCCGACGAAGGCCTGCGGTTGCTGTCTGAGCTGCGCTCGCGTCCCCTGACCAGATATGCTTCTGTCGTTATGGTGCTTGACCGGGCGGCGCGGCAGCAGGCGATCATCGCGCTTGATCTGGGTGCGAACGATCTGATCGTCGAGGACTTCTCCCCCCGCGAATTTGCCCTGCGGATCAAGACGCAGGCAAAGCGCAAACAGCAAGCGGATCGACTTAGGAACGTGGTGCGGGACAGCTTGCGCCTTGCCGCTATCGACTCGCTGACCGGCCTTTACAATCGTCGCTACGCCCTTTCCCACCTCAACCATATCGCGAAGCGCACGGTCGGCACGGACCGGACCTTTGCGGTGATGATGCTCGACATCGATCGGTTCAAGGCAGTGAACGACAGCTACGGGCACCCGGTCGGGGACAGCGTTCTGGCCGAAGTCGCAACCCGCCTTCAGGCCAATCTTCGCGGCGTCGATCTCGTGGCCCGCCATGGGGGGGAAGAATTCCTCGTCGCAATGCCAGACACCGACCTTGCCGAAGCACGGATTGCGGCCGAACGGCTGCGGCGCATCGTGAAGGAAACCCCGATCCAGACGGCGGATGGGCGGCAGGTTTCCGTCACAATTTCAATCGGTGTTGCGATGGGTGCGGGAAGCGGGCCGGACGCTTGCACCGATATCGACACGCTGATCCACAAAGCCGATGCCGCGCTTTATAGTTCGAAAAATGAAGGCCGAAACCTCGTGACCTTCACGCCAGCGGCCTAGCGGCGTCTGCGCCCCTCTAGCCTCTTTTCCAGCCGGTCGGCATATGCCGCCCGATCCGCATCACTCATTTCCCCGATCCGGTCCAGTAGCACACGCTGCCCGACGCGGTGCCGAACCTCCTGCCGCGCACCGTGTTTTTCAAACAGCGCTTCAACCGCCTCGCGGTCAAACGGCGTTTGCCGCAATGCTTCAACCAAGGTCGGCCCGCCAGCATCCGGCACGGAGGGTTCGGCGGCCAACCCCCGTTCAATCTCTGCCCGGATGCCACGGCGATCCTCGCGGGGCAGCGCCAGGAACAGCGGTAAGACTCCGACATCCCGCCCCTCAGCCCGATCCGGCGCGCGGCCCTGACGCCAGACGGCACCTGCCAAAGCCCCGACGATCAATAGGTTCAGCGACAAGGAAATCGCCAAGACAACCTTCCACCACTGCGACGGGCGCGGTGTGGGCGGTTCAGGGGTGTTTTTCGGGTCTGTGGTCATGATTACCCCTCGCTCAACGCCTGGGTCAGATCGGGATAAAGCTCGCCAAAATAGGCATCGCTTTGATCTGACAGAAAGTCGACGCCAAGCGCGCTCACCGAGGCTGGTGGATCAATCCCAATCCAAACCCCGGCCAAGGTCGCCGCGGCCATCCCGGCGGCGGCAGGCCAGCCCCCGAACGCCGCGAAAATACCGGCAAATCGACGCCTCGGCGCTGGGACAGGCCGGGCCCGTCCCGCAAGCACCCAATCAGCATCCATCTGAACGCGGGCCAATAATCCTGCATCCGCCTCGGGCTTTTCCGCCCGCGCCAGATCAAACAGCGCGTCAAGATCGCCATCCGATTTTGGTTTCGATGTGTCAGTCATCCTCAAACCCCAGTTCTGCCTTTCGTCCCGCAAGATGCGCCGTCAAGGCCCGCTTGCCGCGCGCCGTCAGGCTTTCGACCGCTTCGCTGCTGACGCCCAGAACAGCCGCAATTTCGGGGTTCGACAACCCCTCAATATGGCGCAGCACGACCGCTTGGCGCTGGCGTTCCGGCAATTCGGAAAGCGCTGCATCAAGCGCTTTCAGCCGGGCGCCGTGCTGCAACTGCTGCGCCGCGCTTGCCGAACCATCAATCGGCTCCGCTATCTCATCCAGCGCGACGGGGCGCCGTTTGCGCAAGCGGTCCGTGCACAGGTTGGCCACCACGCGATACAGCCACGTCGTGACCTGCGCCTCGCCCGCGCGCCAATCCTCCGCGATCCGCCAAAGGCGCAGCATTGCTTCTTGCGCGACGTCCTCAGCCTCTGCCCGGTCGCCAAGCACCCGCGTCGCATAGCCCAGCATACGCGGAGTCAGCCGACGCGTCAGGTGCTGCGCGGCCATGCGATCTCCGCCGCCGTAAAGCAGCAGCAACGCCTCATCCGACAGGTCGCTTTCCGCGTCATGTGCCATGTCCATCAAATATCGTGCCTAAAGCAACCATGTGTGTCCGGCAATTGGGCGGGCCTGCGATCAGCCCGCCCAACCGCGTTCTCATTCTGTGGTCGACTCGGCGGGCCGTCCGTGGCCCCGATGTCGCCCGCGCCGTTTTTCGGTGGCTGTTTCAAACTCCTCTTTCGAAATCGCGCCGTCTTCATCCGCGTCCATGCGGTTGAACATGCGGCCTTCCCGACCTTCGGGTGGCGAGAGTTCCTCGGCGCTCAGAAACCCATCATTGTCGGTGTCGCGCCGCTCAATCATCCGGGCGGTCCGTTCCCGCAGCCGGTCCTGCGCGCGGGCGTTCAGCTCTTGCGCGCTCAGCAGCCCGTCGCCATCGGTATCGGCGCTTTCAAACCGCGAGGCGCGATGCGCCAGCACTTCCTGCATGGTGATCGACCCATCGTCATTCGTGTCGAGCGTTTCAAACGTCGGCATTCTGCCGCGATGGCCGTCGCGGGCCTCTGCAAGCGTGGTCAGTGCAACCGTCACTCCGACCGCCAATAGCATGGTGATCCCGGTTCGCACGAAAAGTCTGTTCATCTGGTATTCTCCGTTCAGTCATGTGTCGCGGCGCCCGCTGTGTTTCCGGTGCCTGATACTTCAAACGGAGCTGCGTCGATTTTCCGTCGCACCCACCGCAATTTATTTTGCAATCGGCACGCTTACGCGACATGAGGCCGCGCCCGTAGGGCCAAGGTTTCATCCGTGACTGCAAACCGCTACATAGATGCGATAGAATGCGAACAGAGAGACTCCGATGGCCCACACCGCACTGGATCAAACCCCGATGCCTGCAACCGAAGATCGTCCGCTGAAGCCCGCGATGTGGCGCGGCTGGCGGCGCTGTTGTCCGAACTGCGGCTCTGGCCCGCTGCTGCGGGGGTATCTGAAGGTCAACAACACCTGCACCGTTTGCGATCAGGAGCTATTTCACCACCGCGCAGATGACGGCCCCGCCTACCTGACGATCCTTGTCGTGGGGCATTTGATGGCGCCGTTCATCCACATCGTCTATTCGAAGTTCCGCCCGGAACCGCTTGTTATGGCGATCATGTTTTCAATCGGGTGCGTGGCGCTGTCGCTTTATCTGTTGCCCCGGATCAAGGGGGCATTGATCGGCTTCCAATGGGCCAAGCGAATGCACGGCTTCGGGGGAAAAGCCTGACATGCTATCGTCGGCGGCTGGTCCGATAGACAAGACTGCGATCCGCCACGCCGCGACGGTGATCCTTCTGCGCGATGCGGCAACGCGGCCTTGCGTGTTGATGGGGCAGCGCGGCGCAAAAGCCGCTTTTATGCCCAACAAATTCGTCTTTCCCGGCGGTGCAGTCGATGACGGCGACGGGGCGATCCCGCTTGCCAACGGGCTGAACCCGGCCTGTACCGCGAAACTGGCCGACCACGCTGACGCCGCACTGATCCCTGCCCTGCAAGCCGCTGCGATCCGTGAGGTTTGGGAGGAAACGGGCCTGATCCTCGGCCAGCCCGGCCAATGGACAACACCCCCGCCGCCGGATTGGGAAACGTTCGCCGCGACGGATCATGTCCCCAGCGCCGAAGGGTTTACCTTCGTGTTCCGCGCCATCACGCCACCGGGCCGCCCCCGCCGATTTGACGCGCGGTTCTTCATGGTCGATGCGGGCGCGATTCAGGGCGATCCCGACGATTTTTCCCACGCCTCTGACGAGCTGTCACAGCTTCAGTGGATTCCGATTGATGAGGTCCGGCAGTTCGATCTGCCTTTCATCACCGAAGTCGTCCTTGCCGAAGTCGCTGGTATCGCCAAATCCGGCCAGCCGCCCGAAACGGTTCCGTTCTTCAACAACAGCGATGAAGAAAGCCTGTTCCTGCGCCTCGCCGGGCGTCGTCCGCTAGATCACAAGGATCAGGATTAGAATACTCAGCACGATCAGTCCCATCGCCATGAATTCGCGCGGGCTGGTCTTTTCCTTGAACACGAAGACCCCGGCGGCGAAGCTGAACAGCAGTTCAATCTGACCAAGCGCTTTGACATAGGCCGCGTTCTGTAACGTGAATGCGGTGAACCAGCAGAAACTGCCGATCATGCTGGTGATCCCGACCAGCCCCGCAACGCGCCAGTTTTGAAACACGCGCAACATCTCTCCGCGTTCGCGCAGGGCGAGCCAGACGCTCATCGTCAGGGTTTGGAATGCGGTGACGATGGCGAGCGTGACCCCCGCGCTCATCACCACGTCAGTCAGGCCTAGGGACAGCGACGCGCCCCGGTATCCGATGGCTGAGATTGCAAACAACACACCTGACAGCAGCCCAAGCCCCGCCGCCGGATTGATGATCCGACGATACCACTGCCCCGACGCGCCAGCGGGTGGGTCGGATAGCAGCACAACGCCTAAAAAGCCGACCACAATGGCCAGCACACCCCACGGCGATACCGCTTCGCCCAGCACGATCAGCCCGACGATGGCAGTTTGGACGACTTCAGTTTTCTTGAAGGTGATGCCCACCGCAAAATTCCGGCGCGAAAACAGCGCGACCACACACATGGTCGCGAGGATCTGCGCCAGCCCGCCCGTCAGCGCGTAACCCCAGAATACCGACGGAATCTCCGGCACCGCCTGCCCCGTCGCGCGGATGTAGAGGATCATCAACACCGCCACCAACGGCGCCGAATAGACGAACCGCGCGAATGTCGCCCCGGCGGTCGAAAGCTTCAATCCCTTCAGATGCTTTTGCAGCATGAACCGCAGGTTCTGCGAAAACGCAGCCGCGATGGTGACGGGGATCCAAAGTTCCATGAAGCCTTCTGACACCCACCGCGGCCAGTGTCGAGCGCTTGCTTACATCTCGCGATCCACAGGCGCAGACGACCACAACGGATGCGCAACGCCGTCTTTCGCGCGGAACAGGTAGCGGCGGAAAACCTCTCCGTAAGAACGATAGCGATAGCCATCGTTCCGGTTCAGATATCGGTCGCGATTGGCCTGATAAAGTGCAGGTAGGCGATACCACGGAACCGCCGGGTGCATGTGATGCACGACATGATAGTTGTTGTTCAGGAACAGCGCGGCAAGCGGGCCGCGATCCTCGATCACAACTGTCCGGCCCCGCGCTTTTTCATGCGCCTGATGTTCTAGGAACGTACGGATTTTCAGCAGCGACAGCCCGCCATAGGCGGCCAGCAAATAGGCCCAAAACGGCATCGCTCCGACGGTGATTAGCCACGTCAGAACCAGCGCGATACCCGGCACATGCCAAAGCCACCCGGCCAACGCCGCGCGATCTCCACCCTTGATCTTGCGCAGATCGGATTTCACGAAGACCCATTGCGACACAATCGGCCCGATCAGCATACGCCCCATCAGCGTATTGTTGAAGGACAACGCAAATCGCTTCCAGCCCGGCAGCGTCTGCCAAACGACAGGATCGAGGTAGTTGCTTTCCGGGTCATCATAGGGATCGGTCAGGATAGAGTCGCGGTGATGTGCAAGATGCGTATCGCGAAACCGCATGTAAGGGATGGCAAGGCCAATTGCGGGGAACACCATCGCCTCACTCAGACGGCGGCTGCGGAACGGATGGCCGTGCAGCACTTCGTGTTGGAGCGAGGAATGCAGCGCGATCGCCACGCAGGTTGCAACCCACCCAAGCGGCAGGAAAACGGCGGCGAGCCATGTCGTGCCCAGCATCCAGAGCGCATAGCAGCCGATCATCAATCCAAATGTTGGCCATTCGACAAATGGCAGCGCAGCCGTGCGCGAACCGGGCCCCCGACCGGTGCTTTGTTGAAGTCTCATATTACCCTTCGATCTTCTTTTTATGGGGTAATTCTATGCCAACTTCACAAACCCGTGAATTCGGCGTATACACAACATAAATTCAACAGTGATGAAAATATTCACCATATGCAGAAAAAAACCGACAAAAGAGACCGCGCAATCCTGTTTCGGGAGCGTTTGGATCAAGCGCTCGGCTTGTCCGACCTCAACCGAAGCACGCTCGCGCGGCAGGTCGGGGTGGACCGTTCCACCATATCGCAACTGCTGTCCGATGCCGGCCCACGCCTGCCAAACGCCCATGTGGTCGGTGAATGCGCCGCGGCCCTTGGCGTGTCTGCCGACTGGCTACTCGGGTTGACTGACAGACCAGAACGGGTTGCCGAACTCCTCGCGGCCTCCGTCACGATGACAGCCGCCCCCCGCGCTCTTGTCGATGAACAGATTTTCGCGTGGCACCGGGAGGCGGCGGGTTACAAAATCCGCCACGTCCCGGCAACTCTGCCCGACATGCTGAAGACCCACGCAATGCTGCGTTGGGAATATCTGCCCCATCTTGGGCGCACGACGGATCAGGCCATTGGCGCGTCCGAAGACCGCCTTCAACTCATGCGGTCCGCGCAATCGGACTACGAAATTGCCATGCCGCTCAGCGAGCTTCAAAGCTTCGCACGGGCCGATGGATACTACGCCGGGCTGCCCGCCGACGTGCGGATGGGTCAGATCGATTGGCTGCTGACACTGCATCAGCAACTTTACCCCCGGTTGCGGGTGTATTTGTTCGACGCGCGCAGGCTTTATTCAGCCCCGATTACGGTGTTTGGCCCATTGCTCGCCGTGCTTTACCTTGGCAGCAACTACCTCGCCTTCCGTGACAAGGAGCGGATCGACGCCATCACCGCGCATTTCGATGGGTTGGTGCGGGAGGCGCGCGTCTCCTCCCGCGATCTGCCGGAAACCCTGCAAACTCTGAGGGCCGAGATCAGCTAGGGCTTCGGGTCCGGGTTTTCCGTGTGGCCGTCGACCGCAATGACCTGCCCCGACACCAGCCGCGCAGAATCGCTGGCCAGAAACACGGCCATGTTGGCGATGTCCGACGCCTCAACAAATCGGCGCATCGACGTGCCGCTCGCGTAACCTGCGTAGACCTGATCGCGGGTCATGCCCTTGGCGGTCGCTTCACGTTCCAACACACCGTCCATGCGCGGCCCCTCGACAGCTCCGGGGCAAATCGCATTGGTGCGGATGCCGAACGGCCCAAGCTCCATCGCCAGAGTTTTCATCAATCCAATCACACCCCATTTCGCCGCAGCATAGGGTGCGCGGTTAGGGTAGCCATGGATGCCCGCCGTCGATGAAGTCAGGATAATCGCTCCCGACCCTGCCGTTTTCATCATCGGTGCAGCGTATTTCGTGGAAAGGAACGCGCCGTCCAGCGTGACCGACAGGCAGGCCCGCCAATCGTCTAGTGTCACATCCTCGACCAATGCCGTCGGCCCTGCGACGCCGGCATTGGCGCAGACCGCGTCCAGGCTGCCCCACTCCTGCGCGACCTCAGCGAACAACGCCGCCATTGCGCTGTCGTCGCTGACATCCGCGACCGTCCTGCGCCAATCTTCCGGCGCCTGATCCAGCGCGGCGCTGTCGACATCCGTCACCCAAACGCGCCAGCCAGCAGCGGCGAACGCATCCCCCATCGCCCGCCCGATCCCCGACGCGCCCGCGGTGATCAGAACGCCTTGGCTCACTTGCCCGCCCCAATCGCGCGGCCAATCCCATCAGGGCGCGGCAAGTCTGCATGGGCGGCGGCAATCGCGCCAAGCTTTTCCGCAACCGCATCCCCCGGCACCGACGCGCGACGAATCTCGAGGCTCACGTGGATCAGCATATGCTCCCCGGTGGCCAGCTGCCGGTCCCCCTCAAACATCTGGTGGAACAGGTGCATCTTCTTGCCCTCGCCCAGCAGACAGGTCGTTTCAACCCGGATACGAGCGCCCGCATGAACCTCATCAATATGCCGAATATGGGTTTCGGCGGTGAAGTAGCTGCCCCCCGACGCGATGTAATCCGCATCGCAGCCGACAATCTCCATAAACCGATCCGTCGCGTCGCCGAACGCCTGCAAATACCGTGCTTCGTTCATGTGACCGTTATAGTCCGTCCAGTCGAGCGGCACCGCCCGCGCCACGGTGACAAGTGGCTTGTCGTGTGGCCCTTCGCCCATCCGCATCCGCGCATCCTGCTGGTTCAGCAGCGCCCCGGCACCCCAATCCTGCGCCTTCAACGCTCGCATCATCCCGACGAGGTTGTTGTCGCGGATACGCTCAAGTTCTCGGATCGAATAGGCACCGGACTGCGCATCGGACTGCGAGGCAATTACATCGACCAGCTCCTCCGTCAGCTCCGGCACATCCATCAGCTTGGTCCACGGCCATTTCAAACAAGGCCCGAACTGCGCAATGAAATGCTTCATCCCCGCCTCACCCCCGGCAACGCGGTAGGTTTCAAACAACCCCATCTGCCCCCAACGCAGGCCAAAGCCATAGCGGATCGCGTTGTCGATCTCCTCCGTCGTGGCGATACCATCCTTGATTAACCACAACGCCTCGCGCCAGACGGCTTCCAGAAACCGATCAGCGATATGGGCGTCAATTTCCTTGCGCACATGCAGAGGATACATGCCTATCCCGGTTAGCACCTCTTTCGCGGCTTCGACAAAGTTCGGATGCGTCGCCTCTCCCGGCACCAGCTCGACCAGCGGCAGCAGGTAAACCGGGTTGAACGGATGCGCGACCATGATCGCCTCGGGATCGCGCGCACCCTCTTGCAACTCCGACGGTTTAAAGCCGGATGTCGAGGATGCGATAATCACCGACCCGGCCTCATGGTCCTGAATTTGCCGATAGACCTTGTGCTTCAACTCCAACCGTTCCGGCACGCTTTCCTGAACCCAATCGACGCTGTTGACGGCATCTTCCAGAGTCTCGCAGAACCACAGGCTGCCCTCGGCGGGCATCGCGACATCACTCAGCCCCGGCAAGGACCGCCGTGCATTGCCCAGCACTTCGCGCACCTTGCGTTCCGCCTCCGGGTCGGGATCGAATACCCGCACGTCCCAGCCCATCAGCAGGAACCGAGCGGCCCATCCGCCGCCGATGACGCCACCACCGATGATTGCTGCGCAGCAGTTGCTTCGCTTTTTCTTGCGTTTGAACATTAGGGGTCCTCCTCAGTCCACGCAAATCGTGACAACTTCGCCACCGGCCAATAGATTGGGGGTGCATCCGAAAACGGGGTTGGTTCGCGAACATTGGCCGCCGGTCCCATCCAGAAGCGCCAGACACACACCTTCGCAGTCGGACTCGCTATGACAGGCCTTCCCAGCATCCTGAGTGGTCTGCTGGCAGTTGTCGATGCTTTGGTCCCTGAACACCACGTTACCGCTGTCATCGAAACAACCGGGACTTTCGTCCGTGACGACCTCGTCGGTCCTGACGGGGGCCGGTTTCGACACCCACGCACCCGGGAACGCAATCACCGCGACCATCACCACGGTTCGGATCATCGCACGCTCTCCTCCAGCTGCGCCATGTCATAGCCGGACCACTCCAACACCTCGCGCGCCGCGGCGATCCTGTCCGCCCCACCGGTCGGGCTGCGATCCATGATCCAGCCAAACGCGCCGGAGGGCGTGCCAACAACCGCCGTGCGGAACCCTTCATCGACCCACAGCACCCACAGCGGATCTTTGAAATACCCGCCCCGCGCCTCCATCCGGGCCAGCCCGACAATATCAAGCCGCACCGATGGCGGCGCGGTCCGATCATCGAACGCAAACCCCTCAAGCGCCATGAGGTAGGCGTTTTCCTGATCCAGCGTCAGCGAAATTCGCCCGGCGCTTGGGCCAAACGACTCTCGCACGAACCACTCCCCGGCAAACCGCGCCGCATCAAACCGGCTGGTCGATCCGACCCGCACCGAAGTGTCGCGATACCCCGGCCCCCGCGTCGCTGTGCAGGCGGTCAGCAGCAGCAGGGCCGCGAGGCACAGAAGCCTCTTCATCCGATGGCCGCCTGCTTTTTCAATCCAAGCTTCGCCCGCACCGCGTCAGGCCCGATCACGGTCGCGCCCAGCCCCTCGACAATCCCGACCGCATGGTCGACAAGCTGCGCGTTGGTGGCGAGGTTTCCCTTGCCCAGCATCAGGTTATCCTCCAACCCGACCCGCACATTGCCCCCGGCCAATACCGAAGCCGCAACATAAGGCATCTGGTTGCGCCCCAGCCCAAACGCCGAAAACGTCCAATCGTCGGGCACGTTATTCACCATCGCCATAAAGGTGTTGAGGTCATCCGGCGCGCCCCACGGCACACCCATGCAAAGCTGCACAAGTGCCGGGCTGTCCAGCACACCGTCTTTGACAAGCTGCTTGGCATACCACAGGTGCCCGGTATCGAACGCCTCAATCTCGGGCTTTACACCCAGATCGGTCATCATCCGCCCCATCGCCTGCAACATGCCGGGCGTGTTGGTCATCACGTAATCCGCCTCGGCGAAGTTCATCGTACCGCAGTCGAGCGTGCAGATCTCCGGCAGGCACTCCGCCACATGCGCGACCCGCTCTTCCGCGCCGACCATGTCGGTGCCGTCAACCGTCGGCAGCGGGCTATCAACCCCGCCAAAAACAATATCGCCCCCCATCCCTGCCGTCAGGTTCAGCACCACATCAACGTCTGCGTCGCGGATGCGGTCCGTGACCTCGCGGTAATATTCGATCTTGCGGGACGGAACGCCGGTTTCCGGGTCGCGCACATGACAATGCACAATCGCCGCCCCGGCCTTCGCGGCGTCAATCGCGCTTTCGGCGATCTGCTGCGGGCTGCGCGGTACATGCGGGCTGCGATCTTGGGTGCTGCCTGATCCAGTTACGGCACAGGTGATAAAAACCTCTCGGTTCATACTCAGCGGCATTGGTATCCCTCCCTAACCCCGGCGCTATGGCCGGTTTCATCTTGCTCCAAATACTCCTGCCCCATGCCCGACAGGCGGGTTTCCCGCCGAGAGGGGAGGTATAGTAATCTCGTCCTAATACGGCATCGGATGCTGCCGGTGCGCCGCGCTGATTTCCTGCAAGACCTCGTCCGACACCTCAACGTCAGCAGCGCCGAGGGCCACGTCCAACTGCTCAAGCGTTGTCGCTCCGAAAATCGCCGACACTTTGAAAGGCCGCGTCCGGCACCACGCCAGCGCCATCTGCGGCAGGCTCAGCCCATGCTTCTCGGCAATCGCGGCGTAGGCATCAATCGCGGGCCACACCCGGCCCGATTTCAGTCGGCCGCCCATATCCGGCACCAGGGATCGGCGAGATCCGTCGGGTGTCACGTCCGGCGCGTATTTCCCGGTCAACAGCCCCGCCGCGAGCGGTGAAAACGCGAGCAACGTCACGTCTTCATTCACGCTCATCTCAGCCATGTCGGTATCGTAGTGGCGGCAGAGCAGCGAATATTCGTTCTGCACCGACTGAACCCTCGGCCAGCCGCGATCCTCAGCCACCCGCACCCATTGCGACGTGCCCCAGGCGCTTTCATTCGACAATCCGAAATGCCGCAATTTTCCCTGATCGACCAGCTTTTGTAGCGCTTCCAGCGTATCTTCGATATGGCCGATCGTCTCGGCGCGGTTCTGGCCTGACGGATCATAATCCCAGTTCTTGCGGAACATATATGACCCCCGGTTGGGCCAGTGAAACTGATAGAGGTCGATGACATCGGTTTGCAGCCGCTTCAGCGATCCTTCGATGGTTTCGGGGATCGTCGCGGACGATATCGGCGCACCATCGCGAACGTAGCCCAGACCCTCACCGGAATGTTTCGTCGCAAGGATGACATCGTCGCGCCGCCCGGTTTTGGCGACCCACTTGCCAATGATCTCCTCCGACCGGCCGACGGTTTCGCGGCTGATCGGGTTGACGGGATACATCTCTGCGGTGTCGATGCAGTTGATCCCCCGATCCAGCGCCATATCGATCTGGGCGTGTGCCTCATCGACCGTGTTCTGCGTGCCCCATGTCATGGAGCCAAGCATCAATTCGGACAATTGCAGACCCGTTCGGCCAAGGGGGACAGTGCGCATCAGAATTCCTTTCCTGTTCGCGCGGAGCCTACCAACCGACACGCCGGGGACAAGGCAGAAGTTTCGCGCGGTCCATCGACAGGCAATGCACCGATTTACGTTGTCACCGCAAAGTGATGGCCGGACGTGAGCCAAAGCCGCTATGCTCGACGTCGGAGGGCGCGATGAAACTCCTGACCATTCTTTGGCTGATCCTGCTATCCGCAACAGCGCAGGCTGCACCCGTGCAGTATAACCTCGACCGGGAGCGGTCGAGCGTTGGGTTCACCTATTCACTCAGCGGCACGGCGAACCAAGGCACCATGCCGGTGGCCGATGCGACGCTGATGCTCGACCTCGACAGCCTGCCGCAATCCAGCGTGCGGGTCGTCCTGAATGCACAGCGCGCGCGCGCCGGGATCGTCTTTGCAACCGAAGCCATGCGCGGCCCAAGCGTGCTCGATACGCGGCGCAATCCGTTCGTGACGTTTGAAAGCACAAGGATTACCGGCGATCTGAACCGGGCGCAGGTCGACGGGATGCTGACGCTTGCAGGCACGACGCGGCCGATCACCCTGACCGCCGGGCTGTATCGACAGACCGGAACCGTGGCAGGTGACCGATCACGGCTGTCCGTTCTGCTGACCGGTCAGGTGTCACGCAGAGCGTTCGGCGCAGGCGGGTATCCTGACCTCGTCGACGACCGGATCGACCTTAGGATCATCGTCCGCATCGACCGTGCGACGCCCTAGCCACCCCGAACCGGCAAAAGCGACACATATCTGTCGATAACCGGAAAGCCCGCGCGAAGGCGCCTTGCGACTTTGGCCGTGAAACAATACCGGCTGTCTTATGCGCCTCGTCATTTCCTTTGCCGCCCTATTCCTGTCTGTTGTGCTGTTGCAGCTTTCATCGGGCGGAGTCGGGCCGCTCGACGCGCTGTCGGGATTGCAGCTTGGGTTCACGACACAGCAGGTCGGGATCTTGGGGTCCGCCCATTTCCTTGGCTTCTTTGTCGGCTGTTGGTGGGCGCCGCGCCTTATGGGGTCGGTTGGCCATTCGCGGGCGTTTGCGGCCTTCACCGCCTCTGGCACCATCGGGCTGCTTGCACATATGCTGGTGCTGGACCCCTACGCCTGGGCCCTGATGCGTATCGCGACGGGGCTATGCGTCGCGGGTTGCTATACGGTTCTCGAAGCGTGGCTGAACGCCAAGGTCACGAACGAAACCCGCGGCCGCGCGATGGGCACCTACCGGATCGCGGATATGGGCGCGTCGCTTGCGGCGCAGTTGCTGATCGCGGTGCTGGAACCGGCGCACTACGTGTCCTACAACCTGCTCGCGCTGTTTTGCTGCGCCGCGCTGCTACCGCTGACACTGACCAAGGCGCAGCAGCCCGAAACCCCGTCGGCACCCCGGCTGAGGCCCGCCCTCGCGTGGGCCTGCTCTCCGCTTGCCGCGGCGGGTGTCATCACCGCCGGGCTGACATCGGCGTCCTTCCGTATGGTCGGCCCGATCTACGGGCAAGAGGTTGGGCTGCGCACCGATCAGATCGCGTATTTCCTTGCCGCTTTCGTGCTTGGCGGCGCGCTTGCGCAGTATCCCGTCGGCTGGCTTGCCGATAAATACGACCGACGCTGGGTGCTGATCTGGCTGTCTATCGCGGCGGTTCTTTCCTGCGCGATCACCGTGTTCACAAGCAGCAGCGGCACCGTCGCGGTGATGCTGTCCGCCGGGCTGTTCGGGTTGACGACATTCCCGATCTTTTCGGTCTCTGCCGCACACGCGAATGACTTTGCGACCTCTGAACAACGGGTGGAGCTAGCCGCCGCGCTGATGTTCTTCTACGCGCTCGGCGCCATCGCGAGTCCCTATGCGACCTCTGCCCTGATCGCAGCATTCGGCCCGTCCGCGCTGTTTGTGTTCCTGTCGCTTGGCCATATCGCACTGGTCGCGTTCAGCCTGATCCGGATGCGCGCACGCCGAACCGCTGACGACCGCACACCATACATCTACACCCCCAGATCATCCTTCACGATTGGCAGGCTTCTCAGAAAGCAACGCAACGGGGACTAGAGCCGCCGGTGCGCTTGCGTTAAGAGGGGCCAAATCTGATCCAAAGGCGCTTTCATGGCACGTATCCTCATCACCTCGGCGATTCCCTACATCAACGGGATCAAGCATCTGGGCAACCTCGTCGGCAGCCAACTGCCCGCCGACCTTTACGCCCGATACATGCGTGATCGCGGGCATGAGGTGATGTTCCTCTGCGCCACCGACGAACACGGCACCCCGGCAGAGCTTGCGGCAGCGAAGGCCGGTCAGCCCGTCGATGAATTCTGCCGCGAAATGCACGCGGTTCAGTCAAAGATCGGCGACGGGTTTCGCCTGTCTTTCGATCACTTCGGGCGCTCCTCCTCTCCTGAAAACCACGCGCTGACCCAGCATTTTGCCGGGCGGCTGGCCGATAACGGGTTGATCGAGGAAGTTTCGGAAAGCCAGGTTTATTCGCACGCCGACAAACGCTTTCTGCCGGATCGCTATATCGAAGGTACCTGCCCCAACTGCGGCTACGACAAAGCCCGTGGCGACCAATGCGAAAACTGCACGAAGCAGCTTGACCCGACCGACCTGATCGAACCCCGCAGCGCGATTTCCGGGTCGACCGATCTTGAGGTGCGCGAAACCAAGCACCTCTACCTGCGCCAATCGAAACTGCGCGACACGCTGGATAAGTGGATCGATTCAAAGACCGATTGGCCGATCCTGACAACCTCCATCGCGAAGAAGTGGTTGCATGACGGCGACGGGCTGCAAGACCGCGGCATCACCCGCGATCTTGACTGGGGCGTTCCGGTCAAGCGCGGGGCGGACAATTGGCCGGGGATGGAGGGCAAAGTCTTCTACGTCTGGTTCGACGCACCCATCGAATACATCGCCTGCGGCGCGGAATGGGCCAAGGCAAACGGCAAGACCGACGCCGACTGGGAACGCTGGTGGCGCACCGACAAGGGTGCCGACGACGTGCGTTACGTGCAGTTCATGGGCAAGGACAACGTACCGTTCCACACCCTGTCCTTCCCCGCGACGATCATGGGGTCCGAAGAGCCGTGGAAGCTCGTCGATTACATCAAATCGTTCAATTACCTGAATTACGACGGCGGCCAGTTTTCGACCAGCCAAGGGCGCGGCGTGTTTCAGGATCAGGCGCTCGACATCCTGCCAGCCGATTACTGGCGCTGGTGGCTGCTGTCCCATGCGCCCGAAAGCTCTGACAGCGAATTCACGTGGGAGAATTTCCAGACTTCCGTGAACAAGGATCTGGCGGACGTGCTGGGCAACTTCGTCAGCCGCGTCACGAAATTCTGCCGTTCGAAGTTCGGCGAAGAGGTGCCCGCAGGTGGCTCGAACGGCCCTGCTGAAGAAAAGTTGATCGCAGAACTCACCAAACGCATCCGGGCCTATGAAACCCACATGGACGCGATGGAGGTGCGTAAATCCGCCGCCGAACTGCGCGCGATCTGGGTCGCGGGCAACGAATACCTGCAATCCGCCGCCCCGTGGGCGCTGTTCAAGACCGACCCCGAAGGCGCCGCCGCCGTTGTGCGCCTGTCGCTGAACCTGATCCGGCTATACGCGGCGCTGTCCGAACCCTTCATCCCCGACGCCTCGGCCGCGATGCTGGCGGCGATGAAAACGGGCGATAACAGCTGGCCCGATAACGTGGCCGAGGCGCTGACCGCCCTGCCCGCCAGCCACGCGTTCGAGGTGCCGGACGTTCTGTTCCGCAAGATCACCGATGAAGAACGCGAAAGCTGGCAGGAAAGGTTCTCCGGCACCCGCGACTAAGCCGCTTGGCCGGGCGGAAACCCTTATGCTAGGCTCCCCCGGATAACGATTTAGGAGATTTTCATGCGCCTTTTGCTTGCCGCCGGCTTCGCCCTTCTGACCTCCCCCGCCCTCGCCGCGCAATGCGGTAACGACAGTTCGGGGTTTGACCGCTGGAAACAGGCCTTCGCCGCCGAGGCGCAGGCACAAGGCGTCGGCCAGCGTGGCCTTCAGGCGCTTGCTGCCGCGCGTTATTCGCAATCGACGATCAACGCCGACCGCAACCAGCGCAGCTTCAACTACTCGCTCGAAAAGTTCATGCAGGTGCGCGGCGCGAACACGATCGTCGCGCAGGGCCGCCGCGCCCTTCAGGGCAACCGCGCGTTTTACGATAGCCTTGAACGCGCCTACGGCGTGCCCGCTGGCGTCCTGATCGCCATTCACGGCATGGAAACCGCCTTTGGCCGGGGTATGGGTGACACAAATGTTGTCAGTTCCATCGCCACCGTTGCCTATGATTGCCGCCGCACCGATTTCTTCACCCCGCACGCGCTGGCCGCGCTTATCATGGTGGATCGCGGCATGCTCTCCCCCGGCCAGCTTGGCGCGAAACACGGAGAGATGGGGCACACCCAGTTCCTGCCCGGCAACGCGCTGCGCTACGGGGTTGATGCCAACGGCGACGGGCGCGTTGACCTTTACAATATGACGGACGCGTTGGCCTCCACCGCGAATTTCCTGCGCGCGAAAGGCTGGCAACCCGGTCAGGGCTACCAGCAGGGGCAACCCAATTTCCACGTGTTGAACGAATGGAACGCGGCGAGTGTTTATCAGAAAGCCATCGCCATCATGGCGGGCCAGATCGAAGGTTAGTCATTATTTGGTCAGAATTTCCGGCTAACCTGCCGGAATGACGGATCAAAGCCAGAAACCACCGCAAAGCCACGACGCCAGCATGGTGAAGTTCATGCTGCTGTCGGCATTCGTGCTGTTTCTGCCAATCGCCATTGTCATTTTCGCCGTGTTTGTCGCGGGTTACGGCGGTCGGTCGTTTGAATCGAACCGCGATTTCGTCGCGCTGATGATCTGGATTCCGGTGCTTTTGTCACTCGGCTGGGCTTCAAACCGCCGGATATTGCACCGGATGACCGGCCTGTCGCCGGAACGGCTTGAATCCGGGCTGACCATCGCCTCTTTCGCCGCAATCTTTGCGGTCACAGGCGTTGAATCAGGGATGGCATTTGGCGAAGCGCTGGTCGCGTGGCTCAAACTGTTCGTCATCCTCGCCGCCGCATTTACCGTCGCGAATTTGGCCATTGCAGGGGCCGCCACCCTTTGGCGGCGCTGGCGCGAAGCGTCCTGACAGAACAGCCCGTTTGGTACCCGCGGCCGGACTCGAACCGGCACGGCCTGTTACGGCCTAGGGATTTTAAGTCCCCTGTGTCTACCATTCCACCACGCGGGCGGGCGGCGCGACAATAGCGGTTGTATGGGGGGTGTAAAGGCGGTGTTCGGCCAATTTTCGGGCCGCCCCTCGGGTCAGATATCGTCGCCCGCAGGTTCAACCAGCATATTGCGTTCCGGCAGCCATGGGTTCAGTTCAAGCGCCGCGCGCAACTGGTCCTGCCCGTCATCCATCTGGCCCATGCCCATCAAGGTCAGCGCCCGCCCCGACAGCGCCGCGATATGGACCGGATCACGTTCAAGCGCGAGGTCGAGGTCATCCAGCGCCAGCGCATATTCTCCACGGATAAAATTGACGAAGGCGCGTTGATTGTAGCCCTCGGCATAATCGGGGCAGTACTCGACCAACGCATCAAACGCGATGATCGCGCCATCGAAATCGAACCCGGCGCGGCGCTGCATTCCTTCATCCAGCAGCGCTTGGGCGCGAGTGTCTGGGGCGTTCGCCCAAATCTCCCACAGTTCATTGCTGATTTGCCGCGCGGCGTTTTCATTCGGCGCGGTGCGCACGCCCTTCATCAACGCGTCATACCGGGCGCCCCGTTCAGGCACGTCAGGGCAAGTGTCGGCAAACGCAACGGCGGGGGCGGCAAGGGCCAGGGCAATGATCATCAGTCGCATGGCGAAATCGTCCTGCATCAACCGCCCGCCCGTCAACTCACATCTGAGAGACCGATTTCCTTGACCGCCTGCATCGCCACAAAGGTCGAGGTGCCGGACACATACGGCAGTGAGGATATTTTCTCAGCCAATACAGCGCGATAGCTGCGCATGTCGCGGGCGCGAACCTTCAGCAGATAGTCGAAATTCGCGGCGAGCATGTGACATTCCTCAATCTCAGGCACCTGCACGACGGCCTTGTTGAACGCGGCAAGCGCGGCTTCGCGGGTGTCGGACAGGCGCACTTCGACAAAAGCCACGTGGTCCAGACCCAGCCGGATCGGGTCCAGCATGGCGCGGTATCCCTTGATGACGCCCAACTCTTCCAGCCGTCTGACCCGCGCCTGCGTGGGCGATTTCGTCAGCCCGATGCGGCGCGCAAGTTCGGTCATGCTAACCCGCCCGTCGCCCGCAAGCTGGTTCAGAATCGCATTGTCGAACCGGTCGAGCGTCAGATCGTCCATTTCGCCGCTCCATAGCCATAAATTCAGTCGTATCGCCTGCCATTTGCACATCTTCAGGCGAAACGGAAACTCTCTAGCTGGTATCATAGTCTATCGTAAGGAGGACCACCATGCTGCCAGATATCTACGCGCGGCTCGAAGCCAACACATATGCAGACGAACACGACAAACTGGTCGAACTGATCGACCGCGCGAACCTGTCGGCAGAGGATCGCGCCCGGATCGCGGCAAAAGCGGCAGAGCTTGTGCGCAGCATTCGCCAATCTGCAAAGCCCGGCTTGATGGAGGTCTTCCTTGCCGAATACGGCCTGTCGACCGACGAAGGCATCGCGCTGATGTGCCTTGCCGAAGCGCTGCTGCGTGTTCCCGATGCCGACACCATCGACGCGCTGATCGAAGACAAGATCGCGCCGTCCGATTGGGGCAAGCACCTTGGGCATTCCTCCTCCTCGCTCGTCAATGCCTCCACCTGGGCGCTGATGCTGACGGGTAAGGTGCTGGACGACGAAAACCCCGGCGTCGCACGCCATCTGCACGGGGCGGTAAAGCGGCTGGGCGAACCTGTGATCCGCGCCGCGGTGTCCCGCGCGATGCGCGAGATGGGGCGCCAATTCGTGCTGGGTGAAACCATCCAGTCCGCGATGAAGCGCGCCGAGGGGATGGAGGCGAAGGGTTACACCTATTCCTACGACATGCTTGGCGAAGCCGCCCGCACCGATGCCGACGCGCGCCGCTACCACCTGTCCTATTCCCGCGCGATTTCCGCGATTGCGGCGGCGTGCAATTCGTCCGACATCCGCGAAAATCCGGGGATTTCGGTCAAGCTGTCCGCCCTGCATCCACGTTACGAGGTTGCCCAGAAAGATCGCGTGATGGACGAACTCGTCCCCCGCGTTCGGTCGCTCGCCCAACTCGCGAAATCCGCCGGCATGGGCTTCAACATCGACGCGGAAGAGGCTGACAGGCTTGCCCTTTCCCTTGACGTCATCGAAGCCGTGCTGTCCGACAGCGCGCTGAAAGGCTGGGACGGGTTCGGCATCGTCGTGCAGGCCTTCGGCCCCCGCACCGGCGACGCGATCGACTGGATTTACGCGCTGGCCGAGAAGCTTGATCGCCGCTTCATGGTGCGTCTGGTGAAAGGCGCCTACTGGGACACAGAAATCAAGCTCGCGCAGGTCGAGGGGATGGAAGGTTTCCCGGTCTTCACGCGCAAAGCGTCAACCGATGTCAGCTACATCGCGAACGCCCGCAAGCTGCTTGGCATGACCGACCGCATTTATCCGCAATTCGCCACGCACAACGCCCATACGGTCGCCGCCGTTCTCGACATGGCCGACGATCCGCGCGCCTACGAATTCCAGCGCCTGCACGGGATGGGGGAACGGCTGCATGACATCGTGATGGCCGAAAACCAGACCCGCTGCCGCATCTACGCGCCCGTTGGCGAACACCGCGATCTGCTCGCCTACCTCGTCCGTCGCCTGCTCGAAAACGGCGCGAACAGCAGTTTCGTGAACCAGATCGTTGACGAAGACGTGCCGCCAGAAGTCGTCGCCGCCGACCCCTTCGTCGAGGTCGAAGGCTACCTCGACGCCCCCGCGAACCCCGTGGTGCGCAAGGGACCGGACCTGTTTGACGGGCGCAAGAATTCCCAGGGCTGGGATCTGTCTCACGGCCCGGATATCGACGCGATAGACGCCGCACGGAACCCCCACAAGACGGCGCAGTTCACCGCCGAACCGCTGATCGCGGGCAAGGCGGACAAGGGCAAATCCGAGCCCATCCTGAACCCCGCCAACCCGACAGATCAGGTCGGAACGGTGCGCTGGGCAACCTCTGCGGACGTCGAAACGGCCTTGTCCGCCGCAACCCAATGGAACGCGGACGCCAAAACCCGCGGCGACATCCTGCGCCGCGCCGCCGACCTATACGAAGCGCATTTCGGAGAGCTTTTCGCAATCCTCAGCCGCGAGGCCGGGAAGATCCAGATTGACTGCGTGGGCGAACTGCGCGAAGCGGTCGATTTCCTGCGCTACTACGCGAATGAGGCCGAAGGGCTGACAAACCCGCCCGCTGGCCTCTTCACCTGTATTTCCCCGTGGAACTTCCCGCTGGCCATCTTTTCCGGCCAGGTCGCGGCGGCCCTTGCCGCTGGCAACGGCGTTCTTGCGAAACCGGCAGAACAAACTCCGCTGATCGCCACCTTCGCTGTCAAGCTGCTGCACGAGGCCGGCGTCCCGCGCGAGGTTCTGCAACTGCTGCCGGGCGATGGCCCGACCGTCGGGGCCGCGCTGACCTCTGACCCACGGATCAAGGGTGTCGCCTTCACCGGCTCCACCGAAACCGCGCAGATCATTCGCCGGGCGATGGCCGACAACCTCGACCCCGCCGCGCCGCTGATCGCGGAAACCGGCGGCCTGAACGCGATGATCGTGGATTCGACCGCCCTGCCCGAACAGGCCGTGCAAAGCATTATCGAAAGCGCCTTCCAGTCGGCTGGCCAGCGCTGCTCCGCCCTCCGTTGCCTTTACGTTCAGGAAGACATCGCCGACAGCTTCAAGACGATGCTGTTCGGCGCGATGGACGAACTGAAGCTTGGCCAGCCGTGGGAATACGCCACCGACGTTGGTCCCGTCATCGACGCAGAGGCGAAAGCCGATATTGACGATTACATCGCCAAGGCCCGCGCCGATGGCCGTGTCCTCAAGGAAATCGCGGTGCCGGGGGCCGGTCATTTCGTGCCGCCCGTCGCGATCCGCGTAAGCTCCATCGCAGAGATGGAACGTGAAATCTTCGGCCCCGTCCTTCACATCGCGACCTTCAAATCGCAAGAGATCGACAAGGTCATCGAAACCATCAATGCCACCGGTTACGGCCTGACCTTCGGCCTGCACACCCGCATCGACGACCGTGTGCAGCACATCGTCGAACGGCTCCACGCGGGCAATATCTACGTCAATCGCAACCAGATCGGTGCGATTGTCGGCTCTCAACCCTTTGGGGGCGAAGGACTTTCCGGCACCGGACCAAAGGCGGGTGGCCCGCACTACCTGCCCCGTTTTACCCGCAGCGAACCGCCGGCTTCAGGCGGCGAGAGAACCAGCAAGGCCGATGCCGCCCGTGTCCAAAAACTGCTGGACGCCGCCCAGATCAGCGACCAGCCCTTGCGCAAGATCACCCTGCCGGGACCAACGGGTGAATCGAACCAGCTTGGCCTGTCGCCCCGCGCGCCCGTCCTGTGCCTCGGCCCCGGTCAGGAAGCGGCGCGCTTGCAGGCTGAAACCGTCCGCAGCCTCGGCGGTTACGCGGTTGAGGCGGATGGCCTAGCCCCCGACGCCCTCAGCACTCTCGCCGGGTTTTCCGGCGCGGCGTTCTGGGGCGACGACGCGACCGCCCGCGCCTATGCCCAAGCGCTCGCCCAGCGCGACGGCGCGATCCTGCCCCTGATCTGCGGAGAGATCGACATCGCCCGCGTTCTGCTTGAACGGCACGTCTGCGTCGACACCACGGCGGCGGGCGGGAACGCCGCGCTGCTGGCCGAAGTGGGCGATAGCTGACTTGACCTTGGCGGGAACATGGGCAAGCTGCGCCCATGTTCCCGATCCGCGATCATAACCCGTCGAACCGGACGCCCTATGTCACCTGGGCGATCATGGCACTCAATATCGGGATTTTCATCAGCTATTGGGGCCTGATGGACCAGCCGATGAAGCTGGCGTGGTTCTACCACGACTGGGCGATGACCCCCGGCCTGATCACCACCGGCGAAAAGCCCGTGACGCTGATTACCTCGATGTTCCTGCATGGCGGCGTCCTGCACCTTGGCGGCAACATGCTGTTCCTGTGGATTTTCGGCGACAATATGGAGGATGAGCTTGGCCATTTCGGCTTCGCCGCCTTCTACCTCGCCGCCGGTATCGCGGCGAGCCTTGCGCAGGTGATGGCCGATCCCGCGTCGCTCGTCCCCGTGGTCGGCGCATCCGGAGCGATTGCAGGCGTGATGGGCGGCTATCTTCTGCTGTTTCCAAAGGCGAAGGTCGATATCCTGTTCATCTTCATCGTATTCTTCAAAATCATCCCGGTCCCGGCGTGGATCATGCTTGGCCTGTGGTTCGCCTTCCAGCTTGTCAGTGGCGTCACGTCAGACGTCGCAGGCTCAGGCGTCGCCTATTGGGCACACGCGGGCGGCTTCCTGATCGGTTTTGCACTGATGTTGCCCGCTTGGAAAAAACGCGGCGGGACAGAGTTCTGGGACCGCACCGAAGGCCACCCGCCCCACCCCGAAGCGGAATACACCGTCACAAAATCCGGAATTCCCAAAGTAAAGAGACGTCGATGAAACTGACCTGCCACTGCGGTGCCGTCGAACTTGACGTGACACCGAACGAACCATTGACCGAAGCCGGGCGCTGCGATTGTTCCTTTTGTCGCCGCCGGGGTGCCGCCGCCGTGACCGTCGATCTGGACGATCTGCGCATTGTGAAGGGCGAAGACAACCTGACCCGTTACACATGGGGCACCGGCACGGCGAAGCACTATTTCTGTAAGACCTGCGGTATCTATACCCACCACCAGCGGCGGTCGAACCCAAACGAATACGGAGTGAATGTCGCGGCGATTGAAGGTGTGAACCCGCGCGATTTGGGCGATATACCGTGGTCAGACGGGGTCAATCACCCCTCAGACGCCAAGGATTAGGCGCTGCGCACCGCTTTGCTGAACTGATCGAAAATCGCTTCGTTCGCGCAGAGGATTTCGCCGTCCTCAAGGATATGCTTGCCAACGCGCAACGGCTCTGCCAAGCCGCCCGCCTCGCGCACGATCAACAGCCCGGCGGCCAGATCCCAGGCGTTCAGACGGCGTTCCCAGTATCCATCATACCGCCCCGCCGCGACATAGGCGAGGTCAAGCGCCGCCGACCCCCAGCGCCGCACACCGGCGCAGGCTGGCATCAGCTTCGCAAGCTCTTTCAATGTCTCGGGCAAGTCAGACCGCCCGCCAAACGGCAGGCCTGTCGCAAAGATCGATTCGATCATCTTGTTGCGCCCGGACACCCGAAGGCGGCTTTCGTTCATCCACGCGCCCGCGCCCTTCTCGGCAAAGAACATCTCGTCCTTCGCCGGGTCAAAGACGACGCCGGCGACGATCTCGCCCTTATGCTCAAGCGCGATGGACACCGCCCAATGGGGCAGCCCGTGCAAGAAGTTCGTGGTGCCATCCAGCGGATCGACGATCCAGCGCCGGGTCGGGTCCTTGCCCTCGGCCTCGCCCCCCTCCTCGGCAAGCCAGCCATAGGTCGGGCGCGCTTCCATCAGCTCTTCGCGAATGATCTTTTCCGCGGCGATATCCGCCCGGCTGACGAAATCGCCCGCCCCCTTCATCGACACCTGAAGGTTCTCGACCTCGCGGAAGTCTTTGGTCAGCGACCGCCCCGCTTTTCGCGCGGCCTTGATCATCACGTTTAGATTGGCACTGCCTTGCATACCGGGGGCTCCTTTGTCAGCCCGCGCGTATACGCCCACGATCAGGGATTGCCAAGAGGGGCAGCGAAAGTCGCCAAAGAGTTTTGTGCCTGCGGCGCGAGTATTTGGGGCAAGATGAAACAAACGCCGCATCTTGCCCCGATGACACACCAGAGAACTAGAGTTTCACCTTGCGCGGCCATCGGCTCTCCAGCCTGTTCCGCACATGCACCTTGGGACAGTAACCTTAATTGTTGGTTGCCAAACGACCGCCCGTTTCATCTTGCCAAAAATACTCATGCCTGAGCCGCATCGCGGCGAGGATAAATCGTGGGGCGCAGCCCCTCATCATGCGTCGATCTGTTCACCGCGTTGCAGCTTCACGGGAATCGACCGCGCCAACCGGATGAGGTGGGACATGAACGGCAGCGCCGCGTCCTCGCTTCGCGTCGCGGCGTAGAGTCGTCGTGTCAGCCCGCCCTTGGTGATCGGCCGCGTGACGTAGTCCGAACTATAACGCACCTCGCGCACCACCCAGTCGGGCAGCACCGACACCCCCCGGTTCGATGCGACAAGCAGCAAGATCACCGCGGTCAGTTCGACTTGGCGGATCGCATCGGGTTCGACCTTCGCGGGGGTCAGAAGCTGCGTGAACACGTCTAGGCGGGATCGGTCCACCGGATAGGTAATCAGCGTTTCGCCACGGAAATCCCCGGCCTCTATGAACGTTTTTTGCGCCAGCGGGTGCTGGGAGGACGCGACAAACACAGGCTCATAGTCAAACAGCGGCGCGAATTCAACTCCGGCGAGCTTTTCCGGGTCGGAAGAGACGACCAGATCGACCTCCTCCCGCTGAAGCGCGGGCAGCGCGCCGAAGGCGAGGCCGGGGCGGATGTCGACATCCACATCGGGCCACGCCTTGCGAAATTCCTCAAGCACCGGGAACAGCCATTCAAAACAGGCGTGGCATTCGATGGCGATATGCAGCCGCCCGGATTTACCGGACAGAAGCCCGCGAAATTCCTCTTCAGTGGCTTCGATCTCTGGCAGGATTTTCTCGGCCAGCCGCAGCAAACGCAGCCCCGCCGCCGACAGTTTCAGCGGTTTTGAACGTCGGGCGAACAGCTCCACCCCCGCCTGATCCTCCAAGCCTTTGATCTGATGGCTCAGCGCCGATTGCGTGATGTGCAGGATATCCGCGGCCCGCCCCAGACCGCCTGCGTCATGGATCGCCTTGATCGCGCGCAGGTGGCGAAACTCCAAGTGCATTTGTGAACCAGCCTCATATTGATGTTGAGAATTATGAATTTGCTTCATCTTTACGCGCGTGGGACATCTGCTGCAAGCCGCCAGCATAGGATTAGATGATGAACACGCCCAATATCTCTTTCGAGTTCTTCCCCCCCAAATCCCTCGAAGGGTCGTTTCGCCTTTGGGATACGGTGCATGCGCTCTCCCCGCTTGCGCCGAAATTCGTGTCCGTCACCTATGGTGCTGGTGGCACAACCCGTGATCTGACCCATGATGCGGTCACGACGATCGGCGCGCATACCGGGCTGAACGTCGCGGCGCACCTGACCTGTGTGGATGCGTCCCGCGCCGAAACGCTCGACATTGCGCGGCGCTATGCGAAGGCAGGCGTGAAAGACATCGTGGCCCTGCGCGGCGACGCCCCGAACGGCGCGGATAGTTTTACCCCCCACCCCGACGGGTTCGCCAATAGCTGCGAACTGATCGAAGCACTGGCCGAGGCCGGAGATTTCAACATCCGCGTCGGTGCCTATCCCGAACCCCACCCCGAGGCGCTGACCCGCACCCAGGATATCGACTGGCTGAAGCGCAAGATCGACGCCGGGGCATCCTCGGCCATCACGCAGTTCTTTTTTGAGGCGGATACGTTCTTTCGCTTCCGCGACGCCTGCGAAAAGGCCGGGATCGACGCGCCGATCATTCCGGGCATCCTGCCGATCCACAGCTGGGCGGGCACCAAGAAGTTCGCCGACGCCTGCGGTGCCTACATCCCCGATTGGGCGCATCATGCCTTTGAAAAAGCCGAGCGCGACGATCGGTCGGACCTGCTGGCGATTGCGCTGTGCACAGAGCTTTGTTCGAAACTGCTCGATGGCGGGGTCGAGGATTTGCACTTCTACACCCTGAACCGCCCCGGCCTGACCCGCGATGTGTGCCATGCGCTTGGCATTCAGCCCGAGGTGACGCTGGAGAAGGTCGCCTAGTAGCCTTCGGGCAATTCCTGCCACGGAAACAGGTTGCTGCGCGCGAGCCGTGCACCCGTGCGGTGGCCGTGGGCGCTTTCGTGGATCGCTTCGGATCGATCCTGACCGATCATCCGTTTGCGGCGCGCCAAAAACAGCTTGCCCCATCCCTTCGTTGTCCCGACCGAGGGCGCGTTGACATCCATCGGGAACCGCGCGCGCCAGTCTTCAGGCAGGGTCAGGTCGCAGCCCTCGGCCTTTTCCAGTATCCAGACCAGCGGAATATTGGCGAGCGGTCGGCTCGCCTCATGCCCGCCAAGTTGCCCGCCGATGTCGCCGTGACAGCCCCGGAACCACATCTGCTGCACCTCGCCGTCCCAGTCCGGCGGGCAATTCCACAGCACAGGCTCATAGGCCACGCGCGTCTCATCAATGGCCAGCGCGTGATAGCCATGCCGGATCGACTGGCCAAGCTGGTGGTTGTGGAACGCATGCGAGCGTTCAAAGAACTTCCAGATCAGCGGCGCACGAAACCCGAGCGCCTTGACGGAATCCCAGATGCCGACCATCTCAATCTCAACATTCGGGTGGCAATAGAGTTTCCTGAACTCCGCTGCCGCTTCCGTGTCGGGCGCACAGCGGTAGTGGCGGTAGGCGGTGGTGATATTGCGCTCCGTCGCCTGATCGGCGCGCAGCAGGCCGACCCGGTCGATCACCCCGGCGAGCGAACGGACGGCATAGGCCCCCCGCGAATAGCCGAACAGGAAGATGCGGTCGCCGGGGCGGTAGCGCGATGCGATGAAGCCATAGGCGCGGCGGATCTGGCGGTTGATCCCGGCGCCCTGGATCACGTCGAGCGTATTGCGCCATTGCCGCCATTGGATGCCCGCCTCATACCGCAGCGACAGGTGTTGCGCCGGGGCGACTTCGGACAGCAGCTTGTAGGTCAGCCCGACATTGGTTTCGCACCCCGGCGTCAGCGAAGACATGGTGCCATCCAGCAGAACCACGTGATCGACCCGGCCGCGGCGCGGTTGCGGCGGCGACTGGCTCGCGCCGGGGGACAGGCCCAGCCACGCCCCGATCCGCTTAAGAAACCGCATGATGGCCCCGCTGTCGTTTCGCCCGTGTCATACCCGCATATTCAACCTTCACTCCGGACGCGTCCACGCAACTTGCCGTGACAACCACGCGAGCGGCCGCACCACCGGAACCCCGGCTTCACCCGCTATCATACTGTATCGGGCCTGACCGCGTGTCCATGCCCGGGGATCGAGTATTTTTGGCAAGATGAAACCGGCCGCGCGCGATCTGTTGCCCTTCCGGCGCGGTTTCGCTAAGGCAGTGCCGAACCTCACTCCGACAGCAGGACGCGATCCAGATGGCGATGGAAAAGACCTTTGATGCAGCCGAGGCCGAACCGCGGCTCTACGCGAAATGGGAGGACTCCGGCGCCTTCAGGGCGGGCGCGAACGCCTCGCGCGAGGAGACCTTCTGCATCATGATCCCGCCCCCGAACGTGACCGGCAGCCTGCATATGGGTCACGCCTTCAACAACACGCTGCAGGATATCCTCGTGCGCTGGCACCGGATGCGCGGCTTTGACACGCTGTGGCAGCCGGGGCAGGACCACGCGGGGATCGCGACCCAGATGGTTGTCGAGCGGGAACTCGCGAAATCCAACCGCCGCCGCACCGACATGAGCCGCGAGGAATTCACCGGTCTCGTCTGGAAGCAGAAGGAGAAATCCGGCGGCACGATCATCGAACAGCTGAAGCGCCTCGGCGCGACCTGCGACTGGTCGCGCAACGCCTTCACCATGGCGGGCGCCCCCGGCGACACCCATGTCGGCCATGAAAACAGCCCCGATTTCCACGATGCCGTCATCAAGGTTTTCGTGGACATGTATCACAAGGGGATCATCTATCGCGGCAAGCGGCTGGTGAACTGGGACCCGCATTTCGAAACCGCGATTTCCGACCTCGAAGTCGAGAATATCGAGGTCGACGGCCACATGTGGCACTTCAAATACCCGCTTCAGAACGGCGAAACCTACACCTATGTCGAGAAGGACGAGAACGGGAACGTCGTGCTTGAGGAGGAGCGCGACTATATCTCAATCGCCACGACCCGGCCTGAAACCATGCTGGGGGATGGCGCGGTTGCGGTGCATCCCTCGGATGAACGGTATGCGCCAATCGTCGGAAAACTCTGCGAAATTCCGGTCGGCCCAAAGGAACACCGCCGGATGATCCCGATCATCACCGATGAATACCCCGACCCGGATTTCGGCTCGGGCGCGGTGAAGATCACCGGCGCGCATGACTTCAACGACTACGAGGTCGCAAAGCGCGGCAACATCCCGATGTATCGCCTGATGGACACCAAGGGCGCAATGCGCGACGACGGCGCGGATTACGCGACATGCGCCGCCCGCGCGCAGGAAATCGCGAACGGTGCCGGCTTCACCGCGGGCGAGATCGACACGCTGAACCTCGTCCCCGACGACCTGCGCGGCCTCGACCGGTTCGAGGCGCGCAAGAAGGTTGTCGCGCAGATCACCGGCGAAGGTCTTGCGGTGATGGTCGAGGCCCCGGAGCAAGTCCGGGGCGGGGATGAGGGTGGCGCGGCCAACGCCCCGGCCTCCGCCAACGCCCCGGCCCCCGAGCCGGGGCCACACCTGATCCCCCTTGTCGAGAACAAGAAGATCATGGCCCCCTACGGCGACCGGTCGAAGGTCATCATCGAACCGATGCTGACCGACCAGTGGTTCGTCGACGCCGAAAAGATCGTCGGCCCGGCGATCGAGGCCGTGAAGAAGGGCAAGGCGAATGGCGGCACCGACGTGCTGCCGGACTCCGACCGCAAGGTCTATTTCCACTGGCTTGAGAATATCGAGCCGTGGTGCATTTCCCGCCAGCTTTGGTGGGGGCACCAGGTGCCGGTCTGGTATGGGTTGGACCTTGGAACCGACCGCGAGGTCGACAGCGACGGCGACCTGGACGAGATCGAGATCCTCGGCCTGCTGCTGGACGGCGGGATGCTGCACGAGGGCGAAGTCATGCATTGCGCCCCCGATTTCGAAAGCGTCAAGGATGCCTTCGTCGGCGACAATCAGGACATTCCCGACCCGATTAGCCACGCAACGGTGATCGAGGTCGCCGACAAGCACGAGGCGATTCACCAGTTCGCCGCCGGGCTGGCCGAATACAACGTCACGCAAGACCCGACCAAGCTGGTCTTCCCGGTCTGGCGCGATCCCGACGTGCTCGACACCTGGTTTTCGTCCGGCCTGTGGCCCATCGGCACACTCGGCTGGCCGGAGCAGACGCCCGAGCTGCAGAAATACTTCCCCACCTCCGTCCTGATTACGGGGTTCGACATCATCTTCTTCTGGGTCGCCCGGATGATGATGATGCAATATGCGGTCGTAGATCAGAAACCTTTCGATACGGTTTACGTCCACGCGCTCGTCCGCGACGAGAAGGGCAAGAAGATGTCGAAATCGCTCGGCAACGTGCTCGACCCCCTGGAACTGATCGACGAATACGGGGCGGACGCGGTGCGCTTCACCCTGACCGCGATGGCGGCGATGGGGCGCGACCTGAAACTGTCGACCCAGCGCATCGCGGGCTACCGGAACTTCGGCACGAAGCTGTGGAACGCCGCCCGGTTTGCGGAAATGAACGGCGCCTATGACGGCAAAAACGTATGCACATCGTATGCACAGCCTGTGCACGCAAAGCAGACGGTAAACAGATGGATCATCGGCGAGACCGCGAAGGTCCGCGAAGAGGTCGACGCCGCGCTTGATAACTTCCGCTTCAATGACGCGGCGAACGCGCTTTACGTTTTCACCTGGGGCAAGGTCTGCGACTGGTATGTCGAATTCTCAAAGCCGCTACTGAACAGCGAAGATGCTGATATCGTTGCAGAAACCCGCGAAACAATGGCGTGGGTGATCGACCAGTGCCTGATCCTTCTGCACCCGATCATGCCCTATATCACCGAAGAATTGTGGGGCGGGCTGGCGGAGCGGTCCAAGATGCTGATCCACGCCGACTGGCCGACCTACCAAACCGCTGATCTTGTTGACGAAAATGCGGATCGAGAGATGAACTGGGTGATCAGCTTGATCGAGGGAATCCGCTCTGCCCGCGCGCAGGTGCATGTTCCGGCGGGGTTGAAAATTCCGATGGTTTGTCAGGAGCTTAGCGCCGATGGCCAAGCCGCGCTTGACCGCAACGAGGCGCTGATTTTCAAGCTGGCACGGATCGACACCTTGACCCACGCGAGCGAGCTTCCGAAAGGGTCGATCACCGTCGCAGTCGAAGGCGGCACCTTTGCCCTACCACTTGCTGATGTCATTGATATTGATGAAGAAAAAACACGGTTGGAGAAGAGCTTGCAGAAGCTCAACAAGGAACTCGGCGGGTTGCGCGGGCGTCTGAACAACCCGAAATTCGCCGAAAGCGCGCCGCCCGAAGTGGTTGAGGAAACCCGCGAAAACCTCGCCGCGCGTGAGGAGGAAGAGGCGAAACTGAAATCCGCCCTGGCGCGGCTTGCAGAGCTGGGATAGCGGCAACGATCACCGCCTGAAATGAGGGAAGGGGCGCACCGGTCAGCGCGCCCCTTCGCCCTTTTATTGCTGGCTGATACGGCCGTCCGTATAGGGCGTGTAAGCCCCCTGCTCGGCCAGATATTCCGCCGTGACATCGGCCAGATCGGGGCCGAAATCATAGGCGTTCATGCCGTCGGTCTCGAACATATCATAGCCGTCCCCGCCGTTGCGAACGTAGTTGTTCGTCACAACCGCATAGGTCGCTTCAGGATCAATCGGCACCCAGTTTTCGCCGTCCTGCACCATGACTTCGGTCACGCGGCCTTCGTTCGGCGCAACGGACGGATCCCATGTGAACTTGAGGCCAGCAACCTGCGGGAAACGCCCCTTGACCTCTTCCACCTGGCTCACCCCGTTTTCGAGTGCGTCGATCACGGTTTGGCCCTTTGCTTCAAAGGTCGAAAGCGTGTTCTGGAACGGAAGCACCGTCAGCACCTCGCCCATCGTCACCTCGCCCGCGTCGATTGAGGCACGCAGGCCGCCGGAGTTCGCAATCGCAATCGATACGCCCTGATCCTTGACCCGGTCAAGCATCGCATCCGCGACGAGGTTGCCCATCTGACATTCCTGCACGCGGCACACATCGCGGTTGCCTTCGACAGCCTCTGCCGTTTCGGCGACGACCTTGTTGCGGATTTCTTCAAGCGGTTCGGCCAGTTCAGCGATACGCGCTTTGACGCCGTCGTTTTCAGCGACATTGCCATCGAGGATAAGCGGCTCCCCCACGGCTTCGGTGATGACACCTTCGTCGTCGAACGTGACGTTCAGCTCACCCAGAAACTTGCCGTAGGCATAGGCCTGAACGATTGCGGTGTCGCCGACCATTGTCGGATACGGGCCCGACGCACCCTCATTCTCATTCGATAGTAGCGTGTTGGAATGACCCCCGACGATCACGTCAACGCCGGTCGTTTCCGCAGCCACCCGCTGATCGACGTCATAGCCCGAATGCGACAGGACGATGATCTTGTTCACACCCTCTTCGGTCAGGCGGTCCACCTCTTGCTGGACAGCGCCAACGGGGTCGGTGAACACCACGTTCGGGCCGGGCGAGGCAAGCTCATCCGTGTCTTGCGGTGTCAGGCCGATCAGGCCCAGCTTTTCGCCACCGCGCTCGATCACCACCGATTTCTGGATGGCATCGGCGATCAGCGGCTCAGCCGAATAATCCGCGTTCGACATCAGGATCGGAAAGTCGACGGAGTCAACAAAACCGCGCAGAACCTCGGGGCCGTCGTCGAATTCGTGGTTGCCCACGGTCATCGCGTCATAGGCCATCTGGTTCATCATTTCGGCCGCCGCGGCGCCCTTGTAGTAGGTGTAGAACAACGTGCCTTGGAACTGATCGCCGCCATCGACGAGGATCGCGTTGTTCGTGCGGCCGCGCGCCTCTTCGATCGCGGTAACAAGCCGGGCGGAGCCGCCAAAGCATTCGCCGGCGTCGTTATCCTCGGCAGAGCAGCCCGAATCGTATTTCGATATCGGCTCAAACCGGGCGTGGAAGTCGTTGGTGTGCAGGATTGTCAGTGAATAGTCGGCAGATGCAGCACCCGCAGTCAGTGCAAGCGCCCCCGCCGTTGAAAGGAATCTTTTAAGCATCGAAGCCCCCTGTTATTGGACCAGACCAGATTGACGACATGCGTGCGCAGAGTCAAAGCCCACGCGCCAAGGCTGACCTAACGTCGGCTTGTGACATCCCGGTGAACGATGTGCGCTTGACCGGGCGGGCGGCAAAAGGCATTCCAGCGACATGCTGATTTACAAGATATTCCGAGACGCCGAATGGGCCGCCTTTGACAGCGCGGGTCAGACGGACGGGGCACCGATCGATGTGCAGGATGGCTTCATCCACTTTTCAACGGCGGAACAGGCGGCGGAGACTGCGGCAAAGCACTTTGCGGGTGAGGCTGACCTAACCCTTGTCGCGGTCGATCCAGAGGCCGCAGGCGATGCGCTGAAGTGGGAGCCGTCGCGCGGTGGCGCGTTGTTCCCGCACCTATACCGCCCACTGGAACGCGCCGATATTGTCTGGGTAAAGCCCCTTCCCCGCGGGGAAAATGGCCACGACTTCCCGCCGGAGATGACATGAGCCTGCGCGAACGCGCGGGCCTCGCCGCGCTGCACCTTTTGGACCCGGAGCGGGCGCATGGCCTGTCGATCAAAGCGCTGAAGGCGGGGCTGGTTCCGCTGCCGGGGCTCATAACCTCTCCGCGCCTGAAAACAAATCTGGCTGGGCTTGATCTGCCCAATCCGCTGGGCCTTGCCGCGGGATACGACAAAAACGCCGATGTGGTCGGGCCGCTGACCCAAGCGGGTTTCGGCTTTGTCGAAGTGGGCGCAGCCACCCCGCGCCCACAGCCCGGCAACCCGCGCCCGCGTCTGTTTCGGCTGCGCGAGGATCGGGCGGTTATCAACCGGTTCGGTTTCAATAATGACGGGATGGAAGCGATCGGCGCACGTCTATCGCGCCGCGACAGCTCCGGCATCGTCGGGCTGAACCTTGGCGCGAACAAGGATAGCGACAATCGGGCAGAAGATTTCGCCCGCGTCCTCGCCCATTGTGGGGCGTCGCTGGATTTTGCGACGGTCAACGTCTCCTCCCCCAACACCGAACGCCTGCGCGATTTGCAAGGAGCGGAAGCGCTGCACGCGCTGTTGTCGCGCGTCATCGCGGTGAGGGCGGAGTTGCCGACGCCGATCCCCGTCTTTCTGAAGATCGCGCCGGATTTGGATGGGTCCGAGTTGTCCGAAATCGCAGAGGTCGCGACGAAATCCGGGATCAATGGGATCATCGCGACCAACACCACGCTATCACGCGATGGGTTGAAATCCCCGGCGGCGGATGAGGCTGGCGGCCTGTCCGGTGCCCCGCTGTTTGAGAAATCGACCCGCCTCGTCGCGCAGCTTAGCGATCTTACGGAGGGCGAGATACCACTGATCGGGGTCGGCGGGGTCGACTCAGCCGAACAGGCCTATGCCAAGGTGAAGGCGGGGGCGAGCGCGGTGCAGCTTTATTCCGCAATGGTGTATGAGGGGCTTTCGCTGGTCGAACGCATCGTCAAAGGACTGGACGAACGGCTTGCCGCCGACGGTTTCGCGACCGTAGCGGACGCTGTCGGAACAGAACGAAAGGACTGGTTGTGATCGAAATTTGGCATAACCCTAGATGCTCAAAATCGCGGCAAACGCTCGCGCTACTTGAGGAGAGCGGCGTCACGCCAACAGTCAAGCTCTACCAGACCGATCCGCCGACCGCCGACGAAATCCGCGCCGTGCTCGCCCTGCTTGGCGTCTCGCCCGCGAAGATCATGCGCGTCAAGGACGGCTTGTTCCGTGATCTTGGGCTGTCCGTCGATGACGACGATACCCGACTGATCGACGCGATGGTCGCACATCCCGCGCTGATCGAACGGCCAATTGTTCTTGCGAATGGCAAGGCTGCGCTGGGGCGTCCGCCGGAGGCGGTGCTCGACATCCTCTAGGGGCGCACGCCGACTTTCGCCTCAAGCCCCGGATACTGAACGCCGAGCGTGAGCCCGCGCGCGAGGTTGAACACGATCAACGCGCCCCATAGCCCATGATTGCCCCACACCGGCAGCATCACCGCCAGCGCGATGACATAGACGATCACCGAAATGATCATCGACCAGCGCATTTCCCGCGTCCACGTCGCGCCGAAATAGATGCCGTCGAGCATCCAGCTTGCGATGCCTAGGCTTGGGGCGATTGCGACCCAGATCAGGTATTCGCGCGCGGCCTCGCGGACCTCGGGCGCGGTGGCCATCACGTCGATCAACACGCCGCCCGACAGGTAGAACGCCACGCCAAGGATGACCGCGCCGCCTACACCCCATTGCGAGGTCAGGATCGCCGCGCGCCGCACGTCATCGCGCCGCCCTGCCCCCACCGCGCCGCCGACCAACGCCTCGGCCGAGAACGCGAAACCATCGAGCGCGAAGGCCGTGATCTCAAGAAACTGCACCAGCACTTGATTGGCGGCGAGCGTCACGTCACCAAGGTCAGCGGCCAGAAACAGGAACGTCGTGAAGGACAGCGTTAGCAGGACGGACCGCACCATGATGTCGGCGTTGACCGCCAGCATCCGTTTCAGCCGGACCGGATCGAACACGCGCGGCCAGTCGCGCCATTGATTGCCGGCGAACGCGACGCGGCACAGCCAAAGCCCTACCAGCAGCCCGCTCCATTCCGCCATGAGCGTCGCAACTGCGACCCCTTCGACGCCCCAGCCGAACCCGAGCACGAACAACAGGTCCAACCCGATATTCAGGCCATTCATCCAAAGCTGAAGCACCAGAACCCCGCGCGTCCGCTCCATCGCGATCAGCCAGCCGGTCAGGGCGTAAAGCGCAATGGCCGCAGGTGCGCCCCAGATACGGATCGCCATATATTGCCGGGCGAGGGTTTCGACCTCTGCACTGGCGGGGGAGATTGCGAAAGCCCCGGCGAAGATCGCGACTTGCGCCGTGATGAACAACACACCGCCAAGCGCGCCGAGCATCAGGCCGCGCATCAACAACGCGCCGGTTTCCGCGCTCTCACCCGCGCCGCGCGCCTGCGCGACAAGGCCGGTCGTCCCCATCCGCAGGAAGCCGAAGATCCAGTAAAGCGTCGACAGGATGACCGCGCCGATGCCGACCGCGCCGATGGGGGCCGCTTCGCCCAATTGCCCGACGACGCCAGTATCGACGGCCCCCAGAATGGGCACGGTTGCGTTTGACAAGACGATAGGCAGCGCGATCTGAAGAACGCGCCTGTGGGTCAGCGATGCAGTCGGTGTTGCGGCCTCAATCATCCCTTTGCGGCATCAGGAAATGCCCGGTGGCCTGCGCAAACAGGCGGGAACGATTGTCCTGCCATGCCTCAACGTGGACGCTGGCATAGCGCCGCCCGGACCGATTGACACGAGCGCGGGCATAGGCATCCCGCGGCAAGCCGGAGCGAAGATAGTCCACCGTGAAGTCGATGGTCTTCGGCAGCAGCGGCAGAGGGTCCGACTCCGCCTCGGCTGCCTGAAGTTCGCCGGTTTCGATCTGGTCCCAGAGCATCGACCAGCTCAGTTCGATCACCGCAGTCGACTCAAGGAACGCAGCCGTCACGCCGCCGTGGATCGCGGGCAGCATCGGGTTCCCGATCAGCTTTTCATCGAACGGCAGAACCGCCGTCAACTCATCGCCCCGCCGGTCGAAGTGAATGCCGAGATAGCCGAGATATGGAACACCGGCGACAAGTGACCTCAGCGCGCTGTCGCGGCGGTTCTTGACGACGGTGACGGGATCGGGCCGCTGTTTCATGCCTTTTCCCCCTTCGGTTTCTGCGCGCGCTCAATCGTGAACGCTCCGGTGGCAGACGCGACAGGCCGGTCGCTATCGTCATCCACCGCCGTTGCACGCACAAAGACGACGCTCCGAGTGACGTGGTAGCATTCCGCCCGCGCCACGATCCGTTGGCCGGGCGTCGCGGGCCGCATATAGTCGATGCGCAGGTCGAGCGTGGCGGTCGCGGATGGTTTTGACGGATGGCTCATCACCGCGGCACCGCCGCAGGTGTCCATCAACGCGGAAACAGCGCCGCCGTGGATCACACCGGTGCGGGGATCGCCGACGAACCGTTCGTCATATTCCATCGCGATCACGGCAACGCCGTCCCCGATCTCTTCCAGCTTCATGCCGAGCGCCTTGGAATGGGGCAGCGCCTGAATAAAGCTTTTCGCGAGTTCCAGCGTCTTATCGGCCATCGTGGTCCTTTCCTCTGCCCGGATTTATTGGCCCTCCTCCACCCGCCCGCAAGCACTAACTTTGCGCCAAGGGTTTTCGGCGCACGGTAAAGTTGTGCGGAATTGCAACTTCATCGCAAAGCTTTTAGGTTGAATGAAAATCCTGGATCGACGAAGCATGTCCAAGACATCCGACGACACACGAATTAATTTCAAAGAGATGTGCGCACGTTTCGATGTGACGCCCCGCACGCTGCGGTATTACGAATACATTGAACTGCTATCGCCCGAAAAAGAAGGCCGCAGCCGATTTTATGGCCCGCGAGAGCTTGCGCGGATGGTTCTGATCCTGCGTGGCCGCCGGTTCGGGTTCAGTCTGGAAGAAATCCGCCAGTGGCTTGAGATTTACGAAACCGAAGGCACGCAAGTGCAGCTGAAAGCGTGGATGAAGCTGGCCGATCGGCAACTGGAAGCGCTGAAAAGCCAGCAGGAAGAACTCTCCGAAAGCATCCGGGAGTTGCAGGAACTGCGCGACAATACAGCGGATTTGATCGACTAGGCCGGTTTTCGCAAAGGCGGGCAAGCTGTGCAAAAGCAGACGATTTCGGCGATCTGAGGCTGAGATATTCGGCGTTTAGTCAGAAGGTTACGCCCTTGCTGTCGCCAACACCCCCGATCCCGACCCGGCGCGGAACTGGCGAACAAACAAAGTGACGTGACGTTTCGTTTACGTCAACGTCAACGAGCACCTATGTCTCAGGAAATGATTTGATTCGGGACACAAGGACGACCCATGCCGAATGACGTGCTGACCATACGGGAGATGTGCGACGCGTTTGATGTAACTGCGCGCACGCTCCGCTTTTACGAAGCGAAAGAGCTTCTTTCGCCGGTCCGCGAGGGCCAGCGCCGCCTGTTCACACGCCGCGACCGCGCGCGCCTGAAACTGATCCTACAAGGCAAGCGCTTTGGCTTCAGCCTGGAGGAAATTCGCCAGCTTCTTGACCTTTACGACCTTGGCGACAAGCGGCAAACACAGATCGCCCGCGCGTATGAACTTGCGCAGAAGCATCTAGCCGACATGATCAGCCAGCGCGATGAGCTGAACAGTGCGATCAAAGAGCTTCAAGAACAACTGAAATGGGGTGAGGAAATGCTCGCCTCAATGAAAGCCGGAAAGATCGCCGCACAATCATAAGGGAGGAACATCAATGACAACCTATACAGCCCCGAACAAGGACCTTCAGTTCCTGCTTCATGATGTTCTGAACGTATCGGGGTCCGATGTTCCCGGATATGATGAACTTGAGGCCGATTTCACCTCTGCCGTGCTGGAGGAGGCAGGCAAGATCGCGACCGACGTTCTTGAACCACTGAACGCAACCGGCGATCAGGAAGGCTGCCGGCTTGAGAACGGCGTGGTCTACACGCCCAAGGGCTTCAAGGAAGCCTTCCAGCAGATGAAGGACGGTGGCTGGACCGCGCTCGACTGCGATCCCGACTACGGCGGGCAAGGCATGCCCTACATTCTGAACACCGCAGTGGGTGAGATTTTCGTTTCGGCCAACATGGCGTTCAACATGTATCAGGGCCTGACGCACGGCGCCTACTCCGCGATCCACGCCCACGGCACGGACGAGCAAAAGCAAACCTACCTGCCGAAGATGGTCAGCTGCGAATGGACCGGCACCATGAACCTGACGGAGCCGCATTGCGGCACCGATCTGGGCCTGATGCGGACCAAGGCCGAACCGCAGGGCGACGGCAGCTACAAGATTTCTGGGCAGAAAATCTTTATCTCTGCCGGCGAACACGATTTGGCGGACAACATCATTCATCTCGTGCTGGCAAAAATTCCCGGCGGGCCGGACGGCATCAAGGGCGTCAGCCTGTTCATCGTGCCAAAGTTCATCGTGAAGGACGACGGCAGCCTTGGCGAACGGAACGGTGTTTCCGTCGGCAACATCGAACACAAGATGGGCATCCACGGCAATGCGACCTGCGTGATGAACTATGACGAGGCGACCGGCTACCTGCTAGGTGAAGAGCACAAAGGCATGCGCGCGATGTTCACGATGATGAACGAAGCGCGGCTGGGTGTCGGCCTTCAGGGTTATGCTCAGGCCGTTGCCGCCTATCAGAATGCCGTCGTCTACGCGAATGAACGACTGCAGGGCCGCGACGTGACCGGTGCGAAGAACCCGGATGGCCCCGCCGACCCGCTGATCGTCCACCCCGACATCCGCCGCAACCTGATGGACCAGAAAAGTTTCATCGAAGGTGCACGGGCCTTCGTGCTTTGGGGCGCGAACCTGATCGACCGCGGGCACAAGCTGGACGACAAGGATGCGGAAGGGCTGGTTTCCCTGATGACCCCGGTTATCAAGGGCTTCCTGACCGACATGGGCTTTGACATGACCGTTCAGGCGCAACAGGTCTACGGCGGTCACGGCTACATCGAAGAACACGGGATGAGCCAATATGTCCGCGACGCCCGCATCGCGATGATCTACGAAGGCGCGAACGGCGTTCAGGCGCTGGACCTTGTCGGGCGGAAACTAGCGCAGGATGGCGGCAAGCACGTCATGGCCTTCTTTGACATGGTGAAGACGTTCATCAAGGAAAACGAAGGCGATGAGGCGCTGAAGGCCGATTTCCTCGAACCGCTGAAATCGGCGTCGAAAGACCTACAGGCGGCAGGGATGTTCTTCATGCAGAACGGCATGAAAGACCCAAACGCGGCACTGTCCGGCTCTAACGACTTCATGCACATGTTCGGCCATGTCTGCCTAGGGCTGATGTGGGCGCGGATCGGCAAGGCGGCGCAGGCCGCGCTGAACGATGGCGCGTCTGATACGGCGTTTTACGAGTCAAAACTGGCGACCGGGCGCTACTACATGGCCCGTCATCTGCCCGCGACCAAGATGCACCTCGCGCGGATTGAATCCGGGGCCGAGACAGTCATGGCCCTACCCGCCGAAGCGTTCCAAGCTTGCGTTGTCCGGGCGCAGGTCCGGGCGACGCTTTCAGAGGAGAACGAGATGCCAAAACGCCTTCGCCTGACCCGCCGTTTCCCGGTCGCCATGACCGAAGACGGCTACCGCAACTTGCGCCGCTTCGCTGCCGAAGCCGGGTTGGATGAGGGCGAAGCGCTGTCGTTCCTGTTCGAGAATTTCAATTCCGTGACGGATCACGACAACCTTACGCATCGGCTACGCCTGTTCAACTCAGAGCTTGAGGCGCGAAAGAAATGACAGACGGCTCCTTAGGAGACCCAAGAATACCATCCGCACCCAATCGCGGTAATAGAACCAACAGGAGCACGTCGTCATGACCATCAAACTTCACTGTTTCGGAGAAAGCGGCAACGCCTACAAAGCCGCCCTGACCCTTGAGCTTGCCGACGCGGAGTGGGAGCCGGTCTTTGTCGACTTTTTCAACGGCGAAACCCGCACGCCGGAGTTTCGCGCGCTGAACGTCATGGGCGAAGTGCCGGTGATGGTCGATGGCGATGTCACGCTGTCCCAGTCCGGGGTCATCCAGGATTATGTCAGTTCCAAAACCGGCAAGCTTGGGGGCACGTCCGCCAATGAACGCCGCGAAATTCTGCGCTGGGTGTTTTTCGACAACCACAAGAATTCAGGCATGGCCGGACCGCTGCGGTTCAACATGAACTTCCTGCCCGAAGCGAAACGCAACCCGGATGTGATCGGCTTTATGTCGATGCGCCTCGCCTCCGCATTGAAGGTGCTGGATATGGGGCTTGAAGGCCGCGATTGGCTGGTCGGTGAAAACGTCACCATCGCTGATCTCGCCAACTGCGGATACCTGTTCTACCCCGAGCATTTCACCTTCAACCGTACCGATTACCCCAACATAGACGCCTGGCTTGACCGCATCGCGGCTCTACCCGGCTGGAAACCGCCCTATGATCTGATGCCCGGCAGCCCCGCTGACCGCGCATGACGAAAGGACCAACGATGACCGAAGACGCTTATATCTATGACGCCGTGCGTTCCCCTCGGGGCAAGGGCCGCAAGGATGGTGCCTTGCACGAAGTAACCTCTGTCCGGCTGTCGGCGCAGATCCTGAACGCGGTGAAAGAGCGGAACAACCTCGACACGAAGGCGGTCGAGGATGTGATCTGGGGCAACGTCACGCAGGTCAAGGAACAGGGCGGATGTCTTGCACGTTCTGCCGTTCTGGCGTCGGACTTCGATGAACAGGTGCCGGGCCTCGCCATCAATCGGTTCTGCGCATCGGGGATGGAGGCGGTCAACCTCGCCGCGAACCAGGTCCGTGGCGGGGCTGGCAACGCCTATGTCGCCGGCGGGGTTGAGATGATGGGCCGCGTGCCGATGGGCAGCGATGGTGCCGCGATTGCGGTCGATCCGACGCTGGCGATGGAGACTTATTTCGTTCCGCAGGGGATTTCTGCCGACATTATCGCGACGGAATACGGATTTTCGCGCGACGACGCGGATTCCTTCGCGGTCGAAAGCCAGAAGCGGGCAAAGGCCGCGTGGGACGACAACCGCTTTGACAAATCCATCGTGACGGTGCGCGATCAGAACGGCCTGCCGATCCTCGACCACGATGAATACATGCGCCCCGGAACCGATATGCAGTCGCTCGGCGCGCTCAAGGCATCGTTCAAGGATATGGGCGAGGTGATGCCCGGTTTCGATAACGTCGCGCTTTTGAAATACCCGCATCTTGAGCGGATCAGCCACATCCACCACGCCGGCAACTCCTCGGGTATCGTCGATGGGGCCGCCGCCGTTCTGATCGGCAACAAGGAATTCGGTGAGGCACACGGTTTGAAACCCCGCGCCCGCATCCGTGCGACGGCAAAAATCGGAACGGACCCGACGATCATGCTGACCGGGCCGGTGCCCGTGACCGAAAAGATCCTGGCCGATCACGGCATGTCGATTGACGACATTGATCTGTTTGAGGTGAACGAAGCCTTCGCGTCAGTCGTGCTGCGGTTCATGCAGGCGTTTGGCGTGGATCACGACAAGGTCAACGTGAATGGCGGGTCCATCGCGATGGGGCACCCCCTTGGCGCGACCGGTGCAATCATCATCGGCACGCTGCTGGATGAGCTTGAGCGGGCAGACAAAGAAGTCGGCCTCGCCACGCTTTGCATCGCCTCCGGCATGGGCGCCGCCACCATTATTGAGAGGGTCTGATGGGCGTCATCGACCAAACCGAGGTGCCGATCAAGACCGGGTCGATCTACCCGGAACCCTATGCCAGCGAAATGGCGGGGCGCAGTTCGCTGAGGCTTGGCGACGCGGGCGGGCTAACGCAGTTCGGCGCAAATCTGGTCATTCTGGAACCCGGCGCAAAATCTTCGCTGCGCCATTGGCACCACAACGAAGACGAATTCGTCATGGTGACCGAGGGTGAATGCACGCTGGTTCAGGATGAAGGCGAAACCCGGATGCTGCCGGGCGACTGCGCGGCATTCCCGGCGGGCGACCAGAACGGCCATCACTTCATCAACAAAACCAACGCAGCGGCGCGGTTCCTTGTCATCGGAACCCGCAAACCGCACGAAAAAGCAACCTATTCCGATGTCGATCTGGAAGTGGAACTGAAGGACGGCACCGCCACCTTCATCCACAAGGACGGCACCCCCTACACGGGAGAAAAAGCATGAGCGACTTTTCGATGAAAACAGATGCCGACGGCGTTGCCACGATCACGTGGGACACCGAAGGCAAATCCATGAATGTGATGAGCCAGCAGGGTTTTCTGGACCTCGACGCGCTGATCGACAAGGCGCTGGCGGACGACAAGATCAAGGGCGTGGTCATCACCTCTGGCAAAGACGGCAGCTTTGCCGGCGGGATGGATCTCAACATCATCGCGAAGATGAAGGAAAGCGCGGGCGACAACCCCGCCAAGGGTCTGTTCGAGGGAATCATGGCGACCCATGCGATCCTGCGAAAGATCGAACGCGCCGGGATGGACGACAAGAACAAGGGCGGCAAGCCCATCGTCGCGGCGCTGTCGGGCACGGCGCTTGGGATCGGGCTGGAAATCCCCCTCGCCTGTCACCGGATCATCGCGGCGGAGAACCCGAAGGCGAAGATCGGCCTGCCCGAAATCATGGTCGGCATTTTTCCCGGCATGGGCGGCACCACGCGCCTCGTGCGCAAGATGGGCGCGATGGCGGCGTCGCCGCTGCTGCTGGAAGGCAAGCTGAACGACCCGAAGAAAGCGAAATCCGCAGGTGTGGTGGATGAGGTCGTTCCAGCGGAAGAGTTGCTCTCGCGCGCGAAGGAATGGGTGCTGAACGCAACCGACGCGGACATCGTGAAGCCGTGGGACGCCAAGGGCTACAAGATGCCGGGGGGCGAACCTTACCACCCCGCCGGGTTCATGACCTTCGTTGGCGCCTCTGCGATGGTCACCGGCAAGACTAAAGGCGTCTACCCCGCCGCGAAAGCCCTGCTGAGTGCGGTTTATGAAGGCGCGATGGTGCCGTTTGACACGGCCCTCAAGATCGAGGCGCGTTGGTTCACCAATGTGCTGATGAACCCGTCCTCTTCGGCCATGATTCGCAGCCTGTTCATCAACAAAGAAGCACTTGAAAAAGGCGCCAACCGGCCAGAAGCGCCGGACCAGACCGTCAAGAAACTTGGCGTTCTCGGGGCCGGAATGATGGGAGCTGGCATCGCGCTGGTTTCGGCCCAGGCAGGGATCGAGATCGTGCTGATCGACGCGAAGCAAGAGGCGGCTGATAAGGGCAAATCCTACACCGCCGACTATATGGACAAGGGCATCAAGCGCGGCAAAGCAACGGAAGAGAAGAAGCAACAAATCCTCGACCGGATCACCGCGACGACCGATTACGACGCGCTGAGAGGCTGCGATCTGATTATCGAGGCGGTGTTCGAAGACCCCGGCGTGAAGGCTGAAGTCACCCAGAAAGTCGAGGCGGTCATCGGTGATGATTGCATCTTTGCGACGAACACCTCGACCCTGCCCATCTCTGAACTTGCGAAAGCGTCGAAGCGGGCAGAGCAATTCATTGGCATCCACTTCTTTTCGCCCGTTGAAAAGATGCTGCTGGTTGAGATCATCAAGGGCAAGGAGACCGGCAATACGGCGGTCGCCAAAGCGCTCGACTACGTCCGACAAATCCGCAAAACGCCAATCGTCGTCAACGACGCGCGGTTCTTCTACGCGAACCGGTGCATCATTCCCTATATCAACGAAGGTGTCCGGATGGTGCGCGAAGGGGTGGAACCCGCCCTGATCGAAAATGCGGCCAAGATGGTCGGCATGCCGCTTGGGCCGCTGCAGCTGACGGACGAAACGTCAATCGACCTCGGCGTGAAAATCGCCAAGGCGACCAAGGCCGCGATGGGCAGCGACTATGACAATGATGATGTAGACGAGGTTCTGTTCTGGCTGGCTGACGAAGGGCGACTGGGCCGGAAGGCGAATGCCGGGTTCTACAGCTATGACGACAAAGGCAAGCGTCAGGGTCTGTGGGGCGATCTGCGCGCCAAATACACCCCCTATGCCGATCAGCCTGACGTGACCGAAGTGCAGCATCGTCTACTGTTCGCGCAGGTGCTCGAAGCCGTGCGCGCGCTGGAAGAAGGCGTGCTGGAAGATATCCGCGAAGGCGACGTCGGCGCGATCCTCGGCTGGGGCTTTGCCCCGTGGTCTGGCGGGCCGTTCAGCTGGCTCGACATGATGGGCGCTGCGAAAGCGGTCGAACATTGCGATGAGTTGACAACAACCCACGGCGCACGTTTTGAGACGCCAGCGCTTCTGCGCGAAACGGCTGAGAAGGGCCAGACCTTCTACGGGCGCTTCGGCACCGACGCCAAGGCTGCATGATTATGCGGGGTTGGCCGTTACGAACTGCCAACCCCTATTCGAACCGATAGCCGAAACGTTCGACCTCATCAGTAAACAGATCGGCCACTAGCGCGATATCGGCATCATCATATGCCGCGCGATAATCCTGCGTCCGCTCGGACGAATTGACATGCGGGATGTCGAGCGTGAAGCCCAGATGCTTCTGAAGCGGGGCAATGTCCTCGGTCAAATACTCCAACCTGATGAAGTGATCGCACCGCTCCGCTCCGTTTCGGTCGCGAATATAGCTGTTGAGACCGGAGCTTCGGAATGCCTCCACCGTTTCGGGCGCATTCAGGAATGGCGAAAACCCGACCTGCTTCGACAATTCCACGGCCGGGTGATCGAAGGATTGGTCCCGCAGCCAATGATAATAGCTCACCATCCGGTCCCACGGATTGCGAACGAGAGTGAAGACAAAAAAGCTCTCAATTTCCTCCTGCGACACCAGCCCATAGATGTCTGTCAGGCGCGAGTGTTTCCAAAGCCGCCCGGAGGTCGCCATTCCCCGCACCCGCCTCCGCCGCCGAACAGCCTTCGGCGTATCGCCAAGCATGATGTCATCCTTCATCGCCCGCGCTTCGAGGGCGAGCGCGAGCGATGTGCCGCCGGTCTTTGGAATATGCACGAAGATATACCGCCGCCCGCGCGAGACAATCATACCGCCGCCTCATCCGCGCGCCCACGCAAAGCAAGAACCGCGCCGGATGCAATAATCACGGCGATGCCGACCGCACCCTGCAAATCGACCCCCTGCCCCCAGAGGATAAAGGACCAACCCGCCGCAAAAATCAGGAAGGAGTATTCGAACACGGTCACGAACGACGCCTCCCCCTGCTGATATCCTCGCGCCAATAGATCGACGGCAATCACCGACCCCACTGCCTGCACCGCGCACCAGAACAGAAAGCGCGGCGTGAGCGGTTGCCATCCTCTTAGAAGGAACCCCGGATCGCCCTCCCCCACGGGCCAGAGGGTGAATACAGTTACGCCGATAACTCCCGCCCCGCCGAGCACCAGAAAGCTGACCAGTGTCAGGGTCAGCGAATTTTCCGCCTCGCACCACGCGCGGGTTGTCAGCATCCCAAGCCCCCAGAACGCCCCGGCAAAGATTGGTGCGATGGTCAGGAAGGACAGCGCCGAGGGGTCCGGCCGCAGGATCAGCAGAACACCAACGAACCCTGCGATCATCGCAAGAAACCGCCACAACCCGACTCGGACACCGAAGAACAGTATTGAAAAGATCAGCACCCAAATTGGCGACGTGAACAGGCCCGCCGCGACTTGGGCAATCGGCAAAAGGCCGAGGCAGCCAAAATAGATCAGCATCCCAATCCCCAGGATCACGCTGCGCCCCAAGACCGGCAAAAACCGCGTCGGCCTAAGCGACACGCCCTTGATCCGCGCATAGACCACGAAAACCAAAATCGACATCGTCGTTCGGACGGCATGGAACTGCCAAAGCCCGCCATCTTCGGAAATCGGACCAAAGAAGTTGTCGATGAACCCAAGAATGCCCATCGCCATCAGGATGAACATACCGCCCTTCAATGTGTTGTTTCCGTCCATCCGGTGCCCGTATTGCGCTATCCATTCCGGCTATCGGAAACCACGAAGTGTCGCCAGCCTGCTCTTACCATGCGGATTTTTATTGCTATCGCGCGCGGGCGTGTCCTTAGATGGTCCGCACCGATGTGATATGAGGGAGGTCAATCATGGGTTGGCTCAGGGATGAAACCGGGCTGGAGAAATGTGAGGCGAACCATGTTCCGCTGACACCTCTGTCGCATCTGCGCCGCGCTGCGCAAATCTGGCCAGAGCGGGAGGCCGTGCTTTATGGCGACCACCGCGCCACATATCAGGACTATTACGACCGGGTCAGCAGGCTGGCATCGGGTTTGACCAAGCTGGGTGTCGAACCGGGCGATGTGGTCGCCACGCTGCTGCCCAATTTACCCGCGCAGGCCGAGGCGCATTTTGGCGTGCCAGCTGCCGGTGCCGTTCTCAACACCATCAACACGAGGCTTGAGGCGGATACGGTTGCTTACATCTTTGACCACGGCGAGGCCAAAGTGCTGCTTGTCGATCCGCAGTTCCTGCCGCTTGCCGAAGCCGCAATTGCGATCATGGAAGGTCCAGCACCCACGGTGATCGAGGTTGGCGATGCCCAGGCTGGCCATCCCGCCACCGGCAACTACACCGAATACGAGGATTTGCTGGCCACAGGCGATCCAGCGTTTGACTGGATCATGCCGACGGACGAATGGGAAAGCCTCGCGCTCAACTACACGTCGGGCACGACCGGGCGACCGAAGGGGGTCGTCTACCATCACCGGGGGGCTTATCTGATGACGATGGGAACGGTCGTCAGTTGGGGGCTGACGCTTTACCCGCGCTACCTGACCATCGTGCCGCTGTTCCATTGCAACGGCTGGAACCATACGTGGATGATGCCGCTGCTTGGCGGGACCATCATCTGTTGTCGCGATATCACGGCTGCGGCGGTCTATGACGCGATTGCCGATCACGGCGCGACGCATTTCGGGGGCGCACCGATTGTTCTGAACATGCTGGTCAACGCCGACGACGCGGACCGCCGCGATTTCGATCACACGGTCGAGGTTTTCACCGCAGGCGCCCCGCCCCCCGCCGCGACCCTGAAAGCGGTTGAACCGCTCGGCTTCAACGTCACGCAAGTTTATGGGCTGACCGAAACGTACGGCCACGTCACCGAATGCCTGTGGCACAGCGACCGCTGGAACGATCTGCCCGAAGACGACCGCGCCGCGATCAAGGCCCGGACCGGAATCCCCATGCCGATGATGGAGGATATTACGGTGCGCGATTCCGAAACGCTGGCGCCCGCACCGAAAGACGCGGCGACACAGGGCGAAATCATGATCCGTGGCAATTCGGTGATGAAAGGGTATCTGAAGAACCCCGACGCCACCGCCGAGGCGTTTCGCGGCGGCTACTTCCGATCCGGCGACATCGCCTATCAGTTCGAGGACGGATACATCAAAATCGCCGACCGCGCGAAGGACATCATCATTTCGGGCGGAGAGAATATTTCCTCGGTCGAGGTCGAAGGCATCCTCGCCCACCATCCCGCCGTGTCCCTCTGCGCGGTCGTTGCGAAGCCCGACGAAAAATGGGGCGAAGTGCCGTGCGCCTTCGTTGAATTGAAAGACGGCGCCGAGGCGAGCGAGGAAGAACTGATCGCCTTCGCCCGCGGAAAACTCGCCGGGTTCAAGACGCCGAAAAAGGTTGTGTTCTGCGAACTGCCAAAAACGTCGACCGGTAAGATCCAGAAATTCGAACTTCGCACGCTGGCCAAGTCGCTCTGATCATTGCCGGAGTCCGACGGCTGCTGTAACCTTCCGCACGAAGGCAGCAAAAAACAGGCAGGGCGCGTCCGGCAGCATGACGGCGCTAAAGAAATATCAACGGCTGGAATCGACCGGCCTTTGGCGGGCGTCCCCGGACAGCCAGCGGCGGGATGTTATTGTCTCATTCGGGGATGCGACGGTGGTGCTGACAGACAAGAATGATCAGGCGCTCGCGCATTGGTCCCTGCCCGCGATCACCCGGCTGAACCCCGGCACGCGTCCGGCGCTGTTTTCCCCCGATCCCGACGGCACCGAGACATTGGAACTGGAAGACGACACGATGATCCGTGCTATCGACAAGGTGCTTGCCGCCGTTGCGCGGCGCGTTCCCCGGCCCGGTCGGCTGCGCCTTTTCGCGTTCGTCGGCAGTATCGCGGCGGTGCTGGCGCTGGTGATGTTCTGGCTGCCGGGCGCGTTGGTGCAGCATACCGCGTCCGTTGTGCCGGACGTTACGAAAGCCGATATCGGCGGACGATTGCTCGACAATATCCGCAGGCTGTCGGGCGATAGTTGCAGCACGGCGAATGGCGACCGGGCGCTAAACCGATTGCGGATGCGGATCACGCCGGAAACTCGCGAACTGGTGGTCCTAAGGGCCGGTGTCGCTGAATCCGAACACCTGCCGGGCGGCTATATCCTGCTGAACCGCGGGTTGGTCGAAGATCACGAAGACCCTGCCGTCGTCGCCGGTTTTGTGCTGTCCGAAGCCGCCCGCGCCGCGCTTCGCGATCCGTTTGAACGAATGCTCTCGGCGCTGGGGCCGTACGCGACGTTCCGGTTGTTGACGACCGGCGAAATCTCGGACGAAACGCTGGCCGAATATGCAGAAAGGTTGCTTGTTACGCCGCAGATGACAGTGGCCGATGATCGGCTGCTGCTTAGCTTTGCCGACGCCGGCGTTCCATCGTCGCCCTACGCCTACGCGGTTGATATTTCGGGCGAAACCACGCTGCCGCTGATTGAGGCCGACCCCCTTAGCGGGCAGGCGGCCCCAAAACCGATTCTATCAGATGGCGATTGGATCGGCCTTCAGAACATCTGCGGCGGATAGTTACTTCGTTCCGAACATCCGGTCGCCCGCGTCGCCAAGACCCGGCACGATATAGCCGTTTTCGTTCAGTTTCTCGTCAATTGCGGCGGTGACGATCGGCACATCCGGGTGCGCCTCTTTCATCCGGGCAACCCCTTCGGGCGCGGCAAGCAGGCACATGAAAATGATATCTTTCGCGCCCGCCCCTTTCAGCAAATCAATAGCCGCGACTGAGGAGTTGCCGGTCGCAAGCATCGGGTCGACTGCGATCACCAAGCGATCTTCCATCGCCTCGGGAACCTTGAAGTAATACTGCACCGGTTGCAGCGTCTCTTCGTCCCGATACAGCCCGACAAAGCCGACACGGGCCGACGGGATCAATTCCAGAACGCCATCCAGCAGCCCATTCCCCGCCCGCAAGATCGAAATCAGCGCGAGCTTCTTGCCGTCAAGCGTCGGTGCGTCCATCGGCTCCATCGGCGTTTCGATCCGCTTTGTCGTCATCGCCAGATCGCGCGTCACCTCATAAGCGAGCAGTTGGCTGATCTCCCGCAGAAGCTGGCGGAACCCCGCCGTGGGCGTCCCTTTCTGCCGCATCAGGGTCAGCTTGTGCTGCACCAACGGATGATCGACGACTTTAACATGCTCGCTCATGAGGTTTTCTCCAGTCTCTTCAATATTTTGGCGCGGGTTTCATCGTTGCAGAACGCGGCGTTGGCGGCGGTTTCGTTCAGCGACGCGAATACGCTTTCATCCCAGCCAAAGATGTCCGCCAGGCGGTCATATTCATAGCTCATCGTGGTGTGGAAGAACGGCGGATCGTCGGTCGAAACGGTAACTTTCACGCCCCGGTCGCGCAGTTTTTCAATCGGGTGCGCATCCCAACGAGGATAGACGCCCAGCACAACGTTCGACCCCGGACAAACCTCAAGCACGATTCCGTCTTCGGCCAGTTGATCGACAAGGGCGTCGTCCTCAATCGCCCGGACGCCATGCCCGACCCGTTCGATGCCCAGTGACAGCGCATCCTTCACCGATTGGGGCCCGCCCCATTCACCCGCGTGCGCGGTGAGGCGCAGCCCGGCCTCCTTCGCCATATCAAAGGAATAGGCGAAATCCTGCGGCTTCCCGGCGTTTTCATCCCCGGCCAACCCGAACCCGACCAGCCAGTCGCCCGCCGTTTCTGCGGCGCAACGCGCGGCGGCGCGGCCTTTCTCGGGCCCGAAATGGCGGACCGCCGTAACGATGCCGCGCAAGACGATACCATCTGCACGCTCCGCCTCATCCGCGGCTTCCTGAATGGCGGCGAGGTATTCGCGCCACGCCCCGACATCACCGCCACCGCAAAAATCGGGGGACAGGAATGTTTCAGAGTAAATCACGCCATGCGCCGCGCTTTCCGCGAGCACGGCACGCGTCAGGCGGTGATAATCCTCGGGCGCTTTCAAGGTTTCGGTCGCGGCCTCATAAACCCGCAGAAAGTGAACGAAATCCGTATAGGCGTAGCCCCCGACCTCATCGAACACACCGCTCAGGTTCATCCCCTTTTCCTGTGCGAGCCCGCGGATGAAATCCGGCGGCGCGGCGCCCTCAAGGTGAAGGTGCAGTTCGACCTTCGGCATGGCGCGGACGGCGCTGTGCGAAAGGATGTTGTTGTCCTGATCGGTCATAGAAAGCTCCGTCCCGGCCCTTGCGGCGTCACGCCCAGATGAGTGGCTACGCTTGCCCCGACATCCGCAAAAGCGCAATGGCCGATTTCGCCTGAGCCTGCGCCGTGGATCAAAACCGGCACCCGTTCGCGAGTGTGGTCGGTGCCGGTCCACGTCGGATCATTGCCGTGGTCGGCTGTCAGAACCAGCAGATCACCCTGCCGTAGATTGGCGATCACCTTGCTGATCTCAGCATCGAACCATTCCAGTGCCTTTGCGTAGCCTGAAACATCGCGGCGATGCCCAAACAGGCTGTCGAACTCGACGAAATTCGCAAATGTCAGGCTGCCCTCTTCGGCGTCGCGGACGAGGTCCGTCAGATGCGACATCAAGGCCCGATCGTCGCCCTTGCGGACCTCATCAATTCCGCGTTTGGAAAAGATATCGCCAATCTTTCCAATCGCATAGACTCGCCGCCCCGAATCTTGCACCCAGTCACAAAGGGTCGGCTTGGGCGGCGCGATAGCAAAGTCGCGGCGGTTGGTCGTGCGGGTAAACCCGTCGGCTTCGGACCCGACAAACGGCCTCGCGATCACGCGACCCACTTTCATGCCGTGCAGCGTCGGGGCCATCGCTTCGCAAAGCTGTAACAGTCGATCCAGCCCGAACGTCTCTTCATGGGCGGCGATCTGGAAAACGCTGTCGGCGGAGGTGTAGCAGATCGGCCAGCCGGTTCTCATGTGCTCGGCCCCTTCCGCTTCGATAATGGCGGTGCCGGGGGCATGGCGGTTGCCGAGGATACCGTTGACATTGGCCTTGCGGCACACTTCGTCGACCAGATCGGCGGGGAAGCAGGGGGTTTCGTCAGGGAAAAAATGCCACTCCCACGGAACCGGAACGCCGGCCAGTTCCCAGTGGCCTGACGGCGTGTCCTTGCCCTTGGAGATTTCGGTCGCAGCGCCCCAACGCCCGGTCGGCGGCGCGTCGAGCCCCGGCGTCGTGTCGCCAGACGCGAGCCGCACCGACGCCCCAAGGCCAAGCGCGTCCAGTGTCGGAATGTGCAGCGGCCCACTACGCCCATCCTCCGCGCGTCCTTCGGCGCAGGCTTGGGCGATATGCGCGACCGTGTTCGCCCCGGTATCCGGTGTCTTGCCATTAAAGAACTGGTCCGCATCCGGCGCGCCGCCGCAACCGACTGAATCCAGAACAACCAAAAAAGCGCGGGTCATGCAGAAACCCTTTTGTAGATGAGTGGCGGGATCTCGGGATCATCAGCGAACGAAAACGCCGCCGAAACCGCCTTCGCGGCCGCGTTCGCCTGATCGTCGTTTGCGGCGTAGATTTGCGCAAGTGGCACGCCCTCATCAACTTGCGCGCCGATCCGGGCGATGTTCGACAGCCCGACAGACGGGTCAATCACGTCGCCGCCTTTCAATCGCCCGCCGCCGAGGTGCACGACGGCAAGGCCGAGGGCTTTGGTATCAATCGCAGCGATCTGCCCGCCGGATTGCGCGGGGACATCGACGGTCACGGCGGCCTTCGGCAACACATCTTGCCAGACTTCTGAAATCGCTGTCGGCCCGCCCAACGCGGCGATCATCTGGTCAAACCGCTCCATCGCGCGACCATCGGTCAAGGTGGCCCGTATCGCGCCGCCGCCCGCCTCCGCATCGGTCGCCAACCGACCCGCCGCCAAAAGCTCCCCACCCAAGGCGCACGTCAATTCCGCCAGCGGTGTGTCGACGTCGCCTGACAGGGCTTTCATGCAGTCGGCCACCTCTACCGCGTTTCCGGCTGAGGGGGCCAATGGTTGGCTCATATCCGTCACCAAGGCGGTCGTCGGACACCCAGCCCCGTTTGCGGTCGTAACCAGCGCTTGCGCCAGTTTTTCGGCAGCCTCCAACGACTCCATAAACGCGCCGGAGCCGGTCTTCACGTCAAGCACCAAGCCCTCAAGTCCCGCGGCGAGCTTCTTTGACAGGATCGACGCCGTGATCAGATCGATACTCTCGACCGTGCCTGTAATATCGCGGATGGCGTAAAGCCGTTTGTCGGCGGGCGCGACATCAGCGCTCGCGCTGACGATTGCGCAGCCAACATCCGCGACGATCTGACGAAAGCGATCTTCGGAAACTTCGGTTTGAACGCCCGGTATCGCCTCAAGCTTATCAAGTGTCCCGCCCGTGTGCCCCAACCCACGACCGGAGATCATTGGAACATAGGCCCCGCAGGCCGCTAGTGCCGGGGCGAGGATCAGCGAGGTGCAATCGCCAACCCCGCCCGTCGAGTGTTTGTCGATGACCGGGCCGGGCAAGTCCCACGACAAAACGTCGCCGCTGTCTCGCATCGCTTCGGTCAGCGCGACGCGGCCATCATTTCCGATACCGTTCAGCAAAACCGCCATCGCGAAGGCGCCCGCTTGGGCGTCCGTCACTTCGCCCGAGGCAAGCCCCCGTGCGACCCACGTGAGTTCGTCGGCAGACAACGACCCGCCGTCCCGCAATTGCGCAATGATCGCGCGCGCATCCATCGTCAGCCGTTCCCCATGTGGTCTGCGGCAAAGCGCCCCGGTAGCAATTCGGCCACTGTCAGGGTTGCACTTTGGCCCGCAGTCGTTGCCATCGTCACAACCACGTCGCCATCTGCGAATTCGGCCAACTTTTGACGACACCCGCCGCAAGGCGGCACTGGCGACGGGCTGTCGGCAATCACCGCGACCTCGGCAATCCGCGTCTCGCCCGCAGCCACCATTGCTGCAATCGCACCCGCCTCGGCACAGGTTCCTTCGGGATAGGCAACGTTTTCGACGTTACAGCCGGAAAAGACCGCGCCCGTTGTCGTGCGCAGCGCCGCCCCGACCTTGAACCGGGAATACGGGGCATGGGCGTTTTCGCGCACCGCGCGGGCGGCATCCAACAATGGCATAGACGGCTCCTTTGATATCTCGCCAAATTTGCGCGTCGCGGCGGTGTGATGCAAGGCGTCAGTTGGCATAGCAGATCCCCTGCGCCAATTTCGGTCATTTTCAGCCTGACTTTATTGTGCTTAATAAACGGGCGGCGCACCGCACAGCCGGACCACCGCTGGTCACGCTGCGACGAAAACAACAAACTGGGGGACATAATATGGCGGATGAGGAACAGAGCAGCTTGCGGCAGGCCGCGCTTGATTACCACGAGTTTCCCAAGCCCGGTAAGCTTGAAATCCGCGCGACCAAGCCGATGGCGAACGGGCGTGACCTGGCCCGGGCCTATTCCCCCGGCGTCGCCGAAGCCTGCCTTGAGATCAAATCCGAGCCCGACACCGCCAGCCGCTATACCGCGCGCGGTAATCTTGTGGGCGTCGTGTCGAACGGCACGGCTGTTCTTGGCCTCGGCAATATCGGCGGGCTGGCGTCGAAACCGGTGATGGAGGGCAAGGCCGTCCTGTTCAAGAAATTCGCCAGTATCGACTGCTTTGACATCGAGTTGCAGGAATCCGACCCCGAACGCGTGGCCGAAATCGTCTGCGCGATGGAGCCGACCTTCGGCGCGATCAACCTTGAAGACATCAAGGCGCCGGATTGCTTTATCGTCGAAAAAATCTGCCGGGAACGGATGAATATCCCCGTGTTTCACGACGATCAGCACGGCACGGCGATTGTCGTCGGTGCCGCCGCGACCAACGCGCTTGAAGTGGCGGGCAAGAAATTCTCGGACATCAAGGTCGTCTCAACCGGCGGCGGGGCGGCGGGGATTGCCTGCCTGAACATGCTGCTGAAGCTCGGCGTCAAGCGCGAGAACGTCTGGCTCTGCGATATTGCGGGCCTGGTCTATGATGGCCGGACAGAGGAGATGACCGACCAAAAGGCCGACTTCGCCCAGAAATCCGATCTACGGACGCTGGATGACGTGATCGAAGGGGCCGATCTGTTCCTTGGGCTGTCCGGCCCCGGCGTGCTGAAGTCCGACATGGTCGCCAAGATGGCCGACCGCCCGATCGTCTTTGCGCTTGCCAACCCGACGCCGGAGATCATGCCGGATGAGGTCCGCGCAATCGCGCCGGACGCGATAATCGCGACGGGGCGATCAGACTATCCCAATCAGGTCAATAACGTCCTGTGTTTCCCGTTCATTTTCCGCGGCGCACTGGATGTCGGTGCGACGGAAATCAACGATGACATGCAGATCGCCTGCGTCGACGGGATCGCGGCACTCGCCCGCGCGACGACCAGTGCGGAGGCTGCGGCGGCCTATAAAGGAGAGCGTATGTCGTTCGGCGCCGACTATCTGATCCCCAAACCATTCGATCCCCGTCTGATGGGCGTCGTCGCAAGTTCGGTTGCAGAGGCGGCGATCAAATCCGGTGTGGCCAAGCGCCCGGTTGAGGATTTAGCGGCTTACAAAGCAAAGCTCGACAGTTCGGTCTTCCGCTCTGCCCTAATCATGCGCCCGGTGTTTGAAGCGGCGGCGACAGCATCCCGCCAGATCGTGTTTACCGAGGGTGAGGATGAACGCGTCCTGCGCGCGGCCAACGCAATGCTGGAAGAAACCATCGACAAGCCGATCCTGATCGGTCGGCCAGAGGTCATCGACCGCCGCTGCGAGCGCGCGGGGCTGAAAATCCGACCCTCGAAGGATTTTGAAATCGTAAACCCCGAAAACGATCCGCGCTATCGGGATTACTGGGGCACCTATCATGAGGTGATGGAGCGGCGCGGCGTGACACCCGACCTCGCCAAAGCCATCATGCGGACGAACACGACCGCGATTGGCGCGGTCATGGTCTACCGCGAAGAGGTGCACAGTATGATCTGCGGGACGTTCGGCCAATATCTTTGGCACCTCAACTACATCAGCGAAGTCCTTGGCACTGATGAACTGCACCCGGTCGGCGCACTTAGCCTGATGGTGCTTGAGGACGGCCCACTTTTCGTCGCCGACACCCATGTTCACGCCGACCCGTCGCCGGAACAGCTTGCCGAAACCGTCTGTTCAACCGCCCGCCATGTCCGCCGCTTTGGGGTGGAGCCGAAAGTCGCGCTTTGCTCAAACTCTCAGTTCGGGAACCTCGACAGTAAATCGGGCGCGGTGATGCGCGACGCGCTGACTATCCTGAACAACAAGGGTGTGGATTTTGAATATGAAGGCGAGATGCACACCGATGCCGCGCTTGACGCCGAACTACGCGCGCGGATTTTCCCATCGTCCCGCCTGACGGGCACCGCGAACACACTCATTTTCGCAAATACCGACGCCGCCAGCGCGACGCGCAACATCCTCAAGATGAAAGCGAACGGGCTGGAAGTCGGACCGATTTTGATGGGCATGGGTAATCGCGCGCATATCGTAACGCCGTCGATTACGGCCCGCGGTTTGCTGAATATGTCTGCGGTCGCGGGGACTCCGGTTTCTCATTACGGCTGAAAATAGTGCCGAGGCTAGCGCCAGCCGCGACGGAGCGGCGCAGTCCGGGGGTTTGTCGCGCTGTGCACACGCTTAGAGAATAACGAAATACCGTGGGAGGAATTTCGATGACATATGATGATCTTTACACCTCGTGGAAGCAGGACCCGGATGCGTTCTGGATGGACGCTGCCCAGACAATCGACTGGGACACGCCGCCGACGAAGGCGCTGTTTGACGACAACGCCCCGCTATACGAGTGGTTCTCTGACGCGAAGGTCAACACCTGCTACAACGCCGTGGATCGCCACGTCGAGGCAGGCCATGGCGACCGGACTGCGATCATCTATGACAGCCCCGTCACCAGCACCCGTCACGCGATCAGCTATGCGGAGCTGCAGTTGCGCGTCGCCTCGCTCGCCGGGGCGTTGCGCGCCAAAGGTGTCGAAAAGGGCGACCGCGTCATCATCTACATGCCAATGGTTCCCCAAGCGCTTGAGGCAATGCTGGCCTGCGCGCGGCTAGGCGCGATCCATTCGGTCGTTTTCGGCGGCTTCGCGGCAAGCGAACTGGCCGTTCGGATCGACGACGCAAAACCAAAGGCGATCATCGCCGCCTCCTGCGGGATCGAACCGGGCCGGGTTGTGCATTATAAGCCGCTGCTTGATGGGGCGATTGAAGAAGCGACCCACAAGCCGGATTTCTGCGTCATCTTCCAGCGCGAACAGGAAGTCGCGAAGCTGGAGGAAGGCCGCGACTTTGACTGGCACTCTTTCCAATATGGTGTGGAATCCGCCGAGTGCGTCCCGGTTGAGGGCAATCATCCCGCCTATATCCTTTATACCTCCGGCACGACGGGCGCGCCGAAAGGTGTGATCCGCCACACCGCCGGGCAGTTGGTCGCGCTCAACTGGACGATGAAATATATCTACAATGTCGAGCCCGGCGACGTGTTCTGGGCCGCGTCCGACGTCGGCTGGGTCGTCGGGCACAGCTACATCTGCTACGGCCCCCTGATTAACGGCAACACAACCATCGTGTTTGAAGGTAAGCCGGTCGGCACCCCGGACGCTGGAACCTTTTGGCGCGTCATTCAGGAACATGGCGTCAAAAGCCTGTTCACCGCGCCGACCGCCTTCCGGGCGATCAAGCGCGAAGACCCGACGGGTGAGTTCCTGAAGAAATACGACCTATCGAGCCTCGAGTCCCTGTTCCTTGCAGGGGAGCGCGCAGACCCCGACACGATCGAATGGGCGCAGGATCAACTCGGCGTTCCGGTGATCGACCACTGGTGGCAGACGGAAACAGGCTGGGCCATCGCCGCGAACCCGCTGGGGGTCGAGGCGCTGCCGGTCAAGGTCGGCTCCCCCTCCGTCGCGATGCCGGGTTATGACGTTCAGATTCTTGACGAAGGCGGCCATCCGATGCCCGCTGGCGAACTCGGCGCTATCGCGATCAAGCTGCCGCTACCGCCGGGCACGCTGCCGAACCTCTGGAACGCCGAAGACCGCTATCGCAAAAGTTACCTGGAACATTTTCCCGGTTATTACGAAACCGGCGATGCGGGCTATATTGACGAAGACGGATACCTCTACATCATGGCGCGGACGGACGACGTGATTAACGTCGCCGGACACCGCCTGTCGACCGGTGCGATGGAAGAAGTGCTCGCCGGGCACCCGGATGTCGCGGAATGCGCCGTGATCGGCGTCTCCGATCCGCTGAAGGGGCAGCTGCCGATGGGATTCCTATGCCTCAACACCGGGGCGGATCGGGCGAAGGACGATGTTATCAACGATTGCGTCACCCGCGTGCGGGAGAAGATCGGGCCAGTTGCCGCGTTCAAGCTGGCAGTGGTCGTTGATCGCCTGCCCAAAACACGATCCGGCAAGATCCTGCGGGCAACGATGGTCAAGATCGCGGACGGCGAAGATTACAAAATGCCAGCAACAATCGACGAACCCGCAGTGCTTGACGAAATCAAGGGCTCGTTGGCCCAGGTGGGCTACCCCAAAGCGGGATAGGCCGCCGCGTCACTTCCGCGAAGCGGGTGCGTGACACTTGATTTATTGGCCGCAATGAAGGCACTGTGGCCAAAATCTTGTTTCGACGTATTTATTTGATGACACCCGCTATGGCCGCACACCCCTTTCGAACGGATGGCCGCCCTTATGCGAGGGCGGCAACGTGACCGAGTTCAGCGGTCGTGATGTTGAACCGGTGTCCGAAGACGCCAAGCGGCTAAACTTGCTGACCCACGATATTCGATCCGCGGTGTTCGACGTGATCGGCGGCTTGCGGCAGGTCGATTACACCAAGGTCGACGCCGAAACCCAGTTGCAATTGGAGCGTATCCGCACGTCGGGCGAAGTTCTCGCGCGCCTCGTCGAAGACGCGCTCAACATCGTGACGGATGGCCTGCCGGGGTCGGAGTCCGTCTTTGCGAACCTGCACCTGCATCGGCTACTGAAAGACGTGGAACTTCGCTGGGCCGGCCGCGCGCAGGAGCTTGGACTGACCTTCGGGCTGGATTTGGCAGAGGATGTTCCCGCCGTCATCTCAACCGACCGGCTGGGGCTGGAACGTATCCTGTCAAACCTCCTCAGCAACGCGCTGAAATACACCGAAGCGGGCAAAGTCTGGATGAGCGCGAGCCGCGTTGACGGCGACAAGCTGTGTTTCACCGTGACCGACAACGGCCCCGGCTTTTCAGAAGAAGCGATTTCGCAACTTTACGAATTTCAGGGCCGCCCGGAAAACACCGGCAAACCCGGCACCGGGTTGGGCCTGCATATCGCGAAAGACATCGCCGACAGGATGGGCGGCACGATCTCGGTCGAGAATAACGATCAGGGGGCGACGGTGACGCTGACGCTTCCGGCGAAGGCGTGGAACTTTGCGGCGTCGGTTGAGGGCAATCAATCCATTCCCGACCTGTCCGACATCCGCGTTCTGGTGGCGGAAGACAACGAGACCAATCAGTTGATCGTCGCGCAGATGTTGCAGGTGATGGGCGCGGAATACGAAATTGCCGCCGATGGCGTCGACGCACTGAACTGGCTTGAGCGGGAGAATTTCGACGTCGCCCTGATCGACATCGACATGCCCTTGTTGTCCGGGCTTGAGGTGATGCGCCACATCCGCGCCCAACGCCCGCCTTTGCGCGATCTGCCGATCCTTGCGGTTACGGCGTTTGTCCTGCGGTCCAACCGGGACGCGATCTTTGACGCGGGGGCGGACCGAATACTCGCCAAGCCGATCCTTAGCATTGATGCGTTCGGGCAATCCATCGCGGCGCTTTTGTTTGCGGCTGGTAAGGCTCCGCCACCGCTGCGGACCGCGCCCGAGAATGTTGAACTTGATGAAGATCGCTTTCGCCGCCTTCTGGACATCGCCGGACCTGCCGGGGCCAAAGAACTTTTGACCCGTCTGCACAACGACCTTGGCAATGTCAGCGCCCACATGGCCCGCGCGATCAAGGAACTTGACCAGGTGGAACTGCGCGGCCAGACTCATGTCCTGATCTCATTGTCGGGTGCGGTTGGGGCGGATCGTCTGCAACGGCAGGCTGAGGCGCTGAACGCCGCCGCACACCGATTGGACGAAAGCGCCGTGCTGACATTGGGTCAGGAGGCAGACAAATGTCTGCGTCAACTGATTGACCGTATCGCGTCAGAGCTGGAGGGAACCGATGGCGGGTGAGGCAACCCAGCCCCTGCTGTTGATTGAGGACACGCCGTCCCTGCAAATGGTCTATGAGACTGTTCTGAAAAACGCAGGCTACACCGTTGTGACCGAAGGCGACGCGGCGGGCGGGTTGAACCGCTTTCTGGAACTGCGCCCGCATGTCGTTCTGCTTGATCTGATGCTACCGGATCGCGACGGGCTGGACCTGATGAAAGACTGCCTTGCCGCCCACCCCGAGGCCCGGATTATCGTGATTACCGCGAATGGATCAATCAATCGCGCGGTTGAGGCGATGCGCGCGGGCGCACATGAATTCCTGCTTAAACCCTTCAATGAACAGCATTTTCTGAACGCGATCGAAAACGCGCGCTTTGACGCGGCGCGCCGGTCGGAGAATGCAGGCGCCATGACCAACGGCGGTGATCTGATCAAGGGCTTTATCGGCTCATCAGGCACGATGAAGCAGGTCTACGGCAATATCCGCACCGTCGCGCCATCGATGGCGACCGTGTTCATCACCGGCGAAAGCGGCACAGGTAAAGAGATTTGCGCGCAGGCCGTTCACGATCTTTCCGACCGGGTGCGCGGGCCGTTCGTGCCGCTGAACTGTGGGGCCATCCCGTCGGACCTGTTGGAGTCCGAAGTCTTCGGCCACCTGCGCGGATCGTTCACCGGTGCCATTGCCGACAAACCCGGCGCAGCGGCAGCGGCAGATGGCGGGACGCTGTTCCTCGATGAAATATGCGAGATGGACCTGAACCTGCAAACCAAACTGCTACGGTTCCTTCAGACATCCATGATCAACCCGGTCGGGTCAGTACGACCGCGCAAGGTCAACGTCCGTATCGTCTGCGCCACGAACCGCGATCCGCTGGAACAGGTGCGCCGCGGCGCTTTTCGCGAAGACCTCTATTACCGCCTGCACGTGGTTCCGATCCACCTGCCCCCGCTTCGGGATCGCGGCGATGATATCATCGAACTCGCCGAAAGTGCGCTCAGGCAATATTCGCATGAGGAGGGGCGCGACTTCACCGCCCTGTCACCGGATGTTAAGGAGCTGTTCCGCCGCCTCAGCTGGCCCGGCAATGTTCGCCAATTGATGAACGTGATCCGCAATGTCGTTGTCCTGAACAACGGGCAAGTGCTGACCCGGTCCATGCTGCCCACGGATATTCTTGAGGCTGGCGGCGGCGTCGCGCATAGCGAACCTGCGGCGGCGCAGCCGAGCGGGACCCCGGCAACAGTCGATGAACTTGTCGGCAAAACCCTGCACGAAATCGAACAATTGGTGATCGAGGAAACCATCGCGCGATACGGCGGCAGCGTGCCAAAGGCCGCGCGTGTGCTGGATGTTTCGCCCTCGACTCTCTACCGTAAGCGCGCAAGCTGGTCGCGGAATCGGACCTGAGCGCTAGACGAACTGTTCTCGGATCAGGCGTTCTTCCAACCCATGTCCCGGATCGAACAGAATGCGGTGGGCAATTGTCGGCTCACTTTGAATTTCGACAAGCACCACATTACGCACCGAACGACTGTCCGCGTCGGCCATCACCGGGCGTTTTTCAGGCTCCAACACCTCAATCTTCACTTGGGCGGTTTTCGGCAACAGCGCCCCGCGCCAGCGTCGGGGCCGGAAGGCGGCCATCGCCGTCAGGGCGAGCACATCCGCCCCAATCGGCAGGATAGGTCCGTGCGCGGAGTAGTTATAGGCCGTCGATCCCGCGGGCGTGCAAAGAAGCGCACCGTCACACACGAGTTCGGGCATCCGCAGTCGCCCATCAACGCTGATCTTTAGCTTGGCCGCCTGTGGACCAGCCCGCAGCAAGGACACTTCGTTGATCGCGAGGGCGGAGTGTTCCGTTCCATCCTTGACAACCGCGCGCATCCGAAGGGGGTTTACGACCTCCTCCTCCGCCTGCTCAAGCCGATCCAGCAACGCATCTTCGGCATATTCGTTCATCAGGAACCCGACGGTGCCACGGTTCATCCCGTAAACGGGCGTCGTCAGATGCTGCGTGTCGTGAAGCGTCTGAAGCATGAAGCCATCGCCACCCAACGCGACAATCACATCCGCATTTTCGGGCGCATGATCGCCAAACCGCGCCTTGAGGGTCGCGACACTGTCCTGCGCCATTTCGACGGGACTGGCGGCAAAGGAAATTTTCATCGGGATGGTCGTGATCCTGCAACTCCTGTCGCTAAACACTCGCCTGCACAGAACAGAAACACAAGGGGGCGATAATTCGCGGATCGTGACGCCTGATCCACGCGCTATGTCGTTTTATACGCTTTAGTCCCGGCCCCTTTCCGGCTACACACTGGCGCAACGTCAACCCGGCTCACGGAGATATCCAACGAATGTCCACGCAAGGTTTTTTCACCGCTTCTTTGTCCACTCGCGATCCTGAGGTTTTTGGCTCTATCCGGGATGAACTGGGTCGTCAGCGGGACGAGATCGAATTGATTGCATCCGAGAACATCGTCTCTGCCGCGGTGATGGAGGCGCAAGGCTCTGTCATGACAAACAAATATGCCGAAGGCTATCCGGGCCGCCGCTATTATGGCGGGTGCCAGTATGTCGATGTCGCCGAAAACCTCGCCATTGATCGCGCCAGGCAACTGTTTGGGTGTGATTTTGCGAATGTGCAGCCGAACTCCGGTTCTCAGGCGAACCAAGGGGTGATGCAGGCGCTGATCCAGCCGGGCGATACGATCCTCGGGATGAACCTCGCCTCTGGCGGTCACCTGACCCATGGCGCGGCACCGAACCAGTCGGGCAAGTGGTTCAACGCGGTGCAATACGGCGTGCGTAAGCAAGACAATCTGATCGACTATGACGAGATTGAAGCGCTTGCAAAAGAACATCAACCGAAACTGATTATCGCTGGCGGCTCTGCCATTCCGCGCGTCATCGACTTTGCCCGGTTCCGCGAAATCGCGGATATGGTCGGCGCGTATCTGCATGTGGACATGGCGCATTTCGCGGGCCTCGTGGCCGCTGGCGAACATCCGTCGCCCTTCCCGCACGCGCATGTGGCAACGACGACCACCCACAAAACCCTGCGCGGCCCGCGCGGCGGTATGATCCTGACCAATGACGAAACCATCGCGAAGAAAGTGAACTCCGCTATCTTCCCCGGCATTCAGGGCGGCCCCTTGATGCACGTCATCGCCGCAAAAGCCGTCGCGTTTGGTGAGGCGTTGCTGCCAGAGTTCAAGACCTACCAACAGCAGGTCAAAGCCAACGCGGTGGCGCTTGCCGATCAGCTTATGAAAGGCGGCCTCGACATCGTGACGGGCGGCACGGACACCCACGTCATGCTTGTCGACCTGCGACCGAAAGGTGTGAAAGGCAACGCGACCGAAAAGGCACTTGGGCGGGCGAATATCACCTGCAACAAGAACGGCATCCCGTTTGACCCGGAAAAACCGATGGTGACATCAGGCATCCGGCTTGGCACGCCCGCCGGGACCACCCGTGGGTTTGGTGAGGCCGAGTTCCGCTCGATTGCCGACATGATCGTTGAGGTGGTTGATGGCCTTGCCGCCAATGGCGAAGAGGGTAACGGCGCCGTCGAAGACGCGGTAAAAGCAAAGGTCAAAACCCTTTGCGATCAGTTCCCGCTATACCCTGATCAGTAATAGGGCCACCAAAGCGACACGGCGCGGTCAGAGAAGACCGCGCCACACAAGAACGCTCAGCGTCAGCCCACCAACGGCAAAAACCGCAAAGCTGATTCCCCCCGCGACGCTTAGAAACATATCCTTGCGGCGTTCGGTCGGGTCGACGGTTTTCAGGTGAGTCATACAGGCGCGATAGGCCGCTTCGTATCTGGCTGGATCAATCATTCGGACAAGCTTTGGGTTCTCGGCAAGATCCGCGGCGTTCGCCATATATAGGGCATCCCGTCGGATACGCCGGGGCAGTAGCCGCCCTGCCTTACGCGTCCGGGCCGACAAATCCTGACCGCCCACGGACAAGCGTTCGCCCATAGCAGCATAGACCTCATCGGCCTTGGCGTGGATGACCCCAATATCCATACACCGTTCCCTTCTACCCCCAACATACCGGAATCGCGGCACATTCTCAACTCCTCTGGAAGCTGCGGGGGGGAGTGTGTATGAAGCCGTATGTTGAACGTGATGACCAGCGGATCGCCGACTGACCAGCCGCCTTTGTTGATCGTGCACGGGCTTTATGGCTCTGCCCGAAACTGGGGGGTGATCGCCCGCCGGATGGCCGACCGGGGGGAGGTTTTGCCGGTCGATATGCGCAACCACGGGAACAGCCCTTGGTTTGATACGCACAGCTATCCGGATATGGCAGGCGACCTTGCGGAAGTCATTGAAGCGCATGGGAAAAGCGTGGATGTCGTCGGCCATTCGATGGGCGGCAAAGCGGCGATGGTGCTGGCGCTATCGCGGCCCGACCTCGTCCGTCGGCTGATCGTCGCGGACATCGCGCCGGTCGCCTATTCGCACAGTCAGGTGCAGTTCATCGACGCGATGAAGGCGCTTGATCTAAAGGGGCTTTCGTCGCGCGGCGAGGCGGACAAACGGTTCGCGGAGCATGTAGAGGATGCGGGGATCAGGGCGTTCCTGTTGCAGTCGCTCGACCTGAAATCCGATCCGGTGAAGTGGCGACTGAACCTCGACACCCTTGAAGCGGAAATGCCGAAGATCGTTGGGTTCCCCGAGGTGACAGGCACGTTCGCTGGCCCGACGTTTTTTCTCTCCGGCAAAGACAGCGACTATGTCCTGCCCGAACATCGCAGCACCATCAAACGACACTTCCCAAAAGCGAAATTCGCGCGGATTCCGGGCGCGGGGCACTGGCTCCACGCCGATAAGCCGCGAGAGTTCGAGGCCGCGATGCGCGCGTTCCTCGACGCCTAACCAATGTGGGGAGCGCGACCTTAGCGCAGGGCCGCGATCTTCTTCGCCACGATCCACGTCACCGGAATTGCCACGACAAAACCGACCGCCGCCCCGATCAGGATCGGCACCAGCGTGTCATGCCCAAGGGTCAGCACGACGATCACGCCGATCCCGGCAAGGGACGTTGCGATCATGGAGAATAGTGTGAGGGCAAGGCGGATCATCGGAGCCTCCGAAAAGAGAATTTAGCGCGTTTCGCCCCGACCGTATTGCGGCGGCCCGCCCGCGTCTTTGACCTAGGTCAGACCGTTGGAACCGGATCCCGCGTCGGGCGTTGGTTGGGAAATGAACTCAAGACGAAAGGAACCTTTCATGCCCCGCACCATACCCCGCCTTCTTCCCGTTCTGTTCGCACTCGGCCTTGCCGCCTGTGAAACCGTCGAAGGCGCCGGCCAGGACCTGTCCGCCGGCGGTCAGGCCGTATCCGAAGCCGCACGGGAAACCCAGGCCGAGATGTAGCCAGCGGAAAAGGCGCCCCCGCATGATTGCAAGACCCGTCCGGAGAAATCGGGCGGGCCTGTCGTGAGGCAATCGGCTGGCGCAACAGGGCTGGCGCCCCACGTCGCAGTCGCTATTCTAACCCGAGGAGGAAACATTATGCGGATATTTGGACTTATTCTGGCGATGGCGACAACAACCGCCATGCTTGCAGGTTGCGCGCCGTTGATTGTCGGAGCGGGTGGAGCGGTGATTGCGGATGAGATTGCAGAAGATGAACGCGGGGGTGATGGGCTGTTTTAGGGGGTGGACTGCAACGAATTCTATACGCGCAACCAATACGCTATTAGTCGATAGGCTCGTCTAAAACCTCGGGAATTCCCATTCGTATCTTTGCGACAATCTGGTCAAGTAGCTTCCAAGCTTGGGAAGCTATCTCATTCGCCGTTTTACTTTCATTTCTTAACCGTCGATATTCGTCGTCGGACACCAAGTTGAAAGGCTTGTAGCCAGTTCGAAATTCGCCCCCTATTAGCTTTGGAACAGTATCCTGGGCAATCTTCATATCTAGCGTATTGAGCCGATCAATTAGCTCAGAAAGGTCTCTGTTGAGTGTTCTGTTGTGAAAGAAAAAAGTCCCGCGCTCCCAGCGATCACATATACGTCCCAAGCGATGATAGATCTCGCTTGGGACGAATGACCAAAGATCGGTATCATTCAGCAGATATCTAAAATCCCCTGCATGGAGTTCCACAAGTTCGCGAGCTACACGAATGTCGTTTTGAGACGTATTCTGTGTACCTAACTCCTCGCTTTGTTTGAATTCGGTAAAATGCCAAACAATCAATGCAGTTAGCAGTGTTAACCATGCTCCGGGGTTATCAACGAACATTAAATCATTTGGCCACAATAGCCAGATCAACGATCCGAAGACAGAGTAGGCCGCTCCGATTCGAGCAAGTGTTTGGGTGAATCTAATCATCCATCTTCAACGCCGAGATAAACGCCTGCTGGGGGATTTCCACTTTCCCGAACTGGCGCATCTTCTTCTTCCCGGCTTTCTGCTTGTCGAGCAGCTTTTTCTTGCGGCTGACGTCTCCGCCGTAGCATTTCGCGGTCACGTCCTTGCGCAGCGCGGCGAGGGTTTCGCGGGCGATGACCTTGCCGCCGATGGCCGCCTGGATCGGGATCTTGAACATGTGGCGGGGGATCAGGTCTTTCAGCTTTTCGCACATGGCGCGGCCGCGGGCTTCGGCGCGGTCGCGGTGGACCATCGTGGATAGCGCGTCGACCGGTTCTTCGTTCACGAGGATCTGCATTTTGACAAGGTTGTCTTCGCGGTAGCCCTCAAGCTGGTAGTCGAAACTCGCATACCCTTTGGTAACGCTTTTCAGCCTGTCGTAGAAATCAAAGACAACTTCATTAAGCGGAAGGTCATAGACAACCATCGCGCGCGACCCGGCATATGTCAGATCAAGCTGGATGCCGCGTCGATCCTGGCAGAGTTTCAGCACATCGCCGAGGTAGTCGTCGGGCACGAGGATGGTCGCCTTGATCCGCGGCTCCTCCAAGTGATCGACATGGGTGAGGTCCGGCATGTCGGCGGGGTTGTGAAGCTCTGTCACGGACCCGTCGCGCATGTGGATTTTGTAGATCACCGACGGCGCCGTAGTGATCAGTTCGATATCATATTCACGCTCAATCCGGTCGCGGATGACTTCGAGGTGAAGCAGACCAAGGAAGCCGCAGCGGAACCCAAAGCCAAGCGCAGCAGAAGTTTCCATTTCGTAAGAGAACGACGCATCGTTCAGCGCGAGCTTTTCGATCGCGTCGCGCAGGTCTTCGAATTCGGCGGAATCGACGGGGAACAGGCCGCAGAACACGACAGGCTGCGACGGCTTGAAGCCCGGAAGAGCCTTGTTCGCCCCTTTCTTTTCATGGGTGATGGTGTCGCCCACGCGGGTGTCGCGCACCTGCTTGATCGACGCGGTGAGGAAGCCGATTTCCCCCGGCCCCAGTTCATCCACGACCTGCATCGCCGGACGAAACACACCGATCCGGTCAACATGATGGACAGAGCCGTTCTGCATCATCGTGATCCGGTCGCCCTTTTTCAGAACGCCATCCATGATGCGAACGAGGACGATGACGCCAAGGTAGGCGTCATACCAGCTATCGACCAGCATCGCCTTTAGCGGTGCATCGCGCTCGCCCGTCGGCGCGGGAAGGTGTTCGACGATGGCCTCAAGCACTTCATGAATGCCCTGCCCCGTTTTCGCGGACACCGGGATCGCGCCCGAGGCGTCGATGCCGATCACATCCTCCACCTGCTCCGCCACGCGGTCGATGTCGGAGGCTGGCAGGTCGATCTTGTTAAAGACCGGCACGATTTCGTGGTCCGCGTCGATGGCCTGATAGACGTTGGCGAGGGTCTGCGCCTCAACCCCTTGGGTGGAGTCGACGACCAGCAGCGAACCTTCAACCGCGCGCATGGAGCGGGACACTTCATAAGCGAAATCGACGTGGCCGGGGGTGTCGATCAGGTTCAGCACGTAGTGCTGCCCATCATCGGCGTTGTATTCGATACGGACGGTGTTCGCCTTGATCGTGATGCCACGCTCGCGTTCGATATCCATCGCGTCGAGCAATTGTTCCTTCATATCCCGCAGCTCCACCGTGCCAGTTTCCTGGATCAGGCGGTCGGCCAGCGTGGATTTCCCGTGGTCTATATGCGCCACGATGGAGAAATTGCGGATTCTTGAAAGCTCTGTCATGGAAGGGGATATGCGGGGGAAATCGGGGCTGGTCAAGCGGGGTTGAGCATGGCCGGCTACCCGACCGGCAAAACCCGACGCTCAATCATCGTGCGAAGGGTGAAGCTTGACTGCATCGACCGGATGCCCGGCACCCGCATCAGGCGGTTTTCAAGGAAATGGTCGAATGCAGTCAGGTCTTCGGCCACGACGCGCAGAAGGATGTCACGCGATCCGGTCATGAGGTGGCATTCCATGACTTCTTCAAAGCGGCGCACGGCGGCTTCGAACACTTCTATCGCGTCTGAGGATTGGCGATCGAGTTCGACAGAAATGAAGATCGTCACCGGCAGGCCCAGCCTCGCCTGATCGACTCGCGCGGCGTAGCCGGTGATGACGCCGTCCCTCTCCAACGCGGCGACGCGGCGGGCGCAGGGGGTCGGCGACAGGCCAACCCGTTCGGAAAGTTCGGCGAGCTTTAACCGCCCATTTTTCTGCAACGCCGCGACGATCTTCTGATCTGTTTGATCCATTGGTTTTTCCTAATATCTGCGCATTAATTAGCAAAAACCTCTAATATAGGCCACCATTACACGGTAAATTTGGCAAAAATTGTTACTCACACGTGATATTCTATACAGAAAGGGAGACTCCATCATATGAAAATCACCGCCGTTCCATCCGACAGCCACGAAGAAATCTATCGCGTCAGCGATGCGGATACCGGATTGCTTGGGTTCATTGCACTGCATTCAACGCAGCTTGGCCCGGCGGCGGGCGGGTTGCGGATGCGACTTTATGCAAATGAGGACGCAGCGCTGACCGATGTAAAGCGGCTTTCCAAAGGCATGACATACAAGAACGCCGCAGCCGATCTGCCGCTCGGCGGGGGCAAGGCGGTAATCGTTGGCGATCCGGCGAAGGATAAGACTCCGGCGCTATTGCGCGCTTTCGGCCGCGCGATTGAGAACCTTGAGGGGCGGTATTACACCGCCGAAGACATGGGGATGAGCCCGGCGGACATGGCGACGCTGGCCGAAGAAACCAGCTATGTCGCGGGCCTTGCAGACGGGGCGTTTGCGAGCGGTGATCCCTCACCCATTACCGCGCGGGGGATTTTTAACGCGATCCGCGTGACTTGCCGGCACCGCTTTGGCGGCGATGATCTGAACGGGCGGCACGTCGCAATCCAAGGGCTTGGCAATGTTGGTTGGAACCTCGCGCTGCTGCTAAAGGATGCGGGGGCCGATCTGACGGTGACGGATGTGGATCAGGATCGCATTAACCGCGCCGTGACAGAAATTGGCGCGACGCCCGTGGCGCTTGATGAAATCTACGCGGTAAAGGCCGATGTTTTCGCCCCGTGCGCCATAGGCGGCATCCTGAACGCCGATACCATCCCGGCCTTGCGTGTTTCCATCGTTGCAGGCGGCGCGAACAACCAGCTTGCGACGCCCGAGGATGGTGCAGCGCTGAACGACCGCGGGATCCTCTACGCGCCCGACTTTGTGGCCAATGGTGGCGGGATCATCAACGTGGCAACCGAAATCCTGAAAATCGCGGATCGTCCGGCCTATGTCGCACAGAAGCTGTCAGCGCTTGAGGCGACGATGGACACGATCCTGACCAAAGCTCACAAAAACAACGTGAGCCCCGACGCCGTAGCCGTTGCAACTGTTGCACAAAAGATGGATCGGGCGGCGGCCTGACGCCCCCGTAATCGGAATTGAAAAATCTGCCGTTCTGGGGCATAGTGCGCCGCAGAGGATTTTGAAGGTACGGAGGTGGGACAAACCCGCCCCGGCAATTGGAACGAGGCAGACTAATGAAAAAACTTATGATTGTGGCGGTTTTGGCCACCGGTATGACCCCCGTGTTTTCGCCCGCCGCAGAGGCTGGTGCGATTGAACGCGCCTGCAACCAGTCGGACAGACGCCCGGCGCGGGCGCTGTGCGGGTGTATTCAGGACGTGGCGAACACCACGCTCACCAATTCGGAGCAACGCACAGCGGCGGGGTTCTTCCGCGACCCGCATCAGGCACAGGTTGTCCGGCAGTCCGACCGCGCGAGTGATGAGCGGTTCTGGTTGCGCTACAAGAATTTCTACGCCACAGCCGAAGCCTACTGCGCAAGGTAAGCGACAAGCCCGTTTGACGCAGACTCGACCAAGGTCAGGGTGGTGTCAAAATCGCGGGTATAATACGGGTCCGGCACCGCATCGGTGCCGGTGTCCGGCGCAAAATCCATAAATGATTTCAACGGTGTCTTGTTCCCCACGGGGCGCAGGGCAGCCATGTCCGCGATGTTCTTGTCATCCATCCCGATGATAAGATCAAAGCGGTCGAAGTCATCAGACGTGAACGCCCTCGCCCTTAGGGTCGACAAGTCATAACCCCGCACCATGGCGGCTGCCTGCATCGGTCCGTAAGGTGGCTCGCCAATGTGCCAACCACTTGTGCCGGCGCTGTCGAGTGTGACGGCTAGACCTGCCGTCTTGGCCTTCACACGCATCACAGCCTCCGCCGTGGGGGAGCGGCAGATATTTCCAAGACAGACGAACAGAATACGGGTGGTCACGGGGTAATCCTTTCCGGCATCATGGGTTCATACCCAATGGGGGCAGCATGGAAAAGCACATCGTTATCCTGACCGGGGCAGGCATTTCAGCGGAGAGCGGGCTGGGCACATTTCGGGACGTTGGCGGGCTTTGGGATCAGTATGATCTTGAGGAGGTTGCGACACCCGACGGCTTGGCCCGGAACCCGGCGCTTGTCCACGATTTCTACAACGCACGGCGGGCGAACTGCCTTGGGGCGGCGCCGAACGCCGCGCATGTCGCGCTCTCACGGCTTCAGGCCGAATGGTCGGGCAACGTCACGCTGATTACCCAGAATGTCGATGATCTGCACGAACGCGGCGGGTTTGACGATGCGATTCACATGCACGGGCAGCTGATGCGTGCGAAATGTGCAAGTTGCGATGGGCGCTGGGACGCGCCGAAGGTGATGCAGCACGACGCGCCCTGCCCCCATTGTGGTGCCAAGACGACCCGGCCCGACATCGTCTGGTTCGGTGAGATGCCGTATCACATGGATGCAATCTGGGCCGCGTTGGACGAGGCTGATATATTCGCGTCGATCGGCACATCGGGGCAGGTTTATCCGGCGGCAGCCTTCGCGCAGCAGGCCGCGGCGGCGGGCGCCGCAACGATTGAACTTAATCTGGAGCCATCAGACACCGCACGGCATTTCCAGCAGGCACGCTACGGCCCGGCAACGGAAATCGTGCCGAATTGGGTGGCAGAATTGCTGGAGCAGACGCCGGGATAATGGAACTTTTCCAAAGGCTTCGTGTTAATTCTAAAAGGAGTCCGCAATGTTGTTATCAGCCGCCGAAACCATGACGTTTTCCGCCAATAACGGGGATAGCCGCTTTCCCGTGACGGATTTTCTGTTCGATGCTGGCCGCGGAAATGTGAAATACGCAGCCCTCGATATAGGCGGGTGGTTTGATCAGACGCAGGTCTTGATCTCAGCCAACCGCCTTGGGGAACCGGATACGGCGAAGCGTGAATTCGTCATCAATCTGGCGAGTGATGAGGTCGAGAACGCCCCAAAGTGGGAGCCGGATGGCGATTCGTTCCCGTTTGACATGGCACATCTACCGCCGCTGGTCGTCGGGCCGTTCGGATCGACCTATGCGCCGTTAATGATGGCCGCGCAGATGAACGAGGCGCAGGCGAATGACGACGCGGATGAAAGCGCGGACCTGCCGCCAGGGGCCGACAGGCTCGACCGGTTTTCGATTTGGCTGGGGACAGAGGTGTTCGGCTCGGACGGCGAGCTCGGGCGGCTTGGGGATATCCTGCTTGACCCGGCCAAGATGGAACTGACGCATTTCGTCGTCGAAACCGGCGGTATTCTCAGCACACAGGAACACGTTTTGCCCTATCAGACGCTACGACATATGGCGAAGGGTGACACGCATCTGGTGCTGTCGACATCCAAGGCCGCAGTCGAAAAATCACCGAAGCCGAAGGATATCAAGGCGCTCGACCAAGGATCGATTGACGCACTGCGCCTGCACTATGGATTGCCGATGTAGCGCGTCCTGCGTCAGAGGTGGAGTTCATCTGACATCAACACAAATCCCTGCCCGCCGACCTTTACGCCAGTGATCGCGTCGGGTTTGCCAAGCACTTCGACGCTTGCTTGGCCAGGGCGACCCATCCAGTGCCCCTGCTCTGCGGTGAACCGGGGTGACTGAATTAACCCGTGATGCCAAAGATACGCCGCCATACAGCCTGTGGCAGAGCCGGTAAACGGATCTTCCGGCAGGCTTGGCGGGGCGAGAAGCAGCCGAGAGAACGTGTCCCCTGCGGCCGTTTCGCCGCCGAGGGTGACAAGGAACGGCTCCATCAACTCCGCGCGGGTTGAACCATCTTCGATCCGGAACGCTTCGAGCGCGTCGACATCCATCGTGGCGCGGCGCAGCGCGTCTTTGTCGGTCAGCACGGTGATGCAAAACGGCGTGCCAGTCGATACGACCTGCGGCGGGTGGGCGATGTCGTCTGCCAATAGGCCGTAGATCGCAGCAATCCGGCCTGCGTCGTGCGTTTTACCGAAGGTCGGCGCGGCTTGGGTCATCGTGATGATCGGCCTGTCCGCGTCGTTCAGCGCGACCTCAACCGACATGACGCCCGCACCGACCTCAAGCGTGAAGGACGCCGCGCCGCCCGACATATCCACCAAACCGCGATGGATCAGCGATGCGACAGTCGCGACGGTCGGATGCCCGGCCATCGGGATTTCCTTGTCGGCAAGGTAATAGCGCGCACCAAAATCCGCGGCATCCGACGGCACGACGTAAGAACATTCGGCAAGCGACGTTTCCTTAACAAGCGAAAGGCGCTGATCGAGTGTCAGCGCCTTTGCATCATGAACAACAACACAGCCGTTGCCGGAAAAGGGTGCGTCGGTGAACGCATCGACCCAGTCGAAGCTATACCCGCTCAATGCACGGAAACCGGCGCAAAGTCGTTCTGGCGGGCCAGAATGAACGCGAGGTTTCGGCTGCTGACCAGCGCCAGCTGCTCGCCATCCTCAGTGCAAACGGCATAAAGCTCCTCTGCGCCCTGGGCTTCGGCCCGAATGTCTTCGGGCAGATCGGCGACGTCGACGGACCGCACATAAACAAGCCTTTCGCCGAGATGCGGGCCAAAATTGAATTTCGTATCCATGCTCGCCTCCTTACGCTTTGTTGATCTTGATCGTCTGAACGATCTTTTGTGGTTCGGCCCGACGCAGATCAACATGCAAAAGACCGTTTTCCATACTGGCAGAGCCAACTTCGACCCCATCCGCGAGAATAAAGGCCCGCTGGAACTGCCGGGCCGCGATTCCGCGATGAAGGAACACGCGCCCCTCATCATCATCGCTTTGCTGCCCTCGCACGACCAGTTGCCGATCCTCGACAGTGATCGCGATATCGTCCTCAGCGAATCCTGCCACAGCCAGCGTTATGCGAAAGTTATTTTCACCCGATTGTTCGATATTGAACGGCGGATAGCCATCATTTCCGGATTTCGCGGTCCGTTCCACGAGGCGTTCAAGCTGGTCAAACCCCAGCAGAAATGGGTGAGAACCCAAAGTCAGTTTTGTCATCGACACGTCCTGTTTTCAGCGACCTGTGTGGGTGGGCCCCATATTGGCGACCCTTTGTGTCAAATATGGGTCCGAATATACCGCTCTACAAGGGATTGAGGGGCAGAGAACCCTTCCCGCAGCGTCACAAAGGCGCTATTTTGAGCCCAAGAATAAAGAATTGGGCACCCGGCAGATGACCACTCCGACAGAGATGAGCCACGAAGACGTGCTGCGTGTGCGGCTGGATGTGCTGAAACGCGAACACCGTGATCTTGACGATGCGATTCACGCGTTGCAGGACCGTGGGACAGCGGATGCCCTGACCCTCAAACGGTTGAAAAAGCAGAAATTGGCGCTGAAGGACCGTATCCAGCGGATCGAAGACGAGCTGCTGCCCGATATCATTGCCTAAGCGGACGGGATCAGTATAGTGCCGCTTCCTTTGACGACGGGGGGCCGCATGGCTGAAATCAACGTGGGCATCATCATGGGCAGTCAATCGGACTGGTCTACGATGAAAGGCGCGGCGGACGTTCTGGAAGAACTGGGCGTCGCCTATGAGGCGCGGATCGTATCGGCGCATCGCACCCCGGATCGGTTGTGGGATTACGGAACCAAGGCGGTGGACCGCGGGCTGAAGGTGATCATCGCCGGGGCCGGTGGGGCAGCGCATCTGCCGGGTATGATGGCGTCAAAGACCCGCGTGCCGGTGATCGGCGTTCCGGTGCAGACCAAAGCGCTGTCGGGGGTCGATAGCCTATATTCCATCGTTCAGATGCCGAAAGGCTACCCCGTCGCAACAATGGCAATCGGCGCAGCCGGGGCCGCCAATGCGGGGTTGATGGCGGCAGGTATCCTCGCACTTCAGGACGAATCACTGGCCGAACGGCTGAACGCATGGCGCGCGGCGCTGTCGGATTCGATCCCGGAGACCCCGTCGGATGACTGAGGCGCTGGCACCCGGAGCGGTGATCGGAATCCTCGGCGGCGGGCAGCTTGGCCGGATGCTGTCTGTAGCGGCGTCGAGGCTGGGCTTCAGGACCCACATCTTTGAACCGGGTGCAGAACCCCCTGCGGGCCACGTTGCGGATCGCGTGACAACGGCGGGGTATGATGACGAGGATGCGCTCGCTGCTTTCGCCGCCGCCGTCGATGTCATCACCTTTGAGTTTGAGAATGTGCCAACCGCCGCGCTTGATCTGCTTGAGGCGCATCGCCCGATCCGTCCGAACCGCAAGGCGCTTGCGGTATCGCAAGATCGGCTGGCCGAAAAGACATTTCTGAGCGAGTTGGGGCTGACGACCGCACCGTTTGCAGCCGTCGATACGCCAGATGATCTGCGCGAGGCGCTTGGACGTATCGGCACCCCCGCGATCCTGAAAACCCGTCGGTTTGGTTATGACGGCAAGGGACAGGCGCGGATCATGACGCCGGGGGATGCCGACAAGGCGCTGGTCGACATGGCCGGAGCGCCTGCGGTTCTTGAAGGTTTCGTCGATTTCACCTGCGAGATTTCGGTGATCGGCGCGCGGAGCGTTTCAGGTCAGGTGACATGCTTCGACCCCGGCCAGAACGTCCATCGCGACGGAATTTTACACACGACGACGGTTCCGGCGCAGGTGCCTGCGACGCTGATCCTTGATGCGGTCTTGCGCACCGGGGACATCCTGAACGCGCTTGAGTATGTCGGCGTGATGGGGGTGGAGCTGTTCGTAACATCAGACGGATTTGTCGTGAACGAAATCGCGCCACGGGTGCATAACTCCGGCCACTGGACCCAGAACGGCTGTGTTGTGGATCAGTTTGAACAACACATCCGCGCCATCGCGGGCTGGCCGCTTGGCGACGGGGCGCGGCATTCGGACGTCGAGATGCTGAACCTGATTGGCGACGATGTCGCGCGCATTCCCGAAATCGCGACCGATCCGACCAATGCGATCCATCTATACGGCAAGGCGGACGTGAAACCGGGCCGCAAGATGGGGCATGTGAACCAGATCATTCGATAATCAGTTGAGTTGGTTTGCGTCCGACTGGAGTGCAATAGATTTCTTGCCTCCGGCGGGAGTATTTTCGGCAAGATGAAGCAGCTATTCCCCGACCATCGCCGAGACGGCTTCGGAATAGCTCATGTCAGGGCGGAAACGCCCGTTTTCAAGAAACTCTAGCGTTTGGCCGATGACGAACGGGCTGTTCATCATGAAAGTGTGCGTGACGGGCAGGACGATATGGTCGTTCATACCGGGGACGCGGGTCGAGGACACCGCGACCTTGCCGTCGTCCGCTCCGCTGATGACGGCAGAATAGATTGGGTTCAGTGAGCGATTTCCGGCGATCACGCCAAGTTCAAATTTCGGGAGTTTCTGTTGGTTCGGCGTGCTGCGAGGGCCAGTGCCAAGCTCCATCCCCGCGGGGCCGTTCAGCCATTGGAATGGACCGAGATCGCCAAACGCATCGACGAGTTCGGAGCCATGGTTCGGTGGGGCCAACATCACCACGCGGCCCATATTTTTCGGGCGATTTTCGCCCAGCCAACCCCGGACCAGAATGCCGCCCATTGAATGGGTGACGAAATGGGTTCGGTCATCGCCGCATTCGGCAACCGCGCCGGGAAGGGCCGCATCGATAAGCTCCGCGATTGGCGCTTTGGTGGAGGGGTAGCCACGATTTACCGTGCGGTAACCAGACGCCTCAAGCGCTTCGGAAATCATCACCATTGAGGTCGCGCTGCGCGCCAGACCGTGAAGCAGCACAACGCAATCCGCCGCTACGGCGGGCAGCGGGGCAAGGATCAGGGCCGTGGCGAGTAAAATGCGCATAGATGAAATATAGCGCCCCGACGGTCGCGTTTCGAGTGCCTGCTTGCAGGACGCTACGTCGCGGGGCAGTCTGATTGCCATGAAACGTCACCCTCGCCTTGCGGTTCGCGCCTTAATTCTCTCGGACGCGCGCCTGTTGCTGGTCAACGCTTATCCGGGTGTTGAAAGCGATCTGTGGTGTGCGCCGGGTGGTGGGGTGGAACCGGGGCAATCCCTGCCCGAAAACCTGATCCGCGAGGTACATGAGGAGTGTGGGTTATCGATCCGCGTGGGCGCGCCGGCCTTGGTTAATGAGTTCCATGATCCGGGCGGAACGTTTCATCAGGTGGACGTTTATTTTCGATGCGAGGTTATCGGTGGCACGTTGGATGAAACCTGGCGCGATCCAGAAGGCATCGTATCCCGGCGGCGGTTCGTCACGCAGCAGGAAATTGAGGACTTGCGCGTGAAGCCCGATAGCCTTGCGGCAGTCGTGTGGAATGATCCCGGTCATATCGTTTACGATCCGCTGGAAGTCATCGTGCGATAGGGGGATAACTTGAGCAAAGCGTTCACAAAAGAAGATGATGGCGGCGTTCCAAAGATTCCCGATCGGCCAGTCAGCGATCATCCGAACCATGTCACGACTGCTGGTTACGCGCGGCTTGAGGCGCAGCGCGATCAACTGGCCGCAGAGCTTGCGGATCTGCGGGCGCGGAAGGATACGCTTGACGATCTGCTGCCCATCGCCGTTGCGGAGCGAGACCTTCGCTATACCGAGGCAAGGTTGCGCAGCGCCATCGTGGTTGATCTATCCCAACAGCCGAAGAACCGGGTGAGCTTTGGTGCCGAAGTCATCACCGTTGATGAGGATGGCCGCGAAGCCACCTACCGGATCGTGAGTGAAGACGATGCCGCCCCGCGCACGGGCGCAATTGCACCGTTCTCACCGCTCGCCCAAGCCTTGATGGAACAGGGCGTTGGCGATGTGGTGGAATGGCCGAAGCCGACCGGAACGATCGAATTGGAGATTGTCGGGATCAGCTACCCGGACGGTTAGCGTAGGGGATGAAAAAAGGGCCCCTTGGGAGCGGCCCTTTTCCGATAGTCTCTGAGCGTCTTAGGCGCTCAGCACTTGGCCCTTACGGGCCAACTGCCTGCCGCCTGACGGTTGTCTCTGCAAACAGAGGCAACCTTACATCATGCCGCCCATGCCGCCCATGTCGGGCATACCGCCGCCTGCCGGTGCGCCTTTCGGCTCCGGTTTATCAGCGACCATGGCTTCGGTGGTGATCAGAAGGCCAGCGATCGAAGCCGCATCTTCCAGAGCGGTCCGGGTCACTTTGGCCGGGTCGATCACGCCGAATTTGAACATGTCGCCATATTCTTCGGTCTGGGCGTTGAAACCAAAGGTCAGGTCAGAGCTTTCGCGGACCTTGCCAGCAACAACGGCGCCGTCAACACCAGCGTTTTCAGCGATCTGACGCAGCGGTGCTTCAAGCGCGCGGCGCACGATAGCGATACCGGCTTGCTGATCGGAGTTTTCGCCTTTGACCTTTTCAAGCGACTTCGCCGCTTGGACCAGAGCGACACCACCACCAACGATGACGCCTTCCTGAACCGCAGCGCGGGTCGCGTTCAGTGCGTCATCGACGCGGTCCTTACGCTCTTTCACTTCGGTTTCAGTCATGCCGCCAACACGGATCACAGCAACGCCGCCTGCGAGTTTCGCAACGCGTTCTTGCAGTTTCTCACGGTCGTAGTCAGAGGTCGTTTCTTCGATCTGCTGACGGATCTGGCTGACCCGTGCTTCGATCTCGGCTTTTTCACCTGCGCCGTCAACGATGGTCGTCTCATCTTTGGTGATGGCGACTTTCTTGGCGGAACCAAGCATGTCCATCGTGACGTTTTCAAGCTTCATGCCGAGGTCTTCGGAAATCACCTGACCACCGGTCAGAATTGCGATGTCTTGCAACATGGCTTTGCGGCGGTCGCCGAAGCCCGGTGCTTTGACAGCAGCAATTTTCAGACCGCCGCGCAGTTTGTTGACGACGAGCGTGGCCAGAGCCTCGCCTTCGACGTCTTCTGCGATGATCAGCAGCGGCTTTTGCGACTGGATCACGGATTCAAGCAGCGGAACCATCGGCTGAAGCGAAGACAGTTTCTTTTCGTGCAGCAGGATCATGCAGTCTTCGAGATCTGCAATCATCTTGTCTGCGTTGGTCACGAAGTAGGGGCTTAGGTAGCCACGGTCGAACTGCATCCCTTCGACAACATCGGTTTCTGTTTCCAGACCTTTGTTTTCTTCAACGGTGATGACACCTTCGTTGCCGACTTTCTGCATCGCGTCTGCAATTTGACGGCCGATTTCAGCTTCGCCATTGGCAGAGATCGTGCCGACCTGTGCGACTTCGTCGGAGTCTTTGACTTCGCGAGCGGCGGCTTTGATCGCGTCAACAACTTTGGTGGTTGCAAGGTCGATGCCGCGCTTCAGGTCCATCGGGTTCATGCCAGCGGCAACCGATTTCATGCCTTCTTTGACGATGGCTTGGGCCAGAACAGTCGCGGTCGTGGTGCCGTCGCCTGCCTCGTCATTGGTGCGAGAGGCAACCTCTTTCACCATCTGGGCGCCCATGTTTTCGAACTTGTCTTCCAGTTCGATTTCCTTGGCAACCGTCACACCATCTTTGGTGATCCGGGGCGAGCCGAAGGATTTGTCGAGAACAACGTTGCGGCCTTTCGGGCCGAGGGTCACTTTGACCGCATCTGCAAGGACGTTTACGCCCTTCAGCATACGATTACGGGCATCGGTATCAAATTTGACGTCTTTCGCCATTTTGAATGCTCCTTGAATTTCGTGTTTCGTTCAGAAGGTGACGATCAGATCAGGCGATAATGCCCATGATGTCGCTTTCCTTCATGATCAGCAGTTCTTCACCATCGAGGGTGATTTCGGTGCCGGACCATTTGCCAAACAGGATTTTGTCGCCTGCCTTGACGTCCAGTTCGATGCGATCGCCATCATCGTCTCGAGCGCCCGCGCCAACAGCGACGATTTCGCCTTCGGCCGGTTTTTCTTTTGCGCTGTCGGGGATGATCAGACCGCCCTTGGTTTTTTCGTCGCTTTCAACGCGACGGACGAGCACACGGTCATGCAGCGGAGTAAATGCCATCTCGGAACTCTCCCTAGTTCGAGGTTACAGAAGTATTATCACTCACATGGTGCGAGTGATAACGAAATGGATTTAGGCAAGCCGCGCCGCGCTGTCAACAACTCCGTGACAAAATTCCGTTGTATCCTCCGGGTGGGGCGATACCCTTTGTGCAAATAGGATGGAAGTATTGAATATGAGAGCCGTTGCTTTGTGTCTTTTGGCGATTGTTTTTGCCCACCCTGCCCTGTCCGAATGCGTCGGCAGCAATCTGATCGACGCGCTCTCTGCCGAGGATCGCGCGGCGCTACGCGAGCGTGTCGCGCAGCACCCCTACCCAGAAGGCAACTTTTGGCGCGCTACAAAAGGCGCAAGCACGTTGCACGTCGTCGGCACTATGCATCTTGCGGACCCGCGCTTTGTGCCGATGGTGAATACCGTCCGACCCTATGTCGTCGATGCCGATACCGTGTTTCTGGAAGCGACCGAGGCCGACATGAAGGCGCTTGAGGCGCGGATGCTCAGCGATCCGTCGATGATGTTCATCCAGACCGGCCCGACCCTGCCCGACTTGCTGAGCGAGGGCGACTGGGCGCGTCTGACCCAGCGGATGGAACAACGAGGCATCCCCGGATTCTTCGCCGCCAAAATGCAGCCCTGGTATGCGGCGATGATGATGGGTGTTCCGGCTTGTGCAATGGATTTGATGACGGAACGGAACGGGCTGGACAAAAGGCTTTCGGTAATAGCGGAGGGGGCCGGTGTCGAAACCCGCGCACTTGAGGATGGCGAGGCGTTGCTGCGCGCCTTTGCCGAAGAGCCGATGGATGAGCAGATCGATATGCTGTCAACCTTCCTCGCCACCGACGCGGATGAGGCGGCAGGGTTTGCCACGATGGTCGATGCGTATTTCGCCGGGAAACATCGAGAACTCTGGGAGTTCACGATTCTGCACGGCAAATCACAGCCGGGCCGCACACCTGAGCAGTGGGAAGAGTTATTCGCGGAGGCGGAGCAAGCCCTGCTGATCGACCGTAATATCGCGTGGATGGACGTTTTGCTGCCAGCGGTCAGCGAAGGCAACCACGTCGTTGCGGTTGGTGCCGCGCATCTGTCGGGCGAGGATGGCGTGCTGAACCTGTTGGCCGAGGCGGGATATACGCTGGAACGGCTTGACTGACAAAGGTTGCGGCATCGTGTCCGGGGCCGGGTGACATCCCTGCGGAACCCTCCTATAAGTCCCGCAAAATTCACCTTCCATGGATAGACGCATGACAATCAAAGTTTTCGGCCACAAGGCCCCCGATACCGATTCAACCGGCTCCGCGCTGATCTGGGCGTGGTATCTGAACGAGGTCAAGAACACCAAGGCAGAGGCAAAACTGCTGGGTGAGCCGAACACCGAAGCCGCCTTTGTTATCGAACGGTGGGGCTTTGATAAGCCAGAAATCATCTCGGATGTCTCCGCCGACGACAAGGTCATCATCGTTGACACCAACAACCCCGCAGAGTTGCCGGACTCGATCAACGATGCCGATGTTCTTGAGGTGATCGACCACCACCTATTGGCCGGCGGCCTGACGACGCGCTCCCCAATCACCTTCACGATCCGCCCGCTCGCCTGCGTTGCGACGGTTATGTATGACCTGATGGGCGACGACGCCGTGCAGATGCCCGATCCAATCAAGGGGCTGATGCTAAGCTGCATCCTGTCCGACACGCTTGAATTCCGTTCCCCGACCACGACGGCACATGACAAGGCCGTTGCCGAAACGCTCGCCTCGGCCCTCGGCCTCGATATCCCAAGCTACGCGGCAGAGATGTTTGAGGCGAAATCAGACGTATCGGCGTTTTCGGATGCGGAACTGCTGCGGATGGACTCGAAGGAATACGAAGTTGCGGGCACGAAATTCCGGGTGTCGGTGCTTGAAACAACCTCCCCCGCCACGGTTCTTGACCGCAAAGCCAGCCTGATCGAAAGCATGGCAGCCGTCGCGCAGGAAGACGGCGTGGATCAGGTGTTGCTCTTCGTCGTGGACATCCTGAACGAAGAAGCCACGCTGCTCGTCCCGAACGATCTAGTGAAATCGCTGGCGGAAAAGTCGTTCTCTGCCGACGTATCGGGCGACTCTGTCGTATTGCCGGGTGTTGTCAGTCGGAAGAAGCAGATCATTCCGAACCTTGCGCTTTAAGCGTCAGCAAGGGGCGCAGGCCGCGCCCCTTTTCCGCCCCGAGAGAGAATCGCATGACCCAGATCATCAACACGCTCGCCGAGGTTTCCGACCGGTATGATGCGCTATTCGTTGACCTTTGGGGATGCGTCCACAACGGGGTGGAGCCGTTTGCCGACGCGGTCAGCGCGCTTCAGGACTATCGCGCAAAGGGCGGCAAGGTCGTCCTGCTCACCAACTCGCCCCGACCGCGCGAAGGGGTGACGGCGCAACTTGACCAGATCGGTGTTGCCCGCGACAGCTGGGACACGATCGCCACATCCGGCGACAGTGCGCGCGCGGCGATGTTTCAGGGCGTCGTCGGCGAAAAGGTCTATTTCATCGGCACTGAGGTCGAGGACGAAACCTTCTTCAAGCCGCTGAAGATCATGGACGACCCCGTCGATATCCAAAAAGCCCCGCTGGATGAGGCTGAGGGCATCGTCTGCACCGGCCCGTTTGATTCAATGGCCGATCCTGACGTCAACCGGCCGGCGTTCCTGTATGCGAAGCAAAAAAGGCTAAAGCTGCTCTGCGCGAATCCCGATATCGTCGTTGATCGCGGTGAGCGGCGTGAATGGTGCGCGGGCGCATTGGCGAGGCTTTATACCGAAATGGGGGGCGAAAGCCTTTATTTCGGCAAACCGCACCCGCCGATCTATGACCTCGCGCGGCGTCGGCTGCTATCACTTGGCGCCGACGTTCCTGATGGTCGCATCCTTTGTATTGGGGATGGGTTGCCGACCGATATCCTTGGCGCATCGGGCGAAGCCCTTGATTCCATTTTTATTTCTGGTGGCTTGGCGGCTAAGGAAACGAAGACAGATAAGCAGCCGGACCCCGACGCCCTTGATCAGGTTCTCGCAGATGCACAGCTATCCCCGACCTACACCATCGGATATCTGCGCTGATCCGAGGACAAAAATCCGCCTCGCAACAAAATTTCCTAAATCGGTAGACAATCGGACGATTATTACTTTCTGGTTTGCTTCAGGCGTATTTTTCCCCTATGCTGCACCGCAACATAATCGCGACGGAGCGACGGGATGCTTGATAATATGCCACGCGGAACGATCTGCATTGAAGATATTGAGATCGGCATGCGTCGCCATCTTCGCAAAGAGGTGACAGATCGCGATATTGAGATGTTTGCCGAAGTCTCCACCGACCGCAATCCTGTGCATCTGGACGATGACTATGCACAGGACACGATCTTTGCTGGCCGCATCGCACATGGGATGCTGACGGCAGGTCTGATCTCTGCAGTGATCGGGGAACAACTGCCGGGTCACGGCACGGTCTATCTTGGCCAGACGCTGAAATTCATGGCCCCGGTTCGCCCCGGTGATGTGGTCTATGCCGAAGTTGAAGTGACCGACATCGACTTTGCCAAGCGCCGTGTAAAAATGGATTGCCACTGCGCGGTCGACAAGACGGTGGTTCTGAAGGGCGAGGCCGTCGTGCTGGCCCCAAGCCGGAAATTCGACTGACATCTTGCGCGTTCCCCCCGTCCCCGCTAGGTCAACGACATGCGGATCATTCGGGACACCCACTATATGGAAGATGCGGATCGCGGCGCGAGCGTTGCGATTGGTAATTTTGACGGTGTCCATCGCGGCCATCAGGCTGTCATCAACATCGCCCGCGAAGAAGCCCGCAAGCTGAACTGCCCGCTGGGGATCATGACGTTTGAACCTCATCCGCGACAGTATTTTGCCCCCGACGCCCCGCCCTTCCGCCTGATGAACGCAGAGGCCCGCGCGAACCGGTTGGAAAAGATCGGGGTTGAGCGGCTGTATGAACTGAACTTCGGCGCGGCCCTCGCGGACCATTCCGCACGAGAGTTTGCGCATGACGTGATCCACAAGGAGCTTGGCCTGCGCCACGTCGTTGTCGGCGCGGATTTCTGCTTTGGCAAGGGGCGGACAGGCACCGCCGCGGACCTTGTCGCATTTGGGGAAGAGTTCGGATTTGGCGTCACCATCGCCCCGCTCGTCGCGGACGCGAAGGGGCAGTTTTCGTCGACCAACATCCGCAACGCGCTTAGCGACGGGCGCCCTGCTGATGCGGCGCATATGCTGGGTCACTGGCACCGGATCGAAGGCGAAGTCATCCGTGGCGATCAGCGCGGACGGGAGCTTGGCTATCCGACAGCAAACATGTCGATTGCCGATCTGCACCCGCCGAAATTCGGTGTCTATGCCGTGAAGGTCGATGTCATGTCCGGCCCGCATCAGGGCACCTATGACGGCGCGGCAAGCCTTGGCGTGCGCCCGATGTTTGGCGAAAACGTTCCAAACATCGAAAGCTACCTGTTTGATTTCCAAGGCGATCTTTACAGCACCCACCTGTCCGTCGCTCTGGTCGAATACCTTCGGCCTGAGGCGACGTTTGACACTATCGACGCCCTCATAACGCAAATGGATGCAGATTGTGACCGTGCCCGCAAGATCCTTGCCGATGTCTGACGATCCGATTGACCGGAACGGGCTGCGCCCCAAGTTCTGGGAAAAGGTTCCGCTGAAGAAGCTGAGCCAGAAAGAATGGGAAGCGCTGTGCGACGGCTGCGGCAAATGCTGCCTTAACAAATTGGAAGACGAAGAAACCGGAGAGATCGCCTTCACCCGCGTCGCTTGTCGCCTGCTGGACGACACGACCTGCCGCTGCGCCCAATACGACATCCGCAAGCAATTCGTGCCCGAGTGTATCGTGCTGACGCCAACAACGCTGCCCGACGTTGCCTATTTCATGCCCGCAACCTGCGCCTATCGCCTGCTGCAAGAAGGCAAGCCGCTTTACGATTGGCACCCGCTGATTTCAGGCTCTGCCGACAGCGTTCATGCCGCCGGGCAATCCGTTCAGGGCTGGACCGTGCCGGAATTTGAAGTTCCCGAAGAAGAATGGGAAGATCACGTGATTGAGGAGCCTTGCTGATGCATTTCGCGTCTGACAATTCGGGACCGGTCCACCCCAAGGTCATGGACGCGCTCGCCCGCGCGAACGAAGGCTACGCAATGGCATACGGGGCCGACAAGTTGATGGACCGCGTGCGCGATCAGGTGCGTGAATTGTTCGAGGCGCCGGATGCGGCCGTCTATCTGACGGCGACAGGGACGGCGGCGAATTCGCTGATCCTTGCCACGCTTGGGCAGCCTTGGCAGACGGTATTCTGTTCCAAATACGCGCATATCCACGAAGACGAATGCAACGCGCCGGAGTTCTACACGGGCGGAGCGAAATTGACGCTTCTGCCCGGCGAGGATGCGAAATTTTCACCCGACGCGCTGCGGACTGCAATCGAGGGTGAAGAAACCCGCGGCGTGCACGGCCCGCAGCGCGGCCCGGTTTCGATTACGCAGGTAACCGAGCGTGGCACGCTTTATTCTCTTGCCGAAATCAAGGCGTTGACGGCGATTGCGAAATCTTACGACCTGCCCGTTCACATGGACGGCGCGCGGTTTGCGAATGCGGTCGTGGCGCTGGGCTGTTCCCCGGCTGAGATGTCTTGGCGGGCCGGTATCGACGCGCTTAGCTTCGGCGGCACCAAGAACGGGTTGATGGGTGTTGAGGCGGTGATCTTCTTCGACCCCCGCCACGCGTGGGAGTTTGAGCTGCGTCGTAAGCGGGGTGCGCATCTGTTTTCAAAGCATCGCTATCTGTCAGCACAATTCTCGGCCTACCTTGAAGACGGGCTGTGGCTCGACATGGCGAAGGATGCGAACCGCGCGGGCGGCCAATTGGCACGCGGCCTGAAGCAGACGGATAGCTTTAGCTTTCTGCACGAACCGGAGGCGAACATGCTGTTCCCCCGCTTTGCCCGCCAAATCCACCAACGCCTACATGACCAAGGCGCCTGCTATCATATGTGGAGCGGTAGCCTGACAGGCGATGACCCCGAAGAACTGCTGGCCGCGCGGCTGGTCTGCGACTGGTCGATGACCGACGACACGGTAGAGTCGTTCCTATCCGCCGTGCGCGCCGCCTGACCGGTCAGAGCTTTCCCGACAACGTCAGATCAAGGTCTTCCAGCCGATCCTGTCCCCAGAACCGGTCGTCTTGATCCGTGATATAGAACGGCGCACCAAAGACACCCGCGTTTACCGCGTCCTCCAAATTCGTTGCGTAGGTCTCCGCGCCGCTCAGCAGACCGCTATTGGCAAGCTCCGGGTCAAAGCCCGCGCCATCCAGACAGGCGCGGATCACGTCGTCTTGTGCGATGTCTTTTTCGTCTGCCCAACAGGCCGTCGTGATTGAATGAACAAGCTTGCCAAGGTCGCCGCCACCCGCCGACTGCGCCGCGATGATCGCGTAGGAGGACGGGGCCGGATTGGTCGGCCAGTGCGACGGTTGTGGATTCAAGGGCAGGCCCACCTTGGCGGCCTGGCGTTTCAAATCCATCAAACGGTATTCCTGCCGAGATGGGTGCCGATCCTTTGGCGGCACACCCCCGGTGCGCCCAAATAACGTGACGATATCGAACGGCTTATAGGTGATCGTCGCGCCATGCTTCTCCGCAATCTCTTCCAGCCGCTGTCCGGCAAGGTAGGTGTAGGGCGAAATTGTCGCAAAATAGTAATCTATGTGGGCCATCTGGCATCCTCCCTGCGCACGATACTTTGCAAGACCGTAGCTGGGTGGTAAGCGGTGTCAACGTCACGATTCCGTCACACGCGAGCTGCCACTCAGGAACCCTGCCAATGCCCCAGAGCCAAGAACCGAAGCTGATCTCCGGTAATGCGAACCAGACACTCGCCCGCGCTGTTGCACGCCGAATGTCGATGCATCGGGGAACGAATATCGGTCTGGTCGATGCGCGGGTTGAACGGTTCAACGACCAAGAAATCTTTGTCGAAGTGTTCGAGAATGTCCGCGGCGAGGACATGTTTATCATCCAGCCGACATCGAACCCGGCCAACGATAACTTGATGGAATTGCTGATTATCTCCGATGCACTGCGCCGGTCTTCGGCATCGCGCATCACAGCGGTGATCCCCTATTTTGGCTACGCCCGGCAGGATCGCCGGACCAAGGCGCGCACGCCGATTTCGGCCAAATTGGTGGCCAACCTAGTTGCCGAGGCCGGGATCGAGCGGGTTCTGACGATGGACCTGCACGCCGCGCAGATCCAAGGGTTCTTCGACCTGCCGGTGGATAACCTCTACGCCTCACCGATCTTCGCCTTGGATATCAAGCACCACTTCAAGGATGTGTCCGATGTGATGGTGGTTTCCCCCGACGTTGGCGGCGTTGCCCGCGCACGCGAACTGGCGCAGCGGATCGGCTGCCCCCTGTCGATCGTCGACAAGCGTCGCGAAAAGGCCGGCGAAGTCGCCGAGATGACGGTGATCGGCGATGTCAGCGGTAAGAAATGCATCATCGTGGACGACATCTGCGATACCGCCGGAACGCTTTGCAAAGCTGCCGAAGTCCTGATGGAAAGCGGCGCGAAAGAAGTTCACAGCTACATCACGCACGGCGTTCTGTCCGGCCCGGCGGTTGAGCGGATTACGAACTCCGTCATGAAATCGCTCGTCATCACGGATTCGATTGAACCGACCGATGCTGTGAAAGGCGCAAAGAATATCCGCATCGTTCCGACAGCCCCGATGTTTGCACAGGCGATCCTGAACATCTGGCACGGAACGTCGGTGTCTTCGCTGTTCGATCACGAAACGCTCGTGCCGATCTATGACGGTATGTATACGCTCGACTGATATCTTCCGGCTTGCCAATTTCTGCGAATCCTCTGACCCTTCGACAACTAAGGTCAGTGAGGAGGATCAGCCATGTTCACCGCCGAGATCATCGAAGACGGCCGCACCATTGCGCTGCGGCCGGCGGACCAACCCCCGATACGGTTTCATACGATCTGGCTGCGCGACAACGCCTGGGACACGGAAACCCGTGATCCGGGGAACGGGCAGCGGCTGATCTCTCTTTCCGACATACCGGCGGAGACACGGATTGAAGCAGCACAGGTCGACGGGAAAACGCTCCGCCTGCGGTTCATGCCAGAAGACCGCGAGATTTCGTATGACATCCAATGGCTTCAACGCCACACCTACGACCACCCCCACCACCGGATTGCGTTTGGCTGGACGAATGCGAAGGTCGAAACGTGGGACGCTGATTTGAACGACCACGTGCCAAGCGCAGGATTTGACGGGATCAAGACCAACCCGGAAACCCGCCGCGATTGGCTGGCGGCGATCCGGCGTTTCGGCTTCGCCAAGCTGACCGGTGGCCCTACTGAAAGCGGCGCGCTGCTCGATGTCGCGGCGACCTTCGGGTATGTCCGCGAAACCAACTACGGCAAGTTCTTCGAGGTGCGGACCGAGGTGAACCCGACAAACCTCGCCTATACCGGGCTTGGCCTTCAGGCCCATACGGACAATCCCTATCGCGATCCGGTTCCGACGCTTCAGATCCTCTACTGCCTCGAAAATTCCGCCGAGGGTGGTGACAACATGGTTGTCGATGGATTCCGTGTCGCGGAACGGCTGCGTGAAGAAGACCCGCACGGATTTTCCCTCTTGTCTGGCCACTGCGCCCGGTTCGAATATGCTGGCAGCCAAGGTGTGCGCCTGCGATCGCGTCGCCCGTTGATCGAACTCGCGCCGGATGGGGAACTGGTCGGTATCCGGTTCAACAACCGCTCTGCAGCTGCGATCACTGATGTGCCTTATGAGGATATGGAAAGCTACTACGCCGCGTATCGTCGGTTTGGTGAACTGGTCGATGATCAGGGGATGGAGGTCAGCTTCAAGCTCTCGCCCGGTGACAGCTTCATCGTCGATAACACGCGGGTACTGCACGCGCGCAAGGGATACTCCGGCGAAGGATCGCGCTGGCTGCAAGGGTGCTACGCAGACAAGGACGGGCTGCTTTCGACCCTCGCCGCGCTTGAAACCGAAGGGGCAGCCGCATGAACAAACCGGATTTCAACACCCTTACCGCCGATAATATCGTGGCGTTCATTGGCGACATCTTTGAACGACGAGGGGCGGACAGTTACGTCGGCGAAGACGTCACGATGTCCCAGCACATGTTGCAAGGCGCCCAGCTTGCCGAACAGGCGGGCGCCGGGGATGATCTGATCGCCGCGGCTCTTCTGCACGATATCGGGCACTACACTAACGAATTCCCGGATGACGCGCTGGAGCAGGGCATCGACAACCACCATGACGAGGCTGGCGCGGCGGTTCTCGACCGTTTCTTCCCCAGCGCCGTGACCGATTGCGTGCGCCACCACGTCGCCGCGAAACGCTACCTTTGCGCCACCGACCCGGACTATTTCGACAGACTGTCGGACGCCTCCGTCCATACGCTCGGCCTGCAAGGCGGTCCGATGAGCGCTGAGGAAGTCGCAGAGTTCGCCAAGAACCCAAACATCGACGCGATTGTTCAGGTCAGATATTGGGACGATGAAGGCAAAGACCCGACCGTGACGACGCCCGATTTCTGGCACTACGCCCCGGTATTGGAACGGATCGTGTCACGGCAAGCGGCAGGCGCGGCCTAACTAGTACAGCTTCCAGCTTTCGTCTTCGTGGTCCAGCTCTCCGATGGCGAGCCAGCTTGCGCGGATGCGGGCAACCCGGCTGTCGCCCCATGTACGAAAGACGATAGTAAACCCGGTTTCTGTGATGTCGTCGGCCTGAATGTCGGCCCGCATGTTGGTCAGGCGGTCGGTGTCCCACATCGTCATCCCAATTTGAACAGTGGGCGGTGAGGCGAAGGGCTTGGAAAACGCCACAGCTTTGCGGGACGCGCGGGGGCCTTTGCCTGTCCACATCTCGCCGCCATCCTCAAAATCGGAGAACAGGACGTGTTCGCCCTGATCGATCCCAATCAGATGATTTTGCAGGAATTTCATCGCGTTACCCTACCTACGGCAGAAAAATAAATCGGCGCCTTAAACGAAAAAGCCCCGCCAAGGCGGGACTTTTTGATCGTAAATGCCAACGGATCAGAGCGAGGCTTGCTTGCTCGACAATCCGATTTCGTCACCCATCGCCACCATGTCGGAAAGCAGCTTCGCCGCATCGTCGACCGGACCCGGTTCGTTTTGGAACACTTCTTTCGCCTTCGCGTGCGCCTGCCGGAACTCTTCGACGATTGTGTCGAAATGTTCCTGCGTCATGTCACCTTTGGCAACCGCACGTTCGGCCAGAACCGTCACACCTTCGGCGCTGATTTCGGCAAAGCCGCCGGTGACGACATATTCGTTTTCACCCTCACCGCCTTCGATCCGAATAACACCGGGGCGCAGCGTGGTGATCAGCGGCGCGTGATCCGGCATCGCCGTCAGATTGCCTTCGGCACCCGGCAGCTGAACCTGACGGATTTCGCCCGACATCAGCTTTTTCTCGGGGGAGACCAGATCAAATTGCATCGTATCGGCCATCAGGCCCTCCTTTCGGGCGGATTGGGGCGGATGATACTCCGCCCCTCCGCGCGATATTCATCAGGCTGCTTCGGCGGCCATCTTCTCGGCTTTGGCGACGACGTCTTCGATGCCGCCAACCATGTAGAACGCGCCTTCCGGCAGGTGGTCGTACTCGCCGGCCACAACCGCCTTGAACGATTTGATGGTTTCTTCCAGCGGCACCTGAACACCGTCAGAACCGGTAAAGACCTTCGCCACGTCAAACGGCTGGCTGAGGAAACGCTGGATTTTCCGGGCGCGGGCCACGGTCAGCTTGTCCTCTTCCGACAGTTCGTCCATCCCGAGAATGGCGATAATGTCCTGAAGCGACTTGTAGCGCTGAAGCGTTTCCTGAACGGCACTGGCGACTTCGTAGTGTTCGTCACCAACGATCGAGCGGTCCATCAAACGCGACGTGGAGTCGAGCGGGTCAACAGCCGGATAGATGCCGAGTTCGGAAATCGCACGCGACAGAACGGTCGTCGCATCAAGGTGCGCAAACGATGTTGCCGGTGCAGGGTCGGTAAGGTCATCCGCAGGCACGTAGATCGCCTGAACCGATGTGATGGACCCGGCCTTGGTTGACGTAATACGTTCTTGCAGCGCACCCATGTCGGTTGCCAGCGTCGGTTGGTAGCCCACAGCAGAAGGAATACGACCCAGAAGTGCGGACACCTCGGAACCCGCCTGCGTAAAGCGGAAAATGTTGTCGACAAAGAACAGAACGTCGGTCCCGGACTGGTCGCGGAACTGCTCGGCCAGTGTCAGACCGGACAGAGCCACACGCATCCGCGCTCCAGGAGGTTCGTTCATCTGGCCGTAGACCAGCGCAACTTTGGAGTCGGCGAGGTTATCCGGAACGATAACGCCGGATTCGATCATCTCGTGGTAAAGGTCGTTGCCTTCCCGCGTCCGTTCGCCCACGCCCGCAAACACCGAGAAACCGGAGTGCACTTTGGCGATGTTGTTGATCAGTTCCATGATGAGAACTGTCTTACCAACACCCGCACCCCCGAAGAGGCCGATTTTTCCGCCCTTAGCGTAAGGCGCAAGAAGGTCAACAACCTTGATGCCGGTTACGAGCACTTCGGATTCCGTCGCCTGTTCAGCGAAGTCCGGTGCGGGCTGGTGGATCGGGCGATGCTCATCCGCCTTCACGTCGCCCTTTTCGTCGATCGGCTCACCGATGACGTTCAAAATGCGACCGAGCGTAGAGTTGCCCACAGGCACAGAGATCGGCGCACCGGTGTCAACCACTTCGACGCCGCGGACGAGGCCCTCTGTCGCGTCCATGGCGATGGTCCGAACAGTGTTTTCACCAAGGTGCTGGGCGACTTCCAGAACCAGTTTCTTGCCATTGTTATCGGTGGTCAAAGCGTTCAGAATCTCAGGCAGGTGATCCTCAAACTGCACGTCCACAACGGCGCCGATGACCTGGGTCACTTTGCCTTTAGCGTTTGCCATGTCGTTTTCTCCGGTTCTTTCTTAGAGCGCTTCCGCGCCCGAAATGATCTCAATAAGCTCGTTGGTGATGACAGCCTGACGGGAGCGGTTGAATTCGATCGTCAGCTTGTCGATCATCTCGCCCGCGTTGCGTGTCGCGTTGTCCATCGCGGACATCCGCGCGCCCTGCTCAGACGCGCCGTTTTCAAGCAGCGCCGCAAAGATTTGCGTTGCCACACCACGCGGAAGCAGATCGGCAAGGATGCCTTCTTCGCTGGGTTCGTAGTCGTAGATCGTGCTGGCCGCCTGATCTTCCTCGGGTGCATCAAAGCTTGCCGGGATGACCTGCTGGGCGGTCGGGATCTGGCTGACGACGTTTTCAAACCGCGAATAGAAGATCGTCGCAACGTCGAACTCGCCATCGTCAAAACGGGACAGAACGTCCTTTGCGATTCCGCTGGCGTCTTCATAGCTGACACGCTTCACTTCGGTCAGATCAACGTGGCCGATGAAATACTCACCATAGTCACGCTTCATGGAGTCGCGACCTTTCTTGCCAACGGTCAGGATTTTGACGGTCTTGCCGTCAGCAAGCAGATCATCCGCCCGCTGCTTCGCAAGCTTTGCAATGTTCGCGTTGAAGCCGCCACACAGACCGCGTTCTGCCGTCATAACCACCAATAGATGGGTCTGGTCAGAGCCGGTCCCCGACAAAAGCCGCGGCGCGCTATCAGAATCCCCGACAGACGCGGCCAGACCGCCAAGAACAGCGCTCATCCGTTCGGCGTAGGGCCGACCGGCTTCGGCAGCGTCTTGGGCACGGCGGAGCTTTGCCGCCGCGACCATCTGCATCGCCTTTGTGATCTTCCGCGTTGATTTAACGCTTTCGATCCTGTTTTTCAGGTCCTTCAGACTTGGCATTGCCTCGTCCCCTTAAGCGAAATCAGCGGCGAATTCGTCGATAGCAGACTTGATCTTGTCTTCCAGATCACCTTTGACCTTGCGGTCGTTCTTGGTGATGTCATCCAGAAGATCACGGTGTTTCTGGCGCAGGTGATTCAACAAGCCTTCTTCGAAGTGGCCTACCTGTTTGACATCGACACCATCAAGGTAGCCATGCGTCCCCGCGTAGATCACGCAAACAATCTCTGCGTTGGTCAGCGGCGAATACTGCGGCTGCTTCATCAGTTCCGTCAAGCGCGCACCGCGGTTCAGCAGCTTTTGCGTCGCCGCATCAAGGTCAGAGCCAAACTGCGCAAACGCCGCCATCTCACGATACTGCGCAAGCTCAAGCTTGACCGGGCCTGCGACTGATTTCATCGCATCCGTTTGTGCGGAGGAGCCAACCCGCGACACCGACAGACCGGTGTTCACAGCAGGACGGATACCTTGGTAGAACAATTCCGTTTCTAGGAAGATCTGGCCGTCGGTGATCGAAATCACGTTGGTCGGAATAAACGCTGAAACGTCACCACCTTGGGTTTCAATGATCGGCAGCGCGGTAAGCGACCCTGCGCCGTGATCTTCGTTCAGCTTCGCGGAACGCTCAAGCAGGCGGGAGTGGAGGTAGAAGACGTCGCCCGGATAGGCTTCACGCCCCGGCGGACGGCGCAGCAGCAGCGACATCTGACGATACGACACAGCCTGTTTGGACAGGTCATCGTATACGATCAGCGCGTGGCGGCCGTTGTCACGGAAATGTTCCGCCATCGAAGTCGCAGCATAAGGTGCAAGGAACTGCATAGGCGCCGGATCGGACGCGGTTGCGGCGACGATGATCGAGTAATCAATCGCTCCGGTTTCTTCCAGCTTCTTCACAAGCTGCGCAACGGTCGAACGCTTTTGACCAACTGCGACGTAGACGCAGTAGAGTTTCTTGCTTTCGTCGTCGCCAGCAGCGTCGTTGTAGACCTTCTGGTTCAGGATTGTGTCGAGCGCCACGGCCGTCTTGCCGGTCTGGCGGTCGCCAATGATAAGTTCACGCTGCCCACGACCAATCGGGATCATGGCGTCGACGGATTTCAGACCGGTTGCCATCGGTTCATGCACCGATTTACGCGGGATGATGCCCGGTGCCTTCACATCCGCAACCGAACGCTTCGTCGTCTTGATCGGGCCTTTGCCATCAATCGGGTTGCCAAGGCCGTCAACAACGCGGCCCAGCAGTTCGTCACCAACAGGAACGTCCACAATGGCGTTCGTCCGCTTGACGGTGTCGCCTTCCTTGATGTCCCGGTCAGAGCCGAAGATCACGATACCGACGTTGTCGCTTTCAAGGTTCAGCGCCATGCCCCGGATGCCACCGGGGAATTCGACCATCTCGCCCGCTTGGACGTTGTCGAGGCCATAGACCCGCGCAATACCGTCACCGACGCTCAGCACGCGGCCGACTTCTGCGACCTCCGCTTCCTGACCGAAGTTCTTGATCTGCTCTTTAAGGATCGCAGAGATTTCGGCTGCCTGGATTCCCATTATCCGACCTCTTTCATTGAATTCTGAAGGGAGTTGAGCTTGGAGCGGATCGAGGTATCGATCATCTTCGAGCCAACTTTAACGACAAGACCGCCGATGAGCTTTTCATCAACGGTCGAATTAATTTTCACGTCTTTGCCGACAGTCGCCTTGAGCGTCTTGGCAAGCGCATCGGACTGCGCCTTGGTCAGCGCCTTTGCTGCGGTCACGTCTGCGGTGATTTCGCCTTTTTCGTCGGCAATCAGGTCACGCAGTTCGTTCAGCAGTTGCGGCAGCACGAACAGGCGCCGCTTGGACGCCATCAGGCCAAGCGCATTGCCCAGCATGTCCGACACGTCCATTTTTTTGGCAATCGCGGCAACGGCTGTGCCTTGTTCATCGCGGGAGTAGATCGGCGACAAAATCAGCGACGAGAAATCCTCGCTGCCCTCAAGGGCAGACGAAAGCGCATCGATATCGCTCTCCAGCATTTTCAGATTCTTGTTTTCTTTGGCCAGATCAAAAATGGCCGTGGCATAGCGCGATGCAATGCCGGATGAGGTCGAAGCTGATTCAGACACGTCCACCCTTCCGATGTCTCTTGCTCTGCACCAAGCGCGTCGTATGACGGCTGGCTGAGCGGCTTGGCAGCGCTTACGGTTGATAAGCACCAAAATCGGCGTGGGTGTAACAGACGCTTTCCCGCCTATCAACTGCATTTGGTTCGATTAATGATGTGGCAGAGCACCTAATTTATAAGGGCTTAGCCTAGGTGCGACGTATTGCGCCAGAAATTTCTGCCGGAAAACATCAGGAATCCCTGCGGTTGCGGCGATTCTTGTGGAAATCGGATAGCGCTGTTCCAGGCTGTATCAGATCGGTTTGACCTCTGGTTGGGTCATCCCTTCGAGAACCCGCAGTGGGCGGCGCACCCGTTCAGGCAGGCCGGGACGGGTCGGTGCGAAGACCTGCTTTGACACCTCAACCAACAGAACGCCGCCCGCCAGATGGCCCGACACCTTGCGCCCGGTCTTTTCCCAAAACTGGCTCGTCCGAAGCCAGAACCGCCGCTGCGATGGCGGCGCAAACAGCGCGGCAACGTGGCGTTCAGGCACGAACCCATGTGCCTTTAGCTGGCTTTCCAACTGCGACAAGGAATAGGGACGGCCATAGCCGAACGGAGTCTTGTCCCCCCTCGCCCACAAACCCGCGCGGTTCGGCACAATGAACATCGCCCGACCACCGGGCCCCATGACCCGCCAGCATTCTTCCAAAAGCGCACTTTGCTGGTCGCTGGTTTCGAGACCGTGCAGCAGGATCAACTTATCGACCGACCCCGTCGCAATGGGCCACAGCGTTTCTTCGCACAGCGTCGTGATATTCGGCATCCCGGCAGGCCACGGCATCACGCCCTGCGCGCCCGGCATCAACCCGATGACGCGGCGCGCGTCGGTCAGATACGGCCTGAGCAGCGGTATCGCGAACCCGAAACCCGCAACGGTCTGCCCCTTCGCTTCGGGCCACAGCGCCGTCATCTGATCACGGACGGCTTTTTGCGCCGCACGGCCCAGCGTGCTGCGATAGTAAAACGTCCTCAGATCCAGCACATCAAGGTGCATTCATCGCCCCTCAGCTTTCGGCGTTCGCTTATATCTAAGCCCAAACATCAGGATTGCGACAACCGCTTTGCGACAAGGACAAGGTTATTTGCCGGCATCTCGTGTTGCGCGACAAAACCCAGACCAATTTCGGCGAGGCAGTCGCGCATCCAGCCAACATCCTTGTAGCCAATCGACGGGTCTTGCCCCTGCAAGGTGGCGTCAAACGCCTCATCGCCAGTGCTTTGATAGTGGCCGTGGCGCTTGAATGGCCCATAGATGAAGGCCTGCCCCTCAGGTTTCAGCGCGTTATGCATATTCGTCAGAATCGCCCGCGCGTCGGCTTCACTGATAAGATGGAACAGGTTGACGACGTAAATCAGGGCAACATTCTCGGGTCCGTCCGCCCACGGCTTCTTCGCATCCAGAAGGATTGGCGGCAAAAGGTTCTTCGCCCCGGCCTCCGCCCGCCACGCAGCGATGCTTTGCAATCGATCCTCGTCGATATCGCTTGGCTGCCACGTCAACTGCGGAAACGCGCGCGCCAAGGCCGCAATGTGCTGCCCCGTTCCGCTCGCAATCTCAAGCGCCAGCCCGCTATCGGGCACATACTCCGCCAGACAATCGCGGATCGGCGCAAAGTTCCGCTCTGCCGAGGGGGCGCTAAGACGGCCGTCCGCAGCGCCTTCGGAAAGGAATGCACTGTCAGGCAGGCTGAGTTTTCGTCCGGTCATGGCCTCTCCGTTCGGGGCAATGTTGCACCTGCCCAAGGTTTCAGCAAGACTTGGTTAGCAGCAGGAAAGGACGCCGCATATGTCTTTCACGATAGAAACAATCCCATGCCTTTCAGACAACTATGCCTTCCTCATCCACAATGATGTGTCAGGGCAGACTGCGCTGGTCGATGCACCCGAAGCCGGGCCGATCATGCGGGCGCTTCAGGATAAAGGCTGGACGTTGGACCTGATTCTATTGACCCACCACCACGCCGATCACATCGATGGAGTGGCAGCGCTGCAGGATGCATTCGACGCGACGGTCATAGGTGCGGCTGCGGATGCGCACCGCTTACCGTCGCTCGACAAAGAAGTGTCCGAAGGCGACGTGATCGAATTCGCTGGCGCAGATATTCATGTGCTGGATGTCTCCGGCCATACGGTCGGGCATATCGCGTTCCATATGCCAGATGCCAACGCCGCCTTTACAGCCGACAGCCTGATGGCGCTGGGATGCGGGCGGCTGTTTGAAGGCACGCCAGCGCAGATGTGGAGCAGCCTGTCAAAGCTTTCCACGCTGCCCGCCGACACGCTGATCTGCTCAGGCCATGAATACACGCAAGCCAACGCCCGCTTTGCCCTGACTATTGAACCGGACAACGCGGACCTTATATCAAGGGCAGCGCAGATTGACGCTGACCGCGCCGCCGGGATAGCGACCGTTCCATCAACCTTAGTCACCGAAACCGCAACCAACCCGTTCCTGCGCGCGCATTTGCCGGAGGTTAAATCCGCCATCGGCATGGCCAATGCGTCTGACGTCGAGGTTTTCGCGGAAATCAGAAAGCGGAAGGACAACTTTTGACCCCTGTCCAAATAGCTATGTCAAGTCGGAAAATCGGCGTCACTCGGAAGAAATGTGACCCGATTTGAACAGAAAAGTCTTGAAGCGGACAGGAACACAACCGAACTTTAATACTAAGAGGCCACGGTCGATAGGGGTACACCCCCACCCGGCCAAATGAGAGGAGCACATAACCGTGCCTTCATTTTCAAATACGCTCGAGCAGGCAATCCATTCCGCATTGGCGCTGGCCAATGCCCGAAGACATGAGCTTGCGACACTTGAACACCTTCTTCTGGCGCTGATCGACGAACCGGACGCCGCGCGGGTCATGCAGGCCTGTGACGTCAATCTGGAAGAGTTACGCAAGACGCTGCAGGATTTCGTCGATGACGATCTGTCTACGCTGATTACCGATGTCGAAGGCTCCGAAGCGGTTCCGACCGCCGCCTTCCAACGCGTGATCCAGCGGGCCGCGATCCACGTGCAATCCTCTGGCCGGACCGAAGTTACTGGTGCAAACGTGCTGGTCGCGATCTTTGCCGAACGGGAATCGAACGCCGCCTACTTCCTGCAAGAACAGGACATGACCCGCTACGACGCAGTCAACTTCATAGCGCATGGCGTGGCGAAAGATCCGACCTTTGGCGAGGCCCGCCCAGTTTCCGGTGCGCCGGAGTTTGATGAAAACGCCCAAGTCGCTGATGAGGAAGACGGCAAGGAAAGCGCGCTGTCCAAATATTGCGTCGACCTCAACGCGAAAGCCGTGAAAGGCGAGGTCGATCCGCTGATCGGGCGAGAGCATGAGGTTGAGCGTTGCGTTCAAGTGCTCTGCCGTCGTCGCAAGAATAACCCGCTGCTGGTGGGCGATCCGGGCGTTGGTAAAACCGCCATCGCCGAAGGCTTGGCTCGCAAGATCGTGCAGGGCGAAACGCCTGACGTTCTGGCCGGCGCGACGATCTACTCGCTCGATATGGGTGCGCTGTTGGCCGGCACACGCTATCGCGGTGATTTCGAAGAGCGCCTGAAAGCCGTCATGGCCGAGCTTGAAGATCACGATGACGCCGTCTTGTTCATCGACGAAATTCACACCGTGATCGGTGCCGGGGCGACCTCCGGCGGTGCGATGGATGCCAGCAACCTGCTGAAACCGGCGCTTCAGGGCGGAAAACTGCGCTGCATGGGCTCCACGACGTATAAAGAGTTCCGCCAGCATTTTGAAAAGGACCGGGCGCTGTCGCGGCGTTTCCAGAAGATCGACGTGAACGAACCGTCAGTCGAGGACACGATCAAGATCCTGAAAGGGCTGAAGCCATATTTCGAGGAACATCACGACATTCGCTATACCTCTGACGCGATTAAAACGGCGGTGGAGCTATCGGCACGCTACATCACGGATCGGAAACTGCCCGACAAGGCGATTGATGTGATCGACGAAGCGGGCGCCGCTCAGCACCTAATCATCGAAAGCAAACGCCGCAAAACCATCGGCACGAAGGAGATTGAGGCCGTCGTCGCCAAGATCGCCCGCATCCCACCGAAGAATGTCTCCAAGGACGATGCCGAAGTGCTACGCGACCTTGAACAGACGCTGAAACGGGTCGTGTTCGGTCAGGACAGCGCAATCGAGAACCTATCCTCTGCCATCAAACTGGCGCGGGCCGGGTTGCGCGAACCTGAAAAACCCATCGGCAACTACCTGTTCGCGGGACCAACTGGCGTCGGCAAGACCGAGGTGGCAAAACAGCTCGCCGACACGCTTGGCGTCGAACTGCTGCGCTTCGACATGTCGGAATATATGGAGAAGCACGCGGTTTCCCGTCTGATTGGTGCGCCTCCGGGCTATGTCGGTTTTGACCAAGGCGGCATGCTGACCGATAGCGTTGACCAGCACCCGCATTGCGTTTTGCTGCTGGATGAAATCGAAAAGGCGCATCCGGATGTCTACAACATCCTGCTGCAAGTCATGGACCACGGCCAACTAACCGACCACAACGGTCGCACGGTCGATTTCCGCAACGTGATCCTGATCATGACATCGAACGCAGGCGCGATGGAGCAAGCGAAAGAGGCGATCGGCTTTGGCCGCGACCGTCGCGAGGGTGAAGACACGGCCGCAATCGAACGGACATTCACGCCGGAGTTCCGTAACCGTCTTGATGCGGTCGTCAGCTTCGCACCCCTTGGGTTGGAGGTGATCCTACAGGTCGTTGAGAAGTTCGTGCTGCAACTTGAAGCGCAGCTGCTGGATCGCGGCGTGACCATCGAACTGACCCGTCCGGCCGCCGAATGGCTGGCAGAAAAGGGTTACGACGACAAGATGGGCGCCCGCCCGTTGGGCCGCGTTATTCAGGAACACATCAAGAAACCGCTGGCCGAGGAATTGCTGTTCGGCAAGCTCGCCAAAGGTGGTCTGGTCAAGGTCGGCGTCAAGAACAACGCGCTTGAGCTGACGATTGAGGAGCCTGAGAAGCGTCGGCTGTCCGGTAAGTCTCCGCGCTTGTTGACGGCTGACTAAATCGCGGTTCTGCAAAACAACAAAGGCCCGTGACGGAGACGTCGCGGGCCTTTTTCGTTGGGTCACCGTGATCTCTATTTCTCTGTGAACTTCAACTCAATTCGCCGGTTCTGCGCCCGCGCCTCTGACGTATTGGCGGTATTGACCGGCTGATATTCCCCGAACCCGGTTGGCGCCAACCTCTCCGGCGGCAAGCCCAGTTCGTCGATCATATAACGAACCACCGATAGCGCGCGGCCCTGGCTCAGCTCCCAATTATCGCGGAACCGCCCGGTGCCAGATAGAGGGACGTCATCCGTGTGACCATCGACACGGATCACCCAATCAATCTCGGGCGGAATACGGTCTGCCACGCTTTGGATGATCCGGGCGACCTTGGCGATTTCTTCCTGCCCGGCAGGGGTCAATTGCACCGCTGCCGATTCAAACAGAACCTCGGAGGAAAAGACGAACCGATCCCCCTCAATCCGCACGCCTTCCTGTCCGCCCAGAACATCGCGAAGCTGGCCGAAGAACTCTGACCGATAGCGTTCCAAATCCTGCGCCTGCGCCTCAAGCCGCTTGCGCTCCGCCTCCTCAAGTTCCCGGCGTCGGCGCTCTTCAGACGCGGCACGAGCCAGCGCCGCGTTCAAATCGGTGCCAAGCGATTCAATCTGCACGTTCGTCGCCGCATCCCGCGCCTCCGCATCATCAAGCAACGCCTGCAATTGCCCGAGCTGAGAGCGAAGTTGCGTGACCTGCTGATTGAGCAACGCAACCTGTCGCTGACTCTCGGCGGATTGCGCCTCCTCCTCCAACAGCGCGGTATTGGCCGCGGCCAGCAGTGCCTCGCGGGTTTCGGCCTCGCTCAACGCGACTTCGGCGGTTTGCTCCGCCGCCAGTTTCGCAGCCAACGCAGCGGCCAAGCGGGATTCTATCTCTGATGCATCCGCGCCAGCAGCCTCAAGCGAGTCGACCTCCGCGACCGCTTCGGCAAGGGCCGCTTCCGCTGCCTCCAGCCCCTGCTCCGCTTCGGTTTGCGCCAGCAAAGCGGCGGCGAGCTTCGCATCCAACCCTTCCCGCGCGCTTTCCGCCGCGGCGAGCATCGTCAGCGTGTCCTCTGCTCGCTTCCGCTCCTCCTCAAGCGCAAGCGTCATCGCGGTTAGCTCCGCATCCGCATTCTCCAACCGCTCGCGCAGCGCTTCCGCGGCGGCGGCTTCGGCAAGGCGTGCGGCTTCTTCTTCCGACAGCGCCTCCTCCAACTCCGTCACCTGAGTGCTAAGCGCGGCGGACTCCTCGGAGTTTTCCGCCGTGGTCCGCCGTAAATCCGCAATCAGCGCTTCCAGCGCATCCCGCCGCGCTGCGGCCAGCCGGGCCGTTTCTGCTTCGGCGTCGACCTCTTCTCGTGCTTGGGCAAGCGCGAGTTGCAGGGCATCGCGCTCCGACAACAACTCCGTCCGCGCGGCTTCAAGCTCCTCCACACTCGCGCGCAGGGTTTCGCCTTCGCCAAGGGCGGCATTCCGTTCGGCAAGTAGCGTCGCGACCTGCTCTTCAAAACTCGCGATCCGCGCGCGTTCTTCGGATAGCGCATCCGCTTGGGCGGCGGTTTGGGACCGCAGGGTCGCAATCAACTCCGCCTGCGCGGCGGCGCGATCCTCGGCAGCTTCCAGCGATGTGCCAAGCGCCGACACCTCCGCCTCCAGATCCCCTGCGCGGGTGCGTTCCAACCCCAGCGCATCGGCGAGGCTTTGGACCTGCTCGGACAGTTGATCAAGCTCAGTCTCTTGGCCAGAGATCGTTTCCCGCAACACGAACTGAACGATCATAAAGATCGTCAACACGAACATCAGCACCAGCAACAGCGCGGTCATCGCGTCGACAAAACCGGGCCAGATCGATCCTTGAAACCGCTGTCCTGTCCGCCGGGAAAGAGCCATGCTTAGCCCTCTTCCTGCCCGTTCAGCGACTGAATCGCGCGGGTCAATTGGCTAAGCTCGGCCCGCAGGTCCGCGATGCTTTCCTGCCGACCGCTCGAAATCTCTTCCAGAATCCGCAGCAACTGAACGTCGATGGACCTAAGGCGCATCCGGCTTTCTGCATCGACATGCGGTCCACCGTCTTCGCGTTCGGCGTTTAGCAGACCAATCAGCTGTTCCTGTCCGTCTGCCACCCGCCCCAGCGTGTCGCGGGTTGCCGTGTCGCCCGCGACATCTGGTGCAACAGCGTTACGCTCTGCGAGCGTATCGGTCAGCGCTGCTATCTTTTCATCGAGCGCCACGCGGCTTTGTTCGCTGGTCGCAAACATCGTCTGCATGCTCGCGACCTGCTCTGACATGTGGTCGAGGATCATCACAATCTGGCCCTGCTCTCCGCCCGCATCACCATCGCTGACAGAGAACCCGACGCGGGTGATGGTGGACAGCCACTCCTCCAACTCCCGATAAAATCGGTTCTGGCCGTGGCTTGCGAACAGTTCCAGAAGGCCGACGATCAGCGACCCGGCGAGGCCCAGCAAAGACGACCCAAACGCCGTGCCCATCCCGCCAAGCTGCTTTTCAAGGCCGTTCATCAACCGCCCAAAGACTTCGATCCCGCCTTCACTCTCGCTTGGCGCCAATGATCGGATTGTTTCAACCACCGCCGGAACGGTGATGGCGAGGCCATAGAACGTTCCCAAAAGACCAAGGAAAATCAGCAGGTTGACGATATATCGCGTGATATCGCGTGCTTCGTCAACACGGGTTGCGACGGAATCCAAGATAGACGCCGCCGATGATGCGCCAATCTGCATACGCGCACCGCGCGCGCGCAGCAAAGCGGCAAGCGGAGCCAACAGACGCGGCGCCTTGGTCATTTCGTGGCCGAGCCTGTTAGCGGCAAAGCCCTCGATCCAACTGACCGACGACACAAGCTGGATCACCTGAAAGAAACAGGCGAAGACGCCAATCACGAAGACAAAGATAATAAAACCGTTCAGCCACGGGTTCGCCAAAAAGATCGGCGACACCTTCGGGTAGGCAAGGTAGACCCCGCAGCCGACCAGCCCCAGCACAACCAGCATCGTTGCGATCTGGCGCACAGGTTGGGAAAAAAACGGCTCCGCCTCGCGATCTGGCTGGTCCATCATCGGACGTGTCCTGACGCACTTGTTTTTGTTTCCGGCAGGATAGGGGTTTGGTGCGCGTTCGCCAACAACAATTCGTCAAATCTACAAAATCTGGTGCGGTGGCGAAAATCCAGCCAAGGTTTAGGCCGAAAGCGCCCGCACCCGATCGGTCAACCACGCCAAATCCGCGTCCCGCACGCCGAGTTCTTCAAGGTGCGATGCGGTGTTGTAAAGGTATTCGGTATTCGGCCCCCGCCCGCCTACCGCCTTGGCGATAATCTGGGCCTGCTCCTCTAACGGCAGGTTCCCGCAATATTGCACGTGATCCGGGTCGATGATGTATGTGACCGCCTGCACGTTTTGCCCGGTATCAAGCGAAATCGGCAGCTCCGCCTCGAGATAGGCCGAGGAGATCAGTTCGCGTTCGCGCAGGACACGCAGCGTTTCGGTGACGTGCTCATCCTCGACATAAAACGCCAAACCGTGGCACCGCGCCCCTTCGGCAAGATCAAGCGCGAGGACGAGGCCCGGTTCCTCTTCTGTCCCACGATGGTGGATTGATCGCATACAGAAACTGCGGTGAAATCCGCTTAGCGTGGCGATGCGGCGTTCCTTGTAAACGAAGCCGGGATTCCACATCAAAGAGCCGTATCCGAAGACCCACAAACCTGTGTTCGCCATGCGTCTGGTCCTTTCGCGTTTCTGCCTGTAAACACCATCTCGCTAGGTCATGGAAGGGGCGATCATGCGGCGACTGACTGGCCTTTTGATCGGGTTGGCAGTTCTTTGGGGCGGCTACTGGTTCATTGGATCCACGGCCGTTGAAAAGGGCATGACCACATGGTTTTCGGAAAGCACGTTCGATGGGCTGGATGTGACCTATTCAGAGCTTGAGACCCGCGGCTTTCCCAATCGGTTCGACACGACGATCACCGACATCGACCTGACCCATCGCCAAAGCGGCACGCACTGGACCGCGCCGTTCTTTCAGCTTTTCGCGCTGAGTTATAAGCCGAACCACCTGATCGCGGTCTGGCCAAACGAACAAACGCTGGATGTCGCGGGCCAGGTTTTTGACATCACGTCGGACGACCTGCGGGGCAGCCTCGTGCTTGAACCGAACACCAGCCTGACCCTTGACCGCACAGCGTTGGAGGCTGAAAACCTCACCGTCACACCCGTGGGAACGGCGCCTTGGAACGTCACCCGCGCCTTCATCGCGACGCGACAGACGCCGGAGGCCGAAGCCTCTCACGATCTGTCCGTAGCGTTGGAGGAGTTGACGCTACCACCCTATTTGACCGCGGTGCTTGATCCCGAAGGCACCCTGCCCCCCGCGATCAGTGGGCTGACCGTCGACGCCACGCTCGACCTGACCGCCCCTATTAACCGAGAATCCCTCGACGTCGATCTGACCCGCGTAACCTTCCGCGACGCGACGATCCGGTGGGGAGACCTGTCGCTTGGTGTGTCCGGGGAGCTTGAGGCAGACGCGTTGGGGTTTGCCGAAGGCAGCCTGACCCTTAACGCCGATAACTGGCGCGAGGTGTTTCGCATCCTCGCCACCGCCAATCTGGTTGACCCAATTTGGGAAGGTGCGATTGCGCCGCTTGCGGAAACGGATGGCAACCCGGATACCCTGACAACATCGCTGACGTTCGATCGGGGGGTTCTTTACTTTGGCCCGCTGGCGCTTGGCGACGCGCCGCGCCTTAACTGACTAGCGGCAGTAAGGTCCGCTGCGATAATCCGCGACATCCAGATGAAAGTGATCCCGGTGATAGCCGTCTGATCCAGGGCCAAGGACTGTGCCGAACGGCCCGCAAGCGGATCGGTGCATCTGACGCAACACATCGCGCTGTGATGGATCATTCCAGCCCTGCAGAACGGTCAGAGAGCTGCCGTCCTGCAAATTGACAGCAGCGATGTCAACGGCGCGGCCACGCCCGTGTTCCGAAATCCGCGCACCGCGTCGATTGTTCCGGGTCCGGCAAGCGTAATGGGCAATCACCCGCAGGCTGGCAACTCCACCGCCACGCCGCCCAACAGCCGGGCGCACGCCTTCGTTGATCCAGCGTTTCAAGGCGCGGACCGTGTCGCATTCGACCGTTATCCCTTGAGTCAGGCGCACGCCGTCCACCTCGGTCACGCGCACAGCGTCGTCTACACCGCAACCGTTGATACGGCCCCGGATACGGGGAATATTCTCGCCCCGGATCGCGCTATCGCCGCAGACCGATCCGGCACGAGGCCGCGTGCGGCGGGTCGAAAAACTGCCACCCATCGCGGGTTCGGCGCGGCGCACGATATCCGCCATATCGCCAGGCCGCCGCAGCGGAACGAGCGACACCGCGACACCGGGAACGAACGTCGGAATAAACCGCCGAACCGGCAGTGATGACGACGACGCGCTGGCCAGGACAATCGCAGGTGCTTCGGTTGTGCCCGTGTCAGGCCGCGCGATTGGGCGCAGCGATTGTTCAGGGGCTTCGGCCGACAGGCCGGTCGCAAGGGACAAGGCAACCAATGCACATGCGAAGTATCTAACCAAACCGCCTACTCCTTCTTCGTCACGCGTCCGAAATTCGGGGCGTCAGTGTCCTGCCCCGCTTCGATAATACCGCGACGGATCGCCCGTGTGCGGGTGAAATAGTCATGCAAATGCTCACCATCGCCAGTGCGGATTGCCCTTTGTAGCGCAAAAAGCTCTTCTGTGAAGCGGCCAAGTATTTCCAGCGTCGCTTCCTTGTTGCTGAGGAACACGTCGCGCCACATCACAGGGTCAGACGCCGCGATGCGGGTGAAGTCGCGGAACCCGGCGGCGGAATACTTGATAACTTCGCTATCTGTCACCCGGCGAAGGTCATCCGCCACACCGACCATCGTGTAAGCGATCAGATGCGGCGCGTGACTTGTGACCGCAAGAACAAGGTCGTGATGTTCGAAATCCATCTGTTCGGTGTTGGACCCCATCGCTTCCAGCAAAGTCCGCAAACGGTTCAGCGCATCGACATCCGTTCCGTCCTGCGGAACCAGCAGCCACCAGCGATTGTCAAACAGCTCGGCAAAGCCCGAGCGCGGGCCGGAATGCTCCGTCCCCGCGAGGGGGTGACTCGGGATGAAATGAACGCCCTCGGGGATGTGCGGCGCGACCGCCTCGATCACCGCCTGTTTGACGGAACCGACGTCGGTGACGGTTGCACCGGGCGCGAGGTGGGGTGCGATCTCCTCCGCTACGGCGCCCATGACGCCGACCGGCACGCAAAGCACGACAAGGTCCGCGCCCTCAACGGCTTCCGCCGTGGTATCCACGATCCGGTCACACAGCCCGATGTCGCGGGCGATCTTGCGCGTATCCTCGGACCGCGCGGTGCCGACGACTTCGCCCGCAAGTCCGCCGCGTTTCATCGCCCAGAACATTGACGACGCGATCAAACCCAATCCGATCAGGGCAACACGATCATATATCGGGGTCATGTCGCCCTCCCCTTGAATTCGGCGACCGCGTCGGCCACACGACGGCACGCGGCTTCATCGCCAATTGTGATCCGCAGACAATGTGGCAGGTTGTATCCGGCGACGCGCCGTACGATCAACCCACGGGATTTAAGGTGCGCATCACAGGCCCCGGCCTCATCCGCATCGGCAAAACGCGCGAGGATGAAATTCGCGCAGGATGTATCAGACGGCACGCCAAGTTCGGCCAGAGACTCCGCCAGCCACGCCCGAAGACGCGCATTTTCCGCACGACATTTTTCGGCATAATCCCGATCACGCATGGCGGCCTCAGCCGCGTCCAACTGCGCACAAGACAGATTGAATGGCCCACGAATGCGGTTCAGCACATCAATGACAGGCTTCGGCCCATAGCCCCAGCCAATCCGCAACCCGCCAAGCCCGTAGAGCTTTGAGAACGTGCGCGTCATCACAACGTTGTCGCGCGCATCGACCAACCCGACCCCGCCATCAAAGCCATCGACATATTCGGCATAAGCGCCATCCAGCACCAGCAACGTCTGAGGCGGCAGACCGGCGGCCAGTCGCGCAACCTCATTCCCGCCGATCATCGTGCCGGTCGGGTTGTTGGGATTCGCGATGAACACGAGTTTTGTTCTGTCAGTGCAGGCGGCAAGGATCGCCTCAACATCTGTCACACGCTCTCGTTCTTTCACCTCGACCGGAGTCGCCCCGGCGGCGAGCGTCGATATCCGATACATCGCAAAGCCATGTTCTGTATGGATAACCTCGTCCCCCTCGCCCGCGTAGGCTTGGCAGAGGAACGCGATGATTTCGTCAGACCCGACTCCGCAGATCACGCGATCCGGGTCCAGCCCGTGAACCTCGGCAATCGCGCATCGGAGTGAGGCATGATCGGTCGGCGGATAGCGGTGGAGTTGCTGCGCGGCATTACGAAACGCATCTATCGCGGCAGCCGATGGGCCAAACGGGTTTTCATTCGACGACAGCTTGACGACATCGCTGACGCCATCGACCGTTGCCTGCCCGCCCTCATAAAGCGCGATCTCCATGACTCCCGGTTGCGGCCTGATCTCTGCACTCATGCGCTCAACTCCCCGTTGGGATGGTTCTAACGACGCCCCCGGGACAAAACCAGCCGGAAAGCGCAGCCCTTAGATGTGAAAAAGCCGCGGCGGGTCTCCCCGTCGCGGCTTTTCGAATTTGCTGTGCGCGAACGCTTAGTTCTGCGCGTAGTATTCGATGACGAGGTTCGGTTCCATCAGAACCGGATAAGGCACGTCGCTCAGACCCGGAGTGCGGACGAAAGTTGCGGTCAACTTCGAATGGTCGGCATCGATGTAATCAGGCACATCACGTTCGGCCAGTTGAATGGCCTCAAGAACCGCGACGTTCTGTTTGGAACGATCACGCACTTCGATCACGTCACCCTCTTTCACGCGGTAGGAGGGGATGTTGACCTTTTTGCCGTTCACCCGGACGTGGCCGTGGTTCACGAACTGACGAGCCGCAAAAACGGTCGGCACGAATTTCGCGCGGTAAACGACGGCGTCAAGACGGCTTTCCAGCAGGCCGATCAGGATTTCACCGGTGTCGCCGCGACGGCGTTCGGCTTCGGCAAAGATGCGGCGGAATTGTTTTTCGGTCAGGTCGCCGTAGTAGCCTTTCAGCTTTTGCTTTGCGCGCAGCTGAATACCAAAGTCGGACAGCTTGCCCTTGCGGCGCTGACCGTGCTGGCCGGGGCCATATTCACGACGGTTAACCGGGGATTTCGGACGACCCCAGATGTTTTCGCCCATCCGGCGATCGAGTTTGTGCTTGGCAGACGTGCGTTTCGTCACGGCTGATCTCCTTCTATATGGCATCGCTTTTGGGCGACTATGAAGGGCGTTGTCCTACCTCTTGCGAGGGACAGGCATCCCCTTGCGGGGGCCACCAACACCAATGAAGAACCCGGCCTGTTACAGCCGGGAACGTGGGGCTTCTAAGCGCCGATCAGACCGGAGTCAATGGCGAATAGCACCTTCGTGGCACAGGATCGCCGCCTCTGGCGCCGACAGACTCCGCCGCGCGAAATCACCGTAACTGTGCGGGTCTTCTGCGACCTCGGGGAAAATCTCAAGCAATCGGCTGCGCTGTTCATCGGCCAGCACGTTCAGCTCTGCCCCGGCTGGGTGGAAGCTTTCGGTTTCAACGCCGTTCGCCCAAACCACCTGATGCTGGTCAAGCGCGATGTGGATATAAGTCACTTCGCGCATTCCGAATGCAGTCGTAATGCTGTGATCGTTGACCAGATCCTTGGCTGCGACCAAAACCTCTGGCGTATTGAAAAGCGCTTGCGCCTGCGCGCCGCGCACCAGAACTCGATGATCGGGCGATACGAGCAGGTCGCCGTCCGGCTCCTCATCCCCAATCGCGCCGGCCCGAATACGGATCGGGCACAGGTCTGGCATCGCATGAAGGCTCGCGCCCGTCATCCTGCGCATCCCGATCCAACGGATTTCCTGTTCGCCGCTGTCCCGCGTGTGAACCAGATCGCCTTCACGCAACTGTTCGACCATCTTCGGGCCAGAGGCGGTCAGCAACCGCGTGCCGGGCGTAAAGCAAATCACGCCATTCGCCGTCAAAGGTGGCCGCGTCGTTCTGCGCTTGGCCATCTTGGCCCGCACGACCCACAGGTTCGTATCGGTCGGCGGCAGATCATCCAACGTGACCAGTAGCGGAGCGCTTTCGTCATCCTGATCAATCGCGGTGATCGTATAGGTCCGCGCCCCGTCCGTGACGACAAATCCGGTTTCCAGCAACCACTCCTCCCAGTCAGAGGAGTCGGCGTCCACCCGCGTTTTCACAAGCGCGTCGATGTTGCCCGTCAGACGCCGTGCGGCGCGTGATGCTCTGTGGTGGAGGTCTGCCGATCCCAAGGCCGTCCCGAGGGACAGGACATCTGCCGGACCATCGACCCGCGTTGCCTTACCGCTCCAGCGCCAGATTGATCCGGTGCGGAGCGTGCTGACCGACGCGGCCGGTTTGCCGTCGACTGCCGTTTGATGCCAAGAGATGACAAACGTGCCTTTATAGCCCGTCTTCATGCCTGATTACCGCCTGTATTCTTTTTTATTGGTAAAAACTTAACAGCGCCGATTCATTCTGAAAAGAAGAAACCAACGATTTCACCGCTGCAGGCTCTGGCAAAGTTGCACAGAGCCCACATGGCGGTGTTGTTTTACTGGGGTTTGTCGGTAGGAAATTTCACAAACCCGACGATAGCCCTATCCGCACTTACTATGCCCACAGCTTGCACAGGTCATACATCCCTCAACCATACGCATATCGAACTGACCGCAGCTTGGGCAGGATTTGCCCCGAGGTGCTGCGCCGATCTGAACGACTTGCGCGGTCGGGTCGGTCTTCAGGCCCATCCCCTCGCCCGCGATGAAACCCGTCGCGATCATGTGACGCTCGATCACCCCACCAATCGCGGCGAGGATTGACGGGATGTATTTCCCTTCCATCCACGCGCCGCCGCGCGGGTCGAACACGGCTTTCAGCTCTTCCACCACGAAAGACACGTCGCCGCCACGCCGGAACACCGCCGAGATCATCCGCGTCAGTGCCACCGTCCAGGCAAAATGTTCCATGTTTTTGGAGTTGATGAACACCTCAAACGGTCGCCGTGATCCGTTGATGACCACGTCGTTCACCGTGATATAAATCGCGTGTTCGCTGTCGGGCCATTTCAGCTTGTAGGTATTACCCTCAAGCTCTGCCGGGCGGTCGAGCGGTTCCGAGATATAGACAACATCCGCCCCCTCATCGACTTCCGGCGCGGCTTCGGACTTTTCGCTGACCGACAGCACGCTTCCCGTCACCTCATTCGGGCGATAGGTCGTGCAGCCCTTACAGCCGCTGTCCCATGCCTGCATGTAGACGTCCTTGAACGCCTCAAACGAAATATCCTCGGGGCAGTTGATCGTTTTGGAGATGCTGGAATCGATCCACACCTGCGCCGCCGCCTGCATCCGCACATGGTCAAGCGGGGCGAGGGTTTGGGCGTTCACGAAATAGTCGGGCAACTCACGGTCACCGAATTTCTCGCGCCATAGTCGGACGGCGTAGTCGACAACTTCTTCCTCGGTCCGGCTGCCATCTTTTTGCAAAACCTTGCGGGTGTATGCATAGGCGAACACCGGCTCGATTCCGCTAGACACGTTCCCGGCGTAAAGGCTGATTGTCCCTGTCGGCGCAATCGACGTCAGCAGCGCGTTGCGGATACCGTGTTCACGGATCGCGTCGCGCACGTCGTCGTCCATGTGCTGCAATGCACCAGAGGCGAGGTATTTTTCCGCATCGAACAACGGAAACGCGCCCTTTTCCTTGGCCAGATCGACGCTCGCCAAATAAGCCGCCCGCGCGATTGCGTGCATCCATTCCTCGGTCTGCGCCGCGGCCTCTTCCGAGCCATAGCGCAACCCGACCATCAGTAGCGCGTCGGCAAGGCCCGTGACGCCCAGCCCGATCCGCCGTTTGTCCTGCGCTTCGGCCTCTTGCTCTGGCAGCGGGAATTTCGACACGTCGACCACGTTGTCCATCATCCGAACGGCGGTCGCGACGAGTTTGCCAAGCGCCTCTTGATCCAGATGGGCGGCATCCTCGAAAGGTTCGGCGACCAGCTTGGCAAGGTTCACCGACCCCAGCAGGCACGCGCCGTAGGGCGGCAGGGGCTGTTCGCCGCATGGGTTCGTCGCGGCGATGGTTTCGCAATAGGCGAGGTTGTTCATCGCGTTGATACGATCGATGAAGATCACACCCGGTTCGGCCTGATCGTAGGTCGATTGCATGATCCGGTTCCACAGATCGCGCGCCTCAACCGTGTGATAGACCTTGCCGTTAAATTTGAGATCCCACGGTCCGTCATTCTTGACCGCTTCCATGAAGGCATCGGTCACGAGGACCGAGACGTTGAACATACGCAACCGGGCCGGGTCTTTCTTTGCAGTAATGAAATCCTCGATGTCCGGGTGATCGCAGCGCATCGTCGCCATCATCGCACCGCGCCGTGATCCGGCCGACATGATCGTGCGGCACATAGCGTCCCACACATCCATGAATGACAGCGGGCCAGAGGCATCTGCAGCGACGCCCAGCACATCCGCGCCCTTGGGTCGGATGGTGGAAAAGTCATACCCGATCCCCCCGCCCTGCTGCATCGTCAGCGCGGCCTCTTTCAACATATCGAAAATGCCGCCCATGCTGTCGGGGATCGTTCCCATGACAAAGCAGTTGAACAGCGTGACAGACCGCGCCGTGCCCGCCCCCGCCGTTATCCGGCCAGCGGGCAGGTATTTGAAATCCTCAAGCGCCTCGTAAAACTTGTTTTCCCAGGATTCGGGCTGATCCTCGACCTCGGCCAGTGATCGGGCGATCCGCCGCCACGTATCCTCAACCGTCTGGTCAATCGGCGCGCCATCCGATTCCTTCAGGCGATACTTCATATCCCAGATTTGCTCAGCGATCGGGGCGGAAAATCGGCTCATCGGCAGTATCCCAAGTGGCGGTTGCAGGCCCACGAAACTACGGGCGGTCAGGCTGTCCGTCAAACCGAAATGAGGGCGTCAGATGCACAATCGTGCAGGCTGTGGCATTTAGTCTTCGGAATGTGGCAGAATCAGCGAAGGATCGGTATCCTACCACATATTGATGGAACATACGAAGAACATAATACATCTGGTAAAGCTAAGCGTCGGCTCCGAAAGTGTGGATTCCCTTGAGGAATGGCAGGAAGCCCGCCGCAAGGACCTGCCCGATAAGCTTCCGCGCCATGTCACCCGGATGTGGCCAAAGCGCGAGGATGAAATCCTGAACGGCGGCTCCATCTATTGGGTCATTCAGGGTGCGATCCGGTGTCGGCAAAAGATCATCCGGCTGGACGAAGTGATCGGCAATGACGGCATTCGCCGCTGCGGGATCGTGCTTGATTCCCAGATTATTCGCACATCGCAGGCCCTCAAGCGCCCGTTTCAGGGATGGCGCTACCTGAACCCTGCCGATGCGCCGGCCGATCTCACCCAAGCGCGCCAGTCTGAGGATACTTTGCCCGACGACCTGTCTGCGGCGCTTTCGGATATCGGCGTGCGCTAGGCGCTAGCCGCCGATCCCAAGTTGGCCAAGTAATACGGTCAGCACATCCCGCTCCGCCGCGCCCCATTCCGCCTGCCGCGACTTCAGCAGCGTCGCCTGCGATTTATGGACGACGCCCTCCTCCAGCAGTTTCAGATGGTTCGCGCGCAGCGTTTCCCCGGTCGACGTAATGTCGGCCACCGCTTCCGCCGTTTCGTTCTTCACCGTGCCTTCGGTCGCGCCTTGGCTGTCGACAAGCTGGTAATCAGCAACGCCGTGGGTCTGCAGGAATTCCCTGACCAGCCGGTGATACTTTGTCGCGATCCGCAGGCGGAACCCATGCGTCCGCCGGAACTGCGCCGCGGCGGCGTCGAGATCATCGAGCGTTTCGACATCCACCCAAACCTTTGGCACTGCGATCACCAGATCGGCATGGCCAAACCCCATCGGGGCGAGTTCTTTCACCCGGCTATCCCACGCGGCCAGTTTTTCGCGCACCAGATCCGTGCCCGTGACCCCCAGATGAATGCGCCCGGCGGCCAGTTCACGCGGGATTTCCCCGGCGCTGAGCAACACCAGTTCCAGCCCCGGCGCGCCTTCGACGGCGGCAGCGTATTCGCGTTCCGACCCGGTGCGGCTTAGGATCACGCCGCGTGCGCCGAACCAGTCAAAGGTCTTTTCCATCAGCCGCCCTTTGGACGGCACACCCAGCTTCACGGTCATTCCGACGCCTCCAGCACCCGACGCAGCAGTTCCGGCCGGATCACACCGCCCACCGCAGGGATCGACCGCCCCTGCCCCAGCACCCGCGTCAGCGCGTCATAGCGCCCGCCCGTCGCAATCGGCGGCAGGTCGGGGCGCATCGGGGCGGAGAATCCGAACACGAATCCGTCGTAATACTCCAGCGTCGTGCGCCCGTGGTTGCCCTCAAACTCCAGCGCGTCGACGTCGATGCCGCGCGCGTCCAGCGCCTCCAGCCGTTTCGCCATCGTGCGCACGGCGGGCTGCACCTCTGGCAGATCGACCGCGATATCGCGCAAGTGTTGCAACGCGTTCGGCGCGGTTTCCCGCAAGCTCATGATTGTGTCGAGCAATTCGACCTCGCCCGCGCTGATCGGGGGTTCCTGCGCGTCGGCCTTGATGACCCGCAAGCGCGTCGCGATCTCATCCGCGCCCCGCAGCCCGATCTGGGCGCCGGCATCGCTGACCAGCAAATCGACGGAGTTCGTTTCCAGCAGTTTCAATAGTTTCTGGCGCGGCTTCGACGCCGCCACCCGCCCGCCAAATCGATCGAGCAGCGCCCGAAACCGCCGGGGTCGCCACAGGTGCCGCAGCAGGGCTTCCTTGCGTCGTTCCGTCGTCGACAACCCGCGGACGGCGGCCATCAAAATCCCGATATCGCCCGTCGCGGCCCGCAAACCGTGCGGCGCAAGCACCTCGTTGAACAGTGCGAACACCTCTGCGTCCGCCGCCGCCGGGTTTTCGCGGTCAAACACCTCATAGCCGACTTGCAGATATTCGCTCGCGCGGTCGGAGTAGTCCTCCTGCTTGCGGAAGACCTCCCCGGCATAGGTATACCGCGCAGGCTCCGCCCCATCCGCCATATGCATCTGCACCACCGGCACCGTGAAATCCGGCCGCAGCATCTGCTCGCCCCGCAGCGGGTCCGACGTCACATAAGCCCGCGCGCGAATATCCTCCCCGTAAAGGTCCAGCAATATTTCCGCAGGCTGCAGGATATCCGCCTCAACCGGCACGGCCCCCGCCGCCTCGAAAAAAGCCATCAGTCGCCCGGCTTCGGCCCGCAAATCAGTCTTCGGCGTCATCACTCAACCCTCGGACGCGGAGAGGATTTTTCGCACCTCATCGACCAGATCACCGCGCGGCACTTCGCGCTGCGCGGGCTGGGCTTTCCATTCGTCATGGGTCGCGCTTTCGGCAATCTTCGCTCCAAGGATCAGGTCTTTGATCTGAACTACATCACGCTCCGCCTCGTCACCCCCCTGAATGATCGCCACCGGAGAGCCGCGTTTATCCGCGTATTTCAACTGATTGCCAAAATTCTTCGGATTGCCGAGGTAGACTTCGGCGCGAATACCCGCATTCCGCAACTCCGCCACCATCGCTTGATAATCGGCCATCCGGTCCCGGTCCATCACGGTGACAACGACCGGCCCATGCACCTGCCGGGACATCCGCCCCTTCATCTGCAACGCGGCGAGCAATCGGTCCACTCCAATCGAAATCCCCGTCGCAGGCACCGCCTGCCCGGTAAACCGCTTCACGAGGTCGTCATACCGACCACCCCCAGCGACCGACCCAAACTGCCGCACGCGTCCCTTGTCATCAGTGATGTCAAAGGTCAGTTCGGCCTCGTAGACGGGACCGGTGTAGTAGCCGAGACCCCGGACGACAGATGGGTCGATGACGATGCGGTCGGGACCGTAGCCTTGGGCAGCGAGGAGGTCAGCGATTTGTTCGAGTTCGTTGACGCCTTGCAATCCAACCTCGCTCTCGTCGACCAAATTTCTGAGCGCTGCGCAGATGTGTCGATTGTAGGCTCGACCAGTTTCTTCGTCGGTTCGGCCACCAGACGCGTACACGCCTACTCGTCCTAGCTCGTTTGACCACTCCGCCGGAGTCTTTCCTTCGTGTCCTTCGAGTGTAAAGAACGAAGAACTGACCACGTTATCTTTGGCGCCAACAAACGCTAGAATTCGATTTGCTTGCTCGATTGACAGACCTGCGCCTTCAGTAAAGTCACCACTCTCGTCCTTACGCCCTGCTCTCAAAAGGGAAAGGACACCTTCAAAACCAAGCCTGTCCAACTTGTCGATTGCTCGAAGAACGATACCTCGCTCGCTCTCTTTGCCCTCACCGGAAAGGCCTGCCGCCTCCAAAACCCCATTCAACACCTTCCGGTTATTCACCCGGATGATGTAATCCCCGCGCGGTATCCCAACCTCCTCCAGCGTATCCGCCAGCATCGCGCAAATCTCGGCATCCGCCGCCATGCTATTCGTGCCGACCGTATCCGCGTCGCATTGGTAGAATTGCCGGAACCGCCCCGGCCCCGGCTTTTCGTTCCGCCACACCGGTCCCATCGCGTAGCGGCGATAGGGGGTCGGCAAACTCTCATCCAAGCCAGGAAGCGGCTTGTCCTTATATTGAGCATAAACACGGGCGAGCGGCGCAGTCAGGTCATAGCGCAGCGCCAGCCAGTCGCCGGGCTTTTCGTCCTCGGCATCCTCCTGCCACGCGAAAACGCCTTCGTTCGGGCGGTCCACGTCGGGCAGGAACTTGCCAAGCGCCTCGACCGTTTCAACGGCGGAACTTTCCAGCGCATCGAACCCGTAGCGATGGTAAACCCCTGCGATCGCGTCGAGCATCTCTCGCCGCGTTTCGACCTCTGCACCGAAATAGTCGCGAAAGCCCTTCGGCGTTTCGGCCTTGGGGCGGGGCTGTTTCTTTTGTTTGGCCATCGGTCCAATCCTTCGGGTCCGTCTCGCGGCGGGGTGTAGCCCGTGGGTCGCGCGGGGGCAAGCTATGGGGGCGTGTCCTGGGCGGGAAATATCGCGCGATTAACCGGTGGCGAGACCCTTGCCGCGCCCGTGCCCCCGCGCTATGCCGCTTTCATGTCCGAAGATCGCACCCATCTGGAAGAGCAAATCGCCCACCTGTCCCGCACCGTGGATGACCTGTCAGGTGTCATCGCGCGGCAGGAAAAAGACCTGTCAAAGCTCACGAAACAGGTCGATATGCTGATGCGGAGAGAGGCCGAGCGGGAATATGACTCCGGCGGCTCTGTCCCGCTTGCGGATCAGAAACCGCCGCATTGGTAGGGTCGGCGCAGGTTAGACTTCCTGCACATCCATAACGCCGTCCAAGCTTTTGATCGCGCTTTTTATTTGCATGTTAAGGGGGTAGTCGCGCTTTAGCTGAATTTCGACCTCTCCGGGCAGCCCCTGACCCATCAGGCACAGGCTGACCGGCCCCTTTGTCCGCGCCTCAGCCCGGCCCAGAACCGATGCAACCGCAGGCACCGCGTCCGCATTGTCGATGAATATCTTAAGACCCATCGACCCGGCATCCGCCGTCACCGTATCCACCGGCTGCACCGCGCGGGCCAGCAGTTTCAACTGCTCGGATTCCATCGTCGCCTCGACCGTCACAACCACGTTCGAGCCAGTTTCCAGATAATCCCGCGCCGCTTCGAGCGTGTCGGAGAATATCGTGACCTCATACCCCCCCGTCGGATCGGAAAGTTGAGCGAAAGCAAATCGGTTGCCCCGCGCGGATTTCCTTTCCTGCCGCCCGGCGACCGTGCCGCATAGCTTCGCCACCAGCGCCCCGCTCATGGCTTTTTCCTCAAGCTCCGACAGGGTCATCACCTTCTTGCGCCGCAGCGCTGGCAGGTAATCGTCAAGCGGATGGCCGGACAGATAGAACCCGATGGCCTTGAACTCCTCCGCCAGCCGTTCAGCGGGCAGCCAGTCGTCCGCCGGGCTTAGGCGCGGTTCGGGCAGGTCATCGCCCGCCTCACCAAACAGGGACACCTGGTTTGACGCCCGCTGTTCATGCACCGCGGCGGAGTAATTCACCAACGAATCAAGGCTGTCGAACACCCTGCGGCGGTTCTTGTCCAGTTCATCAAACGCCCCGGCGCGGGCGAGCATCTCCATCGGGCGCTTGCCGACACGCTTCAAATCGACCCGGCGGGCGAAATCGTAAAGGTTCACGAACGGCTTGTCGCCGCGCCCGTCGACGATCAGTTTCATCGCCTCAACACCGACGTTTTTCAGCGCACCGAGCGCATAGACGAGCGCACCGTTTTCAACCGCAAACATCGCCTGAGAGCGGTTGACCGACGGCGCGACATACGGCAACTCCAGCCGCTTCTTCACTTCTTCAAAGTAAACCGCGAGTTTGTCCGTCAGGTGGATATCGCAGTTCATCACGCCGGCCATGAATTCAACCGGATGGTTCGCCTTCAGCCAAGCGGTTTGATAGCTGACCACCGCATAGGCCGCCGCGTGCGATTTATTGAAGCCGTAGTTTGCGAATTTCTCAAGCAGATCGAAGACTTCCTGCGCCTTCTTCTTGTCGACGCCGTTCGCCTCAGCGCCCTTGACGAATTTCGGGCGCTCCTTCGCCATTTCGGCCGCGATTTTCTTACCCATCGCCCGGCGCAGAAGGTCAGCGCCGCCAAGTGAGTATCCCGCCATCACCTGTGCGATTTCCATCACCTGTTCCTGATAGACAATGATGCCTTGGGTTTCTTCAAGGATATGGTCGATCAGCGGGTGGATCGATTCCAATTCTTTTTGCCCGTTCTTCACCTCGCAATAGGTCGGGATATTCTCCATCGGGCCGGGCCGATACAGCGCCACCAGCGCAACGATATCCTCAATGCAGGTTGGCCGCATCCGCTTCAGCGCGTCCATCATGCCAGAGCTTTCAACCTGAAACACTGCCACCGTTTTGGCCGAAGCGTAAAGCCGATAGCTCGCTTCATCATCCAAGGGGATCGCGCCGATGTCGTTTTCAACACCTTCAGGCGGCTCATACAGCACGCGGCCATCTGCAGCCTCGTTCAGATTGCGGCCAGTGCCAAGGATCAGATCAACCGCGTTCTGGATCACCGTTAGCGTCTTCAGGCCAAGGAAGTCGAACTTCACCAGCCCCGCCTGCTCCACCCATTTCATGTTGAACTGGGTGGCGGGCATGTCGGATCGCGGGTCTTGATATAGCGGCACCAGCGCGTCAAGCGGTTGGTCCCCGATCACCACCCCCGCGGCGTGGGTTGAGGCATTCCGCAGCAACCCCTCTACCTGTTGGCCATAGGTCAACAGCCGGTCCACGACCTCTTCGTTTTTCGCCTCTTCCCGCAATCGCGGCTCATCGGCGAGCGCTTTTTCGATGGACACAGGCTTCACGCCTTCGACCGGGATCATTTTTGACAGGCGATCCACCTGCCCGTACGGCATCTGCAAAACCCGGCCAATGTCGCGCACGGCGGCCTTGGACAATAGTGCGCCGAAGGTGATGATCTGGCCGACCTTATCGCGGCCATACTTCTCCTGCACATAGCGGATGACTTCTTCCCGGCGATCCATGCAGAAATCGATGTCAAAGTCCGGCATCGACACCCGTTCGGGGTTCAGGAAGCGTTCGAACAGCAGCGAATAGCGCAGCGGGTCAAGGTCGGTGATCGTCAGCGCATACGCGACGAGCGAGCCCGCGCCCGACCCACGGCCGGGGCCAACCGGGATGTCGTTATCCTTGGCCCATTTGATGAAATCCGCAACGATCAAGAAGTAGCCGGGGAAGCCCATGCCTTGGATAATGTCGAGTTCAAACTCCAGCCGGGCTTCGTATTCCTCGACCGGTGCGGCGTGCGGGATCACCTTTAGGCGTTCAACCAAGCCAGCCTTGGCTTGGCGGCGGAGTTCATCCACCTCATCATCCGCGAATTTTGGCAAGATCGGGTCGCGACGGTAGGCTTTGAAGGCGCAGCGGCGGGCGATTTCTACGGTATTTTCCAGCGCCTCTGGCAAGTCCGCAAACAGCGTCGCCATTTCCTGCGGTGACTTAAAGTAATGCTGCGGTGTCAGACGGCGGCGCGGTTGTTGTTGATCCACATACGCCCCGTCCGCGATGCAGATCAGCGCATCATGCGCCTCATACATCTCGGGTTTCGGGAAATAGACGTCATTCGTGGCAACCAGCGGCAGGTTCATTGCATAGGCCATTTCGACGAATCCGCGTTCCGTCGCGCGTTCGGCTTCGGTCGTCTGTCCGCCCTCGCCGGGGTGGCGTTGCAGTTCGACATAAAGGCGATCTGGGTAGAAGGACGCAAGGCGGGTCATCAATGCCTCTGCCGCGTCGCGGTTTCCGGCGCGGAGCAGTTTGCCGACCGGCCCGTCGGGGCCACCCGTCAGGCAAATCAAACCGTCCGAATGCGCGCCAAGTTCATCCACCGTCACCTGCGCCCGCTGCCCTTCGGCATCAAGATAAAGGCAACTCGACAGTTTCATCAGGTTCTCGTAGCCGGTCTCGTTCTGCGCCAGCAGAACAACCGGTCGCGGGTCAGGCAGGACGTTTCGACCGGGCGCGGCCTCGGTCTGGGTTTCGAGATCCACCTGACAGCCGACGATGGGTTGAATGCCTGCATCCGCTAAAGTGACGGAGAATTCGAGCGCCGCAAACATGTTGTTGGTGTCGGTCAGCGCAACGGCGGGCATCCTCGCCCGCTCGCATAGCCCCGCCATTTTCTTGACCGGTACGGCCCCTTCCAGCAGGGAATATTCGGAATGGACGCGCAGGTGAATGAATCGGGGATCAGTGCTCATGCCCCGCACAGTAGCGACGCGATCCAGAACGGGAAATAGCGGATGCGAGGATATCCACAGGGATTTGCCCCCGTCCGGAATCCCGCACGCGAAACCACTCGCCTTTCGGAAAATCTTGAAAGTCCTTCAACCGAACTCGTAATATCTTTTCTTGCCAGATGGACGAATTGCCGCTTTCCTAAGTGAAACGGGGATCGCGCGAACTGCTTTACGTCGCATCGGGCACGCGCAAACGGGAGAAACCTCCCACAAACAGAAAGCGACACTGGACATCACATGAACCGGATCACGTTTCTATTGAACGGAGACTCCGTCTGTCTGACCGACGTATCACCGACGACCACGCTGCTTGATTGGCTCCGCGAAGTGCGGGGGCTAACCGGCACGAAAGAAGGCTGCAACGAAGGCGATTGCGGCGCCTGCACCGTGATGGTGACGGACGACAAAGGCGCGCGGGCCTTGAACGCCTGCATCCTGTTCTTGCCACAGCTTGACGGGAAAGCCGTGCGAACCGTCGAAGGCATCGGCGGGCCGGACGGCACGCTTCACCCGGTACAGCAGGCGATGATCGACCACCACGGATCGCAATGCGGGTTCTGCACGCCGGGCTTTGTCGTGTCGATGGCAACCTCACACCGGAACGGCCGCACGGACCATGATGACGAACTGGCCGGGAACCTATGCCGTTGCACTGGCTATACGCCGATCATCCGGGCCGCCAAAGCGGCGGAGCCTGCCCCGGTGCCGAAATGGGTCAAGGACAAAGCCCCCGGCAGCGATGGGGGGGAGCCGACGCTGCTCCAAAGCAGTGATGAGCTTGCCGCGTGGTATGAGGCGCACCCGGACGCCACCCTGATCGGCGGGGCCACTGATGTGGGGCTTTGGGTGACAAAGCAGCTGCGCGATCTTGATGAGGTCGCGTTCCTTCACGGCGTCAAAGACCTCGCCCAGATTGAGGTAACGGATGACACGATCCGCATCGGCGCGGGCGTCACGCTGACAGATTTGCTGCCCGTGATGGCGGAGCACCATCCATCGTTTGCAGAGATGATCCGCCGCTACGGGTCTGTGCAGGTGCGCAATGCCGCGACCATTGGCGGGAACATCGCCAACGGCTCGCCCATTGGCGACAGCCCACCCGCGCTGATCGCGCTGGGCGCAACGCTTCATCTGCGCAAAGGGGACACGCGGCGCACCATGCCGCTTGAGGATTTCTTTATCGACTACGGCAAACAAGACCGCACACCCGGCGAATTTGTTGAGGCGGTCACGATCCCGCGTCAGCCTGACAATCTGCAATGCTATAAACTGTCCAAGCGCTTCGATCAGGACATTTCCGCCGTGTGCGGGTGTTTCAACGTCACTGTTGAAGACGGCACAGTCACCGCCGCCCGGATCGCGTTTGGCGGCATGGCCGGAACACCAAAACAGGCCGACGCGGTTGAGGCCGCGCTGATCGGCCAGCCGTGGACCGATGCGACGATTGCCGAAGCAACCAAGGCCTTCGCCAAGGACTACACCCCGATGAGCGATATGCGCGCCTCCGCTGACTACCGCCTCGCCGCCGCAAAAAACATGCTGGCGCGGTATTTCCGAGCGACGCAAGGCGGTGCGACCACCGTGCTGGAGGTCGCACCATGAGCGTTACGACCCCCCTGCCCCATGATGCGGCAAAGCTGCACGTCACCGGCCAAGCCCGCTATATTGACGACATCCCGACGCCCGCCAACGCGCTCCACCTCGCCTTCGGCCTGTCAGAGATCGCGCATGGCCGGATCACAGCGATTGATCTGTCCGATGTGGCTGCGTCGGATGGCGTGGTTGCGGTGATGACGGCAGACGATCTGCCCGCCGAAAACGATGTCTCACCGTCGATCCACGATGAACCGCTGCTGGCGGATGACATCGTGCATTACGTGGGCCAGCCGATCTTTCTGGTCGTCGCGACAAGCCATCTCGCGGCACGTCACGCCGCTCGGCGGGCAAAGATCACCTATGACGAACAGCCCGCCCTTCTGTCGATCGACGCCGCGATGGAGGCGAACAGCCGCTTTGAAGGCGGCCCGCGCATCTACGAAAAGGGCGATGCGGCCAAGGCGATCAAAGAATCCGACCACCAGATAGACGGCGTGATCGAAATCGGCGGGCAGGAACATTTCTATCTGGAAGGGCAAGCCGCGCTCGTCTTTCCGCAGGAAGGCGGCGATATGCTCGTCCATTCCTCAACCCAGCACCCGACCGAGATTCAGCACAAGGTAGCAGAGTCGCTCGGCCTGCCAATGCACGCGGTCCGGGTTGAGACTCGGCGCATGGGCGGCGGCTTTGGTGGCAAGGAAAGCCAAGGCAACGCGCTGGCCGTGGCCTGCGCCGTGGCGGCCCACAAGACCGGCAAGCCGTGCAAAATGCGCTATGACCGCGACGATGACATGGTGATCACCGGCAAGCGGCATGATTTTCGGATCAGCTACCGGGTCGGCTTTGACGATGACGGGCGTGTCCAGGGCATCGACTTTCTTCAACTGACCCGCTGCGGCTGGGCGCTTGACCTTAGCTTGCCGGTCGCCGACCGTGCGATGCTGCACGCGGACAACGCCTATCACCTGCCGAATGCCCGGATCGAAAGCCATCGCCTGCGGACTAATACGCAATCCGCCACCGCCTTTCGCGGGTTTGGCGGGCCGCAGGGGATGCTTGGCATCGAACGGGTGATGGATCATATCGCGGCGCATCTGGGCCGCGATCCGCTGGACGTGCGGCAGGCGAATTTCTATGCCGATGCGCCGGAAGAAACTGCCGTGTGTTCGCTCCGGACGACTCCGTATCATCAGGAAGTCGATGATTGCGCGATCAATGCGATGGTGGATCGGCTGGTTGAAACGTCCGACTATCGCACCCGCCGCGCGGCGGTCGAACAATGGAACGATGACCACGCAACGCTGAAACGTGGGATCGCCCTCACCCCGGTCAAATTCGGAATCAGCTTTACGCTGACCCATCTGAACCAAGCGGGCGCGTTGGTGCATGTGTATCAGGACGGCTCCGTCCACCTGAACCACGGCGGAACGGAAATGGGGCAAGGCCTGTTCCAGAAAGTCGCGCAGGTCGCGGCAAGCGGGTTTGGCGTTCCGCTTGAGATGATCAAGATCACCGCGACCGACACGGCGAAGGTGCCGAACACGTCGGCCACCGCGGCCTCGTCCGGGTCTGACCTGAACGGCATGGCAGTCAAAAACGCTTGCGACATGATCCGGCGACGGCTTGCCGATCACGTCGCAGAACGGCACCAGATCGCCCCGCAAGAAGTTCGGTTTGCCGATGGCAACGTCATCGCGGGCGGCGAAAGCTACACCTTCGCCGAGGTCGCGAAATCCGCATATGAAAACCGGATCAGCCTGTCGGCAGCGGGGTTCTACAAGACGCCCGATATCAAATGGGATCGGATCAAGGGTGAAGGGCGGCCATTCTACTACTTCGCCTACGGCGCGTCGGTGTCCGAGGTCGTCGTCGACACCCTGACCGGCGAATATCGCATCCTCAGAACCGACATCCTGCACGATGCCGGGCGATCGCTGAACCCATCGCTTGACATCGGTCAGATCGAAGGCGGGTTCGTGCAAGGCGCAGGCTGGCTGACCACCGAAGAACTCGTGTGGGACGACAAGGGCCGCCTCCGCACTCACGCGCCATCCACCTACAAGATCCCGGCCTGTTCAGATCGACCGGATGTTTTCAATGTCACGCTTTGGGACTCGCCGAACCGGGAAAACACGATCTATCGGTCCAAGGCTGTCGGCGAACCTCCGTTGATGCATGGCAATTCGGTGTTCCTTGCGCTGTCGGACGCGATTGCGGCCTGCGGCGACGGATCGACCTACGTCGCGCTCGACGCGCCGGCCACGGCAGAGCGTGTGCTTGCCGCAATCACCCGCCAGAAGGGCGCATCATGAGCTTTGACATCGCCCAGCTAAGGCGTGAGGTCGCGCAACATGGGCGAGTCTGCCGGATCGTGATTATTGACGCCAAGGGCTCCGTCCCCCGTGACACTGGCGTTGAAATGCGCGTTTGGGCCAATGGACAATCCGGCACAATCGGCGGCGGCGTGCTTGAGTATGAGGCGACGCAGGATGCCCGCGCCCTATTGACTGCAGAACAATCGCGCACGCTGCGCAAACAACCGCTCGGCCCCGCGCTGGGGCAATGCTGCGGCGGGGCCGTAACCGTGCTTTGGGAGGTGTTTGATGCGCAAACGCTCCCTGATTTTGCGGCATCGGACACGGCCTACATGCGCAAGGTCGCGGCGGACGCGGCCAGTGCACCGCCGACCGCTATGATCAACGCAGTCAATCGCGGGCTTCACCACACAATCTGGGCCGACGGCTGGCTCGCCGAACCGCTGACGCCTGCGCCAGTACCAGTGTGGATATACGGGGCCGGGCATGTCGGACGGGCCGTCGCGGCGACCCTTTCGCCCCTGCCCGATATCGCGGTGACGCTGATCGACACGCAGGCCGACCGCTTCCCCGATCCGCTGCCGGTCGGGGTGACGCCCGCGATCAGCGCCCGGCCTGCGGACATTGCCCACCACGCGCCGCAAACGGCGCACCACCTTATCATGACCTATAGCCATACATTCGACCTGGAACTCTGCCACGCCCTGCTGGGGCATCATTTTGCCAGCGTCGGTCTGATCGGCTCCGCAACCAAATGGGCGCGTTTTCAAAGTCGCCTGCGCGGGTTTGGCCACACCAAAGACCAGATCAACCGGATCACCTGCCCGATCGGCGAACCCAACCTTGGCAAGCATCCACAGGAAATCGCCATCGGAGTCGCCCGTGCGCTGCTGCTTGACCGGGCCGACATGACAGCCAGAAGTGAGATCGCATCGTGACCGAAAACGCCCCTGCCTTGCTGACTGTCGAAGGGCTTCGAAAGGCCTATCCGGGCGTCGTCGCCAATGACGATGTGTCCTTCACCGTCGCGGAGGGCGAGGTGCACGCGCTGCTCGGCGAAAACGGCGCGGGGAAATCGACGCTCGTCAAAATGATCTACGGATTGGTGCGCCCGGATGCAGGGCGCATGACGCTTCGCGGTGCGCCTTATGAACCGCAGGAACCCCGCGCGGCCCGAGCCTCTGGCGTTGCGATGGTGTTTCAGCATTTTTCGCTGTTCGACGCGTTGAACGTGGCGGAGAATATCGCGCTTGGCATGGAAAACCCACCGGTTTTGCGCGAACTCGCGCAGCGTATCCGCGATGTGAGCGAGGCGTATGGCCTCCCCCTTGACCCCGACCGGATGGTCGGCAACCTATCCGCCGGGGAACGGCAGCGGGTGGAGATTATTCGCTGTCTTTTGCAAGACCCGAAACTGCTAATCATGGACGAACCGACCAGTGTTCTGACCCCGCAAGAGGTTGAAATTCTGTTCAAAACCCTGCGCAAACTCAGCGCCGAAGGCACGGCGATCCTCTATATCTCGCACAAGCTTGAGGAAATTCGCACGCTGTGCGACAGCGCGACGATTTTGCGCCTGGGGAAGGTTATCGAATCCTGCAACCCCCGCGAGAAATCGGCCCGTGAGCTGGCAGAGATGATGGTCGGCCAAACGCTGCACGTTCCCGAACGGGCGGCGCGCGAATTCGGCGACGTGGTGCTTGAAGTCAGCGGCCTGTCGATGACCCCGGCGACGCCGTTCGGGACGGTCCTGAAGGACATCAGCTTTTCAGTCCGCTCCGGCGAGGTGCTGGGGATCGGCGGCGTCGCCGGCAATGGTCAGGACGAACTGCTTTCGGCCCTGTCCGGCGAAACACGCGGGTCGGGAACCGAAGTTCGGGTGAACGGCACCCCGGTCGGCGCGCTCGGCCCCAATGAACGCCGCCGCCTTGCGATCCTCGCCGCGCCCGAAGAACGGCTTGGCCACGCGGCGGCCCCTGACATGAGCCTGACCGAAAACGCCCTGCTGACCGGGGCGATCCGCGAAAACCTGACGAACCGTGGGTTCCTCGACTGGAAAGCCGTGCGCGGATTTGCCGAGCGTGTGATTGAGGCATTCGACGTCCGCACCCCCGGCCCCGGCAATGCGGCGCGGGCGCTTTCGGGTGGCAACCTTCAAAAATTCGTCGTCGGGCGCGAGGTGCTACAACGCCCCGATGTTCTGATCGTGAACCAGCCGACTTGGGGCGTCGACGCCTCTGCCGCCGCAGCGATCCGGCAATCGCTGCTTGATCTGACGACCGAGGGCGCGGCCGTCATCGTCATCAGTCAGGATCTCGACGAACTCATGGAAATTTCGGACCAGTTCGCGGTGCTGAACGAAGGACGGCTCAGCGCCCCACGTCCCGCACAAGGGCTGACGGTCGAAGAAATCGGCCTGATGATGGGCGGCGCGCATGACATGGAGGTGGTCGCATGATCCGGCTGGAAAAACGACCACAGCCCTCGCAATTCTGGACTTACCTGACCCCGATCCTAGCCGTTATCCTGACGATGATCGCGGGCGGGCTGCTGTTTGCCCTGCTTGGCAAACCGCCGTTTGAGGCGATCCGAACGATTTTCTGGGATCCGCTGTTCAGCGAATTCGCGTGGTATTATCGTCCTCAGCTACTTGTGAAGGCAGCCCCGCTGGTGCTGATCGGCATCGGCCTAAGCCTCGGCTTTCGCGCGGGCATCTGGAACATCGGGGCGGAGGGGCAATATATCCTTGGCGCGATCTTTGGCGCGGGGGTTGGCCTTGCGTTTTACCCCAATGATTATTGGTTTATCTTCCCGTTGATGGTTCTTGCGGGGGCGTTCGGGGGGTTCCTTTGGGCGATGATCCCAGCAGTTCTGAAAACGAAATTCGGAACGAATGAAATCCTCGTGTCGCTGATGCTCGTCTACGTGGCTGAGCATATTTTGTCGTCAGTATCCTTCGGATTGCTGCGAAACCCCGAGGGGCGCGGCTTTCCGGGGTCGCGGAACCTGCAACAATATGAACCAGCATCGAACCCCGAACTGATCGCCGGAAGCGGCGTGCATTGGGGGGTTATAGCCGCGCTGATCGCCGTCGTCGCTGCTTACATCCTGCTGAACCGACACATCCTCGGCTACCAGATCAGGCTAACCGGACAGGCGCCCCGCGCCGCACGGTTTGCAGGCGTTCGCCCTAACCTGCTGGTACTGGTCTGCATGGGCATTTCCGGCGGGCTGGCCGGGGTCGCTGGTTTATTTGAGGTGGCAGGGCCGATGGGTCAGATCAGCGTCGATTTCAATCAGGGGCTTGGCTTCACCGCGATTATCGTTGCGTTTCTCGGGCGGCTGCACCCCGTTGGCATCCTGTTCGCCGGGTTGTTGCTGGCGCTTACGTCGGTCGGCGGTGAGATCGCACAATCAAATCTTGGCCTTCCCGCTGCGTCGATCAAGGCGTTTCAGGGGATGTTGCTGTTCTCAATCCTCGCGATGGACGTGTTGTCAAACTTCCGCGTCCGCATCGGCAAGACGGAGGCCGCGTAATGGACCTGTCAGCAATCAATCCGGTCGTCCTTGTCGCATCGCTCATGGTGGCGTCGACCCCAATCCTGCTTGCCGCGATTGGCGAGCTTGTGGTCGAAAAATCCGGCGTTCTGAACCTGGGCGTCGAAGGGATGATGATCGTCGGCGCGATCTGCGGCTTTGCCATCGCCGTTGAAACGCAAAGTCCCTTCGTTGGCTTTATCGCGGCAGCGTTGGGCGGGGCGTTGTTATCGCTATTGTTTGGTATTTTGACCCAAGTGCTGCTGGCAAACCAAGTGGCGACGGGACTTGCGTTGACGCTGTTCGGCTTGGGGCTGTCAGCGATGCTCGGCCAAAGTTACAGCGGGTTGAAGCCACCCGCGACGCTCAGGATCGACTTACCGGTTTTGTCGGATATCCCGGTTCTCGGCCAGATCCTCTTCCGCCATGATCCGATGGTCTATGTATCGCTCATGCTGATCGTTCTCGTCTGGGCGGGCTTGAAATACACTCGCATCGGATTGGTGGTTCGGGCCGTCGGGGAAAACCACGAAGCCGCCCACGCGCTTGGCTACAAGGTCGTCCGTATCCGGTTGCTCGCCATCATGTTCGGCGGTGCCTGCGCCGGGCTTGGCGGGGCATATCTGTCGCTGATCCGGGTACCGCAGTGGACCGAGGGGATGACCGCCGGTGCGGGCTGGATCGCGCTTGCCATCGTCGTCTTTGCCAGTTGGAAACCGTGGCGCGTGCTGCTTGGCGCCTATCTGTTCGGCGGCGTTTCGGTCCTGCAATTGAACCTGCAAGCGGCAGGTGTCGATATCCCGATCGAGTATCTGTCGATGTCGCCCTACGTCATCACGATTGTCGTTCTTGTCATCATGTCCGCCGACCGGCGAAAGGCCGCACTGAACGCGCCTGCGTCGCTTGGCAAAGTCTTTCACGCGACAAGTTAGGGAGGAGACAAACAACACCCGCGCATATCAAAAACAATCCGTGCTATTTCTTGTGCCGGGAATCGGCGGCTTGGCGGCTGTCACTGGAATTACAGCCTTGCCGGACTTGAAGACCACGATAAAACCACGAAAGAAAAACAGAAACTGAAACTCGTCAAATGGGGAAATTTGGAATGAAACCTTTGAAATCACTACTCGCCGGGGCGGCGCTCGCGCTTGGGCTGGCCAGCGGCGCATCTGCGCAAGACCCAGTGAAAGTCGGCTTTGTCTATGTCGGCCCTATCGGGGACGGCGGCTGGACCTATCACCACGATCAAGGACGCCTTGCTGTCGAAGAGCATTTCGGCGACGCCGTGGAAACCACATTCGTTGAAAGTGTGCCCGAAGGTGCCGATGCGGAGCGTGTGCTGACCCAAATGGCGCTGTCCGGCCACGATCTGATCTTTACGACGTCCTTCGGTTATATGGACCCGACAATCAACGTGGCGGCCAAGTTCCCGGACGTCATGTTCGAACATGCGACAGGCTACAAATCTGCGCCGAATGTCTCGACCTACTCCGCCCGCTTCTACGAAGGCCGCGCGGTGATGGGCCACCTTGCCGGCAATATGACCGAAAGCAACAAGATAGGATATATCGCATCCTTCCCGATCCCCGAGGTTATCCGCGGCATCAACTCCTCTTTCCTGCACGCGCGCAAGGTGAACCCTGATGTCGAAATGAAGGTGATCTGGGTTTACACGTGGTTTGACCCGGCGAAAGAGGCTGACGCGGCGACCGCACTGATCGAACAAGGTGTGGACGTCATCTTCGCGCATACGGACTCCACTGCGCCGCTGGCGAAACTGGAAGAGGTTGGCGGATACGGCTTCGGTCAGGCCGCGGACATGGAGCAATACGCACCGAAACCGCGGCTGAGTTCGATCATCGACGACTGGGCACCCTACTATATCGAGCGCGTTCAGGCGATCGTTGATGGCAACTGGGAAAGCGTGAATACGTGGGACGGCATCGGCCCCGGCATGGTTGCTATCGGTGAGTTCAGCGAAGAGATCCCGGAAGAGGTCCGCGCCGAAGCACAGGCGATGGTCGACGCGATTGCAGCGGGTGAATACCACCCGTTCACCGGGCCAATCAACAAGCAGGACGGCTCCGTCTGGCTTGCAGAGGGCGAAGTGGCCGACGACGGCACGCTTGCCGGAATGGATTTCTACATCGAGGGGATCGAGGGCGACATTCCCAACTGATCCTACGATTTCGTTGCAAAAAAAAGGCCCCCGGAGCAATCCGGGGGTCTTCGTCGTCTTGGGGGGATGGCTTTCATTATCTGTTTCTATTCAGATGTCATTTTATCTTTGCAGGAAGCTCTCATTCGCCTCGGATGAGTTGGAATTGGGAGCGAGGTTGCTTCGCAAAAATGCACAGGTGAGCGATTTATTCCTCAATTTAGTGCGCTGGGGTGTGCAAGCCTATTTCTTCGACTTGCAACACCGCCGTTCATGGGCGAAGACAGGGGACAACAGCGAAGGATGTGCCAATGGGCCTGCCCGTTCGGGATCAATTGAAATACTGGGGATTGGCCGCCGCTGTCTTCTTTGTGCTGCTCTGGTTTCTGGGCGACGTGATCCTGCCTTTCCTGCTGGGCGGGGCGATTGCCTATTTCCTCGACCCCGTCGCCGATCGGCTGGAAGAGATGGGCGCCTCGCGCGTCGCGGCGACGCTGATCATTACGGTTGCCGCCATTCTGATCTTTGTTTTGATGGCCCTGCTGATCGTGCCGACATTGGTCCGGCAAACAATCGACCTGGTCGATTCCGCCCCCCAGCTGTTCCAAAATCTCCAGTCTTTCTTGAACGAGCGCATACCATCGCTAATGGACGAGGATTCGACGATCCGCCAAACGCTGTCGTCCTTGGGTGAAACCATCCAGTCGAAAGGCGGAGAGTTTCTGAACACCGCGCTAACCTCAGCGATGAGCCTGATCAACGTATTGGTCCTGCTGGTGATCGTGCCGGTCGTCGCCTTCTATCTGCTGATGGATTGGGACCGGATGATCACCAAGATTGATGAGCTTCTGCCTCGCGATCATGCACCGGTGATCCGACAGTTAGCGACCGACATCGACAAGACGCTTGCATCCTTTATCCGTGGTCAGGGCACGGTCTGTCTGATCCTCGGCACGTTCTACGCTGTTGCGCTTATCCTCATCGGGCTGAACTACGGCTTGGTTGCGGGCTTCGTAGCTGGCCTGCTGACTTTCATCCCGTACGTGGGCGCGATTGTGGGCGGGGCGCTCGCCATCGGGCTTGCTCTGTTCCAGTTCTGGGGTGAGTGGTGGCAGATCGGCGTTGTGGCCGGAATCTTCGCATTTGGGCAGGTGATGGAGGGCAACGTGCTGACCCCCAAACTGGTCGGGTCGTCCGTCGGGCTGCATCCAGTCTGGCTGATTTTTGCGCTGTCGGCGTTTGGCACGTTGTTCGGATTTGTCGGTATGCTCGTCGCTGTTCCGGTCGCGGCATCCCTGGGCGTGATCATGCGGTTCATAACTGCGCGATACGAGAACAGCCTATTGTATCACGGTCTGACCCGGACCAGCGCGGACGAAACAGAAGACTGACCCATGCCGCAACAACTGACCTTTGATCTACCGGCCAAACCCGCGCTGGGGCAGGAGGATTTCTTTGTCTCAAGCGCCAACGCTATCGCAGTCTCAACGCTTGAGGCGTGGCAGGACTGGCCCAGCCGCAAAATGGTACTGACCGGTGCCGCAGGGTCGGGCAAAACCCACCTCGCGCATGTTTGGGCGATTGAGGCCAACGCGCGCGTCGTCGACGCCCAGTCCCTGCCGACAGAGGATATCAGCGCATTCGCCGCGCAATCCGTCGCCGTCGAAGATATCGACCGGGTAGCAGGAAACGCGGCGGCAGAGGAAGCGCTGTTTCACCTTCACAATCTGACGATTGCCAACGGCCACAGCCTGCTGCTGACCACGCGGGTCGCGCCGACAGCCTTGCAGATCACCCTGCCGGACCTCGCAAGCCGAATGCAGGGAACAGCCGTTGTCGCGCTCGACGCGCCGGACGATGCGCTGCTGACCGCCGTGATGCTTAAATTGTTCTCGGATCGACAATTGCAAATCAATCCGGCGGTGATCGACTTTCTGATCAAGCGGATTGAACGCAGCTTTGTGGCCCTGCAAACGGTTGTCGAGCAACTTGACAAGGCCGCGCTGTCCAAGCGGCAGGCCATTACCGTCCCACTCGCCACCCGTGTTCTGGACAATTTGGACGGTGACAGCGCATAACTGTCATTCAAGTTTCACATTCGGAACCGATAAGCCGCCCATGACCGCCGCCAACTTCCTTAAAGCGCCCTTCGTCGATCCAGTTGAGATCGCCGACCTCGACACGACCGGGCCGGGCCGGTTCTTTAACCGAGAGCTGAGCTGGCTCGCGTTCAACTGGCGTGTGCTGGAAGAGGCGCAGAACCCCCGCGTGCCGTTGCTTGAACGGGTGCGGTTCCTTTCGATCTCTGCCACCAACCTGGATGAGTTCTACACGGTCCGCGTCGCGGGCCTGCGGGAACTGGCGCTTGCCGGCAACACGACACCGGCTGCCGATGGCCTGACCCCGGTTGAGCAGTTGGCCCTCATCAACAAGGATGCCCGCGCCCTGATGGAGCGGCAGCAGGACACCTGGGACGAACTGCACAAGGAACTGCTGTCCGAAGGGATCCAGATAGAAGACCGATCGAGCCTTGGTGAAGAAGACAAGACCTACCTGGCGGATCTGTTCCTGTCGCAGGTCTTTCCGGTCCTGTCCCCGCTTGCCATCGATCCGGCGCACCCGTTCCCCTTCATCCCGAACACCGGCTTCGCGCTCGCCCTTCAGCTTGAGCGCAAGAGCGACAAGCGGCCGCTGCAGGCGCTGCTGCCGATCCCGCATCAGATTGACCGGTTCGTGTCGCTCCCCTCGGTCGATGGCCGCGAACGTTTCCTGCCGCTTGAGGAATTGCTGCTTCTGCACCTCGAACAGCTTTTCCCCGGCTACAAGACCAAGGGCAGTTGTTCCTTCCGTGTCCTGCGCGACAGCGACCTGGAGGTCGAGGATGAGGCCGAAGACCTCGTTCGCGAATTCGAGGTCGCGCTGAAACGGCGGCGGCGGGGACAGGTCATACGATTGAAGATTTCGGCCGGCGCGCCTGAACGGTTGCGGTCGCTGATTATGGAACAACTTCCGGCGACCGAAGAAGAAGTGATCGAGATCGAAGGCATGATCGGCGTTGCGGACCTCGCCGAATTGGTGCTCGACCACCGCCCCGATCTGCTCTGGCCGTCCTTCACGCCACGGGTGCCCGAGCGGGTGCAGGACCATGACGGCGATATGTTCGCCGCGATCCGCCAGAAAGATATGCTGCTGCATCACCCTTATGAGACCTTCGATATGGTCGTCCGGTTTCTGCAGCAGGCCGCGCGCGATCCGAATGTCGTCGCGATCAAGCAAACACTTTACCGCACCAGCCGCGACAGCCCGATTGTCGAAGCGCTGTGCGAAGCCGCCGAGGCCGGGAAGTCCGTCACCGCACTTGTTGAGCTAAAGGCACGCTTTGACGAGGCTGCCAACATCCGCCAGTCGCGCCACCTTGAACGGGCCGGGGCGCATGTCGTTTATGGCTTCATCAACTACAAGACTCACGCCAAAATCTCGACCGTTGTGCGGCGCGAGGGCGACCAGCTTGTCACCTATACCCACTATGGCACGGGCAACTACCACCCGATCACCGCTCGGATTTACACGGACCTTAGCCTGTTCACATGCGATCCGGCACTGGGCCGGGACGCGACCAAGGTGTTCAACTATCTTTCGGGCTACGCCCAGCCCGAGGTGTTGGAGAACCTGTCGATCTCACCGTTGACGCTGAAATCGACCCTGCTCAACATGATCGACGCCGAGGCGGAGCACGCCAGAAACGGGCGCCCGGCGGAAATCTGGTGCAAGATGAACGCCATCATCGAATCCGACGTGATCGACGCGCTATATGCAGCGAGCCAGGCGGGGGTAAAAATCAACCTCGTCGTGCGCGGTATCTGCGGGCTTCGGCCGGGTATCAAGGGGCTTAGCGAAAACATCCGGGTCAAGTCCATCGTCGGGCGGTTTCTGGAACACTCTCGGATTGTTTGTTTCGGCAACGGGCACGGCCTGCCGGCAAAGAAGGCACGGGTCTACATCTCGTCCGCCGACTGGATGGGCCGCAACTTGAACCGGCGTGTCGAAACGCTGGTCGAAATCACGAACCCGACCGTCAAGGCGCAGATCGTCAGTCAGATCATGGCGGCCAACCTCGCAGACGAAGCGCAGACATGGGTGATGGCCCCCGACGGCAGCTTTACCCGGCCCGAGATCGCAGAGGACGCGCGCCCGTTCAACTGCCACCGGTTCTTCATGGAAAACCCGTCACTGTCGGGTCGTGGATCGGCGGGCGCGTCGGACGTGCCGCAACTGACGCATTCTTATGACGATTGACCCACACACCGCCTGCGCTACAAGGTGACGCGAAACCAAGGCCGAGGGGATACCATGGACGGACAAGAAGACCCTGCCCGCGACGACTGGGGATTTTTTGGACGGGCAATCTTCGAAGACCCCTCTGCCCGCGCACTGTCCCGCGTCGGCGTCGTCGACATCGGGTCGAACTCCGTCCGGTTGGTCGTCTTTGACGGCGCGGCAAGAAGCCCGGCCTATTTCTTCAACGAAAAGATCATGTGTGCGCTTGGTGCCGGCTTGTCCGACACCGGACACCTGAACCCTGAAGGGCGGGTCCGGGCGCTGTCCGCGATCCGGCGTTTTCAGGCGCTCGCTGACGGTATGGGCCTGGCCCCGCTGACCGCCGTCGCCACCGCGGCCGTCCGTGAGGCCAGCGACGGGCGCGATTTTTGCGACGAGGTTGAGCGCGAAACCGGCCTTAGGATCTACGTGATCGACGGCCGGGAAGAAGCGCGACTGTCTGCGCAGGGCGTCCTGCTGGGCTGGCCAACAGCGCGGGGGCTGGTCTGCGACATCGGCGGATCGTCAATGGAGTTGGCGCAGGTAGGCGACGGAGACGTCGGCCAGCGCATCACGTCACAGCTCGGCCCGCTGAAGCTGAAGGATGTGAAAGGCGGCAAAAAAGGACTGAAGGCCTACATCGACGCGGAGCTTGACGCGCTGCACGATGCCATCCCGTTTGACGGCAGCCGCCTTTTTCTTGTTGGGGGGTCGTGGCGGGCGATTGCGCGGCTCGACATGCTTCGGCGCGGCTATCCGCTGACCGTTCTTCACGAATACCGCATGACGCCGAAATCGGTGATGCAGACGGTGAAATGGATCGCGGAAAACGATCTTGATGAATTGCGTGGGCGCACTGGCACGTCCTCTGCGCGGATGTCGCTGGTGCCCGAAGCCAGCCTTGTGCTGAAACAGCTCGTCCGTCGGTTCAAGCCGCGCGACATTGCGGTGTCATCCTACGGCATCCGCGAAGGGATGCTGTATGAGCAGATGCCAAGCCGCCTGCGCCGCCGCGATCCGCTGATCGAAGCGTGCCGGTTTGCCGAAGCTAAAGACGCGCGTTTGCCGGGTTGCGGCAAGGCGTTGTTCAACTTTATCCTGCCGCTTTACAAGTCCGCCAAGCCCGAGCGGTTGAGGCTGATAAAGGCGGCGTGCCTGCTACATGACGTGACATGGCGCGCGCATCCCGACTACCGGGCCGAGGTGTGCTTTGACAATGCGACCCGCGCCAATCTGGGCGGTCTACGGCACCGGGAACGGGTATTCCTTGGGCTGGCGCTGCTGCATCGCTATAAGAACAACCGCTCCGACACGCGGTTTGAGCCTTTGTTCGCGTTGCTGTCCGACAAAGAAATCGCGGATGCCGAAGTGCTGGGCAAAGCCATGCGCTTTGGCGCAATGCTGTCGATTGGCGATCCGGATGAGATGGCCGAGATGCGCTATTTTCCGAAAAAACAGAAGCTCGACCTGATCTTGCGCCGCCGTGCGCAAGCGTTGTTCGGCGAAGTCGCGCAAGCGCGGCTCGAGTCGCTGGCGCAGGCGTTGGGGGCTGAGGCCGATGTGCGCGTGAAGCGCGTGAAGGACTAGAGCTCGATTTCACCTTCGCCGGGGGCATCGTTTTCCAGCGGTGTTTTGCGACGAATGATGATGTCCCCGTTCGGCAGACGTTCGGGCATGTGATAATCGGTCATATCCCCGATCATCCCCTGCAATTCACGCATCGCGGGGCCCATGTTTTCGGCGAAACCCTGCAAATCCTCCATCGCCGGCTCCATCTCTTCCATCAGACCGCGCAGCAGGATTTTCGCGCCCTCTTCCAGCAGACTGAAGCCTTCTTGCATGTCTTCTTTGCCGTCACTAGCCGTCTCAGCGGACACCGGAACAGCAAGCAGCACAGCGCTTAGCGATATGGCAGCGAATGTCTTCATAGAGCTAATATACGCCTCGAAACCCCCATTTCAAAGGTCACAGGTCAATATCTATCGTCACCGGGAAGTGGTCAGAGGCGATCAGCAACGCCTCGCGCAGTTCTGGCGTTTGGTAGCAGGCGAGGTCTTCGAACGGGTGCCAGATGCGCCATTTCGGGTTTAGCGCGTTCAAATCGGACGACACCATGATGTAGTCAAGCAAGGCCGAGAGGTAGCGTTTTTCCGTGTGGATATAGAACCGCGACGTGACCGGCATCGCGCCAACGCGGCGGGTCAGCGCCATGCGCGCGTGTGGGTCGTGCAACCGCTCTGCCGTGCCTTCGCCCAGCACGACCTCAACCCCGGACCGGCCGAACAGGTTTTCGTATTCGTCAAGGCCGGGGCCATCGTTGAAATCGCCGACGACCATCACGGATTCCCCAGCCGCCAAGTGCCCCTCAACCCGTTTTCTGATCCACACGCACTGAGCCAATTGCTTGCGGCGGTTTTCAATCGAAATCCGCATCGCTTCATCCTTGCCGCGCGCGCCGTGCGGCGCCTTGGATTTCGCGTGGACCCCGATCAGGCGCAGCTTGTTGCCGCTGGCCGTCGTCACGTCCAACTCCAACGGGGGTTTTGAAAAGACGACCCGGTCCGCCATCGCGTCAATGTCGAGGTCGACGTTGAAAACGCCGTCAAACCGGGGGGCGTCGCGCGCGCCTTTCTTGCCAGTTTCTTCCCCTTGCGGATCATGCACCGCGGTCAGTTTTTCGGGATCATAGAGCAACGCAATTTCCTGCTGCGTGTCGTTGGCAAAACCGATTACTGCACGATTGGTCCGCAGATCGTAACGCCGCGCAAAATTTTCCAGTGCCCGCACTGTCGATCGCTTGCCGTTGTCGTCCGGCGCTTCGATTATCATGACTGCGTCGGCGTCCATCGCGGTAAAAACGATGCCAAGCGCCTCAAGCTGTTCGCGCCGTTTCACGTCATAGCGCGACGACCACTCCAGATCCTCCAGCGGATGGCCTGCGTCATCGAACAACGCGTTGAACCATTCGACATTATACGTCGCGATCCGCATTCTGGCTGATCTCCTCCCACGCCCGGTTAATCGCCACCATACGGCTTTCGGCGATTTTTACAGCCTCTTCCGGCAGACCACGGGCCATCATTCGATCAGGATGGGTTTCGCGCACCAGATCGCGCCAGACGCGGCGGATGTCTTCCATGCTCATGTCCGGGGTGACGCCCAGCACATCATAGGGGTTCGGCGCTGCATCGGCCACGAACCGGGCGCGCAGGCTGCGAAACTGGTTCTTTTCGATGCCAAAAATCTCGGCCACACGGGCGAGGAAGTCGTTTTCGTTCGGGTGGTATTCCCCGTCGGCAATCGCGATGTGAAACAGCCCTTCGATCAGGAAGGTGAGGGAGTCATCGCCCGCCGCGAACATCTGGCTGATGCGGGTTGCGTATTCTTCAAAACCCGCGACGTCCTGACGGGCCATGTTGAACACCCGCGCGGCTTGCGCTTCGTCCTCGGGCCGGATCAGGAACACTTCACGAAAAGCAGTGACCTCATCGCGCGTCACCTGCCCGTCCGCCTTCGCCATCTTAGCGCCAAGCGCAATGACGGCGATGGTAAAGCCGACCGACCGTTCCGGCGCGGTGCGTAGACGGTCGAACACCTCGGTCAGGCTTTCACCCGCCGTCAGTGCAGAAAGCGCATCCGCTATGCGTGTCCAGATCGACATAACATACCCTTTTTACACAGCATCTTGCGGTCGACGAGGGTCAAAGATGCTTTTGCAGCAGCACAAGGTCAAGCCAACGGCCAAATTTCCACCCGACCTCGGACAGCCGCGCGACGACGATGTAGCCGACGCTTTCGTGAAATGCGACCCCCGCCGGATTGTCCGCCGAAACCCCTGCAAAAATCGTGTGTGCGCCGATGGAGCGCGCGTGATCCTCAATCTCTGTCATCAGCGCACGCCCGATGCCGCGCCCCTTCGCCTCAGGCGCAAGGTAGACGGAATGCTCCATGCACCGCGCATAGCCCGCACCACCGCGAAACTGGCTGTAATAGGCGAACCCGACAACCGCGCCCGACACCTCTGCAACCAGAAAGGCAAAGCCCGCATCCGCCTTTTCGATCAGCATCGCCCGCACATCGGCCTCTGACTTTTCAACGCTGTTGAACGTCGTAGCCGAGTTCCGGATTTCCGGGTTCCAGATCGCGAGGATCGTCGGGATGTCGTCTTCGGTTGCGCGGCGAATTTTCATCGAAGACTCCGGGGGCCGTTAGGTGTGTCAAATTCTGCCCATATTGAAGGTTCACCTTCAACGATCCGCAACCGGTCATCTTGCAATAGCGGGTTTAGCGCGTCTTTCAGCGCATTTGCGTTCGGATGCGCGACCTCAAACCGTTTCAGCGTGCAGCCTGACTGGGTCAGGCGTTCCGCCGGATGGGCGGCGCCCTCCCACTCAATCAAGGCCGGGTAGAAGCCGTCGAACGGCAATTTCCCATCCTCCGGCACGGCCATCTGCCACCGCAGATCACCGCGTGTCAGGGCGATGGGAACGCCGGTGCCGTCAGGCGACGCCGCAACCGCCGCCGTCAGGTCATCCGTCCGCGCGATCCAATTGGTCAGGCGCGGGCGGCCCTCGAAGCTATTCAGCCCAAACCACCGGGCACGATCGGGCTTCGGCGCGTCGGGGTCAATCGCGATGACTTCCAGATAAAGCCCATTCGCCAGCCCCAGCAGCCGGTTATGCGTGCCCATCAGGGGATGATTACCGCCATCTTGCAACCGCACGCCAAGCGCTTCTTCGACATAGGTCGTACCCGCGTCAAGCGTTTCGGCGGAAACCGCGAAGTGATCCAGTGACAGCATATTTTACCCTCGGTCAGACTGATCGCACTATCTAACCGACTCCGCCGAATTGCCAGTAGAAGATCAGACCACCAACACCCAAAGCGTGCATAGCGCGGCCAGCACCGTCGGGTAGAACCCCGCCGCAAAGCCGAAGCCCCTGAGCGGCGGGGAGATGTGGTAGCCGATCCAGAACAGCAGTCGGGTGATTGCGAAACCGAATCCCAGAAGCGAAATCAGGTCGATGCCGAGCGTCCCCGCAGCAATCGGCCAGATGCAAAGCGCCAGCACCACTTGCTCAACCGTGTTGATCAGAACGCGCTGGTCGATGTCCGCGCCCGATCCGGAGGCGAACGGTTCGCCATCAATGATCGCGTCGTCGAAGAACCGTCGCTGCGCCAGCCGCCCGATCAGGGCAAGCAGGATCAGACCGGCGGGGAAAAAGGCAAACACGGTCGCTTCGGCCAGCGGATTCAAATCTTTCGGGGTGGTAACACCGGACGATCTGGTGCCAAGCCACAAAATCCCGACCGCCCAGACCATCCCAGCGGCCATCCCGATCAGGATTTTGGGGCGCTTGTTCATCCCCGCGCTTCCCGGATCAGACGCAGGATGTCTTGGGCCGCGACTGGGATATTGGTGCCGGGTCCAAAAATAGCCTTCACGCCGCTTTTATAAAGAAAATCATAATCTTGTTGCGGAATGACGCCACCACAGATCACGATAATATCCTCGGCCCCCGCGTCTTTCAGCGCCTGCACCAGCTTCGGGGCGAGGGTTTTGTGCCCCGCCGCCTGCGACGAAATCCCGATCACGTGGACGTCGTTATCAACGGCATCCTGCGCGGCCTCTTCCGGCGTCTGGAACAATGGGCCGACATCGACGTCAAACCCGATATCCGCAAACGCCGTCGCGATTACTTTCGCGCCCCGGTCGTGCCCGTCCTGCCCCATCTTGACGACAAGCATCCGCGGGCGGCGCCCTTCATCCTCCGCGAAGGCTTCTACCGATTTCTGGATCGCGGCAAAGCCTTCGTCGCCCTCATAGGCCGCGCCGTAGACTCCGGCGAGCGTTTTTACCTCGGCCCGGTGGCGGCCAAATTCATCTTCCATAGCCATGCTGATTTCCCCTACGCTTGCCCGTGCCCGCGCGGCTTCGACCGCCGCTTCTAGCAGATTGCCGCCTTCTTTCGCCCGCCGCCGCAGTTCGGCAAGGGCCGCATCGCAGGCCGCCTGATCGCGGCTTCCGCGCATCTTTTCCAGCCGCGCAATCTGGCTTTTGCGGACCTTCGCATTGTCGATGTCGAGAATGTCGAGGTCGTCTTCCTTCTCAAGCCGATACTTGTTGACGCCGACGATCACCTCTTCCTTGCGGTCGATCATCGCCTGCCGCCGCGCGGCGCTTTCCTCGATCCGCAGCTTTGGCATGCCAGATTCGACGGCCTTGGTCATGCCGCCCAGTTCCTCGACCTCCTCCATCAACGCCCAGGCTTTTTCGGCCAGTTCAGCGGTAAGGCTTTCAACGTAGTAACTGCCCGCCAGCGGATCGACGACATTGGTGATGCCGGTTTCTTCCTGAAGGATAAGCTGCGTATTCCTCGCGATCCGGGCGGAAAATTCCGTTGGCAGGGCAATCGCCTCGTCCAGCGCGTTGGTGTGCAGCGACTGCGTGCCGCCGAGTGCGGCTGCCATTGCCTCATAAGCGGTGCGCACCACGTTGTTGTAGGGGTCTTGTTCGGCGAGGCTGACGCCGGATGTCTGGCAGTGGGTGCGCAGCATCATGGAACGGGGGTTCTTCGGCTCAAACTCCTCCATCACGCGATGCCAGAGCAAGCGTGCGGCCCGCAGCTTGGCCGCCTCCATGAAGAAGTTCATGCCAATCGCAAAGAAGAAGCTGAGCCGCCCGGCGAATTTGTCCACATCCATGCCCCGCGCGATAGCCGCCCGCACGTATTCGCGACCATCGGCGAGTGTGTAGGCCAGCTCTTGCACGAGGTTCGCGCCCGCCTCCTGCATGTGATAGCCGGAGATTGAGATTGAATTGAACTTCGGCATCTCGTTCGACGTATATTCGATGATATCCGCGATAATCCGCATCGACGGTTCGGGCGGATAAACATAGGTATTCCGCACCATAAACTCCTTCAGAATGTCGTTCTGGATCGTGCCGGAAAGGACGGCGCGGTCATGGCCCTGCTCCTCCCCCGTCACGATGAAATTCGCGAGGATCGGGATCACGGCGCCGTTCATCGTCATGGAAACTGACACTTTATCCAGCGGGATGCCGTCGAACAGGATTTTCATATCCTCAACGCTATCGATCGCGACGCCAGCCTTGCCCACGTCCCCTTCGACGCGCGGGTGATCGCTGTCATACCCCCGGTGCGTCGCAAGGTCGAAGGCAACGGAAACCCCTTGCTGGCCGGCGGCAAGTGCCTTGCGGTAGAAGGCGTTGCTTTCCTCGGCGGTCGAAAACCCGGCATATTGGCGGATCGTCCACGGACGCCCGGCATACATCGTCGCCTTGACGCCCCGCGTGAATGGCCCCTGCCCCGGAATCGTGCCGAGGTGATCCAGTTCCTTCGTATCCTCCGCCGTATAAAGCGGCTTGACGTCAATGCCTTCCAAAGTGTGCCATGTCAGATCATCGAGCGTCCGGTTGCGCAGCTCCTTTTCCGCCAAGTCCGCCCACGCTTTTCTTGCATCCGTCATCGTCTAGTCCTCTTTCTTGTCATCCTGCGGCGCGACATCAAACGCGCCCTTCTGAACGTGCCAATTGCCACGCAGATTTTTCTTTTTCAGCCAAAGTCTTAGAAACGCCGGGAAAAGCGATTATATTCATCAGGACAGGAGATCCGATGAAGCCACTATTTCCCATATTTACATGTATTTTTTTGGGCCTCAGCGCCCAAGCGCAGACGGCACCGGCCCTTGATGCAAAGGACGCGTCCGAAGTGACGCTGTCCGATCTCCAATGGATCGCGCGGCCCGTTGTGGTGTTCGCGGACACCCCAGCCGACCCACGGTTCCAGCAGCAGTTGGGCCTTCTGACCGACCGGCCAGAAGAGCTGGCGGAGCGCGATGTCGTCGTGATTGTCGATACCGACCCCAGCGCCATGTCAGAACTGCGGACAGAGCTTCGCCCCCGTGGTTTTATGCTGGTTTTGATCGGCAAGGACGGTAACGTGTATCTGCGCAAACCATTCCCGTGGGACGTGCGCGAATTGACGCGGAGCATAGACAAAATGCCGCTGCGACAGCAGGAAATAAGGGATCGCCGCGCCCTGCGCGAATGACCTGATGGCTTGTTTCGCGCGACCCTATACCCTATATTAAGGGCAAGGCAGGTACAGTTTACCTGCTTCGATATGGAGACGATCATGTCCAAAGACACATATACTCCTATTCCTGTGACCGGCCGGACAGGTCCGCGCCCCGGTTACTGAAACCTGCACGTTTCGTCTGTGCGGCCTCTTGGGCCGTCTTTTTCCCTTTTTTCGCAAAGACATCGATCATGAACAGCGCGTGATTGCCGAAGGCAAACGCCTGTTTTTTCATCTCGATGTAATCTGAATAGACAGCCGTGCGCCGCGCAGGCGACAGACCCTTGAACGCCTCGCCCCGCATGTCGTTCACGATGGCCGAAATCGCGCCCAACTGGCTGTAATAGGCAACGACCGGATCAATACTGGTTCGGGGCAGAATATGTATGTCTTCGATAATCGCCTGATAGACCCGATCATTGCTTTCATGCGGGATGAACGGAACGAAACGCGGATCGCTTTCCATCCGTTCGACAAAGGCCAGTTTGTGCGCTTCCAGCGTTTCTTCATCGCCGAGGTTTGCGAGGTGCGCGCCGATTTCTGCAAACAGCGCACGATGCACGTCGCGCAGACGTTCGCGGCGCAGTTTGGCGGCGCGATGCCGGTTTCCGATCCCATTCACGATCCAACCTACAGCAACGAACGCCCCGGCGACAAACGCCTGATGGACCCGTGGGTCAAGGCTCGCGAACCATGTTATCACTCCGCTCATATCCTGACCCCGCCTGTTCTCATTCACAAACTCCGGGCAGCCCCGACAATTGCGCTTCTGGCCCTTCCACGATGTCCGCGCCTTCGCCGGCGAAGACCGCACCCGGCGGCAATGTCGCGGCGAAACCCGCGATATCGGTGCAAAGCTGTTCTGACACTTCCGGGCCGGTGGAATAAAAGGCAACGTCCCGACGCGCGACAAACCCAAGATCGCCCTCGACCGACAGCGTGCCGAGCCGTTTCCAATCTTTGCCGATCGCATTGCCAAGCCATCGGTCATAGATCATCGCGACGCCAACGCCTTTGCGTTTAACGAGTTCGTCGGCCCATCCAGCTTGCGCCTTGCCCAAGCGACGCTCGAGGGCCTCGGCTGAGGCGAGCCCCCAAAGGTCCAAAACATAGTGATCGTTGGCATGCGCAACTTTCCCAAGGTCGTTGACGGCCACCGGTGCTTTCAGGAAGTCATCGACAAACCGCTCCATCTGACCCTGCTGCAACGCGATGGCGCGTGGGCTGATGATGCTTTTGGTCAGGGCAATATTGGTATAGTAGGCCCCGGAAATCACCAGACAGCACAACGCGGCAACCGCAGGCCACCGCCACTGATTTTGCGATGTCAGCCCGACGGCGACGATGATCCCGCCCAAAAGGAAGGTGAGGATATAAATCTCATACCGGTTCATCCAGCCAATTTGACCAAGCAGCAGATGCCCCGCCCCGACGAATACCACCGCAAACATCAAGACACCCACCGGTTTCGCGCCCGCCCCGCGCCACGACAATAGCGCCATCATCATCGCCAGATACACTGTGAAGACCAGCAGTAGCCCCGGAATACTCCGCAGTTTCTTGACGAGGTTGGTGATGAGCGTTCCGACCGAAAACCCGGACTGCAATTCATGCCCGCCGAGCTTTGCGTTCACCGAATTCGGCAAGGGATCAAGCCCCGACTGTATCAGCAGCACGCAGAACAGCGCGACAGGCAGGATGGCGATCAGACCAGCCGTCAACGCCGCCTTCGGCCGGGACGTCGCCAGCAAGACGATCACCGCCGCACAGGACACCGCCAACCCTTCGAACCGGAACAGCGGGCCAAAAAAGATGCCCGCGAACAGCCAGCCATTCAGCCGGCCCGTCGCAAGGTATCTTTGCAACCCGTAAAGCACGCTGAGCGTCGTCAGAAGGTGCAGTTCATGCTCCATCCCCGTAAAGGCCAGCCCGGCGAAGTTCAGGCCCAGCGGGCCAAGCACCGCAAAGACCAGCGCGAGCGGGCGACGAGGGAAGGCCTCGGCCACGATAGCACCCCAAAGCGCCGCTGCCCCAACCAGTGCGAGGATATTCCACGCCATCGGCAGCCAAATCTGCGCCTCACTGCCTGCGAAAGGCATCAGCAGAACCGGAAAGAGCGGGGAGGAGGACGCCGACGCGACCTCCCCCACATTCACGCCATACCCGCCACGCGCCATTTCTTCGGCCATGGCGAGGTGGATGTAGACATCGTCCAGCGGATACTCCACCACGCCCGCCAGACCGAACGCGGCGATCTGAAGGGAGGCGTAGAGCAACCCGGTGCTCAGAACCGCGAGAAGTATGGACGCGGTTTTGTAGCTACGCAGACTCATTCAAGATCACTCAAATTCCATAATTACATCGTCAACCGCGAGGCTATCGCCCGCCGCCGCGTTGATCTTTGACACGATGCCTTGCCGCTCGGCGCGCAGGATATTCTCCATCTTCATCGCCTCAACAGTGCAAAGCGCTTGGCCTTCCTGAACCTCGTCGCCGACGTCGACATCAAGCTTCACGATCAGGCCCGGCATCGGACACAGCAGCAGTTTTGAGGTGTCCGCCTCTTCCTTCTCCGGCATCAGCGCGGCAAGTTCGGCATGGCGGGGTGTTCGGATGTGGACGTTCAGATCTGCTCCGCGGCTGCGGATGCGGAATCCACCAGTGATCTTACCCGCCTTCAGAACAAGCGGCGTGCCGTCGACCATCAGCACGGCGAGCGTTTGCCCCGGCGTCCAGTCGGAGGTCACACGATGCGTCCGCCCGTCATCGAAATAGACGGTGGAGCCATCGCGATCGGCCTCAATCGTGACGTGGAAATCCTCGTCCTGAAGGCTCACGACCCATTCGGCACCGACCTTGCGTTCATGGTTGTCCATGCGGCCCGACACGCGGGTGCGCCGGATTTCCGCGACCCGGTGCATCGCAGCGGCAGACGCCGCGATCCGTTGCAGCGAGTCGCGGTCAAGCGTCACGCCGTTGAACCCGTCGGGGTATTCCTCTTCAATGAATGCGGTTGTGATTTCGCCCGAAACGAACTTCGGATGATCCATCACCGCGGACAGGAACGGCAGATTGTGCCCGATCCCCTCAACCTCGAACCCGTCGAGCGCATTGCGCATCGCCTCAATCGCCTCGCCCCGGCTGGGCGCCCAGGTGCACAGTTTCGCAATCATCGGGTCGTAGAACATGCTGATCTCACCGCCCTCATAGACGCCGGTGTCGTTGCGCACGATGGCAGATTCGGTCGTTGCCTCCTCTGGCGGGCGATAACGTGTCAGACGGCCAATCGACGGCAGGAAGCTCCGATAAGGGTCTTCCGCGTAAAGGCGGCTTTCGATCGCCCAGCCGTTCAGCTTTACATCGTCCTGCGAGATCGACAGTTCCTCACCCGCTGCAACGCGGATCATCTGTTCCACTAGGTCGACGCCGGTAATCAGCTCCGTCACCGGGTGTTCGACCTGAAGCCGGGTGTTCATTTCGAGGAAGTAGAAATTCTTGTCGCCATCGACGATGAATTCGACCGTCCCCGCGCTGGTATATCCAACGGCTTCGGCAAGGCTGACCGCCTGTTCGCCCATCGCGGTGCGGGTGGCTTCGTCAAGAAACGGGCTTGGCGCTTCTTCGATGACTTTCTGATTCCGCCGCTGGATCGAACATTCCCGCTCGCCCAGATAGATCGCATTGCCGTGGCTGTCGGCCAGAACCTGAATCTCGATATGGCGCGGCTGGGTCACGAATTTTTCGATGAATATCCTGTCATCCCCAAAGCTGCTCGCCGCTTCGTTCTTGGAGCTTTGGAAACCCTCGCGGGCCTCATCGTCATTCCACGCGATCCGCATCCCCTTGCCGCCGCCCCCGGCGCTGGCCTTAATCATCACGGGGTAGCCGACTTCGTTCGAAATCTTCACCGCATCTTCGGCATCTTCGATCAGGCCCATGTAGCCCGGCACGGTGGAAACATCCGCTTCCTGCGCGATTTTCTTCGAGGTGATCTTGTCGCCCATTGCCTGAATCGCGCCGACAGGCGGGCCGATGAAGGCGACGCCTTCGGCGGCCAGCGCCTCGGCGAATTTCGGGTTTTCGGACAGGAAGCCGTAGCCGGGATGCACAGCCTCGGCCCCGGTTTCACGAATGGCCTCCATCACCTTGTCGATGACGATATAGGACTGGTTCGCAGGCGGCGGCCCTATGTGCACGGCTTCGTCCGCCATCTGCACATGCATCGCCTGCCGGTCGGCATCCGAATAGATCGCGACCGTTTTGATCCCCATCTTGCGGGCGGTCTTGATGACGCGACAGGCGATTTCGCCCCGGTTCGCTATCAGGATTTTCTTGAACATATCAGTCCCTTGTCGATTGAGTTTCCAGATTGCGCGTAACCTACGCGAAGGTTAGCAGGCATCCCGTGGGTGCCGCGCAGTGCAGCAACCACATGCGCATTGGGCGCGCGGTCAGGTTTATATCGGGATGCGAGGTAGGGCGCCGGACGCGCCGGCGGAGCGAACCGGGCAGCGGATCGACCGCCAGCAATCGCCCGAGGGCGTCGGTTCAGTTCGTATCGTGAGGATAGCTGTCTAACCGGGCGAGTTGGTGCCCGCCCGGTCAGGGTCGTGAAATCTGGTCTGTTACCGGCAAACGCCCACGTCGTCGCAGAAGACGCCGCCTGCACCACCGATAAGCGCGCCGGTAAGGGCGCTGCCGCCCGTTGCGTCGGCGATAACTGCGCCGCCCGCTGCGCCCGCAAGGCCGCGTTCGGCATCCGTGTCCAGACACCCAGCAAGCGGCACGATAAGGGCCACGGCAAGAACGATACGTTTGATTTGCATTTTATACTGCCTCCAGAGGATATTATTATCCAACGACTATATAGGGTCGTTCTTTGGCGGCAGGAAGGGCAATCGCGTTCAAAGCCTTTTTCGGCAAGGCTTTGCGCATCGCATAAAAAGGCCTCCGACCCGGCCTTGGGGAGGCCGAGCCGGAGAGAAGGGGAAGGGTAACGGTTTAGACTAACACCGGCAGATTCCAAACGAGGGTCATCTGCCTTAAGGAGAGCATGGACCGACATCTTCGCATTCTCAAAGCGCATCTCGCACACACGCTTAAATTGAGCCGAAACCCGCCGGATTGATTTTGCGATGGGCAGATTCACGCCGATCCTCCAAATTCAAAGACCTCAGGAAAGCTCGCACGGGCACGGTTTTCGTCAATTTTTAAAAGGGATTCATAGCTTTGCACATCAAACGGGTCTTCGGCCGGAACAACCTCCCGGCCAAACAACCAAGAGAGTCTTCCGGCGTCGAGATTGCCCCGTTCAAACGGCTCCGCACCGAAATGATCCCAAAGCGCCGCAAGAAACGCAGAATCAGCCCGCTTGTCTGCCGGACGTCGATCCGCGAAGCGTTCCCGCGGCTTTAGTGGCACGACCCCTTTGGTATTGGGGCGGCGAATGGTGAACTGGAAATCAGTGCCGGCCAGACGCCCCGGAAATCCGCGATGTTTCAGCATGACGCACCCTCCCGAAACCGGGTGGCGAACGCGAAACAGGTGATTGTAGGGAATACTGGCGCGCTCAAGCCGGAAGGCGAGCGGGGTAGCTGCGGGGCGGGCGGAACCCGCCCCGAAACTGACTTAGTACTTGTTGAGCACGGGCTCGGCTTGCACCGGTTCTTCCACGTAAACGACTTCTTCTTCCTGCTGTGCACAGGCTGCTGCAAGTGCGACAAGGCCAACGGCCAGCACTGCTTTGATGCTCTTCGACATCCGATTCTCCTACTGCTATCAGAGAGGACTACGTCCCCTCGTCCCGTGTTAACGGTCGTCTTGTTACGACCTGATCCGACGTTATCGCACTTATTCGGGGATTGACATACGCTTCGCACGGGATTGGCAGGTTGTGGCACGAATGCGCCAATGACCGGTGCAAGTGAGTGGCGCCCTGCAACATATTGTGGACTCATCAGAATCCCTCCCAGATGCAGGTTTCGCCCTCGATGCTGTAGGCTTCGAAATATTGTGTTGCATCGGGGTCAGTCGCGCCAAATTCAACATCGCGGTCGGCAAGCGAGACTACGATCTGCGACGGCAGCGGCCCTGAGGACGCGACTCGCGGCAGCGCATAAGTTTCGCAAAGATGCTGCATGTCCTCGGCGGCCTCCTCAAAGCCTATGGTTCCGGTGTCGCGCGCAATCTCTGGCGCGATGAAGCGATAGCGAAAGGTCAGACCGCTGGGGCCGCGTTCGTTCGAAATCAGTTCCTTGAACCCGATCGGCTGACCCGACGGAACAGAGATGGCCGCGCCTTGCACCGCTGGTGCCGGGCGCATCACATAGGCCGCCAGAAGCACAGCCAGTACGACAGTCCCGATTAACAGCGTTCTGATCTGACGGCTGCGCCCCATCAAAGCGGGATGTTATCGTGCTTTTTCCACGGGTTTTTCAGTGATTTCCCCCGCAGCGAAGCAAACGCCCGCGCCACACGCTTGCGCGTGGAATGGGGCACGATAACCTCGTCGATAAAGCCTTTCTCGGCAGCAACGAACGGATTGGCGAAGCGCGTTTCATAGTCCTTTGTTCGCTCGGCAATCTTGTCCGGATCGCCCAGTTCAGAGCGATACAGAATCTCCGTCGCACCCTTGGCACCCATGACCGCAATCTCGGCCGTCGGCCACGCGTAGTTGAAATCGCCGCGCAGATGCTTTGACGCCATAACGTCATAGGCGCCGCCATAAGCTTTGCGGGTAATCACCGTGACCTTCGGCACAGTCGCCTCACCATAAGCAAACAGCAGCTTCGCACCGTGCTTGATGACGCCGCCGTATTCCTGGCTGGTCCCCGGCAAAAAGCCCGGCACATCGACAAAGGTCAGGATCGGAATTTCAAATGCATCACAGAACCGAACGAACCGCGCGGCCTTGCGGCTGCTGTCAATGTCCAGACACCCGGCCAGCACCATCGGCTGGTTGGCCACGACGCCCACGGTCTGCCCTTCAAGCCGGATAAAGCCGGTGATGATGTTCTTGGCGAAGTCTTCCTGTATCTCGTAAAAATCGCCCTCGTCCGCGACCTTCAGGATCAGCTCCTTCATGTCATAGGGCGCGTTCGCGTTGTCCGGCACCAGCGTATCGAGGCTGTGATCCAACCGGCCAGGATGGTCAAAGAACGGGCGGACGGGCGGTTTTTCGCGGTTGTTCAGCGGTAGAAGATCAACCAGGCGGCGAATCTCCGACAGCGCCTCAATGTCATTTTCAAACGCGCCATCTGCAACCGAGGATTTTTTGGTGTGGGTCGACGCGCCACCCAGCTCCTCGGCCGTTACGACTTCATTCGTGACGGTCTTCACGACGTCAGGCCCGGTGACGAACATGTAAGATGTGTCCTTCACCATAAAGATGAAGTCGGTCATCGCGGGCGAATACACCGCACCACCCGCGCACGGCCCCATGATGACGCTGATCTGCGGCACCACGCCAGAGGCCATGATGTTACGCTGGAACACCTCTGCATATCCGGCGAGCGAGGCGACGCCTTCCTGAATCCGCGCACCGCCAGAGTCGTTGATACCAATCACGGGCGCTCCGTTTTGCACCGCCATATCCATGATTTTGCATATCTTTTGCGCGTGCGTTTCGGAAAGTGAACCCCCGAAAACCGTGAAATCCTGACTGAACACATAGACCATGCGACCGTTGATCGTGCCCCATCCGGTGACGACACCATCGCCGGCGGGGCGGTCTTGCTCCATCCCGAAATCGGTGCAGCGATGGGCGACGAACATATCGAATTCTTCAAAGCTGCCATCGTCCAGCAAAACCTCGATCCGCTCTCGTGCGGTTAGCTTGCCTTTGCCGTGTTGCGCGTCAATCCGACGCTCCCCTCCGCCCATGCGGGCAGTTTCGCGGCGACGTTCTAGCTCTTGCAGAATTTCTGTCATGTGTCCTCTTCCCTGATGCCTGACCTGAGTCCGGATATTCGGCGCAATATACCTATAACTTGCCTATCCTAAAAGCAGAGTCTGGCAGATTTGCAAACCTCTAGAAGAGGTAAACAAGCAAACTGCAAAATTGCATATTTTCGACGGGTGCCACGACCCAAACCTGCGCCTATGGACTTTCCCTGTGATCGCCCATAATGATTGACTATGTCAACCAAACCGACGGCCCGGTTCCTTGACCGAACCACGCCACCCCACATTCTGACGCTCATCCTGCTGGTCGGTCTTTACGCCCTGTCGATGAATATCTTTCTGCCGTCGCTGCCCAACATGACGGAGTATTTTCAGACCGATTATCGCCTGATGCAACTCTCCGTCGCGCTTTACCTCGTGGTTAACGCAGCGTTGCAACTGGTGATCGGACCGCTCGCTGACCGCTATGGCCGCCGTCCAATTGTGCTTGGCGGCAATATCCTGTTCCTTCTGATGACCGTGGGCTGCCTGCTGGCCCCCACCGCCGAGATATTCTTAGCCTTCCGCATGGGTCAGGCAGTGATCGTGTCCGGCATGGTTCTAAGCCGTGCCATCGTACGGGATATGGTTCCGGGGAACGAAGCCGCATCAATGATCGGTTACGTCACGATGTTCATGGCCGTCGTGCCGATGATAAGCCCCGCAATCGGCGGGTTCCTTGATGGGCTGTTTGGGTGGAAGGCGAATTTCTGGCTGCTTCTGATCCTCGGCGCGGCGATGACATGGCTGTGCTGGCGCGACCTTGGCGAAACCGCCACCCAGCGCTCTGGCGGTTTCGCCCGCCAGTTCCGCGAATACCCGGAGCTTTTGACCTCCCCCCGGTTCTGGGGATACTCCGCCGCCGCGGCCTTCGCGTCGGGCGCGTTCTTCGCCTATCTTGGCGGAGCGCCCTTCGTCGGCGACCAACTGTTCCAGATGTCGCCGCAACGCCTCGGCGTCTTCTTCGGTGCGCCTGCGGTTGGCTATATCTTCGGCAACTTCCTGTCGGGGCGGTATTCCTCGCGCATCGGGCTGAACACGATGGCGCTGGCCGGGTCGCTGATCTGCACGATCGGCCCAGCCTCGTCACTTACCCTGTCGCTGCTCGGCGTCCATTCGCCCTTTGTCTTCTTCGGCTTCATGGTGTTCGTCGGTATTGGCAACGGCCTTGTCATGCCAAACGCCGCCGCTGGGGCTCTGTCGGTTCGTCCGCACCTTGCAGGGACGGCATCGGGGTTGTCGGGCGCGATCATGATCGGGGGCGGCGCCGCGCTTTCGGCTATCGCAGGCGCATTGTTGACCGTCGAAACAGGGGAATATCCGCTGCTGTGGATCATGGTTCTGACTTCGGTCGCGGGGATCATCACCATGCTGATGGTGATCCGCCGGGAACGCCGCCTGATCCGATCGGGATTGATCGAGGAATAGCGCCGCCCCACCTTGCGCCGCCCGGTTTGCAAACGCTAAACTCAACCCAGCAAATCTGCAAAGGTGCGGTATATGGCGACCCAGAAACTCTACGCCGGGGCGAAACTGCGTGAAACCCGAACGCGGCTTGGACTGACGCAAAAAGCGTTTGCCGAAAAGCTCGGCGTATCGCTGCCCTATCTCAATCAGATGGAAAACAACAATCGCCCGGTGTCGACGGGCGTTGTCCTCGCACTGGCGCAGGAATTCGGCTTTGACGTGGCCGAGCTTTCGACCGGCGACGCGGAACGCATGGTGTCTGACATGCGCGAAGCCTTGGCCGATCCGGTTTTCGCCGACGCCTCCCCCCCGCTTGCCGATCTGCGCCTTGCCGCATCGAACGCCCCTGCCCTCGCCCGCGCGTTCCTCGACCTGCATCGCGCTTATCGACAAAGCCACGAACGCCTCGCCTCCCTGGACGAAGCGCTTGGCCGTGAAGACAGCCGTGCTGCTGCCAGCCCGTGGGAGGAGGTGCGCGATTTCTTTCACTATTGCGACAATTACATTGATGCCGTTGATCGCGCGGCTGAACGGTTTGCCCGCAGCGAAATGGCCCAGGCGGATATCGAACAGGCCGCCATTGAAACCCTGTCAGACCAAGGGATTGAGACGCGCTTTTCAGACGAACCTGACCTGCGCGGCTTTGAACCGGCCGCCAACATTCTTACCCTTTCTACCCGCACAAGCCGCCCGACCCGGCGGTTCCAGATCCTGCATCAACTTGCACTCATCACACAAAACGATCTACTTGAGGCGACGCTTGACTTTGCCCGCTTCCAGACCGACAGCGCCCGCGCGATTGCGAAGCTGGGCCTTGCCAATTACTTCGCTGGGGCGGCGCTGATGCCCTACTCCGCGTTTCTCGACGCCGCCGGACAAATGCGCCACGACCTTGAACAGCTGTCGGACCGCTTCGGCGCATCAATCGAACAGGTTGCGCACCGGCTTTCGAGCCTCCAAAGGCCCGGAGCGAAAGGTGTGCCCTTTTTCTTTGTCCGCGTCGATCAGGCGGGCACGATTACCAAGCGCCACTCCGCGACCCGCCTGCAATTCGCCCGCTTTGGCGGCGCTTGCCCGCTTTGGAACGTCCACCGCGCCTTTGAAACGCCGGGGCGGTTTCTGCGCCAATTGGCCGAAACCCCGGACGGGGTCCGCTATTTCTGCCTTGCCCGCGACGTGTCAAAGTCCGGTGGGTCGTTCAAGGCGCCGGTCCGTCGCTACGCCATCGGCTTGGGGTGCGAGGTGAAGCACGCCGACGCGCTGGTTTATGCAGATGACCTCGACACATCCAATCGGGCGGAGTTTGAACCGATCGGCATTTCCTGCCGCATCTGCGAGCGCCCAGATTGCCACCAACGCTCCGTCCCGCCGCTCGAACGGCAATTGGTGATCGACCCGAACCATCGCGGCACCCTGCCCTACAAGGTCCGATAGCGATGCGCCGCCTGTTGATCACGCTGGTTCTGCTGGTCGTCGCAGGCGTTGCCGTTGCCGGAACGGCAGAACGCTGGCTGCTCTACCCGCTCGACCCGCGCCATTTGACGCCTGCGGATGCGGGGGTTGCCAATCTGACCGAGCATCGGATTGAGACGCCGGACGGTGAAACCCTGATCGTCTGGGCCGCAGACCCGCGCCCAAGCAAGCCAGTGATCCTGTATTTTCAAGGCAACGCTGGCAACCTCGCCATCCGCGCTGCCCGCTTCCGCGCGTTCACAGATGCCGGATATGGTGTTGTCGCCCCCGCCTATCGCGGCTCCTCCGGCAGCACGGGGACGCCTGCGCAAGACGCGCTGGAACGCGATGCGGTGCTGGTGTTTGGACGATTAAAGGAGTGGGTCGACGCCGACACGTCGCTAATTTTCTACGGTGAAAGCCTTGGCACGGCGGTTTCGACCTACCTCGCCACAAAAGCCGATCCACCACCGGCCGCATTGGTGCTTGAAGCTCCGTTCACCTCAATCCCCGCGCTTGTCCGGCACCACTATCCACAGTTCAGCGCCGCGTCCCTAGTCATGTCAGACAAATGGCCGACCCGCGCCCGCATCCGGCAAAGCACTGCCCCGCTACTGATCCTTCATGGCGCTGAAGATGAGCTAATTCCGACGGAGATGGGCCGCACGTTGCTGCGGCTGTCAGGATCAGACGACAAGAAAATGATTATCGTAAACGGCGCGGGCCACAACAACGTCTGGCAGCCCAGCGCCAAGCAGGCATTGTTCGACTTCCTGGCCCGGTTTTAGGCGGTTGCGGACAGCATCCGCGCGATCTCATCCTTTAGCGCCATGCGTTCCTTGCGCATCTCAACCTCATGCAGTTCCTCTGTCGGCTCCACATTGGTTTCGGCGCGGTGAATGGCGCGATTCAACTCATGATACTTATCGACAAGCGTCGCGAAATGCGCATCAGACTGCTTCAGTGCGCTGATATCCTCAACCCGATCCGGGAATTCTTCGGCCAGCTCGTGCGGGGTGTGGGTCATGCGGTTTCCTTCCTTTTGGTGGTGTTCGAAGGAACCCTATTTGATCCGGCGAGCGGCATCTTTGACCGGGATCAAACCGCGCGCGGTTTGACTGTGAAAAACGGTGCAATCGCAACTCCCGGCCAAATCGGGATTAATGATCGCCAGCGTGTTAAATGCGTTTCTCTACCGCTGCGCGTTCTGCCAATCCGGGTGTATCCACGGCTGGTCATTCGCGGGCGGCAGCGGCGTTTTTCCAAGGATGTGGTCCGCCGCTTTTTCCCCCACCATGATCGACGGCGCATTGAGGTTTCCGTTGGTGATTTGTGGAAAAATCGAACTATCCGCCAGCCGCAGCCCATCAACCCCGATCACCCTTGTTTCGCTATCGACAACCGCCATCGGATCGTCCCGACGCCCCATCTTGGCAGTGCCACAGGGGTGATAGGCGCTCTCCACCTCTTCGCGGATGAAGTCGTCGAGTTCATCGTCGCTTTGCACCACCTCGCCGGGCTGAATCTCGTGTCTCACGAAGGGCTTGAACGCCTCCTGCGCAAAGATTTCACGGGTCAGCCGGATGCAGGTCCGAAAATCCTGCCAGTCTTTTTCGTGGCTCATATAGTTAAACAGGATTTTAGGTGCGTCCTTGGGATCGTTCGACGCCAGCGTCACCGTGCCCCGTGACGGGCTTCGCATCGGCCCGACATGGGCCTGAAATCCGTGCCCCTCGGCCGCTGCCTGCCCATCGTAGCGCACCGCCATCGGCAAGAAATGGTATTGAATGTCAGGGTATTCGACCCCGGCCTGTGACCGGACAAAGGCGCAGCTTTCAAACTGGTTCGACGCGCCCAGCCCGGTCTTGGTGAACAACCACTGCGCCCCGATCAGCGCCTTGGAAATAAGGTTCCAATGCTTGTAGAGCGTTATTGGCTGACTCGCCGCCATCTGCAGATAAAGCTCCAGATGATCTTGCAGGTTTTGCCCCACACCGGACCGGTCCGCGACCACATCGATGCCGTGTTCCGCCAGATGTGCGGCAGGGCCGATTCCCGACAACATCAGCAGCTTGGGCGAGTTGATCGAGGACGCCGCAAGGATGACTTCCCGCCGCGCATGGATCACTTCGATCTTGCCGCCGCGTTCAATCTCAACCCCTGTAGCGCGGCCTTCGGCCAAGACGACCTTGCGGGCAAATCCCCGGATAAGATCGCAGTTTTCGCGCCGCAAAGCGGGCCGCAGATAGGCGTTCGCCGCCGACCAGCGACGACCGTTCCAGACGGTTTGCTCAAAGGGGCCAAACCCTTCCTGCTTCTCGCCGTTATAGTCGTCGGTTAGTTCATAACCCGCCTGCGCTCCGGCATCGACAAACGCCTGATACAGCGGGTTGGCCCGCGGCCCCCGCGCAACGTGTAACGGCCCGTCCGATCCGCGCCAGTCAGCATCGCCGCCATGCCCGTTCGAATGCCAGTTTTCCAGACGCTTGTAGTAAGGCAGAACGTCAGCGTAAGCCCAGCCGTCCGCCCCCATCTCGGCCCATGTATCAAAGTCCCGCGCGTGCCCGCGCACGTAGACCATGCCGTTGATCGAGGATGATCCACCGATCACCTTACCGCGTGGGGTCGCCAATCTGCGCCCGCCCAGATGCGGCTCCGGTTCAGTTTTGTAACCCCAGTCATAAAGCTTCATGTTCATGGGGTAGCTAAGCGCCGCAGGCATCTGGATGAACGGCCCCGCATCCGTTCCGCCGTGTTCGATCACCAGAACAGACGACCCCGCCTCGGCCAGCCGATAGGCGATTGCGCACCCAGCTGATCCTGCGCCGACGATGACAAAATCTGCTTCCATTACCTTCGCCCGTTCCCCGCAAAGCCACCCATCAATAGGGCGCCTCCAGATCATTCATCGACACATAGACGGTGCGCGCCTGTGAATAGTGGTTGATTGCGTCCCTGGAATTTTCGCGCCCGACGCCCGACATCTTCACCCCGCCGAAAGGCGCCTCGACCGGCGCGTTGTTGTAGGTGTTGATGTAGCAGGTGCCCGCCTCAAACCTTCGCGCCACGCGATGCGCGCGTGTCAGGTCGGCGGTGAACACACCTGCGGCGAGTCCGAATTCCGTGGCATTGGCGCGGATCATCGCTTCTGCTTCAACGTCAAAATCAAGAACGCTCATCACCGGGCCGAAAATCTCTTCCTGCGCGATGGTCATGTCGTCAGTGACGTCGGCAAAGACCGTCGGCTCTAGGTAGAAACCGTTGCGATTCAGACGGCTACCGCCATAGACCAGCCGCGCCCCTTCGGCTTGCCCCTGCTTGATGTAGCCAAGCGCGATGTTCATCTGTGCCTCGGACACCATCGGACCAAAGCTTGTCGCCTCATCCATTGGATCACCAATTACGGCGTTTGAGAGTCGTTCGGACAGCCGCGCCAGAAACGCCTCTTTGATGCCCTTCTGCACGAACACCCGCGTTCCGTTGGAGCAGACCTGACCGGAACTATAGAAGTTCCCGAGGATCGCCCCGCTGACCGCGTTTTCAAGATCGGCGTCGTCAAAGATAATGATGGGGGACTTGCCGCCAAGCTCCATCGTGACATGCTTCATGCCATCCGCTGCGGCGGCATAGACCTTGCGCCCTGTCGGAACCGATCCGGTCAGCGAAACCTTGGCGACGCGTGGGTCGGTGATGAGGGACGCGCCGACCGCGCCCATGCCCTGAACGACATTGAAGACACCTTTGGGCGCGCCCGCTTCGATCAGAATCTCGGCCACTTTCAACGCGGAAAGCGGTGTTGTTTCAGAGGATTTGAACACCATCGTGTTGCCGCAGGCGAGCGCGGGCGCAGCCTTCCAGCACGCGATTTGGGTCGGGTAGTTCCACGCACCGATACCGACGCAAACGCCCAAGGGTTCGCGCACGGTATAGACGAAATCGCCACCGGGTTGCGGGATGTATTCGCCCGTGACGGACCCAGCGAGGCCGCCGAAATATTCAAGCGCATCGGCGCCGGAAGTTGCGTCCGCGACCAGCGTTTCCTGCAACGGTTTCCCGGTGTCGAGCGTTTCCAGAACGCTGAGGTCGCGGTTGCGGTCCCGCATGATGTCAGCCGCGCGGCGCAGCACACGGCCCCGTTCCGTTCCGGTCATCGCAGCCCAATCCGCCTGCGCCGCTTTCGCCGCGAACAACGCCCGTTCGACAATGGCAGGGGTTGCGGAGTGGACGGTCGCGATCACTTCGCCGGTTGCGGGGTATATCACGTCAATCACGTCGCCAGCGGTCTCTTCGACGTATGCGCCATTGATGAAATGGCTCGCGGTGGGTTGGGCGTTCTGCATTAGATTCTATGCCTTCGGCGAGAGTATTTTTGGCAAGATGAAACGGTTATTCACCGCGCGGGAACCGTTGGTTTTCTTCGACGGTGTTAAGGTCCATGTGATTACGCATGTAGCGCTCGGACGCCTTTTGAAGCGGCTGGTAATCCCAGGGGTAGTAGTCGCCGTTGCGCAGGGCTTCGTAGACGATCCAGCGGCGGGCCTGGCTTTCGCGCACCTCGCCGTCGAAGCGTTCGAGATCCCAGCGCTTCGCGGCCTCGACCCGGAACAGTTCCAGCGTTTCGGCATGGGCCGGGTCGTCGGCAAGGTTGATGAGTTCATGCGGGTCTGTGTCGACATTGAACAACTGCTCAGGGTCGAGCGCGCAGTTCGTGTATTTCCACGGGCCGGTGCGCAGGGCGACGAGAGGCGAATAGCTTGCCTCTGCTGCGTATTCGATCACGACGGGGCTGGTGCGTGGAGTGCCTTTGGCCAGCGGCAGCAGGGTTTCGCCCTCGGTCCACGGCAGGATTTCATCGATGGCAACCCCGGCGAGGTCGCAGAGCGTCGGCGTAACGTCAAGGGTTGAGACAGGCGTGTCGATCCGTTGGGGCGAAAGGTCCGGTGCTGCGATCATCAGCGGCACGCGGGCGGAGCCTTCGTAGAAACACATTTTGAACCACAGACCCCGTTCACCCAGCATGTCGCCGTGATCTGATACGAAGAGGATCACAGCCTCTTGCCGGGTCGCTTCCAGCGCCTCCATCACCTCGCCTATTTTGTCGTCTAGGTAAGAGATATTGGCGAAATAAGCGCGGCGGGATCGGCGAATATCATCTTCGGTGATGTCGAAGCTGCGCCAGTCATTCGCGTCGAAAATACGCTGCGCGTGTGGGTCATGGTCGTCGTATGCCATCGCCGGAACATCGGGCAGCAGGTGTTCGCAATCCTCGTAGAGATCCCAGTATTTCTTACGTGCAACATAAGGATCATGCGGGTGGGTGAAGCTGACGGTCAGGCACCACGGGCGGTCGTCGTGGCCGCGGGCGAGGTCATAGACCTTGCGCGTGGCGTGATACGCAACCTCATCGTCATATTCCATCTGGTTGGAGATCTCGGCGACGCCCGCTCCGGTGACGGAGCCCATATTGTGATACCACCAGTCAATTCGTTCGCCCGGCTTGCGATAATCCGGCGTCCAGCCGAAATCGGCGGGGTAGATGTCGGTCGTCAGGCGTTCCTCAAACCCGTGCATCTGGTCGGGGCCGACGAAATGCATCTTGCCGGACAGGCAGGTCTGATAACCCGCACGCCGAAGGTGGTGGGCGTAAGTGGGGATGGAGGACACAAACTCCGCCGCATTGTCGTATACGCCATTGCGCGAGGGCAGTTGGCCCGACATGAACGCGGCCCGACCCGGGGCGCAAAGCGGGCTGGCGGTATAGCTGTTGCGGAACCGGACGGATCGTTCGGCGAGCTTCTTGAGGTTCGGCGCATGCAGCCAATCAGCGGGGCCGTCCGGGAACAGCGTTCCGTTCAACTGGTCGACCATGAAAATCAGGATGTTCGGCTTGGTCATGTCGTTCGCTCCAGCACAAAATCGAGATAGGCGATCACCATATCAGAGGCACCCTGACCGTCAGGTTGCGCATCTTTCAGCGCGTGGCGGATGTAGTGGCCGTCAATCATCGCGGCGATCCCCAACGCGGCAGCGTCGGCGCGATCGGCAATCAGAGGGCGCAGGCCCGCAAGCAGATTGGAATGAAGGCGCCGCTGATAGATTCGTAGCAACCGGCGGGCCGCGTCCGACGTCTGCGCCTGCACGTAGAAGTTCAGCCATGCGCTGATGACTTCGGGGCGGAAATTCCCGGCCTCGAAACTCGCCCGGATGATGCCTTCGACGCGATCCCGCGGCGTTTTGGCCAGCAGGAGCGCGCCCCGCACCTGCGCCGAGTAGACCGTTAGAATATGGCGCATCGCGGCGAGGAATATCTGCTCCTTCCCGCCAAAGTAGTGATGCGCCAGCGCGCTGGATACGCCTGCCCGCTTGGCGATCTGGCTGACAGTCACATCAAGCGAACCCGCGCGCCCGATCTCTGTGATCGTCGCTTTCACGAGCGCCTCGCGCCTGATAGGTTCCATCCCAAGCTTGGGCATCCAATTCTCCTGAAGGGTTGCTTTATCAAGCTTGTTGGATTTTAATTGACTCGTCAATCAAGAAAAAACGGGGAGACACCATGAAACTGAAAACCACTCTGTCCGCGATCGCGCTCGCGGCAATCGCAAGCCAGGCTGCGGCCGGATCGCACGCGGATTGCGGAACGGTCACGTTCTCGGATGTTGGCTGGACGGATATTACCGCGACAACCGCCGCAACTTCGGTCGTGCTTGATGCATTGGGTTACGAAACCGATGTGAAGGTGCTTTCGGTGCCGGTCACTTACATCTCTCTCGCCGAAGGGGATGTTGACGTATTCCTCGGCAACTGGATGCCGACGATGGAGGGCGACATCGCCGCCTATCGCGAAGCGGGCACCGTCGACACCGTGCGCGCAAACCTCGAAGGCGCGAAATACACGCTCGCCGTCAACAAGGCCGCGATGGATCTGGGGATCGCTGATTTCGCGGATATCGCCGCGCATAAAGACGCGCTGGAAGGTAACATCTACGGGATTGAGCCGGGCAACGACGGCAACCGCCTGATCCAGTCGATGATCGACGAAAACGCCTTTGGGCTGGAAGGGTTCGAGGTCGTCGAAAGCTCCGAACAAGGGATGCTGGCGCAGGTTGACCGCGCAACCCGTAAGGAAGAGCCGATCGTATTCCTGGGCTGGGAACCGCACCCGATGAATGCGAACTTTGACATGGGTTACCTTACCGGCGGCGACGACTATTTCGGCCCGGATCTGGGCGGCGCGACCGTATACACGAATACCCGTGCCGGTTATGTCGAAGACTGCCCGAACGTCGGCAAGCTGCTGCAAAACCTCGAATTCTCGCTGGCGATGGAGAACGAGATTATGGGCGCGATCCTTGACGAAGGCCAAGACGGCGAAGACGCCGCATCCGACTGGCTGAAAGCGAACATGGACGTGCTTGGCCCATGGCTTGACGGCGTGACGACCAAAGATGGCGGCGATGCCATGGAAGCGGTTAAGTCGGCGTTGGACGGGTAACGACTGACGCAAAACCCGTGCCGCGATCCGGCGCGGGTTTCATTTTCCATATAAAACAGCACTGATCGGCAGGCCCAAATGGCGGATGACGGACAAACGCTAATGGAAGTCATGTTGTCGGACATGGACTCTGCACCTGTTGAGTTTCGTCCGACAAATTTCTGGGAAGGCGGGGTCGCCGTTCTGGTCGACGAGCTGCGAGAGCATGGGTTCGAGAAGTTTCGCACACTCAACTCTTCGCTCGGATATTTCGTCCCGAACTACGGCGACAAGTTCTACCGCCGTTGGAAAAAACAGATCGACGGCTTTCTCAACCGCTTGTCCGACCGAAAACGCAAATCGTACAGCAAGGCGGTCACCGGGCTGGAGCGCGGGCGCACCGACTACCGCCTGTTCAGCGCAACGACGACCGGCAGCGCCCTGGGTCTGCAAGACGTCAGTGAAAGCGACGTTGGCGGCGGCGAGCGGTTTGAGTTTGGATCGAACAGTTACAGCAAATCCATGCTCAGCTACCTACGCGCCATGACGCTGATGGAGCGCAACGTCGATACGAATGGGATCAAGAGTTGGCTAGAAATCGGTGGCGGCTACGGCAGCTTGGGTGAGATCGTCCTCAAAGGTCGGTCGGATGCGTTCTATGTGAATGTGGATATTCCCCCGGTTGCCGCCGTGTCGACTTGGTATCTTCAACAGGTGTTTGGTGCGGAAAACGTGCTCGACTACGCGCAAAGCCGCACGATGGAGACACTTGATCTGGAGGAGTTGCGGAAGACTTACCGCGCTGTGATCCTCTGCCCTTGGCAGTTGCCGAAGGTGACTGGCACTGTCGATGTGTTCGCCAACTTCATCTCCTTTCAGGAAATGGAACCGTCGGTCGTGGCCAACTACGTCCGCCTTGTTCAGCCGTTAACCGAAAAACACGTGCTGATGCGGAACAGCCGTTACGGCAAAGCCCTCGCCACCAAGGCAGGCGAAGCGGGAACATTCGAAAAGGTCACGACGGACGGTGTGATTGACGGCTTTGACGCGTTTGAAATGACGGCGCGCGACAGTCTGGTTCACGGCGATGAAACCCCGGACAGAAGCTTCCGTTCGGAAGTGTCCCTACTCACCCGCAAGACTCCACTCAAAAAATCGGACTGAAAGGCTAGGCAACTTGGATTGGCTGACTGAAAACAAGATACCCGTAGGACGCGTTGCGAAGGACGTGTTCGAGTGGTTGCGCGACAATGGGCGGGTGATTTTCGAGGGGATCGAGGACGGGCTCGACGCGATGATCGATACGGTGCTTGCGGTGCTGCAGTATCCCAATCCGTTGGTGGTCATCGCGCTGTTTGTCGCTTTGACATGGGCGCTTCAGCGCAGTTGGAAACCATGCCTGCTGGTCCTTGTCGGTTTTCTGTTCATCCTGAACCAAGGGTATTGGGAAGAAACGTTGGAGAGCCTGACGCTTGTTCTGTTTGCCTGTATTTTCTGTATGGCGCTTGGGGTGCCAATCGGAATTGCTGCGGCGCACCGACCTAATCTTTACAAGGGGATGAGGCCGGTTCTGGACCTTATGCAGACCCTGCCGACCTTCGTTTACCTTATCCCGATGATCGTTTTCTTCGGCATCGGCATGGTGCCGGGGCTGGTCGCGACAGTGATCTTCGTGCTGCCCGCACCGATCCGCCTGACCCATCTTGGGGTGAGTTCTACCCCGACCCCGCTGCTTGAAGCGTCACGGGCGTTTGGGGCCACGCCGCGGCAGACGCTTTGGAAGGTCGAACTACCTTACGCTTTGCCGCAGATCATGACCGGGCTGAACCAGACAATCATGCTGTCACTGTCGATGGTCGTGATCGCCGGGTTGGTCGGGGCCGATGGGCTTGGCGTGCCGGTGGTGCGTGCGCTTAATCAGGTCAATCCGGCGCTTGGGTTTGAATCTGGATTCATCATCGTCGTCGTGGCCATCATGCTCGACCGGATGCTGCGGGTGGAGCGGAAATCATGAGCACAGCCGTAGAATTCGACAAAGTCTCAATCGTTTTTGGGGACAAGCCGCAATCTGCTCTGCCGCTGATGGATGCCGGCGGGCAGCGGGGCGAGATTCAGGAACAGACTGGGCAAGTTCTGGGGGTGCATGACTGTTCGCTGACCGTGGCGGAGGGCGAAATTCTGGTTCTGATGGGGTTGTCGGGATCGGGCAAATCCACGTTGCTGCGAGCCGTCAACGGGTTGAATCCGGTCGCGCGGGGGGCGGTTCATGTGAACAACGGCGATCAGATGGTCGATGTCACGAATGCCGACGCCGGAACGCTGCGCCGTATCCGGCAAAGCCGGGTCGCGATGGTATTTCAGCAGTTCGGCCTTCTGCCGTGGCGGAGTGTGCGCGAGAATGTAGGTCTGGGGCTGGAGCTGAGCGGGATGGCGAAAGCCGAGCGCACAAAGCAGGTCGACAAGCAACTGTCGCTGGTGGGCCTATCTGAATGGGCCGAGCGGAAAGTTGGCGAACTTTCCGGCGGGATGCAGCAGCGCGTGGGCCTCGCCCGTGCCTTTGCGACGGACGCGCCGATCCTATTGATGGATGAGCCGTTTTCGGCGCTCGACCCGCTGATCCGCACGCGGTTGCAGGATGAGCTTTTGGACCTTCAACGCGATTTGAAGCGCACCATTATCTTTGTCAGCCACGACTTGGACGAAGCATTCAAAATCGGCGACCGCATCGCGATCATGGAAGGCGGGCGGATCGTTCAGTGCGGTACGCCACAGGATATCTTCTCTGACCCTGCCAATGAATATGTTGCCGACTTTGTCGCGAACATGAATCCGCTTGGTGTGCTCTGCGCGCGGGATGTGTCAGAGCCCGCGACAGGAACGCCGAAGATAACCGTGGCCCCGGACACCGACATTCGTGAGGTGATGGAGAAGGTTGGCGACACGGGCCAGCCTGTCGGCATCATCGAGGATGGAAAGATCATCGGTCAGGTGACCAAGGATCGGGTGCTCGCCAAACTGCTCGACCCGCGCAGTTAGAGGGCAGATGCCTTCGGCGAGAGTATTTTTGGCAAGATGAAGCGGCTGGAGCTTAGACTTTTGTGGCGGTGTGCGGCGGTGTGATGGAGCGGCGTTTCAGCGTCGCCTCGCGCCAGCTGATGAAGCTGATCGCGGCGATGATGATGCCGCCGCCCAGCATGACCCAGGTGTCCAAAGGCTCCGCAAAGATTGCCGCGCCGAGCAGCGACGCCCAGACGAGCTGTAGGAATGTCGCCGGTTGCGTCACGGAAACGGGCGCGGCGCGAAACGCCAATGTCATGGTGTAGTGACCCGCCGTCGCGAAGAACGCGACCAGCGTCAGCCAGCCGAGCGACACCCAACTGACGGGCACCCAGACGGCCCACGCGAATGGGGCGAGGCCGATTGTTACGGTGACGGAGAGCATTCCGACCACAACTGCCGGGCTGACAGTGTCCGCCATGCGTTTTGCGATCAGGTAGCCTACGGCGAAGAACATCGGCGTGAACAGCATCGCGACGTGACCAGAAGACAGCTCCCGCACACCGGGGCGCAGGATCAGCAGCGCGCCGATCAAGGCGGCGACGACCGCAAGCATCCGGCGGGCGGCGAAGGTTTCGCCCAGCACGAGTGCCGCGCCGATGGTGACATAGACGGGCGACATATAATTCATGGCTGTCACCTCGGCGATTGAAATCTTGGTCATTGCGTAGAACCACAGCATCACGCCAAAGGTCTGCATTGCACCGCGAAGTGAAAACAGCGCGATGTCCCTGCCACCAAGCCGCGCCCGCAGCATCGGCCCGATCATCGGCAAGACGAAGACGAGGCCGATGACATAGCGTAGAAAGGCGGCTTGGGCGGCGGGAACATCGCCGCCAAGGTGCTTGACGATGGCCGTGACGGCGACAAAGCAAAGACCCGTCACGATCATCCAGAACGCCCCCCACAGGGGGCCGCGCCCTCGCGCATCTTTTCCCGTTTCAGCCATAAGGCGGAGAGGACAGGAGCAGCCCCGGATTGGCAAGCCGATTTTGGCGATTATTCCAGCAGCAGCCCCGCAGCAATCGCCCACATCGTCAGCGCGACGACAAGGTCGAGCACGCGCCACGCGAACGGACGGGCAAAAAACGGTGCCAGCAGGCGCGCGCCGTAGCCAAGCCCGAAGAAAAATACGAAAGACGCGACAACCGCCCCTGCCCCGAATTGGAGGGGCGCGTTGTATTTTGTCGAAACCGACCCGAGCAGCACGACCGTATCAAGATACACATGCGGGTTCAGCCATGTAAGGGCAAGGCAGGTCAGAAGCGCGCGGCGCAGGGATCGCGCACCGGTATCCGCGGCCTCCAGCGCTTCTCCGCCGCGCCATGCGGACCAGGCGCTGCGCAGGCCGTAGAGGATCAGGAAAGCCGCACCGCCATAGCGCATCGCGGGGGCAAGCCAAGGAACTTGTTCGACGATCCAGCCAAAACCGGCGACCCCGGCCGCGATCAGCACCGCATCGGACAGTGCGCAGGTGAGGCTCACGGCAAAGACGTGTTCCTGCCGGATACCTTGCCGCAGAACGAACGCGTTTTGCGCCCCGATTGCCAAAATCAGCGAGAAGCCGAGCGCAAACCCCGCGATCACTGCGTCCATGCTAATGCCTCCCTGCCAGAACGGCCACTGTCCGGCAAATGTGGCGTCGCTTCAAGCGGTGATATCTTGCGGGTGGATTGCCCCGTCAAAGCTGGTCGAGAACCTCGTCCGACGCTTCGAAGTTGGCGGTGACACGTTGCACGTCGTCGTCATCTTCAAGCGCGTCGATCAGCTTCATCAGCTTTTCCATGCCCTCAAGGTCCATCTCAGTCGTGGTGACGGGTTTCCAGATCAGCTTGGTGGAGTCTGACTCTCCAAGCTCAGCCTCAAGCGCGTTGGAGACGTCGTTAAGGTCGGTATCTGCACACCAGATGATGTGCCCGTCGTCGGAGCTTTCGACATCCTCAGCACCAGCCTCAATCGCGGCCATCATTACGGTGTCGGCATCGCCAACGTCAGCCGGATAGGTCACTTCGCCCTTGCGTTCGAACATGAAAGAGACAGAGCCGGTTTCGCCAAGGTTACCACCGTTCTTGCTGAAGGTGGAGCGCACCGTCGACGCTGTGCGGTTCCGGTTGTCGGTCATCGCCTCGACGATCACGGCGACACCGTTCGGGCCGTAGCCTTCATAGCGAATTTCGTCGTAAGTCTCAGCATCGCCACCGACAGCCTTTTTTATGGCGCGGTCGATCACGTCCTTCGGAACAGAGTTCGATTTCGCCTCTTTCACGGCAAGGCGCAGACGCGGGTTTTTCTCGGGATCTGGGTCGCCCATTTTTGCGGCGACCGTGATCTCTTTCGAGAGCTTTGAAAACAGCTTGGAGCGCGCGGCGTCCTGCCGCCCTTTACGGTGCTGAATGTTTGCCCATTTGGAATGGCCGGCCATGACCCTCTCCTTACCCCGAAAATTCGTGTTGCGCCTCTATACGGCAGGCGCGGGGCGGGCTGCAACCCGCGTCAGGCGCGCTCATCCTTGGGGGATCCCATGACGACATGCGTGGTGATCTGGCGGACCTGCGGCACCATGCCAAGCTTGTCAGTGTGGAACAGTTTGTAATCGGACAGATCGCGCGCCTCGACCCGCAGCAGATATTCGACTGTGCCGGTGATATTGTGACACTCCCTCACCTCGGGAAACAGGCGGACATCGCGTTCAAACCGTTCCTGCGCGGCCTTGCTGTGATCGGCGAGGCCGACCGTCACGTAAGCGATGAAGCCCGCGCCAAGCGCCGCGCCGTCCAGAACCGCGCGATAACCCTTAATAATGCCCGACCGCTCCATCTCTTGCACCCGGCGCAGGCAGGCCGAGGGCGACAGGCCCGCACGTTCGGCGAGATCTATGTTACTGATCCGGCCGTCACGGCGAAGCTCTTGCAATATCGTTTCGTTGATTTCGTCTATCTTGCCCATCCGTTGCGCAATTTAGCGCAATTTGCGAGTCTTTGCAATTTCATGGCGCAAGTTATGCGCAATAATTGCGACATGACATATGAACTCCTCATCGCGTTGGTCGCCTTTGCCTTTGTCTCGTCTATGACGCCGGGGCCGAACAACCTGATGTTGATGGCATCGGGGGCGAATTTCGGGTTTCGGCGGAGCGTTCCGCATATGCTTGGCGTTGGCATCGGCTTTTCCGTCATGGTTCTTCTGGTCGGAGTTGGGCTTGTGCAGGTCTTTGACGCCTACCCGGTCAGCTACACGATCCTGAAAACGGTGAGCGTGCTTTACCTCGGCTGGCTCGCGTGGAAAATCGCCAATGCGGCCCCGCCTGACGCAACCAAAGCCCCTGGCCACCCGATGACGTTCCTTCAAGCCGCGCTGTTTCAATGGGTCAATCCAAAGGCATGGGCGATGGCGCTGACCTCCATCGCCGCCTACGCGCCTGCCAAGACCGTTCCGGCGATCCTGCTGGTCGCGCTGGTTTTCGCAATGACAAGCATCACATCGACAAGTTCATGGACGCTGATCGGCCAGCAAATGCGACGGTTGCTGACGAACCCGATGCGGTTGAGGGTTTTCAACTGGACGATGGCGATCCTACTGGTTGCATCGCTAAAGCCCGTGATCTTTCCGTGACGCCGCCGATCAGGGGCGTTACACACGGAGGTTATGACGACCGATCAAATCATCCTGTTCGTGCTGTTTGGCGCAGTGTTTGGCCTGCTTCTTTGGGGGCGGTTTCGCTATGATCTGGTGGCGTTTTCTGCCCTTATGGCGGGTGTCGTGCTGGGCGTTGTCCCATCAAAAGACGCGTTTTCCGGCTTTGGGCATCCGGCGACCCTGATCGTCGCGCTGGTGCTGGTCGTTTCGGCCGGGCTGGTGCGGTCGGGGGCGGTCTATTTGATCACCCGCACGCTTGTTGACAGTTCGCGTCGCTTGGGCGGCCACATCACGCTGATGGGCGGGATTGGCGGCGTTTTGTCGGCGTTTATGAACAACGTCGCCGCGCTTGCCCTTTTGATGCCAGTTGATATCCAGACCGCGCGCAAGGCGGGCCGTGCGCCGGGGCTTAGCCTGATGCCGCTGTCTTTCGCAACGATCCTCGGCGGGATGGCGACGCTGATCGGGACGCCACCGAACATCATCATCGCATCGATCCGAAATGACACGCTGGGCGAACCGTTCAAGATGTTCGACTTTGCCCCGGTTGGCGGTATCACGGCGATTGCGGGTCTAATTTTCGTTGCACTGATCGGCTGGCGGCTGATCCCGCAGCGCGAAGACCCGACCTCCGTGTCCGAAGTGCAGCAATACATCGCCGAGCTGACGATTCCTACGGACTCAAAGCACATCGGTAAACGGGTCGGAGAGCTTTACGAAACCGCCGATAAAAGCGATGTCGCCATCCTCGGCCTGATCCGCGACGGAGAGCGGCGCTATGGCACCGCGAAAAACGTCGAACTGAAAGAAGGCGACGCGCTGGTTCTTGAAGCGACGCCGGACGCGCTTGACGAATTCCGCTCGGCCCTGTCACTCGCCTTTTCGGATGAGCGGCGGGAGGAGCTGCTGCACGCCGAAGGCAACGGCCTTAACCTTGTCGAAGTCGTGGTGCCGGTCGGTTCCCGCGTCGCGGGCAAAACGGTTCAATCTGTCGGTCTGGCATGGCGCAGGCGCACCGTTCTGATGGGCATATCGCGCCAAGGCCGCCGGATCACCAAACAGATGCGCAAGACCGTCATCAAGCCGGGCGACATTCTGCTGCTGCTCGCGCCGAAAGATACAGCGAATGAGGTTGTGGAGTGGCTGGGTTGCTTGCCGCTCGCCGATCGGGGGCTTGCTGTCACGGAAAACACAAAGACGTGGACCGCTATTGGTTTGTTCGCCGGGGCGGTCGGCGCGGCCAGCTTTGGCTTGATCTACCTGCCTATCGCGCTGGGGATCGTCGTGGTCGCCTATGTCCTGACCCGGATCGTGCCGATCTCGGAACTCTATACCCATATCGAATGGCCCGTCGTCGTCCTGCTTGGGTCAATGATCCCGCTTGGCGCAGCGCTGGAAACCTCCGGCGGGACTGAGCTAATCGCCGGCGCACTGGTTGATCTGACCCAAGGGATGCCAGCGTGGGCTATTCTGACGATCTTGATGATCGTGACGATGACGCTGTCCGATGTGTTGAACAACACGGCGACCACGATTGTCGCCGCCCCGATCGGCATCCAGATGGCGCGTAGCCTTGAGGTTAATCCCGATCCATTCCTGATGGCGGTCGCGGTGGCCGCATCATCCGCCTTCCTGACGCCCATTGGCCACAAGAACAACACGCTGATCCTTGGTCCCGGCGGGTATCACTTCGGTGATTACTGGCGGATTGGGCTGCCTTTGGAGATCCTTGTCGTCGCCGTATCCATCCCGGCGATCCTTGTGTTCTGGCCGCTGTAGGCCGGATCACCGCCCGAACGTCAAAACCCCGGTTTCCGTCGTTATCTGCACGCTAATCGTGCCCTGAACGCCCTCGCTCAGAACCACGCGCGGCGCTGGTTTGCCAGCACGGGCCACGGTGAACGGCAACGGATAGGGGCAACCGCCGAGAACGCCGCGCCACCCCGACAGCGCGCCATTCCGCACGCCCGTGCAGAGGCGTCCATCGCTCATCTCAACAGTCAGGTTGTCGCGGTAAAGGATCACCTCCTCCACCGTTGCGGGGCCGGAACGCGGTCCGGTTCCGGTGGCCGTGCAGGCGGCGAGCAGGCCGCATAAGATGAGGACTCGCCGCATCCTACAACGGCCAGATAAACGGGATCAGGGCCGAAGCGAGCAGCCCGACAGACAGGTTCAGCGGTATCCCGATCTTCATGAAATCGGTGAACCGATAGCCCCCCGGCCCGTAGACCAGCATGTTCGTCTGATAGCCGATGGGCGTTGCGAAACTTGCCGATGCGGCAACCATCACCGCAACGACCAGCGGGCGCGGATCGATCCCGAGCGCGGTTGCCAGCCCGATCGCGATGGGCGTCACGACGACGGCCACGGCATTGTTCGACACAAGCTCTGTCAGGACGCTTGTCAGCAGGTAGATCGCCCAGACGATCAGGAAGGGCGGCAGGCCACCCAACGCGGGCGCGACCGCATCGACAATCAGCTTTACCGCGCCCGAAGCCTCCAGCGCGGCCCCAATCGCGAGCATTGCAAAGATCAGGGCGAGCAATCTGCCGTCGACAAAGGAAAACGCCTCCTCTGCATCAATGCAGCGGGTCAGCAGCACTAGGGCGACCGCGAGGACGGACAGAAGGAAGATCGGCGCGACCCCGACAGCCGCAAGCGCGACAATGCCAAGCATCGCTGCGATGGCCAGCGGCGCGTGGCGGCGGCGGTAGGCCCGCGCTGAAGGCTGCGAAATATCGACGAGGCCCATATCCGCCGCCAGCCGCTGAATGTCGCCCGGTGCGCCCTCAAGCAGCAGGGTATCGCCAACCCGAACAACCAGATCATCCAGCTTGCGCCCGATGTTCTGGTTCCGGCGATGAACCGCGAGCGGGTAAACACCATACCGACGCCGCAGTCTGAGCGAGCCGAGCGACCGCCCGACCATCTGACATCCTGGCGAAATCAGCACCTCAACGGTTGAGGTCTGGACCGAGGACAGTTTGTCCACCATCCGCACCTCTTTTGATTGCTGAAGGCCCAGAAGCTCTGCCATTTCGGTGCGCAGAACAACGCGGTCGCCCGGCTCCAATTCGACCCCGCGCAGGTCACGACGCAAAGACGCGTCACCGCGCAGAACGTCGACCAGCCGCACACCCTCGCGTTTGAAGAGGTCTATGGTAACAACCTCCTGCCCGATCAGTTCGCTGTCTTCGGGGATCGCGACTTCGGTAAAGAACTTCATCTTTGACTTGTCAGACAGCAGGTTCGCCATGCTGTCCCGATCCGGCAACAGGCGCGGACCGATGACCCTCAGATACAGCATCCCCCACGCAACTAGGATGATGGCGAGCGGCGTGACTTCGAAAATCGAAAATGCCTTGAGCCCATTCGCCCGCGCGACACCATCGACCAGCAGGTTCGTCGATGTCCCGATCAGGGTCAGCGTTCCCCCAAGGATCGCGGCGTAGCTGAGCGGGATCAACAGCTTTGATGCCGACACCTTCAGTTTGCGGGCGAGTTGGACAAAGACCGGGATCATCACAACAACGACCGGCGTGTTCGACACGATTGCCGAAGCCATGATGACAAACCCCATAAGCGCCGCGACGGACAGAACGGGGCGCGCTTCGGCGTTCCGTTCCGCCACCTGCGTGAACCAGTCGAGCGCCCCGGTGCGCACCAATGCCCCCATGACGATAAACATCGTGGCAATCGTCCACGGCGCGGGATTCGACAACACGGTCAGCGCGTCCTTGTAAGGCAGGACTCCGGTCGCGAGCATGACGGCGGCGCCCGCGATGGCGACCACCTCGGTCGGGTAAATTTCCTTAATAAACAGCAGAAACATGACCCCAACCACGCAAAGGGCCAATATCGCCTCCCCCATCGGGGACAGGAAGGAAAACAGGTCCATCAGGTCACGTCAGACTTGGTCATCTGGGCTATCATTACCGAGCGAGGGCGCAGGCACAAGCGCGCTGTTTTCCCGCGGTTGAACAAGGAAGATCCCGATCAGCATTAGCCCCATCGCGACCCAGACAAAGCCGGAATATGCCTCGCCCAGCAGCGCCATCGCCCATAGAACGCCGAACCCCGTAACGAGATAGGACACCTGAACGGCAAAGCTGGGACCGGCCCGACCGACGAGCCAAACATAGCTGGAATAAACACCTGCATGTATGACCGAAGACGCCAGCAAAGCCCCATCCGCCGCGCCCCAAGGCGGCAAGGGCGATATCCACTGCCCACTAAAGACGGCAAGTGGAAGCGAGATGATCATACCGATGATCGATCCGCCGCAAAGGGTCTGGATCGGGTCGAGACCTTCCGTTCCCCAACGGGCGACGTAATTCCCCTCACACGCGTAGCACACCGGGGCAAGCAGCGCGATGAGCACCCAGATGGCAAGGTCCGGCTCAGGCAAACTCGCGTCTGGCACGGTCAGAAGCAGGACTCCGACGAGGCCAGTCAGCAACCCGAGCAACCGAAACCAACTGAACCGGTCGTTGCCGAGCATCAACGCAACGGGAAACGCGATCATCGGAACGAGCGAGAGCAGGATCGAAACTACCCCTGACGGCAAATGAAAGATCGCACGATAGGATGCAGCGCCCGGCAGCACCGTGCCGATCAAGGCGATGATGGTGTAGAGTTTTATATGCCGTGCCGTCATCGGCAACGCCCGCCCGCGCAGTAGAACGATCACGCCCAGCACCACCGCGACGATGACCATCTGCCAGAAAATCAGGCCGAGCGGTTGATACCCGCCTGACACCGCGATTTTCGCAAGAGGTTGCGTGATCCCCCAACCCGCGCCCAGAACGATCAGGATCAGGACGAGCCCGGGCGTACCCCTCATGGAGTGGCCGCCTCTAGCCGTCCGCCGACGCGGATCATCTTGGTTTTCGTGGTGAGCCCGGTTCGGTCGTCCGTTTCAACGTAGAGGCCGGACAGCGTCGCCTCTCCGGTCGCCGGGGTGAAACGGCCCTTGCCCATGCCTGTCACGAAGCGGCGCATCGGTTCGGCCTTCTCCATCCCGATAACCGAATTATAGTCGCCGCACATGCCTGCATCCGATTGAAACGCGGTGCCGCCCGACAAAATCTGGGCATCCGCCGTTGGAATATGCGTGTGCGTTCCGACAACGGCGCTGGCGCGGCCGTCGCACCAGTGGCCCATGCCCATCTTTTCGGACGTTGCCTCGCAATGCATGTCGACCAGAATGGCATGCGCGACGCCGCCGAGCGGGTGTTTCTTCAGCTCCGCCTCGACGGCCGAAAACGGATCGGCGAACGCGCGTTTCATGAAGACTTGGCCGAGCACCTGCACGACCAACAATTTGCGGCCCCGTCCGGCATCGATCAGCCGCGCACCCTTGCCCGGCGCGCCCTTGGCAAAGTTGAGCGGACGAATAATGCGCGGTTCCTGCTCAATAAAGCTGAGCATGTCGCGCTGATCGAACGCATGATCGCCAAGGGTCAGCACATCCGCCCCAGCATCGAGCAGAGTTTTTGCGTGCGCCGGTGACAACCCCGCGCCCGAGGTCGCGTTTTCAGCGTTGACAACAACGACATCAAGCCGCCAATCCTCTCGCAAGGACTTCAGACGCTCTACAATCGCGCTGCGGCCTGCGCGACCAACGACATCACCAAGGAACAGTATTTTCATGGCAAAAGGGGTAGGCCCGATACCGCCCGCGCGCAATGAGATTTCTTGCCTGCGGCGCGAGTATTTTTGGCAGGATGAAGCTCAGAAGCTAAGCGTGCCTTGTTCCGTCACGATGTAGTCGAGCTTTTGATCGGTCGGCTCGGTCGGCAAATCGTCAACCTCCTGAGCGCTGTAGGCAAAGCCGATTGCGATGGTTCGGCGGATCGCACGCAGGCGTTCAAGGGTTCGATCATAAAACCCGCCGCCATAGCCGAGACGGTTGCCCGCCCGGTCGAAGGCAAGGAGCGGCACAATAAGCACTTCGGGTTCGTAGTAGTCTGCCACGGCGGGGATGCGGGCACCAAAGGGGCCATCAACCATCTCGCTTTCTGGCGTCCAGCGGCTGAAGCGAAGCGGTTGGCCCTCGCCCTCAATCACCGGAACGGTGACGAAGCCCGTTTCCGCCATCTGCGCCATCACCGGGCGCGGGTCGATCTCGGTGCGGATCGGCATGTAACCAGAAAGCGTGCGACCGGCGTAAGGCTCTAACAGTTCAAGCAGTCGTGCGGCGCCCAGGGCATCGTGACCCGCCTCATGTGCCGTTTTTCGGCGGGCGAACGCAGCTTTGCGCGCCTCGGCTTTCACTTCGTTCAGATCAATCAAAACAGCATCCATCCTGCAAGGCCGAGAAACGCGAAGAAGCCGACAACGTCGGTCACGGTCGTCACGAATGCGCCGGACGCCAAGGCGGGGTCGATTTTGAGCCGTTCAAGCGTTACTGGAATCAAGATCCCGGCAAGCCCGGCGATGACCAGGTTGATGACCATCGCTGCCGCGATCACACCGCCCAGCACCGCGCTGCCGAACCAGAGGTATCCGACCGCCCCCATCACCACGGCGAAGATCAACCCGTTGACGAGTCCGACCATGCACTCCCGCCGGATCACCCGCCAGACGTTAGAGCCCGTAAGGTCTTTGGTCGCAATCGCACGCACCGCAACGGTCAGCGCCTGCGTGCCCGCGTTGCCGCCCATGGACGCCACAATCGGCATCAAAACGGCGAGTGCGACGAACTGGGAAATCGTGTCTTCGAACTGTGCGATAACCATCGACGCGAGGATGGCGGTGATCAGGTTTACGAAAAGCCACGGGAACCGGCGTTTCGTGGTTTCGATAACCCGGTCGGACAGGCTGCTTTCCTCGCCGACACCGGCGAGGCGCAGGATGTCTTCTTCGTTCTCCTCATCCAGAACGATCATCGCGTCGTCGATGGTGATGACGCCGACCAGCCTGTCATCCTCATCGACCACCGGCGCGGAAATCAGGTGGTATTGGTTGAAGGCATAGGCGACATCTTCTTCCGGTTGGGTGACGCGGAAGATGCGAAAGCTGTCTTCGGTGATCGTATTGAGCGGCGTCATCCGTGGCGCGCCGAGCAGCTTGCCAAGCGTCACATAGCCAACTGGCTTCAGGCGCGGGTCGGTCAGGATCACGTGATAGAACTGTTCCGGCAGGTCGTCTTGCGAGCGGAGGTAGTCGATGGTTTCGCCAACGGTCCAGTGCTCCGGCGCCATCACGATCTCGCGCTGCATCAAGCGGCCGGCGGACTCCTCGGGGTAGGACAGCGCCTGTTCGACGGCGACCCGGTCGGCACTTTCAAGCGCGCCAAGAATCGTCTCCATCTGGTCGTCTTCGAGGTCTTCGACCAGATCGACGACATCATCGGTTTCAAGATCCCGGACCGCGTCCGACAAGATTTCGGGCGGCAGGAACTCAATCACCTCTTCGCGCAGGGAGTCGTCGAGTTCGGACAGCACGTCGCCATCAAACAGGCCCGCGCCAAGCAGCAGCATCTCGCGCCGGTCGCCGCTATCGACCTGTTCCAGAAGGTCGGCGATGTCAGCGGCGTGGAGCGGTTCAAGGATTTCGGTCAGACGGGCGCTGTCACCAGACGCCAAGGCCAATCGGACGGCCGGGACCAAACCTCGATCAAGCGAAAAATCTTCGTCTTCGCGCTCTTCGATATCGAGGTCTTCGTCGCTCATGCCCGCCCCTTTCCCGTTGGCCAAACCTTAGCCAAAGGAATGGCGAAGCAACAGGGCCAATTCAGGGAATTTACGCCCGCCGCGCTACACCGTATCGTGGCCGCTGGAAGGAGCGACTTGCCAATGACATCAACGACGGTTTTGCTGGGGCAAACCCTGCGGTTCGCCGATGACCCGTTCCACGCTCCGATTGAGGATGCCGCCATCTGGGAACGGCGCGGGGCGGTCGTGATCGCGGATGGTATCATTCAAGACGTGGGTGGGGCCGATACGCTTGGCGCTGCCTATCCCGACGCGGATGTCGTCGATCACGGCAATGCGCTGATCACCGCGGGTTTCGTTGACGCGCACGCCCACTATCCCCAGACGGGCATCATCGCAAGCTGGGGAAAGCGACTGATCGACTGGCTAAACACCTATACGTTCCCGGAAGAGACCCGCTTTGGCGACGCGGATTACGCGAAAGACGTGGCTGCGCGATACCTTGATCTGACCCGCGCGAACGGCACGACGACGATGGCGAGCTTTTGCACCATCCATCCCGAAAGCGTCGATGCGCTGTTTGAGGCGGCGGAAGGGCGCAATCAACGCGTCGTCGCTGGCAAGACCTGTATGGACCGCAACGCGCCGGACGGTCTTCGCGACACGGCGCAAGGCGCCTATGACGACAGCAAGCGTCTGCTTGAAAAGTGGCATGGGCGAGGGCGGGGTGTTTACGCCATTACGCCGCGGTTTTCGCCAACCTCGACACCCGACCAGCTTGCGGCGCTTGGTACGCTTTGGGGCGAGCATCCCGATTGCCTGATGCAAACGCATCTGAGCGAGCAGACCGATGAAATCGCGTGGGTGGCAGAGCTTTATCCCGATGCGCGCGACTACCTCGACACGTATGAGGCGCACGGCCTGCTCGGCCCCGGCGGGATGTATGGCCACGCGATCCACTTGACTGCCCGAGAGCGCGCGCGATTGCGAGAGGTTGATGCGGCCCTTGTCCACTGCCCGACCTCGAACACCTTCATCGGGTCCGGTCTGTTCGACATGGCGGGCTTGATGGGTGAAGGACAGCGGATCGGGCTAGCGACCGATACCGGTGGCGGGTCGTCCTTTTCGATGCTGCGGACGATGGCGGCGGCTTATGAGATCGCGCAGCTTCGCGGGACCGCCTTGCATCCGGCGCAGCTATATTGGCTGGCGACCGTTGGGTCGGCCCGCGCACTTCGGCTGGACGACAAGATCGGCAATCTCGCGAAAGGGATGGAGGCGGATATCGTCGTGCTTGATCTGTCGTCGACCGCTGTGATTGCGCAGCGGGCGGATCGGGCCGAGACGGAATGGGAGGCGTTGTTCCCAACGCTTATGATGGGCGATGACCGCGCGGTTGTTGAGACGCGCATCGCAGGGGCCGCGGGCTAGCGCGGCCCCGGATCGCCTAATTCAGACGTTCGATTTCAGCAGCCCGGGCGGGCAAAGACCAGAACCCAGTAGCGGCCATCACCGCTATAGCCGACGCCATATTCCCGCACGCGGTGGTGCAGGTTGTTGCGGCGGTGTCCGGCGGAATTCATCCACGCCTGCATCACTTCCTGCGGGCTACGCTGGCCCTTGGCGATGTTTTCGGCGGACAGGCACGGGCGGTAGCCGCGACGCTTGATCCGGCGGCTGATGGTCGAACCATCGGCGCCCGTGTGCGAAAAGTAGTTGCGCCGCGCCATGTCATTCGCGTGCGCCTGCGCAACCGCGCTTAGCGTGTTGCTGTGTGAAATGGCGGGCAAGTTGCGCGCCTGACGTTCGCGGTTCAGCAGCGAACCGACGTTGTGCGCAATCGTGCCAGACGGTGCGGCACGAACCGCAACCCGCTGCACCTGAGCGGAGTTGTCCACAGCGTGAACGGGACCTGCAATCATCAGCAGGACAATCGGAAGAAGAAAGAATCTGTACATTGCAACCTCGATAACTAGGGCAAGTTGACCGAGGCAGCACTAACGGGAGGTTAATCCATTAGCTTGTCGGCCAGTTCTTGCTGACGTTCGGCAGTTTTGTGCAGGTCTATGGTTACAATATGACCGTCTTGGACGACTTTGCGGCCTTCTACGTACAGATTTTTGACCTTCATCGGCCCCGCAAGCAGCAGTGCGGCCTTGTCCCAGTTGCCGGCCGCCTCGGCCCCGCGCATGTCCCACATCGCGATGTCAGCGCGCTTGCCAACAGCGATTTGCCCGCAGTCGTCGCGGCCCAGAACCTCTGCCCCGCCGCGGGTCGCGATCTCAAGCGCCTCGCGGCCGCTCATCGCGTCAGCGCCGTTTTGCACACGTTGAAGCAGCATAGTCATCCGCGCCTCAGCCACCAAATTACCCGTGTCGTTTGACGCCGATCCATCGACACCCAGCGCAACCTTCACCCCCGCATCCCGCATCGCCCGCACCGGCGCGATGCCAGAGCCAAGCCGACAGTTCGAACACGGGCAATGCGCGACCCCGGTCTTGCTCCGGGCGAACAGATCAATCTCCTGCCCATCAAGTTTCACGCAATGGGCGTGCCAGACGTCGTCGCCAGTCCAGCCCAGATCCTCGGCGTATTGTCCCGGTCGACAGCCGAAATTTTCAAGACTATAGGCGATGTCTTCGTCATTCTCGGCCAGATGGGTGTGCAGCATGACTCCCTTATCGCGGGCCAGCAGCGCGGCGTCGCGCATCAGGTCACGACTGACAGAAAACGGCGAACAGGGCGCGATACCGACGCGGACCATCGCGCCTTCGCTTGGATCGTGAAACGCATCAACGACGCGGATGCAGTCGTTCAGAATATCCTCGTCCCTCTCAACCACGCTGTCGGGGGGCAGACCACCCGCGCTTTCACCAATCGACATCGCGCCCCGCGTTGGGTGGAAACGCAGCCCAACCTCGGTCGCCGCATCTATGGTGTCATCAAGGCGGGAGCCGTTGGGGTAGAGGTAAAGATGATCTGACGTCATCGAACACCCCGATAACGCCAATTCCGCGAGGCCAACCTTAGCCGAAACCCGCATCTCCTCCGGCCCGAAGCGCGCCCAGATCGGGTAGAGCGTTTTCAGCCAACCAAACAGCAACGCGTCTTGTGCGCCCGGAACGGCTTTGGTCAGGCTTTGATAGAGGTGGTGATGCGTGTTCACGAGGCCCGGAGTCACAAGGCACCCTGCCCCGTCCACAACCTCACCCGTCGTCGACAGCCCCGTGCCGATCTCGGCGATCACACCGTCTTTCAGCAGGATGTCGTGGTCCGCTAGTTCCCGGCGTTTGTCGTCCATCGTCAGAACAACGTCAGCATTTTTGATGAGAGTTTCCGTCATAGTCAGTCCTTTCCACACAATTGCGCCCCTTTCGGCGCCGCGCTGGCGCATGTGTGGCTCTGCCGACAGAAAGGGGAGGAAGGACTCGGCAGACTTAAGCGTTATAGCCGACCAATTCGCCGCACGCTAGAAATTCGACAGGATCTTCAGCGCCGCTTCGTGTTGCGCCACCCCTGCGGCGGCAAGCGCGCGCCCACCCTGATGGGCCGGTCCACCTTTCCAGTCGGTGACGATACCGCCTGCGGCTTCAATCACGGCAATGGGCGCCTGAATGTCATAGGAGTTCAGGCCAGCCTCCACCACAAGATCAATTTGCCCGGCGGCGAGCAACGCGTAGGCATAGCAATCCATCCCGTAGCGGGTCAGCTTGACCTCTGCCGTCACAGCCTCAAACCCCGCGCGGTCGTCGGGTGTTCCGACTTCGGGAAAGGTCGTGAACAGTGTCGCATCGGCCAGCGGGCGCGAGCCAAGCGTGGCAAGAGCCGACGTGCCGTGCGGGCCGACAACCTCGGCCTCACCCAGACCACCGATAAAGCGCTCACCAATATAGGGCTGGTCGACCACGCCCAAAATCGGGCCATCGGCGTCGCCAACAGCGATCAGAACACCCCAAGTCGGCGTTCCGCTGATATACCCGCGCGTGCCGTCGATCGGGTCCAACACCCAGGTCAGACCGCTTGTGCCGGGGGTCGCGCCGAATTCCTCACCCAGAATACCGTCATCGGGGCGATGTTCGGCCAAGGCAGCCCGCATCGCATGTTCCGCATCCCGATCCGCGATTGTGACGGGGTCAAACCCATCGGCAAGCTTGTTGTCAGAACTTAGATCATGCGTCCGAAAATGGCGCAGCGTGACGGCGCGTGCGGCATCCGCCAGCACATGCGCCGTCGCGATCAACGATTGTGAATCGTGTTGAAGTTGTCTGTTCATTCCTGCTTCCTGCGGGCGGGCGCATCTCGCTGCCGTAGCGCGCAGGGTGTCAGGGCGTCAAGGGCTCTCGCCGTTCTTTCAGGCAGCGTCACTTAGGACGCGAGCAAGTTCGAACAGACGTTTGCGCTGGTTTTCCGGGATCGCATAGTAGGACCGGATCAGTTCAAGCGCTTCCTTATCGGCCAGCAGATCGTCGGGCATCCCTGTCGTGCTTTGCGCAGGCGCCTTGTCATCATCAGCCAGACCTTCAAAGAAATAGGCGACCGGAACTTCCAGCGCTTCGGAGATATCCCAAAGTCGCGAAGCGCTGATGCGGTTCATGCCCGTTTCGTATTTTTGAATCTGCTGAAACTTGATGCCGACCTGCTCGGCCAACTGCTGCTGGGTCATCCCCACCATCCAACGCCTGTGGCGCACGCGTTTTCCGACGTGCACGTCTACTGGATGCTTCATCTCATACCTCCGATTTAATCATACTACCTGCATATAAAAGCAATAATCGTGCCAACTGAATGGAATTTGTGAAAATATACGGTTTCGTCAAAAAAGAGAGCGAATTGCGCCGAACGACACCTGCGGGCGAAGGCATACCACCCCTACCCCATCAGAGGAAGGACATACCTGACGCTCCCCCGATACGTGTTTTGCATATTGCATCGCATTTTGCAAAAGTTAACCTCTCAAGATTGTCGCATTTTGCAAATTGCAGCCGGAAAGCTGAGCGCGTAGGGCTTTTCCAACGCTCACAAAGCAACGCGAAGGCCGCTACGAATGCACGCATATCAAGTCACGAAAGCAGACCATCCCGCCGAACTGGTTGAGATTGACCGCCCAGAACCGGGCGCCGGTGAGGTTCTGATCCGCATCGCGGCCTGTGGGCTGAATTTTGCCGACCTTCTGATGATAAAAGGCAGCTATCAGGAAACGCCCACCCCTCCATTCACGCTTGGCATGGAACTCGCGGGCGTGGTCGAGGCTGTCGGGGCAGATGTCGATCCGGCAAAAATCGGCACCCGCGTCGCAGTTTTTTCCGGCGGTGGGGGCCTCGCGGAATACGGTGTCTTTCGCGCCGATCAATGTGTGCCCCTCCCCGATGCGATGTCGTTTGAGGATGCCGCCGCGTTCCAGATCGCCTACGGCACCTCGCATCTTGCGCTTGCGCGGCGGGCGCAGTTGCAGGCGGGTGAAACGCTGCTTGTCCTTGGCGCGGCGGGCGGCGTCGGCCTGACCGCCGTTGAAATCGGCAAGCAGATGGGCGCGACGGTGATCGCTGTGGCGCGGGGTAAGGACAAGCTGGCCGTTGCGAAATCTGCTGGTGCAGATCACCTGATTGATAGCGAAACGGATGACCTACGCGAAGCGGTGCGTGCCTTGGGTGGCGCGGATGTCGTCTATGATCCGGTCGGCGGGCCGCTTTTCACCGAAGCGTTCCGGGCCTGCAAGCCCGAGGCGCGGATGCTCGTCATCGGATTTGCCAGCGGTGACATACCGTCAATCCCGGCCAATCATTTGCTGGTCAAGAACGTTTCCCTCTTCGGGTTTTATTGGGGGGGCTACCTCAAGTTCAATCCGGGTGCCCTGACCGACAGCCTTGCCACGCTGTTTGGCTGGTATGCCAATGGCGCGCTCAAGCCGCATGTCAGCCACGTTCTGCCGCTGGATCAGGCCAGCGCCGCGCTTGAGCTTTTGCGCAGCCGCCGTTCGACCGGGAAAGTCGTCGTGACACCCCGCAAGCAGCAATAGCCATCGCGGATGAACCCGACCAGATCCTGTGCTGCCTGCCCCATTGCCAGATCTGACACGTAGATATTGACCTGTTTACTGGTCAAATCCGGCAAGGTGCAGCCATGCGGGATCTCTTCAAGATAGGGTGCGGCGACCCCCTCCAGCACTGTCGTCACGGCGAGGTCGGCGCTGACGCTGGCTTCGATCGTGCGGCTGTTTTCGGATTCGACGGCCATTTCCCACGGGATACCGGCCTTGTCCAACGCCTCCTGAACGCCCACGCGAAAAATACAGTTCTGTTCGTAGGCGAGCCTTAAGGGTCGTGATTTCCACGCCGACCCACCCGGCGCGCCGATCCACACGAGCGGCAGTTCGATAAGCGTTTCGCCCCCGGCGTCGCAGTGATCTTCTGTCGTCACAATGATGTCGCAACGCCCCTGCCCGAACAGCTCGCGCAGTTTGCGCGTGTAGGAAGATAAAAGCTGCACCTTCACGCGCGGATACTGCGCGTTGAACCGCTTCAGCACGTCGGGGATCGCCGGATAGACGATATCATGCGGCACGCCCAGCACAATCTCGCCCTCAAACGCGTCGTTGGTCAGGCGTCCGAAGACTTCATCGTTCAACTCAAGCATCCGACGGGCGTAGCCAAGCAACTGCTCCCCCGCTGCGGTCAGCGAAATCTGGCGGGACGAGCGATCCAGCAGCTTGGTGTCCAGCGACTCCTCCAACCGCTTCAACTGCATCGAAACGGCGGATTGCGTCAGATGCAGGAAGCCCGCCGCCTTTGTCACCCCACCCGAATCCGCAACCGCCACAAACGAGCGGAGCGCCGTCATATCCAGATTTCTCGCCACATCACATTCCTTGATGGTTAATCGAATTATCATTCATTTCTAATATGCACGAAAATCGCCTATCTATCAACCATCGTGATTAAACGGCGACCTTACATCAGGAATACGAAAGGATACACCATGTCACATCATGCCCAAACCCAAGCGGTCGGTTGTATCGCTTCGTGCCAACCCCGCCGCCTTGGCCTGCTCGCCCGGATCGGCCACGCATTCGCCCTACGTCGCCAGCGATTGCACCTTGATCGGCTTGACGATGCAGCACTTCGCGATATCGGATTGACCCGTCGCGACGTTGATCGGGAGGTTTCCCGACCGATGTGGGACGCACCGGACCATTGGTTGCGCTAGCCCCGCGGAAATAAAATATACCGATTTTGTCGGAAAACCTTGAAAACAAGGCCGCGTTTGCCGATATTCACTGGTGAAGGCGGCCATTTTCTTGGCGGCCTACCAGACGAACCAATTTGGAGGCCCAAACATGGCAGAATTCCACCAAGTCGACGCACGGGTCGGAACCCGTACCGCCGCAATAGATGAAGGGCTACGCGCCCATATGAACAAGGTGTATAGCACCATGTCCGTTGGCATGTTGCTGACCTTTGCGGTCGCGTGGGCTGTTGGCAGCAACCCTGCCCTGCTCGGAATCTTCCGTGACCCCGCGACCCTTCAGCCGAACATACTCGGCTGGATCGTGATGTTTGCCCCGCTGATCATGGTTTTCGCATTCGGTGCCATGATCAACAAACTGTCCGCCGCTGGCGCGCAGCTATTCTTCTACGCCTTCGCGGCTGTGATGGGTTTGTCGCTCAGCTGGATTTTCGTGGCCTTTACGGGCATGTCGATCGCGCAGGTGTTCCTTGTGACATCCATCGCCTTCGCCGGTCTTAGCCTTTGGGGCTACACCACGAAAAAGGATATCTCCGCTTGGGGATCGTTCCTTATCATGGGTGTGATCGGCCTAATCGTAGCGATGATCGTCAACCTGTTCCTGCAATCGCCAATGATCATGTACGTGATTTCGATCCTTGGTGTGCTGATCTTCGCGGGTCTGACCGCCTATGACACGCAGAAGATCAAGACGACCTACATCCAGCACGCCGCACATGGCGATCAGGAGTGGTTGGGCAAAGCGGCCATCATGGGTGCGCTGAACCTCTACCTCGACTTCATCAACATGTTCATGTTCCTGCTGCAACTGTTCGGCAGCCGCGAATAAAGAACGCGACGAAGAAACACGGAAGGGCCGGTCGTCAATGACCGGCCCTTTTTTTGTGAAAGGACATCGAATGCCCGACGACGCGATCCTGCCGATCACCGCCTGCACTGCGCTACTCGCTGGCGTGCTTTACGTCGCCCTGACATTCTCCGTCATTCTGAAGCGACGCGGTGATGGCGTCGTTCTTGGCGATGGGGGCGACAGGGCGATGCAAAAACGCATCCGGGGCCACGCGAACGCCGCCGAACAGATACCCCTGTTCCTGATCATTCTCGGCCTGGCCGAGATGAACGCCGCGCCCACCATCATGCTGATCGGGCTCGCGCTGACCTTCGGCCTCGGCCGCCTGATGCACGCGTCGTATTTTGGCATTCACGGGCTGCACTGGCGGCTTCGATTCTACGGTATGCTACTGACGATGCTTGCCCAGATCGGCGCGTTACTTGCGCTGGCGCTGGCCCTGCTGACCTAAAGGCGCCGCTCCATCTGAACCGCCGGAAACCGGATACCCGGAGCGAGGCTAAGTTCAACCGCACCAATCGTCTGAAACCCCATCGCGCCATAGAACGGCACCGCCGTCAGCGTGCTGAGACAATCGAGCGTTTCGACCCCCGCCGCGCGGGCGCTGCCAAGAACATGCTCCATCAACGCCCGCCCGATCCCCTGCCGAGTGGCGCGGTGATCGGTCACGACATGCCGGATATGGCCAACACTTGGCCGCCCGCCCCGGCCACCCGGCCCGGTGCGCGTCCAGCCACCTGCGGCCAGAACTTGGCCCGCCTCATCCTCCGCCAGGAAATACGTGCCACACCGCAACAGTCGGGATTGCGCTTTTGAGATCATGGGAAGCGCTGTGACCATCACAGATGGCTTATAATCCGCCTTCAGCAGCACCGGATAGCTGCGGGCCAGCAGCGCGTCGACGGCGCCGAAATCGGCCATCGTCGTCGGGCGGATCGTGAGGGTCTTGCTGTCGGGGCACATGGTCGGCTCCTCTGCGGTTGGGACGCGCAGCGGAGAAAAAGAAAAAGCCGCGCGGGGGTCCGTGCGGCTTGCTCTGTCGGGAATGTCAGGCGATCTTACTTGATCTTGCCTTCCTTATATTCGACATGCTTGCGCACAACGGGGTCGTATTTCTTCACGACCATTTTCTCGGTCATGGTACGAGCGTTCTTTTTGGTCACGTAAAAGTGGCCCGTGCCCGCAGACGAGTTCAGGCGGATCTTGATTGTGGTCGGCTTCGCCATTGGTCTCTCCAGTCGACGGGGCGGCGCAAAACTGCGTTTGACGGCCACCCGTGAAATCCTTGAAGCCCGCCTTTTACGCGCTTGCCGCCCCGAGTCAACCAGAATTCTGGCAGAACGGCGGGTCGTGATGCCTTATCTAGCATAGCGCAGCAGGCCCGCGCCGATCAGCGTCAGAAAGGTCGATGCCACCTTGGCAAGGTCAAGCCGTTCACGCAGGAAAAACACGCCGATCAGCAGGGCGAACACGATGCTGGTTTCACGCAAAGCCGTCACGAGCGCAATCGGCGCTTGGGTGAACGCCCACGTCACGAAGGCATAGGCAAGGAACGACGCCGATCCGCCGATAACGAAAACCCGCCGCCCCTCTGTCGGAACCCGCGCCAGGGTGCCGGGGCTGATCCGCGTGATAAGCGCCGCAAATGCCACCGCATTTCCTAGTGCGAGCCATGCGTAGAACCCAGTCGCTGTGCCCGCCAGCCGCGCGCCCGTCCCATCGACAAGCGAATAGGCCGCGATGAATCCCCCGGTCGCGAGCGCGAACATCGCTGCCCGGCCGTTACGTAGCCCATCACTGCGCTGCACAAGGCCAAGGCTGATGATCCCCGCACCGATCGTCACGATGGCGAGCAGTTCGGTCCCATTGAGATGGACACCCAGAAACACCACCGAAATCGCCGCGACCAGCAGCGGCGCAGACCCCCGCGCGATTGGATACACCTGCGTCAGATCGCCAAGCCGGTAGGCATAGAGTAGAAACAGCTGATACCCGACATGCAGCGCGATCCCGGCGATGAGGTAAGGCAGGCTTTCGAAGGCCGGAAGCGGCATGAAGACCGCAGCAACAACCGCAATCGGCACGTGTCCCAAAACCACCGCCGTCATCGCCAGATGTTTATCCGCCCCGCCCTTTACCAACGCGTTCCACGTCGCGTGAAGCATCGCGGCAAAGATCACGGCGAGGAATACGGTCAGGGACATGGTTCACCTGTTGCTGTGTTGGAATTAGCATAGCGTTAAGCGGCGAAGCGGAAAGGACGCTATGAGGGGAAATCAACCATCATTCATCCGGCCGCGACGGTCTTGGAAAAGATATCCGTGTCGCCCGTCGACAGTTCCGGCTGCAATGCAAAGCCCAGTTTCCGCAAGATGTGCGCCGACGCGCCATTCTCTTTTGTGACGCCGCCTACAAAACATAACGGCGCAGCGTCGCTAGCGGCCTGCAAAACGCCCTCGATCACTTCGGTCGCATACCCGTTTCCCCACGCCTGTTCTGCGAACAGATAACCCATATGAATCGTCGGGACGGCGGCAGATTCGAGTTCTTTGACGAGGATCAGAAGCCCACACAGGTCACCCTTTGGCGTGACACTTACCACGTAAACGTCACTTTCCTCTGCGCGCGCATCGACCCACTCCGATACCGCGGTCGGAGTGTCATCAACCTGCATCGACGGTGGCAGTTCTTTGAGAATTTTGGGGGTAAGCATATTCTCCAATGCCGCAAGAAGGTCGCGCCGTTTCACGTCGTCCTTGAGGCTGGAGGACCAATGGCGCACCGACAGCCTCTCTGTCTCAAAGTCGTTGATCGGCATGCCGCCTGAACTGGGAGCCATTCTAGCCGCCTTTCGGTTGCTGCGATGGCATTGATGATATGAGGTAGCCGCCGAGAGTGCGAGCGGCAACTCCACCCAACATCTGCCAAATTAAAACGCGCGGATGGCCTGTAAGCCGGATTCTGTCCCCGGCGGGTTGCCCCGCCAATGGATGACCATTCCTCTGCGCACGCCGTTGCCGACGTGCTTTAGCTGCCAACCCGGACCTGCTGGGGCAAAGCGGCCCTGCGAGGTTGCCCCCGCGCGCGGTCCCTATTCGGCATTGCTCCCGGTGGGGCTTGCCATGCCCCGACTGTTACCAGCCAGGCGGTGGGCTCTTACCCCACCGTTTCACCCTTGCTGCCGGCGGTTTCGGTTGCCCGACCTGAACGACAGCGGTCTGTTCTCTGTGGCGCTTTCCCTCGGGTTGCCCCGGCCGGGCGTTACCCGGCACCGTTGCTTTATGGAGTCCGGACTTTCCTCACCCCGAAAGGTGCGGCCATCCAGCCATCCGCGCGAAACGGGACTTAGGCGCTTGTCGCCGCCCGGTCAACGGGGAAGCGGCGGGCAAGGTCTGCGATCAGGCGGGTATCCTCGGCCTGAAGCGGGCCGTCGGCCTGTGGCCGGAACCGCAACCGGAAAGCGGCGAGCAGGTCTTCGTCATTGGCTGAGTCCGGGTAGCCGAACGTCGTAGCGCATTGGCGAAACGATGAAGTCGCCGCCGCTGGTTCAGCTTCCGGCCAAACAGAAAGCCCCTTCGCTGCAAGCCGCTGCCAGTCGAACAACGGCCCCGGATCGCGCTTGCGCCCCGGCGCCATGTCGGAATGGCCGATGATACGCTGAGGTGGAATGGACCAACGGGCCACGATGTCGGAGAGCAGCCCCTCCAACACCCGCATCTGCGCGTCTGGAAAGGGATCGGCCCCGGTATTGGCAAGCTCTATCCCGATAGAGCGGGAGTTCACGTCCGTCACGTCCCCCCATGCCCCCGCCCCGGCGTGCCAGGCGCGCATTTCTTCGTCGACCAGCTGAAAAACCTCACCATCCTCGGCGATCAGATAGTGGGCGGAGACTTCGCAGTCAGGATCACACAAACGATCACACGCCGCCGCGCAGCTTTCCATCGCAGTGTAGTGAAGAACGATCAGATCGGGCAGCGCCCCATCGCGCCGAGACCCGAAATTGGGGGACGGGCGCCAGATCACTGTCGATCAGTTGCGCGCGCGACGCGCGGCACGGAACGGCGCCGGATCCCAGTAACAGGCGAACCCGTCGCCATCGGGGTCAAGCCCCTTGCGGTCCCGCTGCGGCCCGCCAGAACGCAAGAAATCCTCCTGCGCCAGATCGGACGATCCGTATTTCGCACAGTTGCGGTTGAAACGAGATTCGGCCAACAGCATCGACCGGCTATATTGCGACTGCCCGACAGTGTTCGTCGTGGACAGCGCATATTCAACGATGTTCGGCCCACCCGACCCTGTGCGCTGTGGCAGCGCCGTCGGCTGGATCACCTGATATTGCTGGCGGTTTTGTTCGATCCGCTGACGGTCGCTCGCGATGGTTTCGCGGTTCGATACGGCATCAAAGTTCTGTTCATCCGAGATTCCGGCATTATTGACCGGCGCCGCTGGCGTCGCGGGCGCACCCGTCGGTGCTGCACCTGCGTCGGCACCCAGTATCTGCTGGCGTTCTTGCGGTGTCAGGACAGGGTCCTGCGTTTGCGCCGCACCGGGCTGGGCCTGACCACGCAACGCAGCATCCCGCGCGGCTTGCTGGCGCAAATACTCCGGGTAGCTTTGGAAACCAACGCCGGATCCGCTGTCGGGCGCCTCTTGGGTGCACGCGACAAGCGCAAGCGCCGATATCATCGGGACAAGAAACCGCATCAAACCATACCTGCCTTTTTCATTTTGACGGGGGTTTTACCACCATTTACCGGGTTTGGAAACAAAACCTGCCGCCTGCTCCAACACATAGGCGGAGTTGAGCAATTCACCCTCTTCCCACGGCTTGCCAATCAATTGCAGCCCCAATGGCAACCCCTGCTTGTCGAGTCCCGCCGGAACCGCGATGCCCGGAAGCCCCGCGAGGTTCACCGTCACGGTAAAGACGTCGTTCAGATACATCTGGACCGGATCGGCATCCGCCATTTCGCCAAGACCAAAGGCCGAAGACGGGGTCGCAGGTGTCAGGATCGCATCGATTCCTTGGGCGAACACATCCTCAAAGTCCTTCTTGATAAGCGTCCGCACCTTCCGCGCGCGGTTGTAATAGGCATCATAGAACCCGGCGGACAGCACGTAAGTGCCAACCATCACACGGCGCTGCACCTCGGGTCCAAACCCTTCGGCACGGGTCTTTTCATACATGTCGTTGATGCCGTCGCCCTGGCTTAGCTTCGCGCGGTGACCGTAACGCACACCGTCATACCGGGCGAGGTTGCTCGACGCCTCAGCCGGTGCGATCACGTAGTAGGCGGGCAGCGCGTATTTGGTATGCGGCAGCGTGATATCGACGATTTCGGCCCCCGCATCTTTCAGCATCGCAGTGCCGTCGGACCATAGCTTTTCAATCTCGTCCGGCATTCCGTCCATCCGGTATTCCTTGGGAATGCCGATTTTCTTGCCTCGAATGTCGCCGGTTAGCGCCGCTTCAAAATTCGGCACGGCAAGTTCCGCGCTGGTCGAATCCTTCGGGTCGTGGCCACACATCGTTTCGAGCATGATCGCCGCATCGCGTACGGATTTCGTCATCGGCCCCGCCTGATCCAGAGAGCTTGCGAACGCGATCACGCCCCAACGGGAACAGCGCCCATAGGTCGGCTTGATTCCGGTGATCCCCGCAAACGCGGCAGGCTGGCGGATCGACCCGCCCGTATCCGTTCCTGTCGCACCAAGGCACAGGTCCGCGGCCACGGCGCTCGCCGATCCACCGGACGAGCCACCAGGAGTCAATTCCGCATCGTCATTGCCGCGCCGCCATGGGTTCACCGCGTTGCCATAGGTTGAGGTCTCGTTCGACGACCCCATCGCAAACTCATCCATGTTGAGCTTGCCGAGCATCACGCTCCCCGCGTCCCAAAGCTGCTGGGTGATGGTCGACTCATATTCCGGCTTGAACCCGTCCAAAATCGCCGACCCAGCTTGCGAGGCGACGCCCTTGGTGCAGAACAAGTCTTTGATACCCAGCGGGATACCGCACATCGCTGGCGCGTCGCCTTTGGCGATCCGCGCATCCGCCGTTTTCGCCTGTTCGCGGGCGATCTCCGGCGTGTTGTGGACAAAGGCGTTCAGAATGCCCGCGCCTTCAATCTCGGTCAGGCACGCTTCGGTCAGTTCAGCCGAAGTGACATCCCCCGCTCGCAAGCTATCCCGTGCTTCGGCAATCGTCAGTGTGTTCAACTCGCCCATTATTCCACCACCTTCGGAACCGCAAAGAACCCTTCACGCGCGTCCGGCGCGTTTGACAGAACCTTGTCCTGCTGGTTGCCATCCGTCACCTCATCCGTGCGCCGTTTCAGGCGCATCGGTGTAACCGAGGTCATCGGCTCAACCCCCTCGACGTCGACTTCGTTCAACTGCTCGATAAACCCGAGGATCGCGTTGAATTCGCCTGCCAGCGCGGGCAACGCGTCCTCTTCCACCCAGATACGGGCCAGATGCGCCACCCGGCGCGCTGTGTCCTTGTCGATCGACATGGGGCTCTCCGTTTCTATGTTGCCTGTCGTTTAGCGCCCCTGCCCCGCGCTCGCAAGGCCACCCACGGCGCTTTGACGCCGTGAAACGAAACGCTAGGCTGTGCGAAACTGATAGAGGAGGACGTTATGAAAATCATCTGGCTTGGACATGGCAGCTTTCGGTTTGAAATCGGCGGGCAGGTTCTGCTGCTCGACCCGTGGCTGACTGGCAACCCGATGCTTCCCGAAGATCAGCATGACGCCGCTGTGATGGGCGCCACCCACATCCTGCTGACGCACGGCCATTTCGACCACGTGATCGACGTTCTTCCCCTTGCCAGGAAACTGAAAATCCCGGTCCTCGGTCAATACGACCTGATGAGCTATTGGGAAGAGCACGAGAAAATCGAAACCGTCGGCTTCAACAAGGGCGGCACGATCGACGTCAACGGCATCAAAATCACTATGGTCAACGCCATCCACAGCTCTACCTTCGCGACCGATAGCGGCCCCCGCATCGCCGGCACCGAATGCGGCTACATGATCGAAGGCGACGGTCACACGATCTACAAATCCGGCGATACCGACGTGATGTCCGACATGAAAATCTTTAATGACCTGCACAAACCCGATATCGGCATACTCTCCGCCGGTGGCCATTTCACGATGGATATGAAACGCGCCGCCTATGCCGCCAAGAGCTTCTTCGACTTCAAGACGGTCATCCCCTGCCACTACAAGACGTTCCCGATCCTCGAACAATCGGCAGACACGCTTTCCGCCGCCCTTCCCGGCGTCAACGTCATCGAACCGGAGGTGATGCAGCCCATAGACCTCTAGGTTTTCATCTTTCTCTAAATATCCATATTCCTTGCCCCCGCAGACGGATCTGCCGTCGGGGGCAAGCTCCTACCGGCGCGACGCGAAAAACGCCTTCAGCAATTGTTCCGAGGCCCCAGCATCAATCCCGTCATAAACCTCGGGAACATGATGCGCTTGCGGATGATCAAAGATACGCGGCCCCTGCGCCACACCGCCGGATTTGGGGTCGGCCGCCCCGTAATACAGCCGCGCAATCCGGGCGGCGGAGAGGGCCATTGCGCACATCGGGCAAGGTTCAAGCGTCACGTAAAGGCTGTGACCCGGCAATCGATCCGACCCGGCAGCGCGGCACGCCTCGCGGATCACCAGAATTTCCGCGTGCGCCGTCGGGTCCGCCAACTCCCGTGTCCGGTTCCCCGCCGTTGCAACGACCGCGCCCGCCTCGTTCACCAGAACGGCACCCACCGGCACTTCGCCACGCTCAGCGGCGGCGCGCGCCTGATCTAATGCCAAGGCCATATGAGAATTGAACGGGCTCATCCCCCTTCTCTGCCCTGCCCGTGCGTCCTTGCCAAGCCGCTTTCCCTTTTCGGTCAGACACGCTAAGGCCACTCCCATGACCGACACGCCGAAAAAAGAGACGCCGAAAGGCGACCGGATTGCCAAAGTGCTTGCCCGAGCGGGCATCGCTTCCCGCCGCGAGGCTGAGCGGATAATCGAAGCGGGCCGCGTCACCGTGAATGGTAAGAAAATCGAAAGCCCAGCGCTGAATGTCACGCCGTCTGACAAGATAACCGTTGACGGGAAAGAGGTGGGCGAACCCGATCCCCCGCGCCTGTGGCTTTACCACAAGCCTGCGGGCCTTGTGACGACCAACCGCGATGAAAAGGGCCGGGATACGGTGTTTGACGCCCTGCCCGATGACATGCCGCGTGTCATGTCCGTCGGGCGTCTTGACCTCAATTCCGAAGGGCTGCTGCTGCTCACCAATGACGGAGAGATCAAGCGCCGCCTTGAACTTCCCTCGACCGGGTGGCTGCGCCGCTACCGTGTCCGCGTCAAAGGTCGCCCTACGGACGATATGTTCGACCCGCTCCGCAAAGGGGCAACCATCGACGGGGAGAAGTTTCAGCCGATGACAGTGACGCTCGACCGTCAGCAGGGCGCAAATGCGTGGCTGACCGTGGCGCTGCGCGAGGGGAAAAACCGTGAAATCCGCCGCGCGATGGAGCATGTCGGCCTAGACGTGAACCGCCTGATCAGGGTCAGCTACGGCCCCTTCCAGCTTGGCCAGCTTAAAGCGGGCGAGGTCGAAGAGTTGAAACAGCGCGTCGTGCGCGACCAGCTTGGCCTTGGTGAAGCCCCGAAACCCAAGCCCCAACGCACCCGCCGCCCGTCCCGGAACACCCCCCGCAAACGCTAGGGCGTTTTCAACCGCGCCGCCCCGCGCTATGAGGGAAACAAGTGTGTTTCATTATTAGGGGCGGATCATGGCCGAACTTCTGACCTTCGAAAACCTGGGCAACCTTCTGATGCTGTGCTTTTTGCAAGCGGTGCTGGGGTTCGACAACCTTCTGTATATCTCAATCGAAAGCCAGCGCGCGCCTGTCGCGCACCAGAAAGCCGTGCGGTTCTGGGGCATTATCGTTGCCGTCGCGCTGCGTGTCATTCTGCTGTTCGTCATGATCCGGCTGATTGATGCCTTGGCCGAACCGTTCTTTATCATGAACTGGCCCGGCATACTCGAAGGCGGCGTGAACTTCGCCACCGTTGTCTTTGTTTTCGGGGGTATATTCATCATTTACACCGCCGTGAAAGAGATCGGGCATATGCTGTCGATCGAACATCTCGGCACCGACGTCAATCAGAAGCCGGGCAAGTCGGCCACGCAGGTCGTGCTGCTGATCGTTCTGATGAACCTGATCTTCAGCTTTGACTCGATCCTGTCGGCGCTTGCGATCACCGATGTGTTCCCGATCCTCGCGACGGCGATCCTTCTGTCGGGTGCCGCGATGCTGCTGCTTGCAGATGGCGTGACCAGTTTTCTTGAAAAGAACCGGATGTATGAGGTGCTGGGTCTGTTTATCCTTCTGATCGTCGGTGTCGTCCTGCTGGGCGAGGCCGGACCGGCGGCCGCCCACGCGATGCACGACGATGCGTTGCAAATCAAGGTGTTCGGCTACGACATTATTCCCATGTCGAAATCCACCTTCTACTTTGCGGTTATCGTGCTGTTTGCGGTGGAAATCATCCAATCCGGCTATTCCCGCAAGCTGAACGCGGAAAGGCGTGCTGCCGCCCATCAATAATTCCCCCTAACCCACAGGGTAGATTGCGTCGGGCGCTTCGCCTATATCTAGGCGGGTGCTCGAATTTTCGGGCTGTGGAGGGATCTGAATGAGCGAAACCGGCCTGCAAAAACTGGCCTTTGTCATTCTTGTTGCATTGATCCTCTATGTCTCTGTCACAGGGGGCGTATGATGGCAGAGCGTTTCGGCGGAAAATATAGTCCCGACGGGGCAAGAAGCGACCTTGATACCCCCTATCGGGGCAAGCGCCGCACCCGTGTTGGTGGCCGTGCCAATCTGCTGTTTTTCGCACCACTTCCACTTGCAATCCGGGCGTTCTGGCAGGAACCGACGGGCCTTGTGATGATGCTGGCCGCGTTCGGCGTGCTGATCCTTGCTGCGTGGCTGACCCGCGAAGGGCTGATCGCGCAAGAGGCGTATGAGGCCCGCAAGGTAGCCCGACGCCCGGCGTTTCCGCGCAAGATTATCGGCTCTCTCCTGACCGGGGCGGGCCTGTTCCTCGCGTCCTTCGCGACAGGTGGGGGGCTTGTCGCGCCGATCCTGCTTGGCGGGCTTGGCACGGGGTTGCACTTTTTCGCGTTCGGCCCGGACCCGCTTAGCAACAAGGGGATGGAGGGTGTCGATACCTTCCAGACAGACCGCGTCGCCCGAATCGTGGATGAAGCGGAAAAACACCTGACCGCTATGTCCGACGCGATCAAACGCGCAGGCGACCGACGGCTTGAGGGGCGGGTTGAGCGTTTTCAGACCACCGCCCGCGATATGTTCCGCACCGTAGAAAACGACCCGCGCGACCTGACCGCCGCCCGCAAATACATGGGTGTCTATCTAATGGGCGCGCGCGATGCGACAGTGAAATTCGCCGACCTTTACGCCCGCACCCGCGACGCGAAGGCCCGCGACGACTACGAAGCGCTGCTGACCGACCTCGAAGACAACTTCACCGCGCGAACCCGCACGCTGATGCTGGACGATCGCAGCGATCTTGATGTCGAAATCAAAGTGCTGCGCGAACGACTGCAACGCGATGGAATCCAAATACAACGAATGAACGATTAACGAGGGAGAACTCCATGTCCGAAACAACGCGCGAAAAGGCGCAGGCAACTCTGGCCGAAGTCGAACAGGTCAGCGCCGTCATCCTGCCCGAACCGTCCACCGAACTTGTACCGCTGGCACAGGCCGAAAAACCCGTCGCCGCCGAAATCAAAAAACGGATGGGCGAAATCGACATGGAGGATACCAATTCTATCGTCTCCTTCGGCTCCTCCGCGCAGGCAGAGTTGCAACAGATCAGTCAGGCCATGCTGCAAGACGTCCGCAACAAGGATGTCGGCCCTGCCGGCGATAGCCTGCGATCCATCGTAACGACGATCCGCGGCTTTTCGGTCAGCGAACTCGACGTGCGCCGCAAGCTTAGCTGGTGGGAACGCCTGCTGGGCCGCACCGCGCCGTTCGCAAAGTTCATCGCGAAGTTTGAAACCGTGCAGGCCCAAATCGACAAGATCACGGATAACCTGCTGAAGCACGAACATACGCTGCTGAAAGACATCAAATCGCTCGATCAGCTTTATGAGAAGACGCTTAGCTTTTACGACGAGCTTGCGCTTTACATCTCTGCTGGCGAAGAGAAACTGCGCGAGCTTGATGAAAAAACCATCCCCGCGAAGGAAAAACAGGTCGAAAAGGCGGCCGAGAAAAATCAGGTGATGAAAGCGCAGGAACTGCGCGATCTGCGCGCCGCCCGCGACGATCTTGAACGCCGGGTGCACGACCTGAAACTGACCCGGCAGGTGACGATGCAGTCGCTTCCGTCGATCCGTCTGGTGCAGGAAAATGACAAATCGCTTGTCACCAAGATCAACTCCACCCTCGTCAACACCGTGCCGCTTTGGGAAACTCAGCTGGCACAGGCCGTGACGATCCAACGCTCTGCCGAAGCGGCAGGTGCTGTGCGTGAGGCGAATGACCTGACGAACGAATTGCTCACCTCAAACGCCAAGAACCTGCGCGAAGCCAACACGGTTATCCGCGAGGAAATGGAGCGCGGCGTCTTTGACATTGAATCCGTCAAGGCCGCAAACGCCGACCTGATCGCCACGATCGAAGAATCCCTTCAGATCGCGGATGAGGGCAAAGCGAAACGTGCTGCCGCCGAGGAAGAGCTCAAAAAGATGGAGCGTGAACTCAAGGACACGCTTGCGTCAGCAAAGGCCCGTGGTGATAGTGTCGGCGACACCTCCGGCACTGCGGTGCCCGGCTAAAGGACCCGCATGACTAAACGTCCACTCTTCGCAGCCTTGCTGACCGCGCTTGTCGTCGGTCTAGCTGGCTGTGAAGAGGTGATCGTCGCCTCATCCCCCGTGCCGACGCCTCGCCCGCCGAGCCTTGGCCCGAATGTCGCCCCGCAATCTGCTGAAAGCGTCGCGATGGAGCGATATCTTACCAGCGTGCAGAACGATCTGGTCACGCAAGGGCTGCTGCGACGCGACGGCGGCGGCCCTGACGCGCCGTTTGACACCAAGGATGTCGTTGAGAATTTCATCCGCATCGCACTGTTTGACGAATACCAGTTTCGGGGCGGGCGCCTTGTCGCCCGCGAAACGGAAAGCAATCTGCGCCGTTGGGAAAGCGCGGTTCGCTTCGGGGTCACCTTCGGCCCCAGCGTGCCTCTTGCCCAACGCAAGACGGATCGCGACAACATCGCCCGCTACGCGCGGCGCTTGTCGAACGCGACGCGCCACCCGATCAGCGTGACCAACACCAACGCGAATTTCCACGTGCTGATCCTGAACGAAAACGAACGCCGCGGCTTTGCATCTGCGCTGCGCCAGCTTGTGCCCGACCTTAACGAAAGCACGGCGCGGTCGATCCTCACTATGCCGCGTTCGACGCTGTGCCATGTCTATGCGTTCTCCGCCGGTTCCGGCAGCTACGCCTATACCAAGGCCGTCGCCGTGATCCGCGCAGAACACCCGGACCTAACCCGCCTGTCCTGTGTCCACGAAGAGCTGGCGCAGGGGCTTGGCCTTGCCAATGACAGCCGCGACGCCCGCCCTTCCATCTTCAACGATGATGAGGAATTCGGCCTGCTGACAAAACACGACGAATTGCTGCTGCGCATCCTCTACGACCGGCGCCTTGCCCCCGGCATGGGCCCGGAGCAGGCCCGCCCGATCGTGCGCACCATCGCGGCAGATCTGATGGGCGGCTCCACCTGATTAATGAGACGAAAGGCGTGACTTATGGGTATTCTTGATTTTCTGACCGGTGAATTCATCGACGTCATCGAATGGACGGACGACACGCGCGACACGATGGTCTGGCGGTTCGAACGCGAAGGCCATGAAATCAAGTATGGCGCCAAGCTGACCGTGCGCGAAGGCCAGGCCGCTGTCTTCGTGCATGAAGGGCAATTGGCCGATGTGTTCACGCCCGGTCTCTACATGCTTGAAACCAACAACATGCCGATCCTGACAACGCTCCAGCACTGGGATCACGGGTTCAAATCGCCGTTCAAATCAGAAATCTATTTCGTCAACACGACGCGGTTCAACGATCTGAAATGGGGCACGAAGAACCCGGTGATCCTACGCGATCCTGAATTCGGCGCGGTCCGCATCCGCGCCTACGGCACCTACACCGTGAAGGTGTCTGAACCCGGTCGGTTCCTGACCGAGATCGTCGGGACCGATGGTGAATTCACGATGGATGAAATCAGCTACCAAATCCGCAACATCATCACGCAGGAGTTCTCTCGCGTGGTCGCGAGTTCGCGGATTCCCGTGCTCGACATGGCGGCGAATACGTCCGACATGGGCAAGCTTGTCGCCGCGCAAATCTCTGAAACCGTATCGGCTTACGGGCTGAACATGCCTGAGCTGTATATCGAAAATATCTCGCTCCCGCCTGCGGTCGAACAGGCGCTCGACAAACGCACGTCGATGGGCATGATCGGGGATCTCAATGCCTTCACCCAATACTCCGCCGCCGACGCGATGAGCGAGGCCGCCGCCAACCCAGCAGGCGGTGGCATGGGCGCTGGCCTTGGAATGGGCATGGGCATGGCGATGGCCAACCAGATGGCGCAGGCCGGCCCGTGGGGCGTTGTGAAGGGTGCCGCAACCCCGCCCCCGCCGCCGCCAGTCGAAAAGGTCTGGCATATCGCCGATGGCGGTGAAACGAAGGGGCCGTATTCCCGCGCCGCGATTGGCCGGATGACATCCGACGGCACGGTCACACGCGACACCTACCTTTGGACTGCAGGACAGGACGGCTGGCAAAGGGCCGAGGATATCGACGAACTCGCTCAGCTTTTCACCGTTCTTCCGCCACCACCACCCGGTAGCTGATCCCGTTTCATCTTGCCCGAAATACTCCCGCCGGAGGCATGAAATCTCATGGCGCCCACGCCACCCCCAGCGCCCACCCAAGCCGAACACCGCTTTCCCTGCAACACATGTGGGTCGGACCTGAGGTTCGACCCCGTCGCGGGGCAACTGACCTGCGACCACTGCGGCAATACGCAACCGCTTGAAGGGCATGGCCCGCAACCCCAAACCATCCGAGAGCTTGATTTCCGCGACGCCCTGAACGCGAACCTTCCGGACGTTGAAATCGAAGAAACCCGCGTTCTGTCCTGCCCGAATTGCGGCGCGCAGGTCGAACTCGGCGGCCCGGATCACGCAACAGAATGCCCGTTCTGCGCAACGCCTGTCGTTACGGATACCGGCACGCACCGCCACATCAAACCCCGCGCCCTACTGCCTTTCGCGATTGAGGAGCGCTCTGCCCGCAAGGCGATGACCGATTGGCTGGGCCGCCTGTGGTTTGCCCCGACCGGGCTGCAGGACTACGCGCGAAAGGGCCGTAAGATGCAAGGCGTCTATGTCCCCTACTGGACTTTCGATGCCGATACGAAAAGCCGCTATCGTGGCGAACAGGGCACTGTTTACTACGAAACCCGCACAGTGATGCGGGATGGCAAACGGGTTCAGCAGCGCGTGCAAAAGGTGCGCTGGCGTCCGGCCGCGGGCCGCGTGGCGCGGTTTTTTGACGATGTGCTTGTTCTCGCGTCTCGCAGCCTGCCGAAACGCTATACTGATGGGTTAGAGCCTTGGGATCTGTCGGCGCTTGAACCTTACCGCCCCGAATACCTCGCCGGGTTTCGCGCCGAAGGGTATACGGTGGAACTGGACGAAGGCTTTGGCGAAGCCCGCGTTTACATGGATCGCATCATCCAGCGCGACGTGAAATTCGACATCGGCGGCGACCGCCAGCGCATCCACGACATCAATACTTCAATCGGGGATGTCACGTTCAAACACGTGCTGCTTCCGGTCTGGCTCGCCGCATATAAATACCGCGGCAAGACTTATCGCTTTGTCGTCAATGGCCGCACTGGGCGGGTGCAGGGCGAACGACCGTGGTCTGCGTGGAAGATCGCGATTGCCGTTATCCTTGGCGCGATGGTTGCCGGGATCGCCGGATACCTCATCGCGCAACAGTAATTCCCGGCCTTGAATTTCAGCGAAACCAAGGGCATTGAGAGCGCTAACAAACAAGAACGGAGCCGCCATGATCCTCTGCTGCGGAGAATCCCTGATCGACATGCTGCCGCGCGACTTGACCGACGGCGGTGCGGGCTTTGCACCACATGTAGGTGGCGCGGTGTTCAACACGGCGATAGCGCTCGGCCGTCTGGGCGCGCCAGTCGGGCTGTTCAGCGGTGTGTCGCGCGATCTGTTTGGCGCTATGCTCGCCGATGCGCTGACAGCGTCCAAGGTTGAAACGGCGGCCCTCGCCCGCTCTGACCGCCCGACAACGCTGGCCTTTGTCACGCTCACCGACGGCCAAGCCCGCTATGCGTTTTATGATGAGGGCACGGCAGGTCGGATGCTGACAGAGGGCGACTTGCCCCAAACCGCCGCAGACGCCTATTTCTTCGGCGGCATCTCCCTCGTCTCAGAACCCTGCGGCAGTGTTTATGAGGCGTTGATGGCACGCGAAGCGCCCCGCGCCGTGACGATGATCGATCCGAATATCCGCCCCTCCTTCATCGCGGATGAGCCTGCCTACCGCGCCCGGATCGACCGTATGCTGGCGCTGGCAGATATCGTGAAACTGTCCGACGAAGACCTGCACTGGCTGATGGGTGACGGCACGACCGAGGCGCACGCGAACACACTGCTGTCGCGCGGACCAAAGCTGGTTTGCATCACCGAAGGTGCGGATGGCGTCACGGGCTATAGCGGCGCGCACCGCATCCACGTCCCTGCGCCGTCCGTCACCGTCGCCGACACCGTTGGCGCAGGCGATACGTTCAACGCGGGCCTTCTCGCCGCGCTTCACGATGTGGGCGCGTTGACGAAATCCCGCATCGCGGCGCTAAGCGAATCTGACATTACCAATGCCCTGGCCCTCGGCGCGCAAACGGCAGCAATCACCGTGTCCCGCGCCGGTGCCAACCCGCCTTGGCGCACGGAACTGACCTGATGCGCGCCCTGATCCAGCGGGTCGCGAACGCCTCCGTCACCGTTGACGGCGAAATGGTCGGTGAAATCGGTCCCGGTTTGCTGATACTCGTCTGCGCGATGGAGGGTGACACCGACACGCAAGCCGACCAGCTTGCCGCAAAAATCGCCAAGCTGCGGATTTTCAAAGACGATGCAGGCAAGATGAACCTGTCCTTACGCGATACGGGCGGCGCGGCGCTGGTCGTCAGCCAGTTTACCCTCGCAGCTGATACGACGCGCGGCAATCGTCCCGGCTTCTCTGCCGCGGCACCTCCGGCTGAAGGCGAACGCCTATACGCTTACTTCGCCGACCGGATGCGCGCAGAGGGGATCGACACCGCCCAAGGCCGCTTTGGCGCGGACATGGCGGTTGCGCTGACCAACGATGGTCCGGTGACGATCTGGATGGATATCTAGCGCCCGATTTTGCCACTTGCACCCCCCGACAAGACGCCCTAACCCGGCAGAAAAGCGGTGAGAGGGCGCGCGCGTGAACGACAACCTGAAGGGCAGCGTATTGATGGTCGCGTCAATGGCCGGATTCGCCCTTGAAGATATGTTCATCAAGTCCGCAACAGCAGTCGTTCCTGTTGGACAAGCTCTTATTATCTTTGGGTTAATCGGGATGCTGGTGTTCTGCGCGATGACCGCGCGGCGCGGCGAACGTCTGCTGCACCCGGCGATCCTGACACCGCCGCTTGCGATCCGTTCTGCCTGCGAAGTCGCGGCGCGTCTGTTCTACACGCTCGCCATCGCCCTGACGCTGTTGTCGAGCGCATCTGCCATCCTCCAAGCGACGCCGCTGGTCGTCGCGATGGGGGCGGTTTTGTTCTTTCACGAAACGGTCGGCTGGCGGCGGTGGTCCGCGATTGCCATCGGCTTTGTCGGAGTCCTCATCATCCTGCGGCCCGGCCTCGCGGGGTTTGAATTCGCGTCGATCTTTGCGGTGCTCGGCACGCTTGGGTTTGCTGGTCGTGATCTGGCAACCCGCGCGGCCCCACCCACCATGTCAAACCGCCAGCTTGGCATCTATGGCTTCGCGATGCTGATCGTCGCGGGAACGATCCTGCTGTCGATCACCGGCGGCGCAATCTGGCCGGACGTTTGGACGTGGATCAACCTATGCGCGGCGACACTCTTCGGCGTTGCGGGGTATTACGCGATCACGGCAGCGATGCGGATCGGAGAGATTTCTTTCGTGACGCCATTCCGCTACACGCGGCTGGTTTTCGCAATGGTGCTGGGCATTCTGGTGTTTGCCGAACGGCCCGACGCGCTAACGATCATCGGTAGCCTCGTGATCGTCGGCAGCGGCCTTTACACCGTGTTTCGCAGTCGCAAAGTCGACGGCCCCTGACCACCTGCGGCGGCGCGCGTGTTGCGCGGAAATCCCACAACCCGACGGTCGCAAAAGTTTTAGGCTTGGCGCGAATCGAAAACCGTGTATGTTCACGCTCCATCCAAAACGCAAACAAAAGGGGCGTTAACATGACTGATATCGTTTTTGCCACGCCCTTGTGTATTGGGATGATCGGCGACCATACATCGCTAAACGACCGAGCATTCAGGTCGTAGGCGCCGCCAACCGGCGCCACCCATAGGCGCCTTTTTCCAAGCCCAAACTCAATCGTGATGTCCGTGACTTCGGCTGCCGCCGTTTGTCGTTCGGGCGTCTTCACAACACATTTGCGACAGGAGTCGGCACGCGTAATGCGGCCGGTCAAACAAAATGGCACATATTCAGAAGACAGCGGGTTTCGCAGACCTGCGCATACCCATCAACGCCCTGATTGAACAGCACGGGGCATGGCGCGTTCTGGTCGCGGCGGTCATGGCACCGCTTCGGGGCCACGGAGGCAAGAAGGTCATAGCGACGCGCGATCTGAATGATCATCTACGCCGCGATGTCGGCCTGCCACCCGCAGGTGCAACGCGCAATCACTGGGATTACCTTTGATCCCTGCAAGTACCGGACGGCTGACGCGCAGCCGTCCGGTCAGATCACTCAGCCGCTTCGGCGTAAGCCTCCATCGGTGGGCAGGTGCAAACCAGATTCCGGTCGCCATAGGCGTTGTCCACCCGGTTGACGGGCGACCAGTATTTGTCGACCCGGAACGCGCCCGGCGGGTAGCAGGCGACTTGGCGGCTGTAGGGGCGATCCCACTCCCCGACGAGGTCGGCAACCGTGTGTGGTGCGTTCTTCAGCGGGTTGTTTTCCTTGTCGATCTTGCCCTCTTCGATCTCGCGCGCTTCTTCGCGGATCGACAGCATCGCCTCGCAGAAGCGGTCGATTTCGGCCTTCGGTTCGGATTCCGTCGGCTCCACCATCAGGGTTCCGGCGACCGGCCAGCTCATCGTCGGCGCGTGAAAACCGTTGTCGATCAGGCGCTTGGCAATGTCGTCCACGGTGACGCCGGCACTTTCATCCAGCGGCCGTGTATCAAGGATACATTCATGCGCGACACGACCTTTCTTTGACGAATAAAGGATATCGTATGATCCCTTCAGCCGCGCCGCGATATAGTTCGCGTTGAGGATCGCGACCTTCGTGGCCTGCGTCAGACCGGCCCCGCCCATCAGCAGGCAATAGGCCCAGCTGACCGGCAGTATGGAGGGGGAGCCGAACGGCGCCGCACTGACCGGCCCAACGCTGTCGCCGAATTCCGGATGACCCGGCAGGTAATCGGCCAGATGCGCCTTGACGCCAATCGGACCCATACCGGGGCCACCGCCGCCATGCGGGATGCAGAACGTCTTGTGCAGGTTCAGGTGGCTCACATCACCGCCAATGTCACCGGGGCGGGACACCCCGACCATCGCGTTCATGTTGGCCCCGTCGATATAAACCTGACCGCCGTACTTGTGCGTGAGGTCGCAAACTTCGCCAACGGTTTCCTCAAACACACCATGGGTCGAAGGATAGGTAATCATGCACCCGGCAAGGTTATCTGCGTGCTCTTCCGCCTTGGCGCGGAAATCGTCAAGGTCGATATTGCCGTGCTGATCCGCTTTCACAGGAACGACCTTCCAGCCGACCATCTGGGCCGACGCGGGGTTTGTTCCGTGTGCGGAGGTCGGGATCAGGCAGATGTTGCGATGCCCTTCCCCTTGCGCTTCGTGGTAACCACGGATTGTCAGAAGCCCGGCATATTCACCCTGCGCGCCGGAATTCGGCTGCTGGCTGATCGCGTCATAGCCGGTGATCTGGCACAGCTTGTCGTTCAGGTCCTCGATCATCTGCGTGTATCCGGCGGCCTGATCGGCAGGTACGAAGGGGTGGATATTCGCAAATTCCGGCCATGTGACCGGAATCATCTCAATCGTCGCGTTCAGCTTCATCGTGCACGACCCAAGCGGGATCATCGCGCGGTCAAGCGCCAGATCGCGGTCAGCCAAGCGACGCATATAGCGCGTGATTTCCGCCTCGGACCGATTCAGGTGGAAGATCGGGTGAGTCATGTATTCGCTGTCGCGCAGGTTGGCTTCGGGCAGGCGATATTCGCGGTTCTTTTCGCTGTCGTCTTTCATATCGCCACCAAAGGCCGCCCAGACAGCTTCGATGGTTTCGGGGCGGGTCTGTTCATCAAGGCTGATGCCCACGCGATCGTTTCCGATCTTTCGCAGGTTCACCCCCTGATCGACGGCGGCGTTCATCACGACGCCCTGCATCGCTCCGACATTAACCGTGATCGTGTCAAAGAACACTTCGGGTTCGACCTTGAAGCCCAACGATTCGAGACCTTTCGCAAGGCGCGCGGTCTTGCGGTGCACGGATTGCGCGATGGCCTTGATCCCGTCGGGACCGTGATAAACGCCATACATCGACGCCATGACGGCCAGCAATGCCTGCGCCGTGCAGACGTTCGAATTCGCCTTTTCGCGCCGGATATGCTGTTCGCGGGTTTGCAGGGACAGGCGGTACGCCTTGTTCCCACGGCTGTCGACCGACACACCAATGATCCGCCCCGGCATCGCACGCTTATAGGCATCGCGCGTCGCCATATAGGCCGCGTGCGGGCCGCCATAGCCCATCGGAACGCCAAAACGCTGGGTCGAACCGATTGCGATATCCGCCCCCATCTCGCCCGGTGATTTCAGCAGGGCGAGCGCCAGCGGGTCCGCCGCAACGATGGCAAGCGCCTTATGTTCATGGAGTTTCGCGATGATGTCGGTAAAGTCGCGCACGATCCCATAGGTGCCGGGATACTGGAAAATCGCACCGAACACCTTGTCGGCCTCGAAATCCAGCGGATCGCCAACGATGACGTCGATCCCCAGCGGCTCAGCCCGTGTTTTGATAACGGCGATGTTCTGCGGGTGGCAGTTTTCATCGACAAAGAACGCCTCGGCCTTCGACTTTCCGGCGCGTTGGGCCATCGTCATCGCCTCAGCCGCCGCGGTCGATTCATCCAGCAGCGACGCGTTTGCGATGTCTAGCCCGGTCAGGTCGGACACCATCGTCTGGAAGTTCAGCAGCGCCTCAAGTCGGCCTTGTGAGATTTCGGGCTGGTAGGGGGTGTAAGCCGTATACCACGCCGGGTTTTCCAGGATGTTGCGCAGGATCACCGGTGGGGTCGTCGTGCCGTAATACCCCTGCCCGATCAGCGAGGTCAGAACCTTGTTCTTATTCGCCACCTTGCGCATGTGATAGAGCGCGTCCCGTTCGGTCATTGCCGGACCCCAATCAAGCGGTTCAGCCTGACGGATCGCTTCGGGAACCGTGTCATCAATCAGTTGATCAAGCGTCTTGTAACCGATGACCTTGAGCATGTCCGCCATTTCCTTAGGGCTTGGCCCGATGTGGCGACGGTTGGCAAAATCGTAGGCTTCGTAGTCGGTAAGCTTGAACGTCATTGGGGGGTTCCCTTCAGAAACGCTGATCGCGCGGTCGGGCGCGATCAGATTGGGTGTCGCAGGTGTTTCGGGATCAGCCGATAAAGGCCTTGTAGGCGTCTTCGTCCATCAGATCTTCAAGCTGCTTGGCATCGTTGATCTTGACCTTGTAGATCCAGGCGTCGCCCTCGGGGCTTTCGTTTAGATTGCCGGGTGCGCCTTCCAGCGAGTCGTTCGCTTCGATGATTTCACAATCGACCGGAGCATAGATTTCAGACGCCGCTTTGACGGATTCGATAACGCCGATTTCGTCGCCCTTCTCGTATTCGTCGTCAGCCTCTTTCAACTCAACAAAGACAACATCGCCAAGCTGCTCAGCAGCGTGTGCGGTAATACCGATGGTGGCTGTATCGCCCTCGACCAAGATCCATTCGTGATCTTCGGAATAGTAGATGGCCATGTGGTTAGCTCCCGGAGTTAGCGTTTATAATTTTGCTGCACGAACGGCAGGGCAGCGACCGTTGCGGGTTGTGCCTTGCCGCGCACGATCAGGTTGAGTTTCGTGCCGACCTCAGCGTGGTCAGCACTGACATATCCCATAGCGACCGGTCCTTGAACCGTTGGGCCGAACCCGCCAGAGGTGATGCTTCCGACACTATTGCCCTCTGCGTCCTGAATTTCAACGCCTGCACGGGCCGGGGCGCGGCCATCGGGCAAAATTCCAACCAGCTTGCGGGATGGACCGTCGGCAAGCTGCTTCAAAATCCGCTCCGCCCCCGGAAACCCACCCTCTTCCCGGCGACGTTTCTGGATCGCCCAGTTGAGGTTCGCCTCAATAGGCGTGGTGTCCTGGTCGATATCGTTTCCATAAAGGCAAAGCCCGGCCTCCAGCCGCAGGCTGTCGCGCGCACCAAGGCCGGCCGGTTCGCAATCCTCATGCGCAAGGAAAGCGCGGGCGATCTCTTCCGCATGGGCTTCGGGGATTGAGATTTCGTATCCGTCCTCACCCGTATAGCCAAGCCGCGACACACGGCACTTCGCGCCCTTAATGTCCGCCGCGACGGTCTCCATGAATTTCAAATTCGCCGCTTCAGGGCAAAGCGCGGCAACCACTGCTTCGGCTTTTGGCCCTTGCACGGCGATCAGCGCGCGATCCGTGACCTCGATCACCTCGTGATCCGGCAGGCCGGCGCGCATATGCGGAATGTCCTGATCGCGCATGGAGGCGTTGACGACGATGAACACGTAGCCGCCCGCGTTGCTGACGATCAGATCGTCCATGATCCCGCCGTTTTCATTGGTAAAGAACGTGTAACGCGCCTTGCCTTCCGGCAGCGTTGACAGGGCCGCGGGAACCAGCGACTCCAACGCCTCAAGCGCGCCATCACCTTTCACCAACACCTGCGCCATGTGCGACACGTCAAACAGCGCGGCCTTTTCACGGCACTGCGTATGTTCGCCCATGATCCCCATTGGATATTGCACCGGCATTTCCCAACCGGCGAAATCAACCATCTTGCCGCCAAGTTCGACGTGCAGATCATAAAGCGGAGTGCGGCGGGGTGTACTTGACATATCGGCGTCCTTTTCAGGGTTTCCCGCGAGATTTTCGGCCCGTTCGCCAAAATTCCCCTATAGGAAACAAGTTTCCTTCTGTGTCATTTTGCCCTTCATATGCCTATACTAAAGATCGTTCAACTGATTCCTTTGAGGATACACGATGGCCGAGATGGAAGACCTGCAGCCCGTCGCATCGGACAACCTGCCCCCGAATGCCGAGGACGGCTCTTCCCTCGCGCGGATGATCCGCGAGGCGCGGCGCAAAAAAGGCTGGACGCTGGAAGAAACCGCGCGTCGTGCCGGGATTGGGCGGTCGACCCTATCAAAGATCGAAAACGATCAGACCCGCGCCGGTTTCGACATCATCCGCCGCCTGACCAAAGAGCTTGAGCTGCAAACTCCGCAGCTGTTCCTGCAATCCCGCAATCAGGGCGTATCCGGGCGCCGTGATTACACACGGCAAGGACAGGGCGAAGCGCGGTCAACCCGAACGTATGAACACGAACTGCTCTGCACCGAATTATCCAGCAAAGCCATGCTGCCCTATATCTCTCGCATCAAGGCGCGGGATATTTCCGATTACGACGACTGGATTCGCCATAGCGGAGAGGAATTCATGTTCGTCCTTGAGGGCGAGGTTGAGCTTCACACAGAACACTACCGCCCGCTGCGCCTGTCCGCCGGGGACAGCGTCTATTACGACAGCGGCATGGGCCACTGTTGTGTGTCGGTCAGCAACGACGATGCGCGCGTGCTTTGGGTATCGCTGGAACTATAGCGCCGTTGACACCCCCGTCACCATGCCGCATGTCGATCTGGCAGGACGAAAGACGAGGGGCACCAGATGAAAATCGCGATGATTGGAACCGGATATGTGGGGCTGGTGTCTGGCGTCTGTTTTTCGGATTTCGGGCACGAGGTTATTTGCGTCGACAAAGACCCGTCAAAGATAGACCGCCTGACCCGTGGCGAGGTGCCGATCTATGAACCCGGCCTTGAAGACCTGATCCAGAAGAACACCGGCGCCGGCCGCCTGACCTTCACCGAAGACCTCGCCGGGGCCGTCGCAAGCGCCGATGCGGTCTTTATCGCCGTCGGCACCCCGACCCGGCGCGGCGACGGACACGCGGACCTCACCTATGTCTATGCCGCCGCCGAGGAAATCGCGAACGCGATTGACGGATATACCGTCATCGTCACCAAATCGACCGTCCCCGTTGGCACCAATCGGCAGGTAAAACAGATCATCCGCAAAGCCTGCCCCGATGCGGAATTCGACGTCGCCTCCAACCCTGAATTCTTGCGCGAAGGGGCGGCGATTGACGATTTCATGCGCCCGGATCGGGTGATCGTCGGTGTCCAGAACGACCGCGCGGCCGAGGTGATGGAAGATGTCTACCGCCCGCTTTTCCTGCGCGACTTCCCAATCGTCACCACCGATCTCGAATCCGCCGAGATGATCAAATACGCCGCCAACGCCTTCCTTGCGACGAAGATCACCTTCATCAACGAAATCGCAGCCCTCTGCGAGCGGGTCGGCGCGGACGTGAAAGAAGTTTCGCGCGGCATCGGTTTGGATGGCCGGATCGGCAACAAGTTCCTGCATGCCGGCCCCGGCTATGGCGGGTCTTGCTTTCCGAAGGACACCAAAGCGCTCGCTCGGATCGGGCAGGAAAACGCTGTGCCGATGCAGATCACGGAAACGGTGATCAAGGTCAACGACGAAACAAAACGCCGGATGTTCGACAAGGTGATGGATATCTGCGGCGACAGCGTGAACGGCAAAACCATCGCAGTGCTCGGCGTGACGTTCAAACCCAACACCGACGACATGCGCGACGCGCCATCGCTTACCATCGTTCCGGCCCTTGTCGGCCGCGGGGCCAAGGTGCGCGTTGTCGATCCCCAAGGCCGACGCGAGGGTGAAGCGCTGCTGCCCGGCGTCCATTGGTCCAACGATGCCTACAAGGCCGCGCGCAACGCGGATGCGGTGGTAATCCTGACCGAGTGGAACGAGTTTCGCGCGCTTGACCTGAAAAAACTGGCGAAGAAAATGGCGCACCCGGTCATGGCCGACCTGCGTAACGTCTATTCGGAAAAGGATGCAAAACAGGCGGGCTTTGTCGGCTATGTCAGCATTGGACGGTCAGGCTTCCTTCCCGAAGCCTGATACCATTTTCCAAAAATATCCCTGCCCGCGGCCCGCCGTCAAAGCATGTCGGCGATGATTTTCTCAAGTTTCTCGGAATCCGCCGCAAACCCGCGAATACCCTCGGCAAGCTTTTCGGTCGCCATCGCGTCCGCGGCCATTTCCCAGCGGAAGGTCTTTTCGTCCAGCTTCGCACCCGGCGTTTTGGTCGCGCCCTTGTCTTCCAACTGACGCGGCAGATCGCTGTTGTCTTCGGCCATTTCATCCAGCAGCGCGGGGCTGATGGTCAGCCGGTCACAGCCGGCCAACGCTTTGATCTCACCGGTGTTGCGGAAGCTTGCGCCCATCACGACCGTCTTGAAGCCGTTGTCCTTAAAATACTGGTAAATCTCAGTCACCGACAGGACGCCGGGATCGTTTTCGGCGGTGTAGGTCGTGTCGGGATTGGTCTTTTTGTACCAATCAAGGATACGCCCAACGAACGGCGAGATCAGGAAAACACCGGCTTCCGCACTGGCGCGGGCTTGCGCGAAGTTGAAGATCAGCGTGATATTGCAATTGATCCCCTCGCCTTCCAAAACCTCGGCGGCGCGAATGCCTTCCCACGTCGCGGCGACCTTGATCAGCAGGCGGTCCCTGCCAACACCCATACCGTCGAACAGCCCGACAAGTTTGCGCGCCTTTTCGATCATCGCATCAGTGTCGAAGGACAGGCGCGCGTCAACCTCAATTGACACACGGCCGGGGATGATTTTCAGGATTTCGCTGCCAACGCCGACACCGATCTGATCTATCGCATCCTCGATAATCTCGTCCTGCGATTTGCCCGACCGATCGACCCGGCCAAGCGCGGCGTCGATCAGATCCGCGTATTCCGGCATCTGCGCAGCTTTCAGGATCAGCGATGGGTTGGTCGTCGCGTCAATCGGCTCCAACCGTTTAATCGCGGCGATGTCGCCGGTATCGGCAACAACGGTCGTCATTTCGCGCAACTGGTCGAGAACGGAGCTGGTCATCGGGCAATTCCTGCAATTTTCTGTGGATTTCGCCCGTTATTACCCCGCCCAAATCGGAATGTATAGGCGTGGATCAGGCGACCATCGCCTGATCCTCCGCATCGAAGAAGAACGCGTCGGCTTCGTCGAACTGCAAGGCGATGGCGGCGTCAACGGCGACGTCGCGCTGACCGAACAGGCGGGCGGTGATCGTTTCTCCGTCGTTCAGCTTGACCAGCAGGTTGGTGTCGCCACCCAAGCGTTCAACATGGGTGACGGTGCCTTTCAACTGGCCTTCGCCAAGGTTCAGATGTTCGGGGCGGATACCGAGCGTTTTCGCGCCCGGTTTCCCGATCAATTTCGCATCGACAAAGTTCATCGACGGTGCCCCAAGAAACCCGGCGACGAACTTGTTTGCGGGCTTGTTGTAAAGCTCCATCGGGGCGCCGATTTGTTCGACCCGGCCGTCGCGCAGAACGACGATCTTGTCGGCCAGAGTCATCGCCTCGGTCTGGTCATGGGTCACGTAAACCATTGACGTATCAAGGGTTCTGTGAAGGCTCGCGATCTCAATCCGGGTATTCATGCGAAGGGCGGCGTCGAGGTTCGATAGTGGTTCGTCAAAGAGGAACAGCTTCGGATGCCGCACCACGGCCCGGCCGATTGCAACCCGCTGGCGTTGCCCGCCGGAAAGCTCGGCGGGGCGACGGTCGAGGTAGTCGCCAAGCGACAGCATCCGCGCGGCTTCGGTCACGCGCTCCTCAATCACCGTTTTCGGTTCCTTCGCCTGCTTCAGCGCGAGCGCCATGTTATCCTTGACCGATAGGTGCGGATAAAGCGCGTAGCTTTGGAACACCATCGCAATGCCACGCTTTGCGGGGGGCGTTGTGTTCACCACATTCCCGGCGATTTCGACGGTGCCGGAGGTCGCATCCTCAAGCCCCGCGATCACCCGCAAAAGGGTCGATTTCCCGCAGCCGGACGGGCCGACGAAAACGACGAACTCGCCCTCCTCCACAGTCAGGTTTATGTCGTGTAAAACCTCGACTTCTCCGAAGGATTTGCAGACGTTCTCAAGGTGAAGGGCGGTCATGATTTATCCCCTAATTCTATAGCGTTACCGGAGCGGATGCTTTCATCTGCGGCAAGGCAGATCGCCAGCGATTGCACCGCGTCATTCATGTGTCGGGTGAGGTCGATATTTTCGGTGATGGCGCGGACGACATAGGCCTGTTCCGCGTCGCATAATTCCTGGTGTCCGGGCTCATTCGGCATGTCGATTTGGGTGTCGCCAGTGGGGCGGTGAATCAGCAATCCACCGACTTTGGTGTGGCCGTCGATATCGTCGGAATTTCCCTTATTTCCATCGGTGATCGACACCGCGCCGTTGGGGCTGATGATGTCTTTCACGAAGAACGCGGTTTCCGAGATCATGGGGCCCCAGCCGGCCTCATACCAGCCGACGGAGCCGTCATCGAACACCACCTGAAACTGCCCGTAATTATACATGTCGGGCGCGATTTCGTCGGTCAGGCGCAGGCCCATTCCGTGCACGCGGACGGGCCGCGCATCGGTGATCTGGCACATCACATCGACATAGTGAACACCGCAGTCAACAATCGGAGAAGTGTTTTGCATCAATGCCTTATGCGTTTCCCACGTGTCACCCGACGACTGCTGGTTGAGGTTCAGGCGGAAGACGTAGGGGCCACCGAGGGCGCGGGCTTCTTCGATCAGGCGGACCCATGAGGGGTGGTGACGCAGGATGTAGCCGACGACCAGTTTGCGGCCGGTTTCAACGGCCTTTGCGACGACCCGTTTCGCGTCTTCGGCCGTTGTGGCCAAGGGCTTTTCGACGAAGACATGGGCGCCCGACTCCATCGCCCGAACCGCCAGATCGGCGTGGCTGTCGGAGTAGGTTGCGATCACCACCAGATCGGGTTTTTCGGCGTACACATCGCGTATGACTCCCGTATGACAATCGTATGACTCAAGTGCTGACGGAAGCGTCACGGGCGATCGGTTGTAGAGGCCGACGATCTCGACCTCGGGATGGTGATGGAGCGCCAGCGCGTGGCTGATCCCCATGTTCCCCAATCCAAGGACAACGGCGCGGATCATTTGACGGCCCCCGATGTGATGCCCCGGATCAGTTGGCGCGAGAAGATGACGTAGATCACAAGCGCCGGAAGGATCGCCATCGACAGCGCGGACAGGACCGCGTTCCAGTCGGTGACGAACTGGCCGATGAACACCTGCGACCCCAGCGTCAGCGTCTTGGTCGATTCACCGGGCGCGAGGATCAGCGGGAACCACAGGTCGTTCCAGATCGGGATCATGTTGAACACCGCGACCGTCGCCATCGCCGGGCGCACCAGCGGCAGGACCAGCCGGAAGAAGATCGTATATTCCGACAGGCCGTCGATGCGGCCCGCGTTCTTCAGGTCATCGCTGACCTGCTTCATGAATTCGGACAGGATGAACACGGCCAGCGGCAAGCCTTGCGCGGTATAGACGAGGATCAGCGCGGTGAGCGTGTTCACAAGGCCGCTTGCCACCATCATTTCAAGAATGGCGACGGTGCCGATGCGGATCGGGATCATGATGCCGAGCGCGAGGTAAAGCCCCATCCACAGGTTGCCCTTGAACCGGTATTCCGCCAGCGCAAAGGCGGCCATCGCGCCGAACAGCAGGATGAAGAACAGCGAGGCAATCGTGACGATCAGCGAGTTCTGGAAGTAGAGGAAGAAATCCCCCTGCTTCATGACCGTTTCATAGCCGATGGTGCTGAAGGTTTCGTTGTTCGGCAGGCCCAGCGGTTCCTTGAAGATCGCGCGACGGTTCTTGAAGCTGTTGATCAGGATCACAAAGACCGGGAACAGCGCGATCACGACCCATGTCAGCAGCACAGCATGTGCGCCGATGGTGGTGCGGATATTTTGGCGTGCAGCGTTCATTGTCATCCCCTCAGAACTGGTAGCGGCGCAGGCGGGTCTGGATGCCCCAGAGGTATATGCAGACCCCGATAAGGATGATCACGAACATCGCCGTCGCAATCGCGGACCCCATATGCGGATCGCCCAGTTGAAGTTGGAACCCGAAGAAGGTGCGATACATGAAGGTGCCGAGGATATCGGTTGAGTAATTCGGCCCCGCCAGCGCACCTTGCGCGGAATAGATCAGGTCGAAGGCGTTGAAATTGCCCACGAATGTCAGGATTGAGATGATCCCGATAGACGGCAGGATCAGCGGCAGCTTGATCTTCCAGAAGGCACCCCATCCGGTGATGCCGTCAATCTCTCCGGCTTCAAGCATTTCTTCGGGGATCGACAGGAGGGCGGCGTAGATCAGCATCATCGGGATGCCGACGAACTGCCAGACGGAGATCAGGGCGAGTGTGGTGAGCGCGTATTCTTCCTTGCCAAGCCACGGTTCGAACAGGGACTTGAGGCCGATCGCATCAAGCATATTGGGCGCGATGCCCCAGATCGGCGACAGGATCAGTTTCCACGCAAACCCCACGATCACGAAGCTAAGGATCGTCGGAATGAAAATCGCGGTGCGGTAGAGATGCGCGAACCGCAAGCGCGGGTGGCTGAGAAGTGCGGCCAGCAGGATGCCAATCGGGTTCTGCACGATCATATGGATGAAGAAGAACCAGAAGTTGTTGCCGAGCGCGTTCCAGAAGCTTTCGGACCAGCGCGGATCGCCGAACAGGGTGCGGAAGTTGTCGAGGCCAACGAACTCGCGGGCCTGTCCGACCTCGGTGTAAAGCGCAAGGCGCAGGGTGTTGAACAGCGGGAAGATCATGACCGCCGTGTAAACAAGCACCGCAGGCGCAAGAAACACGAGGATATGCCAACGGAAGCGGCGGGTGCCGGTTGTATCAGACATGGTGATTTTCCCTTGTTTGTGCCCGTTTTGGGCAGTGGCGGGCCGCGCAGTGCAGCCCACCACCCCGTGAGTGGCTTATTGTTGGGGTTCGTACCAGCTTGCCAGCCCCTCCTGCAGACGCGCGGCGGCGTCTTCTGGGGTCTCTTCGCCCTTGATCACGTTGACCGAGGCGTTCCAGGTTTCGTTTTCGAGGTTCGGCGTGCCCCGCGACAGGATCTGGTAGGTGGAGCGGATGGTGGAATTACACTCCCCCCGCCAGCTGACGAATTCCTGCGCCAGCGGATCTTCCATCGCAACGTCGTGGTTCGACAGAGAGAAGAACCCCGGAAGCGCATTCGCGTAGAGGGACGCGAATTCTTCGGACCCGACCCAGTTCAGGAAGGTCTGTGCCGCTTCGGCGTTCGGGCTGGCCGCGTTCAGGCCAATCGCGATGTCGGTGTGGTCTGAGATGTAGCATTCATCGCCCGCAGCCTGAACCGGCGGATAGAACGCGCCCATTTCAAAATCGACAAGGCTGTTGAAGCCCGAAATCTCCCACGAACCGGCCGGATAGATTGCGGCGCGGCCGAGCGTGAACAGGTTCTGACTGTCGGGATAGGTCTGCGCCTCATACCCATCGCCGAGGTAGTCGCCCCATTTGGCAAGCTGGCGGAAGGGGGCGACCCAAGCCTCATCCGTCAGGGATTGTTCGCCGGCGATCAGGGCGTTGCGGCCCTCTTCGCCCTTCCAGTAGTTCGGGCCGATGTTGTTGTAGCCCATGGTGGCGGCTTCCCACTGGTCGTTGGTGCCCATCGCCATCGGGATATAGCTGCCGTCTTCCTTGATGGTGTCGAGGGCGGCGAAGAATTCCTCTTCGGTCGTCGGGACTTCGATGCCAAGCTCGGCGAAGGCGTCCTTGTTGTAGATGAAGCCGTGGATCACCGACGCCATCGGCATACAGAACGTGGCGGCGCCATCATCGGTCGTCCACGCGGATTTCGCAACGTCGGAAAAGCTCGACATGCCTTCAAGCCCCGAGAGGTCCGTCAGGTGGCCCGCTTCATAAAGCGCGAGCGATGCATCGAAGGGACGGCAGGTAATGAGGTCGCCCGCGCTGCCCGCGTCGAGTTTGGAGTTGAGCACCGCGTTATATTCCGCCGGGGCGGAGGGCGTGAACTGCACTTTGATGCCGGGGTTCGCGGCCTCAAACGCCGGGATGATCTGGTCCTGCCACAACGTCAAATCGTCGTTGCGCCAGCTTTCAATCGTCAGGGTCACATCCTGCGCCATTGCAGCCGTGCCCCCCAGTAGTGTCGAGGCGAGCAATACGCCCCCGAGTTTCAGATGTGTCATGATTTTCCTCCCTAATACATCCTTTGTGCCCGGTCAGACCGGGGTTTTCAGTCGTGTCATCGCCGAACGCAGGTTGCCCCCCGTCCGGTATAGTATGTCGTCCGCCTGCGCGGGTGTATCAGCCCCAAGCGCGAGCAGTGTCGCCTGCTTGACATGGCCATTGGCCGCTTTCAGGCAGCCTTCGGCGGTGTCGGTCGAACACCCCGCAATCGCCGCCACCATCCCGGCGGCGCGTTTGCGCAATTTTGCGTTGTCGGCCTTCAGGTTCACCATGAAGCCGTCGTGGACATGGCCAAGGCGCACGCCCATCAGCGTCGACATCAGGTTCAGCGTCGCCTTTTGCGCCGTCGCCGCGCCCATCCGGGTCGATCCCGCGATGACTTCGGGCGGGGTCGGCAGGCAGATCGCAACATCCGCGCCTTGGAAAATCTGCGCGCCGGGATTGTTTGCGATGGCGATGACCTTCGCGCCGCGCTTGCGGGCGATGGCGGCGACTTCGCAGGTGTAAGGCGTGCTGCCCGAGGCCGTGACCCCGATGACGACATCACCCCTGTCAATGGCCCGGGCGGCGGTCGCGGCCTCAGCCGCGTCGTCTTCGGTGTTGCCGGGCATCCGCGCGTCTGTCGGAATGCCGCCCGCCATGAAGATTTTGATCTGGCCCGGGTCGATGCCAAAGGTGCCCTGAAGCTCCGTCGCGTCGGACAGGGCGGCGAGGGCCGATGATCCGGCGGCGGCGTAGATGATGGTGTGGCCGGATTGGATCGCCTCAACCATCAGGGCGGATGCGGCGGCGATAGAGTCCGTCGCCCCCGAAACAGCCGCGAGCGCCTCCGCCTGCCCCTGAAGCAGATGCGCCAGCACGTCAGCATCGGGCTGGGCATCCAGCGCCGCTGCAGCGGTGTGCATCATTTCAGTTTGCGGCAAAGCCATGCGAATCCCCCTCGGCTTCGAATACAATACCTATTTAATACCTTTTGTCCAATATTTTTTCCAAACACCTAATTTTTATTGAAAACAACTCAATATTGGTCTTTCAAATTCTGAATAGGTATTATAAAGGTATCTACATGACATCGACTCACGAAACCTTCTTTCTTGGCGCGGATGGTGGTGGCAGCGGCTGCCGCATTGCCCTTGCGCGGGTCGCAGGGTCCGGCGGGTTTGAGGTGTTGGCAGACGCGCGCGGTGCCTCTGCCAATGTGACCAGCGATTTTGACGGCGCGATTGCGGCGCTGGGTGGCACGATCCTTGATGCGGCCCGCTCCGCAGGGGTCGATATCGCCACTGTCCGCGCGCATTGCGGGCTGGCCGGGGTGCTTGATACCGGCATCGCGGCGCGGGTGGCTGATGCTTTGCCGATCCGCAATGTCACAGTGTCTGACGATCGGGAGACATCGGTCGTTGGTGCGCTTGGCGGCGAAAACGGCACAGTCATTTCGATTGGCACCGGCAGCTTTATTGGGCGTTCGGTTGATGGGGTGCAGACCTTTATCGGTGGCTGGGGCTTTCGGTTGGGCGATCAGGCGTCGGGTGCGTGGCTGAGCCGGGCGCTGTTGATCGACGCGCTGCTGTGTCACGACAAGATGTTGCCGCCAAGCGGCCTGCTGACCGACGTGCTGACAGAATTTTCAAACCGCCCGCAAGACGTGGTCGCGTTCGGGCAAACCGCGCGGCCCGGCGACATCGCCGCCTATGCCCCGCGTATCGTCGATGCGGCCAAGGCGGGGGATGCGGCGGCGCAGAATCTGATGCAGCGCGGTGCGGGTTACGTGACCCGCGCGTTAGGCGCGCTGGGAACCGGCGGGGCGGAGCCGATCTGCGTTGTCGGCGGGCTTGGCCCCGCCTTTGCGCCCTATCTGCCCGCCGAGCGGGCGGCGCAGATCACCGACGCCAAGGGCAACGCGCTTGACGGTGCGCTGCGTCTGGCCGCCGCCGGAGGAAAAGTGTGATGAGCGTTGCAGATTTCCTGAACCCCGATGGCTGGTTTTCGCAGGATAACGGCCCGCGCTACGTGCAATTGCGCCGCCGGATTGAGGACGGCATCGCGGCGGGTGTGCTGAAACCCGAAAGCCCCCTGCCCCCGGAACGCGAAATCGCAACGCTGACCGAAATGTCCCGCGTCACCGTCCGCAAGGCGATTGAGGCGTTGGTTGAGGCGGGAACGATTGTCCAGAAACAAGGCTCGGGCTCATTCATCGCGCCGGAAACGCGGCGGGTGGAACAATCGCTAAGCCGACTGACTTCGTTTTCCGAGGATATGCAGCGGCGCGGCATGAAGACCGAGGCCGTGTTTCTGGAACGCGGCGTGTTCATGCCCTCCCCGGAAGAGGTCGTGGCGCTGGCGCTGGCGCCCGACGCATCGGTGTCGCGGATCAAGCGGCTGCGGACGGCGGATGGGCAACCGATGGCGATTGAACGCGCCTCGCTGCCCGTCGATCTGCTGCCCGACCCGGTCGCGGTTGAAAAATCGCTTTACGACTACCTCGGCGAACGAGGCACCCGCCCGGTGCGCGCGATCCAGAAGATCTCTGCCATCAACCTTGGCCCGGAGGAGGCCACCCACCTGAACCTGCCCGAAGGCGCGGCAGGGCTGAACATTCAACGGATTTCCTATCTTGCCTCGGGCCGGGTCGTGGAATTCACGACATCCATCTATCGCGGCGACGCCTATGACTTCGTGGCTGAACTTCGGTTGACCGACACTTAGGATACGACATGACACATGACATGACCCAAATGCGCCGCGAGGTGCTTGAAATACCCGATGCCGTCGACCGGCTGTTGACGGACGGCGCCGGGGCGATTGAGGTTGCGGCAAAGGCGCTGCGCGCCCGCGATCCGCTGTTCCTTGCGACGGTGGCGCGGGGGTCGTCGGACCACGTGGCGACCTATCTGAAATACGCGTCGGAACTGATGTTGGGCGTACCAGTCGCGTCGGTCGGGCCATCCGTCGCGTCGATCTACAAAGCGCCGCTAAAGCTGGGAAGGGCGGCCTGTATCGGGGTGTCACAATCCGGCAAAAGCCCCGATATCGTTGAACTTTCCCGCTCCGCACGGGCAGATGGGGCGTTCACGATTGCGGTGACGAATGAACCGAACTCTCCGCTGGCTGAGACATGCGACCATTGCCTGCCGATCCACGCCGGGCCGGAGCTGAGCGTGGCGGCGACGAAAACCTTCGTGAACTCCGCCGTTGCCGGGCTGCTGATGCTTGCCCGGTGGAAGGATGATGCGGAGATCACGCAGTCGATCCATGCGCTGCCGGAGCAGTTGGCACAGGCCGCGCAAATCGACTGGCCTGAGATGTGCGCGGCGATTGGTGGGCGGAAAAGCCTGTTCACGCTGGGCCGCGGCCCGGTCATCGCGATGTCGCATGAGGCGGCGCTGAAGTTCAAGGAAACCTGCCAATTGCACGCGGAAAGCTATTCCTCAGCCGAAGTGCTGCACGGCCCAGTGTCGATTGTGGAACAGAACTTTCCCGTCCTCGCGATGACCGCGGCGGACGCGGCGGAGGGGCCGCTGATCGATGTGGCGGATGAAATCGCATCAAAGGGCGCGTCGGTTTTTGCAACGTCGGACAAGGCGCGGGTTGCCAAGCGGCTGGAGTTCGTGCGCACGAACCACGCGCTGACCGATCCGATTGCGCTGATCGTGTCGTTCTATGCGATGGTGGAAAAAGTCGCGGCAGAACGCGGGATCAACCCGGACGCGCCGCGCCATCTGAAGAAAGTGACCGAAACGATATGACGACCCACGCCTATATCGGGGCCGATATTTTTGACGGCGAACGGCGGCATCGCGGCATGGCGCTGCTGGTCGAGAGTGCGCGGGTTGTCGGTATCGTGGCAGAAACTGATGTGCCGGACGAGGCGGAGGCCACGGACATCGGCGGAGGAACGCTCGCGCCCGGGTTTGTCGATCTGCAAGTGAATGGTGGCGCGGGGGTGATGTTCAATGACGCACCGACCGCGCAGACGCTCGGGCTGATCGCGGGGGCCCATGCGGGGCTGGGAACGACATCATTGCTGCCGACGCTGATAACCGACACGCCGGAACATAGCCGCGCGGCGGTGGAGGCGGCGCAAAAGGCGGTGGAACGCGGCACGCCGGGCATTGCCGGGCTGCACCTGGAAGGGCCGCACCTGTCGGTTGCCCGCAAGGGCGCGCACGGGGCCAGCTTTATCCGCCCGATCAACGACGCGGACATGGCGCTTTACGTCGAAGCCGCGAAAGACCTACCCGCGCTGATGCTGACCATCGCGCCGGAAACCGTGCCGCCGGAGCAGATCGCAACTCTGACCGATGCAGGCGTGATCGTGTCACTGGGCCATACGGATGCGGATTTCGAGACCTGCGTGACAGCAGCCAAGGCGGGCGCGATTTGTTCGACCCACCTGTTCAACGCGATGAGCGGGCTTGGCAACCGGGAACCCGGCTGCGTCGGCGCGACGCTTGCCACCGGGCGGCTGTCTGCCGGCCTGATCGCGGATGGCATCCACGTTCACCCGGCGGCGATTAGTGCGGCGCTGCGGGCAAAGCTGGGACCGGGCGAGATTTTCCTCGTCAGCGACGCGATGTCTCCGGCTGGAACAGAGCAGCGCGAATTTACGCTGAACGGCCGACGTATCCTGCGGGAAAACGGGCGGTTGACGCTTGAAGACGGAACGCTTGCCGGGGCGGACCTCGATATGGCGCAGGCGATCAGGACGATGGTGAATGTCGTGGGCTGCGAGGTTGATGTCGCGCTTCGCATGGCGACGCTGGCCCCGGCCAACCTGCTGCCAAAGGCGAATGGCATCGGGCAGTTGACAGAGGGCGGCCCGGCGGATTTTGTCTGGCTGGACGATGATCTGAGATTGCGTGGAACGTGGCAGGCGGGCGAACAGGTGCGCGCCTAACCCAAAGGAGCGGAGCGGGTGATGGACAATATGTTCGACAAAGGGCTGGAAAAGCGCAAGGCGACGCTGGGGGCCGAATATGTGGATCGGAACCTCGACTCCGCCGACGATTTCAACCGCCCGTTTCAGGAAGCGATGACCGCATGGTGCTGGGGCTTCGGATGGGGCGACGAGGCGATAGACGCCAAGACCCGGTCGATGATGAACCTCGCCATGATCGGCGGCCTCGGCAAGATGCACGAATGGGAAATCCACTGCAACGGCGCGATCAACAATGGCGTGACGCGGGACGAGATCCGCGCGATTGTCCACGTCGTCGCGATTTACTGCGGCGTGCCGCAGGGGATGGAGTGTTTTCGCGTCGCCCGTAAGGTTCTGGAAGAACGCGGGCTGATCGACGCGACTTAGCCCGCCGCCGCCCGGATCGCGCGAATATTTTCGCCGTAGGGCACGGGGTTGCTGACCGACCCGCCCTTGAACACGGCTGACCCGGCGACCAGCACATCCGCCCCTGCCGCAACGACCAGCGGCGCGGTTTCGGGCGTCACGCCGCCGTCGATTTCGATATGGATCGGGCGATCACCGATCATCCGGCGCAGTTTTGTGACCTTTTCGACCTGCGAGTGGATGAACTTCTGCCCGCCAAAGCCGGGGTTCACCGTCATCACGCAGATCAGATCGACCATATCAAGCAGGTGTTCGACATGTTCCGCCGGGGTGCCGGGGTTCAGGGCAACGCCAGCCTTAGCCCCTGCCCCGCGGATCGCCTGAACGGTGAGGTGAATATGCGGGCCAGCCTCAACATGCGCGGTGATGATGTCGGCCCCGGCCTCCGCAAAGGCGTCAATATAGGGATCGACGGGTGCGATCATCAGGTGAACGTCCATCACGCCCTTGATATGGGGCCGGATCGCCTTGCAGGTCGACGGGCCGAAGGTGATGTTCGGCACGAAATGCCCATCCATCACGTCGACATGCACCCAATCCGCGCCTTCAGCCTCAATCGCTTCGCATTCGGCACCGAAATTGGCGAAATCGGCGGACAGGATCGAGGGGGCAATCTTGACGGAACGGTTAAAGGACATGGCAAGCTCCTTGGGGGTTTGGGTTGTCCTAACGCGGATCATCAGGCTTGAAAAGCCATCCGCGCCGCAACGGCGCACTTGACCGTTTGGTCAAACTTGCAATAGCTGAAAGCACATGACACCCTTCGGTGTTCCCGAACGGAGCCGCCCCATGAAGATCAAACAGCAAACAAAAGCCTCGCAGACCACGACGGCGCAACTGCCGCAGGTGCACGAACCGCGCAATCCCGGGATGGCGCTGGACCTTGATTGGGTCGCGGCGGTGCAGGTGAATACGTCGGCGGTTGAACGGCGCGCCAAGACGCTGCCCGGGCGGCGGTCGGTCAAGAAAGAGTATCAGGCCGCGTGGCTGCTGAAGGCGATCACGATGATCGACCTGACGACGCTATCGGGCGACGATACCGAAGGCCGCGTGCGACGGCTGTGCGCAAAAGCGCGGCAGCCAGTCAGCGCGGACTTGCTTGACGCGCTCGGGATGCCGCCGATTACGACCGGGGCGGTCTGCGTCTATCACGATATGATCGAAACAGCGGTCGATGCGCTGAACGGGTCGGGCATTCCGGTTGCCGCCGTGTCGACGGGCTTTCCCGCTGGCCTGTCGCCCTTCCAGCTGCGTGTGGCTGAGATCGAAGAAAGCGTGAAGGCGGGCGCTGCGGAGATCGACATCGTGATCTCTCGTCGTCACGTTCTGACCGGAAACTGGGAAGCGCTTTACGACGAAATGAAGGAATTCCGCCGCGCATGTGGCGACGCACATGTGAAAGCGATCCTTGCGACCGGAGAGCTTGGAACCCTGCGCAACGTCGCGCGCGCGTCACTGGTCTGCATGATGGCGGGCGCGGATTTCATCAAGACATCGACAGGCAAGGAAAGCGTCAACGCGACGCTGCCCGTCAGCCTCGTGATGATCCGGGCGATCCGGGAGTATTTCGACCGCACGGGATACCGCGTCGGATACAAACCCGCGGGGGGCATATCGAAAGCGAAGGATGCGGTGACATACCTCGCCCTGATGAAAGACGAGCTTGGCGACCGCTGGCTGCAGCCGGACATGTTCCGGTTCGGAGCGTCGTCACTGCTGAACGACATTGAGCGGCAGTTGGAACACCACGCGACCGGCAGCTACTCCGCCGGATACCGGCACGCGATGGCGTGACCGTCGGATTGGATATTTTTGGAAAGATGAAGCGATGAACGTCAAGGAAATATTCGACAGCATGGAGTATGGCCCGGCGCCGGAAGGAGCCAAAGAAGCGCTGGCCTGGATCGCGGACCGGGGTGGCATCGCGGGGCCGTATATTGGCGGTAAATGGGGCGCTTTGAGGGATGATTTCGCGTCGACCAACCCCGCGACGGGAGAGAAGCTGGCGGGCGTGACGAAAGCCACTGCGGAGGAGATTGACGCTGCGGTCAAAGCCGCGCGGAAGGCACAACCGGCTTGGGCCAAATCAGGCCATGAACGCGCCCGCGTTCTTTATGCAATCGCCCGACTGATGCAAAAGCACAGCCGCCTGCTGGCGGTAATGGAAACGCTCGACAACGGAAAGCCGATCCGCGAATCCCGCGATATTGACGTGCCGCTGGCGCAGCGGCATTTCTACTACCACGCGGGAATGGCACAGTTGATGGACGCGGAACTGCCCGATGCAGAGCCGCTTGGCGTGTGCGGGCAGATCATCCCATGGAACTTTCCGCTGCTGATGCTCGCATGGAAGATCGCGCCAGCGCTTGCGATGGGCAACACGGTGGTCTTGAAGCCTGCGGAATACACCTCGCTTTCCGCGATGGTATTTGCTGAGATATGCTCCGAGGCGGGCGTGCCGCCGGGCGTCGTCAATATCGTGACCGGCGACGGCGAGGTGGGCGAGATGATCGTGAACCACCCGGATATCGACAAGATCGCCTTTACCGGCTCAACCTCTGTCGGGCGGCGTATTCGCGAGGCGACCGCCGGGTCCGGCAAATCCCTGACGTTGGAACTGGGCGGCAAGTCGCCCTATATCGTCTTTGACGACGCCGATGTGGATTCCGCGATTGAAGGGCTGGTCGATGCGATCTGGTTCAACGGCGGGCAAGTCTGCTGCGCCGGGTCGCGCCTGTTGGTGCAGGAAGGCATTGCAGAGAAGTTTTATACAAAGCTCAAAACACGCATGGATGGGTTGCGGCTGGGCGATCCTTTGGACAAGTGCATCGACGTCGGCGCGATCGTCGATCAGACGCAGCTTGATACGATCACCCAACTTGTCAAGGACGGCGGCGCGGAGGGCGAGGTTTACCACGCCGCCTGCGCGCTGCCCGAAAACGGGTGTTTCTATCGCCCAACGCTCATCACCGGGCTGACCCCGTCAGCACGTTTGATGCAGGAAGAAATCTTCGGCCCCGTCCTTGTCGGCACGACATTTCGCACGCCGGACGAAGCGGTGGAGCTTGCAAACAACACGCGCTATGGGCTGGCGGCGTCTGTGTGGACGGAGAACGTGAACCTCGCGCTCGATATCGCGCCGAAACTGGTGGCGGGCGTCGTTTGGGTCAACGCGACCAACCTGTTTGACGCGGCTGCGGGCTTTGGCGGCAAGCGCGAAAGCGGATTTGGCCGCGAAGGTGGCTGGGAAGGGTTGACCGCCTACACAAAACCGAAGGGCGCGACCAAGGCGCTGGCAGAGATTGCCCCGGTCGCCGCGCCAAAATCGGCAGAACCGGCGGCAGCGCTTGACCGGACGGCAAAGATGTTCGTCGGCGGCAAGCAGGCGCGCCCCGACGGCGGCTACAGCCAGGCGATCTGGTCGCCGCGCGGCAAGCTGTTGGGGCATGTCGGGACGGGCAACCGGAAAGACATCCGCAACGCAGTTGAGGCCGCGCATGGCGCGAAAAGCTGGGCCAAGACGACCGGTCACACCCGCGCGCAGATCCTTTATTATATAGCCGAAAACCTCTCTGCCCGATCCGAAGAGTTCGCTGCGCGGATTGATGCAATGATCGGTGGGCGCAGTGGCGCGAAGGAGGTCGACGCTTCGATCCGCCGCCTGTTCACTTACGCGGCCTGGGCCGACAAATACGACGGTCAGGCACATGGCGTGCCGATCCGCGGCATTGCGCTTGCGATGCACGAACCCATTGGTGTGATCGGGGCGCTTTGCCCGGACGACGCGCCGCTGCTGGGCCTCGTCAGCGTGATGGCCCCGGCGATGGCGATGGGGAACACGACGGTTCTGATCCCGTCACACCCCTACCCTCTGGCCGCGACGGATTTTTACCAAGTGCTCGAAACCTCTGATGTGCCGGGTGGTGTCGTCAATATCGTGACCGGAGATCATAGTGAGCTTGCCAAAACCCTCGCCGATCATCTGGATGTCGATGCGGTCTGGAGTTTTTCATCCTCCGACTTGTCGGGCGAGATTGAGCGCCGCTCTGCCGGGAACCTCAAACGCAGTTGGGTCAATAACGGCAAAGCACGGGATTGGTCGGGGTCGGCGGGCGAAGGCCGCGCCTTCCTGCGCCACGCAACGGATGTAAAGAACATCTGGGTGCCATACGGCGAATAAAGAGACACCCTGCCTGATGTTCGTCAGACAGGGTGCGGTCTTCACCTTTCGCGGTCATCGGCGTCCCCGCCTGTACCGCCCTTTAAACTCACATCAATTTGGTTTCATCTTTCTTAAAATATCCTCGCCGAAGGCATAAATTTGTTTTGGCGCTCCAGAAGAGTTTTGTGCCTTCGGCGAGGATACTTGTGGAAAGATGAGGGCGGCGGCCTAGCGCTTCGGTTTGCCGCGCCATGTGCCCAGCCACCGGGTGAAGCGCCCCCAAAGGCCCGAGGCGCGATCTTCGACGCCATCCCAGCTTTCAGCCGCATCATCAAGCACCGGATCAATCGATCTTTCGCGGAACTGACGCCACATCTTGCGGATCATGAACAGGATGAACAGCAGCGTCGTCAGGATGATGATGTTGACCCACGGGATGATCGTCACGTCCGGGCCGGCGACGGGTTTGATCCCGACCGCATTGGGAAAGGCCGAAAGCCATTCGTTCCGCCAGCCGTAATGCGTGACCGAATACCATTCCGGCGTCGCGCGGTTTGAGATTGCGTCGGCGGCTTCGGTTTGCAGGTTGGCGGTGTCGAACTTGAAGTAGGGCGGCCAGCTCCAGCCCGTATCCTCATTCCGGTAGACCATCGGCTTGCCGTTTGCCTTGATCGTCTGGATGAACAAGACGTCGCGGTTGATCAACCCGCCTGACTGATCGTCTGGGCTTGACCAGAAAACCCGTGTCCAATCGTTAAGGTCCTGCCGCTCCTCATAGGTGTTCACGACCCGCACGACGTCGTGCTGTGGTAGCGTGTAGTGCAGGAATCCGAACACGATGAGCGCCAGAAACGCCAGGAAGGTCCACTTTACGTACTTCATTCTCATTTCGCTCGGCCTCAGTAAAAGTTGATGAAATAGATGAGGGCGATGATCGCAACCGTTGGGATCACATAGACCAGCCAGATCAGTTTTTTGCGCAAGCCGTTTTCATACTCTTTCATCCCCGCCTCGATATAGGCATCGCGGGCGGCTTTATCATCCCTGCCGGAATTTTCTTCGTCCCAGGTGTCTTCGAGTTTTTCGCGCCGGACGGATCGTGAATAGATCGACACCGCGAAATAAACCACGGTCATCGCAATGAAGCCAAAAATGGCGAGACGGATCAGTGCAATCATCTATTTTCCCTCATCACCGCGCCCCACGGCCCGACCAGATGCACCAGATCGACTTCGGGCGCGGCGCCCTCCCTCAGCGGCGCGTCGGCGCCAAACAGAGCGGCGCGGGTGCCTGCCTTGTCCACTTGATACTCCGTTTCAAGAAATTCCGCGACGTAGGATTTCTTGCTTTCGCTCCAACCCTGGTAGTCGCGGTAAAACCGTTCCTTGTGGCAGATGAAAAGCTGGCGGATGTCTTTCGGTGTCATATCGGCAAGCAGCATGTTCACAAGATCGCGGTCTTCATGCGCTTTGGCCCGTAGCGTGTAGAAATAGGCCGGATGGTCGGATGTCAGGCGCGGCCACGGCGCATCGCCATCGGCCCAGCGTTTCAGCGCATTGAGGCCGTGGAATTCATCCGGCAGATTGCGCGCGTGACGACGGGCAAGTTGGCGGATGTCGCGGCGGGTTGCGCCGGACAGGTCGACACCTTCGCCCGCGACAAGGTCGACAACGATGAAATCCATCTTTTGCTGAAGGATCGCCGCCGCGTCGACGCCCCGCGCCTTTACAATAGGCTCAACCAGATCGTTGTAGTCGAGGAATTTTGCAATCTGGTTCCGGTCGCCGAAATCGAACGTGTATTTGATCGGCAGATTGCCAAGCTCCCTCCGGTCCGCAGCTGAAATCGCCGCCGGGTGCTGCATTCCGCGAAAAATGTAGAGCCCGCCGAAATGCGCCGTCCAGAAATTTTCTTGCGTGAAGGTTTGGTTTTTGAGATCGACAGGGTTCCGGGTCACGTCGCCGGTGGTTTTGGCAAGGCCGATCATGTCAGCGATCAGCACGTCGTCCCACCAGGCATCTTCCTCTTCCCGGAAACGGTCAATTAGGGCGGTCAGCTTTGCCGCCTCGCGGACATGCGATCCGGTCGTGTCGGCCTCAATCGTGATCTTGCGGATATCGAACAGTCGGGTCGGGTCGGACACGTCGTAGACCGAATTCAAAAGCTCTCCCGCGACCGCATCGCGGGTTGTCAGGGCAAAAAGTTGCGGTTCGTTTTCCTCAATGAACTGGCGAAGAATTCCGCGCGACATCGAAAAGCGCGTATTGAGCAGGGGGGAGGATTTCTGTTCGGTCGTCAGCAGGATGAACTGCCGGTTGCACCCCCCTTGGTTGAGGTAGAGGTGATCGCCCAGCTCATCACCCACCTCGGGCGAATAGCCCGATATGTCGATGTGAAAATCCGGCAGTTGCGTGCGCTTGCCCGTCAGCTTTTCCAGCGCGCGATTGTAGCGTTCGACCAAGGCGGGCGAGGACACTTCGACGAGGTTCCCGAACATGAGGCCGCGGGTGATGAGACGTTTCATTGGATTTCCCCAATCGCACAACAGTAGCGACGCGCTCGGCCCGAGGATGGTTGCGGAAGGCACCCGCCTTGGGTGGCGGGTCGGGCGCGTCGCGGCTGCGCCGCCAGAGAAATCTTGGAAGATGAGCGTAACATCACGAGTGCCCCTCCAGATCTCGGAGGTAAACGGGAGTTAGGCGTTCCTTAGGGTTGCCAACCATTTCTGGCGGGACCCAGTATTTCTCCTTGCGAGCTACCGCTCCGCCGAGTGGCTCGAACAGTAGCTGGTTGCAAAATATGCCGTGACACTCTTCGAGCCATCGATTTGCCGCAAGGTTCCAGTCAAGCCATTCTCGAAAAAGCCGATCCCGTCCGTCCTTTGATGGCACGTTCTTCCAACGCCTATTCAACCGTGCATGAAACATCACCGCTTCGCCCAACGGGTAGAAACAATTGCCTGACGCCTCGGGAATATACATTGCGCAATCCATATTGCTCGGAACATGCGGTATGTTCTTTTTCGCAGCTATAAATCCGTAATGGTTAGTGGCCTCATTTCGGATATCACGGGCAACGTAATATCCGTCGCCGTTTTTGATTTCATCAAACTTCCTGAGTGCTTCTCCGGCAAGTTCGATCAGCAGATTATCTTCAGTTTCCGGTTTCTTCCCCCCGATGCTGTCAAAGAAATCTTTGGCCTCAAATAGCCGGGAACTCCAAGTTCTGATAATCAAGAACCGATGGATATTGGTCGCACTATCGACCGCCTTTTCGCCCGTGTATTCGTGCGCTTGACACAAGTAGATGCGCGATAGCGCGTTAGCTTCACTCACTGCGTAACTGAGAACCGAAAGAGCCGCGAGATGGTCTTCTGGAATAGCGTTCATCTGGTCCCAGGTGTAGTCGATTTGGGTGAGATGCATTAAAGCTTTGTTTGTCACCCCTTCCCCTCCAAATACCTCTTCTTCGCCTCTTCCTGCCGTCCGAACTCCCGCACCATATTCTCAATCGCCACCTCATCCGACTTGTCGGCGTAGCGGAACTCCGAATCCGCGTAGCGGTTGATTTCCTGAATCACCATGTCGACTGTGATCGGCTGGCGCAGTTCTTCGATCATGTCGCGCTTGGTGTCGTAGTCTTTCAGCAGGAACAGGTCGGGCTGTTCCATCCATTCGTCCGGCAGTTCGAAATCCATCGCCCGCACCTTCACGGCATCGGTGATGTTCTTGATCGCACGGCCGGTAAAGCGGTCGTCGGCCTCTTGAATACCTTTCAGATAGGTGCCGAGCTTTGCGATGGTGTCGAGCTTGCCGATGTCCTTCGACACACGCTCAAACACACGCTCCAGCCCGTCTTCATGGGGGCGGGCGTGGCTGTCAAAGCTGGCCGCGACGGCCTTCTTGATCTCCTGCGCCGCGAATACTTCGTGCTCGCCCAGCGGGATGTCATGGTTCTTGCCCATCAGCAGGTAGAGAATGTCGATATAGTCGTCCCGCGTGATCGGCCCATCGACAAGGAACCGCGCCCCGGCCCGCTGGCGCAGGGCGTCGTCGACGTTTTCGGGGTAGTTTGAGAACATGCCGAAGGTGCAGTTGCCGCGGACGACGGTATTCGCACCGGCGAAGCTTTCCATCAGCACTGCGGTAATCTCCAACTGCCCGGCGGAGGATTGGCGATCCCCCCGCTTGCCGGCAAGCTGGTCGATATCGTCGATGGTGCCGAAGCCGATCACGTTGGGGTCGAGCACGTTGTTGATGAAGGCCTTGGCGTTCTGTGCTGATTTGCCTTGATAGGAGTCAATACTCTCCGTGCTGAGGTTCTGATAGCGGAACGGATAGCCCGCGTTTTGGCAGTAGTCGTTAATCATCCCCGCCATCATCTGGATCAGGGTGGTCTTGCCCGTCCCCGGCTTGCCATCGCCCATGAAGGTGAAGATAAATCCGCCAAGTTCCGCAAATGGGTTCAGCTTGCGGTCGAAATCATAGGCCATCAACATTTTCGACAGCTTCATCGCCTGATATTTCGCGATGTGGTTGCCGACGACCTCGTTGGGTTTCTTGAAGGTCATCGTCAGCGGCGTGCCCTTGGCGCGGTGGGCGGGGGTGAAGCCCTGAATGGTGAATTCGTCCGCCTCCACCCGATAAGACACGCTGGTGAACGGGTCGAGCCGCCCGGCGGTGCGGGCGCGCAAGCTGACCTTTTCCATCAGCTGTTCCGCATAGGCCATCACCGTCGGAACAAGCTTATCGCCGTTTGCGAACACCGCAATTTTCTGGTCAAGCTCCCACAACGCGCCATGCAGCGCCAGTTGGCCATTGTCGGTCAGCACCTCTTCGGCCTCGCCCACCTCAACCGCCGTTTCACTCGCGTGGGACGACAGCAGGAACGCGGTTGCATTGGCAAAAACGGAAAGCGAAATCAATGCTTCCGCGACCAATAGCTCGCCAAACTCAGCCTTGCGGTCGGTGCCAAGGCTGCCTTCGAGGTTATCGCGTTTCTGCGCGGCAAGCCCGGTCTGCTCGCCGTAAATCTCCGCCACGGCCTGCGCGATTGCAACCGCCCGACGCAGCGCATGCAGAACGGACGCCTGCAGTGGCGACATCAGCGGATCATCCCCGTCCGCGCCCTCAATCCGATCAATCAGACGCACACCTTCGGGCCGCGCGGTCGAACGTGTCACCAGCCCCGGCGTCGTATTGCGGAACCGCCGCCGCGTGCCGATGCCGGACGATCGTTCCTGTGGGGCATCGGCAACCTTCGCCGTCGCGATCCGCGGCGTGTGGTCGAACCCTTCCAGCATCGCCGTCGCCGCGGCGTAGTGCTCGGTAATGTCGTCTTCACGCAGTTCCATCTGATCGGACGGTAGGCTCATCTGGTGTCTTCCCTATTCATCTTGCCCCAAAATACTCTCGCCGAAGGTATGGCCGCGCATGCGGGCATTCATCGGTAACTCACCACGCGTCCCTGCGGGCTGACGACGAACTTGCGGACGTTGCGAAACCCCGGCGGCGATAGTTCGGCGAGCGCTTGGAAGGGCCGCTCCGGCAGGATCAGCGCGCGTTCGGTAGCGGTCACACCGGTTTCCGCCCCGCGTCCTGAAAACGGATCAAGCGCGTAAACTTCACGCTCTACCGTGCTGAACCAGCCGCTTTTTTCCGTCTGCACGCTTTCGCTTTCCAGTGTCTCGACGGTCCAAGCAAGCGCCCAATCCTCGCCCTGTGGCGCGCGGGCCTGCTCCAGCACCTCGCGGATCGGGCCGGATTGTTTGGTGTAGGCCGAAGAATACATCGGGCCGAGGTAGATGCGCCGCAACCGTTTGGGGTGCAGATCGTCGAAATCGGTGTCAAACCCCTTGGCGATGGTCAGCAGCTTCAGCCCGCCGACGCTTTGCGCCATCAGCCGCGCCTGCGCTTCGGGCCAGCGGCTAGTGTCCTTTGGCAAGGCGGTGCGGCCGGTATCTTCCACATCCATCAGGTAGACGACGGGCAGATTTGCCTCGCTGTCATAAACCGCCCAGTGGACAAGGAACGTGCGCCGTCCGGCCTCGGTATCGGTGCCCTGCCAGATCGCCTCCGGATCATTGCGAACCCAGAACAGCGCCCGGTCACGCAGGTGTTCGTAGTAAAGCCGCTGGGACAGCGCGTATTGCAGCGTTGTCGGAATCTCCAGATTGCCGACGATCTTGCGCACCATCTCGTCTTTCAGCTCGTCAACGTTTGGCATACCACGCAGGTGGCGTTCCGCCTGCTGCGCATCACTCGCCATGTTGAGGATTTCGTGGAAGACCGGAAACCCGCTTTCGGTCTGGTCAATGGACAAAGCACCGAACACCTGATCAGTGTCGCGCCCGGTCATCAGATACTTGTTGCCCAGCGCCCGAAACGTCGCCGCGATGCCCTGAAGATAGGCGGCGAGGATCTGGACGTCGGTTTTCGACAGGCTGCGTTCAGCCTCCATCACCGCCGCGACCCGCGCCAGATGTTCGGTGATCGTGTCGAACTTGGCGAAGTATCGACGGGCCGCGAAGGTATCCGTCAGGCCGACGTGATCTTGGGTGAGGTCGAGTTCATCTGAAGTCACGACCGCCGTCCCTTCCTCGACGTTTGTCGTCTGGCAACGTAGCGATCGTCCGAGCTTTGAGGTGCGCCCAAACAAACCCCAGACCGCCCGCAATCGCGATACAGAATAAGCCACGGTTTCCCGATTGAGTGGCCACATACACCGCAGTTACCGCCGCGCCACCGCTCGCACCCATCACACCAACCAATAGCCAGAATTTGATTGCGCTGCCCGTGCCACGCCTTTGCATCAAGCCCCATACAGGTTCTTGTCGTGCTTCTCGACGATCTCCTGAAAGCGTCGTGCGAAGCGTTCGTCAGACTTCGCCTTCTGCTCCAGCACTTTGCGGGCAAAAACCATGTGATCCTCGTGCGCTTCCATCATTTCGGCCATCCGGGTGTTGGTGGCTGATCCGATGGCGGCCATCGCGGTTTGCGCTTCCTGATCGGTCTGCACGCCGATTTCATTGATCCGGTGGGCCACGTCCTGCTGCTGCGCCGTTTTCAGCGATTTGGTCAGCGCGTCGTAAAGGACCACGCGCTGTTTCGTGTCCGTTTGCAGCTTGTTAATCAGAACCATCTGCGTCGCCGCCTGGTTTTGTAGCGAATCCACCCAGGTCTTGCCCTTTTCGATGTAGCGTTCGAGCGTTTGCGATTTGGCGAGCTTCACCTGTTCCTGCTGCACCATATCGTTGTATTTGGTGTTGAGCGCGGCAAGTTCGGTTTCCAGCTTGGTGCGGGCGGCGGCGTCTTGTTCGACGCTGATCTTGTTCTCAAGCTCGATGATCTTCGGGTCCATCCCAGCGATCTCGGCCTTGAGGGATTCAAGCTCCCCCACCGTCATTTCGCGTTCATCCAGCGTCTCGGTCAGGTTCGCTTCGACCTTGCCCTTCTGTTCGTTCAGCAGCGCAAGCTGCCCTTCAAGCAGTTGCACGATAATGTCGGATTTGCTGATCAGATCCTGCAGCTTGTCATCGACCGAAGCAGAGCGCATCCGTTCCTGCCGCATGGATTCGGATTTGGCCTTGGAGAAGATGCCGATAAAGCTCTCCATCCCGGTTTTATTGCGCATTTCATCGAAATCGCGCGAAAACCCGGCGGTTACGTCATCAAGCCCCATAATCAATTCGGCAATGTTCGCGTTCATCGCCTCCGAATGGGCGTGAACGTCTTCGAGAGAGGCATTTTCGATGTCGATCGCAATGTCATCGCCAGATTTCATCTTCGCCCGCGCGGTTTCGATCCTGCTGGTCAGTTCGGAAATCTTCTGCTGAGCCTCCGCAACCTGCGTCTGAGATTCCTTAATTTGCGCGTCAAAATCTGCCATCGTAATCCTGTCCCTTTTTGCATGGAATAACCCATATATGGGCTTTCATAGCGGGTTTTGGAAGGATTTGTCAGCCAAAACACGCGCCAATGCGCGTTTTTCGCAAACCCATCAGGTTGCGCCCGATGGACAGAAAAACCCCTGTCTGCAAAGGTATTTCCAGCGATGGAGGCGGCATGAAACCCGGCAAACAGAATTTGATAACTGACGTTACGGGAATTTTCGTCGGAAACGCGTCTGATACGCAGATAAAGACGGGTGTGACAGTGCTGACGGCCGATGCGCCCTTTGTGGCGGGTGTTCACATCATGGGTGGTGCCCCCGGAACGCGGGAAACGCAGCTTTTGGCGCCTGATAAATTGGTGCAAGAAGTGGACGCTCTTGTGCTGTCCGGTGGGTCCGCCTTTGGGCTGGACGCGGCATCGGGTGTGGCCGATGCGTTAAGGGGCGCGGGGCGCGGATACGATGTCGGCGGTCAAAACGTGCCAATCGTGCCGGGTGCGATCCTGTTTGATCTGCTGAATGGCGGCGATAAGGGCTGGGCTGACAATCCCTATAAAGCGCTCGGCCAAAGCGCACTGTCGGATGCGGGGGCAACGTTCGGCCTCGGCTCTGTCGGGGCTGGAACGGGCGCGACCTGCGGGCGGTTGAAAGGCGGGCTTGGCTCCGCTTCGGTGGTATTAGACAGCGGGATCACCGTTGGCGCATTGGTGGCCGTGAATGCCTTGGGCGACGTCACCGTCGATGATAGGCCGAATTTCTGGGCCGCCCCGTGGGAGGCTGGCGAAGAGTTCGGCGGCCTCGGCCCCGCCACCAGCTTTGACCCGATGGCCGAACCCCGCCCCGAAGCCCGGCTGGGCGAGGCGACGACCATCGCCATCATCGCGACCGACGCCGCCCTGACCCAAGCGCAGGCGACGCGCCTCGCCACGGCGGCGCATGACGGCATGGCGAGGGCTATCGTGCCGTCCCATACGCCGCTGGATGGCGACCTTGTGTTCGCGGCGGCAACAGGCGCGATCCCCCTGCCCGATCCGGTGTTCGACGCGCTGCGCCTTGGCCATGCGGCATCCATCTGCCTCGCCCGCGCCATCGCGCGCGGCGTCTATCATGCAACCCCGACGGCGAACGATGTCTTGCCCTGTTGGAGCAGCCTTTCCTCAGGCCAGTAGCGCATTGGTCAGCGGGCTGTCCGGCTCCTCCAACCCGTCGATCACATTGAAATGGTGCAAGCCGTCCGCGATGTGCAGCTCCGCACGAGGCCAGGCCTCTGCCAACCATCGCGCCTGATCCAGAAACACCGGCCGTTCGTCCCCACCGACCCAAACGGTGACTGGAATATCGCGCGGAGTCTTTTCCAGCATCGGGCTTTCGGCCTCCGCCTCTGCCGTATCCATCTGGAAATCCTCGTTCATCGTGGTGTTCAGAAGCGGCCGCAAGTCGCAGAGAGGAGAGATCGGGACAACCCGCTGCAAGCGGTCCTCGACATCCTTCGACAACGCGACATCGCGGCACAGCATCCGCGCAACAAGATGCCCACCGGCAGAATGCCCCGCCAAAACAATCGGGCCTTCGACCAATGTCGCCGCCTTTTCGGCAGCCTGCCGAACCTCTTGCGTGATCTCGGAAATCCGCGCTTCAGGGGCGAGCGTGTAGCACGGCATCGCCACGGCCCAGCCCCGCGCCGTCGCCCCCGCCGCCAGATGCGACCAGCTTTTGTTATCAAACGCCCGCCAATAACCACCATGAACAAATACGACCAAACCCGTAGGCCGCCCGGCTGGAAGGAACAGGTCGAGCCGATTGCGCGCACCCTCCCCATAGGACAAGTTCAGCCGCGCCCGTCCAATCGCATGTTCAACCGACCGCCAATCCGCAGCCCGCTCTGCCCAGCGCGGCGGGAAGTCATCAGCACCCGCGATATATGCCCCGTTCGCATAGGCATCATCCCAATCGGTCATGCGGCCAATCCTTCATTTGTGGTATGGACAACCCTTAGGTCACATGCTTTGACAGTTCAATATGATCAAATCCCCCGGAGGCTCCGATGCTCGACCAGACGACAAACCTTTCCGATCTTTTGAAAGACACCGAATTGCTGGCGACCAAGGCCTATAAGGGTGGCGAATGGTGCGACGCGGCGGATGGCGGCACCTTTGACGTAACAAACCCGGCGCGAGGCGACGTGATTGCCAAGGTCGCAGACCTCAGCCGCGATGAATGCGCCGAAGCGATCGAAACCGCCCGCGTCGCGCAAAAGGAATGGGCCGCCAAGACCGCCAAGGAACGCGCAGGAATTTTGCGCAAGTGGTATGAGCTGATGGTCGAACACGCCGACGACCTCGGCACGATCCTGACCGCCGAAATGGGCAAACCTCATGCGGAGGCGAAGGGCGAGATCGTATATGGCGCATCCTTCGTCGAATGGTTCGCAGAAGAGGCCAAGCGCGTCTATGGCGAGACCATCCCAGGGCATCAGCCCGACAAGCGGATCACAGTCATTAAACAGCCGATTGGCGTCGTCGGATCAATCACGCCGTGGAACTTCCCGAATGCGATGATCACCCGCAAGGCCGCGCCTGCACTTGCCGCTGGCTGCGCTTTCGTTGCGCGCCCTGCTGCGGAAACGCCGCTCTCGGCCCTCGCGCTTGGCGTTCTGGCGGATCGGGCGGGCATCCCGAAGGGCGTGTTCTCCGTCATCCCATCCTCTCGTTCATCCGAGATCGGGAAAGAGTTTTGCGAAAACCCGACCGTGCGCAAACTGACCTTCACCGGTTCGACCGAGGTGGGGCGCATCCTGCTGCGTCAAGCTGCCGATCAAGTGATGAAATGTTCGATGGAACTTGGCGGCAACGCACCGTTCATCGTCTTTGACGACGCCGACCTTGATGCCGCCGTCGAAGGCGCGATGATCTGCAAGTTCCGCAACAACGGCCAAACCTGCGTTTGCGCCAACCGCATCTATGTGCAGGCGGGCGTCCACGATGCCTTCGCGGAGAAACTCGAAGCGGCGGTCAAGAAACTGAATGTCGGCGATGGTCTCAACGAAGGTGTGACGACCGGCCCCCTGATCACCGAAGACGCGGTTGAGAAGGTCGAAGAACATCTGAAAGACGCCACCTCCAAAGGTGCCAAGGTCAAAACAGGCGGCAGCCGCCACGACCTCGGCGGCACGTTCTATGAACCGACCATCGTTACCGGCGTGACCCAAGACATGCTGGTCGCCAATGATGAAACCTTCGGCCCGCTCGCCCCTCTCTTCAAGTTTGAAGATGAGGACGAGGTGATCGAAATGGCCAATGACACGATCTTTGGTCTGGCGAGCTATTTCTACGCCAAGGATCTGTCCCGCGTCTATAAAGTCGCCGAAGCGCTCGAATATGGCATGGTCGGCATCAACACTGGCATCATCTCAACCGAAGTCGCCCCGTTCGGTGGCGTCAAGCAATCCGGCCTCGGGCGGGAAGGTTCCAAGCACGGGATCGAAGAGTATCTTGAGATGAAATACCTCTGCATGTCGCTGTAAGCTTTTCATCTTGCTGTAAATACTCATTCTGAAGGCATCAATTTTTATGCCTCCGGCGGGGATATTTCGGGAAAAATGAAACGGAGGGTCTTTTTTTTCCAAGGATTGACCTTTCGCACGCGTCATACCCAATGTGATGCGCATGACCGTAAGTGACGAGAATCTGGCGGAAGCGGCGGCGGGCGGTGATCCCGAGGCGTTTTCCGTTCTGATTCTTCGCCACTATGACAGGTTGTTCGGCCTCGCCTTTCGCCTGACCGGCGCGCGGGCGGAGGCCGAAGACCTCACACAAGACATATGCGCCGCCCTACCCGCCAAGCTCGGCAGTTATCGCGGTCAGGCGCGGTTCACCACATGGCTTTACCGCGTGACCGTGAACGCCGCGCATGACAGGCGGCGGCGGCGCGCGACCCACGTGAAGGCCGCCGAAGGTTGGGGCGACTGGGAACAGAACCGCCGCGCCGCGAACGCCGAAACCGAAGCCGCCGTCGACTGGCTGACCGAGGCGATGCGCGCCCTGCCTGCCGATTTGCGTGACACCGTCGCGCTGATCCTTGGCGAAGAACTGACGCAGAAAGACGCCGCCGAGGTGTTGGGCGTGTCCGAAGGCACCGTCGCCTGGCGCATGTCCGAAGTGAAGAAACACCTGCGCGCGATACATGAAAAGGAGGCTGAGGTATGACCGACAAAGACCTCGACGCCCTCAAAGCAGCGCTGAAATCAGCGACGCCCGCGCCCGACGCGGATTTGAAAGCGCAGCACCTTGCCCGCGCCGAAGAAATCTTTGCGCGCCACCAAGAAAGCCGCGATGCCGCGCGTCTTACCTCTGATCGCCCCGAAAACACGGGGTTTATTGGAGGAGTAAGAAAGATGCTGAAATCCATGTCCACCAAAGGTGCCCTGACCGCCACGACGAGCGTTGCGGCGCTCGGCCTCGTTGCGCTTGTCATCCTGCCGAAAGGCGGAGACGTGTTTGATCTGCCTAAATCGGGGCCGGATTCGGTTGAGGAAACGACCGTTGCGGAGCCGCAGCGCACCGAAACACTCGACGATCGCAGTCAGCTGGAAGGGGATGCGACCGCTTCGCAGAATTTTGGCCTTGGCACAAACCAAGACACGGATGCCGCTGCCGGATTGCGCGGACAGGTAGCCAGCGAAAATGCCCCTGTTCCGACCGAATCTCTGGCCGAACCCGTTATGGAGCCAGCGATCACCGCCACGGACTCTGCCACTGTCGGACAACTCAGCGAACAACGTTCGCCCCAAGCGCTCACCCGTCAACGTGTCGATCAGGAAATCGTCCAGTCGGAGAGCTTTGTCCCGTCTCCCTCCCGTGACATCGTTGCCCCGACAGAGCCGAATACCGAAGCCTTCTCCAACGAAGCGCCGAATCCACTCAAGATCGCATCCGAAGAGCCCGTTTCGACCTTCTCTATCGACGTTGACACGGCGTCATACTCGGTCCTGCGGTCCTCTCTGACCAACGGCTACCTGCCCGACCCCAATTCCGTCCGGGTTGAGGAGATGGTGAACTACTTTCCCTACGCTTACCCCGCGCCCGACGGTGACCATCCGTTCAGCCAGACCGTCACCGTGACGCCGACGCCTTGGAACGATGGCACGCAGCTTGTCCATATCGGCATCCAAGGCGAACTGCCCGCGATTGACGACCGCCCGCCGCTGAACCTCGTGTTTCTGATCGACACGTCAGGCTCCATGGGGCAGCCGGACAAGCTGCCGCTGCTGATCCAGAGCTTCCGCCTGATGGTGTCCGAACTGCGGCCCGAAGATCAGGTGGCGATCGTCACCTATGCGGGCAGCGCCGGGCTGGTGCTGGAACCAACGCCCGCCAGCGAACGCGACACAATCCTTGGTGCGCTGTCGCGCCTGTCGGCTGGCGGGTCCACCGCTGGACAAGCCGGGTTGCAGCAAGCCTACTCCGTTGCCGAAAACATGGCAGAGGACGGAGAGGTCAACCGGGTCATCCTCGCGACCGACGGCGATTTCAACGTCGGCATCAGCGATCCCGAGCAGTTAAAAACCTATATCGAAAATAAGCGCGAAAGCGGCACCTACCTGTCCGTCCTGGGTTTTGGTCGTGGCAATCTCGACGATGCGACAATGCAAACGCTGGCCCAGAACGGCAACGGCACGGCGGCCTATATCGATACACTAAGCGAAGCGCAGAAGGTGCTGGTCGATCAACTCTCCGGCGCGCTGTTTCCCATTGCCAACGACGTCAAGATCCAGGTCGAATTCAACCCGGCCCAGATCGCCGAATACCGCCTGATAGGCTACGAAACCCGTGCTCTGCGGCGGGAAGACTTCAATAACGACAAGGTCGACGCGGGCGAGATCGGCGCGGGCCACAGCGTCACCGCGATCTACGAAATCACCCCTGTCGGTTCTGACGCCGTTCTGACCGATACGTTGCGCTACGCCGAGGCTCCCGCGAGCGATGGGTCCGACGAACTCGGCTTCCTCAAGCTGCGCTACAAAACGCCGGGCGAGGATACGAGCCAGTTGATCGAAACGCCGATCATCGCCGGGATGGGCCAAGCGAACGAAGATACGCGCTTTGCCACTGCGATAGCCGGGTTTGGTCAATTGCTACGCGGCACCGACTACCTTGGCGACTGGTCCTACCAAGACGCGATCACCCTCGCCAACAGTGCGAAAGGCGATGACCCTTATGGTTACCGGGCCGAGGCCGTGACTCTCATGCGGCTGGCGGACTCTCTCTCGGACAACTAAGCCCGCTTCATCTTTCTGACAATATCCCCGCCGGAGGCTCCCTTCCGGCGGGCTTTCCTATCCGCCCGAATACCGCGCGACGAAGTTCGCCAAGATCTGCTCCGGCACATCGACCGTCACGCTTCGACACATCTCAATCAAACGATCCGCGTCCTCGGGCGGGAAATAGCCCTTGTCCTTGTAGATGCGAATCCGAACCTCAAACCCTGCTGCGTCGGCCTCAGGGTGGAACTGCGTTGCATAGACGTTCTGGCCATGGCGGATCATCTGATAGGGGCAGGTCGGCGACGCGATCAGGTGGTCCACCCCCTCCGGCAGATCTTGCACCGCTTCCTTGTGACCGACGAATGCCTTGAACTGCTCTGGCAAACCCGCAAGCAGTGGATCAACCCGCCCGGCGTCGGTTAGGGCGCAGTCAGCGGTTCCGACGGGTTCGCTATACCGTTCTTTCGTGACGGGAGCGCCAAGATGGTGACCAAGAATACCGATCCCGTAGCAACAGCCCATAAATGGCAGATCGCGGGCGGTGATCTCTGGCATCAGCCCCATAACACCTTGTTCAATCTGACGATCCAGATTGCTTTTCGCACTGTCGGAGTCACTCACACAGCCGGGGCCGCCTCCGACAATCACACCGGCGTAGTCCAACAGATCAAGGTCATCCGTCACCGGTTCCTGATCCAGCCTTATGCGGTGAGTCTGCTCCGCGCTCAGGCCACCTTTTCGCAGGATGGCCGCATATTCATCGTCAGACGCTTCGGTTTCCGGGCGCAACTGCAGGATCAGAAAGGGTTTCGTCACTGGGCCAACCATTGATTAAATCCGCGCGACAGTGCCGCAAAACCCAACAGGGCGTCAATTGCGTGGCACATAAAAAAGGCGCACCGAAGCGCGCCTTTCATCTTCTTATAATCGATCCAGCCTTAGCTGTTCGATTCAATCGCCTTGGCTTCGACGGGTTCGCTTTTCGCGATCTCGATCCGGCGCGGCTTCAGCGCTTCGGGCACTTCGCGCACGAGGTCGATATGCAGCATACCGTCGGCATGGCTTGCACCCGTTACGCGCACGTGGTCGGCAAGGTGGAAGCGTCGTTCAAACGCGCGGGTCGCGATGCCACGGTGCAGGTAAGTGCGATCTTCGGCGTCGGTGTCTTCCTTGCGGGCGGACACGATCAATGCGCTATCACGAACTTCGACCGACAGATCATCGTCAGAGAAACCAGCCACCGCAATCGATATGCGGTAAGCGTCGTCAGCGGTTTTCTCAATGTTATAAGGGGGGTAGGTCGTCTGGCTGACATCGTTCGTCAACACACGATCCATCAGGTCTGCCATTTGGTCGAAACCGACAGATGCACGGTAAAGCGGTGCGAAATCAAAAGCTCTCATGGGTCATCCTCCTTTGAGCGACAACAGGTTTGCCTTCCATCATGGACAGGCGTTTCTTGCAGAACCGGACCCATATCTGGCATCCGGATACAAAAAAGATAGGAGGGGATTTCAGGCTTTCAAGGCCAATTTTTATACGTTCAAGGGCGCAGGAATTTGGCCCCTGTGCCGCTTCGCGTAGTGCCGTGGCTTAGGCGTTGAACAACGGGCGCACGGGCCTGTGGCATCGTCGGCAACGCGGCGAGTTCCTGCATCAAAACTTCTAGCGGGCCTTCAAGCGCCGTGCCCAGCGCAACCCGGCGTTCGCCCAACTCTGCTTTGGCCGAAACGATGGACACGATCCGCGCGACACCATCTTCGACGACAAAAACCGGCGCGCCGGACGATCCAAAATCAACGTCGCAGGACAGAACCAATGTTCCGATCTGCCGCGCCAGCACATGGCAGGTTTCCTGCAAGGCTGGCGTGTTCGACCGATCGTGCGCATAGCTGACAACGCCAACTTCGGCGCCCTTCGCGGGCCGCGTATCGGTTTCAAATGGCTGAATCGATCCGTTTTGAATCGGCTGTTCCAGCCGCAGCAACGCAAGGTCATTGCGCACCTGCGGGCGGCCTTCCGGCTCAAACACATAGGCCGGATGGGCAACCGCGTTGCGTACCCAGCGATAGGCAGAGGCACGGCCATTGCGCAAACCGGCGAGAAATTCGATTTTTGTCGGATCAACAAGCTGCCGCGTGTCCTTGTCATAAAGGCAATGCGCCGCCGTCAGAACCAGATCAGGCGCGATCAGCGCCCCGGTGCACATGCCGCGCCCAGCGATATTCAAGCGGCCCACGGCCTCCCACCCTCGGCTATCATCACCGGTGACAAGTTGACGAAGCGGGGTCATCTCATCCGCCGCAGACGGCAAAGCAAGCCCCAGCGACAGAATAATAAATAAGGCAATCGCGCGCATGAATCCTCCGAAACCTTTTCTATCGGTAGCCGAGAGATGCGGCAAGATTAAGGCTAACTTAACGTAGGATCGGTACCTCTGGTGGCCTGTCTGCACCGGTTTGTGACAGCGCTGGCGGTTTTGGCCCGCCCGTCGCCCAATCCAGCAATTCGACCGTATGCACAATCGGTACTCCGGTCCCCGACCCGATCTGCATCATGCACCCGATATTGCCCGCCGCGATGATGTCGGGCGATTTCGCCTCCAACATCTTGATTTTACGAGCTTTCAACTTTTGCGAAATCTCAGGTTGCATCAGGTTGTAGGTGCCGGCCGAGCCGCAGCACAGATGGCTGTCAGCAGGCTCCACCACCTCATATCCGGCCCGCTTTAGCAGCGTCTTCGGGTGCGATTTGATCTGCTGGCCATGTTGCAGCGAACAGGCGGCGTGATAGGCGACGCGCGCGCCCTGATCCGCGCTCTCCGGCAGATCAAGCTCCATCAACAATTCGGACACATCCATCGCCAATTCCGACACCACCGCCGCATCCGCCGCGAGCGGGTCATTGCGGAACATATGGCCGTAATCCTTTACCGTCGTGCCGCAACCGCTCGTGTTGATGACAATCGCATCCAGCCCGTCGCTCCGCTTTTCGGCCATCCACGCATGGATGTTCTTGGCCGCCGCTGCGTGGCTTTCGCTTTCCTTGCCCATGTGGTGAACCAGTGCGCCGCAACACCCCATGCCTTTGGCAATCACAACCTCGCAGCCAAACCGCCGCAGCAGTCGGATCGTCGCGTCGTTAATATCCGTATTCAGCGCCTTCTGCGCACACCCCGTCATCAGTGCGACACGCTTCTTGCGCGCGCCCTCCGCCGGAAACACCTGCGGATCGTCGTTGCGACTAACGGGTGGGATTTTCTTCGGCGCCATCTCAAGCATCGCGCGCAGGCGGGCATCTGGCATCAGTCGCGCAAACGGTCGGCCAATCTTCGCCCCGACCAGCGCCAACCGAAATCTCATCGGATAGGGCAATATTCGCGCCAGCACCCACCGCAGCGCCCGGTCGCTGAAAGGCCGCTTATACGTCCGCTCAATATATGCGCGCGCCTCGTCTACCAGATGCATGTAGTGCACACCCGACGGACAGGTCGTCATGCAGGCAAGGCAGCTAAGACAGCGGTCAATGTGCTTGACCGTTTTCGCATCTGCCGGGCGGCCCTTCTCCAGCATATCCTTAATCAGATAAATGCGCCCGCGCGGGGAGTCGAGTTCATCCCCCAGCACCTGATAAGTCGGGCAGGTCGCGGTGCAAAACCCACAATGAACGCAGCTCCGCAGAATTTCGTTTGCGCGGTTCAGGCCGGGGTCTTTCAACTGCTCTTCGGTGAAGTGAGTTTGCATGTCAGCGCCCCAGATTGTTTTCTATGGGGCCTGTCGGTGCCCGGTCAAAACCACTCATGCCGAAACCCCTTCGACCGGGGCCATCAGGCCGGGGTTCAGTATCCCCCGCGGGTCGAACTTCGCCCGCAGGCCCGCGCTGATCTTCGCAAGCGGTGCGGCCTCCGGCTGAAATGCGCCAAGCTTTGTTCGCATCTCATCATCCGCCCGGATCAAAGTCGCGTGACCCGGAACCCCGCGAAGCTTTGCGCGAATGTCGGTTCCTGCCGCAACCTCCGCCCATATCAGCCCGCCGCCCCAATCCATCACGATTCCGGCGTCGGGCAGGCGCGACACAACCTCCGACCCGTCCGAGGGTTTCACCGATATGCGCCAAACATCGCCCTGCCCCAAGTGAAACGCCTCAACATCACCAACCCAGCGCCAAAGCGCCTCAACCCGCCCTGTATCGAGGTCAAGCTCGGTATCGCCAAACCCCGTCAGCGATTCCCGCAGCTTACCACCACGATAAGCAACCGAATCCGCAAACCCCTCAAGCCGGATCAGCGTCACCGCCTCCCCATCAGGCCCGGCGGGGGCATGGGCCGCGCCCGACACCTCATAGGGTGAGCCGAGCGCCCGCGACAGCGCGGCAACCGCCTCCGCCACGGTCAATCCGGCCAGTTTCAGACATCCCGCAACCTCGACCTTCGGCAACACCTTGAACGACACCTCGCTCAACGCGCCGAGCGTGCCGTATGAACCGCAAAGCAGCTTCACCAGATCGTAGCCCGTGACGTTCTTCATCACCCGGCCACCGTTCTTGATGACCGTGCCGCTACCATCGACAAACCGCACCCCCAACAAGAAGTCCCGGCACGCGCCGACCTGCACCCGGCGCGGCCCCGATATATTCGCGGCGACGACACCGCCAATCGTCGGCTCACCGGTAGTCCCGAGCAATCCACGATGGTCCATCGGCTCAAACGCCAGCCGTTGGCCTTCCGCCGCCAACGCCGCCTGAACCTCAGCAAGCGACGTGCCCGCCTGCGCCACCATCGTCAGTGCACCCGGCTCATAAAGCGTGATGCCGGACAACCCGGACAACTCCAAAACCTCCCCCGAAACCGGGTTTCCGATCGGGCGCGTGCCGCCACCCTGCAAGCGCAGGGGGCCATTCGCACTCCGCACAGCTTCGGCCAGTTCCGTTTCACTCTCCGGTCGCATATGACCCTCGTTTCATCTTTCTGAAAATATCCTCGGGGGTGAATTGCCGCCTGTGGCAAGAGGGGGCAGAAGGCCCCCTGACCCACTCCGCCTTCACGCGACCCGCCGTCCTTCTGATGCCTTCAACGGAAACACCTTTGCCGGGTTCAGCAACCAGCCCGGATCGAAAACGTCTTTCACCTTGAGTTGCAACTCAATGTCATCCGCGCTGAACTGGTCATACATCAGATCGCGCTTTTCGACGCCGACGCCGTGTTCTCCGGTCAGACAGCCCCCCGCCTCGACGCACAAACGCAGAATGTCCGCGCCCATCGACTCACAGGTTTCCAGATCGCCGGGTTTGTTGGCATCATAAAGGATCAGCGGGTGCATGTTGCCGTCGCCCGCGTGGAACACGTTTCCAACCCGCAGACCGTATTGCTTGGAAAGCTCTCCGATCCGGCGCAAGACGTAAGGCAGGTTCGACACCGGGATCGTCCCGTCGAGGCACATATAATCCGACACCCGCCCAATCGCGCTGAATGCGGCCTTGCGACCGGCCCAGATGCGGGCAGCCTCGTCCGGGCTTTCGGCTTCGCGCAGTTCTACCGGGTTGTGGCGTTTTGCGATTGCCTTGATCTTTTCCAGTTGAAAATCAATCTCTTCCGGGCTGCCTTCGACCTCGACGATCAGCAGCGCCTCGCAATCCGGGTATCCGGCCCCGGCGAACTCCTCGCACACGCCAATCAGCATCCGGTCCATGAATTCGATGGCGACCGGCAGAACACCGGCCTTAATGATGTCGCTAACGCAGGCGCCCGCAACTTCGTTGCTGTCAAAGCCCATCAGAACGGGCCGCGCGCCTTCGGGTTTGGACAGGATGCGCAGCGTCGCCTCTGTCACGACGCCAAGCTGCCCTTCAGAGCCACAGATCAGGCCAAGTATATCAAGCCCGCCGGCGTCCAGATGCCCGCCGCCAATCTCAACCACTTCACCATCCATCATCACCATCGTGACACCCAGCAGGTTGTTGGTCGTCACGCCGTATTTCAGACAATGCGCACCGCCGGAGTTCATTGCGATATTCCCGGCAATCGCGCAGGCAAGCTGGCTTGACGGATCGGGGGCGTAGAAGAACCCGTCCTCCTCCACCGCGCCGGTGACGCTAAGGTTCGTGCGCCCGCTTTGCACCCGGATGATCCGGTTTGGATAGTCGGTTTCCAGAACCTCGTTCAGCCGCGCAACGCCAAGGATCACACAATCCTCGGTCGGCAGCGCCCCACCGGCAAGCGATGTGCCAGACCCGCGCGGCACGACCGGCACGCCTTCTTGCGAACACAGTTTCAGAACGGCGGAGACTTCTTCAGTATCCGCAGGCAGAACGGCACAAAGCGGCGGGCATTTATAGGCGGTCAGGGCATCGCATTCGTAAACGCGCACCTCTTCTTCCGCATCGATCACCGCGTCAGCAGGCAGAACAGAGCGCAACTTCGCCACGATCTGCGCCTTGCGGGACAGGATCGATTGGTCGGGGGCTGGCATCTCCATCGGCGCTCTCCTGTTATAATTGGTAAACTAATATAACCAATTTTTCCATCTGGCAAGTAAAATCCCAACTGGATAAGGTCGCCGCATGGAAATCCTCGACCGATTACAGCATTTCGGCTTCACCGACGCAGCGGCGCTTGCGATCCTTGTCGTGGGCTGGGCCGTGATCGGCTGGATCATCGAAAATCCGAGCGCGCACAAACCCTCTGTCACCGCGCTGATGGCCCGTTATCGGCGGGAGTGGTTTGTGCAGTTCGTCACCCGCGATCCCCGCATTTTTGACAGCAATATCCTTGCTACGATGCGCGAAGGCACAACCTTTTTCGCCTCGGCCTGCATGATCTCAATCGGTGGTGGTCTGGCGCTGCTGGGCAATACCGAACGCCTGCTGGGGGTCGCGCGCGATCTGACGTTAGAAACCGGCCCGGCGGTTGTTTGGGAAATCAAGCTGATCGTCATACTGCTGTTCGTCGCAAACGCCTTCCTCAAATTCGTCTGGGCGCACCGGTTGTTCGGCTATTGCGCTGTGGTTATGGCCTCTGTTCCCAACGATGTCGCCCATCCCGGCGCGCAATCCCGTGCCCAGCAAGCGGCAGAGTTGAACATCACCGCCTCCCGCAGCTTCACGCGCGGAATGCGGTCGATCTACTTCGCCCTCGCCGCACTCGCATGGCTTCTGGGGGCCGCGCCGCTTGTTGGGGCGGTATTGCTGACCCTCGTCGTTATCTGGCGGCGGGAATTTGCGTCGCAATCCCGCACCGTCCTGCTCACCCCGTCACAGGAGCCTTTGACATGATCACCCGTCTTTCTGCCGTTTTCACGGTGCTCGCCACCACGACCCTTGCCGACGCCCCGGTTGTTGAACGGGTTGAGGCCAACCGCTCCGGCGACGAATGGCGGTTCAACGTGACCCTCAGCCATGCCGATACCGGATGGGACGACTACGCCGATGGCTGGCGGGTTGAGGCGGAAGACGGCACAGATCTTGGCACCCGCGTCCTTCATCATCCGCACGTTGAGGAACAACCCTTCACCCGCTCACTCAGTGGTGTCACGATCCCCGAGGGCACCGAAACCGTCTATATCCGCGCCCGGACCAAACCCGAGGGTTGGGCAGAGGATCGAACGGAGTTTACTCTGCCCGAATAGCTGTCAGCTTCGCCCTTCGCGCAGCCACGCAAGGACGGACAGGCCCGCGGCCAGCAGCACGTAGACCCACGCAGGCAGGAAGGGGCGGATCGACACATCGGTCGTCACATATGCCTGCCGGGGCAATAGTCCGATCCAGCCGCGCCCGGCGGCAGGGCGTCCGGCGCGCACGTCGCGCAGGTTAGGCACGCCGTCTTCGATGGGCACCACGCCACCGCGCCCGGCTTCGACTGCGGGGCCGATAAGATTGCCTGTGGCAATGGTGTTGATAAACTCTCGGGGTGATGAGGGGCCGAGCGCGACGACCGCTTCTTCCGCCCCATCGCTAAGGCGATATAGCCCGATATCCGGCCCGGCGAGCGTCGCCTCATACCGGCCCGGCGCGACCTGCTCCATCGGCACGGTCAGCACCTCGCCGCTGGGCGTCGTCACTTCGACATCCGCGACCTCTTCGCCAAGGGTGCGGCGGATGATCGTCATCGTCTGGCCACGCGCTTCGGCCCACAGCGCTTCTTCCTCAAGCTCCGGTTCTTTCATCATCCAGTGCGCGAGCCGCCGCAGCAATTCAAGCTGCGGCCCGCCCCCTTCAAACCCCCTCGTCCAAAGCCAGCTGTGGTCAGAGCCAAGCAGCGCGATCCGCCCCTCGCCGACCCGATCCAGCACAAGCAGCGGCAGATCGTCGATGCCCGTCATCACGACCTGCCCACGTTCTGCTGCGCGCAGCTCTGCCATGCGGAACCAGCGGCCCCAGCCGGGCGCGCCGTCTTCCTCCTCGGCCACAGGCGCGAATTCCTCGAGCCCTTCTGTTACCGGATGCCGATTGCCGACCTCGGACAGCCGCGGCTTGAACGGGCTTTCGATCACCCGCGCCGTGGGTCGCGCGGGCAAAATCTCGGCCAATGCCGAGTGGGCGAGGCTGTCGGCAGAGGCGAAATCCGGCCCCGTCGCCAGCAAGACTGCACCACCCCCGTCAACGTAATCGCGCACGTTTTCAAGGTAGATGCCCGGCAGAAGGCCGCGCAGCTTGTAGCGGTCAAAGATAATCAGATCGAATTCATCGATCTTGTCCAAGAACAGCTCTCGCGTCGGGAAGGCGATCAGGGACAATTCGTTGACCGGCACACCATCGTTCTTTTCCGGCGGGCGCAGGATGGTGAAATGCACAAGGTCAACCGCGCTGTCGGATTTCAGCAGATTGCGCCACGTGCGTTCACCGGGATGCGGCTCCCCTGACACGAGCAGCACGCGCAGCCGGTCGCGGACGCCGTTGATTTGCACCACGGCGGCATTGTTGCGGTCGGTCAGCTCTCCGTCCATCTCGGCGGTCGTGAACTGCAGCGTGTTCATCCCGCCATGCGGCAGGGTCAGGGGCAATTCCATCGGCTGCCCGACCGGCACATTCACCGTCTGCGGCGGTGCCCCGTCGACAGAGATTTGCATCGCCGCAACTGCGTTATCCTCGGGCGCAGCGCCCAGATCGTCGATCCGAACCGTCAGTGTCACGGGTTCCCCGATAATTGCGAAGGCGGGGGCATTTTCGACCACCAGCCGACGATCCCAGTCCTGCGCCCGTCCGGTCAGCAGGGTATGCAACGGCGCGGGCAGGTTCGGCGCGAATTCCGCGTCGTGGATCTGTCCGTCACTCAGGACAATGACACCCGCCAACCGATCCCGCGGAATATCCGCAAGCGCGGCGGATAGCGCGCCCATCAGTAGCGTGCCGCGATCATCCGCAGCATCGCGCACCGTCACGACACGCGCCTCGGTATTCGATCGCGCGTCGATATTGGCCTGCATCGCGGCCAGCGCCTCTTCGGTCTGCACTTCGCGTCCACCGATCTGCTGGCTCGCGGTTTCATCGACGACAAGCAGCACGATATCGGTGAGGGGGTCGCGCTCTTCCTGCTGGATCGACGGGTTGAACAACGCACCGAGCAGGACAACCGCCGCCGCACCCCTGATCCACCAGCCGGTCAACCCGCGCCACGCGCCGTAGCAGACGATGGCGAGCGCTAGGGCGCACAGCACATACAGCACGGACAGCGGCAGAAGCGGGTCAAGTAGGACTTGGCTTGCCATGCTATTGCCCCAACCGATCAAGCAGGGCCGGCACATGCACCTGATCAGATTTGTAATTGCCCGTCAGCACGTGCATCAAAAGGTTCACGCCGAAGCGCAGCGAAATTTCGCGCTGCCGTTCCCCGGCATAGCCGCGCCCGACGGGGAACATACGGCTTCCGTTGGCATCAATCGCCCAAGCCGACGCCCAGTCATTGCCGCCAATCACCACAGGCGTCACCCCGTCATTGAGGTTGCGGAACGGCATCCCCTCGACCTGCTCCGCGTTGGGTGGGGCGGCTTCGACCCAGACATCGCGGCTTTTGTAGCGGCCGGGAAAATCCTGAAGCAGATAGAAGGTGCGGGTCAGGACGTGGTCTGACGGCACCCGCTCAAGCGGCGGAATATCAAGAGGGCGCGCCAGCCGTTGCAGCACCTCACCATTCGATGCGGCAGAGCCGAGCCCCGCGTCGCGGGTATCAAACAGGATCATCCCACCGTTGCGCAGGAACCGGTTGAGCTTTGCGTATGCCTCATCGCTTGGCAGGGGCTGATCGCGGGTGATCGGCCAGTAAAGCAGCGGAAAGAACGAAAGCTCATCGGTTTCCAGATCAATCGGCATCGGTTCTGCCGGTTCTATCGAGGTGCGCTGGATCAGGGTTTGGCCCAGCCCCCGCAGGCCAGCATTGGCGATGCGGTCAACTTCCGGGTCGCCGGTGATGACATGGCCCAAAACAACCTCAGACGTGGCCGCGATGGCGAATTCATCGTCGGTCTGCGCATCGGCCCCCTGCGGCATGGCGAACATCAGGGCAATCACGACGCTTGCCGCTGTTGCCGTCCGTGGCCCGGTAAAGCGCCCCGTCAACCAAAGCGAGGCGAAGACGTCAATCAACAGGAACCCCAAAGCCGCCAACAGGAACGCCCCCTTCAGCGGCGTTTCCCGCGCCATCGTCAGCCCCTCGACGCGCAACCGCGCGGGCCAACTTGCGGCGCTTAGCGCGGTATCCGCATCGATGACGTTGACCGCGATGCTTTGCTCCCCCCCGGCGTAGAGGCCCGGCGGCATCCCCGGCCCCGGCACGCCTGCGGCCAGTCGTTCGCCGGCCACCCCGGCAAGCCCGCCGACCTCTGCCAGCTCACCAAACGCGTCGATCACCCGCGTCGGCACCCATGTCGTGCCCTCCATGTCTTCGGGTGACAGCGCGGTTTGGCGGGTAGAGACTGCGAGCCGCTCCAACATCTCAACAAACAAGCCAGAGATCGGCAGCGTCGACCAATCCGCATTCGCCGTGACGTGGAACAGAACGACCTGCCCGTCCCCCAACCGCTTGCGCGTGACAAGCGGCGTGCCATCGGCCAACGCGGCGATTGACCGGTTCGCCAGTTCGGGGTCGGGCTGTGCGACGACCTGGCTCGACACGACAACCTCATCCGGCACGGTCAAGCCATAGAAGGGGGAATCCTCGGCGAAGGGCAGCAATTCCTTCGGCTCGCCCCAGCTCATCGCACCGCCGACGCTACGCCCACCACGACGCAGGCGCACGGGCATCAGTATATCTTCCACATCGCGACTGACATCGCTTGCGGCCAGTTGCGGCCCGGCAAAGCGCAGCAGCATCCCGCCATTCGCCACCCACTCGGCAATATCGCGGGTTTCCGTGTCGGTCATCGTCGCGACATCAGCCAGCACGATCACGTCTGGATTGGCGAGCAATATGTCGGCAAGCGCCCCGTCGATCAGGTCTGCCGTCGGCTCCAGCGCTTTTTCAAGGAAGTGGAGCGGCGACAGAAGCTCAAGCCCCTCTCGTTGCCCGCGCCCGGCGATCAGCGCGATTTCCCGCCGCCGCAAGCCATCATCCGTGAGGCTTACCGCCCCCGCAGAGGCTTGCCCGACCAGCGCAAAGCGGTTGACGCGGTTGCGCAGTTCCGGCGGCATGTTCAGCGGTAACTCGGCTTCGGTCCGCCCCGGCCCGAACGAAAGCGTGCCACGGGCAAGTTGCCGTTCCTGCCCCGCCGGGTCCAGCCCGATGGCCGACACGCCGACATCTGCCGCAGTCGTGGCCCCGATGCGCGTCGCCTCGATCCGCACCAGCCCATCTGAGAACCGCGCCGGGCGGATGCCGTAGATCGGTCGCCCGCTTTCAACAATCGTGACCGAACCGCGCTGTTCCAGCGCATCCAGCACCACATCGCGGCTGTCGCGATCCAACCCATCCGACAGCCAGAGCGTATCGAACTCAGCGTCGCCCAGTGTGTCGATCCATTGTCCCACAACCTCGGCGTCCGGTTCATGCGGCGCAGGCTGCAACCCGGCCAACCGCCCGACCCAGACATCCGCCGACTGAAACGCGGGCCCGCCCGCATCGGGTGAAGTCAGGACAGTCACCGCCGCCGTGCGCCCTGCGCGGCTCGCCTCGGACAGCACACCGTCGACGCGGTCGATCCGCGCCTCCCAATCCGCGGCATCGGCCCATGTGCCGTCCAGCACCACCATCAGCGGGCCGGAGCCTTCGGTTTCGTCCTGCGGGTTCAAAACCGGGCCAGCAAAGCCGACAATCACCGCAGCAATCGCCAGCATCCGCAGCAGCAGCAGCCACCACGGGGTCTTGTCGCTTTGGCTGTCGTCATCGGTCAGACCAAGCAGCAGGATCACTCCCGGAAACAGCCGCCTGATCGGCGCGGGCGGCACGGCCCGCAACAGCAACCACAGGATCGGCAAGATCACCAGCGCCCATAAAAGCAACGGAGTCACAAACCCCACAGGGCCGAGGAAGGGAACCGTCCACGTCATCAGCGGCCACGCTCCAACGCTGTGTAAAGCCACAGCAGCGCCGCCGATCCCGGCTGATCGGTATGGTGCACATGATATTGCCACCCGGTCGCGCGGGCGAGCGTCGACAGCGCATCCTTCCGCGCCGCCAGACGGTCAAGGTATCGGTCCCGCAAATCGCCCGCTTTCAAAGTTTCATGCTTCAAAGCACCGGACATGCTTTCAAAAATGGTGCGGCCGTTGAACGGAAAGGCCTCCTCTACAGGGTCGAGGATTTGCAGCAACGCGCCGCGCACTCCGCGATCCGCCGCTTTGGTCAACGCGGCCTCAATCGGGGCGATGTCGCCCATGAAATCCGACAGGAACACGGCCCGCACGTTGGGCCGCAGCCCGGTCAGTTGCGGTGCCCCGTAGTCGCCATCGACCACTTCCGTCGTCAGTTCCTGCGCCATACGCAACAATTGCGGCTCCCCCGACCGAGGCGGGGTAACGCTATTGGCCATGCCGACGCGTTCGCCGGCCCGCACCAGAAGGATCGACAGGGCGAGCGTCAGGATATTCGCCCGCGCGCCCTTCGCCGGGATTTCCTTGTCCGAGGTGAACCCCATCGATGCCGCCCGGTCCGCCCAGATCAGCACGCTTTGCGCTGCCTGCCATTCGCGTTGGCGGATGAAATGAACATCGGATTTCGCGGACCTGCGCCAGTCGATCAACCGCGCCTCATCCCCTTCAACGGCGGGGCGATACTGCCAGAACTCATCCCCCATGCCGGATCGGCGGCGGCCATGTTCGCCCATCAGGACGGTGGCCGCCAAACGCTCCGCCTCCGCCAGCAGCGGCGGGAAGGGCGCGGCGAGTTCCGCCGCACCGCGTCTGAGGTGCCGGGCTGTTGTCACGCGGCGTCCTCAATCCGCGTCACCTGTTCCGTGATGCGGTCGATCAGCGCGCCAAGCTCCTCGCCCCGTGCCCGCGCAGCAAAGCTTAGCGCCATGCGGTGCGACAGAACCGGGCGGGCCATCGCGATGACATCCTCGACCGAAGGCGCAAGCCGTCCTTCAAGCAGCGCCGCCGCCCGCACAGTCAGCATCAACGCCTGCGCCGCCCTTGGTCCCGGCCCCCACGCGACCGACGCTTTCACGGCGTCCGGCGCACTCTCCTCCTCAGGCCGGAAGGCGCGGACGAGGTCAAGGATCATCTCAACCACACGTTCACCCACCGGCATTCGCCGCAGCAGGGTCTGGGCGGCCAGCAATTCCTTATCGGTGAACACCTGCATCGACGCCCCGGTTTCAACCCCGGTGGTCGCCAGCAGGATGTCATGCTCTACCTCACGCGTTGGGTAATCCACGTCGATCTGCACAAGGAACCGATCTAGCTGCGCTTCGGGCAACGGATAGGTGCCTTCCTGCTCAATCGGGTTTTGCGTGGCGAGCACGTGGAACGGTTCGCCAAGCGGACGGTGTTCGCCCGCTATGGTGACTTCCTTCTCCTGCATCGCCTGCAACAGCGCCGATTGCGTCCGGGGCGACGCCCGGTTGATCTCATCCGCCATCAAAAGTTGGCAGAATACCGGCCCTTCGATAAAGCGGAACGCCCGCTCCCCCCCCGGCTTCTTATCAAGCACTTCCGACCCCAGAATATCCGCTGGCATAAGGTCCGGCGTGAACTGGATGCGGTTGCCCTTGAGGCCCATCACCGTCGCCAGCGTATCTACCAGCAGCGTTTTACCCAAGCCCGGCAGGCCGATCAGCAACCCGTGCCCGCCGCACAGCAGCGCTGACAGGGCAAGATCAACGACCCGCTCCTGCCCGATAAACCGCCCGGTGATACTGGCCTTGGCCGCGGCCAGTTTCTCCTCCAACGCCTCAATATCGGCGACGAGGTTTTCCGGGGCATTTTCAGTCTCGGGCATGGCAAGATTCCCTTTGCATGATTATGCTTGCATTAAAGGACGAATGGCCGCGAAGAACAAATGACAAAACCATGAGTAATCAAAAACCTGACAGCCCATCGGCGGATACGCTCGCATCTGCTGCGAAACAGGCCGGCAAAAAAGGGCCGCCCCCGGTGCATTTGTGGAATCCGCCCTTTTGCGGCGACCTTGATATGCGGATCGCACGGGACGGGACGTGGTGGTATCTTGGCACCCCAATGGGGCGGAAGGAGCTAGTAAAGCTGTTCTCCTCCATCCTGCGCAAGGACGGCGACGACTATTTCCTCGTCACTCCGGTCGAAAAGGTCGGCATCACCGTCGATGACGCCCCCTTTGTCGCGGTGGATTTTGAGGTGTCCGGCGAAGGTCGCGATCAAACCCTGACCTTCACGACCCATGTGGACGACACAGCGACCGCTGGCCCCGACCACCCGATCCGCGTCGTGCGCGACCCCGAAACGGGCGAGCCATCCCCCTACATCCTGATCCGCGCCAACCTTGAAGCGTTGATTGACCGCAAAAGCTTCTACCGCCTCGTCGATATAGGCAGTCATGAGGATCACGACGGCGAATGCTGGTTCGGCCTTTGGTCCTCCGGCACGTTCTTTCCGATCATCCCCTCGGCGGAATTGCCGTAAGGATGCCCCGTTTCTGCGCGAACCTGACTCTACTGTTCACAGAATACCCGTTGGTCGACCGGATCGCCGCCGCCCGCGACGCGGGGTTTGATGCGGTTGAAATCCTCTGGCCGGATCTTGACGAAGCTGCCACGCTCCGCCGCACCCTCGACGCGGCTGGCATCCCGCTGGCCCTCATCAACACCCCTGCGGGCGATACATGGGGCAGTGCGGCCCGGTCGCGAACCGAGTTTCACCGCGACTTCTCACAAACGCTCGCCATCGCAGATGTCCTGCGCCCGCGCTTCGTTCACATCATGGCGGGGCTGGCGTCCGACCCCGAAGCTCGCAAGATTTTCACCGACAACCTGCGCCATGCGTGCGATCACGCGCCGGATCAGCAATTTGCGATTGAACCGATCAGCCCACAGACCGTGGCGGGCTATTTCCTCGACGACTTTGACCTTGCTGCAGAAATCATCTCTGACGTCAATCGTCCGAATCTGTCACTCCAGCTCGATATGTTCCATGCCCACAATATGACCGGCGACGCCCCTGCCCTCTGGCAACGGATGAAGCCCCACACCGCCCACATCCAGATCGCCGGGGTGCCGGATCGGCACGAACCGATTGGCGGCGACCTCGACTACCCTACACTCTTCGCCCAACTCGACGCTGACGGCTACGGCGGCTTTGTCAGTGCTGAGTATCACCCGAAAGGGCGCACCGAAGACGGCCTGACATGGCTTCCGAAAATTCCTGAACTCTCCTGACACAATGCTGTCAGGAGCACTGTGCGATAGCTGTTCCATCAACAACAAAGGAACACGCCGATGACCTTCAAACCGCAACACGCCCTTGTCTGGGCCGAAATCCCCGTTTCGGACCTGAACAAAGCCATGAAATTCTACGGCACGGTCTTTCAATACGACCTCAGCATCGACGACACCGGCCCCAATCCGATTGCAATGCTGCCAACAGCCGACTTTGCGACCGGTATCGGCGGCCACCTTTATCCGGGCAAGCCCGCACCCAGCGGAACCGGCCCGACCGTGCACCTAGCGGTCCCGGATACGCTCGAGGCGACCGTCGCGCGCTTTCGCGACGCCGGAGGCGATGTAACGGCCGACGACCCCGTAAAGATTCCCTTCGGCCGATTTACCTACGGCACCGATCCCGACGGCAATTCCATCGGAATGTTCGAGGCCGCCTGACCATGCGCAGGGCCGACCGCCTTTTCCAGATCGTTCAACTGCTGAGGGGCGGTCGGTTGACGACGGCGAAAACGCTTTCGGACAAGCTTGAAGTGTCCGAGCGCACGATCTACCGCGATATTGCAGACCTAATCGGCTCCGGCGTCCCGATAGATGGAGAGGCCGGGGTCGGCTACCTGATGCGCGCGGGCTATGACCTGCCGCCGCTGATGTTTACGACGGCCGAAATCACGGCGCTGGTCGCCGGCGCACGCTTGATCCGTGCGTGGGGCGGTGCCGCGATGGCCGAAGCCGCGCAAGAGGCCTTGGTCAAGATCGACGCCGTCCTGCCGGAAGAGGCCCGCGACCGTGCCGCCGCCGTGCCCGTTCACGCCATGTCGATGCCCGAAATGAACGACGAACTTCGCTGGCGCATCGACGCGCTTGATGCGGCGACCGAGGCACATAATCGCCTGCGCCTGTCCTACGCCGATGCCGATGGCACCCCGACCGAACGCAACGTGCGCCCGTTGGGTCTATGGTTCTGGGGTAAGGTCTGGACGCTGGTTGGATGGTGCGAATTACGCAATGATTTCCGTATGTTCCGCATTGATCGGATCAAACGGATGGAAACCCTCACCCGCTTCCGACCGGAACGTGGAAAGCTTCTGTCGGATTTCTACGCGCAGGAAAAGCACCGGCACTAGGCGGCTGATGGATCGACGTGATAGCGGTGATCGTGCGGCATTCCTAGTGCGCCTCAGCCCAGTTCGCCCCCTGCCCCGCGTCGACGACCAGCGGCACGTCGATCTTGACGGCGGGCATCGCGGCCCCTTCCATGATGTCCCGCGCCCGTTCGATCGTTTGATCGACGGCGCCTTCCTCAACCTCAAAGATCAACTCATCATGAACCTGAAGCAGCATTTTCGCGGGCAGATCGGCAATCGCGTCGTCCATTCGGATCATCGCCCGCCGGATCACATCCGCTGCGGTCCCTTGGATCGGCGCATTGATCGCCGCCCGCTTTGAGAAGCCCGCATGTGGCCCCTTCGCATTAATCTCAGGCGTATTGATCTTGCGCCCGAACAGCGTCTGGACATATCCGTTTTCCTTGGCGAATTTCACCGTGTCGTCCATATAGGCGCGGATGCCGGGGAACCGTTCAAAATACCGGTCGATGAAGTCCTGCGCGTCTTTTCTCGGTATCCGCAAATTCCGCGCAAGGCCAAAGCCCGAGATGCCGTAGATCACCCCGAAATTGATCGCTTTCGCCTGCCGTCGGATTTCCGGCGTCATGTCCTCCATCGGAACGTCAAACATCTCGGACGCGGTCATGGCGTGGATGTCCTGCCCGTCCTTGAATGCCTGCTTCAGCGCGTCGATCCCGGCGATATGGGCAAGGATGCGCAGTTCGATCTGACTGTAGTCGAGACTGACAAGCACCTTGCCATCTTCAGCGACGAACGCCTCTCTTATCCGCCGGCCCTCTTCGGTTCTGACCGGAATATTCTGCAAGTTCGGATCGGTTGAGGCCAGCCGCCCCGTGCTCGCCCCCGCGATGGAGTATGAGGTATGCACCCGTCCGGTATCCGGGTGGATATGCTCCTGCAAGGCATCCGTATAGGTCGATTTCAGCTTGCTCAACTGCCGCCAATCAAGCACGCGCGCGGGCAGTTCGTGTTCGGTCGCAAGGTCTTCCAAAACATCCGCACCGGTCGAGTAAGCCCCTGTTTTCCCTTTCTTTCCACCTTCAATCCCCATCTTGTCATAAAGGATTTCACCAAGCTGCTTGGGAGAGCCGACATTGAACGTCTCTCCGGCGAGTTCATGAATCTCCGCCTCCAGCCCCGCCATCTTTTGCGAAAACGCGTTTGACATGCGCGATAGCGTATCGCGGTCGACCTTGATTCCCGCCATCTCCATCCGCGCCAGCACCGGCACCAGCGGGCGTTCCAGCGTTTCGTAGACCGTCGTGACCTGCTTTTGATGCATTTGCGGTTTCAGCGTTTGCCACAGGCGCAGCGTGATGTCGGCATCTTCGGCGGCGTATTTCACCGCGTCATCGACTTTGACCTTATCGAAGGTGATCGCGGACTTGCCGCTGCCCAGCAGGGGTTTGATCGGGATCGGCGTGTGTTCCAGATACCGCTCGCTCAGCAAATCCATGCCGTGATTATGCAGCCCGGCATGCATCGCGTAGGACATCAGCATCGTGTCATCAATTGGTGCGACGGTGATGCCGTGGCGTGCGAAAATCTTGGCGTCGTATTTCATGTTCTGGCCGATTTTCAGGATCGACGCATCTTCCAGCATCGGCTTCAGCGCGGCCAGCGCTTCGTCGAAATCCATCTGCCCGTCAGCCAGTTTATCCGAGGCGAACAGGTCATCCCCCGCCTCTGCCAGATGGGTCAGGGGGATGTAGCAGGCTTCGCCCGGTTCAACCGACAGGGAAATCCCGACAAGGCCAGCGCGCATTTCGTTCAGCCCGGTCGTTTCAGTATCAACCGCGACGTAGCCGCGCGCGTAAATACGGTCGATCCACGCGTCGAGCGCGGCGCGGTCCTTGACCCATTCATAGGCATCCGCGTCGAACGGCACGGCGTCCGGCATCGCCACATCGGCGGCGGCGGGCGCGTCAGAGATCGTCGGCGCCTCAACCCCCATCTGGTCGGCGACGCGCTTGGACAGCGTGCGAAGCTCCATCTCTGCCAGGAAACCCAGCAGCGTGTCCGCCTCAGCCTCTCGCGCCTCCAGATCGTCGAGGGTGAAGTCAAGCTCCATACCCTGATCCAGCTTAACCAATTGTTTTGAAATGCGAATAAGATCGGCATTGTCGATTAGGGCTTGTCGGCGCTTCGGTTGTTTGATCTCTTCCGCCCGCTCCAATAGCGTTTCAAGATCGCCGTATTCGTTTATCAGCAGCGCCGCCGTCTTGATCCCGATCCCCGGCGCGCCCGGCACGTTATCGACGCTATCGCCAGCAAGCGCCTGCACATCAACCACGCGTTCTGGCCCGACGCCGAACTTCTCCTCAACACCCTCGGAGTCAATTCTTTTCACCTTCATCGGGTCGATCATTTCGACCCCGCCGCCGACCAGTTGCATCAGGTCTTTGTCAGAACTGATGATCGACACACGCCCGCCGGCCTCCCGCGCCTGCCGGGCGAGGGTTGCGATGATGTCGTCAGCCTCAAAGTTCTCAATCTCGATGCAGGGGATATTGAACGCGCGGGTCGCGTCGCGGGTCAGCGGGAACTGTGGTTTCAGGTCTTCGGGCGCCGGGGGGCGGTTCGCCTTGTATTTATCATAAAGATCGTTGCGGAAGGTCTTGCCCGAATGGTCAAAGATCACTGCGACATGGGTCGGCGCGTCATCGCCCTTCGCGTCCTCAACGAACTTGAACAGCATGTTGCAAAATCCCGCAACCGCGCCAATCGGCAAGCCATCGGATTTGCGCGTCAGCGGCGGCAGCGCGTGGTATGCCCTGAAAATAAAGGCCGACCCGTCGATCAGGTGCAGATGGCACCCTTTTCCGAATTGCATAGTAATCCCCCCGTCATCCATCAGGCGCGCCTGCGCCCGATCGCGCCGGGGCGCATTGCGCAGCGCTTATGTTGCGGCGTCCGCGTGGTCCTTGTGAACGAACCGTTTGTCGCAATAGCCACATTCGACCCAGCCCTTGTCCAGCGGGATCATCAACCAGACGCGGGGATGCCCCAGCGCTTCGCCGCTGCCGTCACAGGCCACACGGTAGGTATCGACAATCTCGGTTTCGGGGGCGTCTGGTGTCATGGGGCGTCCGATCTGGTTGTCCTGCGCAGTCGCGCGTCGTAAATCGGGGGCATGATAGCAGCCCGCGCAGCACGGGCAAGCCGGAAGGGGCACCTGAATGACCGCAAATGCGATCGAGATCGAAGGCTTGGTGAAAACCTACGCCGCCAGCGGCAACCAGCCGCCGAAACAGGCGCTGAAGGGGGTCGATCTGGCGATTCCGGAGGGGTCGATCTTCGGGTTGCTGGGGCCGAATGGTGCAGGTAAATCGACGCTGATCAACATCCTTGCCGGGTTGGTGCTGAAAACCTCGGGCGCGGTGCGGATCTGGGGCTTTGACCAAGACGTGAATCCCCGCCAATCCCGCGCTGCCATCGGGGTGATGCCGCAGGAACTGAACATGGACCCGTTCTTTTCGCCTCGCGCCGCGCTTGAAGTGCAGGCGGGCCTCTATGGCGTGCCGAAATCCCAGCGCAAAAGCGACGAAATCCTCGCCCTCGTCGGCTTGACCGATCAGGCCGAAGCCTATGCCCGCAACCTGTCCGGCGGGATGCGACGCCGGTTGTTGCTGGGCAAGGCTTTGGTGCATCATCCGCAAGTTCTGGTGCTGGATGAACCGACCGCAGGCGTCGATATCGAACTGCGCCAGATGCTGTGGCAGAACGTGCGCAAACTGAACGATCAGGGCATGACTATCATCCTGACAACGCATTATCTGGAAGAGGCGGAGGAGATGTGCGACGAAATCGCCATCATCAACCATGGCGAAGTCGTGGTGCAGGATAAGACCTCTGCCCTCGTTGGCCGGATGGATCAGAAAACCCTGCTGATTACGCCGGAAAACCCGAAGGCCAAGGTTAGCCTGCCGGATGGTGTCACGATGGAGCCTCGCGCCGGGGGAATGCTTGCCTTCAGCTATCGCACGTCAGAGATGACAGCAGATACCGTACTTCAGGCCGCAAGCGCCGCGGGCCTTGGCATTCGGGACATCCGCACCGAGGAACCGGACCTTGAGGACGCATTCCTCGCCCTCACCTCATCCCGCAGCGCCTAACGCTACGCCCGCATCAGCATTGGCCCAAGCGGACGTCCCGACAGGATATGGACATGTAGATGCGGCACATCCTGAACGCCCGCAGTGCCCGCGTTTGAAATCAGGCGGTAACCCATGCCGTCGCCACCCAGATCGACGCCCAACTGCTTGCAGATCGCACCAATGGTGCGGGTGTAATCCGCGATCTCGGCATCGCTCGCCTCGCTTGCGAAATGGTCATAGCTGACATAGGCGCCCTTTGGGATCACCAGCACATGCTCTGGTGCTTGCGGCGCAATGTCCCGAAACGCGAGCGTGTGGTCGGTTTCCATAACCGTGTCGTTCGGAATCTCTCCGCGCAGGATTTTCGCAAAGATGTTCTGATCGTCGTAGGTATAGGCCATGTCTGTCTTCCTTAGTCAGCGAATAGATGATCCGTCGCGGCAACGTCGCGGGCTTTGTCGGGCGGCAGGTCCAGAAACTTCGCCAGCGGAGCAGCGTTTTCATCGACCGACGCCCATTCCCGGATGCGATGGTAATCCGGGAAATTCGCGTCACGCAATCGCTCACTCTCAAACAGCACGTCATAGCGGATTGTCGGCAAAAGTCGGTTGATCGTTTCATCAGGCGTGCGTTCCGCTGCCAGCCCGACCCGCTTTGCGTGGCCAATCAGGTAATCGTCGGTGAAGTCGCATTCAATCTCAAGCAGCCGGGTCGTGCTTCGGTCCGCGTAGAAATCGTGCATCAGGTCGATATTACTGGGGTCAAGGCAGATCAGCAGGCGGTTCGTGTCGTAATAGTCAAACAGCATCCGCATCAGGGCACGCCGGTGCCGTGTGCGTTTGCCCAGCGTCGTCTGGATGCCGCCAAGGTCGGGCAGCGGCGTGTCCTCCTCATCAAACAGATAGTCGATGGAGGGCAGATTGGTCACTTGCCGCACCTTTTCGACCAGCCGCTTGGCGACGTGCCATTTCTTGCAGGCAACGACCAGCAATTCGCGTTCCCGGCCCAGCGAGCTTTCGGTTTCCCAGAACCGCGGTGCGAACCGGCGACCATAGCGCCCCCGCCCGGTCAGGAACTTGTAGAGACTGCGCCCCTCGTTCGAGATTTCGAACGTCACGCCCTCCTGTGCATAAAGCGCGCCCAGCCGCGCCTTCAACTCGTGCGCCTCGGGGCTGATCTTGCGGGCAAACAGGAAATCCTGGCTTAGCAGCAGGTCGTAGTGATCGTTGTAGAACGTGACCGGCATCCCGTAGTCCGAGAACATCAGGAACGTCAGCGTGCGGGTGCGAATCTCCTCCTCGGGCACGAGGTGGCGCACGGCGGTTTGAAAGAACGTCTCGTCCGGTATCCACGTCGTGCGGAAAAACCGCATGACATCGGGGCGGGATTTCGTGAACTCCAGCACCCATTCAATCGTGCGCCGGCGCAGACACCACCATTGACTGCCGATCATGACCTGAATGTCATCCGGGATCGGGCGCTCCCAACCGAGTTTCTTTTGTAGATTATAGGCGCCATAAAACAGCGCCTTATGCTTCCGTTCGTTGAAGAAGTGACGATAGATCAGCCGGTCGCCCTTCATCCCGGTCTTGATCCAGTTGCTTTTGAAGAAATCGAAGCATTCGATGTAATCGACATCGTCGGCATCCAGCAGATCGTGGGCGTATTCCGCCGATTTGATCGCCATGCAATCGCCCGACAGCATGTAGAAATGCGTCGCGCGGGGAAACCCCTCGACCGCTGCTTCAACCGCGCGCAAGGTCGCCTCGACCAGCGACCATTCCCCCCAGCCGCATTTCACACGTTTTTTCGCAAAAACCACGTTGGGATTGTCGCCAAGTGCCGCCTGAATACGCGCGTAATCCTTGGGGTTGGCGTTGGCATCAAAATGGATCGCCATGCAGTCGCCAGCGGCCGTCAAACTCTCCGCCTGTTTGATGATCGCGTCGGGGTCTTTGTGGCACAGCAGAATGAATGCAATTTTTGCCATTAGGGACCAAAACTTCCGGTAGCCAGCGAACTGCTACATAGATAACGTGAAGAGTGATTGAATAAACAGGGTTTGTTTGCTTTTTTGAAAGACATTGCCCGGCAACAACAGATTTGCAGGTTTGGGACAGTGCGGAGGCGAGTTTACGATGGGGTTTCCCGGCACCTGGATGACGCAAAGCGAAAGCGTAGTGTATCGCGTCGTCCCCAAATGCGCGTGTTCGACGATCGGTCAGGTCATGTATTACTCCGACCATGGGGAGTTTTTTGACGGCGACATTCACGACGCCCAGAAGGGTCTGCACAAATGGGCGCTGGAACACAGCCAACCGATCATCGAACAGAATGTGAAAGCCCACAAATCCTATTCGTTCACCTGCGTGCGCAATCCTTATACCCGCATCCTCAGTTCGTTTTTCGACAAGATTTGCGGCATTCAGCGCAACGGCAAACGCTATCGCGGCAACCTTGTGCCGCTTCTCGTCCAGAAATATGGGATTGAGGTTGGCGACCCCGAAACCGGCTTTGAGTTTGACCAGATCAAATCCTTCCGCCGCTTCCTGCTCTTCGCGCGCGACACAATCCGGTTCCGCCGCCCGATGGACCCGGATATTCACTGGTCCGCCATGTCGGGCCACGTCGCGACCTTCATCGCCAATGGTGGCCGCTACGACAACATTTTCTACACTGAGAAGTTCAACGACGGTATGCAATCCGTGCTTGACGCGATTGAAACGCCGAACGCAATCGACCTGACGAGCATCCCGCGTTTCAATGAATCCGAAGGCCACGGCCCCAAACGCGCCCACCCGGTCGAAGACTATTTCGACGACCTGTCACGGCACCTCGTCTATGAAATCTACAAGCGCGATTTCAACCTGTTCAAATACGACTTCCACGATCCATCGAACAAAATGCCGACCGGGGAAATCGACCTTGACGAAATCCACGCAAAGCTTGGGAACTAGCCGGCGCTTAGATCAAGCCGTCATTCTGAAACAACTGCTTGATATCCGCCTTGGGCCGCGCGCCCATGTGGCGAATAACCTCTGACGCCGCGATACAGCCCATGCGCCCGCATGTTTCAAGCGCCTGCCCCGTCGCCAGCCCATACAGGAACCCGGCGGCAAACTGATCGCCCGCGCCCGTCGCATCGACCGGAGTCACCTTCGTCACCGGCACCTCGACCCGCTCCTCACTCCGGATCAGAACGACAGGGTCGCCTGACCGCGTGCAAACCACCGTGTTGCAATCCGCATGGGCGTGGTCCAGCGCGTCTTCCAGCGTTTCGGTCTGGTAAAGCGACATCCACTCTTCCTGATTGCCGATGACATAATCCATCTCGCCGGCGACCAGCGTGCGGAAATCATCGCGGTGCCGATCAACGCAGAACGGATCGGACAACGCGATCCCCGCGACGCCCCCGGCGGCCCGACAGGCGCGCGCGGCGGCGGTGAATGCCTCTTTCCCTTTGGGTTTGTCGTAAAGATACCCCTCAAGGAACAGGATCTCCCCCTCAGCCGCCACATCGTCCGAAACGTCATCCGGCCCCAGCTCTGCGGAGATACCGAGGTATGTGTTCATCGACCGCTCCCCATCCGGGGACACGAAGATCATCGAACGAGATGTCGGAAGCTCGCCCCCCGCAACCGGCGGGTTCACGAAATCGGTCCCGTCCTCATCCATCGACTTTGCATAAAACCGCCCCAGCGCATCGTCATGCACCCGCCCGATGAACGCCGTCTTCAGCCCCAGCGTGCCAAGCCCCGCCAGCGTGTTCGCGACCGACCCACCCGGCACCTGCGCACGGCCTTCCATGGCACCATATAGCGTTTCGGCCCGCTCTCGCTCCACAAGCTGCATGATGCCCTTCTGGATGCCCATATGCTCCAGAAAGCTGTCGTCGGATTGCGTCAGCACATCGACAATCGCGTTGCCGATCCCGACAACCTTGTAGCGCTTCGTCATATCGTCTTGTCCTCATAAGGGCAGAGATCGCGGATCAGGCAATTTCCGCAGGCCGGTTTGCGGGCCTTACAAACATAGCGCCCGTGCAGGATCAACCAGTGATGCGCGTGCTGCTGAAATTCCGCCGGAATGTTGTCCTCAATGGCGCGCTCAACCGCATCCACATCTTTGCCCGGCGCAATGCCAGTGCGGTTCCCGACCCGAAAGATATGCGTATCGACCGCTTGCGTCGGTTGCTTGAACCACATGTTCAGAACCACATTCGCCGTCTTGCGCCCGACCCCCGGCAGTGACACCAGCGCCGCGCGGGATGACGGAACCTCTCCGCCATAGTCATCGACCAAAATCCGGCTCAGCTTCATGACGTTCTTCGCCTTCTGGCGAAACAGCCCGATCGTCTTGATATGCTCAAGCAGCCCCTCTTCGCCCAGCGCCAGCATCTTTTCCGGCGTATCGGCCACCTGAAACAACGCCCGCGTCGCCTTGTTCACCCCGGCATCCGTCGCCTGCGCCGACAGCGCAACTGCCACGACCAGAGTATAGACGTTGACGTGCTCAAGCTCCCCCTTCGGCTCCGGCTCCGCCTCGCGGAAACGGCTGAAGATTTCATGTATCTTGTGATAATCAAGTTGCTTTGCCATGCCGACCGATATGCACCGCGAACCGCGCCATCGTCCAGCAATTTGACGCTAACACCTGTTTCATCTTGCCATAAATACTCGCACCGACGCCCAAACCAGATGCGCAGCTTTCGGGTCGCACACCCCCCTCCGCTCGCCTATCTTTCCATGACAGCCCTCGGAGACCGCCATGCAAACCGATGAAACATATCACTACGCCCTGATCCGCCGCGCGCTCGATGAAATCGACGCCGCCGAAGGCCCCCTGTCGCTCGACGACCTCGCGGAGCGCATGTCGATGAGCCCCGCGCATTTTCAGCGCACCTTCAGCCGTTGGGTCGGCGTGTCGCCCAAGCGGTATCAGCAATACCTGACTCTCGGCCACGCGAAATCCCTGCTCCGCAACCGGTTCAGTGTGCTCGACACGGCCCATTCGACGGGCCTTTCAGGCGGCGGCCGCCTGCACGACCTGTTCATAAAGTGGGAAGCGATGAGCCCCGGAGTCTACGCGGCAAAAGGCGAGGGCCTCACGATCAACTGGGGCTGGTTCGACACCCCCTTCGGCGAAACCCTCGCGATGGGAACCGAAAAGGGGTTGTGCGGCCTTGCCTTCACGTCGGAATGCGGGCGCGACGCAGCGATGGAAGACCTGTGCAGCCGTTGGCCAAACGCCACCTTCGTCGAAGGCCCGCAAATGCTGCAACGCTGGATCGACGGCGCAATCGGCGGCACCCAAACCCAGGTCGTGATGATCGGCGCACCGCTGCAAATCAAGGTGTGGGAGGCGTTGCTGCAAATCCCCTCCGGCCATGTCACGACCTATTCCGAACTCGCCCGCGCCGTTGGCGCCCCCCGCGCCGTCCGCGCCGTCGGAACCGCCGTTGGTCGTAACCCGGTCAGTTGGCTGATCCCCTGTCACCGCGCCCTGCGCAAGTCCGGCGCACTCGGCGGCTACCACTGGGGACTGCCGGTAAAACGCGCGTTGCTCGCCTGGGAAAGCGCCCGTGCAGAAGGCAAAGCAGGCTGAAAAACAGGCGGTTAACCGCCAAGGAACATTTGCCCATCCCGCATGTTATTCGATAACAGCGGCAAATGTTCTATGTCACAGCCATCGTAAATGACGCGAGATCAAGTGAGGATAATATGATTCGAGCGAAACTTCTTCTTCTGACGACCACCGGCGCACTGGCGCTCGCGGGTTGTACCGACCCGGGCTACCAAACCGGCCCGCAGAACCGCACCCGCGACGGGGCGCTGATCGGCGCGGCCGCAGGGGCCCTGCTTGGCGGCACCCGCGAAAGCGGCAGCGACCGTCTGCGCAACGCTGCCGTTGGCGCAGCCATCGGCGCTGGCGCTGGTGCCATTATCGGCAACCAGCTTGACAAACAAGCCGCAGATTTGCGCCGTGACATCGGCAACGATGATGTGCAGATCGTCAACACCGGGAACGAGCTGATCGTAACCATGCCGCAGGACATCCTGTTCGCCACCGACAGCGCCTCTGTCCGCGGCGACTTGCAGCGTGACCTCGGCGCGCTTGCGAACAACCTGCGCAGCTACCCGGACACTACAGTCGACGTGATCGGCCACACCGACAACACCGGCTCCGCCAGCTACAACCAGAACCTGTCGACGCAACGCGCAAACGCCGTTGCCCAGGTTCTGCTGGCAAACGGTGTCTCCAGCGGCCGCGTCCGCGCTTACGGTCGTGGTGAAAACGAACCGGTGGCCTCGAACCTCACCGCCGAGGGCCGCGCGCAAAACCGCCGCGTAGAAATCGTGATCCGGCCGAACGCCTAAGATCGCGTCCAGACCGTACAGATTGGCCGGGCCACAGCGCCCGGCCTTTTTTGTTGTGAACCGCTGATCTTGGTCATATCATTTGACCAATTCACGCAGGACGCGCCATGCCCTTTGAAAAGATCCAGTCCGAAAAACTCTCCGGTGCCGTCGTGCGCCAGATCGAACTTTTGATCCTGCGCGGCATCCTGCGCCCCGGCGAACGTCTCCCGGCGGAGCGGGAGCTATCGGAACGTCTCGGCGTATCGCGCCCCAGCCTGCGCGAAGCGGTCGCGGACCTGCAAGATCGCGGCCTTCTGACCAGCAAGGCGGGGGCCGGGATCTATGTGGCCAACGTGCTCGGCTCCGCCTTCTCGCCCGCGCTCGTCAAACTCTTCGCGGATCACGACGAAGCAGTGTTCGACTACATCGACTTCCGACGAGACATGGAAGGTCTTGCTGCCGAACGCGCCGCGAGGCTCGGTTCTGACACCGACCTCAAGGTCGTCGACACAATCCTGCAAAAAATGGAAGCCGCACACACCAAGCGCAATCCGGCGGACGAAGCGCAGCTTGATGCCGAATTCCACCTGTCGATCATCGAGGCCGGACACAACGTCGTCATGCTGCACATGATGCGGTCCATGTTCGACCTGCTGCGCGAGGGCGTGTTCTATAATCGCCAGATGATGTTCAAACAACGCGCCACCCGCGACACGCTGCTCGACCAACACCGCGCGATCAACACGGCGCTGCAATCCCGCAATCCGGTCGCCGCACGAAAGGCGGTTGAGGCACACCTGTCCTATGTCGAACAATGCCTCACCGATCTGAAAAAGACCGAACAGCACGAAGAAATCGCCCGCCAGCGCCTCGCCCACGAAAAAGAAAGATAAATGCGCTCCGCGCGGGGATATTTTTAGAAAGCGGTGAGGCCGAACGCCCCGCCCACCATTTTCCCTAAATATCCATATCGGAGCGTCCATCGGACGCGACCCGTCGACTCGACGCGGAACGCGTCCCGGCTTGCCTACCCAAAAGAAAAACCCGACCGCATCGGGCCGGGTTCATCAATCACTTGGACGCGTGCGCCTTAGCTAGTGCAGCTTTGCCTCAACGTCCTTGATCGCAGCGTCGATCAACTGGTTGCTGTCCGCCGCCGTCATGTTTTTCGCGATCACGTCGCCAGCCGCGGCAACCGCGACGGACACCGCACGGTCGCGCACTTCCTTGACGGCGGCGGCTTCGGCGGATGCGATCTGGTCTTCGGCGGCTTGAAGGCGTCGCGCGATGGAGGATTTCAGGTCTTCCTTCGCTTGCGCGGCTGCGTTTTCAGCCTCGGCTTTCGCGTGTTCGACGATACGCTCAGCCTGTTCCTTCACTTCTTCCTGCTTGCGCTCGTAAGAGGCAAGGATCGTCTGCGCCTCTTCCCGCAGCGCGCGGGCTTCTTCCAGTTCGGAACTGATGCCGTCCGCACGTTTGTCGAGCATCTCCCCGACTTTGCCGGGCACCTTGAAGTAGACCAGAACCGCAAGGAACAGCAGGAACGCGATCAGAACCACGAAATCCGTGTTGCCGAGCGAAAAGAACGGGCCGGACGCTGCAAACGCGGGGCTTGCCGTCAGGGCGAGGAGCAATGCAAGTCTTTTCATCGGTCTACCCTTTCAGCCGTGCTGTGACAGCGCTGGTGATCGTCTTCGCATCGGCAGACGCACCGAGCGCGGTCACGATCTCTTTCGCGGTGTCCTTGGCGACGGCCTTGACGTTTTCCATCGCGGTCGCCCGGATTTCCGAGATCGCCTTTTCAGACTCTGCGGATTTGGCCGCAATTTCGGCGTCTGCCTTTGCAATCGCCTTGTCGAGGTCGGCCTGAATATCGTCCTTCGCCTCGGCCACGATGCGGCCAGCTTCGGCACGGGCATCGGCCAGCGCCTTGTTGTAAGCCTCTTCGGCTTCAACCGCTTTCAGCTTCAGCTCTTCCGCTTGGGCGAGGTCGTTTGTGATGGTCCCCTGACGCTCGGCCAGAACCGCGGCAATCCGCGGCAGCGCAACGCGCGACAGGACGAAATAGATCACGACAAGCGTGACCAGCAGCCAGAAAATCTGGTTGGGGAAGGTCGAAAACTCCAGCTGCGGCATACCGGCAGCTTCGGTTGAATGACCAGCCGCGCCGTTGGCGGCTTCTGTTGCGGCGTTCTCTGCCATCGCGTCCTCCTCGGAACCTCTGTTACACCGGGTGGGTCGCTACGCGACCCACCCGACCGTAAGGATGGTTCGTCAGACTTAGACGGCGAACATCAGCAGCAGAGCGACGAGGAACGAGAAGATCCCGAGCGCTTCTGCAAATGCGATACCGATGAAGAGGGTCGCCGTCTGTGCACCGGCAGCCGACGGGTTGCGAAGCGCACCCGACAGGAAGTTGCCAGCCACGTGGCCCACACCGATAGCGGCTGCGCCGGACCCGATAGCGGCCAGACCTGCACCGATGAATTGACCCATTTGAGCGATATTGCCTTCCATCTCGATTTCTCCTTACGTTGGAATTGGCGAATGATTTGAACCGACCCTATGCCCCGTCAGTGCGACGGATGCAGCGCGTCTTTCAGATAGACGCAGGTCAGGATGGTGAACACGTAGGCCTGGATGAATGCGACCAGCACCTCCAGGGCGTAAACCGCGGTGATCGCGAGGATCGGGATGAACGAAAACAGCCCGAGCGCCCCCGCGAAGCCCGCGAAAACCTTGATGACCGCGTGACCGGCCATGATGTTGCCGCCAAGCCGGATCGAATGGCTGACCGGCCGCACGAAATACGAAATCAGCTCGATGATGGCGAGGACCGGGCGCAGCACCAGCGGCGCGGACGACACCCAGAACAGGCCAAGGAATTTCGTGCCGTTCTTGACGAAGCCGACGACGGTGACCGTCACGAAGACCAGCCCGGCCAGCACCGCAGTGACGGCGATATGCGATGTTGTCGCAAAGCTCATCGGCAGCAGGCCGAGGAAGTTGGCGAAAACAACGAAGATAAACAGCGTCATGATGTAGGGGAAAAACTTCAGTCCGTCCTTGCCCGCGACATCTTCGACCATCTTGTAGACAAAGCCATAAGCCATCTCGGCAATTGACTGGGTGCGGTTCGGCACGATTGCGCGACGACGGGTGCCCATGACCAGCAACAGAATGGTCGCGATGACCGCCAGCGCCATCCACAGCGTCACATTGGTCGGAGTGAAAAGGCCAATCGGCCCGTCCCCGAACAAGGGCTTTACGATGAACTGGTCCATCGGGTGGATTTCAATGCCGCCGCCTGCTTCTTCTGCCGCCACGTCTAGTCCCTCTCGTCCTGCGCGGCTTTCGCCGCCTGATCCGCCTGAATTTCGCCCGCTGTCCGCATCATCGTCTTGATGCCCGCGAGGAACCCCAGAAGTATGAACAGCACCATCAAGAAGGGGGATGTGCCAAACAGCCAATCCAGCCCGTATCCGATGCCAAAGCCGATCCCCAGACCGGCCACAAGCTCTATCACCATCCGCCAGGCCATGTTGGCCATCGAATAATGTTCGTCTCCCCTCGGGCCCGGCTTCTGCGATTTGCGCAGCGCTCCGATCTTGTCGTCCAGCTTTTTCAGCCGGTCGGGATCTTCTGCATCAGCCATGAAACGGTCCCAAACTTGGTTGGCGCGAACCTAGAAATACCGGGCGGCAGAGTCAATGCGCCATTTCCTGCCGCAAACCATTGAAACATAACAATATTCCTATCGCGCACGCTTTCCGAAACCTCCCGGAACGCCTGGAAAGCAAATTCAACTCTTCGGTTGAATGTCCTCGCCCCGCCCTACCGGCCCCCGCAACTCCGCCGCCTGATCCAGCAGCCAGTCCGCGAACAGGCGCACTGCCTTGCGGCGCCGCGCGCCTTCGCTGAACACCAGCCCGTATGTCCCCGCCGACAGCCCCATATCGACGCAACGCACCAGCCGCCCGTCCGCGACCTCCTGCTCTACGATCTCGGGGTTGGTCAGCATCACACCCCGCCCGGCAATCGCCGCGGCCAGCGACAGCACCGCGTCCCACTGACGGCGCACCTTGGGGATCTCATGCTCCGCCAACCCCGCCTTGCGGAACCAACGCGCCCACGGATCGCCCTCCCGATCCACCAGCAGATTCATCGGCAAAAGGTCACGCACGCCCAGCCCCTCCCGCCACAGCTTGGGCGAAGCGTAGGGGTAGACCGGCGAACTGCTCAAAAGCTCCGTCCGATCGCCCCAGACGCCCTGCAAGAAGAACCGGACGGCCATGTCCGCCTCATGCTGTTCCAGATTGGCGAGCCTATCGCTTGTCACCAGTCGCAAATCGATCTTCGGATGCGCATCCTGAAACGCACCAATCCGGGGGATCAGCCAGCGTTCCGCCAACATCGGGTCGCTGTTGATCGTGACCTTGCCCTCGGTTTCCGCCTGAAACACCTCGGTCGCCGCGGCGATGTCGTCAAACGCAGGCGTCAGCGCCCCAAGATAGCGCGCGCCGTCCTCGGTCAGCTCAACGCCGCGCGATTGGGTGCGAAACAGCTGCACCCCCAGCCGTTTTTCCAAGCCCCGCACATGACGGCTGATCGCGGAATGGCTGACGTTCAGTTCATCCGCCGCGCCGGTGAAGCTGCCATGCCGACCGGCGGCCTCAAAGGCGCGTAGGGCATTTAACGGGGGCAAGGTTCTGGCCATGCATAACTTGTGACTTTTTCGCACAGGTCATGTCAAGCAAAGGCTTTTGTGAACCCCCGCCAGACGCCTTAAATTAAAGACAGAAACACAAACACAGGTGTCCCGAAATGACCTATATGCCGCTTGAAACCGCGCGTTTGCGCGACCGCTCCCCTGCTGCCGACCGCATCCGGCAGTTCATCAAAACCCTGCGCCGGATTGCGCCGAATTTCCAGCGCCCACCGTTCCACCTGACGCACCACATGGCCCGCGATATCGGGCTTGAGGATAGCGCCTATCCGACCCGCTCCGATCCGGCGAAAACCGAACCGCCGCGTCACCCGATGCTCTGAACGCTTTTTATTGCCGCGCGGCGCTGCTATCGTCGCGCGGCAATGACAGACCCGACACAACTCGACACGACCTTTGCCGCGCTGGCCGATCCCACGCGCCGCGCCATCCTGTCGATGTTGTTGGAAGACGACATGGCCGTCACCGATGTGGCCGAACCGTTCGACATGTCGCTCGCCGCGATCTCAAAGCACCTAACGATTCTGACCCGCGCGGGCCTGATTTCTCAGGAAAAGCGCGGGCGTGTGAAATGGTGCAAGCTTGAACCCGACGCGATGCGCGATGCCTCCGTCTGGATGCAAAGCTTCGGTCAGTTTGAGGCGGTGAACCTCGACGCATTTGAGCGGTTTCTGGATACCGAACTCAGCCCCGACAAGCCGTCATCGGCCTAATCAGGCGCGCCGTAACCTGTTGGCCCTAGCCGAACCCGATAAATGACAGAATCGCCAGAACGATGACGACAAGCCCGACAAGGTAGATGATGCGGTTCATGAGCGTAGCCTTTCTAAAACACGTCTCTTATACCCCAGCATAACCCGTTGGGCGGCGTCTGGTTCCGCTTCATCGCCTCATCTGACGCTTCGGCAACTACCGGACGACGAACACAGACACCTTCGCGTGCTGCGCCATATGCCCGGCGTGAGAGCTAAAGATATACTCCATCCAACCCGGCTGGTGCGATCCCATAACGACCAGATCGCAGCCGGTATCCTTCACCGCTTTCAGCAACGCGCCATCCACCTCAGCCGCTGGATCGGTCGAGGCAATTGCGTGGCTTTCGGTCTTGATGTTGTAATCCTCTGCCATATGCCGCGCGTGGCTTTGCAGACGGGCGCCCAGTTCCTCGGAACTATGCCCCAGTTTGCTCGGCAACTCTCCGGTCACGCTGACCAGATGCAGCTTCGCGCCGTGCTCTTTTGCAAGCCGCCCGGCCACTTCCATCGCTTTGTCGAGCGTGTCTGCATGGGCGAGGTCTACGGGGATCATGATATTCTTGAACATAGTGCCTCCTGTCTTTGCGCCCCAACGCATAGCAGTTCGGCCCCATTCCCCGCCTTGTTCTGGATCAAACAGGGCGCAGTTCTGCCCCGCCGCTCCGTTTCATCTTGCCAAAAATACTCAAAAAATCCCGCCGCCGCGCCGCCGCGCCTCAGACCTCTTCCCGCAACAGCATCACCAGCGCAACCACCGTCAGCGCGACACCGATCAGGATCATCCCGCTTGGCACGCCGTTCCCCATCGTGACCTCCCACAGCATCACCCAGCTTGGGACGAGGTAGGTATAGGCCATCACCTTCGCCCCCGGCAGCCGCAGTGACGCGTATTGCACCAGCACGAATGTGACCGCCGTCGCAAACACCGTGATGTAGCCAAGCGTGACCCAAACCACCATCGGCAGCGCGGCCCACTCCGTCGCCTGCAACGCGGGCCATCCATAGGCGATCAGCAGGACTGATCCCCCGATCAGCGTGCCAAAGGCAAAGGCAAGCGGGCTTTCCCCGCGGTTCAGCATCCGAACCAACGGCACATAGACCGCGTGCGACGCGCAGCCGATCAGATAGATCAACTCCCCGATCCCGATCTTGAAGGCGAGCAGTGCCGCAAGGTCCGCGCGAAAGATCACCCAAAGCGCCCCCGCCGCCCCAATCGCCAGCGCAAACGCCATCCGGCCCGAGGTAACTTGCCTAAGCAGCAGCCACCCGAAAAACGCGGTCATGATCGGGGTCATGGTGAACACCGCCGCCGCCGACACCGGCGGGGCGGTTTTCAGCCCCTCAAACATCAGCACGAAATAAAGCGCAAAGAACCCGCCCAGCACCAGATACCGCCAAGGCGACTCCCACGCCGCCCGCGTTGCCGCGCCGCTTGCAAACACCGCAACACCCAGTACACAGGCCGCGAGCACGAACCGCACCGCATTCAGGGCGGTTGGCGCGATTTCATTCGCCGCCAGCGCCCCAAGGCTGAACGACCCCGCCACCAGCGCCGAAAAGATGAGCATCGCAAGATGCCCACGGGCTGCGTCGCTCATTCGTCTTCCAGCGCTTTGATTTCGGCTTTGAGATAGCTCAGGAACGTCTGAACCTTCAGCGTCCGGTGCAGATCGACATGGGTGACCAGCCACAGGGCGGTCGACCATTCCTCCCGCGGCGGAAGCACCTGCACCAGCCCCTCGTGGCCCCGCGCCACGAACTCCGACAGGAAGCCCAGCCCGGCGCCGGCCGCGATCGCGTGCTCGACGCTCTGGAAATCCCCGGCGCGGAAGACGACGTTTTCCTCGGGGATGTTCTTGTCCATCCAGCGATAATAGGGCGCCCGTTTCGTTGCCGGATCACCGCCGACAAACCTGTGCTTGACCAAATCCTCCTCGCCCTTCGGGGTGCCGAACCGTTCAAGGTAATTCTCCGCGCCATATAGCCCGATCGAAAGCTGCATCAACGGCTGCACCACGTTATCCAACTGCTCCGGCGCCTGCCCCGCCCGGATCGCCACATGCGCTTCGCCGTATTCCAGACGGAACACCCGGTCGCCGGTCATATAATGCACCTTCACATCCGGGTGCGCGTTTTGAAACCCGACAAGGATCGGAGCCAACTGCGGCGACAGACTGGCAAGCGATGTGACAACCAGATCACCGCTGACCGTTTCCCCCTGCCCACGCAAGCGCCCGGCAAGCTGGCTTAGCTGGTCGCTCGTCGTTTGGGCGACCTGCATCAGATCGGCCCCCGCCTCGGTCGGCGTATACCCCCGCGCGTGGCGCTGGAACAACTTGGTGCCCAGCCGTTCTTCCAGCGCGTCGACATGACGGATGACGGTCGCATGGTGCACGCCCAGAACCTCCGCCGCGCCGCTGACCGTCCCCATCCGCGCCACCTGGTAGGCGGTCCTGATCTCGTCCCAGTTGTCCAATGCGGCCCCCTGTGCGCCAATCAACACTTCGGCTGCAATCTAAGCGCATAAGTTCGTAGATGCAAAGACCGGAAGCGCTCTGACGATAGACTCGGGATCGCTTCAAAGGATGGATGTCTCATTGACAAATACAGGGCTGCATAGCAGTTCTTCGGTATGAAAGTCGTCCAGAACACACCCGACAAGCTCGTTGTCCGAAACAACGAATTGGGTTGGGCGCTTATCCCTCTTCCGTTGACTATCCTAGCGGCCGTACTTGTGGTCGAGAGCGTGCTGAACGGCGGCTTCAGTTATGTTAATGCGTTTGGTTTGGCCATTGGATTGACTGTTTCCTATGTGTTTCTTCGAGTTTCCGCCAACAGGCGGATTGAGTTCGACAGGACCCGAAGTCTCATAACTATTTCAAAGACTTCAATTGCAGGCCGCCAGGTAATCACGAGAGATTTGGAGGAACTCGACCGAGCCATTCTCGAGGACTATGAAGGTGACTCAACGATGGCGCGCACGTTGCTGGTCTTCAATAAAGCGCCGGAGAAACTGCCTCTCTCGATGACATCCGATCACGGCCCATGGCAAAAGAAGACCGTCGAAATTATCAATTCCTGGCTGACCCTCTCCTCACCCACGCTTGACTCCACCCCCACCACCGCCTAAACGCCCCCCATATCCGGAAGTCACGATTGCTTCCGGTCCCTTGGACACAGGTCCGGGATCGCCCTCCGTCAGCGCGTTGCGCCCACGGGGGCATTTGGGCTTTGAGGCGTCGGGTCTTATATCCGACTGGTGAAACAACTGGCAAAAGGGCCGAAGGTATGTTTGAAAATCTGTCCGAACGCCTCTCCGGCGTCTTCGACCGGCTGACCAAACAGGGCGCGCTGAGCGACTCCGATGTCTCCACCGCCCTGCGCGAGGTCCGCGTCGCGCTGCTCGAAGCCGACGTGTCCCTGCCCGTCGCCCGCGACTTCGTGAAGGCAGTGCAGGAAAAGGCCACCGGGCAGGCCGTCACCAAATCCGTGACCCCCGGCCAGCAGGTCGTGAAGATCGTGCATGATGAACTCGTGCACGTGCTTGCGGGGGACGAGGGCGAAACCGGCACGCTCAAGGTCGACAACCCCCCGGCCCCGATCCTGATGGTCGGGCTGCAAGGCTCCGGTAAAACCACGACGACCGCCAAGCTCGCCAAGCGCCTGAAGGAAAAGCAGGGCAAGCGCGTGCTGATGGCCTCGCTCGACGTGAACCGTCCGGCGGCGCAGGAACAGCTTGCGATCCTCGGCACGCAGATCGGTGTCGACACCCTGCCCATCGTCAAGGGCCAGTCCGCCACCGACATCGCCAAGCGCGCAAAGCAGCAGGCGACGATGGGTGGCTATGACGTCTACATGCTCGACACTGCGGGCCGTCTGCACATCGACGAAGCGCTGATTGCCGAAGCCGCCGCCGTCCGCGACATCGCCACCCCCCGCGAAACGCTGCTGGTGGTCGATGGCCTGACCGGGCAAGACGCGGTGAACGTCGCGACCGAATTTGACGACAAGATCGGCGTTTCGGGCGTTGTCCTGACCCGGATGGACGGCGACGGGCGCGGCGGTGCCGCGCTTTCGATGCGGGCCGTCACCGGCAAGCCGATCAAGTTCGTCGGCCTCGGCGAAAAGATGGACGCGATCGAGGAATTCCACGCCGAACGCATCGCGGGCCGCATCCTTGGCATGGGCGACATCGTCAGCCTCGTCGAAAAGGCGCAGGAAACCATCGAGGCCGAACAGGCCGAACGGATGATGAAGCGCTTCACCAAGGGTCAGTTCAACATGAACGACCTGAAGATGCAGCTTGAACAGATGATCAAGATGGGCGGCATGGAAGGCCTGATGGGCATGATGCCCGGCATGAAGAAGATGGCCAAGCAGGTCGAAGACTCCGGCATGGACGACAAGGTGCTCAAGCGCCAGATCGCCCTGATCCAGTCGATGACCAAGAAAGAACGCGCCAACCCGCAGATCCTGCAAGCCAGCCGCAAGAAGCGCATCGCCGCAGGGTCCGGCATGGAAGTCAGTGAGCTGAACAAGCTGCTGAAAATGCACCGTCAGATGTCCGACATGATGAAGAAAATGGGCAAAAACAAAGGCGGCATGATGAAACAGGCCATGCGCGGGATGTTCGGCAAGGGCGGCGGAATGCCCCCCGGCATGGACCCCTCGCAGATGGACCCCAAGGCGCTTGAGGCCGCGGCGAAACAGATGGGCGGCAAGCTGCCCGGCGGCCTGCCCGGCCTTGGCGGCGGCAACCTGCCCCCCGGCCTGTCCGGTTTAGGTAAGAAGAAATGACAGGCATGGGTGTAAATATCCCAACGCTTGAAACGGAGCGTCTGGTTCTGCGCGCACCCATGCGTGCAGATTTCGAACCTTTCGCAGAAGTGCTTACGTCGGACCGGTCACGCTACATGGGCGGCCCCTATGACCGACGCGGCGCATGGTCTGTCTTTGCCAGTGGGGCCGCGTCATGGATATTCGACGGCTTCGGCGCTTGGAGCATCACCGACAGCAAGACCGGCGATTACTTTGGTGAAATCGCGATCACGCATCCAGCCAACTTTCCCGAGACTGAGCTTGGATGGACCCTCACGCCCAAGGCTGAGGGGCGCGGCATCGCGTTCGAGGCTGCGGGCGCTGCCCGCGACTGGGCCTTCCGGGTGCAGTCTCTGACAACGCTCGTCAGCTACGTCAGCCCCGGCAACACCCGCTCTGCCGCGCTGGCCGAACGGCTCGGCGCGGTGCGCGATGATGATGCGGATCGCCCGAACACTGACGACCTCGTTTATCGTCACCGTCTGCCGGAGGCCGTGCAATGACCTGTGCAACAATCGTATGCACGTCCTGTGCACACTGTGTGCACACCCGGTGCACGCCGATCAGGAGCGTCAAATGACCGATATTTCCGCCCGCGCCGCCGAGCTTCTGAAAGAGCATCGGGAGAGCATCGACCGCCTCGACGCGGTGCTTGTCTACACCCTTGCGGAGCGTTTCAAGCGCACCCAATCGGTTGGCAAACTGAAGGCTGAACACACGCTCCCGCCCTCCGATCCGGAGCGGGAAGCGCAACAGATCGACCGGCTTCGCGCGATGGCGCTCGAAGCTGATTTAGACCCCGAATTCGCTGCGAAATTCCTGAATTTCATCATCAGCGAAGTTATCCAACACCATAAGAAACATCAGGAATGACAGGGGCTTAGCCCCGTCAAATAGCTAAGTTACAGGAGATACTAATCATGGCTATGAAAATTCGTCTCGCCCGCGGTGGTTCCAAAAAACGCCCGCATTATTCGATCGTCGCTGCCGACTCGCGCATGCCCCGCGATGGCCGTTTCATCGAGAAGCTGGGCACCTACAACCCGCTGCTTCCGAAGGATTCCGAAGACCGCGTAAAAATGGACGTCGAGAAGGTTCAAGCATGGCTCGACAAGGGCGCACAGCCCTCCGACCGCGTGTCCCGCTTCCTCGAAGCCGCTGGAGTCGTTGAGAAAAAAGAACGCAACAACCCCAAGAAGGCAGAGCCCGGTCAGAAGGCCAAAGACCGCGCCGAAGAGAAAGCCGCGAAGGCTGCAGCCCCTGCTGAGGAAGCTCCGGTTGCTGAAGAAGCACCTGCTGTCGAAGAGGCACCCGCTGAGGAAGCACCTGCTGAAGAACCAGTGACAGAAGACGCCCCGGCAGAAGACGCTGAAAAGTAAACCGAAAACGCGTTGTCGCGTTCACAATAACGGTGGTGGCGCATCCCGCGCCGCCTCCACACCCGCTTTTCTCTATTCGGTAAAGTCAGGAGGTCTAATGCCCGTCACCGATCGGATCAACATTGGCCTTCCCCGCGGGGAAGGGGTCGCCCTGTGATCCGTCTGGCAATCACCTTCGTCCTCTGCGCCGTGGCGTTTTGGGCCGGTATGTCGGCGGAACGCTTCGTGCTGACCGACCGATGCCTTGACGCAGGCGGCGCGGTTCGCGGCGATGGTGTCTGTTACGGGGTTGAGGGCGAATGACGGATCGGGTGTGTGTCGGCGCAATCGCCGGATCTTATGGCGTGAAGGGCGAAGTGCGGCTGAAAAGCTTTTGCGCCGACGCCGAAGCCATCGCTGACTACGCCCCGCTTTATACCGAAGATGGCAGCCTATCCTTCACGCTGACCCTGACCCGTGCGGTGAAAAACGGTTTCTCCGCACGGCTTGACGGGGTGAAGACTAAGGAGCAGGCCGACGCGCTTCGCGGCACACGGCTGTTCGCCGACCGCACCCGACTGCCTGCCCTGCCTGACGACGAGTTCTACCACGCCGACCTGATCGGCCTCGTCGTGCTCGACACAGGCGGCACACCCCTTGGCACGGTGAAAGCCGTGCAAAACCACGGGGCGGGCGACCTGCTTGAAGTCGAACTGCCAGGCCAAAGCGCGACGGTGCTGGTCCCCTTCACCCGCGATGCGGTGCCGACCGTCGATCTGACAGCAGGCCGGATCATCGCGGACCCGCCGGACGGCCTGTTCCCGGATGACTAAACCGACGAAATCCCACGGGCGCTTGTCGATCTCGGCCACCGCACAACCCCGCGAGTTGATGCAGGACCGCCCCCATCTGAAAGACGCGTGGACGGCAAAAATCATCACGCTGTTCCCCGAAGCCTTCCCCGGTGTCCTTGGGGCATCGCTGACCGGCAAGGCATTGCAGGACGGGCTATGGCGGCTTGAAACCATCGATCTGCGCCCCTTTGGCGAGGGAAAGCACCGCAACGTGGACGACACCCCGGCGGGCGGCGGCGCGGGAATGGTGCTGCGGCCTGACGTGGTTTCGAAAGCGCTTGATAGGGCTGCCGACGGCACGCCCAAAGACGCGGCGCGCTGGCCGGTGCTTTACCTTTCGCCACGCGGCAAACCGCTAACGCAAGCGATGGCCGACCGCTATTCAAAGACCGATGGCATGACCCTGCTGTGCGGCCGTTTCGAGGGCGTCGATGATCGCGTGATCGAACATTACGGCATCGAAGAAGTCAGCCTTGGCGACTTCATCCTTACCGGAGGAGAGATTGCGGCACAGGCCTTGATTGATGCAACGGTTCGCCTTATACCGCGCGTGCTTGGGAATCACGCATCGACGGAGGAGGAATCCTTCTCGGACGGTCTGCTTGAACACCCACACTATACAAAACCTGCCGTCTGGAATGGGCGCGCGATACCGGAAGTGCTTCTATCCGGCCATCACGCGAAGATCTCTGACTGGCGACAGGAAATGGCCGAACGGCTGACAAAGGAACGACGACCTGATCTCTGGCGGGCTTGGTGTGAACACCACGGCAAGAACCCGAATGAGGACCAAGAGCTCTGAGGACGCAGGAAACTTCACGGGTCAACCGTGAGCAACATAGGAGTGTGTCAGATGGACCTGATCGCACAGCTGGAAGCCGAGCAAGCCGCCGAGCTTGGCAAAGATATTCCAGATTTCAAAGCGGGTGATACCATCCGTGTCGGCTATAAAGTGACTGAAGGCACCCGCACCCGTGTGCAGAACTACGAAGGTGTGTGCATCAGCCGCAAGAACGGCGCTGGCATTGCCGGGTCGTTCACCGTTCGCAAGATTTCCTTTGGCGAAGGCGTGGAACGTGTTTTTCCGCTTTATTCGACCAATATCGACAGCATCACCGTGGTTCGCCGTGGTCGCGTGCGTCGCGCAAAACTCTACTACCTGCGCTCCCGTCGTGGTAAATCCGCACGGATCGCAGAAGACACCACATACAAGCCCAAGTCGGCCGAAGCATAAGGACGGATACCATGAAAAAAGACATCCATCCCGACTACCATTTCATCGATGTCAAAATGACCAATGGCGACATCGTGCAGATGCGTTCGACATGGGGCAAGGAAGGCGAGCAATTGTCGCTGGATATCGACCCTTCCGCGCACCCGGCCTGGACTGGCGGGTCTTCCCGCCTGATGGACACCGGCGGACGCGTGTCGAAGTTCAAAAAGAAATACGAAGGTCTGGGCTTCTAAGCAGCCATTTCCTTTCGGAATTCAGAACGCCGCCCCATCCGGGCGGCGTTTTTCATTGTGAACACGCGGCGCGCCTGCCATCCGGTGCGCACAGGGCACAAACCGCGTAAAACGCTGCGAAACGCGCACCACCGCGCTTTCAAATTGCACAAACCCAACATATAGTCCCGACAACCAAAAATTGCGGGTCAAACCGCGCGAAATACCGGGATTACGGCAGTGGCACATATTATCGTCGTCGGAAATGAAAAGGGCGGGTCTGGGAAATCCACGACCTCTATGCACGTGGCGACAGCGCTGGTTCGGATGGGCCATTCCGTCGGGGCGCTTGACCTTGACCTCAGGCAAAAGACCTTTGGCCAGTATGTCGAAAACCGCAATGCGTTCGCCAAGAACCATGACCTTGAACTGGCTATGCCGGATTATCACGATCTGCCTGAGATCGATAAATCGACCCTCGGCCCGGGCGAAAACATCTATGACCATCGCCTGTCCGCCGCAGTTGCAACGCTTGAGCCTGATAGCGATTTTATCCTGATCGACTGCCCCGGTTCGCACACGCGGCTAAGTCAGGTCGCGCATTCGCTGGCGGATACGTTGATTACACCGCTGAACGATTCATTCATCGACTTCGACCTGCTGGCGAAGGTCGATGCCGAAACGAACCGGATCATTGGCCCCTCGGTTTATTCCGAAATGGTGTGGAACGCGCGGCAATTGCGGGCGCAGGCCGGGTTGCCGCCGATTGATTGGATCGTTGTGCGCAACAGGCTTGCTGCGCAGCAAATGCACAACAAGAAGAAGGTTGGCGAAGCGCTTGAGAACCTATCAAAGCGGATCGGCTTCCGCGTCGCGCCGGGCTTTGGCGAACGTGTGATTTTCCGAGAGCTTTTCCCGCGCGGCCTGACTCTGCTCGACCTAAAAGATGTCGGCGTGACGCAGTTGAACATTTCAAACGTCGCCGCGCGGCAAGAGGTGCGCGACCTGATGAAGGCGCTGAACCTGCCGGGGGTGTCGGTCGACTTCTGATCGCAAACGACGTTGAACGAAGAATGGGCGGGCCGTTTGACGGGTCCGCCCTTCTTGTTTCGGGTCAGCGTTTATTGCGCGCGCGGCGGACGCACATAACGCTGAAGCGACAGCGCGGAGGCCTCACGCGTTTCATCGCCGCCGTCGCGCACCACAGCCAGCGCGTAGATGCCGGAGCCGACCTTCTTAACAAGTCGCGTCGTCAGTCCTTCGGGGGCGCCGACGGCCTCCGCGATTTTCTGGCCGGTGCCTTCGTAGTCGAACAAAACAACCTTCGCCGGCGCACCAAGGGAGGCCGTGTCAGCAACGATCAGGCTTTCTTCGGCCACCTCAAACAAATACCATTGTGCGCGGCCATCTGCTGCCCCGTCGCTGCGCACAGAGCGTTCAAGCAGGCCAAGGTCGGTGAAGTCCACACCGCTATTGGAGGAGGGCAGAATTTCGCCAGTGGAGTAGGCTTCGGCGAGCAAGGCTTCCTCGGTCATCTCGATCAGGTTGAAACGGAACGACCCGCTGCCCTCACCCGAATAGGGGCTGACGGCGGCGCAATATGTGCCAGCAGGCAGCGCTGCGCCGGGTTGGATGCGGCTGTTGGTGCCCAGCCCTTCGCCATCGTCGTTGTTACCAACCTCATTCCCGTCGGAATCATACAGCCCCATGATGGTATCGAAATCGCCGGAGGTCGCGGTCAGCCGAAGCTCAAGCGGTTCGGTCGTTTCGAACTGAAAGAACTGATGCGTGCTGGTGAGGGTCTGCGAGAAATTCTCTGCCGCAAAGCCAGAGGCCAGTGGCGCAGCCAGTGTCGTCGTTGCAGACGGATCACCGCAGGGGTCAGCCGGTGCGCCGCTGCCTCCACCGCGGGACGCGGCCGCTTCGGACCATTCTTCAAGCGTCAGCGTGAAATCCCCGCCCGCCGCGTCATAGCTTGCGACTGAAACGCAGTATTCCCCGGCCGGCAGCGGGGAGTCCATGCCGAGGTAGCTGTTGGTGCCGCCGCCGCCATCGTCATCCGATCCAAGCTGCGCGCCAAAGCTGTCTTCCAGCGTCAGAATCGTATCGAACGCGGCGCTGCGCGCACCGACGCTGATCGCCATAGGTTCTGCCAGTGTGAAGGAAAACGCGCTGGAGGATGGCGACTGACCAGACAGCGATTGCGGCTCCCCGCCCGGCGTCAGGGGTGTGTCGATCGCCACGAGCCCCGGTTGGGTCCGGCAGCCACCAGCACCCGGCGCGATGCCAGTGCTCAGGCGGACAGGAATCGCACCTTCATAGCCCGGCGGAAGGATGCCCGTCGCGGGTGGCACATCGGTCAGCGTGCGGATCTGGGCGCAATAGTCACCCGGTTCCAACTGCGCGCCGAGGCGGGCGTTCAGCGTGCCTGATCCATCATCATCGCTGCGCACCATCTGGCCGTTTGAATCAAAAAGGATGACGAGCGGGTCAAAGTCGTTTGAAAATGTCTCAATCGTCACGCCAGTCGCGGCCCCGACGTTGAATTCCAGATAGACAGGCTCCCCCCGTGCGACGTTGATGGTCGCGTCAATCGGTGTCGCGTTTTCGTCGGCGATGGAGAACGTGCCTTGGGTCATAACCTCTGGCTGGCCGCAAAAGCCGACCTCTTGCGCGGCAGCGGCCCCGCCGATCGTTGCGAACGCGCAGGCGGCGGCGGAGGTTAAATATCTGGATTTCAACATGATTGGCTCACTTTTTTGGGCTGTTCTGGGCTGGCAAAGGGATACGCGTGCCAGCCGGATGATCCAATCCAAAGAACCGCGCAGGCGGCGCTTTGTCAAATGTTCATCTTGGGGCGATCAGGTCGCGGAGGTTCGTCGCGCGCTTCTGACGCTTTGCATAACAAAGCAGATGATGAATATCGCCGTCAGGATCAGGATGATCGTCGGCGCTGGGGCGGAATCGAGGAAGAACGATAGATATACCCCAAAGAACGACGCCAAAACCGTGACGGCAACGGCAATCGGCAGCATCCGTTCGAAACGCTTCGTCACGAGATATGCAATCGCGCCGGGGGCGATCAGCAGGCCGATGGCAAGGATGATGCCGACGGCCTTCAGCGTCGCAACGATGGTCAGCGACAGGATGGCGAGCAATCCGTAATGCAGCAGGCGCACCGGCAGCCCCACCGCTTTTGCCTGCGCGGCGTCAAACGCGTGCAGCAGAAAATCGCGCCGTTTGACGACGATCAGGCCGCTGACACCGAGCGAAATCAGACCCGTCGTCCACAGATCGGCCGCCCCAACGCCCAGCATGTTGCCGAACAGGATGTGGTCCAAATGCACGTTAGTTTCGATCTTTGTGTAGATCACCAAGCCAAAGCCGAACATGCCGGAAAACACGACCCCCATCACCGTATCCTGCTTGACCCGACTGTTTTCGTTCAAAAACCCGGTCAGCAAGGCGCAGATCATCCCGGCTACGAACGCCCCGATCACCAGCGGGATATTGATGAGGTATGCAACCACGACCCCCGGCAAAACCGCGTGGCTGATCGCGTCCCCCATCAGGGACCAGCCTTTCAACACCAAAAAGCAGGACAGCAACGCCGTCGGCACGGCGATAAGCACCGAGATCAGGAAAGCGTTGACCATGAACGGGAATTGGAACGGCAATAGCAGCGTTTCGGTCATACCCCGCCCTCCAGTGCTTTCGCGGCGCGGCGGCGGGCGGCGAAATAGCCGTGTTTGGGGGCAAGGAAGAACACCACGAGGAAGATCAGCGTTTGCAGGCTGATGATGATCCCGCCCGTCGCGCCATCAAGGAAAAAGCTGAGGTATGCTCCGGTAAAACTGGTTCCTGCGCCAATCGCCACGCTTAGCATCAGTAGCCGCGGAAACCGGTCGGTCAGCAGATAGGCGGTCGCCCCCGGCGTCACGACCATCGCAATGACAAGGAACGCGCCGACCGTTTGCAGCGCCGCGACCGTGGATGCCGACAGCAAGACGAAAAAGATGAACCGCAGCCGGTCCGGGTTCAGACCAATCGACCGCGCGTGGTTTTCGTCGAAGAACGCGACCATCAGGTCTTTCCATTTCAACAGCAGCACGCCAAGCGAAACAAACCCGATAATCGCCAGTTGCAGCGTATCCGCAGGCGTGATCGCAAGGATATTGCCCAGCGTGATCGTCTGAATATCGACGGAGGTGGGCGAAACCGAAACCATGAACAGCCCTAGCCCGAAGAAGCTGGTGAAGATCAGCCCGATGATCGCGTCTTCCTTCAGACCCGTGCGCTGGTTCAGAAACAGCATCGCCCCCGCCGCCAACCCACCGGCTGCGAAAGCTCCCAACGCAAAGGGCAGGCCGAGCATGTAGGCGCCCGCGACGCCGGGCACGATGGAATGGGACAGCGCGTCACCGATCAGCGACCAGCCCTTTAGCATGAGGTAGGCCGACAGAAACGCACAGACCCCACCAACCAATGCGCTGACCCACATCGCGTTGGTCATGTAGCCGTAGGCGAACGGGGAAAGCAGGGTTTCGATCACTCCTTCTCCACCTCCGGGCGGTCGTCGTAGACCACGAAGGGGCGCTCATCGTCGGAAATAACCGTGACCTGCCGTTTGTCGTCGTCGTCGTGCAGATCGGTGCCGCCAAGAACGAAGTGGCGCAGCACGCCGCCAAACGCCGCCTCAAGGTTGCTTTGGGTAAAAACCTCTTGCGTTGTGCCGTAGCCGAGGACGGTGCCCTTGACCAAAATCGTCCGGTCGCAGAATTCCGGGACAGAGCCGAGGTTGTGGGTCGATACCAACATCACCCGCCCCTCGGCCCGCATGTCGCGCAATAGGGCGATAATCGCGTCCTCGGTCTGGACGTCAACGCCGGTAAAGGGCTCATCCAGTAGAATAACCTTGCCATCCTGCGCCAGCGCCCGCGCCAGAAACACGCGTTTGCGCTGGCCGCCGGACAGTTCCCCGATCTGGCGATGGCGATAGGCGGCCATGCCGACCCGTTCCAGCGCATCGTTGACAGCGGCGCGGTCGGCGGGTTTCGGGCGGCGCAACATACCCATATGCCCGTAGCGCCCCATCATCACAACGTCTTCGACAAGGACAGGGAAGGTCCAGTCGACCTCTTCCGCCTGCGGAACATAGGCGACGATGTTTTGCTTCAACGCCTCGCGCACCGGCATCCCGAGGATGGAGATTTCGCCCTTCGCCGCCGGAACAAACCCCATCAGCGCCTTAAACAACGTCGATTTCCCGGCCCCGTTCACCCCCACTAACGCGGTAATCGTGTGGGTCGGGATTTCAAACGTCGCATCCCATAGCGCCGTCAGCCCGTTGCGATAGGTGACGGTCAGGTCGCGCGTCGTCAGGCCCGTGTCGTTGGACTTCAGCATGGCGTCATTCCTGTTCGGTCAAACCCGCAACGATGGTTTCGGACGTGACCCTAAGAAGGTCGAGGTATGTCGGCACCGGCCCGTCCACCTCAGACAGTGAATCCACGTATAGCACACCGCCAAACGCCGCTCCGGTCTCGCGCGCGACCTGCTCAGCCGGATCGCTGGATACCGTGCTTTCGCAAAAGACGGCGCGGATGTTGTTGTCACGCACGCCATCTATCACCTTGCGCACTTGCTGCGGCGTTCCGGTCTGGTCGGCGTTCATCGGCCAAAGGTAAAGCTCTTTCATCCCGAAATCACGGATCAGGTAGCTGAACGCACCCTCGCATGTGACGAGCCAGCGTTCCTCCTCCGGCACGGCTTGTATCGCGTCGCGGAGCGGGGCAATCGTCTCGGTTACTTGCTGCTTATACGCTTCGGCATTCGCGCGGTAAGTGTCGGCGTTATTCGGGTCGTGCTCGATGAATGCGTCACGAATATTGTCAATGTAGATCAGCGCATTATCCAATGACATCCACGCGTGGGGGTTCGGTTTTCCGTTATACGCGCCCTCGGTGATGCTGATCGGGTCGACGCCTTCGGTCAGCGTCGCGCTTGGCACGTCCCGCAGGTTGCGGAAGAATTGTTCGAACCACAGTTCAAGGTTCATGCCGTTCCACAGGATCAGATCGGCGTCCTGTGCGCGAAGGATGTCGCGCGGGGTCGGCTGGTAGCCGTGGATTTCCGCGCCGGGCTTGGTAATGGATTCCACGACAGCGGCGTCGCCTGCAACATTCGCGGCGATGTCCGCAAGAACGGTAAAGGTCGTGACCGCTTTGAACTTATCCTCAGCGTGAACCGGCAGGGCCGTCAGCAGCGCAAGAAACAGACTGCCAAGGTAAATCCGGGTATTTTTCATCGGGCGTTTCCTTCCTGATGTCTTCCTTCCGCAAATATGAGAATGGTTCGCAACTGTCAACTGGAATGAGAATGATTTGCAACAACGCGCGTGTATTCGCTGTTGATACGGTGCGCCACCCGTGGTCCTCTCTTGCACAAATCACACCGGATCGACGCAATGCCACAGCCGAATAACGTCTTGTTCATTATTATCGACCAATTGCGCGCCGATTGCCTGTTCGGCAGGCTTGCCGATCACGTGGACACACCGAACCTCGATGCGTTGATGCAAGATGCGGTGACGTTCCGGCGGCACTATTCCGTGACCAACCCATGCGGGCCGTCTAGGGCGAGCATCCTGACCGGGCAATATGCGATGAACCATCGCTCCGTTCGTAATGGCACGCCCCTGCGCCACACTATTCCGACGCTTCCGGCGGAACTGCGAAAGGCGGGTCATCTGCCCCTGCTCTACGGCTATACGGATACCTCACAAGATCCCGCCGCCTATCCGCCCGGTGATCCGGCGCTGCAAAGCTATGAACAGCCAATGGTCGGGTTTGAAGAGATCGTTGAGATGCGGATGGAAACCTCCTACCCGTGGCGCGCCGATCTTCTTGCGAAGGGCTACAGGTTCGACAATTACTTCGAGGTGTTCTGCCATCAGGCCGCGGACGGTCAGAAACCGCAATTGAACGATCCCGCATTTTATCGGGCGGAGGATAGCGATACCGCGTTTCTGACCAACGCCTGCCTGAACGACCTTCGCGGTCGCGTGGGCGAAAGTTGGTTCGCCCACCTCACCTACCTGCGCCCGCACCCGCCGCTCGTCGCGCCGGCGCCTTACAATACGATGTATGACCCCGGCACACTCCCCCTGCCCGAGCGTCAGAAAACGCCGGAGGATGAGGCCGCGCTGCATCCGTTCTTTGACCCGGCGGTCAAAACGCAAACCGCAGGCACGATGGCGCTGGGGTTTTCCAGCATGGAGGCGACGGATGACGCGGTGCAGCAGCTTCGCGCGACCTATATGGGCCTCGCGACCGAGGTCGATCATCACGTCGGGCGCGTCATCGCGTTCCTGAAAGACACCGGGCAATACGACAACACGCTGATTGTCGTCACCTCAGACCACGGCGAAATGCTGGGGGATCACCACAGCTGGGGGAAGATGAACCTGCACGACGCGGCCTACCACACGCCGCTGATTATCCGCGCACCCGGCTACGAGACGGCGCGCGGTGCGGTCGTCGATGCCCCGACGGAGTCCGTCGACGTTGCCCCCACGATCCTGCACGTGCTGGGGTTGGATGTCCCACCGTCGATGGATGGCTACAGCCTGTTGCCGCTGCTCAATGGCGAAACGCCCGATGATTGGCGCACCTACAGCTATTCAGAGCTTGATTTCGCTGACGCCGTGAACCCGACGCCGTGGCAGGACATGCTCGGCACGACCCTGACCGACAGCGCCCTCGCCATTTTGCGAGAGGACCGGTTCACGCTGATTCAGTTCAGCGCAGAAAGCCTGCCGCCGATCTTGTTCGACCACGCGGCAGACAGAGCCATGAAAAACGTCGCGAACGACCCAGCCCATCAGGGCGATCTTCTGCGGCTCACGCAAAAGCTACTCCGCCATCGGATGAAGCACGCCGATCAGACGCTTGCGACCACCCAGATCACCGACAAAGGCCCGATAAAGGCCCCGCGCCATAGCTGACGCGGGGTCGCACGTTTAGTTGTTGGTCGACAGGTTCCCCGGATCGAAAACGCCACCAAAGCCGGAGTCGTTGCTGTCACTCTCCGTCTCTGTGTCCGCATCGGATTCTCCGCCACCAGACAGGCTGCCGGGGTCGAACACACCACCGAAGCCGCTGTTGTTCGATCCGCCGGTTCGGGGCGTCGTGGTCGTGGCGTCACTAGCCGCGCCGCCTTGCGACTCCCTCCGGCTGCGCAGTTCTTCGATCCGGCGCTGGGTTTCCAGACGCTTCTCCTCCAACACATTCGCTTTGCATTGCGCCGGGCTGTAGGCGGTTGCGGTGCCAATGGTTGTGATCGTCACGATCGACAGAAGCACAAGTGCAATCGCGGCCGGATTGCCGCTTAGGAACCTCGGGAGCTTAAAGCCCTTCGATACCGCTCCAACAGTCTTTTGATCGGCCATACCCAACGCTTTCCGGCGCGAGTTCGCCTCGTGCATCAAAGCGGCAAAGACGGTCAGAACAACGATGATAAAGGCCAGCGCCGAAATCGCAGGCGTGATGCCGTAGCGCACCTTCTGCGAAAGCTCAATTGTCAGGGTCGGATATTCGCCAAAGGTGAATGTCGTCGTGTTGTAATTCTCAAAACTCGCGAGGAACGCCAGCACCGCCGCCGACGCAATCGCGGGTCGCATGAACGGCAACAGGATTTTGCGAAACGCTTGCGTGTGCGTCGCACCAAGGTCAAGCGCGGCCTCGGTCAGCGCGAGGTCATATCGCTGAAGCCGCGCGACGAGGACCAACATGCAATAGGACGCGATAAAGGTCGATTGACCGATGATGGTCAGGAACAGCCCATTCGACAGAAAGCTATCCGGCCCGAGGCCTAAAAACCGGTTTACCCGGTCCCAGAACACCAGCGTTGAAATGCCAAGCACAACGCCCGGAATCAGGATCGGCGCGATGACGAGCGTGTAGTAACTCGCCCGCAATTTCGGCCAGATCTGCGTCAGGATCAGCGCCCCGGCCAAGCCCATCGCGACTGACAGAACAACGGTGCCAAGGCCGATGATGATGCTGTTCTTGATACCGTTCAGGATACGCGCATCGTTGAACAACGCCGTGAACCACTCAAACGTCAAACACTCCCACGGCGCGGCCCGCGGAAAGGCGGAGGAGTTGAAGGCTGTTACGCTCATGATCACAAGCGGTCCAAGCAGGTAGGCGAAGAAGATCAGCAGATAGACCCAAAGGCTGATGCGGAGGATGGAATTGCTCATTTCCCGATATCCCCCATGTTGACCTTGAACAGTCGCATGAAGGCCAGCACGATCAGGATACAGGACACCAGCAGGACCATCGCATAGGCCGCGCCCTGCGCCCAGTTGCCTCCGGAGTTGAACCAGTCATAGATGATTTGCGTGAACCACAGACTCGACGGGCCGCCAAGGATTTGCGGCGCGGCCAGCGCGCCTGCCGACAGCATGAAGACCATCGTGCAGCCTGACGAGATGCCCGGTTTCGCATAGGGAATGACGACCCGCCAGTGTATCCGCCACCAAGGAGAGCCAAGGTCGCGCGCCGCTTCGATCTGATTATGGTCGAGGCTTTCGATCACGTTATAGATCGGGAAGATCATCAGCAGGATATAGGCATACCCAAGCCCGGCGTAGAGCGCGATATCCGCCCGCACAAAATCATAGGGCTGATCGTAAAGGCCAATGGCCATCAGCACCGTATTGATGACTCCGCTATCGCCGAAAATGATCCGAAGGGCGAAAGCGCGCAAAATCTCATTGATCCAGTAGGGGATAATCAAAAGCAGCGCGAGGTATCGGATATGCCCCATCCCCTTTGACTGCCCAAGGTAATAGGCAAGGGGGTAGCAAATGATGAGGTTGAAGATCGTGACCAGCATCGCCGCGATGATCGTTCGGGCAAAAACCGCAAGGTCGACGCGGTTGTAGGAATCCCCCGACCCTTCGGCGCCGTAAATCAAATGCTTGTAATTGCTGATCGTGTATTCGCCGACCTCACCCGATGGCAGATAGTCGCGGAACGAGTAATCCAGCATCGATAGCTGCGGCAGGATAATCAGGCCGACCGTCCAGAAGACGACGAGCACAAGCAGGATCGTCCCCATGACAGGCCCGTTGCGAAGATAATATTCTTTAAGGAACTTGGGGCGTTTCATGGCGGCCCCCTATTCCGTTGCCAGATCGCCGAAGGGCATCGCCACGGCGTTCTGTGCATCATATTCCAGCGTCAGTTTCGATCCGACCGAGGATCGTCTGGACTGGCCAAGGTTGGGGATGGAGACCTTGATCTGTTTGCCGCCGTCACCTTCCATGAAGATGTTGTAGACGTTGCCCTCAAATTCTTCGTTCAGGACATTGCCGGTGACGAAGTGGTCGCCCTCGGCACCGGCGTCGGCAATCGAAAGCGCTTCGGGCCGGATGAACAACATCGCGTTGTCGCCGACGTTCAGCTTGCCTTGCTGCGCTGTTGCGATGCGCGACAAGAGGTTGCCGGACCGGTTCGTTGCGATCATCGCCATGTCGCCGTTCACCGCGCTGACTGTGCCCCGGAACACGTTGTTTTCCCCGACGAAAGAGGCTGCGAATGGCGTCGCAGGATCGTTGTAGATCGTCTTGCCATCCGCGATCTGGTCGATCACCCCCGCCTTCATCACGGCGACGCTGTCGGACATCGTCAGCGCCTCTCCCTGATCGTGGGTGATGTAGATGAAGGTAATTCCAACACGCTTCTGGATTTCGCGAAGCTCCGTCCGCATGTGCTGGCGCAGTTTGAGGTCGAGCGCCGAAAGCGGCTCATCCAGCAGCAGCACGTCGGGTTCGGCACACAAGGCTCGCGCGATCGCGACGCGCTGTTTCTGCCCGCCTGACAGTTCCGACGGCAGCTTGTCCCCCTGCTCCGGCAGCGCGATCATATCCAACAGCTCATCCGCGCGTTTGCGGCGCTCGGCGGCACTGGCGCCCTTGATCTCCATCGAAAAGGTGATGTTTTCCCAAACCTTCATTAGCGGAAACAGCGCGAGATTCTGAAAAATCAGCGCGGTTGGGCGCTTGTTTGGGCCGATGCCCTTCATATTATTGCCGCCGATCAGGACATTGCCCTCGCTCGGCTCAAGAAACCCTGACACGGCGCGCAAGATCGTCGTCTTACCGCAGCCGGACGGCCCCAGGAACGAAAAGAAATCGCCGCCCTTGATGTTCACATTCGCGTCCTGGACGGCAACAAAATCGCCAAACCGTATCCACAGGTTTTCCAGATCGACCCCAACGCCTGCGCTCATTCCGTCTTCTCCCCGGCTTTATTTTGATGCGCTTTATTTTGTGCATGATCTGTCCCCGTCAGCCATGCACGTCGCAAATGTCCGACCCCGTTCTCAGGGGTCGGATCGCTGTTTCAAAAAACGCGCTATCAGGCGCTCTTGAACTTGTTGACGAACTCAGTTCGCGTCGCCGCATACCACGGTGCCTCAGCCGGCCACGGGTTGAGGTTGGCGAGAGAGTCGCCCGGATACGCTTCGGCAAAGTTGGTCTTGTAGACATCGCCAGAGAACGTATCGGCCCCGAGCACAGGCGAGTTATAGCCGTGGCTGTCAATCGCAACGCCAGCCGGTTCCGCCTGATACGCGAATTCGATGAACGCATAGATCTGATCGATATTCGCGGCACCAACGGGCATCGATATACCGTCAACCCAGGCCATCGACCCTTCGACCGGGGCTTGGTAGGTCACAGGTTCGCCTTGTGCTTTCAGCGCAAGCGGCGGACCGTCCCATGTCTGGCCGACGATCACACCGTCGTTCAGCAGGCCGTTCTTCTGCGTATCGGCATCGTTCCAAAGCAGTTTGATGCGATCCTTGCGGGCGATACACCAGTCGGTGATCTGGCCCCACACTTCGCGCATCTTCTCTTCGCTTTCATACGCCGCCCAGACGGAGCCCGGGTCCATCTCGCCCGACGCTTCCATGTAAAGGCCCGCGCCCAGCATCATGGAGTGCGGACGCCCCATCGTCTTGCCAGCATTTTCTTCGGACCAGACGTCGCCATAGCTTGGCGCGTCCCCGGCTGGTGCCCATTGGTCCACGCGCCAACCGATGCCTTCGGTGCCCCAGATATGCGGCAGCCAGTGCGATCCCTTGTTGTCGAAGTTCCAAGCATCCGTGCCGATACGCGACATTGCCGGGTTCACCTTGTCGATTGGCACTTTCGCCATATCGAACGGTTGCAGCAGTTCAAGCGGCCCCCACTGAAGCGAACGGTTGTTGGTGGGCGACACGATGTCGAAACCCTGACCGTTATTCGCCTTCATCTTGTTGATGATTTCTTCGTTGGAGCCGATACCGGTATAATTCACCGTGATCCCAGACGCGGCCTCAAAGTCCGAGATGAACTTTTCCGGCAGGTAGTCGGACCACATCAGAATGTTGATCTCACCCGATGAGGCAAGCGCGTTTTGCACCAGCGCCGGTGTGGCAAGCGCCGCCGCCCCCGTCACCGCGCCGCTTTTCAGCAGAGCACGGCGGGACAGGCCGCCTTTCATCCCGTTTTGTTTCTTTGTCATTTATAGTTCTCCCTTGGTTGGCTTCAGTCTCCTCCCGATCACAGATGTGCCGGGTCGTTCTTATCTTTGTCGGACAGGCGCAACGCCGACCTCCCCGTCGGCCTGAGTCGCAAGCGCCCGCCTATCAGGAACCGGAGAAGTGTAACCCCCTCAGCCCCCGACCTCAGAATCTTTTTTTTCCGCCAATTCAAATTCATGCGGTCCGTTCGCGCATATAGCCAAATTGAAAAGGCCATATGACAGTTTGCCAATTAGCGGCTTTCGACTGCTTCGGCCCCACATCAAATACAGGCCTCATACAGTGCTTTGACGTTGTCTTTGGTCAACGTCACCGGGTTGCCGCCGCAACTGGGGTCTTCCAGCGCCATGTCGGCCAACTCCTCGATCCTGTCCGATCCCGCGCCCAGTTCCGACAGCTTGCGTGGGATGCCGAGCGCATCGTTGAAGCTTTGAACGAAGGCGCAGAATCCGTCGAAACCGCCGTCGATACCCAGATAAGCCGCGGCATGATCGAACCGATCCCGGATGGCGTCCGCGTTAAAGGCCAGCACCGCGGGCATACAAACCGCGTTCGTTGTCCCGTGGTGGGTGTTGTAAATCGCGCCGATCGGGTGGCTCATCGCGTGGATCGCACCTAGACCCTTTTGGAACGCAGTCGCGCCCATTGCCGCCGCGCTCATCATCTGGGCGCGGGCTTCGATATCGGTTCCGTCGTCATAGGCGCGGGGCAGATAGTCCTTCACCAACCGCATCCCTTCCAGCGCGATCCCTTGGCTCATCGGGTGGAAATGCGGGCTGCTATAGGCTTCGACACAATGGGCGAAGGCATCGAGGCCCGTGCCCGCCGTGATGAATTTCGGCATCCCGACGGTCAGCGCCGGATCGCAGATCACCACGGTCGGCAGCACTTTCGGATGAAAGATAATCTTTTTCACATGCGTTTCAGAATTGGTGATGACCGAGGCACGCCCAACCTCTGACCCTGTTCCGGCCGTCGTTGGCACGGCGACGATGGGCGCGATGGCGTCGGCATCCGCGCGGGTCCACCAATCACCGACATCCTCGAAATCCCAAACCGGGCGGGTCTGGCCCGCCATGAACGCAACCATCTTGCCAAGGTCGAGGCCGGAGCCTCCGCCGAACGCGATCACCCCGTCATGCCGTCCCTGATTGAAGGCCACGACGCCCGCGCCGAGGTTGCGTTCGTTCGGGTTTGGGTCAACATCGGCAAACAGCGCGCGGCCCAATCCCGCACCTTCCAACACGTCCAGCGCCTGCTGGGTGATCGGCAGGTTGGCAAGCCCCTTGTCGGTTACCAGCAGCGGTTTCTTGATCCCGGCCTGTGCGCACGCCTCGGCCAGTTCCTTGATCCGGCCCGCGCCAAATTTGATTGCCGTGGGATATGACCAGTTTCCAACGAGTGTCATTTCGTAACCTTCTTTAGATGATAGGATTTGGGGCGCGTCAGATTGTGATACCCGATTGTGCTAAGCGCGCCGCCGCGCCCGGTGTTCTTGCACCCTGTCCAGCACAGCGCAGGGTCCAGATAATCTGCGCGATTCATGAAAACCGTGCCGGTTTCGAGGATTGAACCGAGCATCTCTGCCCGCTCGACATCCTGCGTCCAGATTGACGCGGTCAGGCCAAATTCGCTGTCATTCATCAACTCCAGCGCTTCGGAATCGTCCGCGACCTTCATGATCCCGACAACGGGGCCAAAGCTCTCGTCCCGCATGACGCGCATGTTGTGGTTCACGTTCGTCAGGATTTGCGGGGTCAGGTAGGCGCCGCCATCATCTTCGGCGAAGGTTGGAATATGCGCCTTCGCGCCCATCGCGACCGCCTCGGCAATCTGGGCGCGGACCTCTTCGGCGAACCGCATATTCGCCATCGGCCCGAGCGTTGTTTCCGGGTCCAGCGGGTTGCCGAGCTTGTAGCCTTTCACAACCTCAACTGCCTTTTCGACGAAGGCATCATAGACGCATTCATGCACGTAAATCCGTTCAATCCCACAACAACATTGGCCCGAATTGAACATCGCGCCGTCGATCAGCGTGTCGACGGCGGCGTCAATGTCCGCATCCTCACAGACATAGCCGGGGTCTTTGCCGCCAAGCTCCAGCCCGACGCCTGTGAAGGTGCCCGCCGCGGCTTGTTCCATCGCTTTGCCGCCACCGACGGAACCAGTGAAATTCACGAAGTCAAAGTTGTTGTCGGCGATCAGGGCGGATGTAGTGCTGTGATCCAGAAAGATGTTTTGGAACACGAGCTCCGGCACGCCAGCCTCAATAAACGCGGCAACCATGCGTTCACCGACCAGCAGGGTTTGTGTTGCGTGTTTCAGGATCACCGAATTCCCGGCGATCAGCGCCGGGGCGACGGTGTTGATCGCGGTCATGTAGGGGTAATTCCACGGCGCAACGACCAACACGACGCCATGCGGTTCGCGTTTGATGACGCGGCGGAACTGGTCGCTGTCTTCCAGAACGGTGTCGGCCAGCGCGCCTCTCGCAATCTCTGCCATATAACTCGCGCGTTCGTTGACGCCGCCGAACTCTCCGCCATAGCGCACCGGTCGGCCCATCATATGCGCAAGTTCCGGCACGATTTCGTCGTTCAACTCTCCCAGACGGCGGACGCCATCCATCACCAGCCGGATACGGTCTTCTAGCGGGGTCAGCCGCCAGCCTGCGTTGGCCGCGAGCGCCTGCGCCACGTTGAATTTGGCGTATTTGAATTCTTCCGTTTCGCGTTCGGCGTAAACCGAACCGTCGATCGGAGAGATACATTTAAGTGTCGTGGTCATCGTCAATTCCCGTCAGGCACGCTCAAACCCGCGCGCTATTTCGTAGTCGGTGACAACGCGGGCGAAGTCTTCCAGTTCAACCTCGGCAGCGCGGGTGTAGTGGTCGACTACATCTTCCCCCAGCGCTGCACGCAGCATCTTCGACCCGTGAAGCGCATCACGCGCGTCGCGCAGGTTCGTGGGGATGCCGCCGTCGTTCTTTTCGTAGGCGTCACCCTTCAGGGGTGGTGCGAGTTTCAGCTTGTCCTCAACGCCTTTCAGGCCCGCCGCAATCTGCGCTGCCATCGCAAGGTAGGGGTTCAGATCCGATCCACCGATCCGGCATTCGACGCGAACTGCTTTCGTCCCGTCGCCGCACAAGCGGAACCCGGCGGTGCGGTTGTCGACCGACCAAACGCTGCCCGTCGGCGCGAAGGAACCAACCTGAAAACGTTTGTAGCTGTTGACGTAGGGGGCGAGGAAATAAGTCATGTCAGGCGCGTATTTGATCAGGCCAGCCATGTAGTGACGCATCAGGTCGGACATGCCGAGATCGTCCGATTTGTCATAAAACGCGGGCGTTTTCCCCTTCCACAGCGATTGATGCACATGCGAGGAGCTGCCGACGCGATCATGATGCCACTTAGGCATGAACGTCGCCGCATGGCCCTTCTGCCACGCGATTTCCTTCACGGCGTGTTTTGCGATCGTGTGATGATCGGCACAGTCGAGCGCTTCGCCGTAGCGGATGTTCAGCTCCTCCTGCCCCGCTTCGGCCTCACCCTTGGTATTTTCAACCGGGATACCCGCCGCGCATAGATGATTGCGGATCGGGCGCATCACGTGTTCTTCCTTCGTCGTCTGAAGGATATGATAATCTTCGTTGTAGCCGCTGATCGGGGCGAGGTCGCGGAAGCCCTCCTTGCGGATCTCATCAAAGCTCTTCTCGAACAGAAAGAACTCCAGCTCCGTCGCCATCATCGGGGTCAGGCCCATCGCCGTTAGCCGCGCGATTTGCTTTTTCAGCACCGCGCGGGGCGAATGCGGCACGTCTTCGTGCGTATGGTGGTCAAGCACGTCACACAGCACCATCGCGGTGCCTTCCAGCCACGGAACCGGACGCAGCGTCGACAGGTCGGGCTTCATCACGTAATCCCCATAGCCCTGCCGCCAGCTGGTCGAGGCGTAGCCGTCGGGCGTCGCCATCTCAAGATCGGTCGCCAGCAGGTAGTTGCAGCAATGGGTTTCCTCCCATGCGCTGTCCACGAAGTGTTGGGCGACGAAACGCTTTCCCATCAGGCGGCCCTGCATATCGACGAGACAGGCCAGAACGGTATCAATCTCGCCGTTCTTGGTTTTCATTTTGAGGTCATCAAAGGTCAGATTGCCGGGCATGGGGATGTCCTGAACAGAATGTTGTATGGAAGCCCCGGCGGACCGACCGCCGGGGCTGTTTTCATTAACCGTAGCGGTAGGGCCGTCCGGCCTTCACCATGTCGGCATTGTATTGCTTGAAGATTTCAACGACCTTCGCCTTGGTTTCGGATTCTGCCGCGATTTCATCCCAGAACTTGACGGCAGCGTCTTCGACAGTCTGCCATTCATCGTCCGGGATTGTCGTCAGCTCCATCTTGTCGCCGTTAACGCGCAGGCTGGCTTCGCCGCCCCAATACCACCACTGGCGGTAATAGTGGCTTTGATCCATGCACACCTTCAGCAGTTCCTGCAGATGTTCCGGCAGTTCGTTCCAGCGATCCATATTGGCGAAGAACGACCCGGCCCAAGCGCCCGAGATGTTGTTGGTCAGGAAGTAGTTGGTCACATCGGCCCAGCCGACGGTGTAATCCTCAGTAATGCCGGACCACGCGATCCCGTCGAGTTCGCCGGTTTGCACGGCAACCTCGATATCCTCCCACGGCAGGGTCACGGGAACCACGCCGAACTGCGCAAGGAACCGACCCGCTGTCGGGAAGGTGAAAACCCGCTTTCCTTCGAGATCGGCAAGGCTGTTGATGGGGTCTTTCGTCGCGAAATGGCAGGGATCCCATGCGCCGGCGCTGATGTGCTTGACGCCGACCGCGGAATACTCCGCGTCCCAAATCTCGTTCAGGCCATATTGGTTGAACAGCACCGGCACGTCGAGCGAGTAGCGCGAGGCGAACGGGAAATACCCGCCGAACACGGTGACATCGGTTGGCGACGCCATGGAGTCATCGTCCGACTGCACCGCGTCGATCGTGCCGCGCTGCATGGCGCGGAACAACTCTCCGGTCGGGACAAGCTGATCCGCGAAGAACAGCTCGATCTGCATCTCGTCGCCAGCGATCTTGTTAAAGCTGTCGATGGCGGGCTTGATGACATGCTCTGCCAGCGCGGGGCCTGCATATGTTTGCAGACGCCACGTGATCGTGCTCTGCGCAATGGCCGGGGCGGCAAGGCTTGCGCCCACGGCGCCTACGCCGGCTGAGGTTAAAAACTTACGTCTTGTTGTCATTCTCTCTCTCCTATCGGTTTCAGTTTGCCCCGCGGTTCGGGGTCTTCGGGTTATTTTCCGTAAACGTAATTCGGTAGCCAAAGTGCGATGTCGGGGAAGATCATCACCAGCGACAGGGCAAGCACCATCACCAGCGCGAAGGGAATGATCGACCGGTAGATGTCGCGGATGCCGATCTCTGGCGGCGCCATCGCGCGCATCAGGAACAGGTTATAGCCAAAGGGCGGCGTCATATAGGCGATCTGCGTGGTGATCGTGTAAAGCACGCCATACCAGATCAGATCAAAGCCCATCGCCCCGACCAGTGGCACATAAAGCGGCGCGACAATGACCAGCATCGCGGTGTCGTCCAGAAACGTACCCATCACGATGAACGAAAGCTGCATCAGGATCAGAATGGTCCAAGGCGACAGGCCAAGCTGGTCAGTGAACAGGTTTTCAATCGCCTTGACCGCCCCAAGCCCGTCAAACACCGCGCCAAAGCCAAGCGCAGCGAGGATGATCCACATGAACATGCAGGATATTGCGAGCGTTTGGCGGACGGAAGTTTCAAAGACATCCCTCGTCATCCGCCCCTTGACCACCGCCGCCATGAACGCTGTCATCGCCCCGATGGCAGAGCTTTCGACAAGCGATGTATAGCCCTTCACGAAGGGCACCATCATCGTGCCGAAAATCACCAGCGGCAGAATGCCCGCCCGCAACAGCCGCAGTTTTTCGGACATCGGCACGTTGCGTTCATCCTCCGGCAAGACCGGGCCAAGGTCAGGCTGCACCTTGCAGCGCACATAGATGTAGAGGATGAACAGCGCCGCCATCATCAGACCCGGCAGGACACCGGCAAGCCACAACTGCCCAACCGGCTGCCGGGCGATCATCGCGTAAAGCACCAGCACGACCGAGGGCGGCACGAGGATGCCAAGGCTCGACCCCGCCTGAATGACCCCCGTCACCATGATCTTGTCGTAACCACGCCGCAGCAGTTCCGGCAGCGCAATCGTCGCACCGATCGCCATGCCCGCGACCGAAAGCCCGTTCATCGCGGAAATCAGCACCATCAGGCCGATTGTCCCGATGGCAAGCCCGCCCCGGACCGGCCCCATCCAGACGTGGAACATCCGGTAAAGATCGTCCGCAATGCGGCTTTCGCTAAGGACGTAACCCATGAAGATGAACATCGGCAGGGTCAGCAGCGGATACCACTTCATCAGCTTCATCGCGGCGGTAAAGGGGATTTCGACGCCCCCGACCCAGCCCAGCAGCAGCGCCGCTGCGGCGCCGACAAAACCGATGGCCCCAAACACGCGCTGCCCGGTCAGAAGCATCAGCATCATGGTCGAGAACATGAGAATTGCGATCATCTCGTGCGACATCAGATCTCCTCACCCCGGATACGGGCGATGTCTTTCACCAGTTCCACAAGCGCTTGCAGGATCATCAGGATCAGACCGATGCAGATCACCGCCTTGATCGGCCACAGGTAAGGACGCCACGCGGTCGGGCTGCGTTCCAGACGGCCCAAAACCTCCTCCGCGCCGGTCATGCCGCCGGTGACGAAACCAACGAACAGGTCTTTGAAGAAGGCGAACGGCTCTGTCCCATAATGGCCGAGCGAATAGGCGGTTGAACTGACCCCGCCGATGAACATTGTGACGAGGAAGAACATCAGGAACAGTACGGTAAAGGCGTCAAACCACGCCTTTTGCCGATCCGACCAGCCGCCGTAGAACAAATCCATCCGCACGTTCGACCCGAGTTGGATCGAATACGGCCCGCCGATGATGTAGTAGGCGACCATTGTGAACTGCGCCATTTCCAGCGTCCAAAGCGATGGGACAAAGACGGCTTTTGAGATTGAGGACCACAGCAATATCCCGATCAGGACAAAGATTAGATACATTGCGATCCGTCCGACAAAGCGGTTGAAGCCTTCAACGATCCGGACAAAGACGCGTAGCGGTCTAGGCATGATGCACCCTCCCGCTTTGGGTCAGCCCGATGTCGCTAAGGGCTGGCACAAGCATCGCGAGGATCTCCTGCGCGATGTCTGCGGTCCCTTCCGGCGTGCTCAGCAAGTCGTTCCGCGCCTCGATCATGACATTGGGCAAGGTGTTCGCCAGCCCGTAAATCCGAAGCGAATGGGTGACGCCATCCTCTGGCCCGTAGGGAGTGTTGCGCCGCACATCGCGGGGCGCAACGGTGCCCGCCCGCGCCAGCATTGCGTCTGCAAGCGTTCGGTCATCATCATGCAGAATGCCGATTTCAACGGCGCGGGGTTTGCCGAAATAGACCGGCGTGAAACTGTGGATCGTAACGACAGCCGTCGGGCGCCCGGCGGTTTTTCTGGCTGACAGAACCTGCTGAACCGCATCGCAGAACGGCTCGTAAACACTGGCGATCCGATTGACGCGATCTGCTGGCGACATGCCTAGATTGCCCGGAATGTTGGTGGCTTCCGACGTTTCCGGCATTGCGCTAGAGGCGTCGGGCGGGCGGTTGCAGTCGTAAACCAGCCGCGACACGCACCCGCAGACCAGCGGCGCATCCAGCGCTTCGGACAGCATGATCGACAGCTCCCGCGCGCCGGGATCCCATGCGATGTGGCTGGCCCGCGCGTCCTCGTCCAGGCCAAGCCCGTCGAGTTCCGCAGGAATCGCGTTCGACGCATGTTCACAGATCAGCACGACAGGCCCGGCCCCGTTTGGGTTCACAAGCTCTGCCACGTCGCCAAAATCTGACCTGATCTTGTCAGCCAATTTCCACCCCCTCTGACAAGAAGAAATATTTTCTATCTTTTTCGCGTCTGTCAATATATTTTCAGTCGCAGAGACCGAAACGCAGGATGCGCCCGTGCCAACTCCGACCCAGACAGTTCGTGACCTGATCCGCGACCATTATGACACGCTGACACAGACCGAACGAAAGCTGGCGAACGCATTGCTTGAAAATTACCCGGCGGCCGGGCTGGCCTCGATCACGATCGTCGCGGAAAACTCCGGCGTATCGACACCAACGGTCGCGCGGATGGTGCAAAAGCTCGGCTTCAAGGGATTTCCGCAGTTTCACCAAACCTTGCGAGAGGAGTTGGAGGCGAAGATCTCCGGCCCCGTCCAAAAACGCGAGGTCTGGGCCGCCGAAGCGCCGGAATCCCACATGCTGAACCGGTTTGCGGATGCGGTGATGCAGAATATCCGGCAATCGCTGTCACATGTGGATACCGACAAGTTCGACCGCGCGGTTGAACGATTGGCCGATAAGGACACCCACCTGTTCGTGGTCGGCGGGCGGGTCACCCGCGCGCTGGCCGAATACGCATCCACCCACCTTCAGGCCGTGCGCCCGCATGTGACGCACATGACGTCCTCTGCGGCGACGTGGCCGCATTACGTGCTTGATATGACCGAAGGCGACGTGCTGCTGATGTTCGATATCCGGCGATATGAAAACAACCTCCAACGCCTTGCGGAACTTGCGGTGGAGCGCGGCGTGCAGGTGATCCTGATCACTGATCCGTGGACCTCCCCGGTCGCGAAGATCGCCGATCCGGTGTTCAATTGCTGGGGCGAAATCCCCTCGGCGTGGGACAGCAACATCTCAACCCTAATGCTGCTCGAAGCGCTGATCGCAGCGGTGCAGGAGAAATCCTGGCCCGACACTAAAGAACGTTTTGAGAAGCTGGACGAGATTTTCGATGTCACCCGGCTTTATCGGAAGTTTAGCTGACGGTGCAGGCACCAAGGTGCGCGAAACGGTCGGAGCTTCGTGAATATCCGCCGAAAATGAGACTTCAGCGCTGCCAGATATGTGCGATCCGCCAGACTTTTTCCAATTTGTCAATAAGTGCTATTGCTGATTTTTACATTTATCCATCAACCACTTAAACCAATTCTATTACACTGGAACACCAACACCTAAACCCCTCCACAAGCCCTCCCCAAACTGGCGATACGACTACAGCGAATCTGGCAATATGTTCGGGCTTCAAAATGATAACAATTGACGGACGCTGATACGTGTAGTTACGTCGTTCAGCGGGGGCGATTTTTTCGATGACTTGGGAATTCGAGATCGCCGACCACGACGGCCGAGGGGAGGCTTCGGGCCAACACAGTGTCGGATACGGATCATCTGATCTGCGACACATCTACCCGACATCAAGATCGGGAACATATCAAAGGCGGGTTGGCCGCCACACGAAAAATCAAAGCCACATGAGTGTGCAATACCAGGGAGACTACTATGAAAATCAAATCGAAACTGATGGGTGCCGTCGCCGGCGTCGCAATGCTGACGGGTGCACAGGCGGCGTTTGCTGCTGACGAGATCACCGTCGCCTATTTCCTCGAATGGCCGATGCCGTTCCAATACGCCAAGGTGAACGGTCTTTACGACGAGGCGCTTGGTGTGAAGGTCAACTGGGTTGCCTTCGAAACCGGCACCGCGATGAGCGCGGCGATGGCTTCCGGTGATGTTGATATTTCGGTCAGCCAAGGCGTTCCGCCCTTCGTGGTTGCTGCTTCGGCCGGGCAGGACATTCAGGTCGTTGACGTCGCTGTGTCCTATTCCGACAACGACAACTGCGTCGTGGCGTCCAGCCTTGAGATCGACAAGGACACCGCGGGCGAACTTGCGGGCAAGAAGGTTGCCGTGCCGCTCGGCACCGCTGCTCACTACGGCTTCCTCAGCCAGATGAACCACTTTGGCGTCGATCTGGCCTCGCTTGAGGTTGTGGACATGGCCCCTGCTGAAAGCGCCGCTGCGCTGGCACAAGGTTCCATCGACATGGCCTGTGGTTGGGGCGGTGCGCTGCGCCGTATGCTGGAAAACGGCAACGTGCTTCTGACCGGTGCCGAGAAGGAAGAGCTGGGCATTCTCGTCTTCGATGTAACCTCCGCACCGGCCAGCTTCGTTTCGGAAGAAGCCGAATTGCTCGCCAAGTTCCTTGCTGTAACCGCCGACATGAACGCGCAGTGGAACGCCGGCGAAAACACGGAGGAAATGCTGGCAGCGATCGCGCAAGACGCTGGTATGGATCTGGAATCGACACGGGCGACCATTGATACGTTCGTCTTCCCAAGCGTCGAAGACCAGTTGAGCGATAAGTGGCTCGGCGGCGGCAGCCAGACGTTCATGAAGGGCGTCGCAGACGTCTTTGTTGAAGCTGGCTCAATCGACTCCGCGCTGGAGTCTTATGAGCCGACGGTCAACACCGGGCCGCTACAGGCGGCATCCTCAATGTAAACGCTTAGGGCGGCGCACAACGCGCCGCCCTTTTTCTTTCGCTCAGGGATAGCAAGGGAACGTGGTGTGACCGACCTTCAAATAGATAATATCTCCATGCGGTTCGATCTGCCGAATGGAACCTCCATTCAGGCGCTGAAAGACGTATCGCTCGACATCAATACAGGGGAGTTGATGTCCGTGCTTGGTCCGTCGGGCTGTGGCAAAACTACGCTATTGAATATCATCGCAGGCTTTCTTGCCCCGACCGAGGGGCAGATTGTCCTCAACGGTCACAAGGTGACCGGCCCCGACGCTGAACGCGGCATGGTGTTTCAGCAAGGCGCATTGTTCGAATGGATGAGCGTCAAGGAAAACGTCGAATTCGGCCCGCGTATGAAGGGCCAATCGAAGGCAGAGCGCAACCAAACGGTCGATCATCTTCTGGAAATCGTCGGCCTTCAGGAATTCCACGAAAAAGCGGTTTACGAATTGTCCGGCGGGATGCAGCAGCGCGTCGCGCTTGCGCGGTGCCTTGCCAACGATCCGGACGTGATCCTGATGGACGAACCGCTTGGCGCGCTCGACGCGCTGACGCGGGAAAAGATGCAGGGTCTCGTGCTCAAGCTCTGGAAGGAGACCGGCAAGACGATCATCCTCATCACCCACTCCGTGGAAGAGGCGATTCTGTTGGGCGAACGACTGCTTGTCCTCGCGCCACGACCGGGACGGATTCACAAGGAATACCGCCTGCCCTACGCTGAAATGGGGGTAAATGCCGACCTTCGCGAAGTGAAAAAGGCGGATGGCTACACCGAAACCCGCGAGGAAATCCTGTCGATGATCTGGGAGATGGAAGAAGAAATCATGGGCCGGACGGAGGGCGCAGCATGAGCATCCTGATAATATATGTTGCGATTTTCGTCGGCGCATTCCTCATCGTCCGCACCATCACCAACATGATGACGGCGAAGTCCGATTTCACCAGCCTGAAGACAGTGACCTTTGGCGATGAAAGCGCAGTCAGGCCGAACCGCATCGCTTCTGTGATCTCGGTCGTTGCGATTTTCATGATCTGGGGCGCCTTCACCGGCTCCAAACTCACACCGATCCATGCGCCGGGTCCATATGTCGGCGACGCGACTTTTACCTACACTGCGACCAACGCGGCAGGCGAAGCCGATGACGCGACAGTGACGGTCGTTGTGCGCAAATCCGACGACAGCGCGGAAGAACCTGAGGTTGATCCCGGCGATGGGTTCGCGCTGAACGATGTGGCCACTGTTGACGCTTGGCGCAGCGGGCTGATCCAAACCAAGGGCAACGATGAAGGCAGCGGCGAAGATGGCTTTGCCATTACCGCGATCAACGGCACACCGATTGAACCCGGTGGTGAAGTCGCGATCGACTCCGGCCGTGTTAGCCTGACCGGCAAGGGCACGATCAACTTTGAACCATCCAAGGGCTGGCAGATGGAGCCTATCTGGCTTCCCGCTCCTGAAGCGGTCTGGTCGCGACTGGTCGAAATCTCCAGCTCTGGCTACCAGAACTTTACGCTGCTCGAACACCTGGGGTCGTCGCTGATGCGCGTCATCGCGGGCTTTGTGGCGGGGTCGCTTGTCGGTATCCCGCTGGGTTACGCGATGGGCCTGTCGGGCTGGTTTCGCGGCTGGTTCGATCCAATCGTCGAGTTTATGCGCCCGGTTCCACCCCTTGCGCTGATCCCGCTGGTCATCATCTGGTTCGGCATCTGGGAAACCGGGAAAATCGTCCTGCTCTTCCTCGCGGCGCTTTGGATCATGACGATTGCGGCGCGGGCCGGGGTGTCTGGTGTCAACATAACCAAGATCCACGCGGCCTATTCGCTTGGCGCGTCAAAGCGGCAGATCATGCGACACGTCATCCTGCCGAACTCCCTGCCGGAAATCTTTACCGGCGCGCGGGTTGCGATGGGGGTTTGTTGGGGCACAGTTGTTGCGGCCGAACTTGTCGCCGCGCAAAAGGGTGCGGGCATGATGATCATCGCCGCGTCGAAGTTCCAGCTTACCGATATCGTCATTATGGGGATCATCCTGATTGGCATTATCGGCTACGGCATCGACATCCTGATGCGGAAAGCGGAAGACTACCTCGTGCCCTGGAAAGGCCGCAGCTGAGGTCAGTATAAGAGGTTTCCCGACCCAATTCTGGTCGGGAAATCAAAAACTTACGTGTTTCCACAAAGAAAATTCACAAAAATCGAAAAAACTTTGGAACCGAATTACGCCGGGCACGTTGGGAATCAGAAGCGACGGATGAGTCACCCTCCTCCCTGTCCCCTCGGCTCACTCACGGGTGACTCCGACTGTCTGCTTTAACCCGTCCATCCCGCGGGTATATAACTCCCCCGCCCATCGTGGCGGGGGTTTTTCTTTGTGGGTGATCCGGTCCGACTAGGCCGCTTCGCTGGGGTTCTTCCCAAGGATGATCATGCTGAGCAGATCGTCATCCGTGACGTCGTCGATATTGACCGTTCCGACAAGCTGACCGTTCTTCATGACGCTTGCCCGGTCGCACAGATTCATCACCTGATGCACGTCATGGTCGATCAGGAAGATACCGATGCCTTCGGCCTTTAGCTGTTCGATCAGTTCCGCCACCATCTGCGTCTCATGCGGGCCAAGGGCCGCTGTCGGTTCGTCCATAATCAGGATGCGCGCGTTGAAGTAGACGGCCCGCGCAATGGCGACCGACTGACGCTGCCCGCCTGACAAGGCGCTGACCGGGTCGGAGAACTTTTTAAAGTTCGGGTTCAACCGCCCCATGATCTTGCGCGTTTCAGCTTCCATAGCAGAGTCATCGACAAGGCCGGTCGCTGTCACAAGCTCCCGCCCCAGAAACAGGTTCGACGCGGCATCGAGGTTATCCGCCAGCGCGAGCGTCTGGTAGATCGTTTCGATGTTATAGCGCCGGGCGTCGCGGGGGTTGCGGATGTCAGCCTTCTGGCCTTCGATATAAATCTCTCCGCTATCGGCCTGATAGGCACCGGACAGCATCTTGATGAGAGTCGATTTGCCGGCTCCGTTATGGCCCAGCAGCCCGACAACTTCGCCCGGATGCAGATCGACAGAGACATGATCGACCGCGTGGACACCGCCAAAGGCGATGCACATATCGCGCATTTCTACGAGAGGTGTGGACATTACTTCGCCCCCGTTTTTCTGCGGTAGATGATGTCGATCAGGACAGCAGCGACCAGCACCGTGCCGACCACGATGTTCTGGAACGGCGCATCCACACCGACCATCGCCATGCCGGATTGCAGCGATTGCATGATAAGCGCGCCAAGGATCGCACCATGGATGGTGCCAAGGCCGCCGGACAGCGCTGTGCCGCCGATGACCGCAGCCGCGATGACGCGCAGTTCGTCGAGCGTGCCAATATCATTCGTGTGGTTCGCAAGCCGCGCCGAAGCGATCACCGCCGACAGCGCACACAGTGCACCCATCATGGCGAACACCTTGACGGTCAGAAGGCGGGTGTTGATGCCTGAAAGCTCTGCCGCGTCGGGGTTGCCGCCGGTCGCGAAGATGTAACGCCCCAGCCGCGTGCGGCGGGCAAGGATCGTCATTGCAATCGCAAGGCCAATCAGGATCAGAACCGAAATCGGCAGTCCGTAGCCTTGGGTGAACCCTTCGGGCATGACCTCTCCGTTCGCTTCGAACATGCGGCGCAGGCGGGCGGCGGGCACGTTGTAGCTGTTCAGCGTCCAGATGAACCCTAGGATCAGCACGGCAGCGATCCCGGCGAGCAAGCCCTCGGCCCACATCGGTTTGACCGGAAAGCCGTGCCGCGCCTTGTTGCGGCGGGCGTTGAATATCCCGGCGACAGCAAGAACCACGGCGACGATGCCGATGATCCAGCTCATCCCTGTTCCGAGGGTGCCGTTGATGCCGCCGAATTTCATGAAGGTTCCGTCAAGCGGGCCGATCGTCTGGCCGCTCGTCATATACCAGGCAACGTTACGCCAGACGAGCAAGCCGCCCAACGTCACTATAAACGCGGGGATCATCAGATATCCGACCAGCCAGCCGTGGAACGCCCCGATCACCGTGCCGGTAATGAGGCCGACAAGGATCGTAATGGCCCATGTCGCCGGGTGGTTCAGGCCAAGGCCCAGCATGTCAGGCAAGATTTGCGTCTGGGTCATTGCCATGACGGCGGAACAGGTGGCCAGCAGCGATCCGACGCTCAGGTCGATATGGCGGGTGACGATCACAAAGACCATGCCCGTTGCCATGATCGCCACGCTAACCGTCTGGATCGTCAGGTTGAAAATGTTGCGCGGCGTCAGGAAACGCCCTTCGGTTATCAGGTCGAACCCGACGCAAAGAACGATAAACGCCCCGATCATGCCCAGAAGCCGCGTGTCCAGTTCAAGTAGCTGAAAGATGTTGCGGCGGGATTGGGCGGAGACGGGCACTGAGTTTGTGTCGGTCATTCCGATATCCTAGCGTTGTGGAGTGGCCTTTTGGCGTCCGCCCCGGACGTGCTCCGGGGCGGCGCAGTCATTTGTTACCTAGGCTTAGTTACAAGGCGCCGGGCCACCGGAAACACCTTGGCAAAGCGCGTCTTGCTCAATCCAGCCGGCGTCAACAACGGTCGACAGGTTGTCTTGCGTGATTGGCTGCGGGGCGAGGAACTTTGCCGACAGCGTTGTACCACCGGGCGAGGTCCATTCAGACGCACCCTCAATATCGCTCATCGCGGTGCCACCGGCGAGGGCGACAGCGATTTCGCCAGCTGCACGACCCAAATCGCGGGCATCCTTCCAGACACTGACGGTCTGCGTGCCGCTTGCGACGCGGTTCAGCGCAGCGTGGTCGCCATCCTGACCGGACACTGGAATACCTTCCATGCCCTGCGCGGTCAGAGCGGCAACAACACCTCCAGCCGTGCCGTCATTCGACGCTACAACAGCATCAACATTGTTGTCCTGCGCGGTCAGGATTTGTTCCATGTTCCGCTGCGCATTGGCCGGAAGCCACTGGTCGGTGTATGCCTCAGCAACAATAGTGATGTCGCCTGCATCAATCGCGGCTTGCAGCACTTCCTGCTGGCCTTCGCGAAGGAAATCGGCGTTAGGATCAGTGGGTGAACCTTTGATCATCACGTAGTTGCCGGAGGGCTGCGCCTCAAGCACGGCGCGGGCCTGCATCCGACCGACTTCGATATTGTCGAAGGTCAGATAAAATGCGCGGGGGTCTTCGATCAGACGGTCATAGCCGACGACCGGAATACCCTCATCCGCTGCCGCTTGAACTGCGGGGCCAATCGCCTCGGAATCCTGCGCGAGAATGATCAGGGCGTCGACGCCCTGCGCAATCAGCGATTCAATGTCCGAAAGCTGCTTTGACGAAGACGATTGCGCGTCTGCAGAGACATAAGCCGCTCCGGCTTCGTCCAGCGCCGCTTTGATTGCCGCTTCGTCGGTTTTCCAACGTTCTTCCTGAAAGTTCGACCAGCTTACGCCGACCGTCAGATCTTGGGCCATCGCCGCCGTCGAAACAGCCATACCCAGCACAGCCGTAGCTGCTACTACAAATTTTCTCATGTTTTCCTCCCATGGGTCACAGGCACATCGTCCGGGTTCGCCCCGGAATCAATGAACATCTTCGACCATACGCCTTTAAATTCGGAAGTCAAATTAAATAATGCGAAGGCTTGGCTGCCTGACCCTACTCGCCATAACTTGTCCAAATTCTAGGTTTGATTTGAGTCGCGAATTAATGTTAGCGTCCAGCTTAGGGAGAATTTCATGTTAAGCGATCAGAGGACACAGGGACGCCACCTGATCTTGTCGACCATCCGCAGGCAGGGTCGGATCGCGCGTATCGATCTGGCCAAGCAGACGAATATCAGTCAGGCGACCGTTACGGCGATCACAGCGGAAATGCTGCGCGACGGGCTGATCGAAGAAGTCACACCGGAGAACTCCAACAAGGACAGCCGCCGGGGTCGCCCCCGCGTCGATCTAAAGCTGCGCGGCGCGGCGCATCTGGTTGCGGGGCTGAAAATCGCGAACCGCTCAATCTCGGTCGCGCTGATGGATTTTGAAGGTGCGCTTGTCGCCGAATCCGACACCAAACTGGAGCGGGTCAAGCTAAGCGCCGGCGACTTCGCTGCGGTTGTGCGACAAGCGCTGACCGATGCGACCGCGACCATTGGGCTGACGATGTCAGACCTGTCCGGCGTCGGGATAGGAATTGCTGGCTTCATCGACGCGATCCGTGGGTTTGTTCACTGGTCCCCGTCCCTAACGGACCGCAACATCGACCTGCGAGATGTCCTCGCGCAAAAGCTCGGCGTGCCGGTGTTTATCGATAACGACGCAAACCTTGTCGCGATGGCCGAGCAATACTTCGGACGCGGCCAGGACGTGGCCAATTTCCTTGTCGTCACCATCGAAAGCGGCGTTGGCCTTGGTATCGTCGTCGGGGGTGAAATCTATCGCGGCACACGCGGGTGCGGGGCGGAACTGGGGCACACCAAGGTCCAGCTTGACGGCGCTCTGTGTCGCTGCGGGCAGCGGGGTTGTCTGGAAGCCTACGTCGCCGACTACGCGTTGTTGCGAGAGGCTGCAGTCGGTGGCGGGCTTAACCCGGACGAAGGGCCGGACCAGCAGGTTCAATCCGTTCTTCAGGCCGCCCGCGATGGCGACACGCTCGCCCAAAGTATCGTCGCCCGTGCGGGACGGATGTTCGCAATGGGCCTCGCCAATCTGGTCAACATCTTCGACCCACAGCTTATCATTCTATCGGGCGAGCGGATGCAGTCTGACCATCTATATGCCGAGGAGGTAATCGACAGCATCCGACGCTCCATCGTGCAGATCGACATGCCCCCGCCAGAGATCGTGATCCACAAATGGGGCGATCTGATGTGGGCCAAGGGCGCGGCGGCCTATGCGCTTGACGGCGTCGCGACGGCAGCCCTGCGCGGGATGGGTGAGAATGCGGCCTAGCCGATTAGCGGCGTGGCTCGGCTGCGTCATGACTCTTGGCGGGGTGGCCTTTGCAGAGCCCAGGTTTGATCCCGTAGCTGTCCCCGAACACATCTATTCCGGCGGGTGGGAGTATTTCGTCGGCGGTGGTATTGCCGCATTCGACTGCGACGGGGACTCCTTGCCGGAACTATTCGCGGCGGGGGGTGAAATCCCTGCCGTTTTGTTGCGCAATCAATCCGAAACGGGCGGAACAGTCGCATTTGCCGCAAACACACCCGATGCACTCGTCCTGACCGGAGTCATCGGCGCCTACCCCCTTGATATCGACAACGACGGCCTGCTCGACCTCGCCATCCTAAGGGTTGGGCCGAACCTGCTGATGAAGGGCGGCACCGACTGTTCCTTCGCCCCCTTCCCAAACCTTGCCCTACCGACGGATGACGACTGGACAACCGCCTTTTCCGCGACGTGGGAGGCGGGCCAGACCCTGCCCACCCTCGCCTTCGGGAACTATGTGGATCGCGCAAACCCCGATGGCCCGTTCGAAGCCTGCGACGATAGCCTGCTGTTTCGCCCCAACGGGGCCAACTACCCTGCCCCGATCACCCTGAAACCCGGTTTTTGCACCTTGTCCATGCTGTTCAGCGATTGGGGTCGCCAAGGCCGCGCCGACCTGCGTGTGTCGAATGATCGGCACTACTACGTCAGCGGCGGACAAGAACAAATGTGGGCCATGGAGCAAACCCCGCGCCTTTACGACGAAAACGACGGCTGGCAGTCCTACCGCCTTTGGGGCATGGGCATCGCCAGTCGCGACATCAGCGGCGATGGCCTGCCAGAGGTTTATCTGACCTCGATGGGCGATCAGCACCTTCAGATGCTCGACGGTGACGACGGGCCGCGCTACCGCGTTGCCACCTATGATCGCGGCACCACGGCGCATCGCCCCTATACCGGGGGCGACGGGCGGCCCTCGACCGGGTGGCATGTCGCGTTTGGGGACGTGCAGAACGACGGGCGCGACGATATCTTCATAGCGAAGGGGAATGTCGAACAAATGCCCGGTCTTGCAATGAAAGACCCGAACAGCTTGCTGGTGCAAAACGCCGATGGCACGTTCTCCGAAGCGGGCGGCCTTGCGGGGCTGGCCAGTATGCACCGTGGCCGCGGCGCGGCGTTGGTTGATCTCAACGCCGATGGGTTGCTGGACCTTGCTGTCGTGAACCGCCGCGCCCCATTGGAGGTGTATCAGAACATGACCGACGGCGCCGGGCATTGGCTGTCCGTCGCGCTGTCGCAACCCGCGCCCAACAGAAATGCGGTCGGCGCGTGGATCGAGCTGCGGACCGACGACCGCATCATCGCACGCGAGGTCACGGTTGGCGGAGGCCATGCGGGCGGGACAGCGGTGCCTGAACATTTCGGGGTGGGCGATGCAGGAGCCGTTGATCTACGGATCATCTGGCCTGATGGAAGCATCGGGGATTGGGAAACCGTTGTTTCAAATCAGGCGATCACCATCAACCACTAAGGCACGGGCAGCCCGCTTGGCACAGCATCTGGCACACCCAACCGACCTTGCAACGCCCCCTCATCAGTAAGCGCCGCGAGAAACGCCAACAGTGCGTCAACCTCCGCATCGGTCAGCGCGACGGAGTCGAGCGTATTCGCCGCCGCAATCGCCTCCATATCCGTCGGGTCATCGAGTATCCGCCAATCCTCTGCTCCCGGGAGCGTCGACAAGATCGCCTGCGCTGGATCATAGCTTTGCAGCGATGCAATCGGGTCCAGGTGGTGCCGCACGACCGCCTCAAGCGTCGCGTAAGCGCCGCTGTGTCCATAGGGTGCGGTTTCAGTCACATTGCGCAGGGATGGCGTGCGAAAGGCGTAAGCGTCAGCGGGATCGCCGGTGACGCGCATCCTACCCTGATCGCGGGCGTGGCTTTCAAACCGAGCCGCCTTGCCGGGCCCGATCTGCGGCATGGCGATTGCGTGGAACTGATGGTCGGTTTGAAACTGCCCCGCGTGGCAGGAACTGCACCCTGCGCGGCCATAGAACAACTCAAGTCCAACCGCAGCCTGTTCCGGCAGATCCTCACCGTCGCGCAGGAAGCGGTCAAACGGGCTGTCATCCGCGCGCCACTCAAATGCGATGAACGCCGCGAGGGCGTCGGAGATATCGGTGAAATGGATCGACTGCCCTGCCCCGATTACCGGATCAAACATCTGCCGGTATGCCGGGATAGCCTCAACCCGAGCGGCGAGGATGTCCCACGCGCCGCCTTCGCTTGACAGAAACCCCTGCCGCACCGCTTGCGCCACGTCGTTTTCGGAGTAGTGCCCGGCCATCTCGTCCGGCGACAGCACAGGAAACATGCTTTGCGCGGACAGGACGGATGCGAAGCCCGCCGCCATGTCCTCGCCCAGCGGGGTGCGGATGCCGGTCGGCAGCCTCGCGTCGGCCTCCAGCCGGCCGTCATGGAACATCACGTCGAATTCAGGCGCGCCGAGGTTCCACAGGGCGGTCGCGTTTCGCGGCACGCGCTGTTCCGGGGTGTTCTCAGGATCAACCACACGCTCCGGACCAAGCCCGACTGCACCGTCGCCAAGGCCAAGGCTGACCCCGTCCGACGTGCCGAACCGCGGATGATGACAGGTGGCGCAAGCGACCTCTCGGCTTCCGCTTAGGATCGGGTCATAGAACAGCAATTGGCCCAATTCGACCTGCGCCATGTCGAGCGGTGCAAACACCGCGTCGGCCTTCGGCAGCGGTTCGGCAAAAGCGGGCGTTGCCGCCATGCAGAAGGCCAGCCAGCGCCACATGGGTCAGACGAACCGGTTGATGTAGTTTTCCAGTATCTCCTGACGGCCTGAACGCGGCTCCGGGTTGATATCCTGATCCAGAACCCGCTTCGTGATGCTGCCAAGGTCACTTTCCAGCATCGCTTTCGCCTCTGCCGTCTGCCAACCCGCGTAGCGTTCGTTCAGCTCGTCCTCCAACCCGCCGTCTTCCATCATCGCGGCCGCAGCCTTCAGCCCGCGGGCGCAGACGTCCATCCCGCCAACATGCGCTGCAATCAGATCCTCTGCGTCCAGCGATTGACGCCGCAACTTCGCATCGAAATTGGTGCCGCCTTGCGTAAAGCCACCCGCCTTCAGGATGTGATAATAGGCCAGTGCCACCTCGGGCACGTTGTTGGGAAACTGGTCGGTGTCCCAGCCGGATTGATAATCGTTGCGATTCATGTCAATCGACCCCAGCACGCCCAGCGCAGCGGCGGTCGCGATTTCATGTTCAAAACTATGCCCGGCGAGGATCGCGTGGCCTTGTTCGAGGTTCAGCTTCACCTCTTTTTCCAGCCCGTATTTCTGCAGGAAACCATAACACGTCGCCGCGTCGTAATCGTATTGGTGCTTTGACGGCTCCTGCGGTTTGGGTTCGACAAGGATTTGTCCCTTGAACCCGATCTTGTGCTTGTATTCCACCACCATCGACAGGAACCGGCCCATGTGATCCAGTTCGGTCTTCATGTCCGTGTTGATGAGTGTTTCATAGCCTTCGCGCCCGCCCCAGAGCACGTAGTTCTCGCCACCCAGCTTCTGCGTCGCGTCCATGCAGGATTTGACCGTCGCCGCCGCAAAGGCGAACACGTCCGGGTCCGGGTTCGTTGATGCGCCCGACATCCAACGGCGGTGACTGAACATGTTGGCGGTGCCCCACAGCAGGCGCGTGCCGGTGTCTTCCATCTTGCCTGCGAAATAGTCGGTGATTTCGTTCAACCGATCGGTATTTTCGCGGTAGTCCGCGCCCTCTGGCCGCACATCGGCGTCGTGAAAGCAATAGAACGGCTGGCCAAGGATGCGAAACATCTCAAACGCGGCGTCAGCTTTGATCTTGGCGCGGCCCATGTCGTCTTGCGGATGCCACGGGCGTAGGAAGGTCTGCCCGCCAAAGGGATCGCCCCCTTCCCACGCGAAGGAATGCCAATAGGCGACCGCGAAGCGCAGGTGATCCTCAAGCCGTTTGCCCATGACCGTCTCGTCCGGGTTGTAGTGGTGAAACGCCAGCGGATTGGTGCTGCCCGGGCCTTCGTATTTGATCGTGTCGATGCCGTTGAAAAAATCGGTCATTGGATCGCCTTTATTGCTGGATAGGCCGCGCGGAACTGCCGCCACGCCGCGTCATATGCGGGGCGCAGATCGTCGCGCGGATGGATCGTTTCGGCCACGTCGGGCCGGGTCATGACGGTATCGGGATCGGCCCCGGTCGCGCCGCAGATTGCCAGCCGCGCCGCGCCGAGCGCAGCGCCAAATTCGCCTTGTGCCGGCAGGTCGATGGGCAGGCCAAGCACAGTCGCGCAAAGCTCAACCCAATAGCGCGATTGCGAGCCGCCGCCGATTGCCAGAACGCGGGTCAGGTTGGCGCCGGTGGACTTCAGCGCCTCAAGGCTGTCACGCAGGGCGAAAGCCACACCTTCCATCACCGCTTGGGTCAGGTCGGCTGGTCCGGCGCTAATGTCGATGTTCAAAAGGGCACCGCGAATGGCGCTGTCGTTATGGGGCGTCCTTTCCCCCGACAGATACGGCAGAAAGCGAAGCGTGCCGGGGCCCGAGATATTGTCACCAAGCGCCGCTGACAGGTCCGCCGGGCTTTGGTTCAGGTTGCGCGCAAGCCAGTTCAGGCTGTCTGTGGCGGCGAGGATAACTCCCATCTGATACCAGCGGTTCGGGATCGCGTGGCAAAACGTGTGAACGGCCGAGGATGGCATCGGCGCAAAGGAATCCCGTGCGGCAAGCAACACGCCCGATGTGCCGAGCGACACGAAGCCGTCGCCCTCGCGCAGCGCACCGACACCGCAGGCCGCTGCCGCGTTGTCCCCGCCGCCGCCAACCACGATGACGCCGTCAGGCAACCCCCATCGGTCAGCCAATTCGGGGCGCAGCGTGCCTGCACGTTCACTCCCCTCAACCAACTCCGGCATCTGATCGCGCTGCATCCCGCTTGCCGCCAGCAACTTGTCCGACCAATCCCGCGCGCCGACATCCAGCCACGTCGTCCCCGCGCTGTCCGACATCTCGGACACATAAGCACCGGTCAGCCAGTGGGTCAGGTAGTCCTTGGGCAGCAGGACTTTCGCAACGTTGGCGAAAACCTCCGGTTCGTTCTTGGCGACCCACATCAACTTGGGCGCGGTAAAGCCGGGGAAGACAATATTGCCGGAAATGTCTCGCACGCAGTCTGATGCATCGAGCCTGGCCGCTTCGGCATGGCTGCGTGTGTCGTTCCACAAGATGCAGGGTCGCAGCACCGCGCCGCCCTGATCGAGCAGCGTCGCGCCGTGCATGTGACCGGAAATGCCGACACCCCGCAGCGCTTGCATTTCGGTGCCATGTTTGGCGACCAGCGCAGCGACGACCTTATCGCAGGCAGTTTCCCAGTCGGCGGGGTTCTGTTCGGACCAGCCGGGCTTCGGGTGCGAAACGTCATAGGTTTCCTCCGCCGAACCGATGACAGACCCGCCTTCGCCCACCAGCAGTGCACGCAGTCCGGACGTCCCTAGATCGAGACCAAGAAACATGACACCTCCCTTGCAATTCGCCGATTGTCGGGATTTTTAATTCGAGTGTCAAATTAAAAAAGAAGCAGCACAATCCGATACGCCTGATGCCGCGTTTCCGCGCAAATACTGCGGCGAAACGAAAAGACCATGCAGGGTATGTATTACCTTACCATCGGGTTGACCCTGCGTCATTTTCCTTGATTTAGCCGCCGCGCTGTTCTGTTATGTAAACATTGTTTCACGACGATGCGTTTTTTTGCATTGATTATTAACGACCGCGCTAATTTGTTTTTTTGTATTTCGGATGGGGTTTTTTACCCATCCAAATTTGTAATCGGTAAGGTTTCTTAACTCGTTTCTTTCTGCGCGGCCCCTTTCGGAGCGACAGAAGAATGATGTGCTGCAATTACGCATGCGATCAAAAATCCAAACGTGAACTCGGGCCAACAACGCTTACCCCAACGCCCATTGACCCATTCGGACCGGCAGGTGCGGTATGAGCCTGCGCTTCCCCCTCACCCCCGTGCAGCTTGGTATGCTCTATGAAAGCACGCTGGCGAATAAACCATGGCTCAACCTAGAACAGGTGGTCTGTCATCTGGACAAAGAGCCGATTGATCCCGTCGCGATGGAGCGGGCATGGCAGGAAATTACTGACGCACACCCCGAATTGCGGCAGGTGATTCTGCCCGGCGACGGTGATGAGCCGATGCAGACTGTTCAACCACAAGCAACAGTGCGCCAGACTGCCGAAGATTGGCGCGCGCTGTCCCCCAATGACGCAAACCTGGCGTTAGAGGCTTGGCTGACCGATGATCGCAACCTTGGCGTCGACCCGGGTGTCGCGCCCGGTTTTCGCGTGACGCTGATCCAACTGGGGCCGGACCGCGGCGCGCTTGTTTGGACCTTTCCGCACACGCTTCTTGATGGCCGCAGCTTCACCCATCTGTTGAAAGAAGTGTTCGAACGCTACGAAATCGCGCGCGGGGGCGAGGTATATCAAATCAAGTCGCCCACCGCCCCAACCTTTGCGGACCACTGCCTTGCGCTGGCAAAAATGGACCATGTGTCGGGCGCGAAATACTTCCAAACCCTGCTTGAAGGCTATGACGGATCGTTCGGCATTGCCAAACCGGGGATCGAACCCGACCGCAAGGTCATCGTCGAACATCATCTGACCAAGCAGGACACGACCGCTTTGTCGGCAGCCGCCGATGCGGCTGGCGTGACGATGGGAACGATGGTTCAGGCAGCTTGGGGGATCGTCCTCGCCCGCTGGACGGCGCGTGGCGACGCGGTATTTGGCGTCACCCTGTCCGGGCGGCATTTGCTGGAGGGATCCGAGGGCAGCATCGGCTGCTTTATCAACACGCTTCCCGCCCGCGTGCGGCTGACGCGCGACAAGACCTTCGGTGCGTTGCTGACCCAGCTTCGGGCAGAGCAGATTGCGCTGCGCCCATTCGAACAAACCCCGCTGGTCGATGTGAAAAGCCATAGCGACGTCCCACCGGATCGACCGCTGTTTGACAGCCTCGTGATGTTCGAACGCGGTTCGCTCACCGGACACATGCAGCGCTTGGCTGGATCATGGGCCAACCGGAGCGTCGATCTGCGAGAGGAAGGCGCACTGCCCGTCACACTCGCCGTCTATCATGACCCGGAACTGCTGATCCGGCTGGAATACGACCCCGCACAGGTGCCGGAAGGTGAGCGTTTGGCGGGATATGTGAAGCAGATTTTGCAATCCATGGCGACCGCCGACCTAGACGCGCCTTTGGCTGACATCAACATGCTTCCCGAGGACGAAACCGCCCGCCTACACGGCCTCGGGCATCCCGATCCGGTCAAGGAACCGAGCCACTGCTGTGCCACAACTTTTGAAACCATCGCCACCCGCTGGCCAGATCGCGCCGCCGTGTCCCAAACGGACGAAGGCACGCTTAGCTACCACGAGCTAAACGACCGCGCCAACCAAATGGCGCATCGTCTGCGTTCAGAAGGCATCGGGCCAGGCGCGATTGTCGGGTTATGCCTTTCCCGATCCCCGTCGTTCATCGTGTCAATGCTGGCCGTATGGAAAGCGGGCGCGGCTTTCGTTCCGATGGACCCAAGCTATCCCCTGCCCGCGTTGGAACATATGTGCGAGGACAGCAAAGCTGCGCTGGTCATCACTGACGAAACAGCCCCCGACTTGCCCTGCCGCACCTTGCCGTTTGATCCGGCACAGATCGCCGAACAGCCGACGACCGCACCCGATCGCGCGGGGATGGACCCGGCGCGTCTGGCCTATGTGATCTTCACGTCCGGTTCTACCGGTCGCCCGAAAGGGGTGATGGTATCGCACGCGTCGCTCGCCGCGCATGGCGCCGCAATGACCTCCTGCTACGGGCTGACCGAACGGGATCGCATTCTGCAATTCGCCAGCCTCAGCTTCGATGTTTCGCTGGAGGAGATCGTGCCCACCCTGCTGAACGGGGCCGAACTGGTCCTGCGCAGCGCGACGATGGCCGAATCCGGCCACGCGTTTCTGGACGAAGTTGCGGCGCTGAACCTTAGCGTTATCAACCTGCCGACCGGGTTCTGGCTCGCCCTTACGGACACGCTTGAAACATCTGGCAGAACGCTGCCCTCCGGTGTCCGGCTGGTGGTTGTCGGCGGTGAACGGGTGCCCGCCCCGGCGCTGCGCCGCTGGCGTGATCTTGTGCCCGGCGCCCGTTGGATGAACGGGTATGGCCCGACGGAAACCACGATCACCTGCACCGTGCACGAAGTGACCGATGACATCCCCGAAGGTGACAGCGTGCCCATTGGCCGCCCGACCGGCCACGCCCGCGCGATGGTGTTGGCGGCGGACGGATCGCTTTCGCCCGAAGGGGCGGTGGGGGAGTTGTGGATTTCCGGCCCCGCCGTCGCGATGGGCTATCTCAACCGACCTGACCAAACCGCCGAGCGCTTTGTCTCCGACCGCATCGCTGGTGGCGAGGGGCGGATGTATTGCTCCGGCGATCTCGTGCATTGGGAAAATGGCGGCGTACTTGCCTATCTGGGCCGCTCGGACCGGCAGATCAAGCTGCGCGGCTACCGTATCGAGCCCGGAGAAGTTGAAACCGCTTTGGAAGGGCTGCCAAATGTCGGCCACGCGCTTGTCGCAGTCGACCAGGAGGGCACGGACCAAGCCCGTCTCGTCGCATGGATTTCGCCGGACTCACCTGATGTCACGCTGAATGCGGAGGCATTGGCCGAAGCTGCCGCTGGCAAATTGACCCGCCAGATGCGGCCCCTGCTGATCCCCGTCACCCAATGGCCCAAAACCCCCGGCGGAAAGATCGACGTGGCACGCCTGCCCCGGCCCGGAGTGGCGGTTACGACGCCCGAAGAGGTGGCGCCGTGCAGCGATGAAGCGCTTGAAATCGCAGCACTTTACGGAACTGTTCTGGGGTTGGAGAACGTTAGTCCAGACGCTTCCTTCTTCGATCTCGGCGGGCATTCCCTGTTGCTGCTCAGGCTGCTCGGTCAGATTGAATCGAAATTCGGCAAGCGCATCTCGGTCGCTGCGGTTCATGATGATCCGACCCCGCGCGGCTTGGCTGAAAAGTTGACGCTGGATCACTCCGACGACGACGCGCTTTATGTCGTGCCGATCCAGACGACAGGAACATTGCCACCCATCTACGGTGTCCACGTTCTTGGCATCAATGAATCCTACTTCCGCCCGATGGCGGAGGAGTTCGGCCCAGATCAACCGATGTATGGCCTGACGATCGGCCTTCTCAGCGCCGATACCCCCGTGGGGGTTGAGGAAACGGCTGAATTTTACCGGAAAGAGATCGAGAAGAACCAGCCCGAAGGGCCGCTTTCGCTGTTCGCCGTGTCGGCAGGCAGCTACATCGCGCTGGAACTTGCGCAACAACTGCTCGACTCGGGTCGGGAGGTGTTGGCGCTGGTCCTGCTTGACGCCGAAGGCCCGGCGGGCCGGCATCAGATCGGCAAGGTCGCGAAGATTGGCGCACATTGGCGGCGGCTCAGGAACGAAGGGGTGAGCTATGTGCACCATGTCGCGAACGGAAAACGTCAGAACCTGCGCAACAGCTATGAAAAGCTGAAGCTGAACCTGTCGATCCGACTTGGCCTACACCAAGCCCACGCGCAAACGGTTGATGAGTTCGTCGCGGCCAATCAGCTTGCCATCCAGCAATACGTCCCGCAGCAATACCCACGCGTGATGACCATTATACGCGCACAGGGCAACGTCTTTGATAGCGCGGAGTGCATCGCATCGGGTCTTGGTTGGCAATACGTGGCCACCAACGGACTTAATCTGATCGAAGTGCCGGGCGATCACCTGACGATCCTTGAAAACCCAAATGTCGCGCACCTTGCCCATCAGCTTCGCGATGTGCTTGGAGCGGCGCGCGTAGACTATCAGGGCCGGACGCGACCCGATCCAACGATCCCCCACATCGTCGATGTCCCGCCGTTTCCGGCACGCCGTCCAGCCAGGGCATCGGCGGCGCGCGACAACGCCGCCGAGCTTGAGGTCAACCAACCACGTTGAAGTCCGGCCCGTAGGGATAGCCTGTGATATTCTCATTGCCCTCTTCGGTAATGACCAGAATATCATGCTCACGATAGCCACCCGCGCCGGGCTGGCTTTCTGCTATTGTCAGCATCGGCTCCATGCTGATGACCATGCCGGGTTCAAGCACGGTGTCGATATCCTCACGCAGTTCAAGCCCAGCCTCACGCCCGTAATAATGGCTGAGGACGCCGAACGAATGGCCGTATCCAAAGGTGCGATATTGCAGCAGGTCACGCTCCTCAAAGAATGCGTTGATCGCGTTCGTCACCTCCGCACAGCTCGCGCCGGGCTTCAGCAGGCCCATCCCGTATTCATGGGCGGCGACGTTCGCCTCCCAGATCTTGAGTGAGGCATCGTCGACCTCCCCCACGAACATGGTCCGTTCGAGCGCCGTGTAGTAACCGCTGATCATCGGGAAGGTATTGAGGCTTAGGATATCACCGCGCTGCAACTTCCGACCCGTCACCGGGTTGTGCGCGCCGTCGGTGTTCAGACCCGACTGGAACCAGACCCAAGTATCGCGATACTCGGCATCGGGGAACCGCTTGGCAATCTCAAGCTCCATCGCGTCACGGCCAGCCATGGCAACATCGATCTCGCGCACGCCTTCCTTAACAGCATCGCGGATCGCATAGCCGCCCACATCGGCGACTTGCGCGCCATGGCGGATCAAGTCGATCTCTGCCGCGGATTTGTGCATCCGTTGGGTCATCGTGTCGGCGGCGATATCGACAACCGCGCTTGGCGACAGAAACGCTTTCAGCTTTTCGGACTGGACGAGGGTCAGGTGATCCCCCTCATACCCAATGCGCTTGCCCTGCCCCGTGACACTTTCAATCGCGCGCCAGTAGTTGTCGCGTTGCCAGTCCGTATAGGTGATATTGTCGCCGTGACAGCGCCGCCAAGGCTGCCCCGCGTCGATCCCGGCAGAGATCGTAACGCTTTCGCCTGGCGTCACGACCAGCCCATAGGGGCGACCAAAGCTGCAATACAGAAAGCCGCTGTAATAGGCGATATTGTGCATCGACGTGAAAACAGCGGCATCAACGCCCGCCTTTTCCATGATGCGGCGAAGGCCGGACAGCCGGGCTTCATACTCATCAGCCGCGAAAGGCAGCTTGGCCTGTTCGCCGTTGTGGAATCGATACATTTCAGGACGTGCAGTCATTTCGACCCTCCTTCTCAGAAAGGTCCCGGCGTGCAGGACGGGGATGCGGCAACTGCGAAATGCAGGGCGACGCCATCGCCGATTGCCAAAGCCCTATTGGACCAAGCCGCGGGTGATTTCAAGAAATTTTGCGGTGGTTGGCGGTGTCTCCATCCGAGATTTTTCTGGCCACCGGTCCGCCATTCCTATAAATATCTGAAATTACTTCATAATTTCGAATTTCAAGCCGGATTCAGAAGATGCATATGCCGACAAGGTCCGCTGCTTCACATTCGGGACGCGAATACTGACAGTTCGGGGCGAAGCTGCCATTCAGGCTTTGCATGTGGGCGATCAAGTGCACACGGCCAATCACGGACTGCAAGGTTTGTTTCGGCAAACAAGCTTACGGATCTACCGAGCATATCTTCCGGATCATGATCGTCGACTACTACCTCCATCGAAAGGAACAGCTAAGCGAGGCTGATCTCTACAGCATGGATAGCGGCATCTATCACTATGAAAACGGCTGGAACAACGCTGCTGTTAAGGCCTTCGAGATCGCAGCAATCTTTTCGGTCGCGACGGTCTGGGTGCCTTGGTTCGCGATACTATCCGGCTTCAACTGGGTGATTGCCGCGATCCTTGGCGGCGTGATCTGCAATGCTCTGGCCAAGGACCATGTGAAGGTCTGAAGTTTTACGAGTGTCTTGGTCGGTGGAGCTTGGAGCTTCGCCGGCCATCCGTCCTTGCTAATTGTGGTTCTCATTGATCGGTACGACCGATCGCAATTTCGGAACACGGCCAAACATGGATTGTGGGACAGAGACAGTGTTTCTCCAGACCCGCTCGGTTTAGGCGCTACAACACCGGCCCAATCGTTGCGATAACATTATTCCAGATGCGCTTGTGATAAGGCCAATCGAGGACCGTGGGCAAAGTCACCCGTTCGGCGCGGGCAATATACTCTTGCTGACGTTCACGAACCTTCTGCGTCGTCGCTTCATCCTGCAATAGGATGTTGTTTTCATAGTTCAGATCGAAACTGCGCAGGTCGAGGTTGGATGAGCCGACCAAACAGACCGTTTCATCAATCGTTAAAGTTTTGGCATGCAGCAAACCGCCCTTGAATTCGTGGATGAAGCATCCGGCCTCAAGCAGCCTGCGATAGTAACTTCGGCTGGCCGCGGCGACGATCCAGCTGTCGTTCGCCTTCGGGAAGATCAGCGTAACGACAACGCCACGATGGGCGGCGGCGCAAAGTGCTTCGAGTACCGTCGCGTCTGGCACGAAATAGGGCGTCGACAGGATCAGTTCGCGCTGCGCACAGCCGATCAAGGTTGCAAAAAGCTGAGGCGTGGCCCCACGGCGTTCGGTTGGGCCATCGCCCATGACCAGCGCGGGAAATTCGCCCTTCGTCGGTTCAGATACCAGTGCGATCCCGTCGAGGGGTTCACCGGTTGCCTGCATCCAATCGCTTGCGAATAGCAGTTGGTTCTGTGCCACAATCGGCCCTTCGAACCGCAGCATGATATCGACCCACGGTGCGTATTTTGCCTTTACCAAGAACTCCGGGTCAGCGGAGTTCCGGCTGCCGCAATAGGTGATACGCCCGTCGATCACGGTGATCTTGCGGTGATTGCGCAGATCTAGACGACTGGTCAGAACTGTGCGGATCGGATTTTTCAGCGACAACGCGACGGCAAGGTGAACCCCGGCCGCCTCCATCCGCTTCCATAGCTCCGACTTGACCAATACACGCGACCCCAGACCGTCCGCCATCGCGCGGCACGTGACGCCGCGCCCCGCCGCGCGGATCAACGCCTCTGCCACATCGGTGCCGGTGTTGTCCCCGAGCCAGATGTAATAAAGCACATGGACGTGATCCGTCGCCGCATCGATATCCGCGACCAGCCGTGCGCGGGTTTCGCCACCATCCGCCATCAGATCGGCGGTATTTCCATCAACCGGATGAAACCCGTTGATCGACCCGGCATAGCGAAAAGCGGGCCGATAAATCGGGGCGATCAACGCGTCGACGCTTGCGGCATCCCCCATGAAGCCCGATGCCTTGGCCCTGATCTGATTGAAAACCTCTTTGTGGCGCTTATTCGCAAGATTACCGAGGTCGATCTCACCAAACAGAAAATAGATGACGCTCCCAAAATAGGGCAGCACATTCAGCACAATGAACCACGCAAGCCGCGCCGGCGGAGACAGATCATCGCGCAACAGAATGCGGATCGTGAATGTCAGAACCAGGAGAGCGTGGAAAATCAAAAGAATTGCCATCTGCTGCCCTTTGAAGTTTCAACCCACCTAATCAAGACTCACGTTTTTATAGGTCTAATCTTTGGTATAAATGAGACCTTGGCAGTCCCGTAGAATTTTGTCGAGGCGAGTTGGGCCCGGATTTGGCACGGCAAGAAGATCGGATTCTTTGTCTTGGACGACCTTTACTGGACACTCGGCAACAACAGAAATCGCAATGTTAGCTTCCCGCAAGCGGACCTTCATGCGCCGAGCAGGACTGTCGGTACATTGGATTCCCGTTGTTCCGGACAAAACACCATTTCGCCACCTGCGCCAGTGGCGGGTTCGGTGAAGGGCCGGCATACCTTGCCATTTGTTACTTTATAAAATAATTAACCAGTACAATGGAGGATAACTGATGAGAAAACGTGCAGCAGCCCGACAATCAGATGTCCTGAGTGTACTGAATGCCTGTGACAGACCGATGACCGCCTACCAGATTCTTGAGCGGCTTCAGGTTAGGGAGCCGGACATCGCGCCGCCCACCGTATATCGCACGCTTTCCGCTTTGACCGATCAGGGCCGCGCGCACCGTCTTGAGTCCATCAAGGCGTTTGTGCCCTGTCGCTGCAATCACGTCGAAAGCGTTCCCGTCCTCGCCATCTGCGAAGATTGCGGGTCAGTCGAAGAACATGACGGAAGTGAACTCTTGCCGAAACTCACTGCACTCACCGATAAAAACGCCTTTCGGGCGGATCGACACATCGTTGAAATCCATGGGCAATGCAGAACTTGCGCAGCCTGATCCCTCTCACCTCAAACATCGCGGACCTATCATGAAACAAACACTATCCCTCATCGCTCTTATCGCCGCTGTTCCTGCGCTTGCGGAGGATTCTCGCCAGATGGATGCCCATGAACATGGCGTCGGAGCGCTCAACATCGCGATTGATGGCGCGACAATCGCGATGGAGTTCGACGCCCCCGGGGCCGATATCGTGGGCTTCGAATACGCCGCAGAAAGTGACGCCGATCTCGCTGCGATTGATGCGGCGGTTGCGACGCTGGGCAAGCCGCTTGACCTCTTTGTCATACCAGAAGCTGCAGCTTGCACCGTGACCGAGGCGCAAGCGGAACTTGAAAGCGGAGATGGTCATGATGAGCATGATGAAGAGCATCACGATGATCACGCGGGAGAGGAAGACCACGCCGAGGAGGACCACGACGGGCATGACGACCACGGGGATGAAGAACACGATGAGCATGCGGAAGAAGCGGACCACACTGAATTCCATGCAGAATACACGCTAACCTGCGAAAACCCCGATGCGTTGACCGAGATTACCTTTGCCTATTTTGAAACCTTCCCGAACGCGAAAGAGGTCGAGGTGCAGATCATCACGGCATCCGGTGCGCAGGCGTTTGAAGTGGAACGCGATGCGCCTATGCTTGATCTTGGACCTCTGAACTGAAGTGACACGCGCCGTCCTTGACCTTTCTGACGTTCGCTATCGCTGGCCAGGGCGGGCATCGTTCTCGTTGACGGTGCCCCAATTGGCCGTTGCCGCGGGCGAGACGGTTTTGCTTCTGGGCGAAAGTGGTTCTGGCAAGTCGACGCTTCTGTCGCTGATCTGCGGCACGATCTTGCCTGATCGCGGCCGTGTGGTAATCGCAGGAACGAACGTAACCGAATTGTCCGATGGCGCGCGCGACAGATTTCGCGCCGAGCAAATCGGTGTGATCTTTCAGCAGTTCAATCTGCTGCCCTTCGGATCTGTCGCTGACAACATCCTGCTCCCGCTGCGCTTCGCACCCGAGCGTCGCAAACGCGCCGGCGATGCAGCAGCTGAGGCAGCGAGCTTGTGCGCCGCCCTCGGACTGCCACAGGGCGTCGTCCGCGCGAGGGCCAACACATTGAGCGTTGGTCAGCAACAACGTGTCGCGGTCGCCCGGGCCTTGATCGGGCAACCACCCTTGATCATCGCGGATGAACCGACATCGGCCCTTGATGCGAACAGCCAGGCTGCCTTTCTCAACCTGCTGTTCCAACAGACAGCTGCGCACGAGACCTCGCTTTTGATGGTCAGCCACGATCCTCGACTTGGCGAGCGCTTCGATCGGGTTCTGCGCATGGAAGACATCGCACAGATTGAACGAGCTGCAGCATGATCGCTCGGCTTGCCATTGCATCGCTCTTTGCGCGCGCTCTGACGGTGGGGATGACGATCCTCGCGATTGCCCTGTCGGTTGCACTGTTTCTTGGCGTTGAAAAGGTGCGCACGGGGGCGAAGGGCAGCTTTGCCGATACCATCTCGGGCACCGATTTGATCGTTGGTGCACGGTCCGGATCGGTGCAGCTGCTGCTTTACTCCGTGTTCCGCATCGGCAATGCGACGAACAATGTGACGTGGGAAAGTTATCAGGACATCGCAGCAAGACCCGACGTCGACTGGATCGTCCCGATCTCTCTGGGCGATAGCCATCGTCAATTCCGAGTCATGGGCACGACGCAGGCCTTTTTTGAGCACTATAAATACCGACAGGGCAGATCGCTCAGCGTTGCTGACGGTGTCATCATGGACGATCTGTTCGATACGGTCATCGGTGCGGACGTCGCCGCAACATTGGGCTACAGCGTTGACGACCCCATTGTTGTCGCCCATGGGTTGGCGTCGTTCACCGAACACAAGGATCAACCTTTCCGCGTGTCCGGCATCTTGGAGAAAACCGGCACACCAGTGGACCGCACCGTCATCATCAGTATGGAAGCGATTGAGGCGATCCATGTCGATTGGCAAAGCGGCGCCCAAATCCCGGGCCAATCCACGCCGGTTGACGTGATCCGTGCGATGGATTTGACGCCCAAAGCAGTTACGGCTGCCCTTGTCGGGGTCGAAAGCCCTTTGCAAACCTTTGCCCTGCAGCGGGCCATCAACGAATATCCCGAAGAGCCGCTCCTCGCGATCTTGCCCGGTGTCGCTTTGCAAGAATTGTGGGGTATTGTCGGGATTGCAGAAACGGCACTTCTGGCGGTCTCGGCCATGGTGGTTATCACAGCGTTGATCGGCATGATGGCCACGATCTTTTCCAGCCTCAATGAACGCCGTCGCGAGATGGCGATCTTTCGGGCCATGGGCGCCCGGCCTGCCACAATACTCGGCATGCTTGTCTTCGAGGCGATGGTGATGGCGGCCATCGGTGCTTTGCTTGGGTTGGTGCTTCTCTATGTCGGGCTGACCATTGCACAGCCCATTGTCGACAACGCCTTCGGCCTGTGGCTGCCGATCGATGCACCCACGATGCGCGAAGTCTGGGTGATCCTTGCCGTCATCTGCGCTGGCGCAATTGTGAGCCTCGTGCCCGCATTACGGGCTTACAGAATGTCAGTTGCCGATGGTATGATGGTTAAAACGTAATGCTGAGAATGGGGCGCCCCAAATGCTGAATCGCAGAACGACGTTGATGCTAATGTCGGCCGCGCTTGCGGCACCGAGAACAGCGCTTGCGGCAACGCCGAGAGAGATCATGTGGGAAGACCTGATCCCGCCCGGTGTGCCGTATTCGGAAATCATCGGAGAAGGAGAGTTGGACGAGGTCAATGACCTCTGGAATCCGATTTACGACGCCAATGGCGTCAAACTGAATGAAGAGCTTGACGGCGCGTATATCAAAATGCCCGGCTTTATTATCCCCTTTGATGTCGGTGCAGAGGGTGTGACCGACTTCATGCTGGTGCCCTATGTCGGCGCTTGCATCCACACCCCGCCACCGCCCGCGAACCAACTAGTCATGGTGAATGCCGAACAGCCCTGGCCGGACGACCAGCTTTGGGATCCGGTTTGGGTCACCGGAACGATGCGCACGCAATTGCAATCAACGAACCTCGGCCAGATCGGCTATATGCTCACCGCCGACGAAATGGAGATCTACGAATGGTGAGCCGGCTTCTTCAGCGTCGCTCAGTTCTCGCCGGTATGGCGGCAACGGCACTACTCCCCCGGAGAGCGCGGGCCGAAGACTACACCGAACTCGATTGGGAAGACTTGCTTCCGGAAAATGAAACGACGATCCCAAATGCCTTTAGAGGTGTGATTGACCATGACGATGCGTCACTCTCAAGCCAGCAACCCGCCTCAAGCGGTGTCAGGACGGATTGGAACGGGCAGATTGTTCGCCTGCCGGGGTTTGTCGTGCCAATCGACTATCAAGGCAGCGGGGTTGTCGCCTTCATCCTCGTGCCCTATGTCGGCGCGTGCGTCCATGTACCGCCGCCGCCCGCCAATCAGCTGGTTTTCGTAACCACGGAAACGCCCTACGAAAGCGCAGGCCTTTTCGAACCGGTCAACGTGATCGGAATGTTCGGTGTCTCATCTATCTCCACCCAGTTTGCAGACATTGGATATGCGCTATCGGCGGACAAGATCGAGCCATATCGGACTTAGCCGAGGCTCTGGCAGTCATCAGACCGCAGAGAGTTATCGATATCAGCTTGTCAGTTTGTTGGTTTTCGAACCATCTGATAACGGACTGTGCAAAGTGCTTAGGATAGTGACATTGCTAAAATCAATCCCGGGTTCACGGATGCACTGATCAGCTAGCTGAGAGGTTTCGCGAAAGACGATGAACTGACCTTCAGCTGACCTTCGCAATGCTGCGGCGCGGCCCGCCGAAGCTGCCTTTCGCTGCGATTGTAAAACATCCAGCTTCTCACGCCAAAATTCTTCTAGAACTCAGAACTGATTCAAAAGCTCCACGACCTCTTTCTGCCCTGCGTCTATGGCATGGTCTTTGATAGTTCGGCCTTCGCTATCGCCAATGTTCGGGTCGGCTCCACGCGCGAGAAGCAATTGGACAACATCCACATTGCCATTGATCGCGGCGTACCACAGCGGCGTGGCCCAATCGCGCTCAAAACCATTCTGAGGCCCAGTTCGAACCGTGCTGAACCTCGCATTTGCCAGGCTCGGGTTGTTGTCCAGCATGGTTATCAACTGTTCCAAGTTTCCAGTAGCAGCAGCGGCAAAGATGTCCATCGGGCAGGTTGACAATATTTGCGCCGTTTCCTCCTGAAAATTGTGCATGGCATGCACGAAGGGCGGAGTGTGATAATCGGGGTCGCGAATTGACGTGTCGGCACCAGCATCAATCAATGCTCGGACAACGTCGATGTGCCCCTTGAAGGCCGACGCATGAAGAGCTGTGCGCTTTCCACGTGGGCTAAGTTCGAAGCCAAGTTTTATCATCGTCTGCACAGCAGCCAGATTTCCGTTTCCAGCAGCCTCGCAAAGCAATTCCTGATCCTTGTCGCGATCCTGCCCCATGTGCTTCGGGGCAAGTTCCGATGCCGTCTCATAGTCACCCCCCATGCAAGCGGCCTGAAACGTCTCGTACCCACCCAATGGCTTCGCGTGGCCACCCTTCGCTTTGACCAATGCGGCGATCTCGGGCATGCCGCGCATCAGAGCGACCTGGTAGGGAGTGTAGCCTACCGTGTAAGTGGCGTAGTAGTTGTCAGGGCTGCTGATATCCACGCCATGCTCGATCAACAGACGGGCGCGATCGGCAAAGCCCCAACGCAATGCGATGATAAGCTGAAAGTGCATTGTCCGATGATCCTGAGGATCATTCTTGGCGTCTGCAAGCCACCAGTCGGACGGGTCGCTATCTTTCAAACCATATTCGAGCATCAATTCAAGGTGCGTGTTGTCTGGGCTGAAGCAACGATTGTATGCGCCTTGGCTGTCATTGGGATTGGCCCCCGCATCAAGCAGCGCCCGCGCAAAAGGGACCATGTCTGGATGTGGCGGTTGACGCACCAATCCGCCCTCGCCATCGCCTAACACGCCGGTCAGAACCGAAAAACGGTACGTGCCATAGGACATGAAGTGCGCATTTGGATCTGCGCCCGCCTCAATCAAGGCCTTGCCAACGTTCAGCGTGGACACCTTCGGCAGGCGCGCATACGCGGCGTACATCAAAGGCGTCCAGCCAAAGGGACCGCCTTTCCGTTCGACCTGATCCGGATGTTTCGAAAGCAACTCCTTGAGCTTCGAAAGATCGCCAGACGCCGCTGCCGTGTGCAGGCTGTATTCCGCGATATCCGGGTACGCTTCCAACAGGGCTGCGGCCTGTTGGAATTCTGCAGCGCTTCGGTTGTTCGGGTCCGGAGCGTAGTGGATGCAAGCCAAGTCTAGGAAACGATTGGCCCGCTGCTCCCGTGTTTCGTCTCCCCAGGACCGGGCCTCAACGTGACGTGTGAGCTTGCTCCAACTGGAAAAACCATACGCTCGAGCAAGGACAAGGTGCGCCTGTTGGAGGGAAATTTTTGACGAGTCCCCGAAATATGGGCCGATTAGCGCCAGTGCACGCGGGTCTTTCGCCTGCGCGGACTTCACAAGCCGTTTAGCGTGCTTCTTGAGGTTCTCGATGGAAGGACGTGCGGGAAGATCAGGCATATTGGCCTCCTTTCGTCGTCCGGTATCCGCGCCCTCGGACCTGAAAGAAGGTCAGCGATGTGGTGCAATTCATAGTCTCAGATAGGCTTAGCCTTTCCCGCGGATCGGGTGCGCTCTGACACGCAGGGCAAACGATAGATCATTTTTCGCTATCCGGCCAGTTCTTGCGACTTCCCACCTTAGTTCACGGCCCAGAACTGCCGTTCAACGGTCGAGCCTATGCCGCGCTGCGGCTGCGCCAAAATCTGCCCTCGAGTGTCGGGCAAAACGGTCGTCTGTTCTGGTAACAGAAACGTAGGAGTTTTGGCCGAAAATTACCGCCCCCAACATCTGTAGCTGGAAGCGGCGCTTCATTAGATGAGTTGGACGAGAGCTTCTTTAGAGGCCAAGACCAGAAGCGATAGCATCAATGAGTTGTCCGTGTGTGGCGGCACGATCCGTGCCTTCCGGGTCTGTGCAGATCGGGTCATCTTCATATTGTTCAAGCAACTCGGCGGCACCGGGTTTGCACGTACTCAGAAAGGTGAAATGGTTGGCCGGTGCAAGCTCGACATAGTTTGCATCAGGCAAGCGATTGACGAGGTTATTACCAGCTGGCCCTACATCAGCAGCGCCAAGCCGGTCTGCCTCACCCAGATTGATTAAGGTTATTCCCTGCAATGCGCTTTGGAGTGAATTTGGATCAGCGGCCCCGCCAAAACCGGGATCCACAATGACGGCCCGTGAAACACGCGGGTCACGCGCATCACCCTCAAAACCGGGGTAGTCGGCAAACCGCACACCTCCAAGACGGAAAAACACGCAATCAGCAGCCTCAGGGCCAGTACTGCAATTCGTGTCTTGGACGGTGCCAACGAAACGTACACCGGCCATGCCAAGGGCCGTTGCCCCGCCGAGCGAGAACCCAACGACACCAATCCGGTCTGCATCAATGAATGGGGCAAACGCCGGGTCTGCGAGGATCATATCAAGCGCGGCAGTCAGATCATTCGCACGCGCCTCAAGATCGACAGACCGGCGCGGGGAACTGTCGCCGCTTGTTGACCCCGGATGGTTGACGGCGAGGACAATCGCGCCGTTTGCGACAAGCCCACTGGTCAGCCATCCCAACGTATCAGCATTGCCGCCTGAGCCATGCGAGAGCAGGACAAGCGGGTGTTCTCCCTCGGCAATCGCAGGACCGATAAAGGCAAAGGTGGGATCAAAGATGGGGCCGTCGCCGACAGGAGCGCGGTATGTCGGGTTAGCGGCCGGGTACCATATCGAGGTCGCAACCGGACGGGCACGGTGATCGGCCGTCAGATCAAACCGATCATATCCGGGAAGCATGTCTGCCGCGGCAGGGTTGGCTTGGTGCAGGGCTAGCATTGTAAGAAGAGCAAGGCGTTTCATGGGAACCTCCGTTTTTGAACGCATGACACCTGATTTGCGGAAAAATCGGATGATCGCGTCCTATTTTCGGGATTCAGGTCGTCACAATCGGGATTTTGGACAATAGTCGCCGCATGCCTATGCTCCCCATCCCGGCCTTTGCGGCCATTGTCCTCACATATCTTGCCGTCCGAACCTTTCTCTCAGAAGGCAGACCGCTGCTGATAGCATTTTTGGCCGCCTGTGCGCTTCAATCACTTCTTGTCGCCATGGCTCTCGGGTATGGCTTTTCCTGGGTCAGACCTGTTCTGCCGGTCAGCGCAACGATCATCCCACCACTTGCATGGATCACGTTTCAGGATGCTTTGATCAATCGAATGTCGTTGCGCCGCGCTGCGGGCCATTGCGCGGCCCCGGCGTTCACATTGTTCTGTCGCATCTTTGCACCCGAGACTACGGACGTCGTCGTGCCACTGGTTTTTGCGGGCTATGGATGCGCGATGCTGTACCTGTTGCGCAGCGCCTCTGATATGCCACTTGCCCGCCTGGACGCCGGACACGCTCCGGCGGTGCTGTGGCAGGTTTTGGGGTGGGCATTGATCGCTTCGGCCTTAAGCGATGTTCTCATCGCCGTGGCGTTCATCACGGGCAATGAAAGCTGGACGGGATGGTTGATTACATTCTCGTCGTCTCTGGTCTTGGTGCTGCTCGGTTTGCTAAGTGGCAGCCCCTCTGCGTCGGGTGCGGAAGGCGACGATGCGGACGGGGCATCTCCGCCACCAAAAGAAACAAGCAAAGAGGATATAGAGATCGTAGAGGCGCTTGAGGCATTCCTGAAACGTGAGCCCATGCACCTTGACCCGAACCTGACGCTGTCCCGGCTTGCGCGCCGGTTGCATCTCCCGGAGAAACGCCTCTCGACAGCTGTCAATCGCTCGACCGGTGCCAATGTCTCTCGCTACATCAACACTTGGCGTATTCGTCATTCCTGCAAGATGATCAAGGACGGCGCGAACGTCACTGACGCAATGCTGGACAGCGGGTTCAACACCAAATCCAACTTTAACCGTGAGTTCTTGCGTGTGACAGGCGTTCCACCGAGCCAGTGGAAGCGCGACATACAATCATCTTCGACCGTAATGCAGATTTCAGAAGTGGGCAAAGGTGCGTAGATTAGTAAGCGTTTGGACAAAAACCCTTGGCGAAACCTATTTTGATTTTGTCAGGTTTTTGGCCGAACCTCGGAACACGGATATTCGTGCGAAGCGCAGTATCAGGTAAAGTGGGCTCAGCGATGGTTCGTAACCGGATTCTTATTCCCTCTTCCAGTTCGTTTCCCGGATTCACAGTCATGTATTCGGCAACATAGCTGGGGATTTGTTCAACGACCGCGACCAGCGTGATCACGCCATCGTCGGCAAGCGCCAAGATTCTCGACTGGCTTTTGCGTCAACCTTCCCGAAAGCACTATGCTCACAGCACATTTCATACCACACAGCGAACAAAATTCGAGCGTATCAAAGCGAATTCGAATATACTCACAAAGCCGCCTAACGCCAATAAATTAGGCACGTACGAGCACTTGGTGAGATTCAAGTAAAGTCAAAATGGGGGTAAGTGGCGGACCGAGGAGGATTCGAACCCCCGACCCCTTGATTCGTAGTCAAGTACTCTATCCAGCTGAGCTATCGGTCCACTGAGGGCGTGATTTAGCGATGCCGCCGGGGCTTTGCAAGGGCCAATCACAAAGAAACGTCGGCTTTCGGCAGGCGGACGGAAAAGGTCGTACCGGTCTCATCGGTGCTCTCAAGCTCTAGCCGTCCGCCGTGGCCACGGATCAGTTCGGCAGCAATCGCAAGACCCAGACCGGTGCCACCTTTGCGGATGCCGCCCTGAAACGGGGTGAATAGATGTTCGCGGGCTTTTGGTGGCAGGCCGGGGCCGGTGTCGCTGACGGTGATGTGCCAGTTCGCCTCGTCCTCGCGGGCGGAAATGGCGATTTCGCCCTCGCGCCCGGTTGCTTCGATGGCCTGCCGTGCGTTGCGGACGAGGTTCGAAATCACGCGGTATAGCTGCTCCGGGTCGGCCCGCAGGACCATACCCTCGGGCACATCCTCGCTAAAGCTGACCTCGGACTCCCCGCTTGCCAATCGTTCGCCGTCGATCACGTCATGGACGACCTGCGCGAGGTTGAATCGGCTAAGCTGCGGCGCGGGTTCCTCGGCTTTTCCGAAGGCAAGCGTGCCTTCGCAAAGATGCACCGCGCGGGAGATCGAGTTGACAAGTTTCGGCGCGGCCCGTTTCACCGCGGGATCTTCGCTGCTTTCCATCCGGTCGGCCATCAATTGGGTCACAGTCAACGTGTTGCGCAAGTCGTGGCTGATCTTGGCAACGGCCCCACCAAGCTGGGCGAGCCGCTCTTTTTGCTTCAACGCCTGAGTGAGTTCGGTCTGCATAGTTTGCAGGGCATCCTCCGCCTCTCGCAATTCCAAGACCTGAGAGGTTGGTTTGATAATCGTGCGGGCATCCTCGGGCGCGCGGGCGTAGGATTGCATCGCCCGCACAACGCGGCGGATCGGCATGACCAGCGTGCCGCGCACCGCCCAGAACAGCAGCAGCGATGTCACAAAGGAAATCACCGCCGATAGGATCAGAATGTTTAGCCCATAGGCCAGCATCGCGCGGCGCAGCGGGCCGGTTTCCATCGTGACCTCGATGAACAACCCCGCCTCTCGCACGGGGTTGCCAAGCACGCGGATCACTTTGTTTTCGGTGTCGAGCAGCCGCATCATCGCATCGCGGATCAGCTCCATCGCCGACGGGTCGCGTAGGTCGAACGTGTCGGTGACTTCGGACGGCAAGGGGGAGGACAGCGCAAGCTGGCGCACCTCATCCCGGCGCAAAACGACGTTGAAGACGCCCGCGTTTTTCAGCAGTTCCGCCTCAACCTCATCGTCGATCATTTCATCCGCCAGTAGGGCCAGCGACGCGATCTGCGCCCGCTCAAGCCGCAGCAGCAAGTAATCTTCGCGGAACCGCGCGACAGAGGGGACAAAAATCAATATCTCGGCCAGCATGACAAACACCACTGTCAGCATCAGGAATCGGCCGGATAGAGTGTTCAGAACCATCTTTGACCCTCAGCCCATCAGGGCAGCCACTTTTGCACCAATCCGACGACTTTCTTGACCGTCGGGTTCTCAAATAGCCGTGGAGTGTAGTATGCCCCGGCCGCGCGTTTGTTAACTTCTCCGAGCGTTGGGTAGGGTGCAACCATATTCGCCACCGCTCCGATCTTCAGCTTATTCGCAATGACGAGCGCCCAAAGCCCGATCAATTCGCCCGCTTGCGGCCCGACTATAGAGGCGCCGACGGGGCGGCCCTTCACGACCATCACCTTGATTAGCCCGCGCGCCTTGCGTTCGGTGATCGCGCGGTCGTTCCCGGCAAAGTCAAACCGCGCCACTTCCAGCTTATCGCCGTGCTTTTCGCGCGCCTGCGCCTCGGTCAGCCCGACCTGCGCCAGTTCCGGGTCCGTATAGGTCGCCCAGGGAATGTGATCCGTCCGCGCCTTTAACGGCAGCCCGAACAGCATCGACCGGATGATGACCCCGGCGTGGTATCCGGCGACATGGGTGAATTGCAGCGGCCCGGCCACATCGCCAATCGCATAGACTTTGCGGTTTGACGTGCGAAGGGAGTCGTTAACCTTCACCCCACCACGATGAGTTTCAATGCCCGCGACCTCAAGCCCCAGCTTGTCGATATTCGGCTTGCGCCCGACCGCCATCAGAAGATGAGAGCCCTTGAAGACACGCCCGTCTTTCGCCTCAACCTCAATCGCGCCGGCTTTGCCACGGATTTCGGCGGCCATCGCGTCTTCGGCAATCTCGACACCTTCGCTCGTCAGGGTTTCCAGCACCATCGCGGCCAGTTCCGGGTCGTCCTTGCCAAGCGCCTTCATGCCTTCGATGACCGTTACTTTGCAGCCCAGCCGCCGATGCGCCTGCGCAAGCTCCATCCCAATCGGGCCGCCGCCGATCACCAGCAGATGATCGGGCTTTTCGCGCAGTTCAAAGATCGTCTCGTTGGTTTCATAGGGCACGGTATCCAGTCCCGGAATCGGCGGCACGAACGGCGAAGACCCCGTCGCAATCACAAAGCGCCGCGCCTCGATCACCGTATCGCCCGCCTGAACCTCGGTTTCCGAGATGAAGCGCCCGTAGTCCTCGATCACTTCGACGCCCAACCCCTCAAACCGCTCAACGCTATCATGCGGGGCGATGGTGCCGATCACATTGGCGACGTGGTCCTTGGCGGCGGCATAGTCGACTTCTGGCGAAACCGGAGTCACCCCGAACATCGCGCCCGACTGCATCGCGTGGGCGTGTTTGCCCGCAGAAATCAACGCCTTTGACGGAATACATCCGTAGTTCAGGCAATCGCCGCCCATCTTGTGACCTTCCAGCAGGACAACCTTCGCCCCCATCTGAACCGCCCCGGCGGCAACGGACAATCCACCGGACCCCGCACCGATCACACAAATATCCGTTTTGATCCGGTTCATTGGGGCAGGTCCTTTTTCTTGGAGAACAGCTTGATCACCATCGGCAGCGCCGCCAAGGCACAAAGGCCAAGGATTGGCAGCAGGATGTGCGGTTCAAATATGATGCCGAGGTTCGGGGTCTCCCCTCTCTCAAACACTTCACCAAGCCCAGCGCCGACTGACGTATAGACGACGCCCCCCGGAATGATGCCAAGGAAGGTGGAAACGGCGAACCGATAAAGCGGCACGCCGACCAATGCAGGCACGAGGTTCGCAACAAAAAACGGCACCGCAGGCACAAGGCGGATCAGAAACAGCACAGACCATTGGTTTTCGTCGATGCCGTCCTTGATCTTTTTCACCGCGCCTTCCGAACTTTCCATCCGTGCGGCCAAACGCTCCCCCAACCCCCAGCGGGCGGCAAGGAAGATCGCAATCGCCCCGATCGTCGCGGCGGTGATGTTGAACAGGGCGCCCGGAAAAACGCCAAACAGGAAACCGCCGGTCAGCGTCGCTATCGTCGCCCCCGGCAGCGAAAACGCCACGATCACGATATAGACCGCCATGAACGCAAGCGCGGTCAGTAGATAATGGGAATCACGGAACATGGTCAGCGCGTCCCGGTTCTCTGCGAGCGTCTCGAAACTCAGCGTATCACGCAGGGTAAACGCCCCGATGGCCGCCACGATCAGGATTGCGATCAACGGAAGGCGACGGCGGAGGGCGGACGGCTCTGTTGTCATAACGGTCATCTGATCCTTGTCCCGGGCGAAACGTATCGTTGCGCACAACATGCGCAGTCAGCCGCCTTTGCGATAGAGATATCACGCGGCCTTGATCCGCGGTGATCCCATGTTTCAACGCCCAAGGGTATTTCGCCACGCATTGAAACAATTGCGGGCGACATTCGGGGGAAAATGTTGCACAAAAGCGCGGGAAGTCGAATTGACTTCCATAGTCGAACCCCCTAAAGACCGGGCTTCGAACACTGATGGTCTTCGAATCCGTAGGGGTTCGCCGACCCAATCTGACGGAGACGGGCGATGAAACGCACCTTTCAACCATCAAACCTGGTCCGCAAGCGGCGCCACGGTTTCCGCGCGCGCATGGCAACCAAAGCTGGGCGCAAGATCCTGAACGCACGTCGTGCGAAGGGCCGGAAATCGCTGAGCGCGTAAGCGCTGTAGACAGGCGAAACGGATGACACCGCCGGAGGCACCCGCGACAGGCACGAAGCCGGAGGTCGTGGAGACGCCCCCGGCGGTTTCCGTTTGTCTGGAGGTTCTTAAAAACCGCGCCGATTTCTTGCGCACTGCGCGGTCCAAGCGCAAACCGATGCCGGGGTTCCTTTTGCAAGCCCGCAAACGGGGTGTGGACGAAGCGCCGTCGGACATGATCCGCGTAGGATACACCTGCTCAAAAAAGGTCGGAAACGCCATTGCCCGCAACCGCGCCAAACGGCGTCTGAGAGAGGTCGCCCGCGCCCGCCTACCAATCCACGGTCGCCCCGGTTGGGATTACGTTCTGGTCGGGCGACCCGGCGAAACCATTGCGCGTCCGTTTGCCGATCTGCTTTCAGACCTTGACGCCGCTCTCGCCAAAATTCACGGGGGCAGCGCGTGACACCCCTCGCCCATATCTGCGCCCTGCCCGTCCGGGCCTATCGCCTGATCTTCTCGCCTTGGGTGGGCCATAACTGCCGCTACCAGCCAACATGCTCTGCCTACGCCCTGGAAGCGTTGGAAAGATATGGCGGGATCAAGGGTTCATGGCTCGCCGCGAAACGGATCGCGCGATGCCACCCTTGGGGCAAGGACGGATACGACCCGGTGCCGGAGGATAACGAGCGCGTCAGCCGATCCGACCCAGATGAGTCACCTTGAAGCCTTCGGTCGATTTCAGACCATAGCCAAGCATCCGGTCGAACCCGGAATGTGACAGCCACAGCGCACCGACCGCCGCCAGTCCGACACCGCCCGTAACGAAGCCGACCGCGAAAACCGCTGTCCCGAATGCGTAGACATGCACGAGGTTATAGCCGAACGCCCCGGCACGGTTGCCGAGCAGATACGCGGCAAAGCTGAGGTCGGGCGCGAAAAATACGAGCAACGCCAGCCACCACGACAGCTCTGCATCCAGGTTAAGATAGACAAGCATCGACGCGACGAAGACGACCGCGCCTTCCGCCCGCTGCCACATCACGACTCCGTTCATTTCGCACCTCACTCGCTTCGTCAGCGACCCTTCAGCTTCGACTTGTCAGCAGCCGCAGGCCGGCCAGCGCAAAGAATGCGCCGAGAACCATCTGAATGACCCGCCGCGCCTTGCCGTAAAGCCGCACCATCACGGGGGTCGAGAATGCCACCGCATATAGCAGATGGATCACGACGGACAGCGCGAACGTGCCAAGCACAATCACCGCGCCGACCCAAAGCGGCGCGCCTTCTTTCAGCCCAAGCGAGATTATTGCAATCCAAGCCAGCGCCGCCTTCGGGTTGGTCATCTGAATGATATACCCCCGCTTGAGGTAGCCGAACGGAGTCCTTCGCCCACCGGCAAGTTCCTTCGCCTCAATATCATGGCGGGAAGCTGCGGATTTGAACGATTTATAGGCAAGCCACAGCAGGTATGCCCCGCCGAATATCTTGATGAGCAGCAACGCCGACGCATAGGTCGCCAGAATGGCCGATAGCCCAAAAACCGTCAGCAAGGCCCACGTGAAAGACCCCGTCGCGACCCCCATCGCCAGCGCCATGCCGGAGGATCGCCCTACGCTCATCGATGTGCCGATCACGGCGAGGATATTCGGCCCCGGACTGGCGATTGCCAGAAGGAACGCTGAATAGGCAAGAAGTATGCCCGGCAGATAAAGTCCAACTTCCTGCATCGTCAATCCTCTCTGTTTTACCGCGATGTTCCTATAATGTTCTGCCCACCTCCGTTTGGCAAATGAAATCGCCCACGATGTGCTATGCTTGCGGCCAATTGCGTAAATCTTTTCCCAGTTCAATTCGTTTCACCGCCTTCCGGGCGACAAGACGTCTATATTTCAAGGGAGATTTCCGAATGATTAAGACCCCTCGTTTCATACTCATACTGATGTGCGGCGCGATCCTCGCGGGTTGTGCGATCCTGTCTGGCCCGTTCAGCCTCAGACCGACGCTTACCCCAACGATGGAAGGGTCTGCGCAGGGTCAATACGCCTATCTGTGGCTTGGCGCGACGAAGGACGCGGACGTTAGATGCTCCGCCCCCGCCTGTGCGGACGAAGATGTGAACTATGGCGGGCAATTCTCGCTGAACCTCGGTGCCGGGCCATCTGTTCCGCCGGGGCTGCACCGGACTTACGTTGAATTCTACCTGCCGCTTCTTCCCGATGATGTTGAGATTGTCGAAGCCCATATAAACCTCTTTGAAGACTCCCAGCAGCTTCCCAGCCCACGCCAGCGCGGCATCGTCGAGGTCATCGCTGAATGGGACCCGATGGCGATCACCCACGCAAATCAACCGATGACCGTCGGCAGCCTGACCAAGATCGGCTTCATCGGCGGCTTCCAGCAAAGGGGCGAATGGCGCGGCACAATCCCCGCGCGGACGGACCTTTTGCCTGCGATCCGTGGCCACCTTTCCGATCCGGCGACGAACCACGGGTTCATCGTGCAGAACGTCCCCCGCGGCGGGCCGAACTACTTGCGCAGTTTCAGTTCTCTCAATGAACTGTCGCGGACGGAAACTGCCCTTGGCCAATCGCCCCGACTTCTGCTGAAACTCCGCTTCAAAGAAGGCGAGGGCTTTCTCGACGACACTAATCTTGCCTTGCCCGCTCTGCCCCCAGATACGGATCTTGACGAACAGTTAACCGGCCCGAACGTATTGATGGTGCGTATCGCAGGCGGCGCCGACTGGCCTGTTTCGTGGGATGTCGCCTTCGACTAACGCCACTTGGCCAGCCCTTGCCGGGCAAGCGCAACTCAACTAAAGCCAGTCCCATGTTTGATGAGGCTGACGATATCCACCCGCTGTTTCACGGCGCGCCGTCCACCACGGCGTTCAAAAAGCTGCGCAAACGTATTGTCCGCCACTGCCGCGAAGCGATTGAGCAATACGGGATGATCGAACGCGACGCCCGCTGGTTGGTTTGCTTGTCCGGCGGCAAGGACAGCTACACCTTGCTGGCCGTGCTCCATGAACTGAAATGGCGCGGGCTTCTGCCGGTCGATATTCTCGCCTGCAATCTCGATCAGGGCCAGCCCGGATTCCCGGCCACCGTCCTGCCGGAGTTCCTTGAAAAGATGGGCGTTCCGCACCGGGTCGAATACCAGGACACCTATTCCATCGTGGTCGACAAGGTGCCACAGGGGCGCACCTACTGTGCGCTGTGTTCCCGGTTAAGACGGGGAAACCTATACAGAATAGCGCGGGAGGAAGGGTGTTGTGCCGTGGTGCTTGGCCATCATCGGGACGATATCCTCGAAACCTTTTTCATGAACCTGTTTCACGGAGGCCGCCTTGCCACGATGCCCCCGAAACTGGTGAACGAGGAAGGCGATTTGTTCGTCTATCGCCCCCTCGCCCACGTCGCGGAAGGGGATTGCGCCAAGTTCGCAGCGGCAATGAACTATCCGATTATTCCGTGCGATCTGTGCGGCTCGCAAGACGGCCTTCAGCGCCAGCAGGTCAAACGAATTATCGACGGGTGGGAGGCGAACAGCCCCGGCCGCCGCCAAGTCATGTTCCGCGCCCTGATGAATGCACGGCCATCGCACCTGCTTGATCCGAAACTATTTGATTTCGCAGGGTTAATGCGGAATACGGGTGAATTTGAAGAAAACTCAACACAAATTCCGAAGCTGCGTTAACACGATTCTGAGCGCACGTTTCTAACCTTTCCCGAACCGGCCAGAGGGATTCTGGCGAGACAACGGGACAGGATCGGATGCAGAGATTTTTCTACGATGTTGCGACACGGATCGGCAGCAGGCTCGGCGGCACCCGGCTGTTTGCGTTGATCCCGGCGGTAACACTCGGCAGCTATTGGATCGGGGGCGAGGTGGCGCTGACCGCCGTCGCCCTTTGCTTGCCCGCGTTGCTGGTTTTGCTACCTGTCGGGGTCCAATGCCAGACGAAAACTGTGGAAACCGATGCCGTCACCGGGCTGTCGCTACGCGATGCTGTGATTGATACCCTCGACGATGCCCTGCGCGCTGTGCCGCGCACCAGGCGTACGACTGCCTGTCTGGTGCTTGAACTTGACGACAATGCTGAATTGGTCGACCGCCTCGGCCACAAAGCGGCGGAAGGGGTGATGGTTCAGACCGCCAATCGCATCCGTGGGGCAATACGTTCTGACGATACGGTGTCGTGGCTCGGCAACGGGCGCTTTGCGGTGGCGCTCGCCCCCGTGCGCCGGGCGGATCTTGAAACGCTGATCCAGATCACGGGTCGCCTGCAAAGCGTGATCGCTGAACCGATCAGCATTGATGCAACGTCGATCTATGTAACCTGTTCCGTGGGTTATTGCCTCGCCAGCCGAACACCAGAGCAGACCGGCACAGGCTTTCTCAGCGCGGCGGAGGCGGCGTTGCAGGCGGCACACAGCAATGGCCCCGGTGCCATCCGTGGCTATTCCAGTGAATTGAACCGGACAACCCAGACCCGCCGCGCGTTGCAGGAGGAGGTCGCGACCGCGCTTGAAAACGGCGACATTCGTCCGTGGTATCAGCCGCAAATGTCCACCGATACAGGCAAAGTCACCGGGGTCGAAGCGCTGGCCCGCTGGTGCCACCCGGAACGTGGCGTCATCACGCCCGCCGACTTCTTACCCGCGATCAATGATGCGGGCCTTTCCGAACGGCTGGGGGAATTAATGCTGTATCAAAGCCTTAGCACCCTTCGATCATGGGACAAGGCCGGGCTGAATATCCCCCGGATCGGCGTGAACTTCTCCTCCGAAGAGCTGCAAAACCCGACCCTTCCCGACAAAATCCGGTGGGAGCTTGACCGCTTCGACATCGCGCCCAACCGGCTTTGCATCGAAATCCTTGAAACCGTTGTTGCGGACCCGAAGGACGACACGATCACCCGCAATCTGGCGGCGTTGTCGGCGCTCGGTTGCTATATCGACCTTGATGATTTCGGGGTTGGCAATGCCTCTATCACCAACATCCAGCGCTTCGCGGTTGACCGGATCAAGATTGATCGCAGCTTTGTCACTCACACCGATACGGATCAGGATCAGCAGCGCATGATTGCCGCTATTTTGACGATGGCCGCGCAGCTTGGCCTCGACACGCTGGCCGAGGGTGTGGAAACTGTGGGCGAACACGCGATCCTAGCACAGCTCGGTTGTGGCCACGTTCAGGGCTACGGCATTGCAAAGCCGATGCCAGCCGACGAAATCCCCGGATGGATCGGCGAACACGCGGCAAAGCTCGACTCCGTGCCGAGGATCGCGCGAAAGACCGGGTGAAACACGCTTTATGCGTGGCGTTTCATCCCCTGCGCTGTTGACATTTACGCCCCCAGTCTGTTCAACCGCCCTGACCAAATTCCACGACAGGCGGGCAGTCCCACATGGACGATCAGAACAAAAATCTTATCTTGGCGATTGCGCTGAGCGGTATTGTGATGCTGGTATGGCTGGTGTTCTTTGCACCGCCGCCGCCCGTTGACGATCCGAACGCCACCCCGATCACGAGTCAGGGCCAAACAGCCCCCGCTAACGGCGCGGCAACCGGCATCGTCGCGCCCGCCGATTCCGGTGGCGAAACGTCTGCTGCAGATGTTGGCACATCCACTCCGACCGAGGACGCACCGCGGGTCAGCATCGACACCCCGCGCCTGTCGGGGTCTATCTCGCTTCGTGGCGGGCGGATCGACGACCTCGCGCTGCGGGACTATCGCGAAACGCTTGACCCCGGCTCCGACGTTGTGACGTTGATGAAACCCGAGGGTCAACCCGGCGCATATTATAGCGTTCATGGCTGGGCGCCCGGTGGCGATCTGCAACTCGCCGATGTTCCAAACGCCAATACGATCTGGTCCGTCGACGGCAACGACACGCTGAAACCCGATGCACCGATTACGTTGGCTTGGGAAAACGACCGCGGTATTACTTTCCGCCGCGAAATTTCGGTTGATGAAGACTATCTGTTTACGATCACGCAAACCGTCGAAAATGCCTCCAACGCGGCGGTTCGCATGGCCCCTTACGGCATCCTCGCGCGGCATGGTGAACCAGAAGACCTTAAGGGGTTCTTCATCATCCACGAGGGCGCGATCCGTATGGCGGATGGCGAACTGACCGAAACCGATTACGACGACATGACCGACCTTGACCGCAACGACCGAGAGGCGGCGCTGGCATCGGTCACCGAGGTTGAGGAAAACGGCTGGATCGGCTTCACCGACCATTACTGGATGACGACGCTGATCCCCATTTCCGATCAGGCATTCACGGCCAAGGAACTTTACCGCCCCGGCCCCGATCTTTACCTCACCGAAGCACGGATGCCGACCGTCACGGTAGAACCCGGCGCGACCCAATCGGTGCAGACGCAGATGTTCGCAGGTGCCAAGGAATGGGAAACCATCCGCAATTACGAAAACAAGAACGGCATCACAGGCTTTCTGGACTCCATCGATTGGGGCTGGTTCTTTTTCCTGACCAAGCCGATCTTCTGGATGCTGCACACGCTGAACGGCTTTATCGGCAATATGGGCTGGTCGATCATCGGGCTGACCCTGATTATCAAGGCGATCCTGCTGCCGCTTGCCTATAAATCCTACGTCTCCATGGCGCGGATGAAAGAACTTCAGCCTGAAATGGAAGCGCTGAAGGAACGCGCAGGCGACGACAAGCAGAAGCTGCAAAAAGAAATGATGATGCTTTACAAGGAAAAGAAGGTGAATCCCGCCGCGGGCTGCCTTCCGATCCTGATGCAGATTCCGATCTTCTTTTCGCTATATAAGGTGATTTTCGTCACGCTTGAACTGCGCCATGCAGAATGGATCGGCTGGATTCGCGACCTCTCCGCGCCGGATCCGTCGTCGATCCTGAACCTGTTTGGCCTACTGCCCTTCACCCCACCTGAGCCGGGATCACTCCTCGCGATTATCTCGCTTGGTGTGCTGCCGATCATCCTCGGGATTTCAATGTGGTTGCAGCAAAAGCTGAACCCGGCCCCCACCGATCCGACGCAAAAGATGATCTTTGCGTGGATGCCGTGGATTTTCATGTTCATGCTTGGCAGCTTTGCGTCTGGCCTCGTCCTGTACTGGATCGCGAACAACACGATCACGTTCATCCAGCAATATGCGATCATGCGCAGCCAAGGATATAAACCGGACGTGTTCGGCAACATCACCTCCGGCTTCAAGCGCGATAAACCCGAGGCGGATAAGTGACGTCGGTCGCCCATATCTGGCGACACCCGATCAAATCGCATGGGGTAGAGGCGCTGGACGGCGTCGATGTCACTGTCAACGCCTGCCTGCCGTGGGATCGCCACTGGGCCGTCGCGCATGAGGCATCAGAGACCGATGGCCGCGAATGGGCGCCTTGTGTGAATTTTTCGCGCGGGGCGAAGGCGCCAAAGCTTGTGGCAATCAAGGCGGCGCTGGATGAGGCGTCCGGCGCCATCACCCTGACCCACCCGGATTGCGCGCCGCTGACCTTCAACCCCGATACCGACCCGACCCCGTTTCTTGATTGGGTTGCGCCACTGATGCCCGCGGATCGCGCGCAATCGGCGCGGATCATCCGCGTGCCGGGGCGCGGCATGACCGATACGGATTATCCGTCCATTTCGCTCTGTAACCTTGCATCGGGCGCGGCGGTTGGCGAACGGCTTAGCCAATCCCTTTCACCGCTGCGCTGGCGCGGCAATATCTGGCTGGATGGGCTTGAGGCGTGGGCCGAAAACGACTGGATCGGCCAACATATCCGCATCGGCACCGCTGAACTTGAAGTGCGCGCACCGATCAAGCGCTGCCTTGCCACGACCTCCAACCCGGATACGGGGGAACGCGACGCCGACACACTCGGCGCGCTGAACGATGGGTGGGGGCACCAGAACTTCGGCGTTTATGCGGTGGTGACAAAACCCGGCCGGATCGCCCTTGGCGATGCGGCTGAGTTGCTGTGAACGGCCCCTCCCCCGATACGCTTGCCCCCATGCAACCGACCTATAACGGCACGGTGTTTCTAAAGCCGTTGGCCAAAGACCTGCCGAATGTCGAGATCGGCGATTACAGCTACTACGACGACCGCGATGAAACCCGCGATTTTTTCCAGCGTAACGTGCTGCACCACTACGATTTTATCGGCGACCGGTTGGTGATTGGCCCGTTCTGTGCCATCGCGCACGGCGTCCGCATCTTTATGAACGGCGGCACCCACGCGATGTCGGGGTTTTCGACCTTTCCGTTCAATATCTTCGGCCACGGGTGGGAAGAGGGGTTCGACCCGGCCACCTGGACTGCCGAGCACAAAGGCGATACCACCATCGGCCCCGATGTCTGGATCGGCGACTCCGCCACCGTCATGCCCGGCGTGACCATTGGTGCGGGTGCGATCATCGCCGCAGGGTCCGTTGTCACACACGACGTGCCGCCCTACACGATGGTTGGCGGCAACCCGGCTAAGTTCATCCGACAGCGGTTTTCGGATGAGGTCGTCGATCAGCTACTGGCGATCGCATGGTGGGACTGGCCCGTCGACAAGATCACCCGCAATCTGAACGCCATCCGGGGCGCAGACCTGACCGTATTGAAAGCAGCCGAATGAGTGACGTTCATTTCCCCATCGCCGAAGAGCCCGACCGCGAAACGGCCGAGCTGGGGCGCAAGCTGTTTGCCGGTCAGACCGAGTTTCTGAAGGGCGTCGTTGCCATGTCCGGTCTGCCCCCCGCCGACCGGCTGGAGGTTTGCTTTGCAGGGCGCTCCAACGTCGGGAAATCGACGCTGATCAACGCGCTGACGGGGCGGAAGGGGCTGGCCCGCGCTTCAAACACTCCCGGTCGGACGCAAGAGATTAACTACTTCACCTTGGCAGACAGCCACTACCTTGTCGATTTGCCAGGCTACGGCTATGCCAACGCGCCCGTCGCCGTGGTCGAAAAATGGCAGCGCTTGCTGAAACAATACCTTTCTGGCCGCCAAACGCTGCGGCGAGCGTTCGTGCTGATTGACGCGCGGCATGGGGTTAAGGCGGTGGATGAAGAAATCCTGACCCTGCTTGATAAATCCGCCGTGACGTTTCAGGCGGTGCTGACCAAGACCGACAAGGTAAAGGAAAAAGACCGGGCGCGGGTGATCGACCAGACCCGCACCGCGCTTGCCAAGCATCCCGCCGCCTACCCGGAGCTTATCCTGACCTCATCGGAAAAAGGCGACGGCATCCCCACCCTTCGCGCGACGGTCGCAACGCTGGTCTAATCCGCGCCTATCGCGCGAAAACCCTTGCCCTTAGCCGCCCCTTGCACAAGAAAAGGCGGACAAGAGGACCGCAAGATGAAGAAACAGACCGCCATGACCCGTGACTGGATCGCCACCGCCCGCACCCTGTCCGAAGCGTTGCCCTACCTGCAACGCTATGATGACGCGATCGTTGTGATCAAATTCGGCGGCCACGCGATGGGTGACGACGCGGCGATGGACAGCTTTGCCCGTGACATCGTTCTGATGCAGCAGGTCGGCGTGAACCCGGTGATCGTCCACGGTGGTGGCCCGATGATTAACGAGATGCTGGAGAAGCTCGCGATCAAATCCGACTTCGTTGCCGGCAAACGCGTAACCGACGCCGCGACCGTCGAAGTGGTCGAAATGGTGCTGTCTGGCCTCGTCAATAAGCGCATCGTTCAGGCGATCAACGCCCAAGGGGGCCGCGCGGTTGGCCTTTCGGGCAAGGACGCGGACCTGATGATCTGTGACCAAACGGACCCGGCGCTTGGCTTTGTCGGCACGCCCGCCGATATGAACCCTGCGATCCTGCAAACCCTGTTTGACGCCGACACGATTCCGGTCATCGCCCCACTGGGCGCAGGGCGGAATGGTGAGACTTTCAACGTGAACGGCGACACCGCTGCGGGGGCCATCGCCGCCGCGCTCAAGGCCGACCGTCTGCTGTTGCTGACCGACGTCGAAGGCGTGAAAGACGATAGCGGAGAGGTCGTGACCGAACTGACCGCAGCGCAGGTCGATCAGATGACCGCCGACGGCACCATCGCGGGTGGCATGATCCCAAAAACTGAAACCTGCCTGACCGCGCTTAATGGTGGTGTTCGTGCGGCGGTAATCCTTGACGGACGCGCGCCGAATGCGTGCCTGTTGGAGCTGTTCACCGAACACGGTGCCGGGTCAATCATCCGCAACGCCTGACACAGACGTGACGCTTGTACCATTGCGTGCAACGCACGCGCACGCCATCTTGCAGTTATGGAACACGAAGCCGCCATTCGCCTGACGATCTTCCTTGGCCTCTTTGCACTCTTCGCACTGGCCGAGGCTCTGGCGCCCCGCCGTCCGCGCATCCAGCCACGCAGCCGTCGTTGGGTCACGAATTGGGGCATTGTCATCATAAACACACTGACTCTGCGCGCGCTGGCGTTTGGCCTGCCCCTGCTTGCCGTCGGTGCGGCGGCGGATGCGTCCAGCAATGGTTGGGGGCTTTTCAACGCTGTCGGCTGGCCGGCGTGGATCGAAGTGCTTTTGGCTGTGCTGATCCTCGACCTTGCGATCTGGGCGCAGCATCTGGTGACGCATAAGGTGCCGATCCTGTGGCGTTTGCATCGGGTCCATCATGCGGATCGCGATTTTGACGTGACCACAGCGATCCGCTTTCATCCGGTTGAAATCGCGCTGTCGATGGTGCTGAAAATCGGGCTTGTCTATCTGCTTGGTCCGTCGGCCATCGCGGTCGTCCTGTTTGAAATCCTGTTGAACGGCACGGCTTTGTTCAACCATTCGAACTGGCGCATTCCGCTGTCGGTTGACGCGTTGCTGCGCAAGCTGCTGGTGACGCCTGACATGCACCGGGTTCACCATTCGATCCATCGGTATGAACATGACAGCAACTACGGTTTTGCCCTGTCGATCTGGGACCGGATGTTTGGCACCTATCGTGATCAGCCCGAGGCCGGACATGACGACATGACCATTGGGCTGGAATGGCAAGACGACCGCCCCGCCAAATTGGGGTGGAGCCTTTGGCTTCCCTTTCAGCGAAAATGACCTATACCGCGCTGGAAAAGGCCGCCCGCGACCGAGCGCTCGACATCTTCGGCGCGTTTCATCCGAATGCGGAGGATATGGTGCCAGGCGGTACGGGCGCGGTTCTGCTGCTCGGCCCGCAAGAGCCGGGGTTCTGGGCGACCTTCACCGCCTCGCCTGAGTATCAGGACAGCGCACCCGATCCGCTGGATCGGTGGTCAAAGCGGGTGATCGGCGCTTTGGCTTCTGACCTCAACGCAACGGCCGTTTTCCCGTCCGATGGCCCGCCCTACCCGCCGTTCTATCGCTGGGCAGTCAGATCCGGGCGGGCGTGGGCCTCTCCGGTCACTTTACTGGTGCAGGACCGCGCCGGGCTGATGGTATCCTACCGCGCGGCGCTAATGTTGCCGGAGCGGATCGACTTGCCCTCATCCGACCCCGCCCCATGCACCACCTGCAACACCAAGCCATGCCTCACCGCCTGCCCGGTCGGGGCGCTAACTGGCGACGGCTATGACCTTCCCGCCTGCCACGCCTTCCTCGACACACCCAAGGGCAGCGATTGCATGACAAACGGCTGCGCCGTCCGCCGTGCTTGTCCTGTCAGCCAAACCTATGGCAGGGTGCCAGAACAATCCGCATTTCACATGAAGGCATTTCATTCCCGATGACCCTGCGTCTCATCCTGATCCGCCACGCCAAATCAAGCTGGGACGATCCCACCCTTGACGATCACGACCGTCGCCTGAATGCGCGTGGCCGTGCCGCCGCGGATGCAATCGGCGGCTGGCTGGCCGGAAAGGGCTATCAACCGGATGCGGTTCTGTCCTCCACCGCGCGGCGCACGGTTGAAACGTGGCAGGGCCTCGCCCCGCACCTGAACCCGGATACGGAGGTGGAGTTCAGCTCCGGCCTCTACCACGCTTCCCCTCAGGCGATGCTGACAGCCCTGGGTCGGCAATCCCGCGACACGGTGCTGCTGCTTGGCCACAATCCGGGGACAGCGGGACTTGCCGCTGGGTTGGTATCAAAGCCTGTCGATCACGCGGCGTTTGACCGCTATCCGACCGCCGCAACGGCGGTGCTGGATTTTGACGCCGACAACTGGAAAGCTATCCGCCCCGGCACCGGCGATCTGGTCGATTTCGTCGTGCCGCGCGATTTGGCCTAGCGCAGCCTACGAAAAACCCCGACACAATGGCCGGGGTTTTGTCGTCGATATGTGGCCTAAATTCAGTGTCCGAGGATCTGGCTCAGGAACAGCTTTGTCCGATCGCTTTTCGGGTTATTGAAGAACTCTTCCGGTTCGTTCTGCTCAACGATTTGGCCTTGGTCCATAAAGATCACGCGGTTCGCAACCTGCCGGGCAAAACCCATCTCGTGCGTCACGCACAGCATCGTCATGCCCTCTTCCGCAAGCTCGATCATCGTGTCGAGCACCTCCTTGATCATCTCAGGGTCAAGCGCCGACGTCGGTTCGTCAAACAGCATGATCCGGGGCCGCATACACAGGCTGCGGGCGATTGCGACCCGCTGCTGCTGGCCCCCTGAAAGCTGGCCGGGATACTTGTTCGCTTGTTCCGGGATTTTCACCTTTTCAAGGAAGTGCATCGCGGTTTCTTCCGCCTCTTTCCGGGGCGTCTTGCGGACCCAGATCGGCGCGAGTGTGCAGTTTTCAAGGATCGTCAGATGCGGGAAGAGGTTGAAGTGCTGAAAGCACATCCCAACCTCGCGCCGGATCTTGTCGATGTTCTTGAGGTCGCTCGTCAGTTCGATCCCATCAACGATGATGTCGCCCTGCTGGTGTTCCTCCAGCCGGTTGATGCAGCGGATCAGTGTGGATTTACCAGACCCGGAAGGGCCAGCGATGACGATACGCTCCCCTTCGTTGACGGTCAGGTTGATATCCCGCAGCACATGGAACGCGCCATACCACTTGTTCATATTGGTGATCTGGATGGCGACCTGATCGCTCACGTGCATTTTTGAGCGGTCGATTTGACGGTCGGTGAGTAGTTCAGACATGGGCAGAACTCCTTATTGGTGGCCAGTCTGAAGCTTACGCTCCAGATACATGGAATAGCGGGACATGGAGAAGCAGAGGATGAAGAACACCACGGCGATAAAGCCGTAAAGCTCCCAAACAATGCCGTTCCAGGCTGAATCCGCGCGGATCGCGTTCGACAGGTTCAAGGGGTCAAACAGCGCGATGATCGATACCAGCGTCGTGTCCTTGAAGACCCCGATGAACGTTGAAACAATCCCCGGAATGGAAATCTTCAACGCCTGCGGCATGATGATCAGGCGCTGCGCCTTCCAGTAGTCGAGGCCAAGCGCATCCGCCGCCTCGTACTGTCCGGTTGGCAGGGCCGCGAGGCCACCCCGGATCACTTCGGCCATATAGGCCGAGGCGAACAGGGTCACCATGATGAACACCCGCAGGATAATGTCGAACTCTGTCCCCGGTGGCAGGAAGATGTTCAGCAGCGTCGATGCCACGAATAACAGCGTAATCAGCGGCACGCCGCGGATGAATTCAATGAACCCGACGCAAAGCGACTTGACGATCAGCAGGTCCGAACGGCGCCCGAGGGCAAGGAAAATGCCGATTGGGAAGGAACAGCCAATCGCAACCACGCCGATCGTGATCGACAACATGAACCCGCCAAACTGCCGGCTTTCAACGCTTTCGATACCGATTGGGATGATGCCATGCGCAATCGACGAAAAACCGCCCGATAAGTATAGCCACCAGACGACTGCGGCAACCACACCACCAATCAAGCCGATCAGATCGCTCGTCGCAGCCGAAAGCGCGCGGAACACGACGTAGCCGAGGACAAATCCGATCAGCGCGGAAATCGGCGGCCAGATCGACCCACCCCAAAGCAGCCACGGCATCAGGAACGGGAACAGCGCCGAGAACCACAGCATTTTGCGCGGCATCGTGTCGAACAAAACGGGCGCGAGCGCTACCAACAGCAGGATGAATGCAAGGATCGGACGCCAGTAAAGCTCTGACGGGTAGAACCCGAACATCATCTGCAACCAGCGTTCCCGGATCACGCCCCAGCAGGCGCCACCGTGCTCGGCACCGGACGCCGCGACGATATCGCGGCATTCATTCAGCGAGGTTGCCGACCAAGTGTTGTGCAGCATCCACGGCAGGATGGCTGCCAAGATGCTATAAATCGCATAAAGCGAGATGATCGTCAGAACGCTATTGAACCAACCATTGAACAGGTTTTCGCGTGCCCAACCGACGATACCGACGGTCGATGCCGGCGGTTCGCTTTCGGGCAGCATTTCGGTGCGGACATAGGATAATTCTGTCATCTTACCGCTCCACCAATTTTACGGAATTGTTGTACCAGTTCATCACAGCGGATACCGAAAGCGAGATGATCAGATAGACGAGCATCCCAAGCAGGAGCGTTTCAAGCTCCTTACCGGTCTGGTTCAGGGTGATGCCCATCAACGTGCCTGTCAGATCCATATACCCCACGGCAATCGCCAGAGAGGAGTTCTTGGTCAGGTTCAGGTAGTTGGAGATGAGCGGCGGAATGATAACCCGCAGCGCCTGCGGCAGGATCACGAGACTCATCGTGCGGCTGGGGCGGATGCCAAGTGCCGAAGCGGCCTCGGTCTGGCCATGTGATATCGCGAGGATACCTGCGCGCACGATCTCTGCGATAAACGCGGCCGTGTAGAGGGACAGCGCGAGCCACAGAGCGATCAGAGAGTTGCGAAGGTGTGTGCCACCCTGGAAGTTAAACCCTTTCAGCGCCGGATAACCAAGGTGGAACCCCAGTATCCAAAGAAGGATGGCCGTTGGCAGCACGATGATCGCCAGCCGGATGTACCATGTATCGGGCCGATCACCTGTCGCTTCCTGAATGGCATCGGCGCGGCGTTTGACCAGACCTGACAGCATAAAGCTCGCGATCAGAAGTGCGGCGATGGCGATCAGGTTAAGGCTTACGTCAAACGCGCCTCCAAGGACCGACGCGTCGCCCAGCCCCCTGCTGAACAACGGTTCGGGGATATAGACGCCGCGGTTGGTGATCGCGACCGTATCAAACAGTTTAAGTGTCGCGGTCGGTTCGTCCCCCCGAAATGCGCTTGGCGCGGGTAGGGTTTCGATCAAGATCGCCATAATGAACACGATCCAAAGCAGGACCGGAACATTGCGGAACATCTCAACGTAGACGGTCATCAGGCGCGCGATCAGCCAGTTCTTCGACAGGCGCAAAACCCCGATGATCACACCCAAAATGGTCGCGGTGATACAGCCAAGGACCGCAACGACAAGCGTGTTGATCAGGCCGATAAACGCGGCGCGTAGGTGGGTGCTTTGTGAATTATACTCCAGCAGTCGCTGGTTGATGTCGTAGCCTGCGGGTTCTTTCAGGAACCCGAAACCGAGTTCTTTCCCGGATATCGCAAGGTTGGCGATCGTATTGCTAACAAGCCAGCCGATCAGGACAAGAAACGCGATCAGCGCGATAATTTGAATTGTCATTGATCGATACCGGGTGTCGTAGATCAGCATTGATAGCCGAAACGACTCCTTCGGAGGGTCGGTCAGTGTTGTCATGAAGACATCCCCGTTTGCCACAGTTTCTTTAGCGCGACGCATTTGCTGCGTTCATCACGACTGAAGCGTTGTTTTTGTTTCTGCATGTGCAAAGGGCGCGGAATGACCGCGCCCTTCTTCGTTTCTATCTTACCGGAACGGCGGTGCGTAGAGCAGGCCACCATCGGTCCACTGGGCGTTCAAGCCGCGGGCCAGACCAATCGGGGTGCTTTCGCCGATGAACTTCTCAAAGATTTCACCGTAGTTGCCGTTTACAGCAATCGCGCGCTGCGCCCACTCAGCTTCGAGACCCAGCATTTCGCCAAGGTTGCCTTCGGTGCCAAGCATCCGGTTGATTTCCGGGTTGTTGGTGCCGCTGGCCATCTCAGCGATGTTGGCGGAGGTCACATCAAGCTCTTCCGCTGCGACAAGCGCGTTCAGCGTCCAGCGCACCACGTCACCCCATTCGTTGTCGCCATGGCGAACAAGCGGGCCGAGCGGCTCTTTCGAGATGATCTCAGGCAGAAGAACGTGCTCTGCCGGGTTCTCGAACGATGCACGCGTTGCGGCAAGGCCGGATGCGTCCGTCGTGTAAACGTCACAAGCACCTGCAAGATACTGCTGCTGTGCTTCGGCGTTGGTTTCGATCGGCACGGGTTCGTAACTGATGTTGTTGATGCGGAAGAAGTCCGCGAGGTTCAGCTCGGTCGTGGTGCCGGTTTGGATACAGACGGTCGCGCCGTCCAGATCTTTTGCCGACGTCACGCCCAGACCCGACGGAACCATGAAGCCTTGGCCGTCGTAGTAGTTCACGCCGATGAAGTCGAACTTCAGGTCAACGTCACGGCTGAAGGTCCAGGTGGTGTTCCGGGCCAGCATGTCGATTTCACCAGAAGCCAGTGCGGTGAAGCGTGTTTTGCCAGTTGTCGGCACAAACTCAACTGCGGATGCATCGTTCAGCACAGCAGCTGCGACAGCACGGCAAATGCTCACGTCAAACCCCTGCCATTCCCCATTCGCATCTGGCGTTGCAAAGCCAGGCACGCCAGTCGCCACACCGCAATTCAGCTTGCCGCGCGCCTTCACGTCATCAAGCGTGCCAGCGTAGACACCGCCGGCCGCAATACCGGCGACCGTCAGCGCGCCAAAAAATACGGATTTTTTCATTTTTACCTCTTCCTGATAGTCCACCCGCTAGGGGCGGTTATTCCAATCTGTTTGGATTGGATGCGATAATTTGAGGGTTTCTCCCTTAAGTGCGGAGAGTTTGGCCAAAATCACCGCCCTAGGTCAAGGGTGGTGTCCTAATGAATCGCGGGAAACACCGTTTCTCAGCGGCGGACGCCACGTCAACTTTGCCCTTTTGGATATGTGCCAAAGCGCGTTCCGCGATCAGGAGGAAGGATCACTCAACCCGAAGAAATATGCGGCGTGAAGAAACGCATTGCGCTTTGCGTCGGCCATAACGCGGGCTTCTTCGTCGACACCCCACTGTTCTTCCTGCCAAGTCTCATCGATTCGCGCCGCTGCCCACGCGTCTTCGGGCGAGGTTTCGCCGCGCATCACCGCACAGGCCAAAACAAGCGAGCCTGAGATCGAAATCAGATCGTGCGCCGCAGCTAATTGGAACGGCGTCAACGCATCCAGTTCCGTGCGGAGTTTGGCAAGGCTTTCAGGCCGCTGTGCGTGGAACATAACCCCCTGAACCGGCATCAATCGCGCGCTGAGTTCTGCATCCGCCCAGTCGAGCAGCGGATCCCATGCAGCGGCTTGTCGGCTGACCAGTTCTTCCGGTGCTTCGGCTCGATAGCACAGCAGGTCCGTCGCGCCATATTCAGCGAGCATTTCGATTACTTCATCGCGCTGGGTCGCGACCTTATCAATGGCCGCATTGGCAGACCGCGTGACCGGCATCTGCATCGGGTCGATCCGTTCGCCCTGCGCTGCCCACTCCGCGGCAATCGCGTCAGCCATCTTCCGGTTTGGCAGGATCAGCAACGCCTTAGCCGGGGTGCGGACGTTCCGACCGTCCAGCAGCACGGTATAGCCGCCCTCAGCCCGCTCAGCCGCCGCGTCTTTCCAGAACCGTTTTGCGGCCCATTCACTCATCCGTCCCGCTCCATCATGTCGTCGAGCGCCGCCAGCAACTGATTGAATGATCCGATGATCTGATCCGCGCCAGCGGCATTCAACCGGTCAAGGTCGTGATAGCCCCAGCTTACGCCAATCGTGCGAAACCCGGCGGCCCGCCCCATAAGAATGTCGTATTCCGTGTCGCCGATCATCACGGCGTCACGCCCCTCTGCGCCGGTTTCGGACAGCGCCGCCTGCAACATCGACGGATGCGGTTTCGAGGGGTGATCGTCAGCAACCTGCTGAGTGATGAAGCGCGCTTTCCATCCGTGCTGATCCAGCACATGATCCAGCCCGCGGCGCGACTTGCCTGTTGCGACGCCAAGCAACACCTCTGGCCGATCACCCAGCCTGTCGAGCGCGTCCCGCGCGCCGGGGTAAAGCGGGCTGCTGGCGGCGGCGGCATCGTTCGAGCGTAATGTCATGTATGATGTCTTGTAGCCCTCGACCAACGCGCGATGTGTGGCCACATCCGCATCGGGCACGAGGGTCGGGATCGCGACCGGCAGCGACAATCCGACGATCCCGAGGATCGCGTCGCGGCTTGGGCTGGGCAGGCCGATCCCGGCAAAGGCGCTTTCCATCGACGCGATGATATGCGCCTGACTGTCGACGAGCGTTCCGTCGACATCGAATACGATCAGCCGCAGCGGTCCGGTCACGGCGTATCCTCGAACGGGTCTTCGGGAACGTCGGTTGGCACCCAGCCAAGCGTGTCCCATGTCCGCTCCATATGCTCGGCCAGCGGCGCTGTCAGGTGCAGAGTTGCGCCAGTCACAGGGTGTGGAAGGCTCAGCGATCGCGCGTGCAGATGCAGCTTACGGCTGATCTCTCCGCCCAATTGCGCGCCCCAGCCATCGCCAAGGTTTTCCTGACCCGAACCGCCGTATTTCCCGTCACCGATAATCGGGTGGCCTAGTTCTGCCATATGCGCCCGAAGCTGGTGTGTGCGCCCCGTGATCGGGACCAGCGCAACCCATGCGGTGCGCGTGCCAAGTGCTGACAGCACTGCGTAATCCGTCATTGCGTGTTTTGCATCCGGCGTATTGCCAACCTCATCCGGGTGAACGCAGAGCATCTTTTCCGCCTCACCCTTCGCGCCGTGTCCGGGTGCTTTGACAAGACCGTAGCGGATCGTTCCCATCCGCGGCAACGGCGCGCCGGCAACGGCGGCCCAATAAATCTTGCGCGTGTCACGCGACCGGAACGCCTTGGTCAGCGCGCTTGCAACCTTCCGCGTCCGCGCCAGCAGAAGGATGCCTGATGTGTCTTTGTCGAGCCGATGGACCAGCCGCGGCTTTTCATCCAAGCCAAAGCGCAACGCCTCGGCCATGCCATCGACGTGGCGGGTTTGCTTGCTACCGCCTTGGGTCGGCAGTCCGGACGGTTTGTTCAGGGCGATGACGTGGTCATCCCGGTAGATCACACAGGATTGGATCAGCTTTGCGTCCGCGTCAGAAACCGTCGGTCGCGGTTTTGGCTTCGCCTGCACGTCGTCCGGGTCGGGCAGCGGGGGAACCCGCACGGCCTGCCCGGTTGCCAAGCGCGTGGCGGGCTTCACCCGCCCGCCATCAATCCGAATTTCGCCCTTGCGGCACATCTTTTCGATGCGTCCCTGACTGACGTGCGGGAACAGTCTGCGAAACCAGCGGTCGAGCCGTTGGTCCGCATCATCCGGCGTGATGGTCAGCGTCTGAACCCGGCTCATGCCAAAATCCCCCGAGCAACGACGACGCCCAGTGCGATACCGCCAAGGGTCAGCACCAGCGTTCCGGCGATATAGGCGGCGGCCAGTCCGACCTCGCCCCGCTCATATAGGGTCAGCGCATCCAGCGAAAAGGCAGAAAACGTGGTGAACCCACCCAGCACGCCGGTCATCAGGAACGGCGCAATGCGGGTGCCGGATTTGTGGGCCAGCACCACGACCAGCACGCCCATCAGGATCGATCCGACAACATTGACGATCATCGTCGCCCACGGAAAGCCGGGGCCGAAAGCGCGCAGGCTGGCGACTCCGGTCAGGTAGCGGCCGGAGGCCCCTATGGCCCCACCAAGGGCGACTTGTATCAAGGTCCAGATCATCCGCGTTCTCTTTCGCGGATGGGCGCGAAAGTCAACTGCCGCCGCGTTTTCCCCGCAGTTTTGCGAAGTAATCAAGGCGGCGCTTCAACTCGCGCTCAAACCCGCGCTCGACGGGGGTGTAGTAAACGCCGCGCTTCATATCCTCGGGAAAGTAGTTTTGACCGGAAAAGCCGTCTTCGGCGTCGTGGTCATAGGCGTAGCCTTCGCCGTAGCCCTGATCTTTCATCAAACCAGTAGGCGCGTTCAGGATGTGTTTCGGCGGTGGTTCCGATCCGGTTTTCTTCGCCGCCGACATCGCGGATTTGAACGCGACATACCCCGCATTCGATTTCGGAGCGAGGGCGAGGTATGTCACCGCCTGCCCCAACGCCAATTCCCCTTCCGGGCTGCCAAGCCGTTCATAGGTTTCCCACGCATGCAGACAGACAGACTGCGCCTGTGGGTCGGCCAAGCCGATATCCTCAACCGCCATTCGGGTGATGCGACGGGCGAGAAAGCGCGGGTCTTCGCCCCCTGTCAGCATCCGCGCGAACCAATAGAGTGCTGCGTCCGGGTCCGACCCGCGAACAGATTTATGCAGAGCAGAGATCAGGTTGTAATGCTCATCACCGCCCTTGTCGTATTTCGCGGCGCGACGCATCAGCCGGGTAGTCAGGGCGTCGGTATCCAGTTTGTCGTCAACCTTCCACGCCGCAACCTGTTCGATCAGGTTCAGCAATGCGCGCCCATCCCCGTCCGCCATTTCCAGCAACGCCTCGCGGGCCGGAGCGTCGAGCGGTAGCTTGCGATCAAGCTCCCTCTCCGCCCGCTGGGCGAGGCGTTCAAGATCGGCGAGCGACAGGCGATTTAGAACCAGCACCTGTGATCGGGACAAAAGCGCCGCGTTAAGTTCAAACGACGGGTTTTCTGTCGTGGCACCGACCAGCAGGATCGTGCCGTCCTCCATATGCGGAAGAAAGCCGTCCTGCTGTGCTTTGTTGAAACGGTGAACCTCGTCCACGAAAAGCAAGGTTCCCTTGCCATTCGCCCGCCGCATCTTCGCGGCCTCAAACACCTTCTTTAGATCTGAAACCCCACTGAAGATCGCGCTGATCTGCACAAAGTGCAGATCAGTCTCGTCGGCAAGAAGTCGTGCGATCGTAGTCTTTCCAACCCCCGGCGGGCCCCAGAAGACAAGCGATGACAGGCTTCCCGAAGCCAGCATCGTTCCAAGCGGTCCTTCCGGGCCCAAGACCTGATCCTGGCCAATGACATCCACCAATGTCTTTGGCCGCAAGCGATCAGCCAGCGGACGCGGAGCGTCCGTCGGTTCATCGTGTGACGCGCTTTCAAACAGGTCAGCCATGGGGCGAAACTACGCCCCATATCCGGGAGAGGAAAGCGAAATGGGCCGGCCATCGGCCCATCTGCTAGTGCAGTTTTGATGTCAGATCGATCGACACACATTGGTAGTCACCATCGTCAATGAACATCTTGCGCCCGATCTCTGTCGCCTCAAGACCGCAGCGTCCGAACCAACGGGGCCAATTCGCCGCCGTCAGTGCGATCAGACGCGCAGCGCCCTGTTCCCGCGCGGATTTCAGCATCGCACCGACCATGTAGGCATGGACCCGGCGGCGAATGCGCTGCGGCGTTGCGTGGGACACGAAAACGCGGGTGCATTCCCATGTGCCTTCGTCCACGGGTGCCTCGTCATACAGCAAATCCTGCGGGATTGTGCTCAGCAGACCGCGTTGCGCATCGCGGATCATATAGCTGTAAATTCCACAACGGGTGTTTGTAGGTGTCAGCCGGATACCGGCGTAAACTTCCCCGAGATTGTGGATCGCCACCCAGCGGCTTGCGGGCGTGTCGTACTGGTCATATTCCATATCCAGCGCTTCTGGCAGGTCCCAGTTCTTTTGCACAATGAAGGATTGCTTGCGCGCGCGAAACAGGTTCGCAAATAGCTCTCCATGGTTGTGCATGTTTTCGAAAGATAGAGTGGTGGTTTGCATGGCAGTCTCCAGCTTGGTTGAAAAACCAAAGCCCCACGCACAAACAGCGATGACATACGATTAAAGCAGCCGGTAGTCCTTGGCGCGCTGGATGGCTTCTGCGGTGGTCCGGGCGAGCAGTTTTTGCCGGGCCGCAGTCAGTCGTGCCTTGAGCGCACTTTCCGAGATATTGAGTTTTGCAGCTGCCGCCGCATGTCGATCACCTGCCGCTATGCAACGCAGGGCCTCGATCTGAGCCTTGGTAAGACTCTCCGGCGGCTCCGTTATGTCATGAAGCCGTCGAACTATGTGCGAGATCTTGTCGATCTCGCTATCCTCGAATTCGCGGTCCGCTCTGGCGAAGCTCGCAATTGTCCTGGAACTGACGGGCCCGCAAGATACCGACACGCCGTAAACCATGCCGAAATCCCTCGCCTCATCAAAAAGTCCGAAGGGGTCTGGAATCGTCAACTCGCTCCATCGGCAAGCGCCTTCCGTGCTGAACCCCCAAGCGATCGTCGGATCGCGCAGTGCAAATGCCCTTTCGGTGTAGTGATCCAACCAATCCTGATTGTAGGTGGAAAACTGCATCAACGGAGAGGCATAGCGAATGTGCAGGCCAAGAAAATACCCAGCCGGCGCCAGCAGCGTCAGCTTGTGAAGCTCAAGATCTACACCTGCTTTACTGGACATGTCTTTTTAGACAAGTTGCCAGATTCTTCGTCAACCTTAAATTGAATGACATTACAGAATCAAAACTGGTATGGCGTATGCTTAGAACGATTGACCCAGACCTTTTTAATAAGCTCATGACTTTGCCGGACGTTGCCCGGCTTGATTTGTTGGAATTCCTCGGGGCCACACCGGTGGGCGAAGAACATTTGAACCGACTTATCCACAACATAGAACGCTCCGTAAAAGAAAAACACTCCCGGAAGCGATATGAGCCGAATTGATCGGTAAGCTGCATTCTAACCCCCATTTATCGAACCAAGCAACACTGGTTTTTCGTTGTGGGTCATAAAGTTGCGTGACGTTATCCACAGGTCAACTCTCAACCCGTCCAATTGTTCCTGCCTGCCTCATCCACGCAAACGATGACCGCGGACCCCAAACACACCTGACAAACTGACCGACCGACCCCGACACCAAAACAGAGTGCCGGAGAATCGATACCAATTGCCGTCGAAATCAGAACAACCCCCCTCATATCGTGCTGCGGTTTTCACGTAAGGGGAATGAACGCCGCCCGCTCCCCCACAACCACCGCCAGAATCCCCGCTGTATCGTGCAATCGAAGTGATGGTGGCAATCAATCAACCATGTGATGAGCCGGGTATCGCTGTCGCCGCGACCTAACGGCAGGTGGAAATCAGCGGCAACCCAGCCACCAAACCGCCGAGGTTATGGCCGCCTCAGCATCCCCCTACCCCCACGCCACAATCTGACCCGCAATTTTCCTATTTCCCCTCTGGACAGTCACGCGACCCCACTCTAGAACACCGCAACCCGAAGCGCCGCACCGCTTCACCCGTGCCCGGGTAGCTCAGGGGTAGAGCAGTGGATTGAAAATCCTCGTGTCGGTGGTTCGATTCCGCCCCCGGGCACCATTTAACATACTGACAATAAATTATTTTCTGCTATCCGACGTCGCGTTGATGCGCCGTCCCGATCAACGTTCCCGCTGGGGGTCACGCCGGGGCTCCATTTGGAGTTGACCAAAGCGATGGCGTCTCATGTCCGCCCAAGGGCAATTTCAACGGTGCAGGCTGGCACTATCGCGGCGCCCCCGAACAAATCTGGTGCGATTCGTCTTTTACACATTGGTAATCTGAGTCAGGAAACGTCCTGCTCATCCAGAACGGCACACACCTCATCGCCAGTCGGCAACGGAGCAACAGCCCCATAACCCTTCACTGACAGCGACGCGGCCGCGACGGCATAGCGGGCGGCCGCGTCCACCTCATCGCCTAGGGCGAGCCGGGCGAGGAAGGATCCGTCGAAACAGTCGCCAGCCCCGGTGGCGTCAACCGCTTTGGCCGGCATGGCGGGTATCCTGATCAGTTGATCGCTGTAGGAAACCAGTGCCCCATCGCGCCCCATCGTCAGGGCGACGATATCGGGGCCAAGGTCGCGGTAGAACGCAACGATGTCCTTGGGATCGGACAGACCGGTCAGAGTCTGAGCATCGTCCAGCCCCGGCAGCGCGATGTCGGCACGCGCCATCGCGGCGTGAATAACTTCACCCGCCTGATCGAGCGGCCAGAGCTTCAGGCGTAGATTGGGATCGTATGAAACAAGCCTGCCGGCGTCTTTCACCGCCTCAATCGCGGCGAACCCGGCGTCGCGGGCCGATGGGCTGATTGCCTGAGAAATGCCCGACTGATGCACGATCCGCGCCTGCGCCAACGCATCGCGCGGCAGGTTCTTGTCGGACAACTTTGAAGCGGCCGATCCGGCGCGGCGGTAGTCGAAGACGTGATCGCCATCTTTCTGGGTAATGAAATACAGCCCCGTCGGCGCGGCGGGGTCGGTCTCGACATAAGTATGATCGACATCTTCCCGTGACCACAACGCGCGGAACCGGTCGCCGAAGCTGTCGGCACCGAGCCGGCTCAGAAGCGCCGTTTTCGCCCCTTGGCGAGCTGCCGCAATCGCCACGTTCGACACGTCGCCACCGAAGCCTTCGCGCCAGTTGCCGTCGCCGACATGGCTGAATTCAAACAGCGGCTCTCCGATGCAGAGCAGGTCGAGGGGATGGGGCATGCGTAGCCTCAGTGATTGTTGCGCGGCAGGGATTTGCGGGCGATGTCCTGATAATCGGGCGCCCCGCGCAGCACCATACCGTCGCTGAAGGGCTGCACCTTTTCGCGGAACAGCGCCTGCCAGGGGGTCTGGCTATCCGGAGCTGGGAATCCGCCGGCATCGTCAAGCGCCTTGCGCCGCTGCTGTAGCTCATCCTCGGACAAGAGCATATCGACGCGCCGCGCCTTTAGGTCCACCCGGACACAGTCGCCGGTTGCCAACAGCGCGAGCCCGCCTCCATCGGCGGCCTCGGGCGAGGCGTTGAGGATCGACGCCGACCCCGATGTGCCCGATTGCCGACCGTCACCGATGCAGGGCATCGCATGGACCCCCTGCTTGATCAGATAAGAGGGCGGGCGCATGTTCACGACCTCCGCCCCGCCGGGATAACCTTTCGGGCCGGCCCCGCGCATGACCAGGATGCAGGATGCGTCGATTTCAAGCGCGGGATCGTCGATACGATGGTGAAAATCCTCCGGCCCGTCAAAGACGATGGCGCGGCCTTCGAAAGCCTCCGGGTCGCTGATGTTCGATAGATAGCGGTCACGGAATTCGTCGTTGATGGCCGAGGTTTTCATAATCGCGCTGTCGAACAGATTGCCAGACAAGTTCAGGAACCCGGCATTCTCGGTCATCGGCTGGTCGAACGGACGGATCACGTCGGTGTTGCTGGCCTGGATATCGCGGTAAGTTTCGCCAACCGTCTTTCCTGTCGCCATCAGCGCGTCGGGATGGGGTAGAACACCGGCGCGAAGCAACTCTCCGATCACGGCGGGCAGGCCGCCAGCGTGGTGGAAGTCTTCGCCCAGATATTCGCCGACCGGCTGCATGTTAACCAGCAGCGGCACCTCGAAGCCAAAGCGCTCCCAATCGTCGTTGCTAAGCTTGACCCCCAGGTGCCGGGCCACGGCGTTCAGGTGGATCGGCGCGTTGGTCGACCCGCCAAGCGCAGAGTTAACGACGATCGCGTTCTCAAACGCCTCGCGCGTCATGATCTGGCTGGGGCGCAGATCTTCGTTCACCATCTCAACGATCCGCTGGCCACTGTAATAGGCCATCTGGCCGCGTTCCCGGTAAGGCGCCGGGATTGTGGCCGATCCGGGCAACTGCATCCCCAGCGATTCTGCGAGCGAGTTCATCGTCGTCGCCGTGCCCATCGTATTGCAATAGCCTACGGACGGGGCCGAAGACGCCGCGATGTCGAGAAAACCTTGGGCGTCAATCTCGCCCGCGGCGAGCTGTTGGCGGGCCTTCCAGATGACGCTGCCGGACCCTGCCCGTTCGCCTTTATGCCAGCCGTTCAGCATCGGGCCGACGGAAAACGCGAGCGCCGGGATGTTCACTGTAGCGGCCGCCATCAAAAGCGCGGGCGTGGTCTTGTCGCAACCGATGGTCAAAAGCACCCCGTCGATGGGATAGCCGTAAAGCGCCTCAACCAGACCCAGATAGGCGAGGTTGCGGTCCAGCATCGCCGTCGGGCGTTTGCCGGTTTCCTGAATCGGATGCACCGGAAATTCGAGCGCGATCCCGCCCGCGTCGCGGATCGCATCGCGCGACCGTTTGGCCAGTTCGACGTGGTGGCGGTTGCACGGGCTAAGGTCGCTGCCCGTCTGCGCGATCCCGATGATCGGCTTGCCGGATCGCAGTTCCTCCATCGTCAGGCCGTAGTTCAGATAGCGTTCAAGGTAAAGCGCCGTCATTTCCGGATCGTCCAGATTGTCGAACCAGGCGCGGGACCGCAGTGTGCGGTTTTTGGGATCGGTCATGTCAACCTCCGTTGGTATGTTCTGAAACGCGGTGAATGGCATCAGCGCGCCCGACAAGATCGGGGCGCAGTGTAACGCCGTGGCCGGGCGCGTCGGTAATTGAGATCATCCCGTTCGCGACTTCGGGAAGCCCGTCAACCAGCTCTCGATACCAGCCGGTATGGAGTGGAAGCCCGGATAGACCGGATGCGTCGCGACATCGTGCATACCTTGGGCGTGGTTGGTCGAGAACACCGTGTAGTCAGCCGCATCGATCACGCCCTTGTCGAGCGAGATGAAGACCTCTGAACCCGGCAGATTTACGGGCGCAGCACCGCCAGCGGCAAACACGCGTTGCACCGTACCTTCCGGCGCACGCATTTTCAGCCCCGCGAGGTCGTCCACGCCTTCCAGCGGCACTTTCGACAGGAACGCCTCAAGCCCCGGCGTGGTCGCGCCGATGAAATGCAGGCCGTAAGGTTCAAGCATTTCGTTCATCAGCTCGTTCCCGCCACCGTTTTCCATGAAATCGAACATCTGTTCCGGGTCAGGCCATGCGCCAACCGGGTTGGCGATCAGGCCGAACGCAGGCTCTTTCTCTGCGAAATAGGATGTGTCGGTGAAGTGGCCGTCGAGTATGCCAGCCGCAATCGCATCCTGCGTTTCGGTGTGGGCAACGATGGTTTCAACCGGCAGCAGTTCGATCTTGATCGCGCCGTCGGTCTTTTCGGAAACACTCTCGGCCCAGCCCTGCTGCAGCAGGAAGTTGGCGTTGCCCGCCGGGTCAGATGATTGGAACTTGAACGTGTAGTCCTGCGCTGCCACCGATGTGGCCATCGTCAGGCCAGCAACAGCGGTCGCCAGCGAAAATTTGAAATAGTCACGCATTGCGTGTCCTTCTCAGATTGGGCGTCAATATCGGTGACTTTATAATGACAGCGCTGTCATTAGTCAATTGACGCGGCGGAAATGTCTTCTCAAACCTCATATTATGTGTATTTTACCTATATGGAGCCGCGAAGCCTGAAAAACAAAAACACAACATTGGACGATGTCGCGCGGGCAGCTGATGTTAGCGCGATCACGGTATCTCGGGCGATTCGAAAACCCCAAATGGTCTCTGCGAAGGTCAGGGAACGTGTGTTAGCCGCGATAGATCGGTTGGGTTACGTGCCCGACGCGGCGGCATCCACACTTGCGTCGAAGCGCACCGACATGATCGGTTTTCTGGTGCCATCACTAACCAACAACGTTTTTGCCGACGTATTGCGCGGTGTGTATGACGCCTGCGACAGCACCCCCTACAATGTGCAGATCGCCAATTTTCGGTATAGCCCGCTGGACGAAGAGCGCATGATCCGCACTTTCCTGCGGCAAAAACCGGCGGGCCTCATCGTGACCGGTTTTGACCAAACGACCGAGGCCAAGGCGCTGTTGGAGGCCGCCGATTGCCGCATCGTCCAGATCATGGATAGCCAAGACGATCCCGTCGATCTGATGATCGGTTTTTCGCATTACACGAGCGCGGTCGACGCGGCCCGACATCTGATTAAACAGGAATACCGGCGACCGGGCTTCATTGGCGCCCGCATGGACCCAAGGGCGCAGCGCCGCCTGACCGGCTTTACCGATGTGATGAAAGAGGCCGGCCTTTTCGACCCCCGCCGCGTCGTGACAACCCCCGCAGCATCATCCATCGGTATGGGAACGCAGTTGTTCGCTGATCTGATCGCGAAAAAGCCGGATACGGACGCGATATTCTGCAACAACGACGACCTTGCCGCCGGGGTCCTGCTCGAAGCGCAACGCCGAAATATCGACGTGCCGGAACAGCTTGGCATCTGCGGGTTCAACGATCTGGAATTCAGCGCCCACTTCAATCCCGGGCTCACGTCGGTTGCCACGCCGAGATACGAAACCGGTCATCGCGCTTTTGAGATGTTGCAACAGGCGATTGAATCGCCGGACGACCAGTTGGATGGCAAGATCAATCTGTCGGTTCGCCTAGTTGAGCGTGGTTCGACCCAAAGAGAGAACTCTTCTTCCTTTGATAGGGATTAGGGCAGGCAACCGCTTTGCGGTATAGTATGGTCATCCGTCGTTCCCCGCACCTCACAAAGGAACACCCGATGACCCTTGCATTCCCGAACGAGTCCCCCGCCTATCGCACGGCGCGCAATGATTTGCTCGACGCGGAAATCGCCTTACGCGCGCAGATCGAAGCGGTTGCTGAAAAGCGCCGTGCGTTACCCAAAGGCGGAGAGGTTCCCGAGGACTACGCGTTCACCGATACGGACGGCAAATCGGTTAGCCTTTCATCACTGTTCGGCAACAAGTCGACGCTGGCGCTTTATAGCTACATGTTCGCCCCGCAAGACGCGCGCCCCTGCCCGGCATGCACCAGCATTCTGGACGGGCTGAACGGGCAGGTTCCGCAGATCGCGCAGCGGGTCGCATTCGCGGCAGTGTCCTCTGGAACGCCCGAGCAACTCGCGGCGGTCAAGGAGGAGCGCGGCTGGAAGAATATCGAGCTCGTGTCCGCAATAAAAACCAACTACCAGACGCTCTATCACGGGCAGACAGACGATGCCGAGCAGACCTTCATGAACGTGTTTACGAAGGAGCGCGGCACGATCCGGCACTTCTGGGGCAGCGAAATGCAACGCGCGAAGGTTGACGGACATCCCCGACACTTCGACCTAGCCTGGCCGATCTGGAACGTTCTGGACATGACCCCCGAAGGCCGCGGTGATTTCTTTCCGGACGTTTTTGGCAGCTAGATCGCGATGCTGACAGCCGACCTCTTTGAGGATCGGTGCGGCTGTCACATCGCTTGCAGCCTTGTCTGGGCGCAGCTCCCCTATGCTACCCCTCCCCTTCCCCTTGCAGACTTTGTGCCGGATTCGTGCTAAGATTGACTTTTTTAATTCTATTTTTTGCACTGGGGTCTTGATATGCCTAAGAAAATTACACTGACTGAACTGCGTCAGCTTGTTCAGGATGAGAACACGCCAGACGAGGAAATCGCACAATATCTGGTGGAAGACAGCGACAGCATCGGCGCCTTCACGCCGCAAATTCGCATCAATCCAAAGCTTGTCGATGATGAAGGGCTTGAGGCTGACGTCCTCATGGGGTGGTTCAACCGGGCCGACCGGGCGCGGCGTCAGCGCAGATACAAACGCAAGATCAGGGATGGCTGGTCGGGGCTGCGGTTTGTCTCTGAAGGGGATAGCTGGTTTCAATACCCGTTCCTACTCCACGACGTTATCGACCACCTGTCCGATGAATACGCGATCTTTTCGCTTGGCGCGGCGGGCGATCTTGTTTCCGACATGCAGCATCAGGACGAGATCGCGGCGGCTGTGCGGGCGCACAATCCGCATGGCTTGCTGATTAGTGGCGGCGGGAACGACCTTCTGGGCGAAGGCCGTCTGGCAACCGCTGTTCACAAGTTCAAGGAAGGCCGCAAGGCCGCCGACTATCCCAACGCGAAATTCAATGAACGGCTGGGCGAAGTCATCGGCATCTACCGCACGATATTCACCGATCTGCTGCAGGAATTCCCGCATCTTAAGATTATCTGTCACGGCTACGACTACGCGATCCCGAACCGGGGCCGGTGGCTGGGCAAGCCGCTTGAAAAGCTGGGGATCAAGCAGAAGCGCCTGCAACTTCAGATCATCGCGGTGATGATCGACCGCTTCAACGATGCGCTGACCGATCTGGCGGGCGATTTTCCCAATGCCGTCTTTAACGTCAATTGCCGCAAGGCGGTCGGGCCGAAGCTGTGGTTTGACGAGCTTCACCCGAACCGCGTCGGTTACGGTGCCGTGGCCGAACGTTTCCGGTCTGTCGTCGGTGCGGTCGTCGACCGGGGCGAAAACTTCGACGTTTCGCAAGAACGCCTGTCACCGGGCAAGGAAGCCAAGATCGAAGATGCCAAAGACCTTGACCCCTGGGCGTTCCGCGAACTTGTCGTTCATCGCGGACGAGAGGTCTTGGAGCAGGAAATCCCGACAACAAGCTCCGAAGCGGAGCGGAAGGAGGTCGAAGCCGATATTTCCAGACACTTCGAAAAGATCTCTGGCGGGGCTGATTTCTTGCCCGCGAGTTTTTTGCTGAACGGTGCCGATAGGGCCAAAGCCGTCTGCCGCGTCGTTTTACCCGGCAGCGTTGGCTCCGGGTTCCTTGTCGCGACCCGCGATTTCATCATGACGAACAACCATGTCATCGCGTCGCCGGAGGATGCAGAAACCGCGGTAGCGGAGTTTGGCTTTGACAACGACAGTCCGCAGCAGCAGGTCCGCCTTGATCCGTCACGGTTCTTCGTGACCGACGCGGCGCTCGATTTCACGATTGTTGCCTGCGATGGATCGGAACTGCAGGGAATCACGCCGATCCCGCTTTTGCGCAGCCCGACGACCGTCACGCGCGGTGAGCGCGTCAATATCATCCAACACCCCCGTGGCCGCCCGAAAGAGGTCGCGTTGCACGACAACGACGTGCACCGGGTCAAGGACAAGGTGCTGTGGTATCGCACTGATACGGAGCCGGGGTCATCCGGCTCTCCGGTGTTTAACAATACTTGGGATTTGGTCGCCCTGCACCACGCGGGCTGGCATGAACCGGACGGCACAACGACGAATGAGGGTATCCGCATCGCCTCCATCGTGTCAAACCTCACGGCCCGGCAGGTCAGCGGGACCGAGGCGATGCCGGAACTCTTCACCATGCTTGAAACGATCCCGGATACCTCACCACATCTGGGATTCTTCGACATTGTCGGGGTGACCGGCAGCAGCATCAACGAAATCGAGATTCCCGAATATCGCGGCTCGGCGGATTATGCCGATATCGGGGTCTGGAATATCGAACACTTCAACAATTCGATCACCGATGCGCGCGTCAGCAAGGTCGCCAACGTCGTCGGACATTTGTCGCTGGACGTTCTCGGCCTCGTTGAGGTTCGGCGGGAGGCGCTGGAGCGTCTGACAACGCAGCTTCAGCTTCTCGGCCATGACTATGCGTTCAAATATCACGATGTTCGCGGCGGGCAGGATCTGGCGGTGCTCTATGACCGCAAGACCTCAGACGTGGTGCTGGCGCAGGACATTCTCAACCGTCACCGCGAGGCGTGGGAGGCCAAGACCTCAACCGGGCGCACGGCCTTTCCCCGCAGGCCACTGATCGCGCGGGTCAGCGTTATTCCGCGATCAGAGGACAAGCCCGAGGGGCTGGAAGACCTCGATGTGAAGTTCATTCTTGTCGTCGTTCATCTGAAAGCGTTTGGCGATCCCGAAAGCCGCGCACGCCGTCGGTTGGCCAGCCAAATTCTGGCCGAAGTCATTGAGGATATTCGCGCCACAGAAAACGTGCCTGTTGTCCTTGGCGGTGACATGAACGAAACGCTCGGCACCGACGTTCTGGATGCGCTGAAAAAGGCGCCGGATATGTTTACGCTGACCAGCGACGATCACGACGACAATGCGATTTCCTATGTCGGCGCGACGCATCGGTCCCTGATCGACCACATTATCGTGTCAAACGATGTGAAGATGGGCTCGATTCAGGGGGACGATGCCGCGATCGTTCGGTTGGACAAGAGCGTTGCGAACTTCACGCGGGATATTTCGGACCACGTGCCGCTCGTTATTCGGATGGTGAACCGGGATGCGCCTGTTCAGATTGAACCGGATGCGCATCCAAGCCTGCATACGGTCGATATACCCGACGGGGCGACGGGCGTCAGATTCAGCTACGAGTAGGGCGAAGCGGGGCGGAAAATCCCGCCCCGCGCCTAATGGGTGCGCTGTTCAGGCGTCTCAGGCTCATCCGCGACGTCGTCTTCTTCGGTCGACGGCGCGGTGTAAGTGCCATCAAACCAGTGGCCCAGATCAATATCCGCGCAGCGTTTGGAACAGAACGGGCGGTATTTCTTGTCGCTTTCTTTCTGGCAAATCGGACAGATCATCGGGGCAGGCTTTCCATGAGCGAACGGCGCTCTCTTTTGCGTTGCAGTTCATAGTGGCCAAGCGGCGTCCAGCCGACAAGGGTCGTATCCACCGCATCCGCGCGGAAGGCCGAGCGGAGCGCTTGTTCCATTTGCCGCCGGTCTTTCTTGGGCATCGGAGCAAAGTCGATGGTGATCTGCCCGCCCAGCCCGCGAATGCGCAACTGTCGTGGCAAATCCCGCGCAGCGGCAAGGTTTGCCTTCAAGCCAGCCGCCGACGATGTATCGGCACCGGTATTCACATCAACCGCAACGAGCGCGCGGGTCGGCTCAACATACATCGACGCCCCGCCAGACAGCCCGACATATGGAGTGCAGAAAGGCTCCAACAGATCGGGAACCGCGTGATCTTCAAACGCGCTCGCTTCGGTCGCGACGTTGTCGATCTCCGCCCAATCGCGCCAAGCCAAATGATGCGGGTCCGGACCGTCGAGCAGTAATTCAGCCCCTTCCCCAGACTCGCCGGCCAGAGTGTCAGCAGCCGATGCGCACATTTCGGCAATATCTTCGGCGACTTCGTCAGCATCAGCCCCGGCCGCACTCGACCGGACGATCAGCCCGTAGCCTTCGTTGCCCATCGTTTCATGCGCGATTTCCAGCAGGCTTTCGCGAACATCATCGTCCTTGACACTGCGCGAAACGTTTATGCCTGGCGCGTTTGGCGTAACGATTGCATATCGGCTTTTGAACAAGATTTTCGACGTAACGGGCGTCGCCTTGCCTTCGTCAGCGAAACCCGTGACCTGCACCAGCAGCGTTTGCCCAGGCGAAAGCCCCTTTCCCTGCCGCAAAAACGCCGTTCCGCCAGGCAAACGCAGGATCATCCCACCCTGCCCCTTCAACGGCCGATCCACGACCGCGCGATAAATCGCCCCCGGCAGCGGCACGGTATTTTCCGCAGGCTCAATCAGGAAGTCCTGCAAGCGGCCATCGACAATCTGCGCGGCAGCACGTTGGCCTTCGATGCGGCCAAGGACAGCCATGCGCCCCTTCATGTTCGCACCCCGGCGGCGGTCAGAAGGTTCCGAGTTTCTGTCAGCGGCAATCCGACAACCCCAGTGTATGATCCTTGAATCCAAGGGATGAACCGGGCTGCGTAGCCTTGGATGCCGTAACCGCCAGCCTTGCCGCGCCACTCATCCGTCGCGATGTAGGCGTCGATATCCGCATCTGTAAGCGGGGCCATTTTCAATGTGGTCACGGTCTCTCTTTCCCAGAGCTTATCGCCCAAGCGCACAGCGACGGCGGTGATGACACGATGCCGCCCGCCCGACAGCAGGCGCAGGAAGCGCCGCGCCTCGTCCGCATCACTTGGCTTGCCAAGGATACGACGGCCGAGCGTCACGACGGTATCGGCGGCCAAAACGACCTCGCCAGCCGCCACGTTCACCGCGAGCGCCTTTTCTCGCGCCATACGGGTGCAGTAAGGGCGCGGCAGTTCGTTTTTTTCAGGCGTTTCGTCTATGTCCGCCGGGCGCACGTCATCAGGCGTCACGCCAATTTGACCTAGCAATTCGGCGCGTCGGGGGCTCGCAGAGCCCAAAATCAGTCTCACCGACTTACTTGAAGCGGTAATTGATCCGGCCCTTGGTCAGGTCATAGGGCGTCATTTCCACCTGAACCTTGTCGCCAGCCAGAACGCGAATCCGGTTTTTCCGCATCTTTCCTGCCGTGTGAGCGATGATTTCATGGCCGTTTTCCAGCTCGACCCGAAATGTCGCGTTAGGCAGGAGTTCCTTAACGACACCGGGAAATTCGAGCATTTCTTCCTTGGCCATGGTCACTCCATCTTAACAAACCCGTCGAAAATGCGGGCGAGGCAGTAAATGCGCCTTAACGGGGCGTTTTTCAAGAGGGTTTTGGCCCCATGCGCGGGAAAGTGACCGCTTGGACACGCGGCAATTGTTCATCCCAATGGGTCTTGTTGAGCACGCGCCCGTCCGCCCGAACCGCCCTGATCGCATCCAGCGAGACATCGGCGAAAGTCCAACCCGGCGCATTCATTTCCGCAACGGCAATTACACCGGTATCAGGGAACCCCATATCAGGCGGTCCGTAGATTCCCGCAGCTCCGGTATTGGTGTCGACGACAGGGGTCCAAGGTGCGTGACCGGTCGTCGGTGAGTGCACGACGACACATTGCCCCTCAAGCGCGCGGGCCATAGCGCCGATGCGGACCCGCCAATAGCCGGACAGTCCTTCGGTGGCTGAAGGCACCAGCAGGATATCGACATCAGCTTCCATCAAAGCGCGGGCGAGCAGTGGGAATTCGCAGTCGTAGCAGATCAAAACGCCGATGCGGCCAAGCGGTGTTTCGAAGACCGTCAGCCTATCGCCCGACCTCATATCCATAGGCGCCCGTTCAAACCGCGTCATGATTTGCTTGTCTTGATGGGCTTGGCTGCCATCTGGCGCGAAGAAATGGGCGCGGTTCACAGGACGTCCGGCACCATCATAACAAGGCGCGCTTGGCCCGAGAATATGCACGCCAAATTCTGCTGCCAGCGCTGCGAATAGCGCGTTCGCCTGGTCCAAGTGCGCATCGACGGCGCGCAGGCTGCCCTCTACCTGACCAGCAACCTCGGCGCCGACCAGCGAAGCAAGCTCCATCGCGCCGTATTCGGGAAACACCAGCAGATCGGCGCCATTCTCGGCGGCACTCGACACCCACTCCCGCTGTTTCGCCGCATACGATGCCCAATCATCGTGCCAGTCGATTGGATAGGTTGCGGCGGCGACCTTCATTCGACATCCTCAATCGGTGGGCCGAAACGGTTGATAAGACGCTCACTGATCTGATCCCGGGCGAGCCTGTAAGACGCAAGCTTTGCCTCGCGGGTTTCACCCAATCCGGTCGGGTCGATAATTTGCCAATATTCGACTTGAAGGTGGTAATACCGCGTCAAATCAAGAGCCCGGCGCTGGCTGGCCGGGGACAGCGCGATTACAAGATCAAAACCCGACAGATCGTCGCCCCATTCCTGCATCTCGTCGAATGATCGCGAGCGGTGGCGCGACAGCTCGACATCGATTTCCTTGCAGACGGCGATGGAAAACCCGTCGATCTCAAGTTCATTCTTCACGCCGGCGGATTGCACATAGGTCGTCTGGCCGTAATACTTCTTCATCAACCCTTCGGCCATAGGAGAGCGAACCGCGTTGTAATCGCAGCAGAAAAGGATCGAGGATGGAAGTGCGTCCGCCAAACCTTACCCTCCGAAATGCAGAACGCAGATAAGGGTGAACAGACGGCGAGAGGTGTCGATATCAACCTCGGCTTTTCCTTCAAGCCGCTCTTGCAGCACCTTCGCCCCTTCGTTGTGGATACCACGCCGCGCCATATCAATCGCCTCGATTTGGCTGGGGGGGAGTTTCTTCACGGCGTCAAAGTAGCTTTCGCAAATCTGGAAATAATCCTTCACCACCTGACGGAAAGGGCCAAGCGACAGATGGAACGCGCCGACCGGTTTCGCATCTTCGGTCGCGATGTCGAACACCAGCCGACGGTCGCGGATCGCGAGTTGCAGTTGGTAGGGTCCGTCAGGGATCGAATGCCCATCCCGTGCGGGCAGCGCAAAACTGTTGTCTTCGAGAAGGTCGAAGATCGCCACTTTGCGTTCCTGTTCAATCTCCGGTGTCGGTTCGGCCAACCCGGTTTCATCAATCTCGACGTGGCAGAGGCGGTTGCTCATTTCGGGTCCTCGTTCAGACGGTCAAGACGGGCACGCACGGACAGGCCGTGCGCCTCAAGGCTTTCGGATTTCGCCAGCCGCTCCGCTGACGGGCCAATCGCGGAAAGTGCGGCGGGCGTCATACGGGACAGCGTCGTTCGTTTCAGAAAGTCCATCACGGACAGGCCGGAGCTAAACCGTGCGGATCGCGCTGTCGGCAAAACGTGGTTCGGCCCGCCGATATAGTCGCCAATCGCCTCAGGCGTCCATTTACCAAGGAAGATCGCGCCCGCGTGCTGAACCTTTGCCGCCAAGGCATCAGCGTCTTCAACACAAAGCTCTAGGTGTTCCGGTGCGACGCGGTCGGATAGCTGCGCGGCCTCATCCAAATCGCGAACCGTGATGATCGCGCCGAAATCTTCCCAACTGCGGCTGGCGATCGTGCGGCGCTCAAGGGTCTGAAGGCGTGCATCGACCGCATCCGAAACAGCCTGTCCAAACACCGCATCATCCGTAATCAGGATCGACTGCGCGCTTTCGTCGTGTTCCGCTTGGCTTAGCAGATCAACAGCGATCCAGTCGGGGTCATTGTGACGGTCCGCAATCACGAGGATTTCGGACGGCCCAGCGATCATGTCGATGCCGACCTTGCCGAACACCCGCCGCTTGGCTGCCGCGACAAAGGCGTTGCCGGGGCCGGTGATCTTGTCCACGGGCGCAATCGTTTCGGTGCCATAGGCGAGCGCCGCAATCGCCTGCGCCCCACCGACGCGATAGATCGTATCGACGCCCGAAATGCGCGCGGCGAGCAGGACCAGCGGATATGTAATGCCGTCCGGTGTCGGCACACAAATCGCCAACCGCTCCACCCCCGCCACCTTGGCGGGGATTGCGTTCATCAGAACTGAAGACGGATAGCTCGCCAGACCGCCCGGCACGTAAAGCCCCGCCGCCGACACCGGCCCCCAGCGCCAGCCGAGCGTTGCGCCCTCCGGATCGGTCCACATCTCATCTTTGGGCATCTGGCGCGCGTGATAAGCGCGTATGCGTTCAGCGGCGAGTTCCAACGCTGCGCGATCTTCGTCGGAAACCTTCGCACATTCCGCCGCGATTTCCTCTTCGGAAAAGGCGATGGTGTCGGCCGTCAACTTCAACCGGTCAAACTTGGCGGTCAACTCGATCACGGCCGCATCCCCACGGTCGCGCACATCAGCGATGATATCCGCCACCACATCGTCAACGTCGGGGGAATCCTCACGCTTCATCCCCAGCAGCGCGGCGAAACGGCTTTCAAAATCAGAGTCGGAGGTATTCAGAATATGCGGCATCGGGGGCTCCTTGCCGATGGACATACCGCTAGGGTCGCGGAGCCTCAAGTGTCGAGCGGTCGAACCATGAAAATGTCGTGGCGATAGGTTGCCCCGTCCCGGCAGGCATTCGGTATCCGCCCCATTTTTGTAAAGCCCATGCGTTCGTAGAATCTGACCGCTCTTGTGTTGTCTTCTGCGACGTCCAACTCAAGCTGCGAAATCCCGGTTTTGACGGCGTGTTTCTGTATCTCGGCAAGCAGGGCTTCCGCGTGCCCGCCCCCGCGGGCAGAGTCACGGACGTAAACCATGATGAGGGATGCCCTATGCTGCATCTTGCTGGGTGCTTGTCGCATCAGCCCCATAATGCCGACGGGGTCCGCGTCGATGAACGATACAAACGTCGGATTGGTGAGGAGCCGTCGTTCCCATTCCGCGTCGTCCATTGCCGCCCAATCCTCATACCGGCTGGCGAAGGCTTCGGGTGCCGTTTGCAATGCCTCAAGCCGTATGGCGCGAAAGATCGCGCTATCTCCGGCGATGAGGCGGCGGATCATTCCGGGTGGTCCGGCACTTTGCGAGAGGGCGCAACATAAGGGCGAGTCACGTCCTTTAGCGTCACATCGAGCACTTCGACATCAAGCGCAATCGCCCCGTCGCCCGCCAACGTCAGGATCACCCGCCCCGTTCCGTCCTCGCCCGGCTCGAACGAAATAGACAGAAGCGACATGATCGTATCCTGATCGCCGCGCTCTACGCCCTGCGATTGCACTTTCAGGACATCGTCAATGACCAGCACCGATTGCACACGCTCATAAGCCCGGCCGCGGCGTTCAGCCGCTGTGCGGTCCTCCCATCGGAACCGATTAAGCAGAATAGCGAAGCGCCGCTGCTTCTTTTGCCATGTCATCTCGCTTGCCGGGAAAACGGCGTCTTGGGTCAGCGATGCGATCACCGAAAGATCATCCACATCCTCTGCCCGAAGGCGCAGGGGCGCTTCGCCGCCTTCTTCGAATGTTGCGTCTTCTACCATCAGCCCTTTATCCGTTCGATTGATGCGCCAACGCCGCGCAGCTTGCCGACAACGTGTTCATAGCCCCGATCAAGGTGATAAACGCGGCTTACCACGGTTTCGCCTTCAGCAGCGAGCCCGGCAAGGATCAGGGACACCGACGCGCGAAGATCTGTCGCCATGACCGGCGCACCTTTCAGCCGTTCAACGCCTGTCACCGTCGCGGTGCCACCGTGAACCTCAATATCCGCGCCCATCCGCGTCAGTTCGGGAGCGTGCATGAAGCGGTTTTCAAAAATCCGCTCTTCCAGAACGCTCTTTCCCTCGGCTGTGCAAAGAAGCGCCATCATTTGCGCTTGAAGGTCGGTCGGAAAACCGGGGAACGGTTCGGTCACGACATCGACCGCCCGTATCCGGCCATTCATGCGGCTGACCTTCAAACCCTTATCGGTTTCGGTTACGTCGATACCAGCCTCTTCCAGCTTAACGCAGAACGCATCAAGCAGGTCGCGGCGACCGCCCAAAAGCTCAACCTCACCCCCCGCAATGGCGGGGGCGAGCATATAGGTGCCAAGTTCAATGCGGTCCGTCACAACCGGATGGGTCGCGCCGTGCAGGCGGTCAACGCCTTCGATGGTCAGTGTTCCCTTGCCGTCATCGTCAATCTGCGCACCCATGGAACGCAGGCATTTTGCTAGATCGCCAATTTCAGGCTCGCGCGCGGCGTTCTTCAGAACTGTCGTGCCTTTGGCGAGCGTCGCGGCCATTAGCGCGTTTTCCGTCGCACCGACCGATACCAGCGGAAATTCGTAAACAGCGCCCTTTAGCCCTTTCGGCGCATTCGCATGAAGATAACCGTCTTTCAGCTCAATCTCAGCACCAAGTGCGGTCAGCGCGTCGATATGCAGGTCCATCGGACGCGCACCAATCGCGCAGCCCCCCGGCAGCGACACAACCGCATGTCCCATCCGCGCAAGAAGCGGGCCAAGCACCAGATTAGACGCGCGCATCTTGCGCACGATCTCATAATCCGCGACGGGGTTAATCTCTCCGTGGCTCGACATTGCTATGACTTGCCCGTCCTGCAGGCTTTGCACCTCGGCCCCGAGGGACGCGAGCAATGCCGTCATCGTCTTGATATCAGACAAGCGCGGCGCGTTGGTCAGCGTCAGCGGCTCTTCGGACAGAAGCGTGGCGGGCATCAGCGTCAGGCAGGCGTTCTTGGCACCCGCAATCGGGATTTGCCCATTCAGCGCCGATCCGCCGTTCACGATAATTGAATCCATATTAGTCGCCCTGCCCGCTGCTTGCCTGTTTACGCGCCTTCGCCTGCGCCTTGCGCTTGGCCATATTGGCCTTCAGCGACGCTTTCAACCGATCTTCGCGGCTTTGATCCGACTTGGCGCTTTTCTGTTCTTTGGATTTCCTGTCCATACCGCCCTCTGTAACGCAGGGTGCAAAAAGGGTCCAGATTGCGCTTGCGTCACGGGAAATTTAGGTCTAATCAGCCGCCCACATGCGGCGCACCAGCGCCCGTTGCTGCTGTAGCTCAGAGGTAGAGCACTCCCTTGGTAAGGGAGAGGTCGAGAGTTCAATTCTCTCCAGCAGCACCATCTCGCTTTTTTCACCTGAAATTCCCGCTAAAGCCCTGAATGGAAAGGCAAATTTTGGTGTTCCAAACACCCCATTTTGCCCCCATCTTAGCGGCTCCAAAAACGCTAATCTGAGCACCGTTTGGCGCATCGGGAAATCCCCATTTTTGTATATATCCCAAGGGCTTGATAGAAACCCGAGTGCGTGTTCAATACATTCCTCCAGCCGTCCCTTTGGCGGCACGGCTTTCTCGATACGCTCGGCAAGTACGATCTTCTCCCGTTCCAGCCGCTCGATCCGCGATTCATAGGCGCTGACGACCGATCCGTTCTTGGCCTCGACGATCCGGTCTAACAGGCTTTCGATCTGGCCCTCGACATCACTTAGCTGCGCCGCCAGCGCTTTATTCGTGCTGTGGGCTTCGCTAAGGCGCATGTCCCAGGCATCGCGGATCGCCGCCCCCGAACCCAGCTCGTCAGACTTGGAGAATTACCTCTCCACCGACACCGAACCATGCACAATCAGGCCGCCTGATTGATCTGCGCCATTTCATGGAGACGACTTCATCGAGACCAACCTTGCGCCGGTTGGATAGCGCTAGAAGCTGCTTCGCCTCAAGCAACATCAAGCTCGCGGGGTACAGCAGGAAACGGCTTGTCAACGACTAGGATGTATGAGAACATACATGGAACATTAGTGGATAAATCGCTACATCTTGTATTTTTCTGATGCGCGAGCCACGATATGTTACTACCCTTGATGTACACGATCGACACTCGAATCGAGTGCATATGATATTCCGTTACCAAGGCAGCCTGATCTGGCTGCCTGAGTGGACAACAACAAGCAACGGTCGCGTGAAGCGGCGTGAAAGGAGCAGGCAGTGGTCAAATGCATTAGCTTATTCTCTGGCGCAGGAGGCTTGGACATCGGCGCTATCAAGGCTGGCGCAAAGATCATAGCCTGCATTGAGAATGATCCGGATGCCGCGGAAACTCTGCGCCTAAACAACATAAGCGGTCATAGGTCGTCAGTAATCGAAGACGACATCAGGAATGTTGACTTCACCGAATGGCGTGACGGCTCCGACAAGATACTTATTGGCGGACCTCCTTGCCAACCATTTTCAAAGAATGGTTATTGGGTGAAGAACGATAACCGCCTTATTGATGAAGACCCTCGCAATATGTTGGGTCAATTTCTGCGCGCAGTGAACGAACTTGACCCGAATGGGTTCTTGTTTGAAAATGTGGAAAGCATTCGTCATCCCACAAATCTCCCCACTTTTGAACGTTTTGTCTCGGAGGCGGAAGCTCTTGGCTATGCTTGTACTGTTTTTAGAGCGAATTCCGCAGACTTTGGTGTCCCGCAGAAACGAAAGCGCGTGTTCGTCTTCGGAATACGCGGGGCAAAGAACGCAATTTCCGAACCACATCAGACTCATGGCGACCCGTCTAAACCTGATCTCATGAATGGCTTTGATCCTTACGTAGGGGTCGGATCATTCATCAAGAAGTTTGCAGCAAAAAAATACTCAGAGCCGCAGGAAGATGCCTCTGCGGGCACCTACTACCACGAACTTGTTCACGTTCCAGCAGGTAAGAACTACATCGCTCTTTCAAAACTCGAAGACTATGATGGAAGAACATTTAGGCCTGGTGGAAGGTTCTGGAATTTTCTCCAAAAACTCCACCCCGATCAGCCTTCCATCACGATCGCTGCTCAGCCTGGCCCTTGGGTTGGACCCTTCCATTGGAACAATCGACGGCTTCGTGTTCCAGAAATTGCAGCGATCCAAACTTTTCCAAATGACTACAAGTTTGCCGGAAACCGCCGATCTATTCAAAAACAGATCGGGAATGCGGTTCCCAGTTTACTTGGTGAAAAGATGGTCGGCCATTTAATTGAGAATCTGTAATGGCTCTGGATAATGCTCTTTTATACAACTTTGTGAAGGACGCGGTATCACCGTATTCGGAAGATTTTCGCTTTGACAATCGTGCTAACCCCACCGAATTTCACCTCAATGGAATAGGCTACTCAGCACATGTTTCCTATGTGCACGACTCCGGCAACTCTCGCGATAATGATGACGAAGTAAGAATCCAAATAGGCCGCGCCCTGATCGAGGAGCAGCGAAGTAGGGCCGAAGCTGGAAAGCGGGTAGCATTTTTAGGGTTCTTTGAAGGAGGCGAGGCCTTCGTTGCATGGGACCCGAGGCACGTTTTTTCTTTACAAGCTAGAACTGTTGTTTCTGTTTATGCTCGACAGTCTCAACTTACCGCAGTGCGTCTAAATCAGGCGGCTGTTCACCAGTTTCGCGCTCGGTTTCTCGAAGAACAGAGTTTTGCCATTGCGCTACCTGCTGAAGCACTCGGTTTCTATCTTGAGAACATTGAGCATTTTCATAGGCTGCCGACTGAAGAAGGCATAGTTGGTCTTATGCGGGACCATACGTCAACCTTTACGGAGAGTGGCTTCGGGGGCGGCGGGGACTTCAACGTAGAAGATAGTGGGCAGCGAGAAAGGTTTACGTACGAGCGCAAAGCCTATCCACGTGATCCAAGATTCAAGAGGTGGGTCTTGGATGCATATGAACAAACTTGTTGCGTTTGTGATCGTCAACTCGGACTTATTGAGGCGGCTCATATTATTCCACATTCCGTAGATGGTTCACCGAACGAGGTCAGCAACGGCTTGGCGCTGTGCATCGAACATCACCGACTTTATGATCGAGCGCTTTTGCTACCGGGACCGGGGCGAAGGCTCGTTTTTAACGATGAGCGGGCTGAATATTTAAAGCAAACCAACCAACAAAAAGGGTTGGAGGAAATCGAGGCACTGAATGGCAATGAATACAGAGTTCCTGAAAGCCCAGAACATAGACCTAACGACGAGTACCTTGCCCAAGGACTTGAAATCCGAATGGCTGGCTGAAATAGACAAGCAACTGGTCGCTGCTGAGGAAGCGGAAAGCGGCCTTTCGTATGTTTCTGCTTGTGGTACCGAGGAAGCACGCAAGCTCATTGGCTCGTACTATACTCCTATTGATGTAGCACGGTTTTTTTGGTGCGAGTTTTTTGACTTCTGGGGTATTCAGTCGCCTGCTCAAGCAGAACGCTTTCTTCGCACACATAAATTTGTTGAACCTTCCGTCGGCGCTGGTGCGTTGTTCTTTGCTCTTCTGGAGAAGCTAGCTTCTGCAGGGGCGCCGCCTGAGTTGCTCGCGATCATCGATGCCGAGTTTGTTGATATCAATGACGAAGCGTTGAAGTTCGTCAGGGAGCGCATCGGACAATTGGAGAATGCGTGGGGCCTCCGTTTCGCGAATCTGAGATTTATTCATCAGGATTTCCGTGATGTTAAGTTTGATACCTCTGACAAACCTCGAATTTTCTTCGGGAATCCACCATTTGTAACAAACCCTCGCGGCGCATCTCGGTGGAAAAATCTCTTCGCAGATTTCGTAGAAGTTTCCCTGAGTGCCGCAGGCCCAGATGGAGCTGTTCACTACATATTGCCGCTCTCTCTCGCGTTTAGCAGGGACTATCAGGACTTGCGGCGAATTTTGCGCGAGAGGCGAGCGAGAATTCAGCTTTCTCATTTCGACAACATTCCTGACACTCTCTTTAAATCTGGCAAACCCCTTCATACGAACACCAACAAAGCCAATAGCCAACGCTGCACACTGCTAAGCGTCGTGCCAGGAAGCGAGTTCAAAGTAGTCTCGACGCCTTTGCTCCGCTGGTCTAAGGGCCAGAGATCAGACGTCTTGGGAAAGTCGCCACAGTACTTCGATGTCTCAGCTTATGCATTTGACGACCAGTTTCCGCGACCTCGCAATGAGCGTGTCCTTCATTATCTGGAGCAGTGCAAAAAAGCGCCTCGCCTTGGCAGCCTCATCGAAAGGGGAGGATCGCAAAGTGTATTGGTCGCAGGTGTCGCACGAAACTATATCGGCATCCGCGCTACTCCTGGAAGTGGAGTGCACGATCTCCAGTTTGACTCGAAGGATGATGCGCTCAAGGCTATCGCGATTATTTCATCAGACCTGTTCTTTGATTACTGGCTAAGTGTCGGGGATGGATTTCATTTAACTAAGTCGAACATTCTTGAATTTCCTGTCCATAGCGCGTTGCAGCAGACACTCTCCGCTCGCTTACCAGAATTTCACAAGACCTGGAGAAATCGCAAAAAGTATCAAAAATCAAAGCTGAATTCTGGGCATGAGACCAAATCCTATGATTTCTCCGATGCTTTTCCGTCGCTCTATATTTCTCGCGTGTTCTGATTGAACAGGCAAAGACCAAACACAAGAATGAATTTCAAATAGCGGCTGACCGGACGGCCATCCGCAGCGAAGAAGGGTGATCAGATCAGAAACGAAGAACGCGCCTTGCGGCACGCCAAGGGCGCTCGGCTGAGCGCATAGTCTTTACTGGGTAAGTTCTAGGGGCTGCCGCCCCCGCGCAGGCAAAGGGCAGGTCCTCGCCATGCTCGCTTCGGCTACGCCTGCAGCTGCGCGTGGCTCCGGGCCCGCGTACTGCGCCTTTGCCTTTGCACCCCCGCTTCTCGGCGAAGGCCAGCCGGTTGCAGGCAACCGGGAATTCAATTGGATCTGTGATTTAGGTCAGAAAATTTGACTTAAAATGCGAAAATGTGGCTTATTGCTCGAATTGCTGAAGAACATCCCAGCACTGCTTGAAGACGGCTTTGATCTCTTTAGGATTGAGACCGGCGCGTTTGGCTTGTTGCCATTCCGCGCGGGTGAAGTTCAGCGGATCGCGAAGGGCACGGTCCTGCAGGCCGCGCGGCATGTCCCAGCCATGTTCCATGAAGAGCTGGCGCGAGACATCACGCAGCTTCATCTTGTAGTGGGGTAGATTGATTGCCCGCATACGTTCGTGATCGATCCGCGACCAGACGGCATGCGCATGTCTGCATCCGTTCTTCTCATGGAAGACGATGGCCCGTGGCTGATTTTCCAGTCCCATTTTCTGTTCGACCTGGGTGATGGCCTGCTCGAATGCTTCCGTGCTGACCTGCTGCCCTTCCGGCGGGTTCAGACTGATCGAGAATAGATGGTTTTGACAGCGCGTGCCGCTGGCAATCGCCTCGGCCTCTTCGAAGGCTGCTACCAGGCCATCACTGGCAAAGCCGCGCACCTCATACAGCCCGACATGATCATTGTCTCGCTCGGCAAGAAGATACTGAGCGAGCTGCGGGGCATCACCGCGTTCTTTAGCTTTGATGATCATGGATCATCTCCAGGTGCGATATCGAGGGCACGGATCAGATCAAGGCGGATTTTTACGACCTCGCGGCACGCTTCACGGATATCGGATTCAGTTTCTGGCGTGACTGGCAACGAACCGGTGTTCACCGCCTTGGCAATCTGGTTCAGGTTCGAGGACAGCCGTGAACCGCCCAGAGCGCCAAGGACGCGCCCAAGCGCTTCTTGGTCCTGTACGGGACGATTGCCGAGCTTTTTGCGCGGCGAGACGTTATCCCCAAGAAGCTGCTCGCGGATATAGGCCCCAAGAGGTTTACCAGCCGCATCCTGCTCTAGCCTGGCCCGTTCCTCATAGGTCAGGCGCAGCGAAAACGGTGGCGGATACTTCGCTTTCTCCGCTTTTTCTGGCTTACTTGCTGCTACCGTATTGAAATCATGGCGTAAACTGGTCATCGTCACACCTCAGACTCTTTGAGTCTATAGATGCGAGATGGCGCTCCCACTCTTCGAGGGCATCAAGGAGAGAGTTCAATTCTCTCCAGCAGCACCACTCCTCTTCCAAGCACATGCAAACCGCAGCATTTAGTCGGACAACCCGCCGAGGTTGCTAAACCTTGCGTTGTGTTGCGGGTTATCCACATAAACAGCGTCCGCCAAATGTTTGATTATTGCAATAAAACCGGTTTGCGTGCATGGTTTCGGCAAAATGGGCGTTGAGAGACCCATACGCAGTAGTGATCGGAGAGGCAGGGTCACATGAAACACATGAGACTGATTAAGGCAGCCCTTATTGGGTGCGCTATTACACTTACTTCTGTTTCGGGGATAAGTGCCGAAACGCTTCGGGTTATGACGGGGGCACCATCAAGCTCTCTGAATGTTCCGATGAACCGCGCGGTGGTCGTTGAAAGCGACACACCCTTTGCGGAGCTTTCAATCGCCAACCCTGGCATCGCGGATATTTCGACCCTGTCGGACCGCACTATATATGTATTGGGTAAGGCACCGGGCCGCACCACGCTGACCCTTCTGGGTGGCGATGGTCGCCTGATTACGAATGTCGATGTTCGAGTGACCCCCGATGTTTCCGAGTTCAAAGAACGCCTGCAACAGATTATTCCGGGCGAGCCAATCGAAGTTCGCACCGCGAATGACGGTATCGTTCTATCCGGCACCGTTTCCAGCATCGCGCGCCTTGATCGCGCCCTTGATCTGGCCGAACGGTATGCGCCGGGCGCGGTTTCCAACCTGATGACGGTTGGCGGCACCCAGCAGGTCATGCTGAAAGTCCGCTTTGCCGAGGTTCAGCGTTCCGTGAGCAAACGCCTAAACGGTGGTCTGACGATCGGCACGGCAGGATCGGACGGTCGTATCGTAACGGGCGGCGGTTCTGGTGGACTGGTGAGCGCAGGTGGCGTTCTGGGCACTGCCCTGTCGCTTGACGGTGAAGCCTCCGGCGGCATCGGCGCTACCTTCGATATCGGCGCTGTTGAATTCGGCGTCCTTCTTGAAGCGCTTGAATCCCGAGGGCTGGTTCGCACCCTTGCTGAACCGAACCTCACCGCACTTTCCGGTCAGCAGGCCACATTCCTTGCGGGCGGCGAGTATCCTGTGCCAATCGCACAGGAAAACGACACGGTGACGGTAGAGTTCAAACCCTTCGGTGTAGAGCTTAACTTCACGCCCCGTGTTGTTGACGGCAAGCAGATCAACCTGTCTATCAACGCCGCGGTTAGCAGCCTTGACCCGGCAAACGGCATTCAGTTTGCAAACGGCTTCTCAATCGACGCCTTCCGCCGTCGCGAAACTTCGACAACCGTCGAAATGCGCGATGGAGAGAGCTTTGCGATTGCCGGCCTTCTGCTGGACGACTTCCGTGACCTCAACGGTCAGGTTCCGTGGCTTGGTGACATTCCGATCCTGGGTGCGCTGTTCCGCAGTGCCGACTATGAGCGGGAACAGTCCGAGCTTGTGATCATCGTCACCGCCCATCTTGTCAGCCCGACACGTGGTGAGGCTCTGGCCCTGCCGACCGACCGGGTCCGTCCGCCGACCGAGGCTGATCTGTTCCTGCGGGGCCGGGTTACTGCTGAAGGCAGACCAACCACCGGTGGCGCTGGCGAAGTGGCGCGGCAGGACTTCTCCGGTTCCTACGGCTATGTGATGGAGTAAGACGATGCAAAAAACGATCAAATCCATTCTGGCCATCGCGGGCGTCGCAACCCTAGCAGGTTGCGCCCCCGGCACCTTCGGCCAATTCTACCGCGAATCCGGCAGCGTCATTGACCGCGGCAACTTCGGCAACGCGTCGATGAACAACATGATGATCCAGACGGGTCAGCGTGGTTATGCCATCGAACTTGGCAACCGGTTCGCGAACGAAGTGCCGACCATGGTTAACTTTGCCTTCGACAGCACGGTTCTTGACGCATCGGCACGGGCGACACTTGATCGCCAAGCCGCTTGGATCCGGCAATTCCCGGAAATCCAGTTCCGCGTCTTTGGTCACACCGACCTTGTCGGCAGCAATGCCTACAACCGGAACCTTGGCCTGCGTCGTGCACAAACCGTTGTGCGCTATCTGGTAAGCCGTGGTGTAAGCGGCAGTCGTCTGCAAGCGGTCAGTTCGCTTGGCGAAACGCAGCCGCTGATCCCGACCCAGAACCGCGAACGCCGCAACCGGCGCACGGTGACGGAGGTTTCAGGCTTCGTTCAAAACCACCCGATGGTCCTGAACGGCAAATACGCCCAGGTGATCTTCCGCGAATACGTTGATAGCGCCACTGAGTTTACTTCAGTTGCAGACACGACAGGCGGCGAGTTTGCCTCGCAGTAAAGTCGGATAACAAAGCATTCGAACGGGCGCGGATCAGGTCAAATGACCCCCGCGCCCGCTCTTTTTTGGTCCACAAATTTCACGAAACAGTCCGGGCAATATGTGGTGATCGTCTCAAAAGGACGAATAATTACGTTTTTTTAGCCCTAATGTTGCCAAGATTGGCCGTCATTTACCTTTTAAGGGATCAGTGCGCGCCAAATAGATTCGCGCATCGGTGACTTCGGAAGGATGCAGATCGCATTTCTAAGGTCTTGTATTCGCAACATATCCGAACGATCCGCCAGCAGATAGACGTGAGGGAAATGACGATGAGTGCAATGTTACAGCCAGAGCCGGCCCCAATCGTGGCATGCACGATTTCACGGGACGTGCAGAATTTCGATTTGCTTATTGAAGACATGGAAGCCGAACTTGGCGAAAGCTGGGGCGACCTCAGCTTTGACGACGCGGTTCAGTTCCTTGATCAGCCTGATGCAGAACAGCTTGAATTCGTGGCAATCGCGCTTGATGACACGGATGAGGAAAACCTCGTCGAAATCGGCAAGCTGATCAAGTCCGCGAAGGAAAAGGGCATCAAGGTTGTCCTGATCGCCGAAGAGGTCAGCCCGATCGCGCTGCACCAGCTTCTGCGGATGGGTGCTGATGATTTCGTCCCCTACCCGCTGCCCGAGGGCGAATTGCACGACGCAATCGAACGCCTGCGCGCGCCGGAGCCTGAACCGGCAGCAGCCGCAGTCCCGGAAGAGTTGAAAACGACGCTGAAGGCAACCGGCGACCGGAACGGCGTCGTTCTGCCTGTGCACGGCCTTGCTGGTGGCACCGGCGCGACCACCTTCGCCGCGAACCTCGCCTGGGAACTTGCGAACATTGAAAAGGAAGACGGGCCGCGTGTTTGCCTGCTCGACTTCGACCTTCAGTTCGGCACGACGTCGACCTACCTTGACCTACCGCGCCGCGAAACTGTTTACGAATTGCTATCAGACACCGCGTCGATGGACAGCGACAGCTTCATGCAGGCGCTGCTGACGTTTAACGAAAAGCTGCACGTCCTGACGGCCCCGTCCGAAATCCTGCCACTCGATCTGATCGGGCCGGAAGACATCGAACGGATCGTCGAAATTGCGCGCACAAACTTCGACTATGTCGTGATCGACATGCCGTCGACGTTGGTTTCGTGGACCGAAACCGTCCTCAGCGAAGCGCATGTTTACTTCGCAACGCTCGAACTGGATATGCGGTCCGCTCAAAACACGCTCCGCATGATCCGCGCGCTGAAGTCCGAAGAGCTACCGTCGGAAAAGCTGCGCTTTGTTCTGAACCGCGCACCGAAATTCACCGACCTGTCGGGCAAAAGCCGGGTCAAGCGTCTGGCCGAAAGCCTCGACATCGATATTGAAGTGCAGCTGCCCGATGGCGGCAAACCGGTTGTTCAAGCTGGCGACCACGGACTGCCATTGTCCGAAACCGTCGCGAAGAACCCGCTGCGCAAGGAAATCCACAAGCTCGCTGTTTCTGTTCACGAGGTGAACAAGGCCGCTGAGGCTGGAAGCTAAGGGAAGAGGGGGCAAGCTCATGTTTTCACGTTACAAAAAAGGTGACAAACCTGCCGACGCTGCGTCCGCCGCGACGAACGTCACCAAGATGCCGACCGCAAAACCGTCGGCAGAGGCCAAAGTCGCCCGCAAGGCGGCCGCCGCCCCTGCCCCGGTCAACAAGGAAAAGAAACGCAAAGAGCGTTTGGGCGAGATCAAGGTCCAGCTTCACAAGGAACTGCTGGACAACCTGAACCTCGGCGCGCTCGAAACCGCTTCGGAAAGCGACCTGCGGGCAGAGATCGTCTCTATCGCGTCCGAAGCACTGGAAGACATGGGTATCGTTCTGAACCGTGAAGAGCGGACGATGCTGAACCAAGAGCTGTTTGACGAAGTAACCGGCCTCGGCCCGCTTGAGCCGCTTTTGAAAGACGACACGGTCAACGATATTCTGGTCAACGGCCCCCAGCAGATCTTCATCGAACGCGATGGTAAGCTGGAGCTGAGCGATATTACCTTTAAAGATGAAAAGCACCTGCTGCGGATCATCGACAAGATCGTTTCGGCCGTGGGTCGTCGGGTTGATGAATCAAACCCCTATGTTGACGCCCGCCTTGCGGATGGGTCGCGTTTCAACGCGATGGTGCCGCCGGTTGCGGTGGATGGATCGCTGGTTTCCATTCGTAAGTTCAAGAAGGAAAAGCTCGCCATTGATGACCTGGTCACGTTTGGCGCGTTCACCGAAGAAATGGCCGCGTATCTACAGGCCGCTGTTGCCTGTCGTCTGAACGTCATTGTATCGGGCGGGACGGGTTCTGGTAAAACGACGACGCTGAACGCGCTGTCGAGCTTTATTGATGACTCTGAACGCATCCTGACGATCGAGGATACGGCCGAACTTCAACTGCAACAGACCCATGTGGGCCGAATGGAAAGCCGCCCGGCGAACGTCGAAGGCAAGGGCGCTGTCAGCCAGCGTGACTGTCTGCGCAACGCCCTGCGTATGCGTCCTGACCGCATCATCGTGGGTGAGACGCGTGGCGAGGAAGTCATCGACATGCTTCAAGCCATGAACACGGGCCACGACGGGTCAATGACGACGATCCACGCGAACTCTGCCCGTGATGGTGTTTCGCGCCTTGAAAACATGATCGCGATGGCCGGTATCGAAATGCCGATCAAAGCGGTGCGCAGCCAGATCGCTTCGGCTGTGAACCTGATCGTGCAGGCCAGCCGCCTGCAAGACGGCTCTCGCCGGATGGTATCGATCACCGAAGTGACGGGCATGGAAGGCGAAGTGATTTCGATGCAAGAGGTCTTCCGCTACCAGCGCGTCGGCCTGACGCCGGACAACAAGATTCTGGGCCACTTCACCGCGACGGGTGTGCGCAGCCACTATTCTGAACGGTTCCGGATGTGGGGGTATGACCTGCCATCATCCATCTTTGAACCCATCGCGGCGGAGTAACCCGTTATGTCCATTAACCCGGAACTTATCGTCTATGGTCTGATCTTCGTCGGGGTTCTGCTTCTCGTCGAAGGGATTTACCTGACCGTTTTCGGCAAGTCGATCAGCCTGAACAGCAAGGTCAACCGCCGGCTGGAGATGCTGGAAAAAGGCGGCGCGCGCGAACAGGTGCTCGAACAACTCCGTAAGGAGATGTCGCAGCATATGAAATCGCGGTCCATTCCGCTGTATTCGCTGCTGGCCGAGAAGGCGCAAAAGGCAAACATCGCGTTTAATCCCACACAACTCATCATGATTATGGGCGTGCTGGCGACGGTTGCGTTTTTCTGCCTGACGATGGGAACGGGCGCATCACTGCCGATCCGGCTTGGGCTGTCGATCGTGATGGGCGTTAGCGCGGTTTATATCTGGATCAACAACAAGGCGAAGAAACGCCTTTCGATGATTGAAGAGCAGTTGCCAGACGCCGTCGAACTGATGGTTCGATCACTGCGCGTCGGGCACCCGTTTTCGTCGGCACTTGCGATTGTGGCTAAGGAAATTCCCGATCCGCTTGCGTCTGAAATGGGCGTGATCTCTGACGAGTCCGCCTATGGCCGCGACGTCGGTGAGGCGCTGAAAGATATGGCCGAACGCATGGACATCCAAGACATGCGGTTCCTCGCCGTTGCGGTGACGATCCAGCAAACCTCGGGTGGTAACTTGGCCGAAATCCTCGACGGGCTCGCCAAGGTGATCCGGTCGCGGTTCAAGCTGTTCCGCCGGGTGCGTGCCATCACCGCCGAGGCGAAATGGTCCGGTATGTTCCTATCGATCTTCCCGCTGGTTGCGCTGGTCGGGATCAACGTGATCCAGCCGGATTACTACGACGAGGTGAAGGAAACGACGGTCTTTATCCCGGCCTGCCTGGTCGTGGCGGCGTTCCTGACGGCCAACGTCTTCGTGATGAAGTCGCTCGTGAACATCAAGGTGTAAGGGGGACACCTCATGGAATTCATCAACTCACTCAACACGATGTTGACCGACAATTTCGGTGAACTCGGCCCGCTGCTTGCCGTGGGCATCCTCGGGCTGTTCCTCGTTCTTCTCACCCTGCCGGTGCTGATGAACAAGAAGGAAGATCCGCTCGACAAGCTGCGTAAGGCCAATATGGCCGCCAAGTCAAAGCCATCCGAACAACGGCTGCGTCAGGGCACGAAAAATGACAAGCTTGAGAAGTATTCGAACTTCCTAGAACCGCAGGACGAAGAGGAGTATTCCGCCGCGCGTCTGAAGCTGCTTCAGGCTGGTTATCGTTCGAAACAGGCGGTCCGCACCTATCACTTCCTGCAATTCGCGCTAGGGCTTGGGATGCTCGGCCTCGGCGCCCTGCTTGCATTCATTCAAAGCGTGAACGGCGATCCGTCGGCGACAACCATTATTCTGACCATCATGATGCCCGGCATCGTCGGCTACATGCTGCCAAAATACTGGGTGAACCGCCGCCTTCAATCCCGGCAGGAAGAGATCACGAACGGCTTCCCGGACTCTCTCGACATGATGTTGGTTTGTGTTGAAGCGGGTCAATCGATGGACCAATCGATCATCCGCGTCGCGGGCGAGATCAAGGCAGGCTTCCCTGCCCTTGCCGAAGAATACGAAATCGTCGCGCATGAGATGAAAGCCGGTAAGGACAAAACTCAGGTTCTGCGCGATATGTCAGAACGCGCCGGCGTTCAGGACGTATCAAGCTTTGTCACAGTTCTGATCCAATCGGCCACGTTTGGTACGTCAATCGCCGAAGCGTTGCGTGTTTACGCCGGTGAGATGCGTGATAAGCGCGTCATGCGGGCAGAAGAAAAAGCAAACACCTTGCCGACGAAGATGACACTTGCAACAATGGCCCTGACCGTGCCGCCGCTTCTGATCATTCTGGTCGGCCCATCGGTCTACGGTATTGCGCAAACACTCTCTTCGATCGGACAGTAAAACCCGTTCGAACGACGTTCGGGGGCTAAGGTATCAGACACTTCATCGCTATCGTCTTGGCTTCAAGCGTGTTGGCCGCCTGTAATTCGGGCGGCCTTGGCGCGCGTGACGGTGACGTGTTCGCGCCGACCGGCCGATATGACCTTTCCGACTCCGTCGACGGCCTGCTCGTCGGGCATCGGCTGATGGCCGCTGGTGAATATGAACTGGCGCTTCGCGCTTATCTTAGGGCGGCGGGCGAAAGGGGGCTGACGGTTGATACCCTCAGCGCGATTGGATCGGCCAATCTGCGCCTTGGGCGACTCGGCCAGGCCGAAGAAAACCTGCGCGACGCGATCAAGAAAGATGGCGAATTTCCGCCCGCTTGGAACAATCTGGGCGTCGTTCTGATGGAACGGGGCGAAACCGGCGAAGCAGAACAGGTGTTTCGGCGTGCTTTTGCGCTTGATAGTGGCGAAAGTGACTCTATCCGCGACAACTTGCGCTTGGCTATCGCCAAAAACGAAAATCCGGAATATTATGAACCCAATAACAATAAATTCGAATTGGTGCGCAGGGGCAGCAGCGAATTCCTTCTCCTCTCGACACCATAAGAGAACCGAGCAGTAAAAGGACGCAAAAATGCGCCACCCTATCATTGTATCTCTGTGCCTTACGGGCGCAGTTGCTTTGTCCGCCTGCGATAAATCGGGCGAGGCAGAAGTTGAACGTGCAATTCAGGACGTGAACGCCATCGACGAAAGCAACATGAGTGATATCATGTTGACTGTCAGCGACCCGAACGAGGCTGTGGCCTATTTCCGGCGGACGGCTGCACAGAACCCTGATCGCATCGACATCAAACGCGGGCTGGCCCAATCGCTGGTGCGTGCCCGTCAACCGCAAGAGGCTGCGACCGTCTGGCGAGAGGTCATCGCCCATCCCGAGGCAACCGACGACGACCGAGTTGAACTGGCCGACGCGCTGATCCGCGACAACCAGTGGGATGAGGCCGACAAAGTGCTCGATGCCGTTCCGCCGACGTTTGAAACCTTCAAGCGCTATCGCCTTGAAGCGATGATCGCCGACAGCAACGAAGAGTGGGAGAAATCCGACAGCTTCTATGAAACCGCCGTTGGCCTGACCACCCGCCCCGGCGGCGTGCTGAACAACTGGGGCTATTCGATGCTGACCCGCGGCAACTATGCCGAGGCGGAACGTTTGTTCCTCCGCGCCATCACCTTCGACCGAGAGCTTTTCACCGCGAAAAATAACCTCGTCCTCGCGCGGGGCGCGCAGGGCAACTACGACATGCCGGTGATCGAAATGACGCAGATTGAGCGGGCGCAACTATTGCACACCATCGCGCTTGCGGCGATCAAGCGGGGCGATGTGACGACCGGGCGCGGTTTGCTGAAAGAAGCGATCGACACGCATCCGCAGCACTTTGAGGCGGCGACACGCTCTCTCCGGGCGCTCGAAGATAACGTGACGAACGGGTAAGCGGTCAGATGGATATTTCTGAGACGACCGCGCTTTGGTTTCTTCCTGTCGCGGCCCCGATTGCGATCTGGGCCGCGTTCAGCGATCTGAAAACGATGAAAATCCCGAACAACGCGGTTATCGCGCTGGTTCTTGCCTTTGCGGTGGTCGGCCTGTTCGCCCTGCCCCTGGCGGATTATGCATGGCGCTATGTGCACCTGATCGTCGTGTTGGGTATCGGGATCGCGCTGAACATGGCCGGTGCCATTGGCGCGGGCGACGCAAAATTCGCCGCCGCAATGGCGCCATTCATCGCGCTTGGCGATATCATGGTATTCCTGATTGTCTTCGCGGTTGTCCTGATTGCAGCCTTCGTGACGCACCGGGTTTTCTCCCAGATTCCGCAGGTCAGGCTGGCAACGCAGGATTGGGAAAGCTGGGGCAATAAGGACTTCCCGATGGGCCTCGCCCTTGGTGGCGCGTTGATTGCCTATCTTGTGCTTGGCGCGATGGGCGGCATTTAGGCCGCCCCGCCCGATCAGCCTTTTTCAAGTAGAATGTAAAGTGGTGTGCGCCGAACCTCGGTCAGCGTGACATCGGGTGCGTCTTCGATCAGCTTCAGGATTTTTGAACGCACCTCAATCGACACCGGGCATAGCGGGACCAGTACATAATCCGCACTTCTGAACCCCGGCAGCCCGCCATAAAACCACGGTGCACCGTTTTCGAGCGGCTGAAGGTCGCCAAACAGCCAGTGGCTTGAGAATAGATCGGCGGCAAAGATACGCGCACCGTCGGCGTGGCCATGCTCTTCCAGATCCGTGACAATGGCGGTGAACCACGCGGTCAGCCCCAGTTGCAATTCGCAGCGTGGCAGCGTTTCGCCTAGAAGCGTTCCGATTTCATCCCGCTCAGCCAGTTCGACGTAGGCTTCCAGCCCGCCGCCCGGTTCATCCAGCGCGATTTTCCCATCCGCGCGATAGGCCCGCACCGATTTCGTATAAAGATCCGCGTGCACACCGCCGCGCGGCAACATCGGCGCGTAGCTTTCCGCGTCTGCGGCCAGATGCCGGAACGGGCTATAAGCGAGGTTGAGGAAGGACGGCGCCGAAAACGCGAGCGTCACCGCGCCCAGAATTCCAAGCACGGACCGCATATCCCAGCCAAAATTGTTCAGCACGCCAACCTCAGGTCGGAAGGCGAGAACCAGAACGGCAAGCAGCAACAGCCACTGCGGATCGTTGCCGAAATTCTGATAGGTCACGTAGAAAAACGCAGGGGTCAGCAGCAGCAATACGATGCCGCCAACATCCTCCCCCGCTTGCCGCAGCGCAATCACGCTACCAATCGCCACGAGCGATCCGCCAAGATATAGTGGCGCACCGATCACGGCCCCGAACGGGCGTCCCGGATTCGGCCGGACATCCGAAAGTGCGACGCGCAAAAGATCGATGAAATAGGCCCGCCAGAACTCAACGCCCGCAAAGACAGTGATAATCGCGACGGCGATCAACCCGACCGCAGCGGCAATCAACAGCGTCTTGAATTGCTTTCGCAACATCAAAGCCAGCAAGATCGGAATGGCAAACGCGGCGAAATAGGTGACTTTGATCATCGCGAGCGCAGCCAGCGACCCGCCCAGCAGCACACCATCGACCAGCGGCGATTTCCGATGGATTGGCGGCAACAGTGCAATGGCAATCGCGATGAAGGCCAGCGCCCAAGCCCAACGGTTATAGTGCATCGAGACTGAGACAGAAGAATTCGCCTCTCCATGCACAAGGGCGAGGGTCAGGATCAGGATCACCGCACCGAAGAAATAGGCCAGCCACGGCCCTAACCGGCTCGTGCCGATCCACCACGCGGCGGGAAGAAGCGCTGCGGCGATCAGCACTTGCGAATAGATGATCGCATGCCCGATCCCGACCCCCTGATTGACAAAAAACACGATAGGCGCCGTGGCCAACGCGCCGATCGGGGTCATGAAATCAAGGTGTGGCCATTCGCCGGATGCCATGCGGAAGACGATCTGCATCAAATGCAATGTGTCCCCTTCGTGCTTGGCGATATAAAGCCCGTCTTTGGCGATCAGCGCGCCGCCCAAAATCAGCAACAATACCACCAAGAATCCGAACAATGTCGCTGGATTTGGTCTGCTCATATCCTGTCCCCAGTACTTTTTTGCAACGTTATCGCCGTAAGATTAACGATGTAAAAGCCTTTCGCGGTTTTTGTTGTCGAATTCAGCCCCCACAGGTAGAATCGCCACAAAACATACAAGAATTGCTGAAGTTAGAGGGTGTCCATGAATATGCACGCATCGTCCGTCGCCGCGCCGCCAGCGCCGCGCACCATCGCAGAGATGCAGCTTCCCATCGTGATGATGCGCGACATCCTGTTGAAAACGATTTTCCGCCAGAATGTTGAACAGGTCACGCCGATTGCGCGGGCGATTTGCCTGCCGGTTCCGGTGACGCAAGAACTGATCGATCTGGCCCGCGAACAAAAGCTGCTTCAGGCGACCGGCACACTTCACGCCGGGGCTGGTAACGAGATGGGGTATCAACTGACCGATCACGGCAAGGCCCGCGCGCTCGACGCGCTCAGCCAGTCGGAATATTACGGTGCGATGCCGGTTCCGCTGACGGTTTATTCGGAACAGGTTAAGCGGCAGTCGATCCGCAATATCCAGATCACCCGCGAACAATTGACCGGCGCGATGGGACATCTGATCCTGCCGGATGAATTGCTGGACCACCTGGGGCCGGCGGTCAGCTCCGGCCGTTCGATCCTGATGTATGGTCCGCCGGGGAACGGTAAGTCGTCGATCTCCAACGGGATCAGGGACGCGCTTGGCGACAAGATCTACGTTCCCCGCGCGATTGAATATTCCGGGCAGGTCATCACAGTTTATGACCCCATTGTGCACTCCAAAGCCGAAGAGCAGGTCGACGATCCGAATTCGCTGCGCCGCACTTCGGGCCGCTACGACACCCGGTATGTCCGCTGCGAACGTCCGACCGTGATTACCGGTGGTGAGCTTTCGCTGTCGATGCTCGACCTTGTTTATAACCCGACGGCGCGGACCTATCAGGCACCGCTGCAACTAAAATCAACCGGCGGCGTCTTTATCGTGGACGACCTTGGCCGTCAGGAAGAACCACCGCAGGCGCTGATCAACCGCTGGATTGTTCCGCTTGAGGAAAGCAAAGACATCCTCGCCTTGCAATCTGGTGAAAAATTCACCGTGCCGTTCGATACGCTGGTGATCTTTTCGACCAACTTCCACCCGAACGACATCTTCGACAAAGCGGCCCTGCGGCGGATCTTCTTCAAGATCAAGATTGACGGCCCGAACCAAGAGGATTTCCTGAAAATCTTCGCAATGGTCGCGCGGAAGAAGAAAATGCCACTGGACGAAGCTACGCTCGTCTATCTGATGAAGAAGAAATATCCGCTGATCGAAAACGTCTATGCGAACTATCAGCCGATCTTCCTGATTGATCAGATGATTTCGATTTGTGAATTTGAGGGCATCCCCTATCAGATGTCGCCGGACCTGGTTGATCGGGCATGGGCCAATATGTTCGTCAAGGAAGAGACGATCGTTCACTGATGCTGCGCGGGATTGGACTGGCCGGGTGCGGACGCATGGGTCATCCGATGCTGATCGCACTGCGCGAAGCCGGGTTTGACGCACGTGGTTTCGATGTGCGCCCGGCGGCGGAGTATGACGCGACCGCCGATCTGATCTCGAACGATCCCGAGGATTTTGCCAACGGCTTGAAGATTCTGATCTCGGTCGTGCGCGACATCGACGAGACCGAGGAGGTTTTGTTCAACACCCAAGGCTTCATCGAACGCGCACCCGATCTGCGGTGGATCATTCTGTCCTCAACCCTTTCGCCCCGCTACACCCGCGCGTTGCGAGAGCGTGTTCCACACCACATTCGCCTGATCGACGCGCCGATGTCCGGTGCCCAGATCGCCGCGCAACAGAAACGTCTTTCGTTCATGCTCGGTGGGTCGATCGGGGATTTGGATCATTTGCACCCCCTTTTCACTGCGATGGGGCAGCATTTTCACCGGATGGGGCCGTTTGGATCAGGAATGTCCGCCAAGGTGTTGAATAATCTTCTGGCCGCGTCGTCGACCGCGATGACGCGTCTGGTGCTCGACTGGGCGGATCAGGCGGGGTTGGATGAGGCGCAGCTTCTTGATCTGATCCATACGTCGTCAGGTCAAAACTGGCTTGCAAGTGGCTTTAGTGAAATCGAATTCGCTCGGGACGGCCACGCGCCGGACAACACCATCGGCATACTCGTGAAAGACGTCGAAAGCGCACTTGATGACGCGCCCGAGGGCGCGGACACGACCTTGCCAACCGCCGTCAGGGATATGATGCGCGGGCTGTCACCCCGCGACCGCTAGGTTACGAACGCCGCCCAACCTTCTGTATTTGCTTCATTGCGATCTGCCACTAACCTGTGCGGCATGTCCTCCTTACCGACCATATTCCAAGATTGGTTCGCAAAACGCGGCTGGGCCATCCATCCGCACCAGAAAGACATGCTCGACCGTGCGGATGCGCCGGCAGTTCTGCTGATTGCCCCAACAGGGGGCGGTAAGACACTTGCAGGTTTCCTACCAACTTTGGTCGATCTTAGCGAGAATGCCCATGAAGGCTTGCATACTCTCTACATTTCACCGCTAAAGGCGCTTGCGGCGGATATCCGGCGCAATCTGTCGACTCCGGTCGCGGAAATGAACTTGCCGATCCGGATTGAGGACCGCACCGGCGACACGCCGCAATCCCGCCGGAAACGTCAGCGGGCCGATCCGCCGCATATCCTGCTCACGACACCCGAAAGCCTCGCGCTTCTATTATCCTACGAGGATGCGCCCCGCATGTTCGCCGGGCTGAAGCGCGTTGTCGTCGACGAAATCCACGCGCTGTCTGAGTCGAAACGCGGCGATCAACTGATGCTCGCCCTGTCGCGGCTGCAAGCCTTGCGCCCCGACATGCGGCGCGTCGGCCTTTCCGCCACGGTCGAAGACCCGGCCGCGATTGCCAAACTGCTGGCCCACCATCCTGATCCTTGCGAAATCCTGCATGCTGACCCCGGTCCCGATCCTGACATTCAGATGCTCGAAACGGATGAAGCACCGCCATGGACAGGCGGCGGCGGCAAATACGCAATCGGCGCGGTTCTTCAGCAGGTGAAGGCGCATAAAACCACGCTGATCTTCCACAACACCCGCGCGCAGGCAGAGTTGTTTTTCCACGCGCTTTGGCTGGAAAACACCGACGATCTGCCGATCGGCATCCATCACGGCTCCCTCTCGCGCGAGGCGCGGGAACGGGTGGAGGCGGCAATGGTTCGCGGCGATCTTCGCGCGATTGTCTGCACCGGCAGCCTTGATCTGGGCATTGACTGGGGGGACGTTGATCTGGTCATTCAGGTCGGCGCGCCCAAGAACGTCAAACGGCTGGTGCAGCGGATCGGACGGGCGAACCACCGCTATAATGCACCGTCAAAGGCGTTGCTTGTTCCCGCCAACCGGTTCGAAGTCGTCGAATGCGTCGCAGCCCTGCAAGCGGCCAAGGAACATGACCTTGACGGCGACCCGCGCGGCCCCGGCCCTCGTGACGTCTTGTGCCAGCACATCCTGATCCGCGCCGCCGCAGGCCCGTTCGACGCGGATGAGCTTTACGCAGAGGTCACAACGGCCGGCGCATATTCCGCGCTGCCCCGAGATCAGTTCGACGCCTGCCTCGATTTCTGCGCGACCGGGGGCTATGCCCTGCAAGCCTATGAGCGTTGGCAGCGGCTGTTGCAGCGGCCCGACGGGTTGTGGCAACTGCGCGATCCGCGCGCGACGCAGCGGATCAGGATGAATATCGGCACGATTCAGGATTACGACAAACTGAACGTCCGCATGAAAGGCAGTCGTGGCGGACGGCCGTTGGGAGAGATCGAGGAGAGCTTTGCCGCCACCCTCACCCCCGGCGACACGTTCCTGATCGGCGGCCAGATCGTGCGCTATGAATCGCTGCGTGAAATGACGGTTGAGGTCAGCAAACGCGGCGGACCGCGACCAAAAATCGCGACATTCATGGGAACGAAATTTGCCACCTCAACGCAACTGTCCGAGCGCATCATGGCGATGCTTCAGAAGGACAGCTGGTCGGAACTGCCAACCCACACCGCCGAATGGCTGACCCTTCAACGCGAAGTGTCAAAGCTACCGGAACCTGCGCGCCTACTGGTCGAAACCTTCCATCTTGAACAGCGCGATTATCTTTGCGTCTACGGTTTTGCCGGACGGAACGCGCAACAAACGCTCGGCCTGCTGCTGACCCAACGGATGGAGGCGCTGGACCTCAATCCGCTCGGCTTCGTGTCCACCGACTATGCCACGTTGATCTGGGGGCTGGAGCCTGTGACGGACCCGACGCCGCTGCTGTCCCCGGAGGATTTGCGCGAGGGGTTGGAACGATGGCTCGCCGGGAACGCGGTGATGAAGCGCACGTTCAAGGGGGCCGCCACGATTGCGGGGCTGATCGAACGCAACGCCCCCAACGCGCGAAAATCCGGGCGGCAGGCGACGTTTTCCAGCGATATTCTTTACGACACGTTACGAAAATACGACCCCGACCACCTGATGCTGCAAATCACGCGCGAAGAGGCGTTGAAAGGCTTGGTGGATTTCGGACGGATCGAAGAAATGCTGACACGGACGCAAGGGCGGATCGATCACATCAAACCCGGTCGCCTGACCCCGCTTGCCGCGCCAATGTTGCTTGAGGTGGGCAAAGTTCCGGTCAAAGGCGCTGCGCAGGAACGGCTGCTTGCCGAAGACGCCGCACTATTGATGAAGGAAGCGGGCCTCGAATAACCGCTTGCAAGATGCGCGAAAATGCGGTTGGAACGAAGCATGAACGGCCTTGATTTCACCCTGCGCGGCGCCAAGCTGACCGCCCTGCCCTCTGGCGCACTGTGGTGGTCGGATGAGCGGTTGCTGTGCGTATCTGATTTGCATTTGGGCAAATCAGACCGAATGGCGCGACGGGGTGGCGCGCTTTTGCCGCCTTATGAAGTGCAAGATACGCTGGCCAAACTTGACGCCGCCATCGCCGCGACCCGCCCAACGACCGTCGTTTGCCTTGGCGATACGTTTGACGATCTGGCTGCGGCGGACAGCCTGCGCGAAGATGATCGGATGTGGATTTCGCGCCTCGCCGCCGGGCGGCGCTGGATCTGGATCGAAGGCAACCACGACCCCGGACCGATCCAGTTCGGCGGCGAACATCTGCAAACCCTATCCGTCGGGCCACTTCAGTTTCGTCATATCGCTGCGAAGGGCGCGACGGCTGAGGTTTCGGGGCACTACCACCCAAAGGCGGCGCTTCCCCGGCGCGGCGTGACACGGCCTTGTTTCCTGATCGACGATGCACGGCTGATCCTGCCCGCGTTTGGGACTTATACGGGCGGGCTGAAAACCTCTACCAACGCGTTATGCGATTTGATGGCGCCGAATGCGCGGGCGATCTTGCTGGCGACGCCGCCGGTCGAAGTCCCGATGCCACGCGCGACCTGAAGCTGTCAGAGCAGCCCTGCCTCTTCGACATTCGGGCGGTATTTGCGGCTGACCGGAACTTCTGTCCCGTCGGTCAGGCTCAAAAACACCCGACCGTTTCGCCGCAAAACTCCGGTAATTGCCGCTCGCGTCACCCAATGCGACCGGTGTACGCAGAAGCCATCGACGGTATCCGCCTCCTGCGTCGCGTCGCGAAACCGCATCAGGAGAGAGTGCATCCCAGCCGTGGTATACACATCGACGTAGTGATCCCGCACCGTCATTCGGATCAAATCGCCCCGCTTATCCGCTGGCAAACGCGACATGATGCGGGGCACCTCGACCTGTGACTCCTCAACCTTTGCCGTCGACAGCAGCGCGTGTGCTATCCAGTGCCCGACGAGCGATCCGAAAACGGTAATCAGGACGAGCTCCGGCACCAAAAACCGCGCCTCTGACCCGGCGTAAAAGATAGGCGGCAGGACGATTGAGAACGGCAAGAACAACAGACCCGCCATTACGCTGGCGAATGCCGCGTGATCCCGATACCGGATATCCGCGAAGAGTTTTGACACCACGATCCGCGCCAGCCAGACCAGCCCCACGGCGATTCCGATAAGCAACATCCAGAACACAAACCGCATTAGCGGATCGAAACGCTGATAGGTGCCAAAGGGGCCGGAAAGAGCTGCGACAACCGAAAGAAACGCCCAGATCGTCAGATAAACCTTTGACGAATTCGATGAATGAAACATTGGCTTAGTCACGGCGACACAACACCATTTACGAAATTACACAAAACTTGCCTAGCGCCCCGGCGTCAAAATCTCAAGGGATTCAATATGCTTGGCCTCAATCAACAATCAAGGCAAGATGACGGGTATGGAGCTTGAGCCACAGTCGCAGGCCTACGAACGCCGCACCCGCGAAAATTTCACTGCGCAAGGTTTAATGCGCACTTTCAAGGCGATGCTTGATGACGTGTCGCCGGGGCGCTGCGTGATTTCAGCACCGATTGAACCCGGCTTCAGCCAGCAACACGGGTTCGCCCATGCCGGTTTGACCTTCGCGTTGGGCGACAGCGCTGCGGGCTTTGCAGCCTTCACGCTGATGCCCGAAGACCGCGAAGTTTTGACGGCTGAGATCAAGATCAACCTCATCGCACCTGCCAAAGGACAGCGGTTGGAGGCCGTTGGACAAGTTCTGAAACCCGGCAATCGGCTGATCACGGTTGAATCGAACATCTTCGCGATTGACGGGTCCGACCGAACGCATGTTGCAGTGATGCTCGGCACGATGGTCGCGACCCGCCCCCGCTGATTGCCGTGACGGCAGACTTGGCAGATCGGCAGGCGAGGCGCAGAGTGGTCCCGCCATCAATGGATGAGGTCAAGATGTCAGAGCGTGTAGATATTTCCCGGTCGGGGCCAGTCGCCACCGTCACCCTGACTCGCCCAGACAAGCGGAATGCGCTAGACCTTTCGATGATCAAAGGGATCGTTGCCGCGGGTGAGGGCCTGCAGGAGGATAAAACGCTCCGCGCGGTGATCCTCCAGGGTGACGGCCCGGCGTTTTCGGCGGGACTCGACACCGGGGCGTTTCAAACGATCATCGCTGAGGCCGCGAAGTCCGGCGGGGTGACGGCGCGAACGCACGGCACCGCCAATATCTTTCAGCAGGCAGCGATGGTCTGGTCCGATTTGCCGGTCCCGGTCATCGCGGCGGTTCACGGTTTTGCCTTCGGTGGCGCGTTTCAAATCATGCTTGGCGCTGACATCCGCATCGCGACGCCCGATTGCCGCTTTGCGATCATGGAGGGCAAGTGGGGCCTGATCCCCGACATGGGTGGTATGGTCCTGATGCCACGCCTTGCCCGCAGTGACGTGATTCGCCGCCTGACCTACACGGCAGAGGAGTTCGGGGCGCATCAAGCGCTTGAATGGGGGTTCGTGACGGAGTTGGACGATGATCCGCAGGCCCGCGCGGCGAAGCTTGCCGAGCAGATCGCCGCCCGCAGCCCCGAAACCGTCCGTGCCGCGAAGGCGCTAATCTCTGAGACGGAGCGTATGCCCGATCCCGCCGAAATCCTGATGCGGGAGTCGGTGGTGCAGGAAACACTCATCGGCTCCCCCAATCAGATCGAAGCGGTCATCGCCGGGTTGGAAAAGCGCCAGCCAACCTTCAAAGACCCGAAATAGGCGTTAGGCGGTCAGGCCTTCCGGCTCTGTCAGGCCATTCGCGCGGCACGCAGCGGTCAAGGTGTTCGCCAGCAGGCACGCGATGGTCATCGGCCCGACACCACCCGGCACGGGCGTGATCGCCCCGGCGACAGCGGCGCAGCTTTCATAATCGACGTCGCCGACCAGCCGGGTCTTGCCGTCATCTTTCGGAATCCGGTTGATGCCCACGTCGATCACCGTCGCGCCCGGTTTGATCCAATCGCCCGGCACCATTTGCGGGCGACCCACGGCGGCCACGACGATATCGGCGCGGCGCACAACGTCGGGCAGATCTTTCGTCCGGCTATGCGCAATCGTCACGGTGCAGCTATCGCCCAGCAGCAACTGCGCCATCGGTTTGCCGACAATATTGCTGCGCCCAATCACAACCGCATCTTTGCCGGACAGGCTGCCGTGGTGATCACGCAGCATCATCAGGCAACCAAGCGGGGTGCAGGGCACCATGCTTTTCTGCCCCGTCCCCAGCAGGCCAACATTGGAGATATGGAACCCGTCCACATCCTTCGCGGGATCAATGCTGTTGATGACAAGGTCTTCGTTCAGATGCTTCGGCAATGGCAACTGCACTAGAATGCCATGGATCGATGGATCGTTGTTTAGATCATCGATCAGCTTCAGCAGGTCCGCTTCGGATGTGTCGGAGTCAAGCTTGTGCTCCACTGATTTCATCCCAACCTCGACCGTCTGTTTGCCTTTGGAGCGGACATAAACCTCGCTCGCCGGGTCTTCGCCGACCAGCACGACCGCCAAACCCGGAGTGATACCGTTTTCCTCTTTCAGCCGGGTCACGTGATGCGCGACCTTCTCGCGCACCGTGGCGGCAAAGGCCTTGCCGTCGATAATCGTTGCAGACATTCAGCTCTCCTCAAGTCGGTCGGGCGCGGATGGCCCTAGTGTTTCTTCCTCGCGGGCGATGGACCAGTCGATCAGGACGCGCCACAAACGCTCTGCCAATGCGGGATCAAGGCCGGTGTCAGCCGCCGCATCGCAGACATTGGCGACGACCGCCTCGACTCGCGTATCAATCCGGGCGGGTAACCCTTCGCCGGGTTTAAGCGCCGCCGCGCGGTCGATGTAGCGGGCCCGCTCCGCCAGTAGTCCAACCAAGCGCCGGTCGAGCGTATCGATCTCGGCCCGCAACTCCGCCATCGTTTTGCAATCTGTGGGGGTGCGCATCGGTGATCCTCGTCATTTTGACAATTTTCCCCGACATAGCGCACCACCCACAGGATTTGAATGCGTCAGAACAACCCCTCGATCTGACCTTCGTCGTTCAGCATGATCGCCTCAGCCGAGGGCACGCGCGGCAAGCCCGGCATGGTCATGATTTCCCCGCAGATCACGACGATAAAGCCTGCACCGGCGGACAGACGAACCTCACGCACAGGAAGAGAGTGACCGGTCGGCGCGCCACGCAGATTCGGATCGGTCGAGAAGCTGTATTGAGTCTTCGCCATACAGACCGGCAGATCGCCATAGCCCGCGGCCTCCCAATCCTTCAGCTGATTGCGGATTTTCTGGTCGGCCAAAACCTCGTCCGCGCGGTAGATGCGTTTGGCAATGGTTTCGATCTTGGCGAACAGGCCCATATCGTCGGGGTAGATCGGTGCGAAGTTGGCCATGTCGGCATCCGCAATCTCGGCCACGCGCTTGGCGAGCTCTTCTGAGCCTTTTGACCCAAACTCCCAATGCTGGCTCAGGATCGCTTCTGAGCCTTGTGCCGCGACGTATTCTTTCACAGCCTCAATCTCTGCATCCGTGTCGGTCACGAAGTGGTTGATCGCGACAACAACCGGCACACCGAAGCTTTTGACGTTTTCGATGTGGCGGCCAAGGTTTGCGCAGCCCGCTTTGACCGCGTCGACGTTTTCGTCCCCCAGATCGGCCTTTGCAACGCCGCCGTTCATCTTCATCGCCCGCACCGTCGCGACCAGCACGACGACGCTGGGGGCAAGACCCGCTTTACGGCATTTGATGTTCATGAACTTTTCCGCCCCGAGATCGGCGCCAAAGCCAGCCTCGGTCACGACATAGTCCGCAATCTTCAGCGCGGTTGTGGTAGCGATGACCGAATTACAGCCATGCGCGATATTGGCGAACGGGCCGCCATGGACGAATGCCGGGTTGTTTTCCAGCGTCTGAACAAGGTTCGGCTGCATCGCGTCTTTCAGCAACACGGTCATCGCGCCGTCGGCCTTGATGTCGCGGGCGTAGACCGGGCTTCGGTCGCGGCGGTAGGCCACGATGATGTCGCCCAGACGCTTTTGCAGGTCTTCAAGGCTGGTGGCGAGGCACAGGATCGCCATAACCTCGGACGCGACGGTGATGTCAAAACCAGCCTCGCGCGGGAAGCCGTTTGGGATGCCCCCAAGGCTCGCCGTGATTTGGCGCAGGGCGCGGTCATTCATATCCATCACCCGGCGCCAGACGACCCGGCGGGTGTCGATCTCAAGCTCATTACCCCAGTAGATGTGGTTGTCGATCATCGCCGCCAGCAGGTTGTGAGCGCTGGTAATCGCGTGGAAGTCACCGGTGAAGTGCAGGTTCATCTCTTCCATCGGAACGACTTGCGCATAGCCGCCCCCGGCGGCCCCGCCCTTCATCCCGAAACACGGGCCAAGCGATGCTTCGCGGATGCAAACTGCGGCCTTCTTGCCGATCCGGTTCAGACCGTCACCCAGACCAACCGTCGTTGTCGTCTTACCTTCGCCAGCCGGCGTCGGGTTGATCGCGGTCACGAGGATCAGGCGACCGTTTTCGTTCTTCTGAACGCCGTTGATGAACTCCTGGCTGACTTTGGCCTTGTCGTGCCCATAGGGCAGCAGGTGGTCGGACCCGATGCCAAGCTTTTCCCCAATCTCTTGGATGGGACGCTTCTTCGCCTCCCGCGCAATCTCGATGTCACTTTTGTAAGACATGGGGCCCCTCCTGAGGTTCATTTGATGCGGCAGATCGCCTTGCTTGGCACAATGCATATCGGGATGCGCCGTTCAACATCAGCGTATTTCCGACATATCCACTCTCGGAACCGTCGCAGAGGCCATAAGAGCAGTGGTTGGAGGACGCTACCCCAAAGAAAAAAGCACCGCGCGAGGGCGGTGCTTTTCAGTTTTCATATGCGCTGGCGTTAGCCTGTTGGCTCCGGCTCAAGCCCACCGTCGGATTTCGGACGCGGCTTGGTCTTCGGAATTGCCGTGACAGACGGGGCGCTGCCCTCATCCGATGTGTCATCCTCATCCGGGTCTTTATTCGGCGGATCACCTTGAATGACGCGCTTGATTTCATCGCCGGTTAGGGTTTCGTATTCCAGCAAACCTTGGGCCAGACGTTCAAACTCCTCATGCTTTTCGTCGAGGATTTTCTTGGCCGTTGCATAGCCTTCGTCGATCAGGCGTTTGACTTCGCTTTCGACCAATTCCTTCGTGTGGGCAGAAACCGAGAAGCCCCCGGCGCCGTTGCCCATGTAGCCCTCATGCGCCTGTTGGTAGTCGATATTGCCGACCTTTTCAGACATGCCCCAACGCAGAACCATCGCGCGGGCAAGGCTCGACGCTTGCTGAATATCCCCGGCGGGGCCGTTTGACACCTCATCCGGGCCGTATTTGATAATCTCGGCCGCTTTCCCGGCCATCGTCATCGCAAGCTTTTGTTCGCATTCCGATTTATGCCAGTTCAGACGGTCAATCTCAGGCAGGCTCACCACCATACCCAGCGCACCACCGCGCGGGATAATCGTCGCCTTATAGACGGGGTCGCATTTCGGCAGGGACAACCCGACAATCGCATGGCCAGCCTCGTGATAGGCGGTCTTTTCCTTTTGCTCAGGCGTCAGGACCATCGAACGACGCTCCGCCCCCATCATCACTTTGTCCTTTGCGTTCTCGAAGTCTTCCATCACGACAAAGCGACGCCCGACACGGGCGGCCATCAGCGCCGCCTCGTTCACGAGGTTCGCAAGGTCCGCACCGGAAAAACCGGGCGTCCCGCGGGCGATAATCCGAAGGTCCACATCCGGGCCAAGCGGAGTCTTCCGCGCATGAACGCCGAGGATTTTTTCGCGGCCCTTGATATCCGGGTTCGGCACGGTGACCTGACGGTCAAACCGACCAGGACGCAGCAGCGCCGGGTCAAGCACGTCACGGCGGTTCGTCGCGGCGAGGATGATGACACCCTCGTTCGATTCAAACCCGTCCATTTCGACCAAAAGTTGGTTCAGCGTCTGTTCGCGTTCGTCGTTACCGCCGCCATAGCCTGCGCCACGATGGCGGCCAACTGCGTCAATCTCGTCAATAAACACGATACATGGCGCGTTTTTCTTCGCCTGCTCGAACATGTCGCGCACACGGGATGCGCCGACACCAACGAACATTTCAACAAAGTCAGAGCCTGAGATGGTGAAGAACGGCACGCCCGCCTCACCCGCAATCGCACGGGCCAGCAGCGTCTTACCGGTGCCCGGAGGGCCTACCAGCAGCGCGCCTTTCGGGATTTTACCGCCCAAGCGGCTGAATTTCTGCGGATCACGGAGGAATTCGACGATCTCCTCCAGCTCTTCCTTCGCCTCGTCGATCCCGGCAACGTCGTCAAAAGTTACACGGCCCGACCGTTCGGTCAGCAGCTTGGCTTTCGATTTGCCAAAACCCATTGCGCCACCTTTGCCGCCACCTTGCATCCGGTTCATGAAGTAAATCCAGACGCCGATCAGCAGAAGGAACGGCAGGAACGTCAGCAGGACCGAAGTGAAGCCCGATTGCTCTTGCTGTTCAGCCTCAACATCGATGCCTTTTTCGATCAAACGGTTCACGAGGTCCGGGTCTTCCGGCTTGATCGTCATATAGTTGCGCCCGTCTGCGCCACGGAACAGCACACGTTCACCGTCCAGCGTCACTTTCGACACCGACCCGTCATCGACCTGTTCGATGAAGTCCGAATACGGCATCGTCTGGTTTTGCAGCGCGGCATTGCCGCCGCTGAACAGATTGAACAAGGCCAGGATCAGTAAGAACAGAACGACCCAAAAAGCGATATTTCGCGCGTTGCCCACAGCGGGATCTCCTCAGATTTCGAATGGCCGGGTGAATGATCACAAAGGCGCACCTGTCTTAAATAGAGATACGAGGGCCAACCTTCAATGCGTTAAACGGTCTGTGGCAAAAACGGCGGCGATCAGCGTCGTGCATGTTTCACTGGCGAAATCGCGCTAATCGGCATGCGAATTGCCGGTTGGGCGGCGGCCAAACGCCAACTCCGCCCGTTTGCGGTCAAGAAAGGTTTCAGCGATCCGGCAGGTCCAGCCGTTTTCCAGCCCGGCGAGCGGGGCAGCGATCAGCGATTCACCCCGCCAAATCGCGGGTGATGTCAGCAGTTGGCGGCGGGGTCTGCCGACCTCTCGCCAATCCGGGCATTGGGTCAAACCACCCACCCCCAATGCACGAACTTCAAGCGTCGGATCATGCGGCCCGTCAAAGCGCCAGCGCTTATCCCAAGGCTGATCGGTTGCGGCAGTGACGCCTTCCAGCGTCTTCGGCTCCCGCGCTACGATCGTGTCAAAGCCCGCCGCTCCGGTTTCCGACAAGATCAGACAGCCGTGGAGCGTCGAATTCTCGCCTTTGGCAGCCGCCTCATGAACCCTCGCCAGCCCATCAAAACGCGGCGGATAGGGTGCGGTTGCAACCCAACACAGCGCGTCCTTCAACAGGCGCAGCGAAATCTCAGACGACGCTTCGGTCAACAGGGGATGGGCCAAGCGCACTTCGCCAGCGTCAAACTGCACGTATTTCTCACCCCATTCGACGACCTGAGCGTCCAGCGCCCCTCGCGCCCGGCGCATATGACGGGCGGTGTCGGCCAGCGCATCCACAGTAAGGCCAAGCTCCGCCAGTTGCGGCAGCGCTTTGCGCATTCGGACGCGGTCAAACCTGTCGTCGTCGTTAGACGGATCGTCTGACCAAGCTATGCCGCGCCCGATCAGATACGCCCTCAGATCGTCACGCCCGGTGCGTAGAAAGGGTCGCAGCCAAAGCACGCCATCGCGTTGTTGCGCTGCCGACATCTCAGCCAATCCATCAACGCCCGATCCCCGCGCCAGGCGCAGCAAGAAGCCCTCCGCAACGTCATCTCGCGTATGCCCCAGCAGCACCGCATCAACGCCAACATCCTGTGCCCACTCCGCCAACGCCGCGTATCGCCGCGCCCGAGCGCGATCCTGAAGGTTCGGGCCATCCTCCAGCCCATCCAGCGTCAAAATTCGATGCGAAACGCCGAGCGACGCGCACAAATCAGCGGCTGCCGCAGCCTCTACCGCCGCGTCGGCCCGCAAGCCATGATCAACAGTCACTGCCGAAATCGGGCATTGGCCCGCCAAATGATCGTGGAGTGCGACCAGCAGCGCCGTCGAATCACCGCCGCCCGAAAGGGCGACGCCGATATGTTTGGGGTTACGTCCGAGGGCTGAGTGAAGCGCGCCGCCGACAATCCCGGCCAGTGCGCTTTCGCTCACGAACAGCCCAGATTTTGCATTGAGGTTCGCGCCTCGGTCGCCGCGTTCGCGGTCGGGAAGCGTATGCCAACCTGCTGCAACATTTGACAGGCATCCGCCGTCTGGCCAAGCGCGCCAAGCGTCGTGCCGACCTTGTAAAGCGCGTCTGGCGCCTTTGGTCCGTTCGGCGCACTGCTAAAGCTATCCAAATAGGCCCGTGCCGCAGGACGAATATCACCCAGTTTTTCCAACGCATCGCCGCGAAAGAAATGCGCCTCAGCACTCAGCGGACCGCCAGTGTAGGTCTGCGTGAAGGTCGCGAATTGATCCGCTGCGGTCTGGAACTCCCCTGCATCAAGCGCGGCTTTCGCACGATCGAAATCGGATTGCTCTCCCACCGCAAGCTGCGCGCTGCCGGTATCAACCGTCGTCTGGGTTGTAACCGGCGCTTCGGTCACGTCCAAATTGCCAAGCGTCGTGCCTTCGGACAGGCTGCCGATATCGCAACCTTCCTCAAGCTCACACAGCCGAAACTCCAGATCGCCGATCTGGTTGGTGCCGACATTCACGACCTGATTGATCTTGAACTCAAGCTCCTCGGATTTTGAGGTCAGGCGCTGCAACTCAGCCTCGATCGCGTCAATGCGCTGCAACGGAGTGTCGCCGCCGACCGTGGTGGTGGGCGCACCGGTCGTCGACAGCTCCCGCTTCAGGCGCTGCACCTCGACGTAAAGCACCGACAGCTCCTGCCGGATATCGGCCAGCGTTTCATCCCGGTTCTGGGCCGGGGCCGCGACGGGCAATGCCAACGCCGCGACGGTCAGGAAAGCGAATAAGCGCATCATTCAGCCCTCGTCAGCTACCTAAGCCACCGGCCGAAACCACCGTCACCGCGCGGCGGTTCTGCATGTAGCACGCTTCGTCCGAACACACTTCGATCGGGCGTTCTTTGCCGTAGGATACCGTCCGCAGACGACCCGCCGGGACGCCTTGGGAAATCAGGTATTCCTGAACCGCATTCGCGCGCCGAGCACCAAGTGCGAGGTTATATTCCCGCGTGCCCTGCTCATCCGCGTGGCCTTCGACCAATGCGGTGTATTCAGGGTTCGTGCTCAGCCAATTCGCCTGACCGGTCAGGGTCGAACGGGCCGTGTCAGACAGCGTGCTCTGGTCCACGGCAAACAGAACACGGTCGCCCACAGTCTGCTGGAAATACGCCGGAGAGTTCGGGTTCGATGCGTCGTTGAACCCTCCGCCGGCTGCACCAGCACCACCAGCGCCCGCGCCGCCGCCAAAACGGTCAGGATTGGTACATGCACTCACACCGAGTGCCGCGACCAGAAAGATCGCCTTTGTCAGATGTCTCATGGGGTGCCCCTTGTTCATTTTCTGCTCTGTTGTTGTCATCATATCACCCTTGTTGGGCTTTGGGAACTTATGGCAGCAACGGCGACCACGCCGGATCGGACGCCGCCCCCGGTGTTGTGACCTGGCGCAAATTGCGCCCCGAAATATCGACGGAGTATAGCGATACCGCACCACCGGACCCGGCAGTTTCACGCATGAACATAATAACCCGTCCGTTCGGCGCCCATGTCGGCCCTTCGTCAAGGAAACTTGCCGTTAGCAGCCGTTCTTCGGACCCATCCGTGCGCATCACGCCGATGTGGAACCGTCCTTGGTTCTGCTTGGTGAACGCGATGTAGTCACCGCGTGGCGACCAGACCGGCGTGCCATAGCGACCGGGGCCAAAACTGACCCGCTGCGCTTCACCGCCATTGGCCGACATCACGTAAAGTTGCGGCGCGCCAGATCGGTCGGATTCAAACACGATCTGGCTGCCATCCGGCGAAAAGCTGGGCGCGGTTTCGATTGACGGCGCGTTGGTCAGGCGCACACGCTCCCCAGTGCTGAGGTTCATGCGGTAAATGTCGGTATTGCCGCCAGTCTCCAGCGAATAGACGACCGTTGTCCCGTCCGGGCCAAAGCGCGGCGCAAAGGTCATCGTGCCGGGCTGATCACCAAGCGCGCGGCGCTGCACGCTGCCGACATCAAGAACGTAGATTTGCGGAAATCCGGTTTCGTAGGACGTATAAAGCACACGGTCGCCATTGGGCGAAAAGCGCGGCGCAAGCACGATGGAGGAGCTATCGGTCAAATACTGCACATTCGCCCCGTCGTAGTCCATGATCGCAAGGCGTTTCTGGCGGGCATCCTTCGGCCCGGATTCCGACACGAATACCACCCGGCTATCGAAATACGGCCCTTCGCCGGTGATGCGGGAATAGACCGTGTCGGCGACTTTATGCGCCAGACGACGCCAGCTATTGGTCGTCCCGCCAAGTTGCAGCCCCTCGCCCATTTCCTGACCGGAGAACACGTCGAACAAGCGGAACTTCACATTGACCTGACCGGAGGAGCTTACGCTGACCGCCCCGGTAATCAGCGCCTGTGCATTGATCGCCCGCCAATCGGGATACTGCACCGGAGCGTCAAAGCTGGAGATGTTGCTGATGAACGCCTCACTGCCGATTTCGCGGAACAAGCCCGTCCCGGCAAGGTCAGACGCGACGACCCGCGAAATCTGCTGTGCAATTTCGGCAGATCCTTCCGTTTCGGGAACGAAGTTTGGAACCGCGAACGGCAGGGGTTCGATCACACCTTCGGTGATTTCGATCCGAAGCGGTCCACGGCTTTCCTGTGCCGTTGCAATCACGGCCGACAGGCAAAACGCCAGCGTCAAGGCCAGAGCGGAGGTCAGTCTCTGCGTTAGGGTCATTTGATCCTCATTCTCTCCGGGTTGAAGGTAATCTCAATCTCTTGCCACTGGTCGTATTTGTCTGCGGGCAAGTTATAGCCTCGGGCGCCGCAACGCAAAACTGCGCGGCGGGCGGCCTCATATGCTTGCTGTGCCGCGCCGGATGATCCGCCGGACGAACTCAGCATACGGATACTGCCGGATATGGGCTTGCCATCGCGGGCCATCGACACGCTGACGACAACCGTAGTGCGCAACGCCTCAGACGACAGGGATCCGACGTTCCAACATTCCTGCACCGCAAGGCGCAGCGCGTCTTTCTCTCCGCCCGTCATCGGCGGGCCGGATGGTGCGGGGTTGGATGATGTGTCAGTCGCCGGGGCGTCATTCTGAACTGCCTCGGACACCGCATCGCCAATCGCGCTTGCCAACGGGTCATCGGCGGTTTCGGTCGGAGTCTCCGCAGGTGTTTCAGTGGGCGTTTCCGTCGGAGTCTCTGCCACTGCGGTTTCAACAGGACGTTCGGGCCGATCCGGCGGACGGCGCGATATCAGCGGGGCGGAGGATACCGGCTCCTCGCTCTCCTCGGCTTCGGTCACAATCGCGGTCGCGGCTTCTTCCTCGGCAGTTGCTTCCTGTTCCTCTTGCGGCGTCTCGGCGCTTTCGTCCGGGGTCACAGCCTCTTGCACGGTGTCGGAGATTTCGACATCCGGCTCAGGCTCAGGTGCCGCTTCGGGGGCGACGCGGTCAATCGGTTGCGGGTTTGACTCCGTCGAATCCGGGGCAACCAACGTCGTGCCTTCTGTCGAGGGCTGTTCGGGCGTGATCGGCGCGTCCGGGTTCACCTCGGGCTGCGGCAGCGGTTCGATCTCTGTCAGGTCGGGCGCTTCATCCGGCGGCGCGGGCGCTTCGGATTCCGGTGTTGCGGGGGTTTCGGTCGGCGGATCGGCGGCAGGGGTCGTCGGGGCTTCGGCGCTTTCAGGGGCTGCGGGTTCTGTCACATCCTCCGCCGTTGCAGGGGCGGGCGTTGGGTTTGGCTGGCTCAGCGCCGCGAACTCGTCCTCGGACAGGATCGACACGTCGGCCACTGTAAAGTCAGCCTCAGACGGGCGATCAAACATGCCGCCAAACAGAATCCAGCCGATCAGGACGATGTGCCCCGCGCCGGAAACGTAATGACCTGTGTGGAAGCGCATGTTCATGCCCGTCGTCACCGACCTTAACCGCCCTGCCCGTCAAGCGCCGGGCCGCCGGTATCCGTCACAAGGCCGATATTGTTGAACCCGGCGGCGTTAAGCGCGCCCATGATCTGCACAACATCATTGTAGGGAATGGCCCCATCGGCCCGCAGGAACACCTTGTTATCGGCGCGTTCTGCCGCGATGGCCCGCAATTTTGGAATCAGATCGTCCCGCGCGGTTTCCGTCGTCTGGATCATCATCTGCCCATCGGCGGTCAGCGTGATCGTCAGCGGCTCTTCCTGCTCTGTCGGAAGCGCTCCGGCAGCGGTTTCCGGCAATTCAACCGGCACGCCGACGGTCAGCAATGGTGCCGCGACCATGAAGATAATCAGCAGCACTAGCATCACGTCCACGAAGGGCGTGACGTTGATTTCACTCATCACGTGACGATTGGCGCGACCGGAACGGCGACGACGACCGCCAGCTCCTCCGCCTGATTTAACGACACCTGCGCCCATGTCAGCTATCCAACTGGCGGCTTAGAATGGTCGAGAATTCGTCAGCGAACGCCTCATACCCCGCGATGATCCGGTCACTGTCGCCGGACAGCATGTTGTAGAAGATCACCGCCGGAATAGCGGCCAGCAGGCCCAGACCGGTCGCCAGCAGCGCCTCGGCAATGCCCGGCGCGACAACGGCAAGGTTGGTGTTCTGCTGCGCCGCAATCTCGATAAAGGCGTTCATGATGCCCCAGACCGTGCCAAACAGCCCGACAAACGGCGCGGTAGACCCGACGGTCGCCAGAAACGACAGCCCGCTGTTCAGCTTTTCGCTTTCCTTCGCAATCGCCACGTCCATCGACCGATCAATCCGCGCCTGCGCTCCGGCGATCAGGTTGCCGTCCTGCCGATGACTGCGTCGCCATTCCATCATTCCGGCGGCAAACACGTTTTCGGCCGCCCCCTCCGGTTGCGGTCCGATCTTGTCGAACAGTTCATCCAGCGGCTCCCCAGACCAGAACGCCCGGTCAAACTGCTGCGCATCTTCTCGCGCGCGCCGATAGTTGATGATTTTCTGAACAATGATCGCCCAGGACCAGAAAGAGGCCACGATCAATAGGATCATCACGAGCTTCACAATCAATGTCGCCCGCGCAAAAAGCGCCCACATGGAGAAATCAATCTCCTGCGCCGCACCAAGAATTTCGGTTTCCATTTGCCTGCTCTTTTGTTTCGGCCATCTTTTGACAGCTCTGATTACCGGGAAAACTACAACAGTTGCAGGGGGAATGCTATCAAATGTGTGTCAGTTCCGCTTTTTTGCCGATCAATGCAAAATCAGGCGGATATTTGCCGGAAGCCGTGCAGGTTGGCCCGTATCGCTTAATGCGACCAATGTGACGATGGCGCTGAACAGCGTTTCGCCATCACGCAGCACCTCCTGTTTCAGCACGATCCGCGCGCCGGTCACGGCCTCTGTCGTGGTTTCAACGAGCAGTTCATCGTCAAACCGTCCGGGCGAAAGATAATCCGCCTCGACCCGTCGCACGGCGAAAACGATGCCCTCCTGCGCTTTCAGGGCGGTCTGGTCGATCCCCATCTCGCGCACAAACTCCGTCCGCGCGCGCTCAATGAACTTCAGGTAGTTGGCGTAATAGACGATCCCGGCAAGGTCGGTGTCTTCGTAGTAGACGCGCAGATAGAACCGATGGGTCATTCCTGCAGCCCCACCCGTGCCGCAAGACGCAGCGCGTGGCTCGCATCCGTCGCCGCCACCGGCATCGTCGGATCATACCCCGCGCGGATCACAGCAGCGATTTCGGGCCGCAAGATCGTTTCGCCTCCCGGTGCGACTGCCAGCGGTGATTTCTCGGCAAAGGCCACGTCGGACCACAGCAAGATCGCCTGCACCATTTGCCCCAGCGCAATGGTCTCCGCTGGTATCTCGGCCAATGCGTCATCCATCCGGACGAACGCGAAACACGCCTGTATCCCGCCTGCATCATCGAACCTAAACGCCCGATACTGCGTCGCGCCCGCCGCTTTCAACCGCTCAACCAAAGGCGCAAGATCGGGCAGCAGCCGGTCCATATTCGGCGTCTCCAACAGTTCCGCCCAGTCGCGGATAAAGAACACCATCAGATTCGCGCCAAGCTCAGGGTCGGTCTCGGCCATTTTATGTCCGGCGAGCGTTACGACAGCCTCAATCGCGCCCTTCAGAACCGACAGAGTTTCCTCTTCCACCCCGAACACCACCGGAACAATCGGACGCCCCCAGCGGGCAAACGCATAAGATCCATCGGCCCTCGTAAACAGTTTTTCGATATCGTCAGCAGTCATCACTCGGTTTCATCTTGCCAAAAATACTCAAATCCCGCCGCCTCAGCCAAACAGATCACTCTGCCCCTTCGGCGCTGCCATTCCCAAATGCGTCCATGCCTTCGGGGCGAGCATTCGTCCGCGCGGGGTTCTTTGAATCAACCCCTGCTGCAGCAAAAACGGCTCTATCACTTCTTCCAGCGCATCGCGAGATTCTGAAAGGGCGGCAGACATGGTTTCGATCCCGACCGGACCCCCGGCGTAGTTCTCAGCGATCAGCTTCAAATACCTGCGGTCCGCCCCGTCAAGCCCCAGATGGTCTACCCCAAGCCGCGTCAGCGCGCCATCGGCAATCGCTTGGGTCAGCCGTCCGTCGCCCTCGACAACCGCGAAATCGACCACCCGGCGCAGAAGTCGGCCCGCGATCCGAGGGGTGCCGCGGGCTCGCTTCGCAATCTCTCGCACACCGTCGGGTTCTGCTGGAATACCCATAAGGCGCGCACCGCGCGTCACGATCTCATGCAACTCCTCAACCGTATAGAACTGCAAACGCGTCGGTATCCCGAACCGATCGCGCAGCGGAGTCGTCAGCAACCCCAGCCGCGTCGTCGCCCCGACCAGAGTGAACGGCTGCAACTCAATCCGCACGGTTCGCGCCGCTGGCCCCTCGCCAATCACGAGGTCCAGTTCAAAGTCCTCAAGCGCCGGATACAGCACCTCTTCCACCACCGGATTCAGGCGATGGATTTCGTCGATGAACAGCACATCCCGCGCCTCAAGGTTTGTCAGGATCGCGGCAAGATCGCCGGCCTTCGCCAACACCGGGCCAGAGGTCATGCGGAAATTCACCCCCAACTCCCGCGCCATGATCTGCGCGAGCGTGGTTTTCCCCAACCCCGGCGGGCCGTGGAACAGCGCGTGATCCATCGCCTCCTCGCGCCGCCGTGCGGATTCGATAAACACCTTAAGGTTCGCCCGCGCCTCTGCCTGCCCGATGAATTCATCAAGGCTTTGCGGTCGCAACGCGCGGTCGGCATCCTCTGGTCGGGCTTCGGGGCGCAAGGTGGGGTCTGGTTCGCTCATCCGCCTACCCCTTCGGTGCCAGCAGTTTCAGCGCCGTCCGGATCAGGGCTGGCGTGTCGGCATTGGGCGCGTCGTTCATCGCTTGCGCCACGGCGCTCGCCGCCTCGCCAGGGCCATAGCCCAGATTGCCAAGCGCCGAGAGCGCCTCCGACTGCGCTGCTCCCGCGCTACCGCTTGGCGTGGCCTGCACGACCGACGTTTCGATCACCGCGTCAACGTCCGCCGCGACCTCGCCCTGTGCTTCGGCGAGGGTTCCGCCCATCGCCATCACTGCGTGGGCCTTGTCCTTCAGTTCATTCACGACCCGCTGCGCGGTCTTCGGGCCAACGCCCTTGGCGACCGCAACCGCGCTCCAATCGCCAAGCGCGATGGCCTTGCTCACCCCATCCGCGCCCAACGCGCCCAGAATGGCCATCGACGCCTTCGCACCGATCCCCTGAACGCTCATCAACAGGCGGTGCCATTCCTTTTCAACGAGGGTCGTGAAGCCGAACAGTTGCAGATTATCCTCGCGCACCAACAGGTCGGTGAACAGCGCCACCGCTTCCCCATTTCGGGGCAAGGCCGCCATCACCCGGTCGGTCACGTAAACGATATACCCGACCCCGCGCACGTCGATCAGCACGTGATCCGCACCGCGATAGTCGATCCGCCCGGCGATCTTCCCGATCATGCGCCCGCTCTCGCGACCGCTGCGGCCACCCGGCCGGTGGTCTGCATGTGAAACGCATGGCAAATCGCGATGGCCAGCGCATCCGCCGCGTCCGGTCCGGCTATCTTTGCCCCCGGCAATTGCAGTTTTACCATATGGTTGATCTGGCGCTTGTCGGCGTGGCCAACACCCACAACAGTTTTCTTGACGGTGTTCGGGGCGTATTCCCCAACCGTCAATCCAGCCTGCGCCGGCACCAACATCGCGATCCCCCGCGCTTGACCCAGCTTCAGCGTCCCGGCGCCGTCCTTGTTTACGAAAGTCTGCTCTACCGCTGCCGCATCCGGCGCGAATTCCGCAATAACTGTGGTGAGTTGCCGATACAGCGACAAAAGCCGCGCGCCAAGATCATCGCCTTCGGATGTGCAAACCCCGTTCGCAACGTGGCTGAGTCGGCTTCCATCCGCCTCAATCAACCCCCATCCGAGGTTCCTGAGCCCTGGATCAACTCCCAAAACACGCATCCTGCCGCCCCTTTTTCATTCTTTTTTTGCTGAGTAGCACGAAACGCGAACATTTGCCAATCTCAAAGACCACGGGGGCGGCGCTGGGAATCCATGAAATTTTCGTCTGAAAGCGACAGAATCGCAACGTTTCTGATCCAAAAGCGACATTATCCAGATGCGCATTTTATCCAGTTATTACAGCTTGTTAAGCGTGATTTACAGCTATGCGGAAATTGCATGTGTGACATGCACAAATGGCACTTGCTGAACCCGATCGACCCTACTAGGTGGCGGCTTATAGGACATCCATGCCGTTGTTGTAGAAGGATCAAGCAGATGGCAGCTATCGATTACACCCGTAACGCATACACCGTTCAGCCCGGCGGTGGCATTGCAAACCTGACGCAGACGTTCTTCAGCGCCTTCACGACCTGGAACAACGCCCGCGTGACCCGGAAAGAGCTGAACAGCCTCAGCGATCACGAACTCGCCGATATCGGCCTGTGCCGTGGCGATATCGAAGCCGTCGTTGCCCGCCGGTTCCGCTAAGCCGAACAGCTTACGCTAAACGCGATCAGGGCCGCATCCCACCCGGGTGCGGCCTTTTTCTTTGGGACCTTGTGATCAAGCCGCGCCGAAGCGCGAAACCCTTACCAGATGTAACGTCTGATCTGGCTGGATACCCACAGCGTCGCAGGGTCAGCCTGCATCGCGAATGCGCCTGCCTGCTCAACCACCGTTCCGGCGCGAAGCTTGCTGACACGTTCTTCATAGGTGATCTCACCCAGGCTCGCGAACAGGAACCCTTTGAACAGAAGGAACAATGCTGCGGTGAGCATCAGACCCTTCCAAGGGAAACGCGGACCGTGGCGTCTGGGTTGGGCGATAATAAGCCCGTCGTGATTCACTGACGTGACGTAGCCGCCAGCCAGCTTACGGTGTTGCTTGGAAATACGGCGCAACCGTTGGTCAAAATTCTGCATATTGGCGTCTGCCATGACAGCCTCCAAAACGTCGGCCCCCACCAACGAAGATAAAGTTAATAAAAAGTAAACGCTAATGTCCAAATACAATATGGCGGAAATATGGCAGCGTCGCGATAATAGCGGGAATCCAAGCGTCTAGGCGTCAGCCTTGCGCAAAAGCAGCGTGGTCCATTCAACAATCTCATCCCGATTGACAAGATTGAACCCGTTTCGTGAATAAACCCCGATCACCTCATCCGCTTGTTCATTAAGAATACCGGACAGAATCGCATATCCACCCGGCGCGACATGCGCCTGCATATCAGGAGCGAGCGCGATCAGCGGCGATTTCAGGATATTGGCAAAAACCAGATCGAACGGCGCGGCCTCAAACAGTGCAGGATGGTCAAACCCCGCCGCCTCAACACACTCGACCCGGCCGATCAAGTCGTTTGCAGCGACGTTGGTTTCCGCGACCTCAACCGCTACCGCATCAATATCGCTGGCAAGCACAGTATCGGGCCAAATCTTCGCCGCCGCCATGCCCAGCACCGCCGTGCCGCAGCCAATATCGGCAACGTTCTGGCCCTTAAATCCTTCATCTGCCAGCCGATCAAGCGCCCGCAAACAACCAAGCGTCGTTCCGTGATGCCCTGTGCCAAACGCCATCGCGGCCTCAATCAACAGTGCGATCTTGTCGCCCGGCACGCGGTCTGCATCATGGCTGCCATAGACAAAGAACCGCCCCGCCTCGACCGGCTGCAATTCGCGCCTGACATGTGCAACCCAATCGGTATCGGGCACTTCGGACACCGCAAACGGCTTTGCCCCAAAGGCCGAAGCGAGCAGTGCCAGCCCCGCCTCATCCGGGGTTTCGGTGAAATACCCACCGACTTCCCAAAGGCCAGAGCCATCTTCGACCTCAAACACGCCGACGCCCGTCGGCCCCGGCACCAAACGCTCCATTGCTTCGCCCAGCGCCTCAGCTTGGTCTTTTCCGGGTAAGGTCGTGAGGGCGGTAAAGGTCGGCATGGTGAGTCTTTCAGGAAAGGTGTTATTCTGCCGCGGCGGGCAAGCCGCGGGCAAAGATGGTTTCATACCCCGGCTCTGGATGGCGCGGGATCAGCAGCGCAAGGCAAAGCGAACCAAACGCGATCCCAGCCGCCAAAAGGAACACCGCGGCAGGCGACGCCACCCACAGCAGCCCAAGCAGCACCGGCAGGAACACCGCCGCGATATGGTTGATCGTGAACGCGACTGCCGCAGTCGGAGCAATATCGCCGGGGTCCGCAATTTTCTGGAAATACGTCTTCAGCGCCAGCGCCAGCGCGAAAAACATGTGGTCGATCACGTAAAGCGCCGCCGCCAGCACAACGCCCCAGCCGAACATATAGACGCCGCCATAGGCTAGAAAGACGGTGACAAGGCCGACATACTCAAAAATCAACGCGTTCCTCTCGCCCCAATGGCCCACCGCGCGGCCCATCAAAGGGGCAAAGATCATGTTAATGACGAGGTTGATCAGGAACAGCGCGGTGACTTCGTGCACCGCAAAGCCAAAGCGTTCGACCATCATAAAGCCAGCGAACACGATAAATATCTGCCGCCGGGCGCCTGCGAAGAACTGCAATAGGTAATAAAGCCAGTAGCGCTTGCGCAGGATCAGCTTTTTGACCTGCGGATTCGGCGCCTCGAACTGCGGAAAGGCAAAGAAGCAATAAAGCGCGATCAGAACCGTCAACCCACCCGAGGCGAGGTAGACGAAGTTGTAGGACAGATCGAAACTCTCCCACGTCATGACGATCAGCACATAGGCCACAAGCGTCGCCGCTGACCCTGCGGCACTCAGCCAGCCGAGCATCTGCGGTGCACGTAGTTTGGTGATCCACTGAAGCTGTAGCGACTGGTTGACCGTCTCGTAATAGTGAAAGCCGATGGAGCTTAACATTGTGATCGTCAGGATACCGCCCAGCGTCGGGAACCACGCCATTACCGCCGTCGCCGCGCCCAGCAGCATCAGCGAGACAAGCCCAAGCACCTGTTCCCGCATGAACATGATGACGGCGATTACCCCAACAGCAAGAAAGCCCGGAATTTCCCGCACCGTATGCAGCAACCCGATATCCGCGCCGTCAAACTCCGCAGCCTCAATCACAAAGTTATTCAGCAGCGCCGACCACGTCGCGAAGGCAATCGGCATCGCTGTTGCCATCAGAAAAAGCAACATGATTGGCCGCCGCCAAACCGGCAGCGACCGAGCGTCAGAGAGGCGAACGATCCGCATGGCATCGCTTTACGCCCGGAATCGACAAAGGGAAAGGCACAGACCCTGTGCAACGAAGAACTTTCTTGCCTTCGGCGAGGATACTTCGGGAAAGATGAAGCGGCGCCCTGTGTTTCATCTTGCCAAAAATACTCATAACTACGTCGACAGGAGCGCGGCGGGAAATCAGGGGCGGCGAACGTGCAAACGCGGGACCATATCAGGGGTTTTCAGTAAAAGCTCTGCGGATCGATATCAATGGACAGGCGCAGATTTGCCGGCAACCGGAACTGCCCGGCCCAATCAGAAAGCGCCTTTTGCAGCGGAACGCCTTTCGCCGCTTTCACCAATAATCGCACTCGATGCCGCCCTCGAATACGTGCGATCGGGGCGGGTGCAGGGCCGAAAACGGTGGCGCCGATACGTCTAAGCGGATCATCTCGTCGCGCCATTTCCCCGGCAAGATCAAACGCTTGCGCTGCATCTGGCGACGACACCACAATACCCGCAAGGCGCCCATACGGGGGAACGCCCGCAGCTTCCCTCTCCCGCGCCTCGGCTTGCCAGAAGCCCTCTTCGTCGCCGGACAGAATCGCGCGGATCACCGGATGTTCTGGCTGGTAGGTCTGAAGCACGGCGACCCCGCGTTTTTCCACCCTCCCGGCGCGGCCCGCAACTTGGCGCATCAATTGAAACGTCCGCTCCGCTGCCCGCAAATCCGACCCCTGCAGGCCAAGGTCCGCGTCGATGACCCCAACCAGTGTAAGCGACGGAAAATTATGGCCCTTTGCGACAAGTTGTGTGCCGATGATGATGTCGGCAGCGCCGGCCGCAATGGCTTCGATCTGTTCCTTCAAGGCGCGGGCGGAGCCGAATAGATCAGACGACAACACGGCAATTCGGGCATCGGGGAACAGCTCCGTCACCTCCTCCGCCAACCGCTCCACACCGGGGCCGATTGGGGCAAGGCGGCCCTCGACCTCGCAAGACGGGCAGGTATCGGGCATCGGTTTCGTCTCACCGCATTGATGGCACATCAGGCGCTTCAGGAAGCGGTGTTCGACCATCCGCGCGTCGCAGTGATCGCAGCCGATTTGGTGGCCGCAGGCCCGGCACAACGTCGTCGGGGCATAGCCACGGCGGTTGATGAACAGCAGCGATTGCTCACCTTTCTCCATCCGGGCGCGAACCTCGCCGACCAGCGTCGGAGACACCCAGCGCGCACCCGGCAAATCCTCGGCCCGCATGTCAATGGCCCGCATTTCGGGCAACTCCGCCGCGCCAAAACGGCTGGTCAGATCAAGCCGCTGGTATTTCCCGGCCTCTGCATTCGCCCAGCTTTCAAGCGATGGTGTCGCAGAGGCAAGCACCACCTGCGCCCCGCAGCAGGTTGCCCGCAGCACCGACATATCCCGAGCGTTGTAAAGCGCACCGTCCTCTTGCTTGTAGGAACTGTCGTGTTCTTCATCGACGACGATCAGGCCAAGATCGCGGAACGGCAGGTAAAGCGCGGATCGCGCCCCGACGACCAGTTGCGCCGCCCCCTCGCCGACCATGCGCCAGCAGCGGCGGCGTTCGGTCATCGTCACACCGGAATGCCATTCGGCAGGCCGCGCGCCAAACCGCGCCTCGACGCGGGTCAGAAATTCAGCGGTCAGGGCGATTTCGGGCAGTAATACCAACGCTTGACGCCCCTTGCGCAAACACTCCGCGACCGCCTCCAGATAAACTTCGGTCTTGCCGGAGCCCGTTACGCCCTTCAGCAGCGTCGTGCCATAATCGCCCGAGGTCACTCCGACGCAAAGCTGCTCTGCCGCCTTCGCCTGATCCGGGTTCAACTCGACCCCGCCGTAATCGCAATCAAGATGCGGATAGGGCCGGTCGCGGGGCGTGTCCTCTTCCCGCACGGCGCCTTGTTTCACGAGGCCCTTGACGACCGAGCCGCTGGTTCCGGCGGCCTCTGCCAGCTCTTTCAAGGTGAAGCTCAGGCCGCCGTAATGCGACAGCGCCTCCAGCACACGGCGGCGGGCGTCTGTCATGCGATCAGGCGTGCCTTCGCCAAGCCGATAGACCTTTTGCATTGAGGGAGGATCACTTAGCCCAGGCGCCCGCGTGGCAAGCCGCAGCATGGCCGTCAGCGGGTTCAGCGTGTAATCCGCCGCGCGCATCAGGAATGTGCGCATCTCATCCCGCATCGGTGCGACATCAAGCACGCGGATCACCGACCGCACCTTGCTTAGGTCATACCCGCCTTCGCCCGGACCCCAGATCACGCCGATCACCTTTCGGGGGCCAAGCGGAACCTCGACAAAACTGCCTGCGCGACAGCCGCCTTCGGGTGCCTTGTAGTCAAGGAACCGGTCAAGCGGTTGGGTCGTCAGCACTGACACCAGCGCCCCTTCATCGTAGAACGACAGCTCTGCCAAACCGGCCTTCCCTCGTGGATCAAAGCGCAATTCTGACTGCAGACCGGAAGGGGGTCAACCGGATCAATCCCGATCTGCAACGGTTGCAAAAAATATCTGGATTTCGCCAAAAACAGGGGCGAATACCCTGTGAATTGGTGTATAAGCCCGCAAAACACAAAAAGATGAGCACAGGCATGACGAGCACAGCAAAGATCGCAACCGATCTGCGCGACAAGATTATCGCGCAACCTGAGACCGTTCTTGAAGATCCCGACGTAATGCGCGCGCTTGTCGCTGCGAATGAACACCAGATGGGCGAAAATATCGTTGATCTGCGCGGACTTGCGATGGATCGGCTTGAGGCGCGACTTGACCGGCTGGAAGAAACGCACCGGTCGGTGATTGCGGCGGCGTATGAGAACCTCGCCGGGACCAATCAGGTGCATCGCGCGATCCTTCGGATGCTCGATCCGGCTGAATTTGAAACCTTCCTGCATGATCTCGGCGGCGAAGTTGCGGAAATCCTGCGAGTCGATTGTATGCGGCTGGTGCTGGAAACCGTGCAGAAGGTGGACGATCCGGCGGTCAAACGCCTCGGCGATGTGCTGAGCGTAGCAGAGCCAGGCTTTGTCGACAGCTATATCGGTGGCGGGCGAAACGAAACATCACGGCAAGTGACGTTGCGCCAGGTGCGCCCGATGAACGATTCCATCTATGGCGACCAGGCCGACGACATCCGCTCCGAAGCGGCGCTTAGGCTTGATTTCGGCAAAGGCCGTCTGCCCGGCATGCTGGTCATGGGTGCCGAAGACCCGCATCATTTCAAGCCAAGCCACGGCACTGACCTGCTGGCCTTCTTTGCCGGGGTGTTTGAACGCGCCATGCGTCGCTGGTTGTCGTGATTGACCTGTCACCAGCCCTGCGCGACGCGCTTGAGGCTTGGTTATCCGGTCAAAGCGCGTTGGGAAACGCGGCCAAAAACACGCTAACAGCCTACCGCGCCGACGTCCTTGGCTACATGGCGTTCATGACAGAGCATTTGGGCGACAAGACCGGCATTGCCCCCCTGACCCGTGTTCGGATCACCGATATGCGCGCCTGGATGGCGCATGAACGTGGGCGCGGCGTGTCAGCACGGTCGCTGGCACGGTCGCTATCGGCGGTCAAAAGCTTTTACCGTTGGCTGGCTGAACGTGAAGGGTTCGACCCAAGCGCCGTTTTGTCGACCCGCGCACCGAAATTCCAACCGAAACTCCCCCGCCCACTGGCGAAAGACGCCGCCAAGGCGATGATCGAAACCGCCGAGGCCAACGCGCGCGAAGAATGGGTGGCCGCGCGCGACACCGCGGTCCTGACGCTGCTCTATGGGTGCGGATTGCGAATATCCGAAGCGCTTGCCCTTACCCAGAACGACGCGCCGCTGCCCGATGTCTTGCGCATAAAGGGCAAAGGTGGTCGGGAACGTATCGTTCCGGTGATCGGGCCAGCGCAGCTTGCGGTCGATCGATATGTCGCGCTGATGCCCTTTGCGCCGGACCCAACTGCCCCGCTGTTTCGTGGGGTGCGCGGCGGCACGCTGAACCCCCGCGCGATCCAGAAGGTGATGGAGCAGGCACGGTTGCAACTTGGCCTGCCATCGACCGCAACGCCCCACGCAATGCGGCACAGCTTTGCGACCCACCTGCTCGACGCAGGCGGCGACCTTCGCGCGATTCAGGAATTGCTGGGCCACGCGACGCTCTCAACCACGCAAGCCTATACTGCCGTCGACACCTCGCGCCTGATGGAGGTCTATAAAATGGCCCACCCCAAGGCCTGATGCGTTGCGCCCGCGGACAATTTGCGCCAAGACACCGCCATGACAGTTCAGTTCAAAGCCCTTTGCGTCCATCTTTTGACTGCTACCGGCGCGGTGTTTGCGATGCTGGCCATGCTTGCCGCAGTCGACCAGAATTGGAGCATCATGTTCCTCTGGCTGGTCGTCGCCTTTGCGGTGGACGGCGTCGATGGACCGCTCGCCCGGAAATACAATGTTAAGACCAACGCCCCAATCTATGACGGCGTGCTGCTTGATCTGATTATCGATTATCTGACCTACGTGTTTGTCCCGGCCTATGCGCTGTTCAAATCGGACCTTTTGTCCGGCTGGTCGGGCTGGATCGTCATTATCGTCATCACATTCACCAGCGCGCTTTACTTCGCCGACACGCGGATGAAGACGCGGGACAACTCGTTTTCGGGGTTTCCGGGGTGTTGGAATATGGTCGTTATCGTCCTGTTCGCAACTCAGCCGAATTATTGGATCATCCTTGGCATCGTCTGCCTTCTGGCGATCACGATGTTCCTGCCGCTGAAGTTCATCCATCCCGTCCGCACCGAACGCTGGCGCGTGCTGTCCCTGCCAATCGCTTTTGCGTGGACATGGTTCGCAGGCTGGGCCGCGTGGGTCGATTTCCACCCGGAAAGCTGGGCGTTGTGGGGGCTGGTTCTGACAAGCATTTACCTGACCGTCGTTGGCATCGTCCAGCAACTGATCCCAGTACGCACCCGCGCTTAGATCAGCAGGCTGGCCGCGCCCTCATGCTTTAGCAGGGCAACCTTCATCTCTACCCCGCCCGCGCCGGAAAACCCGCCGAGAGAGCTTGCACCAAGAACGCGGTGGCACGGGATGATGATCGGGATCGGATTGCCACCACACGCCCCACCAATCGCTTGTGCCGGCACGCCGAGTTCGGTTGCGATGTCGCCGTAGGTCCGAGTTTCACCGAAGGGAATGGCGGACATGGCGGCGCAAACTTTGCGTTGTAGGTCTGAGCCGTGGACGTTCAAAGGCAGGTCAAAGTCGGTGAGTGCGTCGTCAAAATAGGCGGATAGCTGACGGGCGGCTTCGATGAGAAGCTCCGTCACCTCGCCCTCAGGCTCTGCATCCCAAAGCAATCGCGTGATTGCGCCGCTTTCTTCAACAACGCCGAGGGTTCCGACAGGGGTTTTGACGGTTGTAATTGGCATGGAATAAAGGTGAGCGATGAAACGCCCCGGCGCAAGGGCCGAGGCGTTCCGTTTCTTGCGGATTGTGGTTAGCCCAACGCTTCGTCACACCGTGCGCACACCGCGGCATGAGAGTGTTTTCCAACATCCGGCAGCACTTTCCAGCAGCGCTGGCATTTCGTGCCGTCCGCCTTTTCGAACACCACGCCGACGCCTTCGACCTCTGGCATACGGAACGCTTCCGACGGGATCGGATCGCCCGACAGGTAGATGTCAGACGTGATGCAGATATCATCAAACGGAACGGTTTTCAGCGCGGCCAGCGTGTCGGCGTCGCGGACATGAACGACGGGCGCGGCCTCCAGCGATGCGCCGATCACCTTGTCCTGACGCTGCACCTCTAGCGCCGCCGTTACCGCGCGGCGGACGCGGCGGATAGCGGACCATTTGGCGGCAAGGGGTTCGTCCAGCCATTCAGCGGGCGTGACGGGCATGTCTTGCAGATGGACCGAGCTGTCATCTCCGGGGAAGCGTTCGAGCCAGACCTCTTCCATCGTGAAGGTCAGGACAGGGGCGAGCCACGTGACCAGCCGATGATAAAGCAGGTCCAACACCGTGCGCGCAGCACGGCGGCGGTCGCTGTTACCGTCGCAATAAAGCGCGTCCTTCCGGATATCGAAATAGAAGGATGACAGGTCCACCGTGGCAAAGTTGAACACCGCCTGGAACACGCCCTGGAAATCGTATTTGGCGTAGCCCGTCCGCACCGTGTGATCCAGCTGCGCAAGGCGATGCAGCACCCAGCGTTCCAGTTCCGGCATATCTGCGGGATCGACGCGATCCTCTTCGCGGAAATGGGCCAGCGCACCGAGCATGAAGCGCATAGTGTTGCGCAGGCGGCGGTAGCTGTCGGCAGTGCCTTTCAGGATCTCCGGCCCGATCCGCTGATCGCCGGTATAGTCGGTCTGGGCGACCCAAAGGCGCAGAATGTCGGCGCCGTATTGCTTCACGACCGCCTCGGGCACGATGGTGTTGCCCAAGGATTTGGACATCTTGTTGCCCTTCTCATCCAGCGTGAAGCCGTGGGTCAGCACGCCGCGATAGGGCGCGCGGCCACGGGTACCACAGGCTTGCAGCATCGAGGAGTGGAACCACCCCCGATGCTGGTCGGTGCCTTCGAGGTAGAGATCGGCAAGCCCATCGTCGGAGCCGTCTTCCCGGTCGCGCAGAACGAAGGCGTGGGTCGATCCGGAATCGAACCACACATCGAGGATGTCAAAGACCTGCTCCCAGTCGTCGGCGTTGTAGTCGTTGCCGAGGAACCGTTCCTTGGCGCCCTCAGCATACCACGCATCGGCCCCCTCAGCCTCAAACGCTTCGATCACGCGGGCATTCACGGCCTCATCCCGCAGCAGGAAGTCGGGGTCGGTCGGCAGCGCACCTTTCTTGGTAAAGCAGGTCAGCGGCACGCCCCAGGCGCGTTGACGGGACAGCACCCAGTCGGGCCGCGCTTCGATCATCGAATAAAGGCGGTTGCGGCCGGTCTGCGGAGTCCATTCGACCAGCTTGTCGATAGAGGTCAGCGCCCGTTCGCGGATCGTCTTGCCGTAATCGTCCATGCCGTCGCCAAGCTGCTTGTCGATGGCGGCGAACCACTGCGGCGTATTGCGGAAGATTACCGGCGCTTTCGACCGCCAGCTATGCGGATAGCTGTGCGTGACACGGCCACGGGCGATGATGCCGCCAACCTCAACCAGCTTGTCGATCACGGCGGGGTTGGCCTTGCCTTCCTTCCCTTTGCGGTCGAAGACCTGCAACCCGGCAAAGAACGGCACATGCGGCAAAAACTCGGATTCCTCGCCTACGTTATGGGTCATCCGGTCCATCCAGCCGCGCTTCACGAACGCCTCGTAGTCGTCGGCACCGTGGCTGGGGGCGGTATGAACAAAGCCGGTCCCGGCCTCTTCCGTCACGTGATCGCCGTCGATCAGCGGCACGGGATAGTCCCAGAAACCCTCTGCCCCGTCCGCTTTGTAGAACGGGTGGTGGCAGACCATCTGCTCCAGATCCTCATTCGTCACGTCATCTGCGCGGGTAAACGTGGTCACACGGGATTTGGTCAGCGTTTCTTCGGCCAACGAATCCGCGAGGATGTAAAGATCGCCCTTCGCGGTCCAGCTTTCTTCCTCGGTCTCGTCAACCTGATATAGCCCGTAAGAGATGTCGGGGTTATACGCGATGGCCTTGTTTGACGGGATCGTCCACGGTGTCGTCGTCCAGATCACCACCCGCGCGTCGCGCAGATCGGGGCGGCCTGCACGGCTGGCATTCGCGCTCATCCGAACTTTGAACGGCACCCAGATCGTGTGGGATTTGTGATCGTGATACTCGATCTCCGCCTCGGCCAGCGCGGTCTTTTCAACCGGCGACCACATCACGGGTTTGGAACCTTGGTAAAGCGTGCCGTTCATCAGGAATTTCTGGAATTCGGAGGCGATCACCGCTTCAGCGTGGAAATCCATCGTAAGATAAGGCTTCTCCCACTTCCCGGTGACGCCAAGGCGCTTGAATTCATCGCGCTGCACGTCGATCCAGCCATCGGCAAAGCGGCGGCATTCCTGACGAAAATCGACAACATCGACCTCATCCTTGTTCTTGCCCTTCGCGCGGTATTGTTCCTCGATCTTCCATTCGATGGGCAGGCCGTGGCAATCCCAGCCGGGGATGTAGCGGGCATCCTTGCCCATCATCTGCTGGCTGCGCACGACCATATCCTTGAGGATCTTGTTCAGCGCGTGGCCGATATGCAGATGGCCGTTCGCATAGGGGGGGCCATCGTGGAGCGTAAAGCTATCGCGGCCCTCAGCCCGATCGCGCAGGCGGTCATAGATGCCGATTTTCTCCCATTTTTCCAGCCATTCGGGTTCGCGTTTCGGCAACCCCGCGCGCATAGGGAAATCGGTGACGGGAAGGTTTAGCGTGTCTTTGTAGTCAGGCGTGTCGGCACACATATCTTGTGGTCCTTGAGACTTGAATCAAAAATATCGGAGGAAAGCGGCGCGGGGTTCCATACGCCTTGACCCGGTCGCCCTGATGGTCAGAGCGCCGGGCATGTAATTCGCAAGAGAGTCACAAGCAGGCGGGTCATGGGCGCGGTTATAGGCGCGGCCTTTGCCAACGTCCAGTCCTGCATACCCTAACCCTTGGATCGGCCGAACAACCCGGTCAGTGCCCGCTGGACAAGGTTCGTGACGGACGGACGCTTGGACTGACGGAAGGGAAGCGGGCGACAGACTTCCAGCGCGGCAACGCCGACACGGGCGGTCAGGGCACCATTGATGATCCCCTCGCCAAACCGTCGCGAAACCTTGGACAGCACTCCACCGCCGGCGACGGAACCGATCAGATCATCACCAACCGCTACAGCACCCGTTGCGACCAGATGGGTCAGCACCGTTTTCAGCAACCGCCAACTGCCAAGCGTTCCCGCCCGTCCGCCGTAAATCTCCGCAACCCGGCGGATCATGCGCATATTGGCGGCAAGCGCCGTGAACAAGTCAGCAAGCGCGATTGGAACGATAGCCGTCACCGTCGCAACTTGCCGCGCCGCCGCTTCGATTTCCTGTCGTGCCGCTTTGTCGAGCGGACTCATCAGTTCTGTCTCGGCCAGTCGCAGCAGGCTGTCGGCATCGAACATATCGCCCTGCCGCTCCGCGAACCGTTCCCGCGCCCAGCGCATATCTTCGCGGGATTTATAAAGCGCGTCGAGCCGTTCGGCCACGTGGCGCGCGGCGGGCAGATCATCAGCAATCAGCGCCTCTTCGGTGGCGGCATGAAGCGCATCAAGGCGGCGCAAGCGGGCGAACCCGGCGAGTTCGCGCAAGGTGATGGCGATCAGGATCAGGATGAACAAGCCAACCAAGCCCAAGGCAATCGCGCCAAGCACTGGGGAGCGATCGACCAACCCAGTCACAAAATCCCACGCCCAAAGCGACAGCGCGAAGGTCACGATTGACGCGAGCACCCCCCAGAACAGCCGCCCCAGCCAGGACCGTCGCCGCGCACCAATCATGGCGAGCGCTTGCATCGCCTGACCCTGCTGTGTGACCTCGTGCGACAGGTCCGGCACCGGCGGGGCCACATCCGGCCCCGGCCGGTCGTCGCTTGTATCAAGATCGATGACAATTGGTCCGCGTTTCTTGGTCATGCCGCCACCTTCTGTTCCCAGGCAAAGCGAATGTCGGGCAGATGGTCGTCATTGCCCGTTCCATCCGTCCGCTCAACCTCGGCAAAACCTTCGCGCAGGTAGAACCGCCGCGCGGGCGTGTTCGCCTGATGCGTCCAAAGCGTCAGTGTCGGACGGCAGCCTTTCGCATGGTCAAGCAAGCGCTTGCCTAGCCCCCTGCCCGGTTCGCTGACGTAAAGCGCGTGGACCACATCGCAGTCGCGGGCCAACATCCCCGCCACGTGATCCGTCAGGGCCAGAGTCACCCAGTTCCGGTCGATCATCAGCCGCGCGAAATGCAGCATCTCGTTCCTGCTATAGCGCTGGTGCAGCCACGGGGTTTCGCGCATCCAGCCGAACATGATCGCGGCGACCTCTGGCGCGTCGGACGGGCGCGCTTGTCTCAACTCCGGCGTCATAACTTATCCCCGATCAGGAACTGCGCGGCTTTGTCCAGCCGGATATGCGGCGGCCCGTCGCCGGGTTTCAACTTCAACGGTGCAGGCGCGAAGGACATGATGTCATAATCCTGATCCAGCCACCTGTCTGCCCCTGCCCGAGCCGAGGACAGCAGCGCGTTCGGGTCTTCCGGCAGTTCACCGGGATAAAGCGCCGCCTGCTTTCCGGTCTTCAGCAACGTCCCCCGCACACAGTCGAGCGGTGCGCCTTCATGGGTGATCGTCTCCTCGACCGTCGCGCGGATCGCTGCAATCGACATTGCCGCGGTCCCGGCCCCGGCGAAATCCGCCCGGTCGCGGGCGTCACGCAGCATTGCGTCCATGATCGCGGTCAGGCGAGGGTGCTGACTGTGATGAAGGTGATCTGCTTTGGTCGCGGCAAACAGGATTTTTTCGACACGCCGCCCCAGCAGCAGTTGGGTGAGGAACCCGTTACGTCCGGGCCGGAAGCTCGACAAGATTTCCGTCATCGCGCGGCGCATATCCTCAACCGCGTCGGGGCCACTGTGGATCGCGCCCAACGCGTCTACCAAAACCACCTGTCTGTCGATCCGTGCGAAATGATCCCGGAAGAACGGCTTTACGACTTGGGATTTATAGGCCTCATACCGGCGCTCCATCTCTCGCCACAAGGATTTGCGCGTCGGGCGGTCAGGCTGCGGCAGCGGGGCAAAGGTCAAAACCGGCGCCCCGGCCAGATCACCGGGCAACAGGAACCGGCCCGGCGTGCAGTCGGAATAGCCCGCCGCACGGGCGCGGATCAGGTAATTGGTATAGCTTTGGGCAAGCGCTTGGGCGGCGGATTCATCGAACGGAGCAGTCGGATCAGCGGCAGAAACGGCGGCAAGGTAGCCTTGCGCATCCTCACGTTTCTCGATGCGGTCAAGGGTCGCCGTCGACCATTCGGCAAAGCTCTTGTCGAGCAGGGCAAGGTCCAGCAGCCATTCACCAGGATAGTCGACGATATCAAGATGCACCGTCTTGGGGCCGGACAACCCGGCCAGAAACCCCGGCGGTTGCACCCGCAGCGACAGGCGCAGTTCGCTGACAGCGCGGGTGCTTTCGGGCCAATGCGGTTCTGGCGAGGTCAGCGCGGCAAGATGCGTTTCATAGTCGAACCTCGGGATCGTATCGTCGGGCTGCGGTTGTAGATAGGCCGCGCGGATGGCGCCTGTCGCGGCGGGCAACAGTTGCGGCATCCGGCCCTGGTCCAGCAGGTTGGCGATCAGCGAGGTGATGAACACCGTCTTGCCCGCCCGCGACAGCCCGGTCACACCCAAACGCACGGTCGGTTCAAACACGCCGGTCACGCTTGCGCCAAGGCTTTCCACGCCGCGCGTCAGCCCGTCTGCCAGATCCCCGATGCCCAAGGGCGCCCCTTTCCGTTTCGTTTTGCGAAAGATAGGGGTCGAAACAGTCGGATACCAGCCCGCATTGCAAATGGGCGCGGGCCGCGCTATCGCAACAACATGCCCCGATATGCCCTGAAGATCGAATATGACGGCGCGCCGTTCGCTGGCTGGCAACGGCAAAGAAACCAAGCCACCGTGCAGCAGGCGGTTGAGACCGCACTCGCGGCAATTGACCCCGATGGCCCCGTGGTTACAGGGGCCGGGCGAACGGATTCCGGTGTTCACGCGACCGCACAGGTGGCCCATTGCGATACATCGAAACCGTGGGACACGTTCCGCTTGGTTGAGGCGTTGAATTTCCACCTGAAACCGGCCCCCGTCGCGATCCTGCAAGCGGCCGAGGTTGACGATGACTTCAGCGCCCGATTTTCCGCGGTTGAGCGCAGCTATCTTTATCGGATCGTTTGTCGCCGTGCCCCGCTGACCGTCGAACGCGGGCTGATGTGGCGGGTGAACCAGATGCTTGATGTCGACGCAATGCAAGAAGCGGCGGATCATCTGATCGGAAAGCATGACTTCACGACGTTCCGATCCGTTATGTGTCAGGCGAAATCACCGGTCAAAACGCTGGATGAGCTGCGGGTCGAAACGCTCGACATTCCTTACGGCAAGGAAGTCCACCTGCATGTCCGCGCGCGCAGTTTTTTACACAACCAAGTGCGCAGTTTTGCCGGTAGCCTCGAACGGGTCGGCGCGGGCGCTTGGCGGCCTGACGATATGAAATCAGCGCTTGAATCTTGTGACCGGGCATCATGCGGGCCGGTCGCGCCTCCGCAGGGGCTTTACCTCACGAATGTTCGCTACGACCCGGATCCGTTCGCCAAACCTTAACCGCGCACGACTTCTGGCAGTCGTCCAGCAGGCGGCGTGTTGCGGCTGCGTTCGCTGCGGACGACGCCGTCGATGATGGTCATCCCGACGCCCGGTAGATTGCCAAGCTCCACCGACTCCAAAATGGTCGCGCCCGGCGCGTGTTGGGCCTGATCCATCAGCACGAAATCGGCGCAGTAGCCTTCGGCAATCAGCCCTGTATCCAGTTCCCGTTGACGCGCGGTGTTGCCATTGCCAAAGCAGAACGCAATCTCTGCCGGGACGTTCCCAAGGCTCGACAGCATTGCGATCATCCGCAAGATACCAAGCGGTTGCACGCCCGAGCCCGCCGGGCCGTCGGTGCCAAGGATTACGCGTTCCATCTGTTTCAATTCCCGTGCGGTGTTCAGCGTCAGAAGCGCCGCGCGTTCGTTGCCGTTATGCACAATCTCAAGCCCTTTGGTGCAGCTTTCGCAAAGGCAAACGATCTGATCGTCGGGCAACGCGGAATGGCCACCGTTGATGTGGCCGATCACATCGGTTCCGGCCTCGAGCACGATATCGGCATCGATCAGGCCCGAACCGGGGATCGACGGCCCGCCGGTATGGATCGTGCTTTGAATGCCATATTTTCTTGCCCAATCCACCATCTTCTTGGCGGTCGGGCCATCCTTGACGCTGCCAAGCCCAACTTCGCCTAACAGGGTGACGCCCGCGTCAGCGAGTTCCTTGAAGTCGTGTTCTTCCATCCCGTGCTCGATCACCGGGGCACCGGCCATGACCTTGACGCCGGAGGGGCGGAAATTCTCATACCAACGCTGCGCGGCTATCGCCATCGCCTTGAGACCAACGATGTCTTTCGGGCGTCCGGGCATATGCACTTCGCCCGCTGAAATCAGCGTTGTGACCCCACCGTTCAGCGTTGAATCAATCCAATGGAGCTGTTGCTGGCGGGGCGTGTAGTCCCCGACCACCGGGTGAATATGGCTGTCGATCAGACCGGGGGCGAGGGTCACGCCCTTCGCATCAATTTCTGTCGTCGCATCCTCTGTGTCGAGGTCGACCTCATGCCCCCAAGCGCTGATCTTTCCGTCGACGGCAACGATGCAATCCCCGTCAAGGATCGGCGCTTCGATCTTGCCGGACAGGATCAAGCCAATGTTGCGGATGACGAGTTTCTGGGATGGATCGGCCATGGCGCCCTCATCTGAACGGATGAATACTTGTTAGCACACTAACTAGGAAACGCCTTCAATCAAGGAAAAGCGCGGATAGACGGCACAGGCGACGCGGTTACGCGGACGCCCGTTTTCTGCTACGAAATAAAAAGGGGCCAATGCGGGCGTCGACAAACAGGCGGTAGCGAATTTGAACGACAGACCCGATGAAGCTGTGCAGGGCGGCTACCGGCTTGATGACCAGATCGGCTATGTCCTGCGGCTTGCCAGCCAACGGCACGCGGCGATTTTCCAGAACCTGAGTGTGATGAAGCTGACGCCGACGCAGTTTTCGGCGCTCGTGCGGATTGCCGAGGTGGGAGAATGTTCGCAGAACCATCTGGGGCGGCTAACGGCGATGGATGTCGCGACGATCAAGGGCGTGATCGACCGGCTCGGGAAAAAGGAACTGGTCGCGCTGAATGCAGACCCGGCGGACCGGCGGCGCACATTGATTTCGTTAACGGACAAGGCGGCGGTGCTGATCGCAGAGCTTCACCGCGTCGGGCGAATGATTACCGAAGAAACCCTCGCTCCGCTCAACAGCAGCGAACGACGGCGGCTTCTGCAACTGTTGCGCAAGATCGCCTAGCGCAGACCGTCCTTGCCTTCAGCCTCTTCGGCCAGCAATCCCCCGACACGCGGAAGGGGCCGCCCGCTATCTGTTACGGCAACGGCGACCATAATCTCATCCGCGCGGGGGGAGTCGTTCAGCCGCACCTCAATCCCATCGAAATGCGACCGGACATAGGCGGCGTCCTTGTGACCAAGCGGCACGTCAAGCACCTGCCCCGGTCCGCCCATTTTCTTTGACGACGGGACCAGTGCCGCGCCCTTCTCAACCGTTTTACGCAAAGGGGCGCCCAGTTTCGGGTGCAAAATGGCCGCAGCGTGTTCCAATTCGCCGTTCTCGCCGACCATTGCGGCCTTGCCGTAGCTTTCTGCATCGCGCGGCTCTATCCCAAGCGCGGCAACGCATTTCTCGCCCAAAAGCCCGCCAAGCTCCGCTCCTATCGTCATCAGCGGGGCGAGGTCTTCGACATATCGCCCGGCAAACGGGTTTGCGATGACGGCCACGGCAACCGCCTTGCGGGTGGCCGGAGAGATTTCCCTGCCGATTTCACGGTGCGTTTCTTCGACCCACACCGCGATCTTGCGAATATCTGCGCTCATCTCAAACCATCCTCGCCTTTGATATCTGCGGCACGAAGCCCGCCGGACCGCGCATGAACCCGCGCGCCTGTTGTCATCACCAAAACATACACCAGTTCATCGGCGCGGGGCGCGTCGTTCACGCCGACCTCCATCGAATCAAGATGACTACGCACGTAGCTGGCCGTGACATGGGTGATCGGCACATCAAGCCGCGCCCCGACCGCGCCGACCTTCTTGGCGGATGGCACAATCGCTTTCGCCCCGCCAAGCACATCGCGCATCACGTAGCCGCCCGGCGCGTGCCACAGCGCGCCATGCTCAACCTCTCCAGCCGTGCCAACGATGGCCCCTTTGCCGTAGCCTTCGACGGCGGACGCATCACCGCCCAACAGATCGACAAGTTTTCGCGCCATGTCGAGGCCAAGGGGTTTCAGGTCTTCCATAAACCCTTGAATGTCGGCCTCATATCGTCCGGCAAAAGGATTCTTGATGACAGCCACGACCGCCGCCCGCAGCAATGGCGGATCGGACGGGGTGCCGCCTTCGTGGTGGATTTCTTCCACCGCCGTTACGAACTTACGAATTTCAACGTCAGGCATGGGCCATCACCTTTTTATGGTCGATCAAGGCGGGCAATCCGATCGTCCGGGTGTCGCCCTGAAGCATCAGTGCGGCCCCGACGATCAGGCCGTCACGCAACATCCGCTCGGCTCTCTCCGCTCCGTTATTAAGCGCCATCGCGCGGTCGGATTTACCGAGTTGCCCGCACTCCGTCACCACAAGCCGGTCGCCAAGGTCGCTGTTCGGATCAACCTCGATAGCTGACGCGCTGTTGATCGACGGGTGATCCGGCAACATCACCGCATTGGCGATCAACGTCGCCGCCGCATCTGCATCCGCCGCCGTTTGGGCGAGGACTGTGACGGAGTCCGCAATCCCCATCGACAGGCTGCGCCCACCGCGCCCGCTTGTTGCAATGCCACGCACCGGATCATCTGACCGGATCACAATACGCCCGTTATCGGTGCCATCCACCCCGGCAATCGCCAGACGGAAAGATGCGCCGGGTGAGAGGTGAAGGGCGATGTCCCCACCGTTATTCACATATGCCCGCGTCAGGGTGTGCCCGGTCGTCATATGGGTCAAAATCTCATCCGCGACAGCGCCTGCGACGGCGGCCATTGGCGTAATGAAATCGGCGTTCCCATGCGGGCGGGTCGCGCGACACATGCGCCGGGCCGTCGCGCCGTGTAGGTCGGCGAAACCGACACGCTCCCGCAACAAGGGCAGTTCTTCAACAAGTTCCTCCAGAACACTATCGAACCGCCGCGCAGCCGCCCGAAGCGCATCCACTCGATCCGGCCCCTCCGCGTCGATAATCAAGTCAATCGGGCCGTGTTGCAGATGCAGTCGCTTTCCGTCGGGCAGCATGGCGACCTGTGGTTCGATCATGACTTGCCCGCCTTCCCAACCCGCCGGACGTCTTGCTGCAACACATCCTCAACCGGTTTCACGTGATCGACATGGCCGCCAAGCGCTTCGTAATCAGTGCGGCGCAGCGTGAACTCAATCGGTGCAACCAGCGCGGGGGTTGGCACGTAGCCAAATGAATTTGTTGGCATATCAAGCACGTCCGCCATCACCGTGATCCCACCGCCGGGCCAGACATAGGCAGATGATCCGCCGCAGGACACATGGGTCAGCGCCTCTTTCACCGACTTCGTCAGACGGACAGGGTTTTCCGTCACGCCAGCGCGGAGCGAACCACCCGCGCCACCCATGAACAGGACCGAACACAGGGAAGGTTCGCAATTCTCCGCAATCCGTTCGACCGATGCGCGCAGCGGCGGCGTGATCTCAGCTGCTTCCGGCTCAAGCGCTTCATTCAGGGTGTAGTAGCCCCACTGCTCTCCGGTTGTTGAAACCATCAGCAACCGCAGACCGGGCCACGCGACCTTCGCATCTGTCGGCTTCAGGATCGACAGCGGGTCTTCGACATCCGTGCCGCCCCAGCCTGTGCCCGGTTCTGCTACCTGAAAATAGCGGCCAGGCGTCGAGCGTCTTCCCTTCACTTTGATCCCTGTTGCGGGCACGTTCAGCCCCTTGCCGGCTTCATGCTCTGACAAGACGCCGGTGATGTGATCGTCAACGACCACGACCTCGTCCACATGCGGCGCCCATTGTTTCGCGAACATTCCAATCGCCGCGGACCCGCATCCGACGCGCATCAGCTTTTCCGGGGTTCCGTTGATAATCGGAGCCCTGCCCGCCTGCACGACCACGGCTGCGCCGTCATCAATCGCCATCTCAACCGCATCGCAGTTGCAAAGCCGCAGTAAAGCGTCGCAGGTCACGCGGCCTTCTTTCTTCGAGCCGCCCGTCAGATGATCCACCCCACCAAGCGACAGCATTTTTGAGCCATACTCGCTGGTCATCACATGACCGATCGGCTCACCCTCCACCCGAACAATGGCGCGTTCAGGTCCGATGTGGCGGTCGGTGTCGATCTTCACCTTCACGCCGCAATAGCTAAAGATCCCTTCGGTCACGACCGTCACCATATCGACGTCTTCGATCTGTTGGCTGACGATGAACGGGGCGGGTTTGTAATCGGGGTAGGTGGTGCCAGCGCCAACCGCCGTCACAAACGGACGGCTGCCTTGGATTACGTCGCCGTCCCAATCCACACCGCCGCCGGTGTTTAGAAACGGAACCGCCTGCCCGCCGGATTCGATGATTGTCAGAGGGTCAAGCCGCACAAGCTCCCCGTCGTGGTTGGCATAGCGGTCGCACGCCCCGGCCTTGCCATCGGCGATGTAGCACATCACCGGACAGGCATCGCAGCGGATTTTGTCGGCAACGCGGCTTTTGCTCATTCGGTCTGCCTTTTCATGGCCTGCAAAACCCTCTCGGGCGAGGCGGGAACCTGCCGCACGCGCGCGCCACAGGCGTTATATATCCCGTTCAGGATCGCAGGGGCGGTCGGGATCAACACATGCTCCCCCAGCCCCTTCGCGCCGTAGGGTCCGTGGGCGTCGGGTTCTTCGATGATGATCGTGTCAATGGGCGGCACGTCGCCAATCGTAGGGATCAGATAATCGTGTAGGTTTTCGGTTCTGCCCGGCAAGTATTCCTCCATCAGCGCCATGCCGAGCCCTTGGGCGATGCCGCCATGTACCTGTCCTTCGACCAGCAGCGGGTTAATCGCTTGCCCGACATCATGCGCCGCGACGAACCGCGTGGCCTTCACCGTGCCAAGCGCCGTGTCGACCTCGACCACCGCAAGATGGGCGGCGTATCCGAACTGCGCGTAGGGGACACCCTGACCGTCGGCGTCGAGCGGTTCCGTCGGCGGGTCATAGGTTTCTTGGGACGTCAGCACGTAGCCTTCGCCGTTGGCCTCCAAACGGCCAAGGTCGATCGCATGGCTTTGTCCACCATCCTCGACACGAATGACACCGCCTTCGATGTGCAGGACAGCCGCATCCGATGCGTTGCAAAGCGCCAGAATATCCGCACGCAGCGCCGTGCCAGAGAGTAGCGCCGCGCTGCCTGACACGTAAGTCTGGCGGGAGGCCGATGTTTTCCCGGCGTCCGGCGTCACATCCGTGTCCGCACTGATCAATTCAAGCTGCGACACCGGCAAACCCAACGCCTGCGCGAAGATCTGGGCGATCACGGTATTCGCGCCCTGTCCGATATCCATCGCGCCCTGATGCAAGACTACCGTCCCGTCCGCGCGAACACCGGCCTTGATCGTAGAGGGGTTGGGAAGGGATGTGTTGCCACATCCATACCACCCGCTTGCGACCCCGACGCCACGCCGAAGCGGGGAGCCTGTGGCCTTTGATCGGTCATTGAACGCTTCTGCTTTTGCCTGTTCCGCTGTCCAATCCGAGCGCAGCGCCTCCAGGCAGGCTTTGATGCCGACTCCGGTTTCAAAAACCTGCCCGCAGACGGTTGGATGGCCGTTTTCAAGCGCGTTCAGGATGCGGAATTCCAGTGCGTCAAGCCCGAGCTTCTCGGCCAGTTCATCGAACAGAACCTCCTGCGCGATGGCGGCCTGCGGCACGCCAAAGCCGCGAAATGCACCCGCCGGAACGCAATGCGTGTGAATGCCTCGCGCTTCTGCCAAGTAATTCGGGACTTTGTAAGGACCGGATGCGTGAACCGGGACGCGGTTCGCGACCGTCGGTCCCCAGGACGCATATGCTCCTGTGTTAAAGTCGCCGCGAAACTCCATCGCTTCAATGCCGCCTTCATGATCACATCCGATTTTTACTTTCATATCAGAGGGATGCCGCTTGGTCGTCGCCTGCATCGACTCCGTCCGCGAATAGGTGATCCGCACCGGCTTGCCGGTTTTCAAGGCTCCGAGCGCGAGATAGGGCTGCACCGACAAATCAAGCTTAGCCCCAAACCCGCCGCCGACCCCGGTTGGGATGATGCGAATATCAGTCGGTTCACAGCCCAAAATGACCGCAAGACTATCGCGGTCCATCCCCGGTGCCTGCGTGCAGGCGTGGACTTCGACCCGGCCATCCAAAAGTTTCGCAAACCCGGCCTCTGGTTCAATATAGGCGTGTTCGACGAACCCGCTTGAAAACCGCCCTTCGACGGTCACATGGGACCGGGCGAGGGCCGCATCCGCATCGCCACGACGCACAAAACCGCTGCACATGACATTGCCCGCCCGCGTTGGATGCAATTGCGGGGCATTGGCGGTGAGGGCGTCGGCAACGCTTGTGGCGGGCTCCAACTCCTCCCACTCAATCGGGACATCCGCGGGGTCAAACCGCGCCATTGCCTCGGGCGAGCCGATGACGGCTGCGACCGCCTCACCCCGAAACCGAATTTCCTCTTCTGCAAAGACGGGTTGATCGACGAAGTCAGGAATGACCCCGAACCGGTTTTCGCCCGGAACATCGGCAGCGGTCAGGACGGCCTCTATCCCCTCATGCGCGGCGACGTAGCTATCGATATCCCCGACGGTAAACTGTGCCCGCGCGAACGGCGACCGGACGATCCGCAGCACCAACGTATCCGGTGGCGCCACGTCATCGCCAAACGCTTCGCGCCCCTCGACCTTTGCCTTACCGTCAAGCTTGCGGATCGTCGTGCCGACCTCTCCCGATCCCGTCGGCCCATCTGCACCATCGGGCGAGGCTGCCTCCAGCACCGCGTCGATGATCTTCCGATACCCGGTGCACCGACACAGCACCCCGCCCAGCGCGTCTTTCACCGTCTCTGCATCGCTTGCGCCGCCATCGCGCAGCAGGGAAACCGCTGACACCATCATGCCCGGCGTGCAGATACCGCATTGCGCGGCGCCGTGGTTCTGAAACGCTTCGGCCAGCGCCTTTGCCGACGGATCGGCTTTGACGAGGCCCGCTACAGTCTCAACCACGCACCCCTCTGCCTGTTGCGTCGGCATCAGGCAGGCGCAGACCGGGGCACCATCGACGAGCACGGTGCACGCGCCGCAATCCCCGGCGTTGCAGCCGATCTTTACGTCCCGCAGACCAAGCCGTTCACGAAGCGTGTGTGACAACCGCTCCCCCGGTTTGGCTGCGACCTCCACGTTCTTGCCATTGGCGCGAAAGGTGGTGGCCGTATCTGAAAGGCGCCTATCCACTGCCCGCTCCGCCCGCCGCTGCGATTGCCCGTTCGCACAGCTCAGCGACCGCGCGTAGTCTGTAATCAGCAGTGCCGCGTGCATCGGTGATGGGTGACAACAGGGTCAGATGGCCCGAATCGACTGTCACGCGGCGAAGATCGGCAACCGGCATCCCGATCAACGCATCCTCAAGCACAAACAGCCGCTGCGCAACGGCAGAGCATGATCCGACCGCGACACGCGCACCTTCGACCCGGTCATCGGAGTCGACCCAGACAACGACGCCAACCATGGCAATCGAAATCACCAGATAGCGACGGCTGCCGAGTTTCACGAAGCTGCTCGTGGCGTTATCCGGCAGCGCAGGTATATGCAGCGCGGTCAGCAACTCCCCATCGCGGAGCCGCGTCTGGCGCACATTCGCAATGAACTCCGCCAGCGGAACCTGACGCGATCCGCCCGGTGCGCTTAATTCAACGGACGCCTCAAGCGCCAAGAGCGGTGGCACACCATCCGCTGCTGGCGACGCATTGCAAAGGTTGCCGCCAACCGTCGCGACGTTCTGGATTTGATGCGATCCAACCTCTGCCGCCGCGGCTTTCAAGCCATCAAAACAAGGGGGCAGATCGTCCTTCACCACATCGCGCCAGCGCGTGGTTGCGCCGATCCTCCAGCCGTCATCCGTCCGCCTGATCCCGCGCAGTCCGTCGATCCGCGTGATGTCGAGGATGTTGTCCGGCGCGGGCTTTTCCCCAAGCATCGGAAAGAAATCCGTCCCCCCGGCGACAACGGAAATGTCTCCCTCCGCAAGTGCGCTGAGGGCATCTTGCAGGCTGCTTGGCGCGAGATAGGCCATGCGCTCTCCCAGTCAGGGTCGCTAGTATACTAATAAACTCCTGCCCTTGATCGCCTGTCAATTTCTTTCTGGCGAAGGGTCACTCCACTACAATCTCAGCACTGACCGAGACTGGAACGTCATCGACGACATAGACCCGGTGATCGTTGGTGTTCAACGTTACTGTAACGGTATGACGTCCGGCGGGTAGCGCCCCGATCAACGCTTCGGGCCGATAGAGCCGCTGAAGCTTCAGCCCGTTGATATAAAGGTGCCCGTGCCCATAGCCCGGAACGTGGCCTAGCCCGTCAACCGTGGGCGAGAATGTGAATTCGTCGGATAGAACTGTGACGGACCAGCCCTCGCCATCCGCCGCTGGTTTGACTTGCAGATCAACCTTCGGCGCGGGTTCGCCCGGCCCAACCCGGCAGATATCGCCGAGGTCGGGCTGCCCGGCGACCGATGCACCGCCAGTCGGGTCCGCGACCGTGGCAAGGACCGAAACTTCCCCCGCGCGGTCGAAGGTCAGGGTCAGCGGGAAAGTCGCGCCGGGGCCGATGCCGCCGTCTACCCCATCGAGTGCGATATGCGCACCGTCCGCCGCCAAGGTGGGCGTCGCCCCCGACGGGATGGGCGCGGAAGTCGCCCCGATCAGACCCGCAGTCTCAGCAGATTTCGCAATGGACGTGTGGGCGCCGAGCAGCGTATCAGGCGGGCCGAGGTTTTCGATTTTCAGGAAGACGTTAAAGCTGTCGGCGGTATCCGCGTCCCAAACGGCCCGCGCCTCCGTGATCCGAAGCGGAGTGGTTGCCGATTGCAGCTTCCAGAAAACCAGCGCGCCGCCTAGAAGAAGGACAGCCAGAACAACGGTCGCACGTCTGTGTTTCATTGGACTTCCACGCCAAAGGTGTTTGTATCCTACCATGTTTCGATTGCCTGACAACGCCGGCCGCGCTGCCCTTGGACTGGTCCTGACCGCGCTTTGCTGGCTGGTGCAGGCGCAATCTGCGGCGGCGCACGCATCGGAACAGGCGTTTGTCTTGCTGCTGCCGACGGATGTCTACATCGCCGCCGGATGCGCTGCGGTTGCGTTCTCGATGATCGTGGTGGCGTTGGTTCCGCCGCGCTGGTTGGCCTCAATGTTTCGGCCTGTCGAGATCGGCGCGCACCCCAGCCTTGAGCGTTTCCAGACGGTAGCGAGCCTTGTGTCCCTCATCGCCCTTGCCGTGTTGCTGGTCATCGGCGTGACCGGGCCACGCGACCCGCTGACGAACCTGCTGCCCCTGACGATCTGGACAATCTGGTGGGTTGTGCTTGTCACGCTCCACGGTCTGTTCGGCAACCTATGGGCGTGGATCAACCCATGGACCGGGTTGTTCCGGCTGTTGTTCGGGACCCTCCGAAACACACCGCTTATCGCGTTGCCAAGGTCATTCGGTATGTGGCCGGGGGTCGTCCTGTTCGTGCTGTTCTTCATGTTCCTCATCGCGGACCCGGCCCCGCAGGATCCGGCGCGGCTGGCCAATGTTGTCTTCGGCTACTGGCTGCTGACCTTCGCGGGGATGGTGGTGTTCGGGGCGGAGGCTTGGCTGACCAACTGCGAGTGTTTCACAATGCTCTTCCGCCGCTTCGCGGCCCTCGCACCTGTCCAATGGGCCGGAAACGCGACAATCGGCGTCCCCGGTTGGGCGGCGCTGCGGCAATCCGCACCAACGATCGGCGGAGCCGTTTTCATCCTCATCCTGCTGGGGTCCGGCAGTTTCGACGGGATTGGCGAAACCTTCTGGTGGCTCGGCAAGATTGGCGTGAACCCGTTGGAGTTCCCCGGACGCTCTGCCGTGATCTGGCCGACGATTGCCGGGTTGCTTGCCACCAACGTCGCGCTTGTCGTTACCTTTGCGGGGTGCATCTGGCTTGGCCTGACCCTCGCCAATGCGGGCGCTGGAACGGGCGATCAGGTCGCCTTTCGCGCTGCATTCACAAGGTCCGCCGTGTCGGTTCTGCCTATCGCCTTCGGCTATCACATCGCCCACTACCTGACGTCGTTTCTGGTCGACGGGCAATATGCCATCGCTGCACTGTCCGATCCGCTGGCGCGGGGGGCGGATATCCTAGGCCTCGGGCAATACCAAATCACCACCGGATTTTTCAGTAACCGCGACAGCGTGCGCCTGATCTGGCTGACCCAAGCCGGGGTCGTCGTCGGTGTTCATATCCTCGCTGTTTTGATGGCCCATGCAATTGCGGCGGAGCTGTTTCGCACGCGACGGCGCGTGATCCTCAGCCAGCTGCCGCTGGCGGTCTTCATGATTCTTTACACGTTTCTGGGCCTTTGGCTTCTTGCTTCCCCGCGCGGAGTGTGACCTAAACTCCAGAAAAAGCTGGACTCATCGTTAGTGCGCATACAGCCTGTCGAGGCTCAGCGACTGCCCAACAAGGCGCCAACACGGAGGTTTGACATGACCAAGGCCAATAAAATTAAGCCGCACTTCACCCGCCGGAACGCGATTAAAACGCTTGGAGCGGGGACTGTTGCCGCGTCTGGCCTGCTGCCGGGGATGTCAGGATTTGCCCAAGCCCAAAGCTCTGAGCCGATCAAAATCGGCTTTCAGGTGCACCGCACGGGCATCGGTGCCGCCTATGGGCGCTGGTATGACCGCACGACCACCGCTGCAGTGAAGCGGATCAACGATATGGGCGGGATCAATGGCCGTCCGGTTGAGATTATCGCAGAAGACGACGGCACCGACCCCAAGCGCGGTGCAGAGGTCGTCGAAAAGTTCGCGACCCAGCATAATTGCGACATCGCCTTCGGCACGCTGTTCAGCCATGTCGTGTTCGGCTCCTCCCCCCGCGCGGGAGAGTTGAAAATCCCTTATTTCGTGGTCTCGGAAGGCCATCACGTCGCCAGTGGCAAGCTCAACCGCTACACGCTGCAACCCGGCATCACCGATGTGAAAAGTCAGGTGCAGGCGATGGCGCCGTATGTGGGTAGCAACCTTGGCAAGAAGGTCACGATGATCTACCCGGATTTCGCATTTGGCCACGATCATCGCGATTTCTTTTCCGAAGCGATTGAGCGTGAGGGCGGCGAAGTTGTCGCCAAAATCGCCATTCCGCCGACCGAAACGTCGTTCACCCGGTATTTTCCGAATATCCCGCGCGATACCGAAGTTATCTATCACGTCATGGTCGGCCCTGCGGTCCTGACCTTCGTGAAGGAAATGGGCGAGTTCTTTGGCGACAACAGCCCCGAGATTTTCGGCTTTATCGACAGCCTGGAAGCGGTCGATATCGCAAGCCCCGGCCTCGAATTCCTCGAAGGCACCTATTTCTGGGAAGGTTTCCCGCGTCATGCGCAGGCCGACCAGTCCGAGTTCGACAAGACCTACCGTGCCGCTGTCGGCGTTGATGACATGGGTGCATCAACTAGCGACCCAGCCGATGTTTCGACCTATTCCCACATGTTCGGTTGTTGGGAGACACTGAACATCATCAAACGCGGGATGGAGGCTGCGGATTACCAAGGCCCAGACAACCGCGCTGCACTTATCGAAGCGGTCGAAGCGATGTCCGACATGGAGCATTCAGAGGACCACCCGCAGGGCGCAAAACGCTTTAACGGCAAAACCCACCAAACCTTCGGCCATCAATACATCACCAAGGTGACCGGCGGCAAACTGGAGCTTGTCCACACCACATCCATCGAAGACACGCTTTATGAGGATGAGGTCGATTACACCACACAAGCGTTCTAGGCGCGGTCGCGGGGCGGCCTGACGAATGGATTTCGGACCACACCTGTTCCTCGCGTCGCTGGAAGGCGCGCTGACGGCGGCTGTTCTGGCGCTGACCGCGATGGGGCTGAGCATCGTGTTTGGCATCATGCGCGTCGTCAACGTGGCCCACGGCGAATTCTTCATGCTGGGCGCGGTCATCGCGTGGTGGGTTTCAACCCTCATCGGTGTCCATCCGGCACTGGGCTTCGCGCTGGCGATCCTGATCGCGCCGCTTCTTGTCGGCACGCTCGCCGCCCTCGCGGACAAGTTCGTTTTGCAGCGCATCGACTACGATCCAGAGCGCACGATAGTCGCAACCATCGGACTGCTCTACATCATCCAGCAGTCTACCCTGATGCTATTCGGTCCAGAAGCGCGCCCGGTGCAGCCGCCCTTCAGCACGCGATTGTCCCTGCCGTGGTTTGAATTTGGCGAAGGCGGGTTTGCGGTCATTTGGCCATGGGGGCTTGGCACGACCAGCTACAAGCTGTTCGTGATCGTCGCGGCCATCGCGATCCTGACCGGGCTTTGGTTGCTGATGTCGCGCACGAAATTCGGCCTCATCATGCGGGCGACACAGCAGGATAGCGAAATGGCCCAAGCCTTCGGTGTGCCCGTCAATCGCGTCTATTCGCTGGTGTTCGGCCTTGGGGCGGGTCTCGCGGCAATCGGGGCCGTTCTGATCGTCCCGATACAGCAGGCGCATTACCTGATGGGTCACGATCCGCTTTTGCTGTCGTTCATCGTCGTCATCATCGGCGGGCTTGGCAGCCTGCCCGGCACCGTCATCGCCGCCATTCTGATCGGGATGAGCGATGGCATCATCTCGGTCTTTTTCTCGCCCACCCTCGCCAAGATCATCGCCACGCTGCTGGTCGCCATGGTTCTCGTCTTTCGCCCACACGGACTGCTTGGGAGGCCGGAGAGGTGAGCGACGCGCAGCGATCGCACATATTGCATTTCGGGGTGATCGGGCTGCTGATCGTCCTGTTCTTCGTTCTGCCCGCCTATCACGTTGGCAACCTGTCCCGCATCATGGTGCTCGCGATCTACGCGATGGGCTATAACTTGCTGTTTGGCTACACCGGGCTTCTGTCGCTGGGGCACGCGCTATTCTTTGCCGCCGGGATGTATGGCCTTGGCATGACGATGCAGTTCTTCGACTTCACCCCGGCGCCGGCGTTTGTGTCGGGCCTGCTGGTCGCGCTGATCGTGTCGGCTGTGGTTGGGTTCCTCGCCCTGCGCACCTCGGGCGTTGCGTTCATGATCGTCACGCTGATGTTCGCACAGGCGGGCTACCTAACGATCCTTTACTTCGGCACCTACACGCGGGGGGACGAAGGTTTTGTGATCCAGCAGGCCGAACGCGTGTTTGCAGGAATCAGCCTGACAGGTGCGACCGAGCGGTACTTCGCCGCCCTTATCCTGTTTTCGGTGTGCTTTTTGCTGACCAGCTACCTCGTCCGGTCCCCGTTCGGGCGCACCCTCATCGCGATCCGCGAGAATGAGGAACGCGCGTCGATGCTTGGTTATGACACTGTGCGCCATAAGGTGAAGGCGGTGATGCTGTCGGGCACAATCTCCGGCGCGTCGGGCGCCGCTTATGCCCTGCTGTTCGGCTATACCGGGGCCACATTCGCGACGGTCCAGTATTCGATCTTTCCGCTGCTTTGGGTGTTGCTTGGAGGGGCTGGCACAACGATTGGCCCACTGATCGGCGTAATCTTCATGTTCTACCTGATCGATTACTCAAGTTCTCTCACCACCGCCTATATGCTGGTCGCGGGGGTTGCGCTGGTGCTGCTCACCTTGTTCGCGCCGCAAGGGTTGGCGGGGGAAATCCGCAAACGGCTCTGCCCGTGGCTGCCATGACGATCCTATCGACCACCGATCTGACCAAGACATATGGCGGGATTACCGCCAATGCCGGGATCGACTTTGAACTGCCCGAAGGTCGCATCATGGCCCTGATCGGCCCGAATGGGGCGGGAAAATCCACCTTTGTCGGTATGCTGAGCGGGCGGATCGAGGCAACCCGCGGCACCGTGTTTTTTGACGGGCAGGACGTCAGCCGCCTGCCCGCCCACAAACGCATCGCACTTGGCATTGCATATACGTTCCAGATCACGTCAGTCTTTGCAGGGTTGTCCGTCCACGAAAACGTCGCCCTTGCCGCGCGGCGACGCTTGGGGCGGGACGCAAAGGCGGTGAATGCCAAAGTGGCAGATGTTCTTGATCGCGTCGGCCTGAGCAGCCTTGCGAACCAGATCGCAGGCACGCTTAGCTACGGACACCAACGCATCCTCGAAATCGCGATGGGGCTTGCACAAGACCCCCGCCTGTTCATTCTGGATGAGCCGACCCAAGGGCTCGCGGAAAGCGAAATCCAGGACTTTATCACGCTGATCAAATCGCTTGCGGACACGATCACAATCCTGCTGATCGAACATAACATGGACGTCGTTATGGCGACGGCTGACCTAATCACCGTCCTTGATGCGGGCGAAGTTCTGGCCCGCGGCACACCCGACGAAATTCGCGATAACCCGGCGGTGCAGGCCGCCTATCTTGGAACTGACGATGCTGAAGGTTAAGGATATCCACGCCGCCTACGGGCAAGTGAAGGTGCTGTTCGGCATATCGCTTGAAGCGCGGCCCGGCGAAATCCTGTGCCTTGTTGGGCGCAATGGGGCGGGCAAAACCACGACACTGAAGGCGATCATGGGGTTGTTGCCGGCCCAGTCCGGGCGGATCACGCTTGACGGCGAAGACATCGGCACGCTGCCCGCGCATGAGGTGCCGCGCAAGCGTATCGGTTACGTCCCGCAAGGACGGCGCTTGTTTCCCGATCTGACGGTCGCGGAAAACATCGAAATGGGCCTGATGACGTGTAAGGCGGACCGGGCGACGCGGGATTGGGTTCTCGACATTTTTCCGCGGCTCGGGGAACGGTTAAAGCAACGCGCCGCCACGCTGTCGGGGGGAGAGCAGCAGATGCTCGCCACCGCCCGCGCGCTGTGCCTGCGTCCACGCGTGCTTTTGCTGGATGAACCGACCGAGGGGCTGCAACCGACGATGATTGAAACGATCCGGCAGGTGGTGATCCGAATGCGCGATGACGGCGTTGCCATCGTGCTGGTGGAACAACGCGTTGATGCGGTGCTATCGATTGCCAACCATGTCGCCTTCATCGAACACGGCCTGAGTGCCGAGACTGTGACGGCCCAATCGCTACGCGAAGATCAGACGAAGATTCACCAGTATCTTGGGGTGTGACGCCTAGCCGCCGAGTGCCCGTTCGAGCGCCACGAGATCGGCAGGCGTGTCGACGTCGGCCAGTTCCTGTTCGGTGACCGAAACCAGCGCGCCATCGGGCAGAGTCGCCAGTAGCTGCCCTGCCCCCCGATCCCCGTCGAGCGCCAGAAGCGCAGGGAACGCGGACGCCGGAAAACACGCAGGCGGTGCGCGCCGGTCGCCATCCGTCGCGGCCGCTGTCCCGTCCGTGCCCGCCCGTTTGACAACCGCATCAATCAACGCCGCGTTGACCAGCGGCATATCGGCAAGTGTGATGACAATGCGATCCGCGCCAATGGCGATTGCTCGACGGACGCCGTGTTTTAAGCTTTCAGATTGCGGGGCACCTTCGGGCGCATACACGATATCGAAGCCATCAAACCGATCGACCGCGGGCCTCACCACCACAATTCGATGATCGACCGCCGCCCCGAGCATCGCAACGGCGGCATAATGCGCGAGAGGTGCGCCATGAAATGTCGCGGATAGCTTGTCGGCCTCGCCGAACCGCGAGGATCGCCCTGCAGCCAGAACGATGCCAATCGTCGTCATTCCCCGGCGACCATCGCCTTGGCCACAACCTCTGCCAACACCGAAATCGCGAGCGTTTTGGGATCGCGCGCCGAAGGGATCAACCCGATCGGGCCGTGCAAACGCTCCAGCCCCGCATCATCAACCCCCATTTCGTGCAACGCCGCGTGCCGCGCATCTCGCGCGCGTTGGCTGCCCTGAGCGCCGATGTAGAACGCATCCGTTTTCAATGCGGCGTGAAGGATCGGCGGTTCCCATTCGTGGTCGTGAAAAAACAAAACAATCGCGGTGCGCGGATCGGGGATCAGCGCGGGCGGATAGTCAGGCTTGATCAGATGCCGCGTTTCGCATCCGGCGCGTTCAGCAGCCTCCAACGTCTCGACATCCGGCGAGGCAAGCAGATTGGGATACCCGGCAGACTGCACCAAGGCCGCGAAGGTGCTCGCCTCCGGGCCTTTCCCAAAGACGAAGAACCGCACGGGGGGCAGCAAGCGGACGTGGAACAAAACTCCGTCAGGGCCGGTCTGCCCTTCATCGGCCACGCGGAGCGCGCCGCTGTTCGTATCAATCGTAAGCGTGCAGAGAACCCGCGCATCGCGCCGTTCGACCACCTGTTGCAACACCACCTTATCCGGTCGCGGGACAAGCAGGATTTCCAGCCCGCCCCCACAGGGCAGCGCGATATCGACAAAGGGTGATCCGGCGCCATAACGAACTGATGTCGGCCCGCCATCCGTCAGTGCTGTCTGCGCATGAATGGCCAGATCCGCTTCGATACACCCGGAGGATAATGACCCGACGCGCGACCCATCTTCCAGGATCGCCATGAACGCGCCGACGGGGCGGTAAGATGGGCCGAGGACGTCAACAACGATCGCCAGAACGCCAGCACCGTCGGCCGCCAGCAAAGCGTCCAGCGGGTTTGTCACAGACATTTCGGGTGTGGCATTCAGCATGGTCGCGGCGGCCCCTTTCGCAATCGGAGCCTAAGTGTTCAAATCGAAACCGCAAGGCCTGAAGGGCTTATGCCTCGTGCGGGAAAACAACCTCTCCGCCCCACGCGGGGCACAGAAATTCGCCGTCGTCCAGCGTGACCGTCGCGCAGCGCGACAACAACCACGCTTTTTTCTCCAAGCCGTCTGCGGATTTACCGACGGCACCGGATGACTGCCCCAACGCCAGATACCCAGCAACCAAGGCAGACGACGCCGAGGTGCCGCCGAACCGGCAATAATACGATCCGAATTCGCGCACGCTCAGGTCTGGTTCGCTGCTGCGAAACGGGCTGCGTGAATAGCCGTAAACGCCCGGCACATCGGTTGAAATCACATCGAAATGGGAGAATTTGTAATTCTCGTTTTTGGACGGCACACCTTTTGGGGAATAGTCGTGCCGCTGATCGTCAAGGCGCACTTCGCCAACGTCGAAGACCTCGCTGTCGTTGCTGGGGGCAACGACGGTCGGGTTGCTCATCGCGCTGAAACCGCTGCGGTATCCCTTTGCGTTGACGGCCCCGACGGCAATGATGCCGTTCCCGTCATTGGCAAGGTTCGCGGGATAGATCCCGTCACGCTCATTCGCATTGCCACCGGCGCACACGACGGGCCGGTTCATCGACACGTTGATGATAAGCTGCGCTAGCTCAGCCCAAAGCGTTTTGTGATAGTCCGTCTGCGTATCGGGCGACACGAGGGTATCGAGCGTCTTTTCCCCCACCTTCGTATGTCGAAGCTCGGGCGTCGTGCGATCGGGATCAGGGATGATCCGGGGCAGAACCACCACATCGGCGTCGATCAGCTCCGCGTACAGGAAAGCGACGATCAGCACTTCGGGATCAAGGTCGAAATTGGTCGAGATCGGAACGATCTCGCAATCCGGGTCGACCCCGCGATAGGGTAGCGGGATTGTCTTGCTGGTATCGACGGACAACGGTTGGGTTGTCGGTCGCGCACCGATGAGGCCCGCGATCGCGGTTCCGTGGCCCGAAAATTCGGGCATCACGGCGGGCGAGATACCGTCGATTCGGGTCTGTTCGCTCGCGGACAGGCGGTCAATCAGTTCGGCGAGGATTTTTGCAACCTCCGGCAGGTCTTCGGCCACCTGGGTCGATCCGTTGATCTCGATCGCGCCAAGCAGACCGGTCGTGTCACCGTTCTGCGCCGTGCGGTAGGGAAACGCGCCCAGCCGGGTCGAAAAGACATCGAACGCCAGATCGCGGTTGATCGCGACGGCAAGGTTCGGATGATCGACGGCGACAGACGTGTCGATCATCGCAACCCGTGTCGTCGCACCCTTGGCGACCGCCGTTGCCCCACTGGCGGCTGCGTGGTCGCCGTCAATGACGCCCATGCAGACCAGATGCCAAAGCGCGTCGTAGTCTGAATAAACTTCTCGTCCGGTTCCTATTCCGTTAGTCATCCCCAAACCCCCCATCAGTACCATTCATATTGCGCGGCCAGCATCTGCTTGCGGCAGACTTTTTCCAGCACCGGCGCGACCATCCGCGCCAGATCATGCCCCGCCCGTGTGTCCGAGGCATAGTGCACCCCGGCCCATTCCCGATTCTCTGCAATCCGTCTTGCACTTCGAAACATCTCAGAGCTTCCGGGATGTTCGGGCAGCAGGCGCGACATCACGAATGCCACCGAAAACGACTGGAACGAATGATTGCTGGGATAAGACGCATGCGACGGGTTGGCGAGGAACGGGCGCAGCCGGGGTTCCACCTGATTAGGACGCAGCAGGTTGAACCGGTGCTTGTAGCGCAGGCCAATTTCATCCGTCAGCGCCAGAACCGTCAGGATCAGGCCAATCGTCGCGTCATAACCGCCCTGTTCTTCGATATTCAGCGGGCGAAGATACCGCGACAGTTCAAGCTGGCTTTCAATCAGGATTTCTTCGCGCCGGGTGATGTGTTCGGGCTGCGACAGCAGATACTGCTTTCGCAGCAGTTCCTGACATTCCACCCGCAACTGGTCCATCGTCGGCGGCGGTGGCAGGGGCAGATCGTCCCAATCGTTGATCAGTTCGTGCAGAATTTCCCGTTCTTCCCACGGTTCCTGAATCCCGCCCCCGCCTCCTTGCTCCGCAAACCCGCGGTTGCGATTGCGATTGCGGTTCTGGCTGCGGTTCCGATTTCTGTTGCGATTGCGGTTCCGATTACGGTTCAGCGCAAGCAGCGAAACCAGCGTTCCACCCCCTTGCGCCCCCGCGCCGGTTGCATCGGGTCCAATGCCCTGCGGCGCATCGGCATCGCCAAGACTCAGTCCCATGGTCGTGACAGTAAACCGGTGTTCTGACAAAATCGTGGTGTCGGCCATCAATCCCTCCCCTCAGGATTCGGCTTCACTTATCCCTTTAAGAACAAGATCTTCCGCAAATGTATCTGTAAGTCTAAACCGTTCCTGTTGCACCTGTCGGTCGGCAAAATCAGGATCGACCTTCAATAGCTTCGAGTAAATTTCCTGCGCTTCCTCAAACCGCCCGGCGTGCCCCAAATTGGCAATCAGATAGCGCATCGCCGCTGCAAAGCGCGGCTGTTTGCCAAGCGCGTTTTGCCCAGCCACAATCGCTTCGCCATGCTTGCCAACCATCGTCGCGGCCATCGAAAGCGTCGTGTCATAGCTGTAGCTGATCGGACTGTAAGCGCCGATATAGACAGCCTTCCGCGCGGCTTCATACGCCGCCTCAAAGTCACCGGTGTAGATTTTGTGCAGCGCCAGATGGTCCCACACGAACGCCTGTGAATCGTTTAGCTTGATCGCGCGTTCGATCAATTCATGCGCCAGATCGTGGTCACGGAAAACATAACCCATCACATGGCTCAGACAGGCGAGCGCGATGCTGTTGAACGGGTTTCCTTCCAGCGTCGATTTCACGATTTCGCGGGTCTGTATGGCGGCGTCTGATTTCAACTCACCCAGATTTTCGCCGGTCAGGAAAGACGTCACGTAGGATTGCAGCGCAGGATAAATCGAACTCGGTGATTTTTGGTGCGCGGTTTCCAACAGATCGCAGGAATTCAATAACGCGGTTTCGTCTAGTTTGAACATCAGGTTCAGCGCGGTATAGCCAGCGCGCCGCGCCGCGACTGCCGGGTCGTTCTGGAACGGGCGGTCCTCGAACACCGACTTTGCCAGCCGATCCACGTTTTGCGAGATGAAACCGGCAAGGACCGGAAAATCCTGGGACAGCAGCTCATCGACGCCCATCTGGATCGTCTGGCTCCATTCCAGCGACATCTGCGAAGTTTTGTAAAGGAACAGCGTCAGCGTAATCTGTCGCTGGACCTGCATCGCGCGGACGCGCACGAAGTATTCGGTTTCACAGGCGTTGGTCAGGTTCGAACTATGCTCAGTCGAATCCCTAAAATCGAAAATCTGGATCGGCTGAAATTCCTTCAGGTTCTTCGCGACCCCTTCCAGCACGTAGTCTGCAACGTGTTGGGTATATTCATCGCAGCCATGCTGGATATTCGGCAGGAACCCAAGGCTGTAGATCGGTGACAGAAGCTCGCCTTTGTCGCTAACAGCCGGCAAGTTTCCTCGTTCGCCGCGGCTTGTGACCTGTCCGGGGCGTATGGCCTTTTCGGGGATTTCGTCCGCGATATCCGCCCAGATCTGCCGCTCCATAGACAGCCATTGTTCGAATTCCTCATCCGCAACATCGCAACCTTCCAGCAGCTCCGTTTCCGGTGTCACGCCAAGCTCACCACAAACGTCGAGGTTTTCCTTCACCGCATGAAGATCAATCCACAGATTGTTCAGCTTCAGCCCGATCGAATGGCGGTCGATTTGCAAAATGTAATCCGCAAACTCTCCGAGATCTTTCTTGATCTCGAAAACAGTCTGCCGGAGCGAGGAGGAGGATTTCTTCTCGTCGCTCTCACTCCATAGTTTGTCGCGCAGCCAGACGCGCGTGCGTTGCCCGCGCGGGGCAAGTGCCAGAAGCGCCAGCAAACCCTGCGCTTTCTTACCCCGTGGGGTCAGCGACCGACCATCGTTGGCGATAAGTCCAAGCGGCCCGAGAACGTAGAGTTTTGAAAGGGGTGTCTTCCGCACGCCGCCTGTTTCAGGTGGCGAAACATCCGTTATTTTTTCGGAGGTTGGTGCATTTGGATGCGATGCGGACAATGCGTTTCCTGATCTGGTTCGGTCTTTAAAACGTCGGCCTGGGAAAAAACACCTCCCAGTTGTATCATCAAAATCTTGCTTAAATCCACTCACTCTAGAAATATCCGATTCCCCCACCAAGGAATGACTGCATCACATCCAAATGCAGAATCACCCTAGCTTACCTAACGTCATCGCATCGTTAGTCGGCTGAATGATGGTCGGTTGGGTCTGTGATGACGCGAATCCCGGATGCTTCCTCTTGCGCACCCCGATGTTTGATTCGGCAGGTGACACTCGACCGATCACAGCGTCGGGGTGCGCCACTTTCCGCCGGGCAGACATCGCCCAAACCGGACTCTGGCTTGAGAGGAATCGCGATTTTTGATACAATCTAAGGATTAGTAGAACACATTTTCGCTGATTGCTTTTTTAGAACAACAGCTTGGCATTCAGCACACAAAACCCCGCCGTTTCACATTTTTATTGTCTGAGTATGCGGGGTCATCAACGACCAGAAAACCGCTTCGGAAGATTACGTTTCCGCATGTTTTCAATGACTTGGCAGTATCGAGCATAAATCAGGCCGTTTTCGCGGTGTCTGTCGGCGTATTTTCCCGGCGGGTTTCGCGATTGTCAGGGACGGCCAACATTTGATCTTGGAGATTGAAAATGGCTGAGAAGAAATCCGGTGGTGGTGCCGGAGAAACCAAAGTTCAGGTCATCGTGGAAATGAGGGTCGCGCAAGACCAAGCGCCCTCTGCGACGATGAATGAAGCAGCGCAGCTAAACGTGAGTAGCTTTACGCTGGACCAAGAGTACGAACCTGTGCCGGCCGGCACAGCCGAAGACAGCAGTATCAGTGCAGAACTTGAAAATGCGGGGCAGGAGAGCGTGTTTGTTCTTGGCACCGTCGAAAAGGGCGACATGAAGGCGCTTGAAAAGCAGGACAACGTGCTGGGGGTATGGCTGAACGCCGAAATCGCCCCTTTCAGTGACGGACCGTCCGGCGAGTTCGAACCCTTCGTGACGCCATCCCAAGCCCCCGGAGACTGTCCGATTCCCCCGTGTGATTGCGATCACGGGACGGCGGCGTGCTCCAAAGGCTCGCTTGCGCAGGTCGCGCAATATCTGGGTGTCGATCAAATCTGGGCCAATGGCCACCGCGGACAGGGCATGTATGTGGCCTGTGTTGATGGCGGTATCACGGCGCAGGGACGTCCGATCAACTCTGCCGATACCAGCAATCCCAACTGGCCGAACAAGCTGATCCCGCGCGTCGTTGACGGGTGGCCAGCGGCAAGCTGGGGCACAACCGGCGTAAGCTGGGGGTGGCACGGCAACATGGTGTCGACCGACGTTCTTGGCATGGCTCCGGAGGCACGGATTTACGACATCCGCATCGCGTCTGGTTCGATGGCTGGCACGATGGCCGCCGCTTTGGCGGGGTATCAATGGGCGATCAACAAGTATCGCGCAAACGGCACGCCGCAGATCATGACAAACAGCTGGGGTATCTACCAGAAGTCATGGGACCCGGACTATGCGACCAACCCGAACCATCCGTTCACGCGGAAGGTCGTTGAGGCAATCAACGAAGGGATCATCGTGCTGTTTGCCGCAGGCAACTGTGGCGAAGGATGCCCCTCGGGTCGTTGCGGAAACGACAACGGACCGGGCAAGAGCATCTGGGGCGCGAACGGCCATCCGGCCGTGATGACCGTCGGTGCAGCCAATATCCAGAACAAGCTGGTTGGCTACAGCAGTCAGGGTCCATCCTCGATGGGCGCGCACAAGCCTGATTTCTGTTCGATCTCGCACTTCACCGGCTTCTTCGGCTGTGACACCGGCACCTCTGCCGCCTGTCCAATCGCGGCAGGTGTTGTGGCGCTGTTGAAGCAGTGTAACCAAAGCCTGACGCAAGCGGCGATCAAATCGGTCTTCAAGGCAACGGCCCGAGATATCGGAGCCGCCGGATGGGATCAACACTCCGGCTCTGGCATCATTCAGGCCAAAGCCGCGTATGATCGTGTCTGTCAGGATCCGTGCGAACGGTATCGCAAGGCGGCCCGCGATGCGCTGAAGAAGTATAGGGAAACGCAGAACAAGCGGTATCTCTGTATCTACTATCGCTACGTCGCGGCGTGGAACTGTTGCCGGTATCAGAAAACGCAGAAACGTCAGTATCTGTGCAACTGCTATCGCTACTATGCGGCCTACTATCGCTGCCTCTATCAGCAGTCGCAGAACCGCGATCACCTGTGCCATTACTACCGGTACATGGCGGCCTTCCATTGCTGCCGCTTCCGGGTGACGCAGAACCCGCAGGACAAGTGCCTCTGCAACCGCTTCTACGCCAACTACTACAACTGCATGTACCAGAAGACACGGGAACGTAAGTACCAGTGCCTCTACTACCGGTACATCGGGGCGTATTTCTGCTGCCTCTACGGCATCGACAAGAAGCTTGAGAACCGCTGCAGATGCCTGCGTTACTATGCGGCCTACTACCGCTGCAAATACGCGGAAACGCAGGATCGCAAGTATCTGTGCCTCTACTATCGTTATTTGGCCGCGTTCTATTGCTGCCAGTTCACGATCGACAAGAAGCCGGCGACGCGCTGCCTCTGCTACCGGTATCATGCGATGGCCTATGCCTGCATGTACCAGAAATCCCGCAAGAAGCAGCATCTGTGCCTCTCGTACCGTTACTACGCAGCCTACTACTGCTGCCGGTATCGGATCACGCAGAGCGCGCAAGATAAGCGGTTGTGTGAACGCTACACATACGCCGCGCGTAACTGCCAGTGATCAGTGGTGAAAAGGAGAAATACCATGACAAATCCTGAATGGATGGACGACCCGCTTGCCGCTGAGGGTGACTTGCCTGAACTGGCAGCCTTGGCAGAAGCGGAACTGGAAGAACTGGGGGCGCCGGATGGCGGCGCCCCCGCCATGGACGAGTTCGACGACATCGACGATCTGCCGGAGCCGCCCGAACCCGATATGCCCGATATGCCGGAGCCTCCGCTTCCGGACGATCCGGACACCCCGGATGATGGGCTTGGTGGCGACCTCGGGGACGATTTCGACGATCTGATCGATGACCCTGACTCCGATATTGCTGCCGCCCTTGAGGATATCGATCCCGACGTCGATATGCTTGGTGGGCTTGAGGAGGACGATCTGGATGAGCCCGGAGAACCGGATATGATCGACATCGATCTGCCCGAACCGCCGGACATCGACGAACCAGAGCTGGAACTCGACCTCGGTGGTGCGACGGACATCGACGGAGAGCTTCCAGACCTGCCCAACCAAAGTGACCCCCTTTCGGCCGACCTCCGGTCGTCGTCAGAGGTCGGCCGGGATGGAACGCGGACGATCCGCGTTACGACAACTCTGGAACTTCCGGACCGTGATGCCTGAGGCATCTATGCAAAATCGCTGTGGGCCTTCGCTGGCCCACAGCGTTTCACTTGAGAGTTCCGACAGAAAGCAGAGGGCACAATGGCCGATTGGTTAATCATACTACTGGCAGTTTTCGCGGTCTGGCGCGTCACGCACCTGATCGCGAAAGAGGACGGACCATGGAACGTGGTCATCTACCTTAGAATTGCCGCTGGCCGCAGTTGGGTCGGGCATTTGATGGATTGCTTCAAATGCCTGTCGCTTTGGGTGGCCATACCGTTTGCTTTCGTGATCGACGCCGCCTGGCACATGCACGTCGTTTTGTGGCTTGCCCTGTCCGGCGCGGCGATCCTGTTGGAAGAACGCTCAGAAGAACCAATTTTGATTGAAGGAGAACAGAAAAATGGGATGTTGCGGAGATCTGAGAGCGGAGATGCCTTGGTCAATTGACACAGGCCCCCCGCCCGTCATTCCGAAAGAACTGCCCACGACCGATGTGCGCATCGGCTATGTCGGCGGCAATTCCTTTACGGTGCGTGGCAGCTATACGGGGCGGCGCTATACCTTTTCGCCCGAAGCACGGGTGCAAATGGTCGATAGCCAGGACAGCCGCGTTTTGCTGCGGACACGCTATTTCAAGCGCGTCTGACGGCCCCAAAAATTCGCCCGCCGCCGGCCTGATACCGGCGGCGGGCGCACGCTCGCCCCCCTTTGGGCTAGAGCATATCTGCGATACTCTGTAACCTACGGATATGACCCAAGGAAATGATCGCGCCCTTGCGGCAATCAACGACCTGAAAGACCACAGCACGCTGAAGGTCTGGTCTGTCCTTGTGACGTTCTTCGGCGACCTCGCCGCCGCTCCGAAAACTCACCTGATAGGTCCGGTTCTGGCCGCACTCGTGCAGCCTATCGGGATCAAGCCCGAAGCCCTGCGCGTCGCGCTTCACCGTTTGCGTAAGGATGGCTGGATCGAAACCAGCAAAATTGGGCGGGTCAGCCTATACGCCCTCACCGATTTTGGCCGCCAGCAAACCAACGCGGTGCGCCACCGTGTTTATGGCGCGGCACCGGAAAAGCCCGCCGACTGGCACATCATCATTACCGCCCCACATAGCGCAGGCGACGCGGCAAACGGCCCGCTGCATGATGCGATTGCGGTGTCTGGCAACACCTATCTGCTGCCGATCCGCCCTCACCCCGCCCCGCCCAACGCCTTTGTGGGATCGCTAAGTGTGTTGTCTGACGTGGGTTGGGTCAGGGACAAAATCGCACCGCCAGAGATCGTCACGGCCTATGAGGAACTTGATGCACTGCTGAAAGGCATCACGCGCAACCTGCGCAGCATCCGGCAAAGCACCCTGATCGAACAGACGATCCTGCGCACGTTGATCCTGCACAACTGGCGCCGCATCCTGCTGCGCCACCCCGCCGCCGCCGATTTCGCGCTGGAGGGTTGGGCCGGGTCCGAATGCCGCCGGACGGTTCTACATCTGATGAATAAACTCGCCCGCCCAAGCCCCGAGGCTTTGGTCGCGGCACTGCAACACCCACGGGCAGCCGGCTAGGGTCGCTCAAGCTCCGGCGTGTAGATCGCGCGCTGGCCTTCCTCAAAATCATTGAGGTCAAGCTGCCACGTCGCCTTCGGCCATTTGATCTCCATCTGGCCAAGCCTTGGCCGATAGACCGCAGTATAAAGCGTGCCAAACCCTTCGTTGAAGGCCGAGGAATAAAGCGGTGGTTTCAGGAACGCGCTGACGAATTTTTCTTCCGGTTCCACATGTAGGGTCAGGCGTTGCAGCAGGAACCGTTCGCGTTCAACCGTCGCGGTGAAACGGGCGTGGCTGGCCCATTCGACCTTTTCCTGATGGTTCGTCGCCACCGCCGCATGGGTGATTTGCGTCGGACGATCCGGTGCCATGAGCGCGGTCAGAAACCTGCGCTTTGCATCCACCACAGTGACGTTATAGCTCATGTGTGTCGGCACTCGCGCGAGCGCTTCGCCCGCTTCCTCGGCCGTTTCGCAGGTTTGCAGCACGTAGCGAAGGATCAGCGGCACGCCGAACCCGTCACCAACCACGCGCCGCCCGCCGAAGGTCAACGACACCGCAAGCCCCGCATCATTCATGCCGTCGACCAAGCCCCACAATCCATCGCTTGTCCCGACGATTTTCCGGCCTTGCCATTCGGTCCGCAGGATCAGGCTGTCAAACGCCTTGGGATGATAGTCATAATTACGAACCAGCACCGGTTCTTTCCCCGGCCAGATCGCCTGCGAACAGCCGGACAGGTAGGGCGGCGGGCAGTAAAAGCTGAGGAACCGCGCAGCGTGGTCCGATCCGCCCGACAACTCGCACAGTTGTTCGTAAAGCGGCACAAGTTCCGGCATGTGGGTGTTCAGCGCTTGCAGGCTATCCCAATAGGTCGGGCGGGCCTCGGCCCCTGCCTTCAGCCACCAGCGATGATAGTCTGGCCAGTATTCCTGAAATATCCCGGCCCATTTCGGGCCGGGGGTCGGTTCATTTATGGCGCGCCAAAGAAGCTGCATCAGAATCCTTCACGCGGATGCGTCAGAGGTCAGAGAATCTTGAACGCCGGATCAGACAGCGCCGGCCCGGCTTCGACCACGGGCAATGGCTTTGCGGCCACGCCCTGCTTGATGCCGTGTATCCACCGTTTTCCGCGTTCGTTCAACTTGAAACCCGGCGTCATCGAACGGCCCCGCGTCACGAGAATGCCGATATCCGCCCCCTCATAGCGGTAATCGCCCGGCTGCAGGATGCGCAGGAAGAACGCTTCATTCTCGGACTCCACAGCGCGGCGGTGATAGTCGAAGCGGTCAAAGACAACGGAGCCGTCCTCTTTCATCTTGTAGATGCCGGTTTCTGGCACATCAGTCGCGATGTCGACGGTATCGTCCGTATGTTTGATAACCATCTGCGACCAGCTATCGATCATGCTCGGGTCCGCCCAGCGGCCGTTCAGCTCGGCCACATCGAGGTTGAATTTCTTCTTCGAGAATTCAAGCAGGTGGAACAGGAACAGCGGCGCGTCCGCATGGGCGAAGGCCGCGTGATTGGTCATTGAGGACGCGCCAGTGATGCGGGGGTTCAGTTCGCCCAGCCAGATATCGCCAGTCTTCTTGTCGATCAGGAAGTCGAGTTCGAAATACCCGCGATACCCTTCCTTGCGCAGTTGCTCACCGAACTTGAAGGTCAGTTCCCGCGCCTTCTGCCGGACCTTCGGCGGGAAAGCGGTCGAGAAAATCTCGTTCCCGCACCAGCCGCCTCGATAAGGGGTCAGTTCCTTGAACCCGACGAGTTCGGTCATTAAGGGGCCGACGATGGTGCCTTCCTTCGTCGCGCAAGCCTCGATCGCCGATCCCCGGCAATCGATGCGCTTCATGATCTTGATCTCGCCCTCTCCGACGATCTCATGCTCATGCCGCCGGAAATCGGCCTCGGACTTGATGAAGAACGTGGTGTGCCCGCTGTCGCCGAACGCCGATTGCAGCACGAGGTCATGCCCGATCTTGGCCTTCTCGCATGTCTTGCGCAGGTCCGCGTAGTCCTTCACCTCTGCCAGCACATTCGGCACCGACGGCACGCCCGCCTTGTTGCCGATCCGCACGGTTTCGATCTTGTTGTCCATATTGGTGCGCAGCTTGGCTTTCGGGAACCACACCTCCGCGCCCAGTTCCTTTGACAGCCGCTCTGTCTCCTCGTCGAACATCAGGAACACGAATTTTGGCTTGCCGCCCCGCCGCTTTATCAGGTCGATGACTTCCTTGTGCTGAAGCAGGTAGTTGTTGATGTCTTCGATCGACTGGAACTCAGCGTGGGGTTGTTCAGACGGGCAGAACACATTCGGATGCTTTCCGTCATAACAATCTATGTAGCAGATATACTTGAAATTTTTACACCACTCGTCCAATCCCAGCAGATTGAAGTTTGTCGCAGAGATGAAGTAGATCGGATCCTCGTTCCGGTGAAAATGGCGGCGAATCTCAGAGATATTCTTCAATACCGATTTCGTCATCTTGTCCTCTCTGTTTATTTGTTGCGCTCGGCGTTCAGCTTCAACCGGGCAGCGTTTGCCTTGGCCTGTTGTTTGAGCGCTTCTTTGGTAAAGACCCGCAGGCCCAGGTCGTCGCGGTAGCCGTGGATTTCGCTCACGTCGAGCGCACGCATGAAGGCGAGAATTTCCTCGCTTACCACTTGTCCTGGCACCAGTATCGGGAACCCCGGCGGGTAGGGAATAATGAAGGAGGCGGAGACAACATCGCCCCCCTCCTGCATCGCCGCTTTGACCGACCCGTCAAGTTCCAGATAGTCGCAGTTGTTCTCATCGTAGCTAAGGAAGAACGCGGATCGGATGTCGCCCTCCATCGTCTTCGCATCGGTGCGGAAGGCGTCGTGGAAGCGGCTGAAATCCGGCAGCGGCGGCAGATTGTGCATCAGGTTGTTCACCCGATTTTCAAACCCGCGCCGCTCCATTTTCGATGCGTCATCAAGAAGATCATCAAGATCCTTCGCAATCTCGACCAGAACCTCGATCAGATAGGCGACCGAGGATCGTGTCGTGCCGATATTGGTCATGAACAAAACGGTGTTGCGCGACGTCTTATTGATCTGGATGCCGTATTTATCCATCAGGATATCGGTCTTGAACGTATCACCGTCCCAGCCCGTGCCACCCACCGCAAGCGTCACCCGCGTCGCGTCGAGAACGAATTCATCCTTTTCCCAACAGTCCCAGATATCCGTCCAGCCCTGTTCGGGGTCGTAGTAGCTTTCCACTCCGCTTTCGCGATAATCCTCTGGGATCATGTCGCCGGCGGTCAGCACTTTGAAGTATTTCTGAAGCAAAGGATGGGTCGATATCGCGCGCCGCATCGACATCGCCGCCTCTAGCTGGCGCTGGACGAATTCGAACCCTTCCAGTTCGACCTGTCGCCGCCCGACGTCAAGCGACGCGATGATCTGGTAGTTCGGCGAAGTCGACGTGTGCGTCATATAGGCTTCGTGAAAGCTCGCCTCGACCTCGCCTTTGAAATCCTGATCATTGACGTGAACCATCGACCCCTGCCGCAGCGAGGTCAGCGTTTTGTGGGTCGATTGCGTTGCGTAAACCCGAACCCGCGCATTTGGCGGCGGGATCAGGCGGGTTGAAAGCAGCGTCTCCTCATCCGCATTCTCAAGCTTTTTCTGCTGCGCCGCGTAGGCTTTGGCGTGGGCGTCGGACCGCAGGCGTTCACGCAACGTATTCGCCGCGTTCATCCCGGTGCGTTGGCGATAGGTCGGGCCAAATCGGGCGAAGGCGAACCACGCCTCGTCCCACAAGAACACGAGGTCGGGCTTGATGGCGAGGCATTCTTCCATCACCCGCTCGACGTTATAAACAACGCCGTCAAAGGTGCAGTTCGTCAGCAGCAGCATCCGAACACGGTCCAGCTTGCCAGTTGCCTTCAATTGCAGCAGTTGGTGCTTGATCTCGCGCAGCGGCACCGCGCCATACATAGAATATTCGTTCAGCGGATAGCTATCGAGGTAAACGACCTGCGCGCCTGCCAACACCATTCCGTAATGATGCGATTTGTGGCAATCCCGGTCGACCAGCACGATATCGCCGGGCCGCACCACCGCCTGCACCACGATCTTATTGCAGGTCGACGTGCCGTTCGTGGCAAAGAATGTCTGTTTTGATCCAAACGCCCGACTGGCGAGCTCCTGCGCTTCTTTAATCGGGCCGTGGGGTTCCAGCAAGCTATCCAGCCCGCCCGAAGTGGCCGATGTTTCGGCAAGAAAGATGTTCGGCCCGTAAAACGCGCCCATGTCCTGAATCCAATGACTCCGCGAAATGGACTTGCCGCGGCTGATCGGCATTGCGTGAAACACACCGGTCGGTTGCTTGGAGTATTCGACGAGAGCCGTAAAAAACGGCGTCTTATACCGCGCCTGAACCCCTCGCAGGATGTTGAGGTGCAGTTCAAGGAAGTCTTCCTGATTGTAAAACACCCGCCGACATATACCGAGGTCGAGGCCCGCGATTTCCTCCACCGACCGTTCGGTGACAAGGTAGGCATCAAGCTCTGGTCGAACCCTGCCTATCAGGCGGCACAGTTCCGGGCCATAGTTTTCAGGCGCGAGTTCTTCAATCGCTTCAATCCCGCCCGCGCGGTTCAGATACCGGGTCAGGATCGGCAGTTCGACCTTCGATTCAAGGATCAGACCGGGGCGGATCACCACCGCCTGAATGTTGTGATTGAACAGAATACCGATTAGCGCATCCTGAAGGCTGGGCACGACGACGGGTTCGTAGTGGAACGGATCTTCGGGCCGCCGCATTCGGGAAAAGTTGCTTTTCAGCCAACGCTCCTGATGCTCATTCACATTGTCGACGATCATCACTTCGAAATACGGCTTGGCCAGCGCCCGCGCTTCAAGCGACTGGACCGCTTCGTCGTCGTGGTCGTCCTGATCGGCGGCGTCCCGTTCCAGCGGCACTTGCCGCCGACGATAGGCGCCGGTCGTCAGCGCCCGCGTAATCCGTTGCACGGCGAATGCTGCGTCTTCAAAGTTGTTGTGTTCGAACTGGCGGCGAACGTGATCGAACGCCTGCATCCCCGGAAAGGCCCAATACGCCTCGATCAATGACAGGGAGTCGAAAAGTTCATTGATCTGTTTGCGGGTCTTTTCGGCATCCTTGCCGGACGGGGATCGCGCGATCTTGTCTGTCGCCTCCCTGAGCGTGCTCCAGCGATCTGATCTAAGTTGAATCGCAGAGTAATAGTCGCTCATGGATGGCATCATGTTCGTCTCCACTGTTGTGGCGGCCGAACCTTTCGCGAAGATTGCCTAGGGCTTCAGACAGGTCGCCTTGGTCAGCCGCTCAGTATTTTTCCGACCACGGGCGCCGGTTCTTTTTCAGCATGCAAATCCGTGACGGTATTGTCACCCGGAATCTCCTCCGTGCCGACATCAACACGCAAACCGGCGCGGGTGCCTTGCTTGGGAACTTCGAGCGGACCCAATTGATGCAGGTAGGAATCAGTCCCGCTGTTCCGATCATAAACCGAGAAATCAACCGAGCGGTCGCGGAAGCTCTTCAACACCTGCCCAAGACCCTTCATCCCGGTTTCGCGCTGGCGGCGCACTTGGCTTAGGTCGACTTCGATGGGGAACATGTCTTCTTGCCCTGCTGACTGGTGCAACACCGTCGCGGAGGGGTCGATAATGCAAGATCGTCCGACACCCCCGGTTCCAAGGCCATTCACGTCAATCACATAGCACTGGAACTGTGCCGCCGTCGCCCGCGCAATCGCAAGCTCCGCATCGCGGTCCGTCGTGCCGGTCAGAACCGGATGCAGCAACACCTCAACGCCCTGACTCGTCAGTTGCCGCGTGGTTTCGGGGAACCAGATGTCATAACAGATCGACAGCCCGAACCGCCCGACCTCGGGCACGTCGAAGACGCAGAACTCCGTTCCAGCGGCCACGCCCTCTTCATATGGGCGGAAGGGGAACATCTTGCGATAGCGCGCTACGATTTCTCCGTCCGGGTTGATAACCGACGAAGTGTTGTAGATCTTTCCGTCCTCAGCCGATTCAAACATCGATCCGGGGATCAGCCAGATGTTGTGCTTCTTCGCGGCCTCGCGAAACCTGTCGATGGTTTCGTTTTCCAGCGGCAAGGCATAACGGGTCAGCGGGCCAAACGGTGCCAGTTCGCTAAACAGGACCATCTGGGTCCACGGGAACCGCGCCATCAGCACATCCAGGCGATGGATCATTCCATCGACGTTGGAGTGCAATGCGGCGACGTGCATCTGAATGCCTGCGATGGCAAAGGGCGTCATTTAGGTCTTCTCCGTCGATAACAAGGCGCAACCGCGCCCGCCCTGTTGTTACAGGGCCGTCCCACACTACGCTATTGCGCGGGAATGGAAAGCAGCTAATTGGTGACGTCGCGTGTGATTTGCCAGAGGCATGTGTAAAAATACTGCAATTGCAAAATCGTGGCGTGAACTCCTGAAATCGACAGCAGGATAATCAGCTTGGCGAGTCCGGCGAAAGCACAACCAGCTCCGTATCACTACGCCGCAGCAGTTTCGCAACATCGTCGGTGGGCTGCTGGTCAGTGAACAGGATATCAACCGACGGCGACGCACCCATCGCGACCGGGGCGCGTTTGCCGAACTTTTCTGCATCCGCGACGACGATCCGCACCTGCGCACCCGCGGCCGCGACCTTGGCGATGTTCGCCTCCTCCAGATCGTGCAGCATGAAGCCCTGCTCTGCGTTGACCGCGCCGACCGAAAACACCGCGAACCGGACGTTGAAGCGGCCAATGAACTCCAGCGCCTCCGCCCCGAACGCGCCGCCGTCATGGGGGCGAAGCTCTCCCCCAGCCAGAAAGACCCGGTTGTTGTTTCGGGTCGAAAGGGTCTGCGCGACGAAAACCGAATTGGTGACGACGTACAGGTCGCTGTGCTGCTTCAGCGCGATGGCCACATAAGCCGTTGTCGACCCGATATCGAGGAAAACGGAATCCCCGTCGCTGATGGTTTCCGCCACCGCTTCGGCCAATCGCTGCTTCGTGGCCGCCTGCGTATCCATGCGATTTTGCAACGGCGGTTCATGAGAATCGTCGCGCAGATGCACGCCGCCATGCACTTTTCGAACAATCGCGTTTTCTTCCAGCGATTTGATGTTTCGCCGCACGGTTTCGTTGGAAACGCCCAAACGCTCCGCCAGATAAGTGATGCGACACGACCCCCCGGACAGGCGAATTTCGCGCAGAATTTCCTGTTCTCTCTGGTTGGTGGTTTTACTGCTGATCACTATCGCTGCCCCCGGATGTCGATCTTGTTGTTATACGAAAAAGCCACAAAAAGCCAAGTGATTTGACGCAACTTCTCGAAATCATGCACTCATCAGTCGGTATATTTGGCATTTTGTGGTTTTTCTTGACAGAAACTGGGGCGAACTGCATGGTTAACATAAGCGAAAACATATTCGCGCCGTATCAACCAACATTGGGAGTGGAAAATGACAAGGAATTTCAAGACCCTGGGCGCTGGATTGATCGCGCTTCTCATGGGCTCTGCGGTGTCGGCAGACGTGGAATCAACCGATCCGATCCGGCTGACGCTGCATGACTGGTCCGGCCAGCTTATCAACACGAAGATCATGGGCAGCATTCTGGAAGAGGCTGGCTATAACGTCGAATATGTGCAGGCGGACTACATCGCGCAATTTGCCGGGCTAAAGACGGGCGATCTGCACCTTGCCATGGAAATCTGGGAAACCACCGGGCGCGAAGCGCTGGATGAGGCGACGGCATCGGGCCAAGTCGTCAACGTCGGTGAAACCGGCCTCATGGCGATTGAGGAGTGGTGGTATCCCCTTTACATGAAAGACCGCTGTCCCGGTCTGCCGAATTGGGAGGCGCTAAAGGACTGCGCCGAGGAATTCGCGACTGCGGAAACCTCCCCAAACGGACGTTACGTTGGCGGCCCCGTGACTTGGGGCGGCTTTGACGATGAACGCGTCGAAGCGTTGGAGCTTGACTTTGAGGTCGTCCATGCAGGCACCGATGCTGCGCTGTTCGCCGAACTTGAATCCGCCTATCAGCGCGAAGATCCGATCATCCTTTGGGTATATGTTCCGCATTGGGCCCCGGCAAAATACGAAGGCGAATTCGTCGAATTCCCGGCCTTTACGCCCGAGTGTTATTCCGACCCGTCCTGGGGCATTAACCCGAACATGGCTTATGACTGCGGCAAACCCCGCGGTCCGATCTGGAAAGCGGCATGGGCCGGTATGCAGGAAAAATGGCCCGGGGCTTACGACATCGTCGGCGCCTACACCCTCAGCAATGAGGAGATGAGCGCGATGGTCGGTTCCGCCGATCTTGACGGCATGGAAGTCGATGCCGTGGTTGCGAACTGGATGGATGCGAACAAAGACCGCTGGTCCGGTTGGATCGGTCAATAACGCCTCTGTCCCTGCCAAAGCCGTTCCCTGGCGGCTTTGGCAAATCCCTCATTTGACCTACCCTGCCGTTGAGTGCCCCGCGCCGATACCGCGCAAAGGGGCAGGATTTCAGCCGCCTGTCGCATAGGGAACCCGCGCGCCGATGACCAAACCGATCAAACTGTCCTGCCGCAATGTCTGGAAGCTTTACGGCGCAAACCCCGGCGCATTGTTAGAGCGGGAGCCAAAGCCCACCGCTGATGACATTCGCGATGCCGGTTTGATCGGCGCGGTCCGCGACGCGCAGCTCGACATCGCCGAGGGCGAGATTTTCGTCATCATGGGGCTGTCTGGGTCGGGGAAATCGACGCTGGTTCGCTGCCTGTCCCGCTTGATCGAACCGACGGCGGGCGAGGTTCTGTTCGAAGGCACCGACCTTCTGCGCGCCAGCGACAAAGAGATGATCGAACTCCGCCGTCACAAGATGGGCATGGTGTTTCAACACTTCGCCCTATTGCCACATCTGACAGTTCTGCAAAACGTGATGTTTCCGTTGACGGTGCAAGGCGTTGCGAAACCCGATGCGGCGGTCCGGGCGCGCGAGGTTGTCGATCTGGTCGGTCTTGAAGGGCGCGAAGACAACTACCCCCGCGAACTGTCCGGCGGTCAGCAGCAGCGCGTCGGGATCGCACGGTCGCTGGTGACAGAACCCGATCTGTGGTTTCTGGATGAACCATTCTCGGCGCTCGATCCGCTGATCCGGCGCGAGATGCAGGATGAGTTTTTGCGGCTTCAGGCCAAGCTTCACAAGACAATCGTGTTCATCACTCATGATTTCGACGAGGCCGTGCGCCTTGCCGACCGGATCGCGATCATGAAAGACGGCGAGATCATCCAGATCGCCACACCGGAGGAGTTGGTGCTGAACCCCGCGACGGATTATGTTGAGGAGTTCACGAAGCACATCCCCCGCGGCAAGGTTCTAACTGTCGGCGCGGTTGCCGACGCCGCCCTGACCGGCGCAGGAGAACCGCTTGCCGCCAGCACCCGTGTGTCCGACGTGGCGGAACGGATCATAGGCACGGACGCTCCGGTTCCGGTCATTGATGAGGATGGGAACACCATCGGCGCAGTCGACCGTATTGCCGTCGCGAAAGTCCTCTTTGGCTCGGGCGGTGGCGCTTGACCGGTCGCCTGACATATCGCGCCGCGCTTCTTTGGGGGCTGATCGCCGTTACACTCATCTTGGGGATTTATGGCCGCGACATCGCGCAGGCGCTCGATATGCGGTGGTTGGTGAAATACCCGTCGGCGTGGGTGATCCCGTTCAAAAACTACATTACCGCCGCGATGAAATGGCTGGTTGAAGACGCACAACTTGGCCCGGTCGCCTTCACCGACATCACCCGCGCAATCGCGTGGATGATTGAGGTGCCGTATGACTTCGTGGTATCGCTCCTCGCGACCGGATTTCTAAGCGGGCAAGGCTCCAGCGCGACGGTGATCGTGCCCGCAATCAGTTGGATAACGGTAACGGCGGCGGTCATGGCGCTTGGCCACTACTGCCGGGACTGGCCGCTCGCGCTGCTGGTGGGGGGGTGTTTTCTATACCTTGCCATCTTCGGGCAGTGGGACAGCGCGATGGTCACGCTCGCCTCCGTCATCATCGCCGTGCCAATTGGTGCAGGGGGTGGCCTGCTCATCGGCATCTGGGCGTATCGGCATCCAGTGGGCGAACGGGTGTTGTCGCCCATCCTCGACCTGATGCAGACGATCCCGATCTTTGCCTACCTTGTGCCGATCCTGTTCATGTTCGGCTTTGGTCCAGTCTCCGCGCTTGTCGCGACGATCATCTACGCGACCCCGCCGATGATCCGCATCACCACGCTCGCCCTGAAAGGCGTCGATCCCGAAGTCGTGGATTTCGGGCGCATGGCCGGATCCACGCCGCAGCAGTTGATGTGGCGCATCTTGGTGCCATCGGCGCTGAAAAGCATCATGGTCGGGGTCAATCAGGTCATCATGCTGACGCTGAACATGGTGATTATCGCGTCGATGATCGGCGCGGGCGGGCTGGGGTTTGACGTGCTCGCGGCGTTGCGGCGGCTTGATATCGGCGCCGGGTTCGAGGCCGGAATCGCGATTGTGGTTCTGGCGATTGCGGTTGATCGGTTAAGCCAAGCCTTCGCGGAGCGGGCCGGGCAGGTTGTGCCCTCCGCGACCGGGCACAACTGGTTTAGCCGTCACAAACGCACAACCCTAGTGCTTGGGCTGCTGGTTATCACCTTCGCGTTGGGTCGGATCGCCCCAGCGCTGCAAAGCTATCCTGACAGCCAGACGATCACCACGGGCGCGTTCTGGGACGATGTCGTCCGCTATCTGAACATCAACTATTTCGACACGTTCGAGGCGATCAAAGTGTTCTTCCTGACGTGGTTCCTGCTGCCGATCAAGCGGGTGTTGCTTGGCATCCCGTGGCCGTGGGCGATTGCGATGCTGACGCTGATCGGATGGCGTGCGGGCGGCGTGAAACTCGCGCTGCTTTGTGGAGTTCTGTCGGCGCTAATCGTTATCAACGGGCTTTGGGCCAAGGCGATGGTGACGGTTTATCTGTGCGGCGCGTCGGTCATTATCGCCACGTTGATCGGTGTGCCGCTTGGCGTTCTCGCAGCACTTAACCGTCGGGCGGGTCAGGTGATCGGCGTTTTCATCGACACGCTGCAAACACTGCCAAGCTTCGTCTACCTGATCCCCGTCGTCATGCTGTTCCGGGTCGGGGATTTCACAGCGATGGTGGCAATCGTCCTTTGTGCACTGGCCCCTGCGGTGCGCTACGCCGCACATGGGGTGCGTAGCGTCAGCGAAGACCTGATCGAAGCGGGCCGCGTATCGGGCTGCACCAACAGCCAACTTCTGCGCCTGATCCGCTTGCCGATGGCCCTGCCGGAAATCCTTTTGGGCATCAACCAGACGATCATGCTGGCGCTGTCGATGCTGGTCATCACCGCGCTCGTCGGCACCCGTGATCTGGGGCAAGAAGTTTATATCGCGCTGACCAAAGCCGACACCGGGCGCGGGCTGGTCGCGGGCCTTGCAATCGCCTTCATCGCGATCATCGCGGACAGGCTGATCTCGGCCAGTGCGCGCGGCGCGCGCATCCGCTTTGGGATGGAGAAGGCACGATGACTGATATTCTCAACCGCATTCGGGATTTACCGATCTGGAAGGACCCGATCACGCTGGCTCCGCTGGAAGGTGGCATCACCAATGTCAATTATCTGGTAGAGGATATGACCGGCAAATACGTCGTCCGCGTCGGCGATGATATTCCCGAACATCAGGTGATGCGGTTCAATGAACTCGCCGCCAGTCGTGCGGCACACGCCGCTGGTGTATCGCCGGCGGTGGTCCACGCCGAACACGCGCTGACGGTGCTCGAATTTATCGACAGCAAGACCCTCGCGCCCGAAGACGTGCGCGACCCCGATATGCTGCCGCGCATCCTCAACCTTGTGAAGCGCTGCCATCGCGAAGTGCCGAACCACCTGCGCGGCCCGGCGTTGATCTTCTGGGTGTTCCACGTCATCCGCGACTACGGCGCGACCTTGGCGGACAAGGGCTCCGCACACGGGCCGCTGGTGCAGGAACTCGTCGGGATTGGAAACGCGTTGGAACAGGCGGCGGGGCCGTTTGACATGGTGTTTGGCCATAATGACCTGCTGGCGGCGAACCTGCTTGATGATGGCGACCGGCTTTGGCTGATCGATTTTGATTACGCCGGCTTCAACTCTCCACTGTTCGATCTGGGTGGGCTGGCCTCAAACAACGAGCTGACCGCCGCGCAAGAACAATGGCTGCTGGAGGCGTATTTTGACGCCCCCGTCACCGACCATCTGCGGCACCGATATGAGGCGATGAAATGCGCGTCGCTGCTGAGGGAAACGATGTGGAGCATGGTCAGCGAACTGACCTCGACACTCGATTTCGACTATGCGGCTTACACCGCCGAAAACCTCGCCCGCTTTCGTGCGGCGCACGATGAATTCCTGAACAGCTGAGGCACGCGTTATGAAAGATCTCCCCTCATCAGCGAAGGCCGTAATTGTCGGCGGCGGGATTGTCGGCTGCTCAACCGCTTATCATCTGGCAAAGCTTGGCTGGACAGACACAGTGCTGCTTGAGCGGAAAAAGCTGACATCGGGCACAACGTTCCACGCGGCGGGGTTGGTGGGGCAGCTACGGTCGAACGCCAATATCACGCAGCTTCTCGGCTACTCCGTTGATTTATATAACCGGATTGAGGAAGAAACCGGCCTTGGCACCGGCTGGAAGATGAATGGCGGGCTGCGGTTGGCCTGCACCGAAGAACGCTGGACCGAGGTGAAGCGGCAAGCAACCACCGCCCATAGCTTCGGGCTTGAGATGGAGCTGCTGACCCCGAAGGAAGCGCAGAACCTTTGGCCGCTGATGCAGGTCGATGACGTGATTGGCGCGGCCTTCATGCCGACGGACGGGCAAGCAAACCCGTCCGACATAACCCAAGCGCTCGCCAAGGGTGCGCGGATGGCGGGGGCAAGCATCTTTGAAGATGTGAAAGTCACCGATATCGAAATCGACAAGGGCCAGATCAAGGCGGTTATCACTGATCAGGGGCGCATCGAATGTGAGAAGGTGATCTGCTGCGCCGGGCAGTGGACCCGCGATTTTGCTGCCCGGTTCGGTGTCAATGTGCCGCTTGTTCCAATGGAACATCAATACATGGTGACTGAGGCCTTTGATGGCGTGCCGTCGAACCTTCCGACCCTGCGCGACCCGGATCGCCTTACTTACTACAAGGAGGAGGTCGGCGGCCTTGTCATGGGCGGTTATGAACCGAACCCGATCCCGTGGGCGGTGGAAGGCATTCCAAAGGGTTTCCACTACACCCTGCTCGACAGCAATTTTGACCATTTTGAACAACTGATGGAACTGTCCCTTGGCCGCGTCCCCGCGCTGGAACACGCCGGGATCAAGACACTGACCAACGGACCAGAAAGCTTCACCCCCGACGGCAATTTCATCATCGGCGAAGCGCCGGAGCTGCGGAATTTCTACGTCGGCGCGGGGTTCAATGCCTTCGGCATCGCGGCGGGCGGCGGGGCTGGCATGGCGCTTGCCGAATGGGTGCATGGGGGGGAGCCGCCTTATGACCTTTGGTCCGCCGATATCCGGCGCTTTGGCCGGCCGCATTTTGACACCGATTGGGTGCGCACCCGCACGGTTGAGGCCTACGGCAAGCACTACACAATGGCCTGGCCGCATGAGGAGCATTCCTCGGGCCGCCCGTGCCGAAAGTCACCTCTCTACGAAGACCTGAAGGCACACGGCGCGTGCTTTGGCGAAAAGCTCGGCTGGGAACGCCCGAACTGGTTTTCCGGAAAGGGTGAAACGGCCGAGGATGTCTATAGCTTTGGCCGCCAGAACTGGTTTGATGCGGTTGGCCGCGAACACAAAGCCGCGCGAGAGGCTGCGGTGCTGTTTGATCAAACCTCTTTCGCCAAATTCGCGCTGAAGGGGCCCGACGCCGTCGCCGCGCTTGGCTGGATCTGCGCCAATGATGTGGACAAGCCCGTCGGCACCCTGACCTACACCCAAATGCTGAACGACAAGGGCGGCATCGAATGTGACTTGACCGTGGGTCGGGTGGCAGAGGATGAATTCTACATCGTCACCGGCACCGGCTATGCCACGCATGACTTCGACTGGATCAGCCGCAACATCCCGGATGGTGCGAATTGCCAGTTGTTCGACATCACATCGACGAACGCTGTGCTGTCGCTGATGGGGCCACGGGCGCGAGATATTTTACAGGCTGTGACGCGCGATGACGTGTCGAACGACGCGTTCCCCTTCGGCACGTTGCGCACCATCGGTATCGCAGGCTGCCCGGTCATGGCACTGCGCGTGACCTACGTCGGCGAACTTGGCTGGGAGTTGCACCTGCCCGTCGAATACGCCACGACCGTCTATGCTGCGCTGATGAAGGCAGGCGCACCGCTCGGGTTGGTCAACGCCGGCTACCGCGCGATTGAATCGCTGCGGCTGGAAAAAGGCTATCGCGCATGGGGCTCTGACATCGGGCCGGATCATACGCCGCATGAGGCCGGGCTAGGCTGGGCCGTGAAGCTGCGCAAGAACATCCCCTTCAAGGGCCGCGACGCGGCAGAGGCGCAGCGCGACGGTGGCGTCAAAAAGATGCTCGTCTGTTTCACTGTCGACCCCGATGTCGTGCTTCTGGGCCGCGAAACAATCTATCGTGACGGCGAACGAGTCGGCTGGCTGACAAGCGGTGGCTTTGGCTACACGGTCAGTAAATCGATCGGCTATGGCTACGTGCGCAACATTGATGGCGTCGATGCGGACTATGTCACCTCCGGCACGTATGAACTTGAAGTCGCCACCGAACGCGTGCCCTGCGAAGTGCAGCTCGGCCCGCTCTATGATCCGAAGATGGAACGGGTTAAGCAGTGAGCCGACGTATTCGGAGCGCGCGCTCTAGCGCCGCTGTTCGCCGAGTTGCAGCCGCTTAACCCGCCTTCACCGCTGCGACATGGCCCGCGAATGCCGGGTCGTTCATCAACGCCTTGCATCGGCCGAACCGCTCTGTCGCGTAGGCCCAGAAATCCTCTGCCGGGTTGTTGTCGGCGTGCTGAATCAAGCCCCAAAGCGTCCAGAGCAGGTCGCACATCGCCTTGTAGATCACGACGCGCCCCTCCTCAGCCGGGGTCGGGTCGGCCCCGAAATAGGCGCGCATCAACTCGCGGTCTTGCGCGGCGTCCATCCCGGCCTCGACCGATAGATCACCCACGTCCCATAGCGGATCGTTCATGCCGGAATACTCCCAATCAACGATCCACATCTTGTCACCGTCATCCAGAAAATTCTCGCACAGCGGATCGCAATGGCAGGGGGCAAGTGGGGCCGGGTGCGCGGCCAACGCCTCTTTCACCGGCTCCGCGGCATTGACGATGTCGTGGTAGCCGTCGGGCAGCGTTGCGTCCTTGGTCGACAGCAGCTTGAGGTAGTCGTCAATCATCGCGAACAGTTCAAACCGAAACTCGAACGTCTTGCCTGAATTATGCAGCTTTGCCAGCGCTTTGCCGGCGCGGGCGGGTGATCCGGCGCGAGATTTGAACAGCGCAGGGGTCATCGTTTCGATCCCGTCGATGGCTTCGGACACCATCACGCCGCTGCCCGCATCGGCCCAGATCACACGCGCCGAGACGCCCGCCCTATGCGCCGCCTTCGCGTTGGTGGCCTCAACCGCACGGTCGATGTATTCCTCCGTTCCCTCGCCGGGTATCCGAACGATCACGCGTTGCCCCGCGACCTCAACCAGATGAACAAGGTTCGTCAGCCCGCCCAGCCGGGTCAGTGTGCAGTCCTCCGCCGTCGCGCCTTCAAAGCCCGGCGCTTGCCGCAGCGCCGCGACCACCGTGTGCAGATGTTCTGTCATGTCCCCTCCCCCCTTATGCTTTCAGCCGCTCATTCTTCGGATCGTAAAGTCGCCCCTCCACCCGTTTTATGTTCGTGCGTTTGCCGAAAACCTCCACCTCGAAATCGGTCCGCTCCCAATGCGTCCGGTCAAGATAGCCGAAAAGAATCGTCTGGCCGACCGTGTGCCCGAACCCCGCACTTGTGGCGAGCGATACGGTCTGCCCCTCTGCCAGCACCGTTTCCCCACCATAGAGCGGCAGTTTTTCTGGCGTCACAAAGGTGCAGAGTTTGCGGTCAACACCGTCCGACTTCTGCTGCGCCAGCACCTTTCGCCCAATAAAGTCACCGCCGGATTTCAGATGCACACGGAAGCCCAAACCAGCCTCGATTGGCGTATAGTCGGGGGAAATATCGCCAGACCAATAAAGATACCCCTTTTCCAACCGCAGGCTATCGATCGCGCGGTAGCCGACGTTTCGGATGCCGTGATCCTGCCCGGCGGCCCAGAGCGTGTCATAGACATGCGCCGAATATTCGGTTGGAATGTGAAGCTCCCACCCCAGCTCGCCGACAAAACCGATGCGGATGGCCCGGACAGGCGCAGCGCCGATGATGATGTCGCGGGCGGTGCCAAACGGGAATGTGGCGGGGGACACATCGCCCTCGCAAACGCTTTCCAGGACCGCACGCGCCTTTGGGCCGCAGATGTTGATGACCGCGCGGGCGGAGGTCGCTTCGATCAGGTGGGCGGAGCGATCCTTCGGCATGTGCCGCCCGATCCAATTCGCGTCATGGGTGCCGAAACCGGAGCCGGTCACGATATAGAAATGCTGCGGGCCAAGACGGGTAATCGTCACGTCCGCCTCGATCCCGCCCTGTTCATTACAAAGCTGGGCGTAGATGACCGCGCCATCGGGCTTGTCCATGTTACAAGCCGCCAACCGTTGCAGCAGGTCTACGGCGCCGGGGCCGATTAATTCAAACTTCGCGAAACTGCTTTGGTCGATCAGCGCGACGCCCTCGCGCACGGCCCTATGCTCCTCTGCCGCGAAGGCGTGCCAGCCGGGGTTGAGGAAACCGAGCTGATCGACAGGCTCAACCCCGTCGGGTGCGAACCACAGCGGGCGTTCCCAGCCGTTCTTCGATCCGTAAACCGCGCCCATGCCCTTCAGCCGTTGGTAAAGAGGCGACAGGCGCAATTCCCGAACCGACTCATGCTCCTGCCCCGGATAGCGCATTTTGTAGTGGTGCGCGTAATGTTCAACCGCACGGGGATACATGAAGGCCCGCGTGCCGTGATGCGGCCCGAACCGGCGCACATCGAGCGGCCAGAGGTCGAGACTGGGCCGCCCGTCAACGATCCATTCGGCGATCATCTCGCCCGCACCACCGCCAGCTGCGATCCCATAAAGGAACCCTGTCGCCATCATCAGATTGTCGACCCCCGGCGCCCAGCCCATGACGAAATCACCGTCGGCAGAATAGGGGATCGGCCCGTTGATGACCTGCCGCACTCCAACCTCGTTCAATACCGGCGTGACTTCGGCGGCGAGTTCGGCGAGCGGCGCAAAACGGTCGAGGTTGTCGGGCAAAAGTTGGCGCACGAACGCTCCCGGAATGCCCCGATCACCAAAGGGTAACGTGTCGTCTTCATACCCGCCGACGACCAACCGCCCGCCCGCGTCGGGTTTGTAGTACACCAGCCGCTCCGGGTCGCGCAGGGTCGGCAGTTTGCGCACAATGTCCGGGTCGGGCAGTGGCTCAGTCACGATATACTGATGCTCAACAGCGCAGGCGGGCATTTGGATGCCGAGCTTTGCGCCAAGCTCACGGCTCCACATTCCGGCGGCCATGACGACGGTTTCGGCCTCATAATCGCCAGCTGAGGTGATAACTTTGCGGATGCGCCCGTCCTGCACCTCAAAATCGAGCACTTCGACCCCCTGTCGGATATCCGCGCCGTGCTGCCGCGCACCTGCGGCAATCGCCTGACACAAGCTCGCCGGGTCGACATGCCCGTCGGATGGAATGAACGCGGCACCCAACAGCCCGGTTTCGTCGATATAGGGGAACAGATCCTTCGCCTCTGCTGGGGAGATCGTCTCCATCTCAAGATCAAAGCTGCGGGCCATCGTGGTCAGGCGCTGCGCCTCAAGCATCCGGTCTTGGGTGGCAGCAAGGCGCAGGCTGCCGACCTTCTTCCAGTCGAACGCCATCCCGGTTTCAGCTTCAAGCCGATCATACATCGCAACGGATCGCTTCAGCATCCGCGTTGTATTGCGAGAGGATCGCAATTGCCCGACCAAGCCCGCCGCGTGCCACGTAGCCCCTTCGGTCAGCGATGCGCGTTCCAGCAGAACGACATTACTCTCGCCATTCCGGGCGAGATGATAAGCGGTGGAACAACCGATGATCCCACCGCCAATAATCAAGTGTTTCACCGATGTGGTGGTCATCCCCGGCCCCTCTGACCCTGTCAGCTCAGCGCTGTCTCAAGTTTCGCGTCAAAGAACGACATGAAGCTTGCCCGTCCGCGATAGCCGAAGTCGATCCCGATGATCTTGTCGGAAACAGCCCGGATATCAGCTTGGGCGGCATCAAACGCCGGGCGCCAGCCGACCTTGGGCAAGGTGTAGGCCACGGGATGCCCCCATTGATGCGCCGCATTGGCCCGGGTGCCGGGCTTTAGATACCCCGTCTCAACCATCGCCTTGAACGCCGCAGCACTGTTTTCCTCGGTGAGGGTCGCCTTGATATCCTTCGGGTGGCACGGCACCTCTGCCATCACCAGCGTGTGACCGTCGGGTTTCGTCTGATTGCCGTAGACGCCGGGCTTGCTGTAGCGGAACGGCAGGCGATCTGCAGAGTAGTCTTGCAGATAATCCGGCCCTTCAATCGCGTCCTCGGCCACCTCGAACGCGAAAAAACAAGTGCCGACTGGGGCCATGATCGATTTCAAATCATGGTTCAGGCCAAGTTCATCCGCCAGCAACGCCTCGGGCAACGACCAGAACAGCTTGGCGGCGCGCAGCTTTTGCTTGCCAGCGGTCACGACCACGCCGTCACCCTTATCCTTAATATCCGAAAGCGGGGAGGAGGTCAGAACATCGACCCCAAGCGTCTCCAACCGCTGAAGGGCAGAGTCGCAGAACCCCCGGAGCCCCTGCCGCGCCGGATAGGCGAACCGAAGGTTTTTACTGGCGCCTGCGAACCGCGCATCGCCCGACATTAGCGACACCCCAAGGCGATCATCCCAAAACGGAGCGGATTGTTTCAACGCGATCATCTCGGCATCGGTGCCGAGTTTTGGCCGCCGGAACATCGTCAATGACCCCGCCGCATCAACCGACACCGCCGCCGGATCGCTTCCGGTCAACTTGCGGATCATCGGCGCGATCAGCTGGGACAGCGTCTGGCCGTAGGTTTCTGCATACCACCCAAGGTAATCTTCCGGTGCCGAGTCGCTTCGCGGCGTGCTGCGCAAGGCGTGCATTTCATCAAGCGCTTTAGCGGCGATGTCCGGGCTGTCATGGCTGAAATCCGGGAACTCAAACATTTGGGTCCAGGTGGACTGCGTAACCGTCGCCCATGTCTGATCGGTGAAGATCAGAATGTTGTCGCGCAGAATATCGGTGAAGAACGCATCCCCTAACGGCGTGCGGATATCGAAATTATGCGTGCCATTGTCGATGAAATACCCGTTCCACTCACCGGAATAGAGATTGCCACCGATCTTATCCGACGCCTCAACCAACGCGACGCGCGCGCCGTTCCCCGCCATGCGCCACGCGGAGTAAATGCCCGCGAATCCGGCCCCCGCAATAATCAAATCATAGTTCTTCACATACGGACCTTTGCAAAAGCGACGTGGCTACGCCCGGCTGTTGCAACTGTGGCCCGCCTGACCGCTCGGATCAACGTATGATGTCGGATCGGGTGCCGCTTGATCTTCAACCGTTGAAAGCAAAAGCGGCCCCGGAAAGAAATAAGGCCCCCACTGACTTTCCCTTGCGGGGGTCCGGTGGAGGCCTGATTGATACTTAAAAAGGACACTCATCAATGACCTCTATGTGCGGGATGGAGCCCTGCATTCGTAGTTGTCTTTTTGTACATGTCTGTGATTAAGGTCGTCGCACCGGGAATTTTATTGTTCACTTTCAGTTATTTGTGCGTAGTGCCGCGTTGAAGAAAACACGTAAAAATATAGTCTTGCCACATTCCCGCCACTTTTGCGGGAAACGCTGAGGGTGCAGAATCCCGGACTGTTTCGCCTTCCACAACAAAAGCGGCGCGAAGATTTGGTCGCCCCGGCTCAGATCGACTCGGGTTCGGGCGAAATCGGGGTGTGTTGCTTGATCTCCCGCAGAATCAAATTGGTGCGGACCGTCGAAACGACCGGCTGGCGGAACAGGAAATCCTCAAGGAAGCGGTTATAGGCGTCCTTGTTCTTGCAAACGACGCGAAGGTAATAGTCCGCGTCACCGGTGGTCGAGAAGCAGTCGATAATCTCTTCCCGGTGCGCGATCGCCTTCGTGAAATCGTCAAGCTTGTCGGGGTCATGCCGCAGAAGCACCACCTGTAGGATCGCGTGAAACTCCAACCCGCAGGACGGCGCATCAAGGACCGCGGCGTATTTCTGAATCGCTCCTGCCTCCTCCAACGCTTTCACACGCCGCCAACACGCTGAGGTCGACATGCCGACCTGACCAGCCAGTTCCTGATTGGATTGCCGCCCATCGAGTTGCAGCGCAGTGAGGATTCGGATGTCGGGTTGGGAGAGCTTCATCGGCAACCTCACGCGGGTAATATTTTCGATTTCAATATATTACTCGAAATATCTTACCACATACACCCTTTTAGTAAGCGAAACAGAACACCCATTTCTCGAAATCATGGTATTTTGCGGACAAAGGAGCCCCAGATGACCGTGCAGACCCCAATCCTGAACGCCTATGAGTTGAATGATCGCTACGCCCGGACCGAGGGCCGCGTCTTTCTGACCGGCACGCAGGCCATCGTGCGGATGGCACTGGATCAGGCGCGGCGGGACAGGCGGAATGGGTTGAACACCAAGGGGTTCGTGTCGGGCTATCGCGGCTCTCCGGTTGGGGGAATCGACCTTGAGATCGAAAGCAACCGGCAGCTTGTCGAAGACGCCGGCGTCGATTTCCTGCCCGCAATCAACGAGGAATACGGCGCAACCCAGATGCTTGGCACGCAGCAGGTGGAAAGCGACCCGGACAAGACCGTCGATGCGGTGTTCGGCCTTTGGTATGGCAAGGGGCCGGGCGTGGATCGGGCGGCCGACGCGCTGAAACATGGCAACGCCTACGGTTCATCACCGCATGGCGGGGTGCTTGTCGTCGCGGGGGATGACCACGGCTGTGTCTCATCGTCGATGTCACATCAATCCGACGTCGCCTTCATGAACTTCTTTATGCCCGTCCTGAACCCCGCGAACGTGGCGGAGTTTCTGCCGTTCGCGGAATTCGGCTATGCCCTGTCGCGCTTTTCCGGCATGTGGGTCGGGTTCAAGGCGATTTCGGAAACCGTGGAATCCGGCATGTCGTTCGATCTGCCGCAGGATCGCAGCTTTATCCTGCCAGAAATCGACCTGCCCAAAGGCGGCCTGCACTACCGCTGGCCCGATCTGCCCGGCCCGCAGATTGAAGAGCGGCTGGAATGGAAGAAGAACGCCGTGCTGGCCTTTGCCCAAGCCAACCAGATTGACCACGCGATATACAACAATAAGGACGCGCGGTTCGGCATCGTGACGACCGGCAAGGGCCACCTCGATCTGATGGAGGCGCTGCGTTTGCTGGGTATTGATGCGGCACGCGCCAGGGAAATCGGGCTGGATATCTACAAGGTCGGGATGGTCTGGCCGCTGGAACATCACAACGCGCTGGAGTTCGCGAAGGACAAGCAGGAATTGCTGGTTGTTGAGGAAAAACGCGGCATCATCGAAAGCCAGCTTAAGGAGTATTTCTACGACAATCCGGGGCGCAAGCCGGAACGGATGGTCGGCAAGCGCGACCAGAATGATGACCGCCTGATGCCGTGGGTGGGGGAGCTTTCGCCGATGCTGCTCGCCCGGATCGTCGCGGCGCGGCTGGATTACAACTTCCCCGAACTGAACCTAACGGCGGCAGTCGATAAGCTGGAAAAGCCGGCGCCGGTCATCTCTGTCCCCGGTGCGACGCGGACGCCCTATTTCTGCTCTGGCTGCCCGCACAGCACCTCAACGAAGGTGCCCGATGGGTCGCAGGCACTCGCCGGGATCGGCTGTCACTTTATGGCAAGCTGGATGGACCGGAACACGACATCGCTGATCCAGATGGGCGGCGAAGGAGTCAACTGGGTGTCCCGCTCGCGGTTCAACGGCAATAAGCATGTGTTCCAGAATCTTGGCGAAGGCACCTATTTCCACTCCGGCTCGCTTGCCGTGCGGCAGGCGATCGCGGCGGGCACGAACATTACTTACAAAATCCTGTTCAACGATGCGGTTGCAATGACCGGCGGTCAGGATGTCGATGGCCCGATCACCGTCGCGGGAATCGCGCAGGCGATGGATGCCGAAGGTGCCGCAAAGATCGTCGTCGTGTCGGACCAGCCGGAGCAGTTCAAGCGCGGCGACTTCCCCGCCGGCGTCGACATCCGCCACCGCCGCGAAATGGACCGGACCCAGCGCGAATTGCGAGAGATCCCCGGCACGACGATCCTGATCTATCAGCAGACCTGCGCCACCGAAAAACGCCGTTTGCGCAAACGCGGCAAGATGAACGATCCGAAGAAATTCGCTGTCATCAACCCGCTGGTCTGCGAAGGCTGTGGCGATTGTTCGGTTGAATCCAACTGCCTGTCGGTTGAACCGCTGGAAACCGAATTCGGACGCAAGCGGCAGATCAACCTCAATTCATGTAACAAGGATTTCACCTGCCTTAACGGTTTCTGCCCCAGTTTCGTGACGGTCGAAGGCGGAACCCGCAAGAAACGCTCCGTCAGCGACTTGACCGCAGAGCTTGAGGGGTTGAAAACCGCTCTGCCCGCGCCAACCCTACCCAGCCTTGATACGCCCTACGACATCCTGATCACAGGCGTCGGCGGCACTGGAGTTGTTACCGTCGGACAGTTAATCGCAATGGCCGCGAACCTTGAACAAAAGGGCGCGAGCGTTCTTGACTTCATGGGGTTTGCGCAGAAATTCGGCCCCGTCCTCAGCTATCTGAGAATGAGCGCGTCAGAGAATGACGTGAATCAGGTCCGCATCGACACGGGCGCGGCAGATGCCCTGATCGGTTGCGATCTGGTGGTCAGTTCGTCGCCCAAAGCCTCTGTCACCTATCAAAAGGGCGTCACCCGCGCGGTGTTGAACACCGCCCAGATGCCGACCGGGGATTTCACCCGCAACCGCGATGCGGACCTGAAACCCGGACAGCGGATCGCCGAGATTGGCAAAGTGATTGGCGAGGACAGCCTGCGCACGCTGGATGCCAACACGCTCGCCGAACGGTTGGTCGGTGACAGCGTGTTCGCCAACGTCATGATGCTGGGCGCCGCGTGGCAGTCGGGCCTTGTTCCCCTCAGCGAGGAGGCGTTGATGCGAGCGATTGAGTTGAACGGGGTAAAGCCGGACCTCAATAAAGCTGCGTTCAACTGGGGGCGCGTTGCGGCGGAACGCCCGGAGAAAGTCGCGGACCTTGCGGGCGTTGAGGCGCCGCAATCGCAAACGCTTGACCAGATGATCGACCGCCGCGCAGACTTCCTGACCGACTACCAGAACGCCGCGTGGGCGCAGAAATACCGCGCCCGGATCGACCGCGTACAACAGGCCGAGGCCCGCGTGATGGGCGAACCTGTCGCACTGACCGAAGCGGCGGTGAAGGGTCTGTTCAAACTCATGTCCTACAAGGATGAATACGAGGTCGCGCGACTGCATACCGACACCGGATTCATCGAAGGATTGGCGAACCGATTTGACGGCGACTACACCGTCAAGCACCACCTCGCCCCGCCGCTGCTGCCTTCCGGGCGCGATGCGCGCGGCCGGCCCTTCAAGCGCGAATTCGGCGGGTGGGTGCGCAAACCGATGGCGCAGCTTGCCAGGCTGAAGCGCCTGCGCGGCACACCGTTCGACCCGTTCGGCTACACCGCCGAACGTCGGATAGAGCGGGCATTGATCGTGGAATACGAAGCGCTGCTCGACACGCTGCTATCGCACCTGACGCCGGAAAATCACGCCGACGCGGTGAAGATCGCAGGGCTTGTCATGGAAATCAGAGGATATGGTCCGGTGAAGGAAGAAGCGGCAACAAAGACCCGCGCCGAAATCACGACAGCCCTCGCCGCCTACACTGCATAAAAAACGCGGGGCAGCGCACAAAGGCGCCACCCCGCACCCAGTCAAACTGTGCCGCCCAGTGACCCTTCAAGCGTGGCCATTTCCTGACCGCCTGCCATCATGTCCTGAAGTTCCTCCGGCGTGATGTCGCCACGCTTGGCGGTGCCGAGCGTCTGCCCCCGGTTCAGCACGGTGAACCGGTCCCCAACCGCCATGGCATGACGAACGTTGTGGGTGATGAAAACCACGGCGATCCCCTGCTTGCGCACCTTGTCGATGGTCGCCAGCACGTTTGCCGTCTGCCGCACACCAAGGGCCGAGGTCGGCTCATCCAAGATCAAAACCTTCGCGCCGAAATGCACCGCACGGGCGATGGCGACTGTCTGGCGTTCACCGCCCGACAGCGTGCCAACCGCCTGATCCGGGCCGCGCAGGTTGATGCCCATCTTGCGCATCTCCTCCATCGTGACCTCATTGGCGTGGCCGTGATCGAAGAAGGTCAGTGGGCCGACTTTCTTGACCGGTTCATTCCCCATGAAAAAGTTGCGGCTGACCGACATCAAGGGGATCATCGCAAGGTGCTGGTGAACTGTCGCGATCCCGGCGGCGATTGCATCCCGCGGGTCCGAAAAGTTCATCGGCTGCCCTTCAAAGATGATCTCGCCCTTGGTTGGCTTGTGCACGCCCGACATGGTTTTGATGAAGGTCGATTTTCCCGCACCGTTATCGCCCAGAAGGCAATGACATTCGCCGGGCAGAACATCGACGGAAACCCCCGCCAGCGCGATAACGCTGCCGAAGTGCTTTTCTATATTCTTCATCTGGATGATGGCGTCTGACATATCAACGCTCCCCCGTGATGATGCGGCGAATATAAGTGTTCAGGATCACCGCGAACAAGAGAATCACCCCAAGGAACACCCGGAACAGCGAACTTTCGACCCCGGCAAAGAACAACCCCTGCTGCACCACGCCGAAGATCAGCGCACCCAACGCGGCACCAATGACCGAGCCATATCCGCCGGTCAAAAGGGCACCCCCGATGACCACGGCGATGATCGCCTCAAACTCTTTCAGCAAACCACGATCCGCCCCGGCAGAGCCGAACTCCATCACCTGACAGGTGGCGAACACCGTTGCGCAAAAGGCGGTGAACATGAACATCAGGACTTTCACCTTGTTGACCGGAACGCCTGAATTGCGGGCGGATTCCGCATCTCCGCCAGCGGCAAAGATCCAGTTGCCGAAACGGGTGCGGGTCAAGATTATGTGGCCCACGATCACCAACAGGATCGCCCAGACGATCAGCATCGGAATGCCATCGACCACAGGCTCCCCCTGGCGGTTGCCACGCTCAAACGTCGCGATGACACCTGCGTCGCCGAGCCATTGGAAGAAGCCCTTGAAAATCTTGCCACCAAAGGCCGCACCGAGCCAGTCGCCCTCTGCCGCCTCGCGAATGCCACCAATGATGGTCTTGCGTTCGATCGTCTGCGGCAGAAAGATCGTGAACCCGCGCAGGATGAACAGGAAGGCCAGCGTAACGATGAAGCTGGGCAACCCCGTTCGCACCACAATGTAGCCGTTCAGCGCGCCGATCGAGATACAGATGGCAAAGGTCACGAGGATCGCGATCCACATCGGCCACGCCATCGTGACCCCAAGGATTGCAATCATCATACCGGCGAAGCCGATCATCGACCCCACCGAAAGGTCAAACTCGCCCGCAATCATCAACAGACATGCGCCAACGGCGATAATCATGAACTGGGCCGAGACAACCGACCAGTTCATCACACCTTGCGAGTTGAACATTCCACTATCAAAGGCAAAGAGCAAAAAGAAGGTGAAGACAGCGACCGTTCCGACGATCCCACCGAGTTCGGGTCTGATCAGGGCCTTGCGTAGCCCGGACATTTCCTTGACGCGTTCGTCAACCACGGCATCCGAGGTATCCGACATGTCCCTTTCCTTTTCTTTTATATGTGTTGCAGGCGTTTCCAGATGGAAAAAGGGCGGCGCGGAGCTTAGCCCGCACCGCCCGGTGTCGTCAGGACTTAGCGGTATTCACCCGCGAACTCTTCGACTTTCTCAAGTCCGTCCGCGGTCACGAAACCGGGGCCCGAATTGATATTGTTGCCCGGCAGCACACCGTAGCGGTGGTAGTTCGTCAAAACCACGACCGGCAGGTAAGCCTGCAAGAAGGGTTGCTGGTCGATACCCCAGGCGATCACACCGTCCTTGATGCCCTGAACGATGTTTTCGCCCAGGTCGAAGGTGCCGAAGTAGATGTCACCGGCCATACCATTTTCATCCAGCGCCAGCAGCGTCGGGTCAGCCGAAGTCGGGCCGAGCGTCAGGATTGCGTCGGTGTCCGGGTTGGCCGACAGGTAGGCAAGAACGCGGTTCTTGATCTCGGCCGGGTCCTGGCCGCTGTCGATCATCTGATCGCCCAGTTCCACGCCGAGGCCATCAGCGAAGCCTTGGCAGCGTTCGGTCGAGGACGGCGAAGAGATGTAGTGATTCACGCAGAGGAAGCTGCTGACACCATCGCCCTTGGCGCGCAGACCGGCGGCGTGACCAGCATCATACTCCGGCTGGCCGACATACATGAGGGAGCCAACCTCGCGCGCCTGCTCTGGCGTGCCGGAATTCATGATGATCACATCAACTCCGCTATCAACCGCCGCCTTGATCGGGCCACTCAGCACATCGTAGTCGGAAAGGGTCGTGATGATCCCGTCCGGACCGGACGCTGCGGCCTGTTCGATGATGCGTGCCATATCGGCAAGGTCACCGGTCGGCGGGTTGCGATATTCAACCTCGACGCCCATCTGCTCTCCGGCGAGCGCGATGCCGTTCTTGATCGTGTTCCACCAGCTGTCGCTATCGGGTGCGTGGCTGACGAGGATGTATTTCTCCCCTTCTGCGGATGCGACCGTCGCGCCTAGCAGCGGTGCCGCAACCACAGCGGTCGCCAACACCAGTTTCTTGATGAGTGAAGTCATTTTATTCCTCCCTGAATTCACCGTCTATTCTTGGTAGAAAGAGCGGGCCCTGTCCGGCTCTCCAAATCGAAGAAAGCACGAATCGCACCATTTTGCAACCGGTTGCAAAAATCAGTGATTATTTCCATACTGCGAAGAAACGAGGACTGCGGTAAAACCGAACCCAATCGCACCAACGCCCGAGGAACCACGCCCATGCCCGCAACGCTAAAGGATGTCGCCGAACGCGCCGGGGTGTCGCGTTCCGCCGTGTCGCGCACCTTTACCGACGGCGCCTCCGTGTCGGAAAAAATGCGCCGCCGCGTTGAAAAAGCCGCGTCAGAGCTTGGGTATAGCCCTAACTTCCTCGCCCGCAGCCTGACGACCCGACGCACGAAACTTGTCGGCCTCGTGTCCAACAACTTCCACAACCCGATTTTCCTTGAGGTCTTCGATCTGTTCACCCGCAGCCTTCAGGATCGTGGCCTGCGCCCGCTGCTGGTCAATCTGACCGATGAAACCGATCCCGAACACTCCGTCAAAATGCTGCGACAGTATTCGGTGGACGGAGTCGTCGTTGCGTCCTCCACCCTGCCGCCGGGATTTGCCAAGGCGTTCCGCGACGCGGGTGTGCCGGTCGTCCATAGCTTCGGACGCTATTCCAGCGCACCGCAGGTTCACATCGTGGGGATCGACAACGCCGAATGTGGCCGCATGGCCGCCCGCGAATTGATCGCCCGGGGTTACAAACGCGTCGCCTTCCTCGGCGGGCCGGAGCAGGCGACATCGACCCAGGACCGACTAAAAGGCTTCGCGGCTGAACTGTCGAACCGTCCCGAAATCGCCTTCACCCACTCCTTCGCCGACGCTTATTCTTTTGACGCGGGCCGCAAGGAAATGCTGCGCCTGATCGCCAACAATCCTGCCGAGGCGTATTTCTGCGGCGATGACGTGTTGTCCATCGGCGCGCTCAGCGCGGTGAAGGATGCGGGCATGTCCGTGCCTGACGACATCGGCCTGATCGGCCTCAACGATATGGAAATGGCCGGGTGGGAGAACATAAACCTCACCACCATCCGCCAACCGATCCGACAAATCATCAACTCTTCCGTCGAACTGATGGTCGCGATGCTTGATGAGCCGGACCGCTACCCCGAAGCGCGCCTGTTCCCCTGCGAGGTGGTGGAAAGGGGGACGTTGAGGACGCGGGGATGAGGGTGCGTCGAAAGATCGACGAGTTATGCGTCATTATCGAACGGTTGGTACGGCCCCGTTAAGGCGTCGCACCGGTAGGTGTGCGGCACCCCCGCCGGACTTAGTTCTTTCGGGAGTCGTTTTGCGACTTAATCAGCGCTTCCAGCTCGCCCAAGCGGGTCAGCACCTCGTCACGATAGGTGTCCGTCTTTTCGACGTCCTCCTCGTGATGCGCATCCTGCATCGAGTTCACGATCAAGCCGACCAGCAGGTTTACCACCGCGAATGTGGTGACCATGATGAACGGCACGAAAAACGCCCAAGCGTAGGGGTAAACCTCCATCACCGGGCGCACGATGCCCATTGACCAACTCTCCAGCGTCATGATCTGGAACAGCGAATACCCGGACCGCGCCAACGTTCCGAACCATTCGGGAAAGCTCGCGCCGAAGAGCTTGGTCGCCATAACCGCGCCAATGTAAAAGATCAGGCCCATCAGCAGAAAGACCGACCCCATGCCGGGCAGCGCGCTGACCAGACCTTCGACCACCCGGCGCAGCGACGGGGCCACCGATAGTACGCGCAACAGACGCAGAATGCGCAGCGCGCGCAAGACGCTCAACCCCTGCGCGGACGGTATCAGCGCTATCCCCACAATGACGAAATCAAAAATGTTCCACCCCCGCTGGAAGAACCCGAGCCCGCGCGCGAAAAACTTCAGCGCGATCTCAACCACGAAGATACCAAGGCAGATTTTGTCCAGAAGCAGGATCAATGGCCCGGCCTGCTGCATCACCGCTTCGGAGGTCTCAAGCCCCAGAATCACGGCATTGAACAGGATCACGCCAAGTATGAAATTCTGCACGGCGGGCCGGTCGACAAACCGGGCCGCTAGCGTGCGAAGAGACAACGGGGAAAGTGCTTCATCATCCATACGCGCGTATATCGGCGGCTACCCTTGACTGCGCAAGGGGCCACGCCGCGCCGAACACCCTTTTTCGGGATAATTTCGCCAAGGGCGAAGCGGGCTTGTCGAGAAAGGCGGCATCCCGCCGAAGGATCGAAGACGACAAGCACCGTGACGAAGCCGGTGACGCCGCTAGCGAAACATCGGCGGCCTCGCGTCTACCCACGCGCCGTCCGCCTTCCCGCTCTCGGCAACGGCGAACACCGCTGCCATTGACCGCAGCCCATCCTCGGCCCTCGGGTATAGATCCGCTGCCGGGTTGATCGCGCGACCTTCTTTCTCTGCCCGAATCGCCTCTGCCAGATCGGTGTAGATATTGGCGAAGGCCAGCGGCATCCCTTCGGCATGGCCGATGGTGACCCGGGTGGTGCGGTCGGCTTCGGGGGACAGGTCTGCCTCACCTCGTTCGATCACTTGCAGGCGTTCGTTTAGGGGCATCCAGTAAAGCTGGTTTGGCTGTTCCTGCGCCCAGCGCAGCCCGCCTTTTTCGCCGAAGGCCTGCAGGGTCAACCCGTGCTGCCTCCCGATGGCCACCGACGAAGTCCACAGCCGCCCGACAGCACCTCCGTCCATGCGGAAGTTGACCATCGCGTCGTCCTCAAGCTCTCGGCTTTCGATGCACGACACCGTGTCGGCGGACAGTTTCGTGACCTCTTGGCCCGTCACAAAGCTCGCCATATGGAGCGCGTGAATCCCGCAATCTGCGAATTGCGCTGAAACCCCCGCCTGCGCTGGATCATAGCGCCAGCGCACGCGCGGGTTGTCGGCGTCGGCGGCGTCGGCGTGGTGGCCATGGGCGAATTCTGCCTTCACCAGCCGGATCTTTCCCAGATCGCCCCGCGCCACCATCGCCCGCATGTGGCGTACCAGCGAATAGCCGGAATAGCCGTAGTTCACCGCGCAGATACGCCCGGTGGATTTCGCGAGCTTCACGATCTCCTCCCCCTCCTCAACCGTCATCGTCATCGGCTTTTCGCAAAGCACGTGGAACCCGGCCTCAAGATAGGCTTTGGTGATCTCGAAATGGGTCGCGTTCGGCGTCGCCACGGTCACGAGATCGACGCGGTCCTCGCGTCCCTTCTCCCCCTCCAGCATCTCCTGCCAATTGCCATAGGCGCGGTCGGCGGCAAGGCCGAGGCGCTGGCCATATTCGCGCCCGACCTCGGGCCGATGGTCGAGCGCCCCGGCGACGAAATCGAAATGCGCGTCAAGGCCTGCACCCAGCCGATGCGCCGGTCCGATCTGGCTGCCTTCGCCGCCGCCGATCATGCCCCAGTTCAGTTTTGTCATGCTGCCTGCCCTCAGTTGAAGCCGATGGATTCAAGGTATTCCCGATTCGCCTTGGCGTCACCCACTGGGTCCGGGTCGAGCGTTGGGTCGCAGTCCTGCTCAACCGTGCACCAGCCCTTGAAACCGGCGTCCAATAGCACCTGCCGGACGGCGGGAAAATCAACGTCCCCCTGCCCGAGATTGCAGAAGATTCCCTGCCCGCAGGCATCATAGAACCCTGTGCGGTTGGCGATCACGTCTGCTTTGATCTTCGGGTCTATATCCTTGAAGTGCATATAGGAAATCCGGTCGATATGGCGCTTCATGAACGCAACGGGATCGAAGCCTGCGTAGGAATGATGCCCCGTGTCAAAGCAGATTTTCAGAATCGCCTCGTCCACCTCGCCAAGTAGCCGTTCCAGTTCAGGTTCAAAATCCATGAACCCCGCGGCGTGCGCGTGGATGCCGACCGTAAGGCCGTATTCCTCCGCCCCCAACCGGGCGACCGTCGCTATCCGGTCGCGATAGGCCGCCCATTCGGCCTGATCCATCTGTTCCGCTTCTTCGGCCCGCCCCGCCGTCGGCGCGCGACGTTCCGAGATGGAATCGATCAAGACCAGATGCTGCGCCCCGTGCGCCTTCAGCGCCTTGCAGGTCCGCATGGCCCCGTCTATCACGTTGTCCCACTGGTCAGGGTCGTGGAACGGGCGGAAAACCACGCCACCGATCAGTTCCAGATCATGCTCCGCCAAAGCGTCTGCCAACAGTGTCGGGTCTTCGGGCATATAACCAACGGGGCCGAGTTCGATCCCCTTATATCCAGCCTCCGCACAATCCTTAAGCACGCTGCGCCAAGGCGGATTGCGAGGGTCGTCGGGAAACTCCACACCCCAAGAACAGGGCGCATTGCCAATTCTGATGCTCATACAAACTTGCCTTTCAGATGCTCAGAATGTTTCAACGTCAAGCCAGCGTTTCTGGCGCGAAGATTCAAGGGCCGCGGCCACGATCCGGTTGACCTCCATACCGTCGCGGAAGGTCGGCCAGACCGGTTCGTCGGTCTCGATGGCTCGCAGGAAATCGCGGGCTTCGATGATGATCTGGTCCTGATAGCCGGTGCCATGCCCCGGCCCCTGACAGAACGGTTCATAGTCAGGATGAGCGGGGCCGGTCAGGATTTTGCGAAAGCCGCGCTCAGTCTCCGGATCGTCCATGCGGTAGAGCCAGATGGCGTTCTGATCCTCTTGGTCAAAGCGGATCGCCCCTTTGGTGCCCGTGACCTCATAGGCATAGCCCATCTTGCGGCCCGTCGCGATGCGGCTGAAATACATCTGCCCCATCGCGCCGTTTTCAAACCGGCACATCAGTTGCGCGTGGTCGTCGTTCGTGACCTCCCCGCCAGAGCGGGTTGTGTGGACCGTCTCAACCTCGGCAATCAGGCTGCCGACCGGGCCGATCAACGCGAGGGCCGCGTTGATCATATGGGGGGCGAGGTCGCCCATCGTGCCGTTCGCCATCCCCATCGTGCGCCATGTCGCGGCGGCGTTGGGATCGGCGTAGAAATCTTCGGTGTGTTCGCCGCGAAACCACGTGACGTCGCCGATCTCTCCGTCAGCGATCACTTGGCGCGCGAATTGGCTGGCAGGGGTGCGGATGTAGTTAAAGCCGACCATATTGACCGCGCCCGACGCCTCCGCCGCCGCGACCATCGCGCGGCTGTCATCCAGCGATGCGCCCAAAGGTTTTTCGCAGAACACCGGCTTGCCAAGCGCAAAGGCCGCCTCGGCAACCGGGCGATGCGTGGCTTGGGGGGTCGCGATCACCACGGCCTCAACCTTCGGATCGTTGACGAGGATCATCCAATCATCCGTCGCGCGGGCAAACCCGTAGGCGGCGCGGTATCGTTCGGCCGATTCAGGCGTGCTGGCGCAGACCATCTCAAGCCGTGGGCGGAGGGCGGTATCGAACACCGCGCCAACGGCTGACATGGCAACGGCATGTGCCTTGCCCATATAGCCGCCGCCGAGGACGCCAATCCCGATCTCTGACATAGTCGTCGCCTTCGTTTGAATTTCAGTTTGCAACCGGTTGCAAAATTTGTATCCTCAGAATCGAAACCGCGCAAGCGTCTATCGGCCGAAGGCACACAATCCCGACCGCTGAAAAGGAACCGACAAGCATGACCGAAGGTACGATCCGCCTGACCACCGCGCAGGCCATCATCCGCTATCTGGCCAACCAGTTTATCGAGGTTGATGGGAAGGAATATCGCCTTTGCGGCGGCGGCTTCGGAATCTTTGGCCACGGCAATGTAACCTGTCTGGGCGAGGCGCTGTATGCACGGCAGGATGAACTGCCGCTATATCGTGGGCAAAACGAACAAAGCATGGGGTTCGCCGCCGCGGCCTATGCAAAGCAATGGTTGCGGCAGCGGTTTATGTTCTGCACCGCGTCGGCTGGCCCGGGCACGTCGAACCTGCTGACATCGGCAGCACTCGCCCATGCGAACCGACTGCCGATGCTGATGCTGTGCGGGGACACCTTCCTGACTCGCCTGCCCGATCCGGTGCTTCAGCAGCTTGAACATTTCGGCAATCCGACCTTGGGCGTGAATGACGCATTCAAAGCTGTCACGCGCTATTGGGATCGCATCACCCATCCGGCGCAGATCGTCCAATCGCTTCCGAATGCGATCGCGACGATGCTGGACCCCGCCGATTGCGGCCCTGCCTTTCTGGGGCTGCCGCAGGATGTCCAGGGCTGGGCGCACGACTTTCCGGCTGAGTTCTTTGAAAGGAACACCCACCGCATTCGCAGGACCACGCCAGACGCTGATGAAGTCGCCGATGCCGCTGCGCTGCTGAAATCCGCCAAGCGCCCGATGATTATCGCGGGCGGCGGGGTGCAATACAGCCGCGCGGTGGCAGAACTGACGGCCTTCGCCGATGCGCACCAGATTCCGGTTGTCGAAACCATCGCCGGGCGGGCCAATATGCTGGCGACGCATCCGCTGAACATCGGGCCGATCGGCGTGACGGGATCGAACAGCGCCAACGCGATTGCCGAAAAGGCAGACGTGATCGTCGCCATCGGCACACGATTGCAGGATTTCACCACGGGGTCCTGGACGGCGTTTGCGAAGGACGCGCGCTTTATCGCTATTAACGCGGCACGCCACGACGCGGGTAAGCATCTGTCACTGCCGGTTGTTGGCGACGCGAAGCGCGCCCTGACTGTGCTTGGGGCTGAGGTTGCGGGCTACGCGGCCCCGCCCGCTTGGGTCGGCGAAGCGCAGGCCGAGCGCGCGAAATGGGACGACTACGTTGCCGACAACGTCGCACACGGGAACCGTCCGCATTCTTACGCGCAGGCGATTGGCGTGGTGAATGACCTTTGCGATCCACGTGATCGGGTCGTAGCTGCGGCGGGTGGCTTGCCAGCCGAAGTCACCGCAAACTGGCGCACGCTTGATATCGGAACCGTGGATGTGGAGTTCGGATTCTCATGCATGGGCTATGAAATTGCCGGTGGCTGGGGTGCCCGGATCGCACAGGCAGAGCGGGAGCCTGGCAGCGACACCATCGTCTTTGTCGGGGACGGGTCTTACCTGTTGATGAACTCCGATATCTATTCCTCGGTCCTCAGCCGGAAAAAGCTGATCGTTCTCGTGCTGGATAACGGCGGCTTTGCCGTCATCAACAAGCTGCAAAACAACACCGGAAACGAAAGTTTTAACAACCTGATCTCGGACTGCCCGACCGTGCATGATCCCTTCGCCGTGGATTTTGAGGCGCACGCCGCAGCGATGGGCGCAACTGCCGAAACAGTGGCAAATCCCGTAGAGCTGGGCGAAGCCTTCAAACGCGCCAAAGCAAGCGACAAGACGCATGTCATCTGTATGAAGGTCGACGCCTATGATGGCTGGACCGCCGAAGGCCATACGTGGTGGGAAGTTGGAACACCCCACGTCACCGATAGCGACCGCGTTCGCGCCGCGCACGAAGATTGGGAATCTTCGCGCGACAAGCAACGGAAAGGTGTCTGACATGAAGCGTTTTACCGCCGAAACTGCTGACCCCGATGTGATCGTGCAGGAATTGCTGCACGGCGGGGGCGCGGTTGTTATATCCGGCTTGTTCAGCGACGAAGACATCGCCGAGGCCCGCGCCATCGTGATGCAGCATTCCGAACATGAGGCCGAGAAGGTCACGCATTTCCAAGGCGCGGCTGAGGATGACGGCAAGATCAACCTGCAACGTCGGGTCTGGAACCTGCTCGCCAAGGGCGATGTCTTTTCCCGCATGGCCGCGCATCCGGTGCTGATGAAGACCTTGCGCAAATTTCTGGGAACGGAGTTCATTATGGGCTCCATCGCTGCGAACCGCATCCTTCCCGGCGGGCCGGGGCAAGAGCCGCATGTCGACTACCCTTATTGGGATTTTCACAGCCCCGAAACGCACCCAATCGGCCTCAACGGATCGTTCCCGATGAACGCTCAGGTCTCCGTCCTGCTCGACCCGTTCACCAAAGAAAGCGGCGCGACGGGTTACGTTCCCGGCAGCCAGAAGGAACTGCGCTATCCGGGGCCGGAGGATCGGTTCTTTGAGCGGTGCGAGCAGATGACCGGCAAGCCCGGTGATGTTGCGCTGTTTTACGGTGTCACCTGGCACTGCGCGATGCCGAACCGTGCGGATCACGACCGAAGCGCGATCCTGATTCAATACCTGCCGAAGTGGGTGAAGCCGATGGAGGATATGCCCGCCGCCCTTCCGCAAGAATTCGTCGATCGGGCCAGCCCCGACATGCGGCAACTGCTTGGGCTGAACTACCCCTATCCTGAGGTTCTCGACACAGCCCGCGCTGGCAACACCGAGGGGCGCACATGACGCTGCTCGATGGCATTCGGCGGAACAGGTTCCTCGTCATTGGGCGGGCGGGCATGGACATCTACCCCCATCCGCCCGGCACAAAAACCGAAGAAGCGACAGAGTTTCGATCCGGGCTTGGCGGGTCCGCCGCCAACACCGCCGCCGGTATCTGCCGCTTCGGCGGACAGGCCGATCTTGTCACGTCGGTGTCGGATGACAGCATCGGGCGGTATTGCCTTAATGGCCTCGATCAATACGGCGTCGGTCGGGCTTATGTGAAATCCGTGGGTGGGGAGTATCGCAACTCCCTCGCGATTTATGAAACCCGGATTGAGGATCATCAGACGGTCATCTACCGCAACGGGGCCGCGGATTTTCAGATGACTAAAGATGATGTTGAACGCATCGACTACTCCGCCTATGGCGCGCTCATCACCGCCGGCACCGTGTTTGCCGCAGAACCTTCCCGCAGCGCGGCCTTTCATGCGTTTGATCTGGCTCGCGCCGCTGGTCTGCCGATCATCTTTGACGTGGATTACCGCCCCTATTCCTGGCCCTCTGCGGAGATTGCCGCCGATGTTCTAAGCCACGCCGGGGCCGTATCGGATATGATCGTCGGCAACGACGAAGAATTCGGGTTCATGGCCGGAGACATCGACAAGGGCTTGACCAAAGCAAGGGAACTGGCGGGCAGCAGCGCCTCTGTCGTGATCTACAAGATGGGCGAAAAGGGCGCGATCACCTTTGCCGATGGCAAGGAACAACAGACCGGAATCTACAAGGTCGACGCGTTAAAACCGACCGGTGCAGGTGACAGCTTTATGGCAGGGTTATTGTCATCCATCGCGGCCGGGCATGACCTGACGGCCGCTGTTCTGCGCGGATCAGCCTGCGCTGCGATTGTCGTGGGCAAGCCTGGCTGCGCCCCTGCCCTGCCGGACAACGCCGAACTGACCGCCTTCCTTGCCAGCCACCCCGGACCGACGCATGTTTGAAAGGAAATCAAATGCACATCCCCCCCTATGACAACGCGAACAAACCGATTGTCGATGTGGGCCATTCCCATGTGCCGCTGAACTACTTCAACATCGTGAAGCTCACGAAGGGTCAGGCGTTTGAATACCAAGTGCCGGGGTTTGAAACCTGCATCGTGCCAGCAACCGGCACCGTGGATGTAGAGGTTGAGGGGTTCAAAGCCGACGCGCTTGGAAACCGAACCGTGGACGTCTGGGACGGAGAACCTGAGGGCGTCTATGCCCCGACCGGGGCGACCGCCACGATGGTCTGCAGCAGCGATGCGGCAGAGGTGTTTGTCGCAGGCGCGAAATATGACAAGACGCTTGACCCCTTTGCCGTGCGCAGTGCGGAGCTTGACCTTGTCCAATACGGCTCCGACGACACGAAGACCCATCGCAAGATCAAACATATCCTCGGCCAAAAGCAGCACGACAAGGTTGGGCGTCTGCTGGTGAGTGAGCTGTTCACCGTCGGCCAAGGCGGCTGGTCCGGCTTTCCGTCGCACAAGCATGACACCGACCGCCTGCCCGACGAAACGCGCCATGACGAAACCTATAATTTCCGGTTCCGGCCCAACCACGGATCGGGCGTGCAGATGTTGCAGCGCGAGGATGGCAAATCCGGCGACGCCTATCACATCGTCGATGGGTCAACGATCTGCCTCGACAAAGGCTATCACCCCTGCGCCGTTCTGCCGGGGTATGAGATGTACTACTTCACGATCCTCGGCGGGCTTTCGCAACGCTCTCTCGTGCAGTATTTCCAGCCGTCGCACGCCAATCAGGTGGAAACGATCCCCGGTATCAAAGACATGATCGCCAAGTTCAAATGACGCTCGCGACTCTGTCAGACGTACTTCTGCCCGCGTTAAGGGGTGGCTACGCCGTCGCGGGCCTTGTGACGCTGGGCTGGGAGGACATGCGGGCTTACGTGGCCGCGGCAGAAACCGAAGGCGCCCCGGTGATCCTGCAAGCTGGCCCAAGCTGCCGCGCCCATACGCCCCTGCCCGTGCTTGGCAAAATGTTCCGGCATCTGGCGGACGAGGCAAGCGTTCCGGTTGTTGCGCATCTCGATCACGGATACACGTTCGAGGAATGCAAAGCGGCGCTTGAGAGCGGGTTTACTTCGCTGATGTATGACGGTTCGCGCAAACCGCTTTCCCAAAACATCGAAGAAACCGCGGCGATTGCGGAACTTGCGCATAGCGCAGGGATTTCCTGCGAGGGGGAGATTGGATTTGTAGGCTATTCCGGCGGGGAGGACTCCGACGGGACCGACCCCGACGAAGCCGCCCGGTTCGCCCGCGAAACCGGGGTAGACGCGATGGCGATTTCGGTCGGTAACGTGCATTTGCAGCAGGACAAGCAGGGCGGGCTGGACGAGGATCGCATCCGCGCGATTGAATCCGTGACGGACGTGCCGCTGGTGATTCACGGCGGGTCCGGCGTTCCGATCGCGCAGCGCCATGCGCTCGCCAAAGGCTCAAACATCTGCAAGTTCAATATCGGAACGGAGCTGCGTATGGCCTTTGGGTCAGCACTGCGCACCGCCGTCAACAGCAACCCGGATCGGTTTGATCGGGTGGCGATCCTGAAAGAAACCCACGATCCGATCGTTGCGGCAGCGCGTCGCGTGATCCGGGCGATCAGCAAACCGGAATAGGACAGCCCCATGATGAACATAGGTCTTCTTGGATGCGGGCGGATTGGCCAGGTCCACGCGCGCAGCACCGCACAGATCGAAGGCGCACGAGTTATTGCGGTTGCCGATGCGGTTCCAGCGGCGGCGGAAGCGTTGGCCGTGAAAACGGACGCCCGCGTTCAATCCGCCGATGACATTATCGCCAGCGCCGATATAGACGCCATTGTCATTGGCACGCCGACCGACACACATTATGACCTGATCCACGCCAGCGCGCGGGCGGGCAAGGCGATATTCTGCGAGAAACCAGTGGACATGTCTGCGGACCGCATTCGGGACTGTATTGCTGTCGTCAACGACTCCGGCGTGCCGTTCATGACCGGGTTTAATCGCCGCTTTGATCCAAGCTTTGCCGCGATCCAATCCCGCTTGCGGGACGGAGAGATTGGCGATGTGGAGATCATCACCATCCTTTCGCGTGACCCGTCGCCACCGCCGATTGAGTATATCAAAAGCTCCGGCGGATTGTTCCGCGATATGATGATCCACGACTTTGACATGGCGCGTTTCATGCTGGCGGAGGAGCCGGTGCAGATATTCGCGGTTGGGTCGTCATTGGTCGACCCAGCCATTGGCGCGGTGGGCGATGTTGACACCGCCGCCGTCACGCTGACCACGGCGAGCGGTCGGATATGTCAGATTTCGAACTCTCGCCGCGCTACCTACGGCTACGATCAACGGATAGAAGTGCACGGATCGAACGGAATGCTGCGGGCCGAGAACATTCTGGAAAACGCCGTCGAATTCGCTGGGCCAGACGGGTTTCGCAAAGCCCCTGCGCAACATTTCTTTCTCGAACGATACGAAGCGGCCTATCGCGCCGAGATGGCGCATTTCGTTGACGCCGTGGCGCGCGGCGTTGCGCCCTCGCCCAGTGTTGAGGATGGGCTTCGCGCCCAAATCCTTGCCGACAGCGCGGCGAAGTCATTGGAAACCGGTGCGCCGGTCAGTCTTTGACGGCGCACCGGAAGGTCATGCGGCCAGTTTGACGTCCGCGCCGCGCGTTTCAATCAACGCGGCGTGTAAGGTGCGGATTGACGTTTTCAAATCGTCCCGGTTCATCACGAACTGCACATCCACATTGCGCGGAGTTTGGTGCGCAGCGATGACTTCGACGCCGGCCTCCTCCAACGCGACAAGCCCGCCGGTCAGTGCCCGAGCACCCGACAAATCCCGGCCAATCGCCGAAGCAATCGAAAGCGAGCGCACGTTGAGCGTGGCCGATGGATAGGTCCGTTCCAAATCACGCTCCACCCGGCGCACGGTTTTCAGCGACGCCTCGACATAATGCGTGATCGTGTTCGCGTTCGAGGTTTTAGATACGATCCGCACCCGATGACGGCGCAAAGCCTCAAGGATTTCGACGTCGTAGCCTTTGACGCCGACCATGTCCTGTTCGAACAGTTCCAACGCCACCACGTCTAAACCCGTGATGATCTCTACCCCCGGTTCCGCAGCGGCACGGTCATCGATCAGGGTGCCGGGATCGTCGGGATCAAAGGCGTTCGTGACGCGCAGCGGCACGTCGGCCTGACGCAGGGTCTTCGCGGCCTTGGGATGGATCGCCTCCATCCCCATGTTCGACAGTTGGTCCGCCACGTCGTAGTTCGTCTGGCCCAACTTGCGCACGGTATCCGCACCGACAAGGTTCGGATCGGCAGAGGACAGATGGAATTCCTTGTGGATGATCGCCTCTCGCGCGCCGGTCATGGCGGCGATGCGGCTGAACGTGACCTCGGAATAGCCGCGGTCGAATTCCTGCATCAGCCCTTCCTTGCACTGGGCGTAACCCGTCGCGATCAGCAGCTCTGACGACAGATCGACACCGGAAAGGGCAGACTCGATCCGTTCTTCCAGCGTGTATTCGCCCTCATCCCGCCAACCGCTCAGGTCGATGAACCTCGCGTTCACACCTTCGCGTTGCAGAAGCAGCATCGTCACAAAGGCGGAGTGCGCCTCGCCCAACCCCGACAGAAGTTCGCGGATCACCAGCATATGCTGGGACAGGCGGAAATGGCCGTAGGAGCACAGGCGTTGAAGATCGAACAGACAGCTTCGTGCCCCTTCGATCCGTTCGCGGACAAATTCGTCGGCAGCGGACAGATCGGCGGCGTGATTGAGAACCTCATGGTGCGCGTCTCGCATGGCGTCAGCCACCTTCGTCAGCGCATCCAGCCAACCGTGGTCGTTATCCGCATTGGAAAACAGCGCATAGACACCCGGCGCACCGGATTTCTTATGCTCCAACAGCAGATCGGTGATCCCGCCGAAAGCAGAAACCACAAAGATGCGGCCGTAAAGGTCAGCGCCCTCGCGATCCCCGATGAACAGAGTATCGCGCAGGTCGCGGACGCGCGACATCGACGTCCCACCGATCTTTTCGACGGTATGTGTGGGAAAATTCAGCATGTGATCCTCTGGTCAGCTGTCTTCCAAGGCATAGGAGCCGTCGGCGCGGTGCACTTCCTTACCCGTTACGGGCGGGTTGAAGACGCAAGCCATCACCAGTTCTTCTTCGGCGCGCAGCGTGTGGCGATCATGTTCATTCAGGGCATACATCACGCCCGGTCTGATCTCATGCGTTTCGCCGGTTTTGAGGTCGGTGATCGACCCTTTGCCCTGCATACAATAGACGCTTTCAAAGTGGTTCTTGTATTCGAACGTGTGTTCTGACCCGGCATCGAGGAACGTGATGTGAAAGCTGAAGCCCATGCCATCATTGGCCAGCAACATCCTGACGGATGTCCATTGCGCATCGGACACGGTTCGATCGGTTTTGGCGAGTTCGTGGAAATCTCTGACGATCATTGGATCACTCCGCTGCGATTTGTGATTGGACGGTGATGTCGCGCGCTGCATCCTGAAGGATGTTCAGCCCTTTGCGGAAGGTTTCCATGGGCGTCGTCAGCGGCGCAAGCACTTTCACCACCTCATCTTTTGAGCCGGAAGTTTCGATAATCAGACCCTTCTCAAAGGCGCGGCTGCAAATCTCGCCCGCCAATTCGCCGGAGCCGACATCGACACCCTGCATCATACCGCGCCCTTTAAGGCGTGCGCCCGGAACCATGTCGGCCACGACCTGAAGTGCCTCGGTCAGGACATCGGCCTTTTCAGCAATCTCATGCTGAAAGGAGCTGTCGGCCCAGAATTTTTCAATCGCGACGCGGGCGGTGACGAAGGCGTGGGTGTTGCCACGGAACGTGCCGTTATGTTCAGCCGGGCCGAAAATGTCGTGTTCTGGCTTCACGAGGGTCAGCGCCATCGGAAGGCCGAAACCAGAGATCGACTTTGCCATCGTCACGATGTCGGGGTCGATATCCATATCATCGAACGAAAAGAACGTGCCGGTGCGGCCGCAGCCTGCCTGGATGTCGTCAACGATCAACAACGCGCCGTGGGTTTTGGCAAGCTCTGCCACGCGCTTCACCCATTCGGGCGACGCTGCGTTCAGGCCGCCTTCGCCCTGCACGGTTTCAAGCAGGATTGCCGCAGGGGCGTCCACACCGCTTGAGCCGTCCTCAAGCATCGCTTCAAGATATGCAGCGGCATCAAGGTCGTCGCCCATGAATCCGTCAAACGGCATCCGCGTGACACCGTTGATTTCAGCGCCTGCACCGCCCCGGTGGTACCCGTTGCCGGTCGCGGCCAGGGCACCCATCGTCACACCGTGAAAGCCGTTGGTGAAGGCGATAATGTTGGTGCGGCCCGTCACCTTGCGTGCGATCTTCATCGCCGCTTCGACGGCGTTCGCGCCGGTCGGTCCGGTGAACATCACCTTGTGATCCATGCCGCGCGGGCCAAGGATATGGCGATCCATCGCGTCAAGGAAAGCGGCCTTGGTTTCGGTATGCAGGTCAAGCCCGTGGGCAATCCCGTCAGCGCTGATGTGTTCTATCAACGCTTGCTTCATATCGAAATCGTTGTGGCCGTAGTTCAGCGATGAACAGCCGGCGAGAAAATCGATATAGGTCTGGCCAGCGGCATTGGTCATTTCGGACCCGCTGGCGGATGTAAAGATGGTATCGAACCCGCGGCAGTAGCTGCGCGCATCGGATTCGCGTCGTTTGAATACAGATGTTTCGGCTGACGTGTCAGTCGACATAGGAATTCCTTTGTTTTGAGTCTGAGTGAATGCGCGGCGGATTTAAGCGGCGCGTTTCGTTTGTTCGGACAGTTTGATCGTGACCATATGTTCTGTCGCGTGTTCACCATCGAAATGGTCATCGCGCTTGAAGTGCGGCTCACTCTCAATCGATGCGCCTTCGCGGTCGGCAAATCGGGTAAACAGCGCCCAGGACGCTTCATTGTCCTTGGTGATCGTGGTTTGAACCTTAGTCACATCGGCACACATTTCGCGGTCAAGCAGCGCGTTCAGCATACGACCGCCAAGCCCCTGCCCCCGCGCTTTTTCAGATACAGCAACCTGCCAGACAAACAGCGTTTCGGTGTCGTCGGGCAGAACATAGGCCGAGACCCAACCAACGACATCGCCGTTCATTTCGACCAGAACGCAGGTATCGCGGAAATGATCGCACTGGATCAGGTTGCAATACATCGAATTCTCATCAAGCGGCGCGCAGTCCTTCACCAGCGACCAGATTGCCGCGCCATCTTCGCTGTTCGGTTTACGCAACCGTGGCTTGGCATTCAGAGTTGTCGGAGTGTTCTGCATCGTTCGTCGAGCCTTTCATTTAGTTCGCTTATCTAAATATAACAGCTATCCTGAATTTTCAACCGGAAGCCGATATTAGGGATTTTTCGGCAAAAATCGGGAATTTGGCCCTGTTGAATGCATAATAGTCAATAGAATATATTCGATAATCTAATTATTATGTAATTTTGAGCCGCCGGAATTGAAAAACACCGGGTTGTTTGCGACGTTATGAAGCACGAACACGGAGTATCGACGATGAACCGGACGGACAGCAGCCTAATCGCGCTTCGGCGCATCCTTCGGGCCACGGAATTATTTGGGCGGGAACTGGCGAAAGGGTCGGGCCTGACCCCCGTGCAGTTCCGCGTGCTTCAGGTCGTTGCGGAAACGGGTCGGTCAACTCCCAAGGATATCTCTGTCCGCATGGGGGTGTCGCAGCCGACGATCACGTCGCTGATTGACAAGCTTGTTGACCGGGGCGCGGTCAGGCGACAGCAATCCGAAACGGACCGACGGCAGACCAATATCCTGATTACGGAGCTTGGCCAGTCGATGATCGACGACAGCCCCGACCCGCTTCAACAGCGATATGTCCGCAAGTTTGAAGCGCTGGAGGATTGGGAACAGGTGCAGCTGATTTCCTCGCTTGAGCGGGTCGCGGCAATGCTTGACGCAAGCGATATTGACGCCTCACCAGTGCTTGCGGTCGGGGATATCAAGAAAACGCCCTGATATCCGCATCGCCAAAGCGATGGACATTGCCTTAAGTTCAGATACCCTTGATTGAGTGATACACAATTCAGGTTTGCTAAAGTGGCAATCAAGATTGAAATGCTTCGTTGTTTCACGGCGGTCGCCCGTCACGGCAGCCTGTCCGACGCCGCCGAAGCGCTTGGGCGCACGCCATCCGCCGTTTCGATGATGCTAAAACAGTTCGAAGACAATATCGGCGCGCCGCTGTTTGAAACGGCCCGCAAATCGCGGTTGACGCCTTTGGGCCAGTTGATCTTTGACGAGGCGCGGCGCGAGGTTCGCCATTTTGAAAACACGGTTTCGGTCATCGAAGGGCTGGCGCGGTCGGATCTGGGGTATCTGCGTCTGGCCGTGACCCCATCCGTCGCCAATACCTTTCTACCGGATGCGGTTTTGCAGTTCACGCAGGCACATCCGAAGGTTCAGATCGACATCCGGGATATGGACTCCGCCTCTATCGCGACGGAACTGCGGCGGGAGCGCGCGGATATCGGCATTGGCACATTGGAAGCGATTGAGGGGTTGCACCGGACCCATCTGTTCAGCGACGAATTCGGTGTTGTTTGCCGGAAAGATCACAACCTGACGCAGAATTGGGATGAGCTTACGTGGCGCGACATGCACGATCACGTCTTTATCGCCAATGGCCTGTGCCACCTTATCACCGACACAGACTTCGGACCGATCCTGGCCGCGTCGCGGATGATGGTGCCGAACACGACCTCCCTCATCGGGTTGGTCAAGGCGGGCGTTGGCATCACTCTTCTGCCCCGCCTTGCCGCGGCCGCATGGCAGAACGATTTGGCGTTCCTGCCGCTTGTCGATGTCACGGCGCGGCGGGACGTTCATATGGTCACGCAACCGTCGCAGGTGCTTACCCCGGCGGCGCGGACCTTTGGCGAATTGGTTAGCGCCCTGAACCGGGACGGCATGATCGGGTGAAAAACTTAAAATTCAGCTATTCTGAATTAAAATACAGTTTATTCCAATTGCCTTAATCAACGCTATGCGGTCTTCTTGCCGTGCGCACACTATGCGCGCCACTCATCAGCAGGAAGCGCACCATGACCACCGAAAACCTCAACTACATCGCAGGCGAATGGGTCGGCGGCGCTGACGAGATCGAAAACCGCAACCCGTCGGATCTAAGCGACCTGATCGGTATGTTCGCGCAGGCGACGCCGGATCAGTTGGATGCAACGCTCGACCAAGCACATAAGGCGCAAGCGGAATGGGCCGCTGTCGGGATCGAGCGGAAATACAACGCCTTGATGGCCATCGGCAACGAACTGATGGCGCGGGCGGAAGAACTCGGCACATTGCTTGCGCGGGAAGAGGGTAAACCGCTGGCAGAGGGTAAGGGGGAGGTCTACCGCGCCGGGCAGTTCTTCACCTACTACGCCGCTGAAACATTACGTCAGATGGGCGAAACCGCGGACTCCGTGCGTGACAGCATCGAAATCGACGTACGCAGGGAACCTGTCGGCGTTGTCGCCGTAATCTCTCCCTGGAATTTCCCGACAGCGACGGCGTCGTGGAAAATCGCGCCCGCATTGGCCTATGGTAACGCGGTGGTCTGGAAGCCAGCGAACGCCACGCCTGCTTCGGCCGTTGCGTTGGTTGAAATCATCTCACGTCAGGACATTCCGAAGGGTCTTGTGTCCCTCGTCATGGGCGCAGGTAGTTCTGTTGGTCAGAGATTGGTTGAAAGCCCGAAGGTCAACGCGATTTCCTTCACCGGTTCGGTTCCCGTTGGCAAAGGCATCGCAGCCGCGGCGATTCAGAACCTGACCCGTGTGCAGATGGAGATGGGGTCAAAAAACGCGCTTGCCGTAATGGATGATGCAGATCTCGACCTTGCCGTATCGCTCGCCCTTGGCGGGGCGTTCGGCGGGTCCGGGCAGAAATGCACAGCGTCCTCCCGATTGGTGGTGCATCAGGCGGTGCACGACCAGTTTGTCGAAAAGCTTGTCGCCGGTGCAAAGGCGATGAAGGTCGGCCACGCGCTTGAGGCCGGAACACAAATCGGCCCGGTCGTGTCCGAACGGCAGTTGACCGAAAACCTCGCCTATGTCGACCTCGGTAAATCCGAAGGCGCAGAACTGCTGTGTGGTGGGGCGCGTTTGGATATGCCGACCGATGGCTACTACATGTCCCCCGGCGTCTTTGTCGGCACTAACAACGATATGCGGATCAACCGCGAGGAAATGTTCGCACCCCTCGCCTGCGTGATCCCCGTCGCGGGCTATGATGAGGCGTTGCACGTCGTCAACGACACGAATTTCGGCCTGACCTCGGGCATCGTCACCACGAACCTTGCCCGCGCGACGCACTTCCGGCGCAACGCCAAGACGGGGTGCGTGATGGTCAACCTGCCGACGGCGGGCACCGATTACCACGTGCCATTCGGCGGTCGCGGTGACAGTTCGTATGGCCCGAGGGAACAAGGCCGATACGCCGCTGAATTCTACACCATCGTCAAAACATCCTACATCGCGTCGGGCACTCCATCATGATGCGGATCGACAATCTTCAATACGCCAATTGGTCTGAGAAGATTTTTCGCCAAATGCGCGACGGAGGTGTCGACGCCGTTCACGTCACCATCGCCTATCATGAGAACTTCCGCGAAACCGTGCTGAACTTCGAAAAGTGGAACAGGTGGTTCGAACAATATCCCGACCTGATCCTAAAGGGCGAGTGGGCCAGTGACATCGACCGCGCCAAGGCAACCGACCGCACGGCGATATTCTTCGGTTTCCAGAACCCAAGTCCGATTGAGGACGACATCGGACTTGTCGAAATCGTTCACACCCTCGGCGCGCGCTTCATGCAGTTGACCTATAACAACCAATCCCTGCTCGCGACCGGATGTTATGAGGCTGAAGACACCGGCATCACCCGAATGGGCAAACAGGTCGTCAAGGAAATGAACCGTGTCGGGTTGGTGGTCGACATGAGCCATTCAGCTGATCGCTCCACCATCGAAGCAGCTGATACTTCGGAACGCCCCATCGCCATCACTCACGCCAATCCCTACGAATGGTCACCGGCCCTTCGCAACAAGAAAGACGATGTAATCCGCGCCGTGACGGAAAATGGCGGGATGCTGGGGTTTTCGGTCTACCCGCATCACCTGAAGGACAAGTCCGACTGCACCCTAGACAGCTTTTGCGAAATGATTGCCCGGACCGCCGAAAAGTTCGGCTGCAACCACCTCGGGATCGGCACGGATTTATGTCAGGACCAGCCTGACAGCGTTGTAGAATGGATGCGCGTCGGGCGGTGGAGCAAGGAAATCGACTATGGCGAAGGGTCAGCCGCCGCGCCCGGTTTCCCACCGATGCCAAAATGGTTCCGCGACAACTGCGATTTTGGTAATATCGAAGAGGGTCTTCGCCGCGTCGGTATGAACGAAGAGGAGGTCGCGGGGATCATGGGTGACAACTGGTATCAGTTCTACGCAGCTAACTTCACACCGATGACTTAAGGGCAGGATAAATATGCTCAAGACCCAGTCGCCATTGCAGATACCACGCCGTGACCCGGCTTTGGTCATGCGGCTTGCGCGTCTTGGGTCATTCCATCAATCGCGCCTGTCGTTCATGCGGATTCTGACGCGTCGGATGAAACGCGAAAACTGGACGTTCTCGCGCCCCACATTCGACATCGACGCAAACGGCGTGGGCCACGCGGTCTATTGCGCCCATACGCCTGACCGCACCTATTCCCTTATCGCTTTCGCGCATGACCTGCCGGCGGATAAACGGTCCGACCGCGTCATTGCAGAGGCTTGGGACAGCACGTTCACGTTGTTCGATGGCGTGCCGACTGGTGATGATATTGAACGCCTGTCGAAAAACATCCCACTGCAAGAAGCTGGGCGCGTCAGCGAAAAAGAACTGTCCGTGTCGCGGGCGAACAGGTCCGTCCGGCTGTGGGAACATGCCATCGCCGCGCTGGCCGCCGGAGGGCAACCCGACCCGGCTGAGATCGCATCGGTCGGATATCTGATGCGCACGACGGCGGTTTACGGTTCCGGAAAACTTGGCGCGGCGGACCGAGAGATGATCGCCACGCGCCCGGAATTTACAGCGCCCTTTCAGGTAGAGATGCTATCGGTCTTCCTGACCCGCGCTTACGTGCGCGATTTGGTTCAGCACATGGCCGATCAGCGCGGAGGATCGCAAACCGCCAAGCTTGACCCCGAAATCGCGCGCAGCATGGGGATCGGCAATTCCACCGGCCTTGGGATGGCACCGTTTCTGTTGAACCATCCGAACCTTATCAACAACTGGATAACCGTCCGGGAAGAGGCGATTGCCCGCGTCCGCAACCTGCCATCGGCGAGCGAGGATGAGGTTCAGCACTTCCGCGAACTGCTGGCCCGGTCGCAGATGTCTGCCGATATTTGGCGGTCTGAACACCCAGCGCAGATCGAAAAACTCGCCATCCTGCGGGCCGATCTTGCGGCACTGGCGGATCATGTTTTGTCGTCTGATCTGAACGAAAACCTCCCGTGGGATCGCCTTTACAGGTGGACTGAAAAATCGCTCGGCTTGGATGCGCAGGAATGCCTCGCCTCGCTGATGCTCGAACCTTACGGCGCGTTGGTGGACGATCTGGCGGATCAGATGTCGGTGCCGGATGCGTCAACGTTCCGCATCAATGGTGCGATGACGATTGGCACATTGAAATCCGTGTTGTCGCGCAACTATGGCTGGGCGCTGGGCCTTGACTGGGCCGCGAAAGAAAACTGCGCCCGCGCGTGGTATGTCTCGGCGGAAAAGCTTGAACCCCGCCTCGGCGAACGGTTTGAAGAGCCGATTGCGGCTTATGAACAGCCGCTCGCGCCCGGACGTGACGCCGCACATCTCTATCACGAAGTTTCGTCGTGGCCCGAAGACACGACCTTGGCGGAATTCCTTGTCCGCCACCCCGAACATCGCCACACGGTCCGCCGCGCACAAATAGTCGACCTCGCGCCTTATGCGGAAATTCACGATAACACCATCGGATCGGACCTGCTGCCGATTGATATGCTGCGCTGCAAACTGTCGTTCTTTGGTGCGACGCATTTCGATCCACGCTCTGATCGGTGGGTGCGCATATGCCTTTATGGAAACGCGCCCTACCCTGAAGAACTGCAAGAATGTGACGCTGATTTCTGGCCCTATCCGCCGCTTGAAACGACCGCGCCATGAGCCATTCATTGAACGAAATCGACGCACAAGCAAAGCGGGCCGCACGGGGCGCGGGTCTGTCCTGGGGAATCTCAGAGGAAACCGGAAAAGCCGTCAGATGGCTCGCCTCACACGATTTGCCCGGAGTCGCATCCCTCGCGGACTTGTTGGGGCGGATCGATCAGGCCGCCGCCGAAACACTCGCCCCAAAGACGCTGAATGGTGTCTGGGCGTCGTTTTCGGGGCACCTTTGTCCGCTGCTGGGCGGCGCGGCGCTTAACGATTGTGCAGACTTGCTCGCGCGAAACAGGGAAATCCGCATGCAAAATGTGCTGCATCCAATCCTGCTCGTGCCGTTCGCGGCATGGGCAGCGCTTCACATCAAAGCGCCAGTTGCGGTGTCGTGGCTGAAGGTCACATTCGTGACCGACGGGCGCAAGCTCGCGGTCAACGGCCCGGCCGAGCAGATCAACACCCAAACCGCCGCAGATGTCGTGTGCAAAAAGGCCAACGCACTGTCGAACGCTAAAGCCCCCACTAATCGGGGCAGCGTCGGTGGCAAGGCATGGGCGCGCCTGGGCGAATTCGCACAGCGCACCTACGCCCCCGCAACCGAAGAGTCCCGCCTACTTGGGGCTGGCGCGGGGGTATCTGACAATGACTGATTTACAACCTAACCATCTGGGAATTGCGCAGTTCACAGGTGGCAACAAAAAAGAATGGGCGCGGCAATCGACTTCTGCCGCGTTCAAGCGCATCACAGCTGACAGGGGACGAACATGTCAATCAAACCACCATTTACCGATCTGGAGATAAAGAAAGCTCCGACCGGTTTTTACGAAGGCTACAGCCTTCCTATCGCGCTGGTCAGTAAGATCAGTATGTCGCTACTCGTGATCTGGGCGCTGATCTGGCCCGGCAATGCCAGCAGTGTGTTGTCGGCGGTGAACGGCAGCCTGCTAAACGGGTTCAATACGTTCTATATCATCGCCGTCGGTATCTTCGCCTTCTTCCTCTTTATCCTCGCGGCACTTCCCGCGACCGGTAGAAAGAAGCTTGGCGGAGAAGGCGTCGTGCCTGAATTCTCCAACTTCTCGTGGTTCTCGATGATGTTCGGGGCCGGTCTGGGCGTCGGCCTGATGGTCTTCGCAACGGCTGAACCGCTGGGGCTTTGGGGTTCAAACCCGGTGATCCTAAGCGGTGAAGTTGCACCTAACTCCGAAGAAGCCGTGCAATCGGCCTATCGCTATACCTTCCTGCACTACGGCTTTCACGCTTGGGCGATCTACGTGATGACCGGCCTTTCGCTGGCTTATTACGCCTACACGCGCGACATGCCTTTGACGATCCGTTCGGCGCTGACCCCCCTGTTGGGCAAAGCCGCGAATGGCCCGATCGGGCACCTGGTCGACGTGCTTGGCGTGGTTGCCACGATCCTTGGCGTGTCCGTCACCATCGGGTTTGGCGTCAGCCAGTTCGTCGATGGCGTCTATGCGGTCACGGGTGTTGAGTGGTTGATGAACGGCGATGCCGAGGCTCCGAAGCCAAGCACCGTCGGTCTGATCAGCGCGTTGCTGGTGATCATGGGTCTGTCGATCCTGTCCGCCGTTTCCGGCGTCGGGCGCGGGATCAAATACCTGTCCAACCTGAACCTCGTGCTATCAATCATCCTGCTACTGACATTCATCGTCTTCGGGTCCTTCCTGTTCGCGATGACCAAGTTCGGCGCAGGGCTGGTGGATTACATCATGCACTTCATCCAGCTTTCGTTCGGCGCATACGGCCCGCAATCTGCGGATGCCTTTACCGCAGCACTTCCCGAAGCTGTGCAGGCACTGCCGGCAGAGGACGTTTCTGCAATCTATAGCAGCGCAACTTCGCCCTGGGGGTCGCCGGCTGGCTTCACCGAAGGTCTGCCCGCGTCCGCCGCTGCACTGGAAAACCCAGAGCAGGTGTCCGCAGCCGTCTATGAGGCCGGAGAGCAGGGTCGCCAGTTCGGCTGGCAAGCCGGGTGGACGACGTTCTATTGGGCTTGGTGGATCGCGTTCTCGCCCTTTGTCGGGCTGTTCCTTGCACGTATCTCCAAAGGTCGGACGGTGCGTGAGTTCATCCTTGGCTGCGTCATCGCTCCTGCGATCGTCTGCTTCCTGTGGATGACCATCCTTGGCGGCACAGCCATTGATCTGGAACTGAACGGCGATGCAGCGGGATCGATCATCGGGGCCACGAATACGGCCAAGCTGTTCGTAACGCTTGAACAGATGATCTCGGGCGGGTTCCTGTCGGGCATCACCATCATGTGCGTGGTGCTGATCATGACGTTCCTCGTGACGTCGGCAGACTCCGGTATTCTGGTCATGAACACGATCATGTCCGGTGGTGAGCAGGAAACCGGCATCAAGCACCGCATCATCTGGGGTCTTATCCTGACCGCGGTGATCGGTGCGTTGATCATTGCGGGCAATAGTGGGGCCGAAGCCAACCCGTTCGGCGCCTTGCAGAACGCGATGATCATCGGGGCGCTGCCCTTTACGATCGTCATGGTGCTGATGCTGATATCGCTGGTAAAAGCGCTATACCGCGACAGCATCCGAGAGAAATCGGATCTGGTCGAAGCGACCGCCTGATCTGAAGACTTAGAAATGGAAGGCGGCTGCGTGTTTGCGCGGCCGTTTTCATTTGGACCGTCGCGTCGGCATCGAGCCTGCCGCCTTCAGATCAACCGCCTGCTCCGTTAAGGCCATACTGGTGCTTTCGTTCGGCATCCCGGCATCGGTGCCGAGCGACATTCCATAGACTAGCTGTCTTGCACCAAGGCCGACGACAGACCGCGCAAGTTGGTCTTTCCGACCTGCGCGAGCGTTACGCTGATATCCTCAGCGATCAAATCGCAGTAGCGGCGAAGGCCTTCTTCCCCACCTGCCGCGATGGCGAATTGCAGGGCGCGGCCGAAAAACACGAAATTCGCGCCCATCGCGTAGGCTTTGACGGCATCCTCCCCCGACCGCAGGCCGGTATCGTAGAGCAGCGGGAAATCCTCCCCCACCGCCGCGCGAATTTTCTGAAGCGCGAGGATCGGCGGCGGGGCGCTGTCCAATTGCCGCCCGCCGTGGGTCGAGACCTGAATCGCGTCGACCCCGGCGGCCTTCAGCGTCTTCGCGTCTTCGACCGACGTGACGCCCTTCACGACCAGCTTGCCCGTCCATTGCCCGCGCAACCGATCTAGGAGGTCCCAATCGGCAGCTGCGCGGCTGGCTGTTCGATCAAATTCAAACCCCGGCTCGGTGAAATTCGCCATCTCGGGTTTTCCGTTGGCAAGGGTCGATAGCGACCAGCGCGGGTGCATTGCGAAATCGAGGAACTGCTTGGGGCCAATACGGAAGGGCATTTTGAACCCGCGACGCAATTCGCGGGGTCGGCGACCCACCTCCGGAACGTCGACCGTCAGGATCAACGTGCGATAGCCCGCCGCCTTTGCCCGTTCGATCAGGCGATCCGTGCCGCTGCGGTCCCCGCTGATGTAAAGCTGAAACCAAGCGTGGCCATCGGCGACTTCGATCATCTGTTCCAGCGAGGTCGACGCGACCGTTGAAACCCCAACCGGCATCTGATGGCGGGCGGCAATACGGGCCAGCATCAGGTCGGCACCGGGGGCCGATAGGTTGCACATACCCATCGGACTGATCCCGAAAGGTAGCTTGCCGCCGTGGTCAAACACCGGCATCCCGATGTCACGGCCTTCGACGTTCACCAGCACGCGCGGTTGCAGGCGGATGTCGCGCAATGCGGCCAGATTCAGCGCTTCGCCATGTGCCTCGCCCGCCGCACCGTCGATATAGTCGAACACCATCCAAGGCAGACGCCAGCGCGCGATGGCACGGGCGTCTGCGTAGGATTGGATTTGCGGCGTGCCGAACATCGGTTCAGCGTGTCAGCTTGCCACGGCGTTCATGAACCGATCACGGATAACGACGGGGTCCTTGGTGATCACCGGCAGCTTGATATTGCCACTTTCGCATTTGCAGACGATCACGGTCATCTTCTTGCTGTCGATGGCGGCCTGCAGCACTTTGCCTGTGTCCTCGGCCTGACACTCCACCACGTTTTCGCAGCCACACGCTTTAGCGACCGCGGTTAAAGAGGTCTTTTTCCCCGCATATGTCGGCTGATCGCCTGTCGAACCATAACTGCCATTGTCGATAATCAGCAGGATGAAATTGTCAGCGACGTTGTTCGCAATCGTCGGCAGGGTGCCGAAATTGGTCAAAACGGACCCGTCCCCATCGATAGAGATCACGGTCTTGTCTTGCGCGAGCGCAACCCCCAGCCCGATGGACGAAGCAAGCCCCATCGTCCCGAGCATGTAGAAATTCGTCGGCTGATCGTCGATCATGTGCAGTTCCTGGCTGGGCAAGCCGATATTGCAGACAACCAGATGATCACGAATGACAGGCGCGATGTCGCGCAGAACTTCGGAACGTATCATTGGTCTCCGTAGCCTCCCCAGAAAGATGCGTCGGTCAGGATGGCGACCGGCTTGTTGCACATGAAGGTGTATTTCAGGATCGCGTCGAGTTCGTCCGCATCCGATTCCTTGTGGAAGTGATAGGTCGGGATGTGCAGTTGGTTCAGCAGTGCCTTGGTATGCACCGCCATTTCCACCTGACAGGCGACCGGTTCGCGCAGCTCTCCGCGATAGCTGATCAGCATCGGCAGCGGCATCCGGTAGAACTGGGTCAGCGTGACCAGCGTGTTCACCGTAACCCCGATGGCCGTGTTTTGCATGATGATCGCCGGACGTTTGCCGCCCATGAAAGCCCCGGCGCAAAGGCCCATGCCTTCGTCTTCCTTGTTGGACGGGATGTGATGAATCTCGGGTCGGGCCTCGACCTCATCAATCACGCCGGCAAGCTGCTTGCACGGGACTGTGGTTATAAATTCGACGTCATTGGCGACGAAATCATCCACGATTTTAGTGCTGATGGACACGTTCGTAGTTCTCCTTATGGCGCTCGGTCGCATTGACCCAGCGGGTGTTTGTTGTTCCTTAAATCCGTCAAGCCGGTTCGCGCAGGACATGCACCGCACAAGGCGCGTGGCGCACGACGCGGGCGGCGGTCGAACCGAGCAGATAATCGATCAGCCCCGGTTTATGTGACCCAAGCACGATGCAGTCGGCGTCTATTTTAACGGCGAAGTCGATGATGCCCCGCCCGCTATGCCCCTTGACGATAGCCGCTGTGACGTCCGGCTGATCTTTAGCACGCTCCTCAAGCTTGGCCTTCGCCTTTTCATAGGCTTCCTGCACGACCTTATCGTCAAGATAGGCGCTCGCCGTGCCGGACGGCGCTTCGTAAACGTGCAAAGCGGTGATTTGGCCGCCCTCGGCCAGAAGCGTGCGGGCGATGGCAAGCGCGGCTTCGCCGATACCGTGGTCAAGCGCCATCGGGATAAGGATGTTTTTATACATGCTGCACCTTCGCTGGTTGATGGGTTGTCAGTGATCTTGTCATCACGGCTCCAGAATGATCTTGGGCGCGGCGACCTTCCCGGCGCGGATATCGGAAAACGCCTGCGCACCATCACTCAACGGGCGTGCTTCGGTCCAGTCAAGGGGGCCGAGGCTGCCGTCAAAGATCGCCTGCGCCGTGTCGCGGAAATCCTGCGCGGTGTAGGTGTAGGTGCCGATGAACGTAATCTCCTGCAACGTCATGCGCCGGATATCGAGGCCATCTGCCGCCTCGCCCAGCCCGACATGGACGATGACGCCACCGGGCCGCGCAATGGCAGAGGCATCGGCGCGGGTCGCGGCATAGCCAACACCGTCGACGACCAGATCCGCCTCAGCAATCGTGCCGGGTGCGACGGCGTCGAACCCTTCGATCTGGTGAAGCGTTGCGCGGCGCATCTCGTTCGGCTCTGCGACATGAATATCCGTCGCCCCGAACGCGCGGAGCGCAAGCGCCGCGCCGACGCCAATCGCCCCGCCACCGATCACAAGGCACCGCGCCTGCTGCAACGGTATGTCGAGCGCATCGCCCGCAAGCCGCACCGCGTGCCAGCCGCAGGCCAAGGGTTCCGCCAACGCCGCCTTTGACAGCGGAACATCATCCGGCACCGGAATAAGGTTTTCGTCGCGCATGACAACTTGTTCGGCAAACGCACCTTCGGCCGGCGGCATGGAGATGATCTTGCGCTCCGGGCACAGGTTATCTCGCCCGGCACGGCAGGCGCGGCATTCCCCACAAGTGACGAGCGGGTTGATCGTCACACGCTCCCCATCCCTCGCGCCACCGACGACGATGCCAGCAGCCTCGTGTCCAAGGATCAACGGGGCGGGGCGGCGTTCGTCGTGCCCCAGATAGGCGTGCATGTCAGAGCCGCAAATGCCCGACGCCTCTATTCGGATCAGGCTTTGGCCCGGCCCTGGCTGCGGCTTTGGCACCTGCTGGTAGGCGAGCGTTTCGACTCCGGTGTAAACAAGCGCTTTCATTTCGCGGTAAACCCTCCGTCAACCATCAGGATTTGCCCGGTCACGTAGGCCGATGCCTGTGAGCACAGGAACAAAAGCGGGCCGTCGATATCATCCAGCTCGCCATTGCGCCCGACGCAGGTCTGCGCCGCGTTGCGATTGGCGCGTTCGGGGTCGGCGAAAACCGGGCCGGTCAGTTCCGTCGGAAAGAACCCCGGTCCAAGCGCGTTTGCGGTGATCCCGTGTTTCGACCACGCCTCTGCCATGGCGCGGGTCAGTTGGCCTATGCCCGCTTTGGACGCGCCGTAGCTGACACCACCGGGAAAGGCGCGGGTGGTTTGAAGCGACGCGAAGTTGACGATACGGCCCCAGTTTTTCGTCCGCATCGCCGGAACAAACGCTTGGCTCAGGAAAAACGGCGCGGCGAGGTTTAGGTTCATCGTCACGTCCCAGCCTTCGTCGGTTACATCGTCGGCGCCCTCTCGTGCGTTGATCCCTGCGGCATGGACGGCGATATCCGGCGGCCCAAACAGCTTGGCCACGTCGTCGGCAATACGGCCAATCTGGTCGCGCTGGGACAGGTCCGCAGCGACGACAGCGGCGTTTGCGCCCGTCTCAGCGGCCCAACCCCTCAACGCGTCTTCCCGGCGTGCGACCCCGACGACTTTGGCCCCGGCGGCGATCAGAACATCCGCCGCGCGACGCCCCAGCCCCGCACTCGCGCCAGTCACGCAGGCCACACGACCGCTTAGGTCAAACAGATCGCCCGGGCTACTCATCCGCTGTCAGGTCAAAGGTTTCATCAGGGAAATACTTGGCCAGTCGCACATCCGCCGCGCGGGCGTGGCCCTCCATCCCTTCAAGGCGGGAAATCCGCGCGGTCGCTTCGGCCACTCGTTTTGATCCGTCGCGCGTTGCCCGCTGCCACGTCACGATTTTCATGTATTTGTGGATCGACAGCCCACCTGTATAGGACGCAGCGCGGGATGTCGGCAGAACGTGGTTCGTGCCGGAGGCTTTGTCGCCGTAGGACACCGTCGTCTCTTCACCAAGAAACAGCGAGCCATAGCAGCTTAGCCGGTCCAGCCACCATTCAAGATCGGCAGCCTGAACCGTTAAATGTTCCGGTGCGTATTCGTCCGAGGTTGCCGCCATTTCTTCGCGGTCGGCACACAGGATGACTTCGGCATAGTCGCGCCAAGCGGCGCGGGCGTTGTCGCGGTTCAACTCAGGCAGATCATCGATCAAGCCGGGCACGCGGCCCATCACGTCTTCGGCTAAGGCACGATCATCCGTGACCAACCAAACGGGCGAGTTATAGCCATGCTCCGCCTGACTGACGAGGTCGGTCGCGACGATATGCGGATCGGCGGTCTTGTCCGCCAGTATCAAGCTGTCGGTCGGGCCAGCGATCATATCGATGCCAACGCGCCCAAACAGAATCCGCTTGGCTTCGGCAACGAACTGGTTACCGGGTCCGACGAGGATGCTGGCCTTCGGAAGTCCGAACAGGCCAAAGGTCATCGCCGCCACACCCTGCACACCACCCAGCGCCATGATCTTATCGGCACCGCAGACATGCGCTGCATAGATGATTGCCGGGGCCACCCCGACGCCCGGATGCGGGGGCGATGTTGCCGTGATGTGGTTGCACCCCGCGACCTTTGCCGTTGTTACCGTCATGATCGCGCTCGCGATATGGCTGTAACGCCCGCCGGGAACGTAGCAGCCCGCCGCATCAACCGGGATCGCCTTTTGCCCGGCGACAAAGCCCGGCACGACCTCATATTCAATATTGCGAACGGTTTCCTTCTGCGCCTCGGCGAACCGACGAACGTTGTCGTGCGAAAACTGGATGTCGGCTTTCAGCTTCTCGGGCACCAAGGCGCTCGCGGCCTCGATCTCTTCCGGCGTGAGGATGATGTTGCCATCATACTTGTCAAACTTCGCCGCGTATTCAATCGCTGCGGCATCGCCGCCTGCTTCGATGTTTGTCAGGATTTCCTGCACAACTTCATGGACATCCGAGGCGCCGGATTGAGCGGTGAGAGTAGCCTTTTTAAGATAGTCGCGCGCCATTTGAGTATCCTATTTGAGTATATCTGGGAGCATCGTAGTCGAAATTGCCGGAACATATGCGATCAACAACACGACAACCAGCATGAAGAAAACGAACGGCACAGCGCGCCAGGCGATCTTCAGAATCGACTCTCCCGTGATGCCGGACACAACGAAAAGGTTGAGGCCAAGCGGCGGCGTGATGAAGCCAACGCCAAGCGCCGTGATCATCATGATGCAGAACTGAATTTCGTTCATGCCGATGTTGTCGGCCAAAGGCTTCAGGATCGGAGCGAGGATCACGATATTCGGTGTGGTCTCCATCACGCAACCCGCCGCGATCAGGATACCGATCATCATCAGCGTCAGGATCATTGGGTTGTCGGTCAGCGTGGTGATCGAATAAACAAAGCCCTGCGGCACACCCATGATCGCCAGCGCCTGCGCCAGTGGCAGAGAGAATGCGATGATCGGCAGGATGATCCCGTTCACCTTGGCCGAACTGATCAGCATCGCCGGAAAATCGGACAGTTTCAGCGTGCCGAGGATGAAGCCAATGATGATGGTGACGATCACCGCGGTCGCGCCAGCCTCGGTCGGGGTCAGGCGGCCAGAAAAGATGCCGTAGAAGATGATACCCGGCACGATGAACGCATACCAACCAGAGCTGAGCGCTTTGACAAGCTGCCCGCCCCATTCGGCGAAGGACATGTTGCCACCGCCCTCGTACCCATAGATGCGATTGACGATGATGTTCGTCACAAGGATCGCCGTTAGGATCGCAACGCCCGGAATAAGGGCCGCGAGGAACAACGTCGATGCGGATATCCCGAGCACCAAGCCGATAATGATATAGGCGATGGACGGCGGGATCAGGATGCCGGTGCAGGCCCCCGCCGCGACCAACGCACAGGCATAGGGACGCGGGTAGCCGCTTTCGACAAGCCGATCAATGGTCATTCGGCCAACGGCTGCGGCGCCAGCCGCGTCAGAGCCGGAGATCGCTGCAAACATGCCGCAGACAAGCACAGTCGCAGAGCCGAAGCCGCCTTTTGCAAACTGTGTCAGCGCCTCTGCCACGTCCAGAAATTTCCGTGACAAGCCGGTGCGCACCAACACGTCGCCGGTCAGGATAAACAACGGCACAGCCGTCAAGGCAAAGGCGTCAATCCCGTCAAACAAACTTTCCCCGACCAACGCCAACGGCAGGTCGCCCGACATCAGCAGCATGGTAATTGCCGCGACACCGATAGAGGCCCAGACCGGCACCGCAAGCGCACACAGAACAACGAAGATGATGACCGGTAGGTAGAAATCCCAGCCGAGCTCGACGGTTTGATTAAGGGTGTTCCAAAGCATCTCTTATCCCCTCAATCGAACAATTTATCGCCTTCGTAGACGGGCGTGCCGTCACGAAGCGAGCGCAGATCGCGCAGGAAAGACTGAATCAGGCGGATGATCATCAGCGAAAAGCCGACCGGAACCGCCAGCAGGAACCACACCATCGAAACGCGTAAACCGTGACTGACCGAACCGAACTTCCAAGACACGTGGACAGTCTCAAGCGACCAGTAAAGCGCGATCAGCGCGACGCCGAACATGACCAGATCACCAAAGATATAAAGCAGCGCTTTGGCCCGCGGCCCGAGGTAGTGCATGATGACATCGATGCGGATATGCGCACGTTCCTTGACCGCAGCGGCCGCGCCAATCCATGCCAGATAGATGAAGGAATAGCGCACGATCTCTTCGCCCCAAATCGAGGAGTAGGCGAAAATTTCGCGTCGCAGCACTTCGACCGCCATGGTCAAGACAAGCATCACGTAGAAGACCAGCAAGGCCCACCGTTCAGCGTCTCGGTTGAGTATGCGCAGGAAATGCATGGTGCCTCCTTCGCGTCGCCAAAGCGGCGGGTGCCGCGCGACCCGGATCGCGATTCAAACTAAGTCAGTGGAAGAGTGACGAGCGCCTGGTAGGCGCTCGTCAAATTTGGATCAGGCGTCGTGGACGTAGTAGCGACCTTGGGTGCCTGCTGCTTCTTCAAGCTTGGCAAAGACTTCCATCGAGCCTGCCAGTTCCGTCTTGAAGCTGTCCCATTCGGGCAGCTGATAGCCCCCGGCGGCTTGCCATTCGCCCAGTTGATCGTCGGAGAGCGAGTGGAACTCAACACCCGCCTTGCGTAGTTCGGCCATCGCGTAGTTACGCGCGGACGGCACTTTGGCAAGGTTCTGGTGGCGGGTGATTTCCGACGCGACCATGATCCCGTCCTGCACGTCGGCGGGCATCGAATTGAACCACTCAAGGTTACACGAATAGACTTGGCTGTCCGGAACGGCTTGAGTGAAGGTCACGTGGCTGAGGATGTCGGTGAAGCCAAAGACGTGCAGCGCCCCAACAGCGGGGTCAAGCGCATCGGCGACGCCCTGCTTGATCGCAGAAGGCGTTTCGCCCCAAGCAACCGGCGTCGGGTTCGCGCCGACCATCCGGTAATACTGCTGCAACATGGCCGAACCCGGCACGCGGAACTTGACGCCCGACAGATCGGATGGCGACAGAACCGGACCCGCGCCGCCTGCCCGAACCGCAACAACGCGCGGGTCGATATTGACGTAGAACAGAGCCTTGAAGCCCGCCGCCTCAATCTTGGGATCAACCTCGGCCGCCCAGACATCGGAGTGGACGAGGTTGGTGAAACGCTGGTTCGAACCGCAAAGATACGGCATGTTGATCAGGTCGACGACAGACGCGAACGGTGCGAAGTTCGACAGTGAATGCTGCGCGGCCTGGATCGTGCCGGTCTGCACCTTCTGCGCCAGCGCGCCACCTGCACCAAGCTGTCCGCCGGGCGCCAGTTTCACATAAACCTTGCCGTTGGTTGCGTTCTGAATGTTCTCTTTCAGGTCCAACTGCATGATCGGGTAGCTGCGCGTCGCGCCAAGCACATAGGCCGTCGCGACGGTCATCACATGCTCTGCCGCACTTTCACGCTCGGACTCTTCGTTGGCCGTTTGGGCGGTTGCCTCGCTTGACCAAAGTGTTCCGGCTGCACCGGCCACAAGCGCCGCTGTGAAACTGCCGGTCCCAGCCAGTTTCAGAAAATTGCGGCGTTCCGCAGACTTCAGTTCTTTGTTGTCTTTATCCAATTTGTCGTCCTCCCTGGACAATGCTCCGCTGCGTTATCTTTTTTCGGCAGCTTCCCTTTTTATGATCGCCACGACGAACAGGATTGCAGTGGCAAACAGAAGCAGCATTTCGCTGATATCGCTGAGAAACGCAGATCCGGTCATCGACCCCAGACCCACATTTGCCGCAAAAATCACAAACAGAATGATCGCCCCAATTAGCGGCATGTCACATTCACTCCCTCTCGGACGCTGATTCTACATCTCATGTAAGCGCTTACATCGCAAAAATGCAAGCGTTTACATAAATCGCACTTCCAGCCCTATGTCTTGGCTGAGAATCCAGCTAGTTAAGCAAGAGGATTTGTGGGGAAAGGCATGACAACCCAACGACCGACGCCAACATTGCATGACGTGGCCGCGAAGGCTGGCGTGTCGACGGCGACGGTTTCCCGCTGCTTGAATTTCCCAGATCAGGTCGCGGAACGGACGCGCAAAAAGGTGATGACTGCGGTCCGCGCTTTGGGGTATTCGCCGAACTTCGGCGCCAAGGCGATGGCGGCCAAGCGCACCAACACCATCGGCGCAATCATCCCGACGATGGAAAACGCGGTCTTTGCTCGTGGCCTGCAAGCCTTTCAGGAAGAGTTGCGCGTTCACGGCTTTACCCTACTTGTCGCGAGTTCGTCCTATCGGCCTGACGTCGAAGAGGAACAAATCAGATCGCTCGTCGCCCGCGGCGCCGAGGCGCTGCTGCTGATCGGCCACGAACGAGACCCCGATGTTTATCGCTTTCTGGAAACACAGGGCGTGCCGTGCGTCGTAACCTGGGCCTATGATCCGCACCAGCCGCGCCCTTCGGTCGGCTTTGACAACTGCGAAGCAATGCGAACGCTGGCCGCTAGGGTGATCAGCCTTGGGCATCGCGATCTGGCGCTTATCTCCGCCGACACGGCCTCCAACGACCGCGCCAAGGCCCGCCAACGGGGCATTGAGCACGCGATGCGCGAGGCCGGACTATCACCAGAAACGCTGAGCATCATCGAAGCCCCCTACAGCATCGAAAACGGTGCAACCGCGTTTGAAACGCTGATGAGTTCCAATATCAGGCCGACCGCCGTGTTTTGCGGGAACGACGTCCTCGCCGTCGGCGCATTACAGCGGGCGCGCGACATGAAGATCGCAGTGCCCGACGATGTCTCTATCCTTGGCTTCGACGATATCGAACTTGCCCAAGTCGCTTTCCCGGCCCTCACAACTGTTCACGTGCCCCACCGCGAAATGGGCCGCCGCGCCGCGCAAGTTCTGGTGCAACAGGTTCAGGGTCAACCCATGCTTGAACCGGTGGAGTTGACCGCCGAGGTGATTATTCGTGACACACTCGCCGGAGTGCGGGCGCACTGACATTCAGGCATGCGCGTGGTAAGTTCCCCGCAGACGCATCAACTGGCAGGGGGCGACAATGCGCTTATCATCAGCGGCCCTAATTCTGATCGGAACCGCAACCGTCAGCCTTGCGGATGAATTCGACCCAAACGATCACGCCGGCCTATGCGCACAAATGGCCGAAAAGCATGAATGGGCCGACGGATCAAACGCCGTATCGAACTGCCCATGTTCGATGGAAAAACTTCAAGCCGCGATGTCGCCCGAACGGTTTGAAATCACGATAAAATGGCAGCTTGATCCCAGCAGCCTCTCCGACCTGCTGCCCCAAGACATGAACACCGCACAGTTCTACGACACCGTCGGACCACTATTCGGCGCGATCGAAGCGAAATGCGGGCATATGCGATAGGGTAGGAAGGTCACTTTCAGACACGTCGCTGATGCCTTGTGGCGGAGACGAAGGGATTCGAACCCTCGAAACGGTTTCCCGTTTACTCCCTTAGCAGGGGAGCGCCTTCGACCACTCGGCCACGTCTCCGTCGGTGGGTCTATCCTATTGCGGCTGAGGGAAACAAGGCTCAAACGACAGGTTTCGGAAAAAATGCGCCGACGGTGCGGGGATGGGATGCGCCGCGGGTTAGGACGCCTTGGAATACTGCGCCTCTGCCGGGGCGTAGGCGTCATAGGCGCTGGCGATGATGCGGGTCAGGGGGTGGCCTTCGGGTTTGATCGCGAGGGCGCTATCGGTCAGCGTGATGAACGGTGCGAATTTGCGGGCTACCTCGGCATGGGTCGGGGCGAGTTGCGCGGCATTTTCTCCGAATTCATGCTGCAACTGGTCTAGGTCTAGCGCGAAATCGCACATCAGCATCTCAATCGCCCGCGCATGTAACACGTCGTCCTGCGACAGCGGGTGGCCACGATATCCGGCGAGCGTGCCCGCTTCGATCCGCTGCATATAGGCGCCGGTCGCGGCAGCGTTCTGCACGTAACCTTGCGGATAGCTTGAGATCGAAGAGGCGCCCAACCCGATCAGGCTGCTGCAATCGTCTTCGGTGTAGCCCTGGAAGTTTCGGCGGAGGGTGCCTGCTTGGCTAGCGCGGCTCAACGCGTCGGCGGGCTTTGCGAAGTGGTCGATGCCGATGGCAGCGTATCCGGCCCCGACGAACATCTCTGACGCTTTTTGAAACAGGTGATACCGCAGTTGATCGCCGGGCAGATGCGCTTGGTCTATCAGGTTCTGGCGCTTTGCCATATGGGGCACGTGGGCGTATCCGAACAAGGCAACACGGTCGGGGTTGAGGGTCAGGACACGCTCTACCGATGCTGCGATTTTATCGAGCGTTTGGTGCGGCAGGCCATAGACCAGATCGGTGTTCAGCGATGTGATGCCAGCGGCGCGCAGCGCATCGACGCATCGCTTTGTCGCCTCGAAAGATTGCTCGCGGCCAATCGCTTCTTGCACGTCTTCGGAAAAATCCTGAATGCCGATGCTGGCGCGGGACATGCCTTCGGCTTGAAGGGCGGCGATCTTGGCGTCGTCGACCATCGTGGGATCAATCTCGACCGAGAACTCAAAACGTTCGGCGGGCGGGATGGCGGCTTTGATCGCCTGCGCCAGCCGGTTAATCATATGCGGTGGAAGGATCGTCGGGGTGCCACCGCCCCAGTGCAGCCGTCCCATCTTGATCCCAGCGGGCAGCGTTTTGGCGAGCAAGGTAAGCTCCGCCTCTAGCGTGCCGAGGTAGCTTTCAACCGGGCTAAGCGTCCGGGTGCCTTGGGTCCGGCAGGCGCAGAACCAGCAAAGGCGTTCGCAAAACGGGATGTGGACATAGACGGACACGGGCGCTGCCGGATCAAGGGCGCGAATGCACTCCACCTGGAAGGCTGAACCGGTGTCGGTCGAAAAGACGGGGGCGGTCGGATAGCTGGTGTAGCGCGGCACGCGCTGGTCAAACAATCCGAGTGTTCTGAGCTGATCGATATGTTCCATATCGCAAGGCTTAGCGGGCGGATCAGGCGCGGACTTTGCGGCAGATCAAACCGCGGGCAAGTTCAGCCCCTCTCCTGTGATTGATCGACGCGGTCCATCAGGCGACGGATGTGGCGGGCGAAGGCCCACGTTGCTGGCACGCCGAGGATCAATCCACCGATGATGGCTTCGGTCGGCAGTAGAACCCGCCAACCAAGCCATGACAGGATCAGCGAGAGGAAGAACAGGTTTACGGCCATCGCACCCGCCCCGAACGGGTAAAGAACCACGGTCATCCGCGCGACGGACCAGCCGGACCGTCTCATTGGCGATTCACGAGCCGATGGACAAGATAAAGCGCCCCGATCATCGCAAGCGATGCGAGCAGAAACCAAAGCTCCGCCGTCGCGCTTTGTGGCTGCGGCATGGGGCGTTCATACCCGGCGGCAAAGGCTCCGCCCGGCGTAAAGGCAAGAAGGGCTGCGATAAGTCTGGCTGACATGGTCAAATCTCCTGTGTCAGGGAACGGTAGATTTCAGGAAGCGCCCGCGTCAGGCGGGCTGGTTCCGGCAAAAGCGAAAATCCGGCACGGTTGAAGATGCGGGCGAACCAATCCTGCCCGTCCTCGTCGATCACGATGCCATGCACGGTTTGGCCCAGTTGACGAGCCTCGCGCACCGCCATGCGGCTGTCTTCGATCCCGTGCACCCCCTCGTAGTGGTCAAGGTCGTTGGGCTTGCCGTCCGTCAACACGATCAGCAGTTTGCGTGCGGCGGTTTCCTTGTCGAGCATCGCGCTGACATGCCGGATCGCGGCGCCCAGACGGGTGTAGTGGCCGGGCGTCAGGCTTCCGATGCGGGCCGTGACTTCGGGCGAAATCGGCGCATCAAAATCCTTGCAGCGGGACAGGAAGACCCGGTCGCGCTTCAGGGACGAAAATCCCCATATGCCCAACCTATCACCGCTGACCTCAATCCCGCTTGCAAACGCGGCGAGCGCTTGGCGCGCCACGTCGATGACACAGGTGTCACCGACAGCGGCCTCGGTCGATCGTGAGGTATCGAGCAGAAACGCGACAGACAGATCGCGGTCGATAGAGCGCATACTTTGATAGATCCGGTCGCTCGATTCCCCAGTCGCCTTCATATCGACCCGCGCCGTGATCAGCGCATCAAGGTCAAGCTCTGACCCCTCAATCTGGCGCGGGCGTAGGATGCGGCGGGGGCGAAGCGCTTCGAACTGCCGACGGACGTGGCGCACAAGCTGCGGGTCGGGGGCGAATACCTCATCGCCCTGCTCTTGTTCGGCCTCCAGCACACGGCAGTGATCTGGCATATAGCTGCGGTTCTTGTGGTTCCATTCGGGGTAAGTGAATTCGCCCGACATGCGTTCGTGGTCTGCATCTTCCGGCGACAGATCAAGGTGCATCCGCAGACGGGTCGCTGCTTTTTTATCGTGACGTGAAAGCGTGATGTTGTCCTGATCGTCCGCCGCCTTCTGGGCGTTTTCATCCTCATCGTCATCTACCATGCGGTTAAGGTTCATGCTCTCGACCCAGCTCAGGATCGCCTCGAACCGGTGGATGATAAAACTGTCGAGGCGGTTTGCCTCATCCCGGTTCTTGCGGGTGGCGAGCTTGCGTTTGGTGGTCGCGGCGGCGGGGGGCGGGGCGGTATCTTCCTCTGCCCGCGGGGCATCTTCTGACACCTCGGGCACCCCGAAGGACAGCCAGATCGGCACGGGCGCGTAGGGCATGTAGCCCCTGCCCGCGCCCTTGGTTGGGCAGCGTCCGCATTCGACACCTGATAGCTGTTCGCGGATCGCGTTTTCCACTCTCGCCTCAGCCGGCGGCAGGATCGGTCGGCGGCGGGTTTGCAAGATGTGATCGCACATCGCGCGATAGGCTACCCGCAATCCCGGGCAAGCGGCAAAGACCTGATCTGCCGCTTCGCTGTTCGCCCGGATTTGCGCCCAATCGAACAGTTCCGCATTGTCATTCGGCGCCGGACACGTCGCGAACGCGCCCATCGCTGTCAGCCAGCGATAGGCGGCGCGGTTCAGGCCTGCGTCGGGGAAGGCATCGATAACCGGCGGCAACCCCAACCGCGCCCCGTCAAAGCGTGGCACCTGCAGGGTTTCGCGCGCCGTGCCCAGTTTGCGCGACACGCTCAGCCGATGATCGGTGCGCACCGCTGGCGCCTCACCAATCTCAACGCTGGCGTCGCCGCCGAGGGCACGGAACAGCATGACGAGGCTGTGCCTGACATCGCTTAGCGTAACAGCCTCATCGTCGAACCGTTGATCCGCGCCGATCCCGCTGGCGTAGTCGTGCCAAAGGTTGCCGACAGTCTCTTCCGGCTCCATCAGGTCGAGAGGGTGGAGCGCCATAGCCTAACCGTAAACCGTCATGATGAGATCGCGCAGGGCCTCCTGCACGTCCGGTTCATCCGTCAGGGGTTCAATCACTGCGGCCTGCAGTGCTTTTTCAACCGCCATGCCCCCCGCGATCAGCGAGGCTGCGTAGATCAGCAGACGGGTCGACACGCCCTCCTCCAGATCCATACCGGACAGCGCGCGGATGTGGCCCGCCAACCGGATCAACGGCCTAACGCGGGCAACGTCCAGCCCGCTTTCCTCGGCAACCACGGCGATTTCTGTCGCCGCATCAGGAAAGTCGAATGTGACCGACAGGAACCGCTGGCGGGTCGACGGCTTTAGCCGCTTCAGGATGTTCTGGTAGCCGGGGTTGTAGCTCGCCACGAGCATGAACCCCTTTGGCGCCATCAGTTCCTCGCCCGTGCGATCCAGCATCAGGGTGCGGCGGTTGTCCGTGAGTGGGTGCAGGACGACAGTGACGTCCTTGCGAGCCTCAACCACCTCATCCAGATAGCAGATCGCGCCTTCACGCACCGCGCGGGTCAGCGGGCCATCGACCCATTCGGTTTCGCCCCCGCGCAGCAGGTAGCGCCCGATCAGGTCCGCCGCCGACAGATCGTCATGGCAGGCGACGGTATAAAGCCGCCGCCCAAGACGCGCCGCCATATGTTCGACGAACCGCGTCTTACCGCAGCCGGTCGGCCCCTTCAGAAGAAGGGGCAAACCGTTTTCATGGGCCGTCTCGAACAATGCACATTCATCGGCAACCGGCTGATAGAATGGCACGTCAAAATCGTGCTTTTGGGTTGTCATGCTTTCTCTCCTTCAGGGACCGGAGGAAGGTCGCCCGGCTTCACGATCTCCTTCCGGGGGAAAGCCATCGCGTAAAGGAACACGAGCGCGCCGAGCACGACAGCAACACCAGCGCCGAACCGCATGATGTAGAAGATCGAAAGCTGATCCTGCACATCCATGTAGTAGTCGCCGATCACCCGCTGCATGTGGGTCTGGATCGTCCCTGCGAAGGTCAGAACGAAGGTCATGAACGCCATGCCGCCGGTCATCAGCCAGAAGCTGCCCATGTTCAGCACCTGGTTGTAGGGGTCTCGCCCGCGCAGGATCGGCAGCGCATAGCTGAACACCGCGAGGTTCAGCGCGACGTATGCGCCGTAGAACGACAGGTGCCCGTGCGCCGCGGTGATCTGGGTGCCGTGACTGTAGTAGTTGACCCCATGCAGAGTGTGCAGGAACCCCCAGACGCCAGCGCCGAAGAACGCGACGGTCGACGACCCCAGCGACCACAGCAACGCCGCCTTGTTCGGGTGGTTGCGGCGGCCCTTCCAGACCATGACGAACGCGAAGCTCATCATTAGGAAGAAGGGGATGACCTCGAAGGTCGAGAAGATCGACCCCAACCATTGCCAGTAACCCGGCAGGCCAATCCAGTAGAAATGGTGCCCGGTGCCGAGAATGCCGGAAAACAGCGCGGTTGCGACGATGACGTAAAGCCATTTTTCAACAACCTCGCGGTCAACGCCAGTCAGCTTCAGCAGCAGGAAGGCAAGGATCGCCGCCATCACCAGTTCCCAGGTCGCCTCGACCCACAGGTGGACAACGAACCACCAATACATCTTGTCCAGCGACAGGTTGTCCGGGTTGATAAACGCGAATATCCACAGCAGCGACAGCAACCACAGGCCCAAAAGCAGGATGTTGGTTATCGCGGTTTTCTTGCCCGCGAGCGCTGTCATTGAGATGTTGAACAGGAAGATCAGCGCGGCGACGAGGATGCCGAACTTAACCCACAGGGGTTGCTCAAGAAACTCCCGCCCGCCGTGGATACCGACGAGGTAGCTGCCGACCGCGCCAAGCGTTCCGACGATCAGGATGATCAGTTGCAGATAGGCAAGCTTGACCGAATAGATTTCCCGCTCCGCCTCTTCCGGCACAAGGAAATAGGCCGCGCCGAAAAAGCCAAGCAGCAGCCAGACGATCAGCGCATTGGTGTGGATCATGCGGACGATGTTGAACGGCAGAAGTTCCGACAGGAAGTTGGGGCTGACATAGATCCACCCCGCCAGCAACCCGCCGACCACCTGAATGCCGAACAGGGCCATCGCAGCCGCGAAGTACCAGAGGGCCACTTTCTGAGATTGATATTTCATGGTGTTTCTCCTTAACCCGCGTCGTTTGGCGGCCAGTTCTGGGTGTCGGTTTGGTCAGCCCAGCGCAGGAATTCAGCAAGCCCGCGCATCTCTTCTTCGGTGATTTCGAAATAGGGCATCTGGCGCCGGCCTTCGACGCCGCTCGGCTGAGCCTTCATCCATCCATCAAGAATTTCATAGGCCAGTTCCGGATCGTCATTCGCGCCCCAACGGGTCATGACGTTGCCAAGCTCCGGCGCGAAATACGCACCCTCGCCGTGCAGCGTATGGCAGTTGATGCAGCTGTGCCGTTCCCAGACATGCTTGCCCAGAACGACCTCTTCGCTCAACGGCATACCGGCGGTTGAGGTGTTTACGATGTAACGGTGGCTTTGAAAGGTGAGGACGGCGAATACGATTATGAAGAACAGCGATCCTCCATAAAAGATATTCCGCGCCCGCGACTTTGTAAGGATCTCAGACATATGGGGAATCCTGCATAGTTGTGGCTATCACCAGCGTCATACCGGACCGCACCCGCGCGGAGTTTGTTGCAGCGCAAAGAACTTCGGGAAAGTCTGACTCAAACTCGGAACGGTGAGCAGACCGCGTGCCAACCCGCACGGTCAGGTCTGAGGAGAGGATGTGATGAGAGATATGTTACCAGTCAGCGATACGCTTACCGTCTTTGAAATCATGGACACGTGGCCGGAAACGATTTCGGTGTTCCTGCAATTCAAGATGTTGTGCGTTGGATGCTCTGTCGCGCCGTTTCACACGGTCGAAGAGGCCTGCATGGAGCATGAGATTTCCGAAGATACCTTCCGCGACGCGCTTCATTCCGCAATCAAAGGGGCCGAGTCTTAAGCCTGCGCGCCGCTCAGCAGGACGAGCTGGTGCGGCTCTGTCACCATGATCCGGCGGCGACCGCTTTCAACGATCCCCTGCTTTTCCCACGCGCTGAGCAATCGGCTGACCGTATGCAGCGTCGTTCCCGTCATTTCCGAGATATTCTGCCGCGTGATGGGAAAATCGATCAGGATACCGCGATCTTCCTTTTTGCCGGACTGGTTAATCATCCGAAGCAAGGCGCACGCCACCCGCTGTTCGACATGCTGGGTCGCCATTTCAACGATGCGGTTGTTCATCTCTCCGACCCTCTCGCCGACCGTCTTGTAGGTCTCGGTCGCGAAGCCATCGTATTTAGCGATGAAATCGGACCAGATCGTGCTGGGCCACGAAAGGGTCAGGCATTCATCCGCCGCCATTGCCGTCGCGGGATAGGTATCCCGCCCCAGCGCCTGCGCGATACCGAATAGCTGCCCGCTGGTGATGTGCAGCGCAATGATCTGCTCCCCGCCCTCGGTCGTGCGGACAACGCGGACATGGCCATCCAGCAGCAGATAGAATCGATCCGCCGGGAACCCTTCCTCAAACACCGCAACGCCCGCGTCAAACCGCTTGGCGGTCGCAAGATCTAGGATTTCGCGAATCTGCGCCCGATCCAGTCGACGGAACGGGGGAATGTCGATCAGCAGGCTTTCATCAAGTTTTTTCAAGAGCCGTCCCAGAGTTTGCGGAAGCACAAAGAACAAGGTGGTCGTCTACACCATATAGAGCGCGAGGAAAACAGACGCATGTCGAATGAAAGGACGAAACCAATGTTTGTTAAAACGCTTGCACTCACAGCCGCTCTGACGATGACGACAGCCATGGCGCAGGCTGAGACCTTCGAGATTCAAATGCTGAACCGGGGCGACGATGGCGCGATGGTGTATGAACCCGCTTACGTGGCCGCCCAACCTGGCGACACGATCACCTTCCTGCCGACAGATCGCGGCCACAACGCCGAAACGATCGAAGGCATGATTCCCGAGGGCGCAGAAGCCTTCAAAAGCGGCATGAACGAAGAATTCTCCGTGACCCTCGACCAAGAAGGGCTCTACGGAATCAAATGCACCCCACACTATGCAATGGGGATGATCATGCTGGTTCAGGTCGGCGACGCCGTTAACCTTGAAGAAGCGCAATCCGTTGATCAGCGCGGCAAGGCCAAATCCCGCTTTGCGCCGCTGTTTGAGCAAGTCCAGTAACACGCGTCCCTGCTTGTCTGGATTTGGGCGGCCCCTGCAAAGGAGCCGCCCTTTTTTTCACTCACACCTGAAAGGTTATCCAATGGCGCCGTCAAATCGCGCGGACTATCGCGGCCCCGCCCTGTTCAGCTATGGCTTTCGCCCGTTCTTTCTAAGCGCTGGCGTTTTCGCGTTGATTGTCATCCCGCTTTGGTTGGTGATCCATTCTGGGCACCTGACGCTGGGCGGTCCTTTCGCGCCACTGGACTGGCATATTCATGAGATGATCTATGGCTACAGCGCAGCGGTGATCTGCGGGTTCCTGTTCACTGCGATCCCGAATTGGACAGGGCGTTTGCCGACCCGTGGCTGGCCGCTGATCCTGCTATTGACGCTCTGGCTTGCGGGGCGTTTGGCAGTCGCGGGGGTTGGAGACTTGCCCCATTGGGCCGCGGCGGGGATTGACGCCGCGTTTCTGATCGCAGTCGTTGCGATGGCGTTGGTTGAAATCATCGCAGGCAAGAACTGGCGGAACCTCAAGGTGGTCGTTCCGGTTCTGATCCTGCTTCTCTCTAACATCCTCTTCCATGTCGAAGTCATGGTCGCGGGCGCCAGCGATATCGGCCAGCGCTTGGGGATCGCGGTCGTGGTCTTCCTTATTACCCTGATCGGCGGGCGGATCATCCCAAGCTTTACGCGCAACTGGCTGAACAAGCGCGGTGCGGCGGCCCTGCCGACACCATTCAACCGGTTTGACGCTATCTGCATCGGGGCGGGCGGGATCACTCTACTGTTGTGGGCGTCGGGGATGCAGAATGCCGTGACCTCCACCGTGCTGCTGATCGCGGGCATCCTGCACGCCGCGCGGCTGACCCGCTGGCAGGGGCATCAGACGTGGCGTTCTCCCATCCTGCTCATGCTGCATGTCGCTTATGGGTTCATCCCGCTTGGCCTGATCGCGCTGGCCGTCGCGGCCCCGGTGGTCGGGTTGCACTTATTGGGGGTTGGAGCGATTGGCGGCATGACCCTTGCGGTGATGATGCGCGCCACGATGGGCCATACCGGGCGTGATCTGACCGCGGGCGGTTTGCTGACCGCGGCCTTTGCGCTGCTGATCACAGCCGCGCTGATCCGCAGCCTTGCTGGAACCATAACCATCGCCGGACTAAGCGGGATCACCCTATCCGCGACCCTCTGGGCAATCGCGTTCGGAGTCTTCGTCTTCCGGGTCGGCCCGTGGCTGCTGACATCGCGCGTTGCGCGGCGACAACCAAACCGGGCCTAGGCCGACTCCCGCACCAGACGGAAGCCCAAGTAGTCCGGCGGCAGCCCAACGGCGCAGCCGCCGACCTTGGCGTCGCGAACAAACTCAATGATAAACGCCCGGTGCCGCCCCTGCGCAACCCGCACGCCGCAATAGGTCGAGCTGTCGAGTATGGTTCCTCCGGATTCGTCCATCTGGGCGTTAATCATGCAGGTGTCGGTCCATTCCCAGACATTCCCGGCGAGGTCGAACACTCCGTTTGAGTTCGCCCCAAACGCCCCGAACGGGCGCAGCTCTGCATCCGCATCGCCGCGTTCGATCACGTTTTGGGAATATTCCCGCAACCATCTGGCCGACGGATCACCGGTTGTGTCGTTGACGCCGACTGCGTCGTCAAAGAACCGCTCCCCGGCGGCGCGAACCCATTCTTCGTCATTCGGCAGGCGCCATTGCTGGCCGGTCTGCTTGGAAAACCAGTCCGCATAGCTGACCGCGTCAAGAAAGCTCACATGAGTTTGCGGAATCTCCGGCCGTTCGGTCGTGCCGACGGACGGACAAGCGCCATCGGCAACACAGCGGGCGTAATCTGCCTGACTGACCGGGTATTTCATGATCTCAAGCGGGGCGTCCGCCTCGCGTTCTTCCAGCGGGCCGTCAACCACACGGGTCCCGGCGCGGAAATCGCCTGCCAGACGATAGCTGTAGGTGCCGGCGGGGATTTCGACCAATTCGGGCAGATCGGTGATCGCCGGTTCGGGCGTCCGACCCAGCATCAGCGCCACGGCCCCAGTAGCGGCCAGCCCGGCGCCCAATATCAAAATGCTGCGTTTCACGTTCAGATCCTTCACAAAAAAAGGGTGGCCACACTTGGCGGCCACCCCGGTATCATGGTTTCGGAAGGGGCAGCCCTATGGCAGCGCGGTCCGGCCTTCGTAGTTGATGTCGTAGACAGTCGGCGCGACCACCTGCTCCATCAGATCGTTGTTCCAGTCACCGCCGACCAGAACGTGGGCCGTCGCACCAAGGTTCACCGCCTCGATCAGGTTGTGGTTCACGTAAGCGTAGACGCCCGGCTGCAAGAATTCATAAAGCGCAGCGCCCGCAGACCCACCCCGGATGAACCAGGTTTCAAGGTCACGATCCGGCACGTTGTTGAACTTGCCCGCTTCCCAGACAAGGTCGCCATGCCCACCGATCAAGTGAGGTCGCGAATCCCGGTTCGCCTGGCTGTGAACAAACAGAACCTTTTCGCCTTGCTCGGCCTTCAGCGCGTTTTCCCCGGTCAGGGCGCCAACCGCGCCGTTGAAGGTCACGTGTGTCGGGATCAGCCCGTTCATCACGTCGAGCGTATCTGGATAGCTTTCCCCGACATCGGCAAAGCGCTTGTAGTTCCCATCCTCGTCCTTCGGAATGTAGAAGTCGTTTTCGCCGATATAGTAAACGCGGTCATAGCTGACCGGATTGCCTTTATCGTCTTTCAGACCGTCACGCGGCAGAACCATGATTGCGCCCGACATACCCGAAACAACGTGCCACGGGATCATGGGGCCACCCGGCGCACAGTGGTAAACGAACGTGCCGGGGCGGGTTGCCTTGAAGCGCAGAACCGTCTTTTCGCCCGGATTGACCAAGGTGAGAGAGCCACCGCCCAGCGCGCCGGTTGCGGCGTGGAAGTCGATGTTGTGCTGCATCAGGTTTTGTGGCGGGTTGTAGAGGGTCAGTTCGACATAGTCGCCCTCATGCACCACCATCAGCGGACCGGGCATTGACCCGTTGAACGTCATCGCCTGCAAATACGTGTCATCCGCGATCTGCATTTCCTGCTCAACAATCATCATCTCGAATTCGACGACAACCGGGCCTTCTGATGCGACCTGTTCGTGCTCATGCACGAATGGCGGCGCGACCAGCTTGCGTTTCACGCGCTTCAGGCTCGACAGGTCGACCGGTGCTGCGTCGGATGTGTCGAGAATCTCTTCTGCAGATGCGGTCTTGGTGACCAATGGCGATGCTGCGACAAGCGCAGCCCCCATCAGTGCAGCTCTACGTGTCAGCATTTCACTCTCCTTCTCAGTGCTTAAATCACTTGAGAAGGGGTCTACGCCCGACGCCTGCGTTCTTCTTTGCGCTTTAACAACGTTCGGTATTATTCGCCTTTAAGGCGAGTAATTCGCCGATCTTAGGCGTTGAACAGGAAATGCAGAACGTCGCCGTCCTTCACTTCATACCCCTTGCCCTCGACCCGCATTTTGCCCGCATCCTTCGCGCCCTGTTCACCGTTCAGCGCGACAAAGTCGTCATAGGCGATGGTTTCGGCGCGGATGAAGCCGCGTTCGAAATCGCCGTGGATCACCCCTGCGGCTTGCGGGGCAAGCGTGCCCTTGCGGATTGTCCAGGCGCGTGCCTCTTTCGGGCCGACGGTGAAATAGGTTTGCAGATGCAGAAGATCATATCCGGCCCGGATCAACCGATCCAGACCCGCTTCGTGAAGGCCCATTTCCTCAAGGAACATCGCGGCCTCTTCGTCGTCAAGCTGGCTGATCTCTTCCTCGATCTGGGCGGAGATTACGACATGCGCCGCGCCCTGCGCCTCTGCCATCTTGGCCACGCGGGCAGAATGGGCGTTGCCCTCAGCCGCTGATGCCTCATCGACGTTACAGACGAACAGGATCGGCTTCGCTGTCATCAGTTGAAGGCTTTTCCACGCTTTCGCGTCGTCGGCATCAACCTCGACCGTACGGGCGGGTTTGCCTTGTTCAAGCGCTTCCATCGCGGCTTTCAACAAACGTTCCTGTTGCACAGCTTCCTTATCGCCGCCCTTCAGCTTGCGTTGAAGGTTCTGAATCCGACGCTCCGCCGAATCGAGATCGGCGAGCATTAGCTCCGTCTCAATCGTCTCCGCGTCTTCAATCGGATCGACACGACCATCAACATGCGTCACGTCGCCATCTTCAAAACACCGCAAGACATGCGCAATGGCGTCGACCTCGCGGATGTTGGCCAGGAACTGGTTGCCCAACCCTTCGCCCTTTGACGCGCCTTTCACAAGGCCCGCGATATCGACGAAGGTCATACGGGTCGGGATGATCTGCTTTGACCCGGCAATCGCCGCCAGCCTGGCCAGCCGCGCATCTGGCACACCGACCTCACCTACATTGGGTTCAATCGTGCAGAACGGAAAGTTCGCCGCCTGCGCCGCCGCTGTTTTGGTCAGCGCATTGAATAGCGTTGACTTGCCCACATTCGGCAAACCGACGATGCCCATCTTGAAACCCATTGCACGCTCTCCGTTTCTGCGTGGGCGCATGTAGTGGTGTTGGGTGCGGGGCGTCAAGCGGGGCATTGATTTCCACCGCAGTTTCGCGCAAACCGCATGGATCAGAGTGTGAGGATACCCATGACCCGGATCGACGCCAAATTCGCCGCCCTCAAGGCTGAGGGGAAGAAAGCCTTTGTCTCCTACGTGATGGCGGGCGACCCGGATTATGAAACCTCGCTGGACCTCGTGCGCGGGCTTCCGGCTGCGGGTGTCGATATCATCGAACTCGGCCTGCCCTTTACCGATCCGATGGCGGACGGCCCGACGATCCAGCTTGCCGGGCAACGGGCGCTTGATGGTGGCATGACGCTGCAGAAAACGCTCGACCTCGCCACGGAATTTCGCAAGGGCGACGAGACGACGCCAATCGTACTGATGGGCTACTACAACCCGATCTACAGCCGCGGCGTTGATCGCTTTCTGGCGGATGCCAAGGCCGCTGGTATCGACGGGCTGATCGTCGTTGATCTGCCGCCTGAGGAAGACTCAGAACTTTGCATCCCTGCGCAAAATGCCGGGCTGAACTTTATCCGGCTCGCGACACCAACCACCGATGATAAGCGCCTGCCCAAGGTGCTGCAAAACACGTCGGGCTTCGTTTATTATGTGTCGATCACCGGCATCACCGGCGCGGCTGAAGCGGAAGCGACCGATGTTGGCCCCGAGGTTGCGCGCATCAAATCCGCGACCGACCTTCCCGTGATCGTCGGCTTTGGCATCAACACGCCAGAGAAATCCGAAACCATCGCGAGCGTCGCGGATGGGGCGGTCGTCGGCTCTGCCATCGTGAAGCAGATCGGCGAGGGTCGCCCGACTGCTGATGTCCTCGCCTTCGTCAAGACGCTGTCCGATGGCGCGCACCGCGCCTGATTCACACCGCTCAAACCTGCCAATCACGATCCCTCCGCCGCACTTCGTGGCCTGTATCCGTATGGACGCAGGAATCCGTTTGCGCGATATGTGATAAATTGGTAAGGAAGTTTAACCAATAATTGCCGGAACATCCCATGCCCGTCATCACAAACATCGACGACCTCAAGCGGCTCTACAAACGTCGCGTGCCGAAAATGTTCTACGATTACGCCGAAACTGGCAGTTGGTCAGAACAGACGTTTCGCGAAAACACGTCGGATTTTGACAAGCTCTATTTCCGCCAGCGCGTCGCCGTCGATATGACGAACCGCACCACGGCGACGCAGTTGATCGGGCAAGATGTGGCGATGCCCGTCGCGCTCGCCCCCGTCGGTCTGACCGGAATGCAGCACGCGGACGGAGAGATCAAAGCTGCCCGCGCCGCCGAGAAGTTCGGCGTGCCCTACACCCTTTCGACCCTCTCTATCTGTTCGATCGAAGACGTGGCGGAGCATACGACCAAGCCGTTCTGGTTCCAGGTCTACACCCTGAAAGACAACGATTTCATGCAGCGCCTGTTTGATCGCGCGCGCGCGGCGGGATGTTCGGCCATCGTCATCACGCTTGACCTTCAGGTGCAGGGACAGCGGCATAAAGACTTGAAAAACGGCCTGTCCGCTCCGCCAAAGCTGACCGCGAAATCCATTGCGAACATGATGACCAAGGTGCAGTGGGGCCTCGGCATGCTCGGCACCAAGCGGCGGTTCTTCGGCAACGTAATCGGCCATGCGAAAGGTGTATCGGACCCGGCATCGCTATCAAGCTGGACAGCGGAGGCATTCGACCACGCGCTTGACTGGGACCGGGTGCGCGAGCTGATCAAGATGTGGGGCGGTAAGGTGATCCTGAAAGGCGTGATGGATGTCGAAGACGCCAAGATGGCCGCGAACGTGGGCGCCGACGCCATCGTCGTTTCGAACCACGGCGGGCGGCAGCTTGACGGCACGATCAGTTCGATCCGCGCCCTGCCCGCCATCGTGGACGCCGTCGGCGATAAAGTCGAAATCCATCTTGATAGCGGTATCCGATCCGGTCAGGACGTGCTGAAAGCGGTCGCGATGGGAGCCAAGGGCGTGATGATCGGGCGGGCCTTTGTCTATGGCCTCGGCGCGATGGGTGAGGCGGGCGTGACATCGGCGCTTGAGGTGATCCACAAAGAGCTCGACACATCAATGGCGCTGTGCGGGCACCGCGATATCAATGAGGTGGACCGCGATATTCTGTTTGTGCCTGAAGATTTTGAAGGCCGGTGGAGCTAACACGTTCCGTCCGGCGCAGCATCCATAGGAACAGCGGAACGGCACCCAGAACGGCGGCGACAAAGACAAATGACCAGCGCAAGCCGGCAAGCTCTGCCACGCCGCCCATGATCGGTGGGCCAAAGAAAAACCCGAGATATCCTATCACTGCGGCTCGCGAAATCGCCTTTGCTCTGTCCTGATCCGTGACGCGGCGTCCGACCAGCACAAACGCCATCGGCGCGATGACCGACACGCCAAGCCCGAGGATCGCAAAGCCGATATTCGCAACCAACGGCGACGGCGCAATCGAAGCGAGGAACGCGCCGCTCGCCGACAATAAGGCCGCATAGAATAGCACTCTCGCCTCTGGAAACCGCGCCGAAACAAGCTGCCCGCCCAGGCGCCCGAAGGCCATTGTCAGCCCAAGCATCGCAGGGCCAAGCGCGCCTTCCGACGCGCCACCGCCGAGCGTTCGTTCGATGTGAAGCGCAGACCAACCCTCGGTCGCGTTTTCGGTCAGGAACGCTGCGAAGATAATCATCCCGCCCCAGATCACGGCGGTTGGCAGTTTGGTGGTATCGCGCTGTTCCTCCACCTCTCCGCCCTCCGGCATGACGGGTTCAATCATCGACGCCGCGCAAATCACAACCGCCGCGCCAAACCCGGCAAAGACCACAGCGGGCGACAACGATGCTTCCCGCGACAGGCCGGCAATGATCGCTGCCCCCGCGTAGGCGAAGGAAAATCCAGCGTGGTTCAGGTTCATCAGTGACGTCCGCGTTCGACTTTCGATCAAGCTGAGATGCGCGTTCATCACGACGTCAAGCAAACCGGACCCGGCCCCGACAAAAAACATCATCGCGCCAAAGACCCAGACCTGATCCGTCTGCATCGGCAGTTGGAAGGCGATTGCCAGAATGATCGCAGCCAATGCCATCGCATACCGCCCGAACCGGGCCGAAAACAACGGCGCCAGCCACATCGCCGTCACAGCCCCAATCGCGGACATCAGCAGGACATAGCCAAACTGCGCATCGCTTGCACCAATTCCTGCCTTCAGAACCGGAGCGTATGCACCGAAACAGCCCCAAAACACCCCCTGCGCTGCAAAGGCCGGAAGCGTATTTCGGGAGTGTCTGATCGCCGCGCGCGTTGACATGATTTGGCAGTGACACGGCCCACCCAATCAGGCAAGAGGCAAAGCAAATGCGCCCTGTGAACGAATCCGCACAATCGCGCCGGATTCCCTCTTCCCTTTGGATGTTATCTGCCCTATACGCGCGTCTTCACGCGGGCATACAGCCTTGGAGGATGCCCGCAAAACCTAGGAGAACTATCATGGCTGGTCAGATTCCTGATCTTGAGGCCACGGTACGAACGGGGACAGGCAAGGGCGCCGCTCGTCAATCTCGCCGTAATGGCAACGTACCTGGTATCGTATATGGCGGCGGCGTAGACCCCGTTGCAATCGACATTCCTTTCAACGTGCTTCTGGCAAAGCTGAAGGCAGGCCGGTTCCTGTCAACGCTCTACAACCTCAAGGTTGATGGCCACGAAGACGTGCGCGTGATCTGCCGCAACGTCCAGCGCGACGTCGTGAAAGACCTTCCGACGCATCTGGACCTGATGCGCCTGCGCCGGACCACCAAAATCAACCTTTTCATTCACGTTGAGTTTGAGGGCGAAGAAGAGAGCCCCGGCCTGAAAAAAGGTGGCGTTCTGACCGTTGTCCGCCCCGAGGTCGAACTGATCGTGACCGCTGGCGATATCCCCGAAAAGCTGACCGTCGATGTGTCCGCGCTTGAAGTTGGCGATACCATCACGATTTCGGATATCGAACTTCCGAAAGGCGCCAAGCCGACGATCGACCGTGAATTCGTTATTGCGAATATCTCTGCCCCGTCCAGCCTGCGTTCCGCAGACGACGAGGAGGAGGAAGAAGAAGTCGCAGCAGACGAAGTTCCGACGACCGAGCAAAGCGAAGAAGAAGCACAAGAGGACGCAGCAGAGGAGTAATCCACTGCCCGTTCGAAAGATTGAACGCGGGGCCAACGCCCCGCGTTTTTTGTTTGCACGGCCCGTTTCGCGTTAGCATTGAACCAAATCGCGAAGGCCCATAGATTGCGGCAACCGAAACCGGACGATAACCCATGCTATTATTCGTTGGACTTGGAAACCCCGGCGCGAAATACGCGCAGAACCGACATAACGTCGGATTCATGGCGGTTGACCGGATCGCAGACGATCACGGCTTCGCCCCGTGGCGTGCGAAATTTCAGGGCCAGCTAAGCGAAGGACGCTTGGGCAGCGAGAAGATCGTTCTGCTAAAGCCTGAAACCTACATGAACCTGTCCGGCCAATCGGTTGGCGAAGCGATGCGCTTCTTCAAGCTTGAGCCGGAGCATGTCATTGTTTTCCAAGACGAACTTGACCTCGCGCCCGGCAAGGTGCGGGTGAAGCAAGGCGGCGGCCACGCGGGGCATAACGGCCTTCGGTCGCTCCATCAGCATATCGGGCCGGAATATCGCCGCGTGCGGATCGGGATAGGGCATCCGGGGCACAAAGACCTCGTGTCGCGTTACGTATTACATGATTTCGCGAAGGCGGATGAGGCGTGGCTCGACGACGTGCTGCGCGGAATCTCCGACGGCGCGGCGCATCTTGCGGAGGGTGACAGCGGCAAGTTTCTGAACGCAGTCGCGCTGCGAACACAGCCGCCGCGATCATCGACGACAGCAAAACCAACGCCTGAGAAAAAGCTCGAGCAGCCCCAGGAAGAACCCGATACCCGGTCGGCCCTTCAGCGGTTGATGGACAAATTCGGCTGAACCGCCCGCCATTGTCTGCTTGCGCCTTCAGGCCAAACTCCTAAACTGATCGTATGGAAAAAGACCCACCCATCAATGTGTTGGGAGAACCCTTGGTGCCCTGTTCAAACGATCCGATCACCGGGTTCTTTCGCGACGGCCACTGCAATACCTGCGCCGAGGATCAGGGAAGCCACACGGTCTGCGCGATCATGACGGACGAGTTTCTGGCGTTCTCGAAATACGTCGGTAACGATCTTTCAACGCCGCGGCCTGAATTTGGCTTTACTGGGCTGAAGGCTGGCGACCGCTGGTGCCTTTGCGCGAGCCGTTTTATGCAAGCCCATGACGAAGGCTGCGCACCCAAGGTCGACCTGTCCGCCAGTCATCGCAGGGCGCTGGTGATCGCCCCGCTTGAAGTTCTTGAACAATATAAGTTGGTCGAATAGCGCAGCGTCAGTCGGCGTCTTCCATGTCGAAACCAAGCGCCTTGGCGACGGTGAAGATGTCTTTGTCACCACGTCCACACATATTCATGACAAGGATGTGGTCCTTCGGAAGCTCCGGTGCGATTTTGATGACGTGGGCCAGCGCGTGCGACGGCTCAAGCGCTGGAATGATGCCTTCCTGCTCACACGCGAACTGAAACGCCTCAAGCGCTTCCTTATCGGTGATAGCGACATACTCCGCCCGTCCAATTTCATGCAGCCAAGCGTGTTCGGGGCCAATGCCGGGGTAATCAAGACCGGCCGAGATCGAAAACCCTTCGAGGATTTGCCCATCATCATCTTGCAGCAGATAGGTTCGGTTGCCGTGCAAGACACCGGGCCGCCCGCCGGTCAGGGATGCGCAATGCTCCATCTTGGCGTTGACGCCCTTGCCTCCGGCCTCAACACCGATAATCCGGACCTCCTTATCGTCGAGGAACGGAAAGAACAGCCCCATCGCGTTCGACCCGCCGCCAATGGCCGCGATCACGGTGTCGGGCAAACGCCCCTCGCCTTCCTGCTCCGCCAGTTGCCAGCGCACTTCCTTGCCTATGATCGCCTGAAAGTCCCGCACCATCGCCGGATAGGGATGTGGCCCTGCGACGGTGCCGATGCAGTAGAATGTATCGCGCACGTTCGTGACCCAGTCGCGCAGTGCGTCATTCATCGCATCCTTCAGCGTGCCGCGTCCTGATGTGACGGGCACAACTTCTGCCCCAAGCAAACGCATACGGAACACGTTGGGCGCTTGGCGTTCCACGTCATGCGCACCCATATAAACAATGCATTTCAGGCCGAATTTCGCGCAGACCGTCGCGGTCGCAACGCCATGCTGCCCCGCCCCGGTTTCCGCGATGATCCGCGTCTTGCCCATGCGGCGGGCAAGGATGATCTGACCCAGCACGTTATTGATCTTGTGCGCGCCGGTATGGTTCAGCTCATCCCGCTTCAGATAGATCTTCGCGCCACCCAGCGCATTCGTCATACGTTCCGCAAAATAAAGCGGGCTGGGGCGGCCGACATAGTGTTTCCACAGATCGTCCATCTCTGCCCAGAAACTATCGTCGGTTTTCGCGCGTTCGTATTCTTCCTCAAGGCTCAGGATCAGCGGCATCAGCGTTTCGCTGACGAACCGCCCGCCAAAGTCGCCAAAGCGCCCGTTTTCATCCGGCCCCGTCATGAAACTGTTGAAAAGGTCGTTCATCTGCTGTCTCCCCGCGCGGCGGAAATGAAATCCGATATCTTAGCTGCATCCTTTACCCCCGGCGCCGTTTCGACGCCAGTGGATACGTCGACCTGCGTCGCCCCGGTCAGCGCCACCGCCTCTGCCACGTTGCCGGCGGTCAGCCCACCAGCGAGCATCCACGGCACCGACCAGTCACGGTTGGCGATCAACCTCCAGTCAAAGGAAAGCCCGTTGCCGCCGGGCAGTTCCGCCGTTTTTGGCGGCTTCGCGTCGACCAGTATTTGATCCGCGACCTCGGCGTAGTCATCAAGCGCCGGTAGGTCAGACGCGTCCGCGACCCCGACAGCCTTCATCACCGGAAGCCCATACCGCGCCTTAATCTGCTCCACCCGCTTCGGTGTCTCGGAACCGTGAAGTTGCAGCATATCAAGCGGAACTTGGTTGGTGATCTCGTCAAGCAACGCATCATCCGCATTGACGACAAGCGCGACCTTGGCCACGCCGACCGGAACGTCGATCGCCAAGGACGCGGCCTGCGCGATCGACACGTTTCGCGGTGATTTGCCGAAGAAAACAAACCCGACGTAGCGCGCGCCGCATGACGCAGCCACGGCCACGTGCGCCGGATCGCTCAACCCGCAGATTTTCACTCTGATATCAGCCATCGCGCACGGCCCTGCCCTCAAGAAATCGATGGAGATGCCGACAAACCGCCAGCAATCCAGAAGGCGGTTCTAGCGTGTCGCGCCGCCGTCCTCAAGCAACCGCAGCACGTCATCCTCCGGCGCGCTCTTGTCTTCGCGCAGGCGAGAGACTTCGCGGCTTAGCTTCGCAGCCTCACGCTTGGCGCGGCTCGCCTCATTGCGGTGCTTCATCTCGCGGAACCATTCCCAGACGAATCCGATCAGCAGCCCGGCGACGATGCCGCCGAAGATCACGATAAACAGCGGCAGTTGGATGCCCGCATTCATCCCCAAAAGCTCTGACACTTCCTCGGGCAGCAATCGCAGTTCGACAATGCTGCGATTGGCAAGGGCCACAGTGATCAAACAAATGGCCAAAGCCGCAAGGAAGGCGTAGCGAAGGTAGCGCATGGTATTCTATTTCCCGTTCAGGCGATCGCGAAGAAGCTTCCCTGTCTTAAAGAACGGAACGTGTTTTTCTTCAACCGCAACCGACTCGCCCGTGCGAGGGTTTCGGCCAATTCGCGCATCGCGCTTTTTCACAGAGAACGCACCAAATCCGCGGAGTTCAACCCGGTGGCCGCGGGCCATGGCTTCGATGATCTCTTCAAATATCGTGTTCACAATTCGCTCCACATCGCGTTGATACAGATGTGGATTTTCGTCAGCAATTTTCTGGACAAGTTCCGAACGGATCATCCCAATTGTCCCCCTGGTTTGGACAGCGCGCAGTCGATCAGCAGCGTCGATTATTGGAACGACTATATGCAAACTCTCGGAAATAAGAAACAATTTGCCATCGCCCGTTGGCAGAAAAACGCGCGTTTTTGAGGGCCTTGCGCGATTTTTGGACTGTTGGCGGGGGTGCGTTCACCTTGAGGGCGCACCAAATCGGCCTGTCACGCGGCCCGGCGGAAAACGATTCGTAAAAAAAACGGCCCCGTCAGAAACGGGGCCGTTCTTGGCACAAATGGCCCGTGTTTTGTTATTCGTCGCCCTTAAGCGCGGCACCAAGAATATCGCCAAGAGACGCGCCAGAGTCGGACGAACCGTACTGCTGAACCGCTTCTTTCTCTTCCGCGATTTCGCGTGCTTTGATCGACAGACCCAAGCGGCGGGTCTTCGCGTCGACGTTGGTGACGCGAACGTCAACCTTGTCGCCAACACCGAAACGCTCCGGACGCTGTTCTGCGCGATCACGGCTAAGGTCAGAGCGGCGGATGAAGGATTTCATGCCTTCATATTCCACTTCGATCCCGCCATCTTCGATCTTGGTCACTTCGACAGTGATGATCGAGCCGCGCTTGACGCCATCAACGGCCTCGGCGAACGGATCGCCATCCAGCGCCTTGACGGAGAGCGAGATGCGCTCTTTCTCAACGTCCACTTCGGTCACGGCCGCTTTCACGACGTCGCCCTTGTGGTAATCGCCGATCACGTCTTCGCCACGGCCTTCCCATGTCAGGTCGGACAGGTGAACCATGCCGTCGATTTCGCCTTCAAGACCGATGAACAGACCGAATTCGGTGATGTTCTTGACTTCACCTTCAACTTCGGTGCCAACCGGGTGGGTTTCCGCAAAGACTTCCCACGGGTTGCGCATGGTCTGTTTCAGGCCAAGCGACACGCGGCGCTTGGCTTCGTCGATTTCCAGCACCATGACCTCAACCTCTTGCGAGGTGGACACGATCTTGCCCGGATGGACGTTTTTCTTGGTCCAGGACATTTCGGAGACGTGGACGAGGCCTTCAACACCCGGCTCAAGCTCAACAAACGCGCCGTAGTCGGTGATGTTGGTCACGCGGCCCGTGTGAACAGAGTCGAGCGCGTATTTCGCGGCGACTGCATCCCAAGGATCTTCCTGCAGCTGCTTCATGCCGAGGCTGATGCGGTGCGTTTCCTTGTTGATCTTGATGACCTGAACCTTGACGGTTTCGCCGATCGACAGGATTTCGGACGGGTGGTTCACACGGCGCCAAGCCATGTCGGTGACGTGTAGCAGGCCGTCAACACCGCCCAGATCGACGAACGCGCCGTATTCCGTGATGTTCTTGACGACACCGTCAACTGCGTCGCCTTCGGACAGCTTGCCGATGACTTCTGCACGCTGTTCAGCACGCGATTCTTCGAGGATTGCGCGGCGCGACACAACGATGTTGCCCCGGCGGCGATCCATTTTCAGAATTTGGAACGGCTGCTTCAGACCCATCAGCGGGCCAGCGTCACGAACCGGGCGGACATCAACTTGCGAGCCGGGAAGGAACGCAACCGCGCCACCCAGATCGACGGTGAAGCCACCTTTTACGCGGCCAAAGATTGCGCCTTCGACGCGTTCTTCGTCTGCATATGCTTTTTCGAGGCGATCCCAAGCTTCTTCGCGGCGGGCCATTTCGCGGGAAATGACTGCTTCGCCCCGCGCGTTTTCTACTTGGCGGAGGTAAACTTCGACCTCATCACCAACAGAAATTTCGGGCGCTTCGCCGGGATTTGCGAATTCTTTTAGGTCAACGCGGCCTTCCATCTTGTAGCCGACGTCGATGATGGCTTGGCCAGCTTCGACTGCGATGACTTTACCTTTGACAACGGAACCCTCGTCGGGCGTGTCAATTTCGAAGCTTTCGTTCAGAAGGGCTTCGAATTCCTCCATAGATGCGTTTTGAGCCATGTGGTCTCGGTTTCCTAATCTATCGTTTTATTCTGGCCGCGCGGTTGTCTCCGCCGGTCTTTGGGTTTCAGTTGGTCGGCGTGTTGGTCCACAAACAAGAGAGGGCCGGTAACTTACCCCGACCCTGCCTGCGTATATGTTGTCAGGCGTGGACCGCCTTTTCGACAGGAGGTCTATAGCGACGGAAGACCAATACTGCAAGGACATATCTGTGCCCGCGCCGCGCAGTCGCCGGACTTCGCCTAGGCGCTATTCGGCCTTTAGCCGCTGTTCGATAATTTCGATCGCCTGCGCAATCGCGGCATCAACGCTCAGCTCGGACGTATCAAGGATCACCGCGTCCTCTGCCGCCTTCAGCGGAGCCGAACTGCGGGCACTGTCGCGGGCATCCCGCGCCAGCAAATCCTCAAGCACTCCGGCCAGCGAGACTTCGTGCCCCTTGACGGCGAGTTCGTGGAACCGCCGCTCCGCCCGCACATCATCTGACGCGGTCACAAACAGCTTCACCTCGGCCTCGGGGCAGATCACCGTGCCGATATCTCGGCCATCGAGAACTGCGCCCCCCGCGCGCCGGGCAAACGCGCGCTGAAAATCAATCAGCGCTGAGCGGACTTCGGGCATCGCCGCGACCTTTGACGCCGCCTGCGCGATTTCCGGTGTGCGAAGGTCATCCCCATCCAGATCGTCGGCCTTTAATGCCTGTGCCGCCTCAATCGGATCATCACCCGCGAGAATGCACTTGCCAACCGCGCGATACAGCAATCCGGTATCAAGATGCGGAAAGCCAAAATGCTGCGCGACCGCCTTTGATATTGTCCCCTTGCCCGCCGCAGCCGGGCCATCTATTGCAACTGTAAGAGTCATCCGTTTCCTCTATCTGGCCTTCCGCCATAGGCCCGCAGGCGATTTCTGTCAAATCAATCGACCCATGCTTCACTTTGGCGCAGTTGACATCTTTACTGTCAGAACGACATATCGCTTGTCATGAGCCAGAAATCAGATCTTCTTTACGAAATTGCATTGCTGTCCCGCCCACTGCACCAACAGGTCGACGGTGCGGTTGCGGCGATGTTGTCCGAAACCCGCGTGACCGTGCGTATGCGCGCCGTTCTCGAAGCGCTTGATCATCTCGGCCCGGCAACCGTTCCCGGTGTCGCGCGGCATCTTGGGATACAGCGCCAATACGTTCAGGTGATGATGAACGAAGTCGAAGACGCCGGCCTCGTCTCGCGTCAGAAGAACCCGGCGCACAAACGCTCCACGCTATTTGAACTCAGCAAAGGCGGTCGTGACATCATCGCTGGCATCAAGAACGCGGAGATGAGCGTGATTTCGGCGCTCGCACGGGATTTCACGCTTGATGAGGTCGAAAAAGCCCATCACGTGACGGAACACCTGCTGCGTGGCTTTCGCAGACTTAACGAAGACCTGCGCGACGGCTGATCAGCGATTGTCGCGCCGGATTTGCGCGCCGAGTTCGGCCATCAGCGGTTCAAAAACCGGGAAAGAGGTCGCAATCGGCGCGCCGTCATCGACGGAAACAGGCTTCTGTGACGCCATGCCCAGCACCATGAACGCCATCGCAATCCGGTGGTCGAGGTGGCTCTCGCACGTCGCGCCACCCGGCACGCCACCGCGCCCCAGGCCATGAACGATCAGTGAATCTTCGTCCTCTTCGATCCGAACGCCGCACGCCTCAAGCCCCCGGGCCATTGCGTCGATGCGGTCGCATTCCTTCACCCGCAGCTCTTTGATGCCGCGCATCGTCGTCGTGCCTTCCGACAAGGCCGCGACCACCGCCAAAATCGGATATTCATCAATCATCGACGGGGCGCGGTCTGTCGGCACCTCAATCCCATTGGTCAATGATGCGCGCACCCGCAGGTCGGCGACTGGCTCGCCGCCTTCCTCCCTCGGATTCTCAAAGGTGATGTCAGCGCCCATTTCAACCAAAGTGGTATAAAGTCCGTTTCGCGTCGGGTTCTGGCTGACCCCTGGCACGGTAATTTCAGAACCTTCAACGATCAGGGCGGCGCATACCGGGAAAGCCGCCGATGACGGATCGCGCGGCACGGCGATGGCCTGCGGGGAAAGCTCCGGTTGTCCGGTCAGGGTAATCTCTCGCCCTTCGTCCGTTTCGGCAACAGATAGCTCCGCACCGAAACCCTGCAACATCCGCTCCGTATGGTCGCGGGTCGCTTCTTTCTCAATCACCACGGTTTTTCCCGGCGCGTTCAATCCTGCCAAAAGAACCGCAGATTTTACCTGAGCAGAAGGCACAGGCACCACATAGCGAACCGGAACAGGCTCCCGCGCGCCAACGATTGTCATCGGCAACCGCCCGCCGGACCGTCCGAAGGATTGCGCCCCGAACTCAGCCAGCGGATCGGTCACGCGCCCCATCGGCCGCTTGTTCAGACTCGCATCGCCGGTAAACGTTGCGGTGATCGGCTGCGTCGCCATCGCCCCCATGATCAGGCGAACGCCGGTCCCGGAATTGCCGCAGTCGATCACTTGCGACGGCTCCGCAAATCCACCGACACCGATGCCGTGAACCGACCATTCTCCATCACCAAGATCATTAACCTCAGCGCCGAATGCCCGCATCGCCTTGGCCGTATCAAGAACGTCCTCGCCCTCAAGCAACCCGGTGATCCGGGTTTCCCCAATGGCCATCGCACCGAGGATCAACGACCTATGGGAGATCGACTTATCGCCGGGCACGCGCGCCTCACCCTTCAACGGGCCGGACCGGGCAGAGGTCATCGGGATCGGGGTTCCATGGCCGGACATGCGCGCTTCCTTAATTCCTTTTCCGACCTGATAGCCGAACCCGTTTCCGGGGTCCATGCGCTGGCTTTCATCTTACCAAAAATACTCCCGCCATCGCCCGACAAGCGGGCCTATCGCTTGCGAAACGTCAGATAGTGCGGCACCCGGTCCTCGCGCAGCGCCTTCTGCTCATAGCGGGTGGACAGCCAATCGTCCCACGGGTTGCACCAGTCACCCGGCCCTTCGGCCAGCCACTCAAACCCTTGGCCGGGCACTTCCTCAAGCGTTTGGCGCACGTAATCCGGGATATCGGTCGCCACGCGGAATATAGCGCCCGGCGTCAAGACCCGCGACAGAGGCTCCAGATGTTCCGGCGTCACGAAACGCCGGCGGTGATGACGCTTCTTTGGCCACGGATCGGGGTAAAGCAGGAAGGCACGATCAATCGAACCGTCCGGCAGAACGTCGAACATATCGCGCACATCGCCCGGATGGATCGCAACATTCTCAACCCCCGCCTTTCGGATTTTGCCGAGCAGCATCGCCACGCCGTTGATATACGGCTCGCACCCGATAATCCCGACGTCGGGGTTTTGCGCGGCTTGATGAACCATGTGTTCGCCGCCACCGAACCCGATCTCAAGCCACACGGGCCGACCGCCGAACAACCCTTTCAGGTCAAGCGGCTTCCTCTCGGGATTCACATCCCAATCCACCGCCCCCGGGGACAGCGCCAGCAGGTCTTTATCAAGATATTCCTTCTGGCTGTCGCGCAGGCCCTTGCCCTTGCGACGGCCATAGAAATTGCGCCACGGCGCACCTGAGGGGGCCTTGTCGTTGGTCATCGGGGTCGGGTCAAACGGCCTTTTTCAGCGCCTCTGCCAGATCCGTCCGCTCCCAGCTAAAGCCGCCGTCTTCGTCCGGCTGACGCCCGAAGTGGCCGTAGGCCGCTGTGCGTTGATAGATCGGGCGGTTCAGCGAGAGATGCTCCCGAATGCCGCGCGGGGTCAGGTCCATACACTCTGCGACCGCCTTTTCGATCTCGGATTCATGCACTTTACCGGTGCCGTGGGTATCCGCATAGATCGACAGCGGACGGGCCACGCCAATCGCGTAGGACAGTTGCAACGTGCACCGATCCGCAAGGCCAGCAGCGACGATGTTCTTCGCCAGATAGCGCGAGGCATAGGCGGCGGAGCGGTCGACTTTCGACGGGTCCTTCCCCGAAAACGCCCCGCCCCCGTGCGGTGCCGCGCCACCGTAGGTGTCGACGATGATCTTCCGACCGGTCAGGCCTGCATCCCCGTCCGGTCCGCCAATGACGAACTTGCCGGTTGGGTTCACGTGCCATTCGGTCGCGTCGGTCAGCCATCCGCTGGGCAGAACTTCCCTGACATAAGGCTCGATAATCGCGCGGACATCGTCCGAGGTCAGCGCCTCATCCAAATGCTGCGTCGATAGAACGAGCGAGTCGACTTCAACCGGCCGACCATCCTCATAACGCACCGAAAGCTGTGCTTTCGCATCCGGGCCAAGTGCTGGTTCCTGACCGGATTTCCGCACTTCGGCCAGCCGTTTCAGGATCGCGTGGGAATATTGGATCGGGGCCGGCATCAGTGCGTCGGTTTCGTTGACCGCATAGCCGAACATGATGCCTTGGTCGCCCGCACCCTGATCTTTGTTGTCCTCACCGGTCACGCCCTGCGCGATGTGGGCGGACTGTTCATGCAGAAAGTTCAGCACATGGCAGGTGTTCCAGTGAAACTGTTCCTGTTCATAGCCGATATCCTTGATGCAATCGCGGGCGATCTGGCTGATCCGGCCCATATAGTCCTTCAGCCGTTCCTGATCGGACAGGCCGACTTCGCCGCCGATGACGACCATGCCGCTGGTCGCAAAGGTCTCACACGCAACGCGGGAGTTCGGCTCCTCTTCAAGGAACGCATCGAGGACAGCATCGGAAATGCGGTCACACAACTTGTCCGGGTGCCCCTCTGAAACGGATTCAGAGGTAAAAGTGTAGTTCTGGCGAATCATGGGAAGTGCTCCATTGGTTATAAACCCGCCACGTCAGGAAGCCGTTGTGACGGATATGCTGTGCTCCGGTTACTGTGATGCGCGCCCAGCGTCAATTGCTATTGCGGCGTGCTGCGACCATTGCGCCACAAAGAGCGAGCGCGAGAAAGGTGAATAACGCAACGTCACCCGTCCGCGAATATAGCGTTGGCGTCGCGGCGAGGGGCAGCTTGGCGTCGAGATATCCGGCCTCTCCCAGCGGAATATGATCAAGCACCCGCCCATACGGATCAACAACCGCCGTGATCCCGGTATTGGCGGCGCGCAGCAAGGGCAAGCCCTGCTCAACCGCGCGGAACCGCGCTTGGGCGAGGTGCTGATACGGTCCGGAATAGGTGCCGAACCACGCGTCGTTGGTGATCTGCAACAGCCAGTCCGGGCGGGATGGCGCACCGCCAACATCTTGCGGGAATATCGCCTCGTAGCAGATGAGTGGCAGCGCCTTGCCCAACCCGCCAAAGTCCAGCAACGCCGGCCCTGGGCCGGGGGTATAGCCGAAGCCGGATTGCGCCGCGAACCCGCGTATCCCCAAACGCTCGGCAACCGCACCGCCGGGGACGTATTCGCCAAACGGCACGAGGTGGTGTTTGTCATAGACACGCGACGCCTCTCCGCCGTCGTCCAGAACCGCGAGGCTGTTGTAAAACCCCGCCGCCCCGCTGCGCTGGATACCGATGGCGACCATCGCGCCATTCGCCGCCTCTGATATCGTGCGGAGCGTTTGATCGGCATTTTCCAGCAGCGCGGGGACAGACGTTTCAGGCCACACGACCAGATCGGGGCTACCCTCGAACCCAGAGAAATCAAGTTGCCGCTGGAAGAACACAGGGATCATATCCTCACGCCATTTAAGTTGCTGCGCGGCGTTCGGTTGCAGCAGGCGCACGGTTGGTCGGTCAGCGGGAGTATCGACGGTCGGCGGCATCGCAAAGATGGATGCACCGACGATCCCCGCCCAGATCAAACCGCCCGTCAAAACGGCTTTCGCCCGTGGCAAAGTCGTGACGGCGTATGTTCCGAATGTCAGAAGCAGGGTCAGCAGCGTCAAACCATGCGGCCCGACCCAAGCGGCAAGCTGCATCGGTGGCAAACCGGCCCAGATATAGGCGAGCATCCCCCACGGAAAGCCGGTCAGCAGGTAGGAACGCAGCAGTTCCGCAGCCGTCAGCGTTGCGATCAGCATCAGCGGCGCGTGCCGCGCTCCGCCCAGCGCCGGCGCCAAGCCAAAGCCAAGCGCCCAGAAAAGCGCCATACCGCCCGCGATGCCGATCAGGGCGAACGGGGCCATCCAGCCGTGTCGCGCAACATCGACAAGGAAAGGTTCAACAATCCAAGAAAGAACCAACCCGAAATAGCCGACGCCAGCCGCCCAGCCAATCCACGCGCCCTGCCGCCAGTCGCGCGACGTGTCAAACAGGATCGCCAGAACCGCGAGCGCGGCGAGGGTCAGCCACCACAACCCCCACGGCGCTTGGCCAAGGCCCGACAGCACACCAAGCCCGACCGCGCACAGCATCTTTATGCGTGTCGATGCCAGCGCCAGCCGCGCGACGGTGTCAGCCATTGCTTTGATCGGCCAGATGCACCCTAAGCCGTTTGATCCGACGCGGGTCGGCATCGACGACTTCAAAGTCGGGGCCGCTGGGGTGGCGGATCATCTCTCCGCGTGCGGGAACGCGGCCCGTCAGGACAACGACCAGACCGCCGAGCGTATCTATTTCCTCGTCATCGACGCCTTCGGTCAGGCTTTGCCCGATCTCCGCCTCGAAATCTTCGAGAGGGGCGCGCGCTTCGGCAAGGTAGTTGCCGCTTTTCTCACGGCTCCAGAACTGGCCTTCGTCAAGGTCGTGTTCATCTTCAATCTCACCGATCACCTGTTCGATCAGGTCTTCGATGGTCACGAGACCATCGACCCCGCCATATTCATCAATCACCAGCGCCATATGGATCCGTTCGGTCTGCATCTTTTGCAGCAGAACACCGATCGGCATGGAGGGCGGCGCGTAAAGAAGAGGGCGGATCAGCTTTGACAGCGAATACCGGCCACCCTTGCTTGACCCGTTGAACCCGTGCCGCAGGGCAAGGTCTTTGACGTGGACAAGGCCAATCGGCGTATCAAGCGTGCCGGAATAGACCGGCAGGCGCGACAGCCCGCTGTCGCGAAATACCTCGACCAGTTCCTCCTTGCGGATGTCATCGGGAACCGCAACGATCTCGACCTTCGGAATGGCGACGTCTTCGACCCGCATCCGGCGCAGGTTCAACATTCCGCGCGGTTGCGCGGATGCCGGGCTGCTGTCCTGTTTTTCAGGCGCTGCCGTGCCATTCATCTCGTTAGGGGAAAGTGCACCGATAATTCGGCCAAAAAAGCCGCGGTGTTGTTCAGTGTCATCTTCTTGCGCGCCTTGCGCTGCGCTAGAAGATCCTTCGTCGGTATCGCCCATCATTCCTTCCAAATTAGCGGCATATCTGTTTGCCTAGGCCCCATATGGGTCCGCGACCCCCAGTTTGCCAAGTATCTCTGTTTCGAGCGCTTCCATCAAGGCCGCATCTTTATCGTCAATGTGATCGTAACCCAACAGGTGCAGAACCGCATGAACGACAAGGTGCGTCACATGATCGGTCGGCGCGATAGAGGCTTCCTCAGCCTCTCGCATACAAGTCTCATAGGCGATGGCGATATCGCCGAGTTCTGTTGGGTCGTCGCCATCATTCGGCACTGGCAGCACCGGCGCTTCGCCCGGTGCATCCGCGCCTCGTTCCTCCGACGGCCATGACAGCACATTTGTCGCGGTCGTCTTGTCGCGAAACGACGTATTCAGCGCGGCAATCCGGGCGTCATCGCAGCCCATCAAGACGATTTCAAACTGTTCCGGTGCCAGCCCTAGATGGGCAAGCGTCGCTGTCGCAGCCCGGTTGGCAAGCGTCGGCAGGCCGAACGCGTCCCACTCCGAATACTCCAGAACCGTATCGACGGGTTCAGCCGTCATCTTTGTCGTAGGCTTCGATAATCCGGGCGACCAGCGGGTGACGCACGACGTCTTTCGCCGTGAAGTAGTTGAACGCAATGCTGTCGATATCTTTCAACAACCGCTCTGCATCATGCAGGCCCGACATGACGCCGCGCGGCAGGTCGACCTGACTGCGGTCGCCGGTAATAACCATCCGCGATCCTTCGCCAAGGCGGGTCAGGAACATTTTCATCTGCATGGTCGTGGCATTCTGCGCCTCATCCAACACGACAAACGCATTGCTGAGGGTCCGACCGCGCATAAACGCCAGCGGGGCGATTTCGATGCGCTTGTCTTCGATCAGCTTCGCAACCTGTTTGCCCGGCAGAAAATCCGCGAGCGCGTCATAAAGCGGCTGCATGAAAGGATCGACCTTGTCTTTCATATCGCCGGGCAGAAAGCCCAACCGTTCTCCCGCCTCAACAGCGGGGCGCGACAGGATGATGCGATCAACATGGCCTTCGATGAACATCGACACGCCAACGGCGACGGCAAGATAGGTTTTACCCGTCCCAGCGGGGCCGATCCCGAAGGCCAGTTCATTTTGGAACAGCGACTGAACATAGGCTTTCTGCGCCTCTGTCCGTGGCTCAATCGTCTTTTTCCGGGTCTTGATCTCAACCCGACCACCTTGAAACATCTCAAGCTGGTCACCATCGCGCGTGCCGGTCCCGGTGTCGGAACCACCCATGCGAATCTCAGCCTCGATGTCGCCGGCTTCGACGTCGCGGCCCCCTTCCAGTCGGATATAGAGCGATTGCAGAACCTCTGCCGCCTTGTCGCGGGCATCCGCCTCACCCAATACGGCAAGCTGATTGCCGCGCCGGACGATCTGAACGCCAAGCGTACTTTCGATCTGGGTCAGGTTCTTGTCAAACTCACCACAAAGGTCGATCAACAGGCGATTGTCGGGAAATTCGAGAAGTGTTTCCGGCGTTTCTGCCGAATCTGGCGATTGAGATAGCGCGCTGGTACCCAATAAAGTCTCCCGAGAGTTGAGCTTGATCCGATGGTGCCAAGTCCTGCCACATGGCGCAAGCATGCATTGCAAATCTTCACGAAATTGCAACACAGATTGATGGGGGCGGTGCTTTTCCGATCAGCCGCCAACGACCTCTCCGCCGAGGGAGTTTGGTTCGCTTTTGGTGATCCGAACCGGTCGAATATCGCCGCGCGACACGTTGGCACCCGTGACGTGAACGGCGTGCAGGTGGCTTGATTTGCCGCCCATCTGCCCCTCAAGGCGGCCCGGCTTTTCAAATAGGACATCGACGGTTTTGCCGATCATCTCGTCCTGAATCTCACGCTGCTGGCGGGTCAAAAGCGCTTGCATCACCTGCAAACGCTCAGATGCCACATCAGGATCAACCTGCTCCCGCTCTGCCGCTGGCGTGCCGGGGCGGGTGGAATATTTGAACGAATACGCCTGCCCGTAGCGGACCTCCTCGATCAACGCCATCGTGTCGGCAAAATCCGCATCGGTTTCTTCCGGGAAACCGACGATGAAGTCCCCAGACAGCAGAATATCAGGCCGCGCTGCGCGAATCCGTTCGATCAGCCGCAGATAACTTTCTGCCGTATGGTTGCGGTTCATCCGCTTCAGAATGCGGTCAGAGCCGGACTGCACAGGCAAATGCAGATACGGCATCAGCTTTTCGCATTCGCCGTGGGCGGCGATCAGCGCATCATCCATGTCGTTGGGATGGCTCGTCGTAAACCGGATGCGGGCCAGCCCGTCGATATCGTTCAATGCCCATATCAACTTGGCGAGCGTGTATTCCCCGTCAACGCCCGCGCCGTGATAGGCATTGACGTTCTGACCCAGCAGGGTGATTTCCCGCACGCCGCGTTCGACCAAGTCCCGCGCTTCGGTCAGGATGCGATCGACCGGGCGGCTGACCTCAGCCCCGCGGGTATAAGGCACCACGCAGAATGCGCAGAACTTGTCGCACCCTTCCTGAACCGTCAGAAACGCCGTCGGGCCGCGATCCGCCTTCGGTCGCGTCGTCAGGTGGTCGAATTTGTCTTCCTCGGGAAAATCGGTGTCGAGCGCCTTTTGCCCAGCCTCGACCTTCTCCATCAAATCGGGAAGGCGGTGATAGGTCTGCGGCCCCACCACCAGGTCGACCATCGGCTGACGGCGCATGATCTCCTCGCCCTCAGCCTGCGCGACACAGCCCGCGACACCAATTTTCAGGTCAGGGTTTTCGGCCTTCAGCCCTTTGAATCGCCCAAGTTCGGAATAGATCTTCTCCGCCGCCTTTTCCCGGATATGGCAGGTGTTCAGCAGGATCATATCGGCGTCTTCCACAGCGTCGGTTTGCGTATAGCCACCCGCGCCCAGCGACTCCGCCATACGTTCACTGTCATAGACGTTCATCTGACAGCCATAGGTCTTGATAAATAGCTTTTTCGTATCCGCCATCGGGATTGGCCTTCCGGGTTGTAGAGGCCGCTTTCCTACAGGCTTCGGCCACGCGCTGCAACGCTTGCAATGCAGGTGAATTTCACCGACTTTCAGCAGCAGCACAATGCGGAGGCGAGCGTGACTTACAAAGACCTCAACGATTTTCTGAGGCAAAGCGGCGATGCCCTGTCAAAAGGGCCGATCGCCCTGATCTTTGTCGAAGATGAGATCGAGGTTGAAAGCACGATCCGCCATCATGTGAAACTCGGCTTTAAAACCGTGCTGGTCTTCGCCCCCGCCGGGTTCGCGCTGGCGGAGCCGCCGAACGACACTATCCACGTCATTCCCTTTGACATACACACCGACGGGGCGACACAAGCCGCTGTAAATCGGGTGATTTCGGCGACCCCCGGCAACTGGGTCTATTACTGCTACAACGCGGAATACCTGTTCTTCCCCTTCTGCGAGCACCGCACCGTTGGGGAAATGCTGACCCACACCGCCGAAGAACGCCGAGAGGCAGTGCTTTGCTATGTCGTTGACCTTTACGCGGGCGACCTTCGCGAAAATCCGTCAGCGGTGTCGCTGGACGACGCATTCCTCGATAATCGCGGCTACTACGCCCTCGCCCGAAAAAACCCTGAGCAGAACTATGAGCCGAAAGAACGCCAGCTTGATTTCTTCGGCGGTCTGCGGTGGCGGTTTGAAGAACACGTGCCGTATGAACGGCGCAAAATCGACCGCATCGCGTTGTTCAAGGCAAAACCCGGCTTGAAGCTGCTTGAAAATCACACTCTGACGGACGAGGAGATGAACACCTATTCCTGCCCGTGGCACCATAACATGACGGCGGCGATCTGTTCGTTCCGCACGGCGAAGGCGTTGAAATCGAATCCGGGGTCACGGTTTGAAATTGATACCTTCCGCTGGCGAAATTCCACACAGTTCGATTGGAATTCACAACAATTGCTTGATTTGGGATTGATCGAACCGGGTCAGTGGTTCTGATAGCAACTAGCTTTTCGGGCGCAGCCGGATAACCACATCGACCTTCGCAACTTCGGCCCCTTCGGGCGCATCCGGCAATTCCGCGATGACCAGTTGATCGGCAGGTGCATCCGTTAGCTCTGCCGTATCTTCCCAGAAGAAATGTGGATGGTCCGTTGTGTTGGTGTCGAAATAGCTTTTCGCGCCATCAACCGTCACTTCGCGCATCAGCCCTGCATCGCAGAACGCACGCAGCGTGTTGTAGACTGTGGCAAGCGCAACCCGTTCGCCCGTTGCGACCGACGCGGCGTAAAGGCTTTCCGCCGTGACATGCCGATCATGACCGTCACCGACCAACAGCGCAGCCAGCGATACACGCTGCCGCGTGGGGCGCAATCCGGCCTCGGAAAGCCACTCCGTTCCTCTGTCAATCGCCTGCGGCGTCATCTGCTGCCATCTCTTGGTTGCAATCAGCCTATATATAAAGGCTATCACCACGGAATTTCAAATGATTTTCAGTCGCAACTGCGTCTGGCTTCCCTAACGTCGCCCACTTGCCACTCCGGTTTGGGCGGTGTTACACGGAGAAAACTGATTTTCGCAAACGAAGGACAGGGCTATATGGCCGATTATCCGACCAGCTTTGACAGGGATGCGCTCTTGAAATGTGCGCGGGGTGAACTTTTTGGCCCCGGAAACGCGCAACTACCGGAACCACCGATGCTGATGATGGACCGTATCACTGATATCAGCGGTGATCGCGGCGAACACGGCAAGGGCCATGTCGTTGCGGAATTCGACATCAAACCGGACCTGTGGTTCTTTGACTGTCACTTTCCGGGCAATCCGATCATGCCGGGATGCCTTGGCCTGGATGGGCTATGGCAGTTGACCGGATTCAACCTTGGCTGGCGCGGATGGCAAGGGCGCGGCTATGCGCTTGGCGTGGGCGAGGTCAAGCTGACGGGCATGGTGCGCCCTGACCGGAAGATGCTGACCTACTACGTTGACTTCACCAAGGCCGTGCAGACCCGCCGCCTGACGATGGGCGTTGCCGATGGCCGTGTCGAAGCCGACGGTGAGGTCATATATATGGTCAAGGATATGAAGGTCGCACTGTCGGAAAGCTGACACAGACGAAAAAAGGAGTGCGGATATGCGCCGCGTAGTGATTACCGGGATGGGGGTCGTCTCATCCATCGGCAACGATGTCGAAGAAGTCACAAAAAGCCTTCGCGAAAGCCGTTCCGGCATCGTGACGGCACCGGAATACGTCGAAAACGGATTCCGCAGCCAGATCCACGGTATGCCGCAGATCGACGTGGCAGAGCATGTGGACAAACGGCAGCTTCGCTTCATGGGGCCGGGTGCCGCCTATAACTACATCGCGATGGAACAGGCGATTGCCGATAGCGGACTTGAGGAAAACGAAGTCTCCAACGAACGCACTGGCCTTGTGATGGGGTCCGGTGGTCCGTCCACCTCAAACTTCTTCCAAGCGCATAATATCGTGAAGGAAAAAGGCTCCCCCAAACGCATGGGACCGTTCATGGTGACGCGCTGCATGTCGTCGACCAATTCCGCCTGCCTTGCGACACCGTTCAAGATCAAGGGCGTGAACTATTCGATCACGTCGGCCTGCACCACATCGCTGCATTGCATCGGCAATGGAGTTGAACAAATCCAGTTCGGCAAACAGGATATCGTATTCGCTGGCGGCGGCGAAGAACTCGACTGGACGCTGTCCTGCCTGTTCGACGCAATGGGCGCGATGTCCTCGAAATATAACGACACGCCAGAAAAGGCGTCCCGCGCATTCGACGCAGACCGGGACGGGTTTGTGATTTCCGGCGGCGGCGGTGTTGTGGTTCTTGAAGAGCTCGACCACGCCCTTGCCCGCGGCGCGAAGATTTATGCCGAAGTCACCGGCTACGGCGCGACATCTGACGGGCACGATATGGTCGCACCCTCGGGTGAAGGCGCGGAACGGTCGATGAAGCTGGCATTGTCCACCGTTGGCGACCGCAAGGTTGGCTATATCAACGCCCACGGCACCTCGACCCCCGCTGGCGACGTGACCGAGGTCGAAGCCGTGCGCCGCGTCTTTGGCGAAGGCAACGTGCCGCCGATCACCTCAACAAAATCGCTGACCGGTCACTGTCTTGGCGGCGCTGGCGTGCACGAGGCGATCTATAGCCTCATCATGCTGAACGGTGACTTTATCGCCCCGTCGGCAAATATCGAAAATCTCGATCCCGGCATCCGCCCGGAAGAGATTGCAACTGAGTTCGTCGAAAACGCCGGGCTTGATACCGTGATGTCCAACAGCTTTGGCTTTGGTGGCACCAACGGCACGATCGCAATGAGCAAATATCACGGATGACAACAAATGCCTGATCTGATGAAGGGAAAACGCGGCCTCATCATGGGGGTCGCGAACGAACGCTCTATCGCGTGGGGTATCGCAACCGCGATGGCGGCTGAGGGGGCGGAGCTTGCCTTCACCTATCAGGGCGACGCGTTCGGCAAGCGTGTTGAACCGCTCGCGGCGAGCCTCGGGTCCGAGATTCTCGTCGATGCGGATGTCAACGACGATGACAAGATGGACGCGGCGTTTGAGAAGATTGAAAGCACGTGGGGCAGTCTCGATTTCGTGGTCCACGCTATCGCCTATTCCGACAAGAACGAACTGGCCGGGCGTTTTACTAATACCACGCGAGAGAATTTCAAGAATTCGCTGACGATTTCCTGCTATTCGTTCATCGACGTCGCGCGCCGCGCGTCAGCCATGATGCCGAATGGCGGCACGCTGCTGACCCTGACCTATCAGGGGTCAAACCGCGTGACGCCATTCTACAATGTCATGGGTGTGGCGAAAGCTGCGCTGGAAAGCTCCGTGCGCTACCTTGCCAACGATCTTGGCCCTGACGGCATCCGCGTCAACGCGATTTCGCCGGGTCCGATGAAAACCCTCGCCGGTGCGGCCATTGGCGGTGCGCGCAGAACCTTCCGCCAGACCGCCGAAAACGCCCCCCTGCGCGCGAATGCAACGCTTGAGGCGATCGGCGGAACGGCGGTTTACCTCGCGTCCGATTACGGCGCCTGCACCAGCGGAGAGATCATAACCGTCGACGGCGGCTACCACGTGCTTGGCATGCCGCAGCCGGAAAATCTCTGATCAGGCGACCTCGACCAGTTCGATGTCGAAGGTCAGATCCTTGCCCGCCAACGGGTGGTTCGCGTCAAGCGTCACTTCGCTTTCGGTCACTTCCGCGACTGTGACGGTCACAGCCTGACCCTGCGGCGTCTGGACCTGCAATTGCGTGCCAAGGTCAAGCGGGATGTCGGCAGGGATGTCGGCACGCGGCACGGCCTGACGCGCGGCGGGATCGGCCTGGCCATAGGCCTGGTCAGCGGGGACGTTGACGGTTTTCTTTTCGCCGACTTCCATGCCCGGCATGGCGGCGTCGAGTCCGGAAATGATCTGACCCGACCCGACTGCAAATTCCAAGGGATCGCGCCCCTCGGAGCTATCGAAGGTCGTGCCGTCAGCCAGCGTTCCGGTATAGTGAATACGGACGGTATCGCCCGACTTGACTTGCGTCATGGGTAAATCTCTCTGATTTTGGGGATGGCTTGCGGAGGCCGCGTATCTGCGCGGGTGTCTCCGGATGAGCCCTTAACCTTGGGGCTATGGCCCAAAATGTAAACCCCGCCGGGTCAGGTTTCCCTGTCGTCTATCTGCTTTCCCTGTCTCGGTGGCTGTGCCACTCTCCGACCGAAAAGGATCAGGGAATGCCGATAACCACCTACATTTTTGATGCGTATGGCACGCTGTTCGACGTCGCAGCCGCCGCCCGCCAAGCGGCGGAGGAGCCGGGAAACGAAGCGCTTGCAGACACTTGGCAGGCGCTTGCCCGCGATTGGCGGTTGAAACAGTTGCAATATACGTGGCTGCGCGCGATTGCAGACGCGCATGACGATTTCTGGCGTGTGACGCAAGACGGGCTTGATTGGGCGATGGAAGCCAATGGCCTTGATGATGCCCGGCTTAGGGAACGACTGCTCGCCCTTTATTGGGAGCTTTCGGCCTACCCCGAGGTTCCTGCAATGCTCGCGACCCTGAAACAAGCGGGCAAAACGACAGCCATCCTGTCAAACGGATCACCCGACATGCTGAACGGCGCGGTGAGTTCGGCGGAGATCTCCGACCACCTGGATGCGGTTTTGTCGGTCGAGGATGTTGGCGTCTACAAACCCCATCGCAAGGTCTACGACATGGTCGGCGCGCATTTCGGAACGTCACCAGCAGACGTGCTGTTCGTATCCTCAAACGGTTGGGACGCGGCAGGTGCTGCCGGCTATGGATTTCAAACCGTATGGGTCAACCGCGCGGAGGAGCCAGTCGATCGCCTGCCTTGGACCCCGCAGCATATCCTAAGCAACCTCACCACACTTCCGACACTTGCCGAAGGGCTTGACGCATGAAGCATTTTACGACCTCGGACGGGATCAACCTCGCCTATCGCGACGAAGGCGACGGGCTACCCCTGCTCTGCCTCGCAGGGCTGACGCGGAATTCTACGGATTTCGACTATGTCGCGCCGCATCTGAGGGGCGTCCACCTGATCCGCCTTGATTATCGCGGACGGGGTGCATCCGAACACGCGGATCATGAAACCTACACCGTGCCCATCGAAGCACGGGACGTTGTGGAGTTGCTGGATCACCTCAACCTCAAACGCTGCGCGATCCTCGGAACCTCTCGCGGTGGGCTGATCGCGATGGTGCTGGCCGCGACAGCCAAGGATCGGCTGACCGGCGTTTGCCTGAATGATATCGGACCAGAGGTTGCGCCAGAGGGGTTAAAGCACATCATGACCTATCTGGGTCGCCGCCCGCCGCAGAAAACCTATGCTGACGCTGCTGCAGCCCGTGCCGAATTTATGGAGGGCTTCGACAACGTCCCAATGAGCCGTTGGATGCATGAAGTGCAGCGCCACCATGTCGAAACCGAAAAGGGGCTTGGCATCAACTACGACCCCAAACTGCGCCGCGCGGTCGAAATCGCGGGTGCGCAGCCGACGCCCGATCTGTGGCCACTGTTTGATGCGTTTGACGGGATACCGCTCGCCCTGATCCGTGGGCAGAACTCCAACCTGTTAGCGGAAGCGACGGCGGTTGAGATGCGCAACAGGCGGCCCGACATGCTGTTCGCTGATGTCCCCGGACGCGGCCACGTTCCGTTTCTGGATGAACCTGAGAGCCTGTCGGTCCTGCACGCATTTATCGAAAACGTCAGGCAGCACACAACGGAGCACGCGGATTGACCGACATCGCAATGATCCGCGCCGCGGCCGGGCGGCTGGACGGCCACGCGCGGCGGACGCCGCTGCTTAGCTCTCCGTTTCTTGATGAAATCGCTGGGCGGCGGGTGTTTGTGAAGGCGGAATGCCTGCAACACACCGGATCGTTCAAATTCCGGGGCGCATGGTCTGCCGTTTCGGCGATGGAGGACGACGAACGCACGAAGGGCGTTATCGCGTTTTCCAGCGGCAATCACGCGCAAGGTGTGGCGCTGGCCGCCCGAGAACATGGCGCCCCCGCCGTCATCATCATGCCCGAAGACGCGCCCCGCATGAAAATCGAAAACACCCGCGCGTTGGGGGCCGAAGTCGTTCTTTACGACCGCGCGACTGAGGATCGCGATGAAATCGGCGACCGATTGTCGAAAGAACGTGGCCTGACGCTGATCAAGCCATTTGACGAACCTCTGGTGGTCGCAGGCCAAGGCACGACGGGCCTTGAAATCGCGGAGCAGGCTAAAGCGGAAGGCATCGACAACGCCGATGTCATCGTTTGCTGCGGGGGTGGCGGACTGATCTCTGGCATTGCGCTCGCGCTGGATGATACCGCGCCCGGCTTGCGCGCCCGTCCGGCGGAACCGGAAGGGTTTGATGATGTCCGCCGATCCTTGGCATCTGGCGGGATCGAACGGAACAATAGCGCCTTCGGGTCGATCTGCGACGCCATCCTGACGCCCGCGCCGGGCAAGATCACCTTTCCGATCATGCAACGCCTGTGTGGTCCCGGCCTCGTGGTGACGGACGACGAATGCCTGAAAGCCATGGCGCTTGCCTTCGCCCGCCTGAAGATCGTGCTTGAACCCGGCGGCGCGGCGGCACTTGCGGCGGCCTTGTTCCACCCGGATGAGATCGAAGGAGAGTCCGTGATTTGCGTCGCGACCGGTGGTAACGTCGATACCAAGATGTTCCTGAGCGCCCTTACAAAGTTTGGACCCAGCCAATGACCCGTTTCACAATCGCGAGTTTCAACGTCAAAAACCTGATCGGCGCGGATCAGGAATACTACGAATTTCAGACCTACACCCCCGAAGAATACGCCTGGAAACAGGATTGGATGGCGGACCAGCTTTTGACGATGAACGCCGACATCGTGTGTTTTCAGGAAATTTTTGAGGAAAGCGCCCTGCGCGACGTGATCGCCGAAACGGATGAGCGCGGCATCGCCGCGAACGAGGCGACGATCCCCAACAAATCAAAGCGCTACCATAAAAAGGCAATTTTCCGAAAACTCGCCTACACGCCCTATACCGGTGCGGCCCTCGCCTTTGCGCCGAACGCCAATGATGGAGAGCCTGGCCATCGTCGTCCGGGGCTTGCAGTCCTGTCACGGCACGGGTTTGCGGAAAAACCTGAGGTGATTCAGGTTCTGGGCGAACCCGTGAATGTGCCGCTGCAAGAACTCGGTGGGGCGGATGCGGGGCATTACACGGTTTCAAAACTGTCGCGCCCAATCCTCAAGGTGCGCATCCCGATTGGGAACCAAGTCGTTACGGTCTTTAACTGCCACCTTAAATCGAAGCTCGGCGAACATATCCGCCCGGACGGTGCGGAATACGCACCTGAACAGGATTTGACCCGCTACGATCCGTCAGGTCGCGCGATGGGCAGCCTGCGTGCCGCGCTTCGCCGGATGGCCGAAGCGTGGGTTCTGCGCAACGAAATCCTTGATGAATTGAACCGAGGTCATCCTGTAATGGTCATGGGTGATTTCAACGACGGCGAACATGCGGTCAGCTCTGAGATTATCTCGGGCGAGGTGCCGTTCAAGAACTATAGCTGGATGCTGCGGCACGACGCGAAAAGCTACAATGACCGCTACACCAAGGAAGAACACGAACAGATCACCGAAGCGGTTGAACGTGTGCGCCTGCATTCTGCCGAAAAGCTGTTCGTCCGCAAAAGCCTGCGGGACATGGTTTATACCTCGGCGTTTGGCGGCATCTTTGAATCGATCGATCAAATTTATTTGTCGCGCCATTTCCACCCGGATTACGACCGCCGGATTGGAGAGATGGAGTATTTCAGCGTTCTTAACGACCACCTGACCGACGGATCGCACCCGGAAGCCCCGTATAACAAGCTCGCTTCCGACCACGGGCAGATCATGGCGCATATGCAGTTGAACCATCAGGACTAACCGAACTGCCGCATTCCGACCGCTGATGTCGCGCACAAGGCTTGCACCGTGGGCGGGTTCGACGCAGGCTTTGCAAAACTGCTGATCGAGGGATCGCCCATGACAAAAATCCGCGCCGCCGTCGCGCATTCCTTTGGCGCTCCGCTCTCAATCGAAACCGTTGATTTGAGGGCTCCCGAGGCGGGCGAGGTCGAGGTTACCCTAGACGCCTGCGCAATCTGCCATTCCGACATTTCCTATATCGACGGGGGTTGGGGCGGCACCCTACCCGCGATTTATGGGCATGAGGCGGCAGGCCGCGTCAGCGCGGTTGGCGAGGGCGTTCAGACCTATGCGGTCGGCGACACGGTGATTGTCACCCTCATACGATCCTGCGGAGCTTGCGCGCCCTGCGCCACCGGCGCACCGGTTGCCTGCGCGGGCGACAATGCGATGGACGGACCCATCACGCTAGAGGATGGATCGGCCGTCGAACAGGCCATGTATTGCGGCGCGTTTGCGGAACGGGTCGTCGTCCGGCCCAGCCAGCTTGCACCCATTCCTGCCGACATGCCGATGGACGTGGCAAGCCTGCTGTCCTGCGGCGTCATCACTGGCGTCGGGGCGGTCGTGAACTCTGCCAAAATGCGCCCCGGCCAAACGGCAGTGGTGATCGGCGCGGGCGGGGTCGGGTTAAACGCGATCCAAGGGGCATACTTGGCAGGCGCGTCCAAGATCATCGCCGTTGACATGACGGATGACAAACTTGACGCCGCGCTTGATTTTGGCGCGACGCATGGTGTGCTCGCGACCCGTGACGCGCCTTGGACCGAGGTGAAAAAGATAACGGGGCCAGGCATGGCCGACGCCGTGTTCGTGACGGTCGGCGCGATTCCGGCCTATCAAACCGCCCCGCGATATGTCGGACCGAAAGGCAAAGTCGTCATGGTCGGGATGCCCCACACGGGGGCAGAAGCGACGTATGAGCCTGTGATGATCGCCGCCCTTGGGCAACAAATGATCGGCTCAAAAATGGGGGATACGGTGATCAGCCGTGACATTCCGTGGCTGATTGATCTCTACCAACAGGGCCGCCTGAAACTGGATGAGCTTATCTCGGGCCGGTGGCGCCTTGATGAAATCAACGAGGCCATCGCGGATACTAAAACCGGTGCGGCGCGGCGCAATGTGGTGATGTTCTGATGAAGTTGAAAGACCTTGAAATCTTCGTCGTCGGCCCCCCGCCACCCGGCTGGGGCGGGCGATATTGGCTGTTCGTCAAGCTGACGACGGATAACGGGATCGTCGGATACGGCGAATGCTACGCGTCCTCCGTCGGCCCAATAGCGATGGAGGCGGTGATTGAGGATGTCTTCGCCCGCTACATGCAGGGCGAAAACCCCGAAAATATCGAGTTGATGTTCCGCCGGGCCTATTCTTCTGGCTTCACCCAGCGGCCCGATCTGACGGTCATGGGCGCGTTTTCGGGGTTGGAGATTGCGTGCTGGGATATCCTCGGCAAAGCCCATGATCGCCCGGTTCACGCCTTGCTGGGTGGGCGGATGAATGACCGCATCCGGTCCTACACCTACCTCTACCCGTTGCCAAAACATGAGATGTCGGAGTTCTGGACCTCACCGCAAATGGCCGCCGAATGTGCCGCCGAAATGGTGCGCATCGGCTTTACGGCGGTGAAATTCGACCCCGCCGGGCCTTACACCCTGCGCGGTGGCCATATGCCCGCGATGCGCGACATCAGCCAGTCCGCCGCGTTCTGCAAAGCGATCCGCGACGCGGTGGGCGACCGCGCCGACCTGCTGTTCGGCACGCACGGGCAGTTCAGCACCGGCGGCGCTATTCGCCTTGCGAAAGCGCTGGAACCCTACGATCCCCTGTGGTTCGAGGAACCGATCCCGCCCGATAACATCCCCGAAATGGCCAAAGTCGCGCGGGCGACTTCTATCCCCGTGGCGACAGGCGAACGCCTGACAACCAAGGCCGAGTTCGCCGAGGTGCTACGCCAAGGGGCGGCGACGATCCTTCAGCCCGCACTTGGCCGATCCGGCGGCATCCTCGAAACCAAGAAAATCGCGGCAATTGCCGAAGCGCACAACGCCCAAATCGCCCCACATCTTTATGCCGGGCCGGTCGAATGGGCTGCAAATATCCAGTTGGCTGCGAATATTCCGAACATCCTGATGGTCGAAACCATCGGCACTGGCGGGGATTTTCACCTGCCGCTCATCAAACATTCGATCACTTGGGAGGGCGGATATGTTCTGCCCCCAACCGCCCCTGGTCTGGGCATTGAATTTGACGAAGACCTCGCCCGCGCGCACCCCTATACCGGCAACGGACTGCACCTTGAAATGCAGGAAGACCCCTGCAACTACACCGACGGCAACGCGTTTGAGGGCGGCGCACCGGCGCGTAAATCGTAACGATTGTGCGCGGATCGAAGAGCCTCTGTGCGCCTGAAAATCTTGCGTCCGCCCAATTGCTGATGCACTAAACGCCAAGATTTAACGAAAGGTGCCCCATGTCTGATCTCTCACTCCTCGTGATCTCCGGCTCGCTGCGAAAGGGGTCGTTCAATCGCAAGCTGATGCACGAAGCGGCGCGGCTTTTCGGCGCCGATCCTGTGGTCGCAGACCTCGACGTGCCGCTTTACAATGGCGATGTGGAGGAGGCCGACGGCATCCCGCCGAAGGTGCAGACCTTGGCCGATCAGATCGCCGCGGCGGATGCGGTGGTGATTTCTTGCCCCGAATATAACTCCGGCCTGTCGGGGGTGATGAAAAACGCCCTTGATTGGGTCAGCCGGACAGAGGGCAATCCGTGGGCCGATAAACCCGTCGCGATCATGTCGGCGGCGGCGGGCCGTGCGGGGGGCGCACGGTCGCAAAACGCGCTGCGCCTGGCGATGACACCGTTTTCGCCCTGCCTGCTGACCGGGCCGGAAATCTTGATCGCCGGGGCGGCGAATGAATTTGACGATGACGACCGGCTGACCAATGAACGCTACATCGCATCGCTCTCTAAGCTGATGGACAAACTCCGGGCGGAGGTCGCGCACTGATCCATGCACGAAGCTGTTGGACGCACCGAAACGATCCACTGCCAGCTTGATCCGGCGCGGGCGGTCGCGATGCACGCGATCCTTGGTCTGGAGTCGGCGCCACCCCAAGCGGGCGATCCGCTGCCGCCGTTTTGGCACCAGATCTATTTCTGGGAACCCCTGCCCGCCGAGAAGCTTGGTCGGGACGGGCATATTCGCATCGGCGGCTTCATCCCCGACCTTGGCCTGCCCCGCCGCATGTGGGCCGCCGGGCAGATCGACTTTCACGCGCCGGTCGAGATCGGCACCCCGGCAACAAAAGTGACAACGATTGAACGTGTGGCGCGTAAGACCGGGCGCACCGGACCGCTGGCGATCACCAGCCTGCGGCATGACATTCGGCAGAACGATGCTCTGTGCATCTCGGAACGGCAAGACCTCGTTTACCTGCCGGATCGCGAACCGGGTGCTGAGCAGATCGCCCCACCCATCGCCCGAACGGATGAGGAGGAGCGCGAAACCCACAGCTTCGATACCACACTTCTGTTCCGATACTCGGCGGTTACAATGAACGGCCACCGGATTCACTACGACCTCGACTACGCGAAAGGGGTCGAAGAATACGCCGGCCTCGTCGTGCATGGTCCGCTGCTGGCCCAGCGTCTGATCGTGATGGCGGAGCGTGAGCTTGGTGCTGTGCGGCGCTTTACCTTCCGTGCGACCGCGCCGCTGTTTCACGATGAGGTCGCGACGTTCTGCAACTCCGGTGCGGATTTCTGGGTGCGCGGGCCGGATGGGCGGCAATGTATGGTCGCGACCGCCGAGTAGCGTCAGCGCAGATTGGCCTCCACCTGAAACTCCGCCGGGATGTCATCAATATTGTCAAGAACGAGGTCAGCCATGACCTGCCCCACCTTCGGGGCCATGCCAAAACCGATCTTAAACCCGCCATTCGCAATGAAATGTCCGACGCGACCGGGATACGCACCCAGCATCGGGGCCCGCGTTCGGGCGCGGGGCCGGACCCCTGCCCATCGTTCAATAGTGCGGGCGTGCCGCAAGACGGGAAACACATCCTCCGCCCGGCGCAGCACGTCGTCCAGTTGATCGTCGGTCGTGTCGGGGCGATCAAAGTCGCGTTCACTCGTTGACCCGACGGCGACCGTGCCATCCTCATGCGGGACCACATGCAATCCGTCCGCGAAAAGCTGCGGCATCTCACGTGCGTCAAGCGCCAGCAGCGCGGATTGCCCCTTTACGCCGCTGCCCACGGGCTGCCCGAACTCGTCCGATAACGCGGCCAATCCCTCATACCCCGTCGCCCAGATCACCATTCCATCGGCTGAGTGCGTTTCCGTCGTGACCTCCGCACCCTTCGCCTTCGCTGCGGCGACGAGGCTGGCAACTGCGCCGCGCGGATTGATCCGGGCCGACAGGGTGTCGTGGATTAACAGGCCGGTCGGCGTTTCGGGGGCCCAGTCGCCCACCTCCGCAGCCTCAACAACGGACCAGTCCGCCTTTCTCTGCCACAGATCGCGCGCACCTTCCACCCGCTGTCTCGCAAGCGCTAACGCTCGATCATCTGCGATGGGTTGCAACCGGCCAACCCGGCCATAGCCCGACGACACGCCGGACGCGCCATCGACCTCTGCCCAGAACGACTCCGCCGCGATAAGGCTGTCGAACTGAAATGCCTTTTTCTCGTTCCAGTTTTCCGGCGTATGGGGGGCCAACGCACCGACAAGGCCGCCGCTTGATCCGGCTCCCGGACGATACGGATCGACAACCCGGACCCGCGCGCCTTTCCTGACGCAGCACCAAGCGATCGACAGGCCGAAAATCCCTGCCCCCATCACCGTGACATCGACCATTGCCAATCCTTTCGACGTTGCCCATTGTCCGCCCGTTATCGCGTTCTAGGGGATCATCCGATGGCTGACCAGACGGCAGAGCTGGATTGGAAAGATGGCACCACGCCCGTTTCGCGCCGGTTTGATGATCCGTATTTCTCGGTCGTCGATGGGCTTGCCGAAACCCGCCATGTGTTTCTGGCCGGAAATGGGTTGCCGGGGCGGTTTACGTCGGGCTTCCAGATTGCGGAGCTTGGATTTGGCAGCGGGCTCAACCTGTTCGCCACACTGATCGACTGGCGCGCGGCCAAGATCGACGGCCCCTTGCGATTCACGTCGTTCGAAGCATTCCCGATGGATGCGGCGGATATGGACAAAGCTCTGTCCGCCTTCCCCGAGGCGCGGGCGGTTGCCGGTCCGTTTCTCACGCAATGGGCCGCCGGGCAGCGGCGTATCGAAACCGACGACCTGATCGCCGACATCCGCATCGGCGACGCCCGCAAGACGCTGGCCGATTGGAACGGCGCGGCGGATGCGTGGTTTCTTGACGGGTTCGCCCCGACGAAAAACCCCGAACTGTGGCAGGCCGACCTGATGCAAACGGTCGCCGAGCACACCAAGCCCGGCGGCACCTGCGCGACCTACACCGCCGCCGGGGCCGTGCGCCGGGCACTCTCTGACGCGGGGTTCGCTGTTACCAGAACCCAAGGATTTGGCCGCAAGCGCCACATGACAACCGCGAAACTGGCCACTCCTTATGAGTGAAAACAACACCCGCCTCGGCATCTTTCTTATGGTTGCTGCGACTCTTGTTTTCGCAGTGCAGGACGGAATTTCAAGTCACCTCGCCTCAACCTACAACGTCTTTATGGTGGTGATGATCCGCTATTGGTTCTTGGCAACCTTCGTGATCGCGGTTGCCGCGCGAAAAGGCGGCGGGTTGCGGCGAACGGCAGCGACTCGGCAGCCGATCCTGCAAATCATCCGGGGCCTGCTTCTAGCTGCGGAAATCTGCGTGATGATCGCTGCCTTCACCTACCTCGGTTTGGTCGAAAGCCACGCAGTCTTTACCAGCTACCCGCTGCTGATCGCCGCCCTGTCTGGCCCGATCCTTGGCGAAAAGGTCGGCTGGCGTCGGTGGGGCGCGATTGGGATCGGCTTTGTCGGTATCCTTGTCATCCTACGGCCCGGTGTCGCGGTTTTCTCGCCCTACGCAGCGATCCCGCTGGCCGCCGCCTTCCTGTTCGCGCTTTATGGCCTGCTGACCCGCTACGCCGCCCGCAAAGACACCGCCGCGACCAGCTTTTTCTGGACCGGCATCGTCGGCGCGGTCGTCATGACCGCAATCGGCGCGTTCCACTGGGAAAACATGACAAATCCCGACTGGGTCTGGATGGGCATCCTTTGCGTCACCGGCGCATTGGGCCATTGGCTGCTGATAAAATGCTACGAAGCGGCTGAGGCGAGCGCCGTTCAGCCCTTTGCCTATCTGCAACTGATCTTCTCATCAGCCATCGGCCTGATCTTCCTCGGAGAGATGCTTAGGCTAAACGTCGCCATCGGCGCCGTAATCGTGGTGTCCGCTGGCCTGTTCACCCTCTGGCGGACGCATCAGGTCAAAAGCTAACTGGGGGAGCGGCGCAGTTCTTTTGACAGGCGCAGCGGAGCGGTCTCTCCGGTCAGCCGAGCACGATAGACGGGGATAGATTCCATTACCCGCATCACGTAGTTCCGGGTTTCGCTGAACGGAATATGCTCAATCCAATCGACGACATCGACGCCCGCGCTGCGCGGATCACCGAACCGCTGAATCCAGCGGCGGGGCCGCGACGGCCCGGCATTATATCCCGCCGCGACCAGCACGTAGGACGGCCCGAATTCATCGATCAGCCCCTCCAGATAAGAGCTGCCGAGTCTGACGTTATATTTCCAGTCGTTCAGCAGGCGGTTGCCGTCATAGGCGAGCTCAAGCTCTCTCGCGACATCCTTCGCGGTGCCCGGCATCACCTGCATCATGCCGCGTGCGCCAGCGGGGCTGACCACAACGAAATCAAACTCGCTCTCGCGCCGGGCGATTGACAGCACAAGCTCTGTCGGCACCGGTAGGTCCTCATCGACCAACGGATGCAGCGGATAGTAGGCGCGGGGCAAGGCATAGCCCTGCTGCGCTGCCTGTTTCGCGATCATCAGGGCCAGATGCGGTTCGTCCAGCGACAGCGCCAGATCCCCCATCAGGCGCAGGGATCGTTCGTCCTGCGTTTCTGCCAGATGCACCATGAAGCGTTCGGCCAGATTGCGCTCTCCGGCTTCGTGGAACATCAGCGCGGCCTGCATCACGCTCGACTGCATGAAGTCCGCCTCGCGCCAATCCTCGACCAGCCCATCACCGGTCAGGTCCATATCCATCGGCAGCCCGCCCCGTTCCGCGGCGAGCAATCCGTAAAAGCTGGTCTGGTATTCCGCGCCGAACGCATAGGCCGCACGCGCGCCTTCGTCATTGCCCAGCGCCTCCTGCGCGCGGCCTTCCCAATATCCGGCACGGCCAAGGCTGATCGGCGTGAAGACCGCCGCGCGGAACCGCCTGAAGTGCTGCAACGCGGTTTCGGGGTCATCCAGCTTTCGCAGGGCGATATAGCCTGACAGCCATTCCAGATCCGCGTGGTTGCGCCCCTCGGCGATGTGGTGGGACGACGCGAGGCGGTAAGCCCGCGCAGCCTCTCCGTCGCGCATCAGCTGGCGGGCAAAGACGCGCCGCCATCCGCCCCAAAGGTTCGGCTCTCCCAAATCCTCAGCACTGCCGCTGCGCGCTTCCATCATCTCAAGGGCCGACCCCTCGAACCCCTTGCGCAAGCGCCACAGGAACCGTTCATAGGCAAGCCCCGGATTATCGCGCAGCGATGGCGGAACCGCTGCGATCAGATCGTCAACGCCCCCCTTGCTTTGCCTCAGCGCAATCCGCGCGGCGGCCAGCTTGCGCCATCCTTCGCTGACCCGCGGCAGCATCGCTGTCGCCTCATCCGTCAACCCGCGCCACAGCAGCATATCAAGCCGCGCCTGATGATGCGGTTGCAGCAGGCTTCCGTAAGCCTCAAGAAAATTCGCGCGCGCGTTGCGCCCAATCGACAGCGTTCGCCAGGATTTGACAGCCTCTGCCATCGCGTCACCTTCCAGCCCGGTCTGGCGAAACGCCCGGACCCGCTGATATGCCCCGTCGCCGGTCTGTGGCGGCTGTTCGGCGAAATATTCCAAAACCTCGGTTGCGGAGACAGCACCGGTGATCGACCCCTCGCCGCGCTTGCGCAGCGCCTTCAACCCCGGCCAATCGCCATTACGCGCCAGAAACGCCTGATAATCGCTGAACTGCCCGATCCCGGCCCGCAGACGACGCCACTCGACGACGTCCAGCGCAACCTGCCCCGCCGGACGGGCAGCAGCGATCGCCGCCGACCATTCATCCGCGCGGACATGCTTCATCGCGCGGGCGAGTGGCGTGTCCTGCGCGGCAGACGCGCTCGCCGCCAGCGACAAAAGCAGCAATACAATGGAAAGCACGCGCATATTTCGGTGACCTTTCGCCAAAACAGGGGATTCTGGGCCGAATGTAGACAATACCCTCTTTCCATCAACTCACAAACTTGGCAATTGACGCGAAGGCGGCTAGGTTCCGCCGCACTCAAACCGGGCCGACTCGGCCCCTCCAATAAGGATGCGTATCATGCTCAAAGGGTCTCTCCCTGCTCTGGTCACGCCGTTCAGCAACGGCAAGCTGGACCTTGATGCGCTGAAAAAGCTGGTGGAATGGCACATCGCCGAAGGCACGCATGGGCTGGTCCCGGTGGGCACCACTGGCGAAAGCCCGACCCTCAGCCACATCGAACATGAAACCGTCGTGTCCGAGGTTGTGCGCGCCGCCGCCGGGCGCATCCCGATTGTTGCCGGTGCGGGGTCAAACAACACATCTGAAAGCGAACGTTTCCTGCAACACGCCGAAAGCGTCGGCGCGGATGCGGCGCTTGTCGTAACACCCTACTATAATAAACCGACCCAGCGCGGACTGATCGCGCATTACACGGCGCTGCATGATTGCTGCAACCTGCCGATCATCATCTACAACATTCCGGGCCGTTCGGTCGTCGATATGACCCCGGAAACGATGGGAGAGCTCGCGAAGCTTCCGCGCATCATCGGCGTGAAAGACGCAACCGGCGATATCGCCCGCGTGTCGCAACAGCGGATGTCCTGCGGTGCGGACTTCATCCAGTTATCCGGCGAAGACGCGACTGCCCTCGGCTTCAACGCTCATGGCGGCACGGGCTGCATCTCTGTCACCGCGAATGTCGCGCCCCGCCTGTGTGCCGAATTCCAAGAGGCCACGCTCGCCGGCGACTACGCCAAGGCATTGACACTTCAGGACCGGCTTATGCCGCTGCATGAGGCAATCTTTATCGAACCCGGCCTGATCGGAGCAAAATACGGCCTGTCCAAACTCGGCCTGTGTTCGGAAGAGGTCCGCTCCCCCCATACCGGCCTGCTCGACAGCACCAAAGGTAAAATCGATGCGGCCATGCGGCACGCCGGGCTGATCAACTAACACCGGGCTTCATCTTGCCAAAAATACTCTCGCCGAAGGCTCCCTAAGCCTCCGGCGTGGGCGAGGCATGGACACCCCGCACACAGCGCGATAGGCAATATGGCCATGGCCAAGAAGAACGAAAACCCGAACTATAAGGTGATCGCCGAAAATCGGCGGGCGCGGTATGACTATGCGATCGAGGATGACCTTGAATGCGGCATTCAGCTTATGGGGTCGGAAGTCAAATCCCTCCGCACCGGTCAGGTCAATATCGCCGACAGTTACGCCGCGGTTGAGGAAGGCGAGCTGTGGCTGGTGAACGGCTATATCTCACCCTATGAACAGGCGAAGACCTGGGGCCACGAAGAACGCCGCAAACGCAAGCTCTTGGTTTCAAAGCGCGAACTGTCGCGGCTGTGGCAGGCAACGTCTCGGCAGGGCATGACGCTGGTTCCGATTGTCATGTATTTCAACCACAAGGGGATTGCGAAGCTGAAGATAGGTGTCGCAAAGGGTAAAAAGGTCCACGACAAACGCGCGAACGAGGCGAAACGCGACTGGAATCGCCAGAAACAGCGTCTTTTGCGCAACGGGTAAAGCCCGACGTTATTTCCCCTTCTGTCCAATTCTAGCCACCTGATACGCTCCGCCCAAGCCAAGGTCTGGGCATTCCATTGGCGTGTATTTTTGCGGCCCAAAGGAAAGGGAAATAGGGATGGAACTTCTCATTAGTCTGATTTCAGGCGCGGTTGGCGGGAACGTCGCCGGTAGTGCGATCAAGAATCTTAATCAAGGTACGCTGATCAACTCGATCTCGGGGATCGTCGGCGGCGGTATCGGTGGCCAGATCATCGGCGCGATGACGGGCGGGGCTGTGGATGCCGCGTCAAGCGGTCTGGACGTCGGTTCGATCATCGGACAGGTCGCCTCGGGCGGCGTTGGCGGCGGCGTGTTGCTGGCGATTGTCGGCGTTGTTCGCAATATGATGAGCAAATAATAGCGCTTCGCGGGGTGCGCGACCACGATATGCGCGCCCCGCCTCTTGTTTCCGATGGCCCCTCTGGGTAGGCAAGGTCAACCGAGTCTAACAAGGGTTGCCCGATGTCTGAAGATGATCCCAAAACTTTGGTCTCAACCGACTGGCTGGCCCAGCATCTGAACGACCCCGATCTGCGCATTCTCGACGCAAGCTGGTATCTGCCCGATATGGGTCGCGATGCCCGCGCGGAATACGATGCGGCGCATATACCTGGCGCGCGGTTTTTCGATATCGACGACATCAGCGACCAACGGTCGGACCTGCCGCATATGGCGCCCCCGCCCGAGAAATTCGTGTCGCGTCTGCGGGCGATGGGCGTGGGTGACGGTCATCAGGTCGTTGTCTATGACGGCGCTGGCTTGTTTTCCGCCGCACGCGTCTGGTGGCTGTTCCGGTTGATGGGCAAAACAGATGTTGCCGTGCTCGACGGTGGCTTTGCCAAATGGCAGGCCGAGGATCGCCCGGTCGAAGACCTTCCCCCGATGGTCCGAGACCGCCACATGACGGTTCAACGTCAGGCAAATCTGGTAAAGGACGTCACGCAAGTCGCCGCCTCGACGAAACTGGGTGATGCAACGATCATCGACGCCCGCGGCGCCCCCCGGTTTCGCGGTGAAGAAGACGAACCCCGCCCCGGCCTGCGCGCCGGGCATATCCCCACATCCGTCAACGTGCCCTACAAAAGCGTTCTGAACGACGATGGCACAATGAAATCGCCCGACGCCTTGACCAAGGTGTTCGAAGACGCGGGCGTGGACCTGTCGAAACCCGCAATTACAACCTGCGGGTCCGGCGTCACGGCAGCGATCCTTAGCCTTGCGCTGGAACGGACCGGCCATCGGCGCCACGCGCTTTATGACGGATCATGGGCCGAATGGGGCATGTTCAACGACCTTAACGTAGAAACAGGCGAATAAAATGCTGACCAATCTCAAACCGCAGCCAGCCGACAAGATCCTGCAATTGATGCAGATGTTCAAGGACGACCCGCGCGACGACAAGATCGACCTTGGCGTCGGGGTCTACAAGGACGCGAGCGGCAACACGCCCGTGATGCGGGCCATCAAGGCCGCCGAGAAGCAGCTATGGGAGGCCGAGACGACCAAGGCCTATACGGGCCTCGCCGGCGATCCGGCCTATGCCGATGCAATGGTCGCGCTGGTTCTTGGCACGTCCGTCGAACGCGATCAGGTGGCCGCGGCAGCAACGCCCGGCGGCACCGGCGCGATCCGGCAGGGGTTGGAGCTGATCCGGATGGCCGCCCCCGACGCAACGATCTGGCTGTCGAACCCGACATGGCCCAACCACCCGTCGATCATCAAATACCTTGGCATTCCCATGCAGGAATACCGCTATTTCGACAATGAAACGGGCGGCGTCGATTTCGACGGGATGCTCGAAGACCTCGGCAAGGCGAAAGCGGGTGACATCGTCCTGCTGCACGGCTGCTGTCATAACCCGACCGGCGCGAACCTGACCCTGCCGCAATGGGCTGAAGTGATCGCGTTGATGCAGGACATGGGCCTCACCCCCTTCGTCGACATCGCCTATCAGGGCTTTGGCGACGGGCTGGAAGACGACGCCGCAGGCGTGCGTATGGTCGCGTCAGAGATGCCGGAAACCATTATCGCCGCAAGCTGTTCAAAGAACTTCGGAATCTACCGTGAACGAACCGGCATCCTGATGGCGGTCGGGCAGGACAAGGCGCTTCACAAGGTGACGCAGGCCAATCTGGCGTTCCTCAACCGCCAGAACTATTCGTTCCCGCCCGATCACGGCGCGCGGCTGGTGTCGATGATCCTGACCGATGACGCGCTGCGCGCCGACTGGCAGGCGGAACTGGAAGAAGTCCGGCTTGGCATGCTCGACCTGCGCAAAAACCTCGCGTCGGAATTGCAGCGCCTTTCGGGCTCGGATCGCTTCGGTTTTCTGGGGCAGCACCGGGGCATGTTCTCCCGCCTCGGTGCGACGCCCGAACAGGTGGAAACCCTGCGCCGCGATCACGGTATCTACATGATCGGCGATTCCCGGATGAACATCGCCGGGTTGAACGCCAAGACCGTGCCGATTCTTGCGGATGCGATTATCAAATCCGGCATCTGACAAAAAAGGCCCGGGCGCAAAGCCCGGGCCAGTTTCTCTCGGCTGAAAGGAAGGACATCAGCCAGCAGAGAACTCAGGGTAGGCCTCCATCCCAAGTTCCGCCATGTCGAGGCCGTTGATCTCAGTTTCCTCGTCAACGCGCAGCCCGGCGATAGCCTTGATTGAAAGCCAGATCACACCCGACGTAATCACGACGAACGCGCCCACGGTAATGATCGAGATCAATTGCGTGCCGAAATTCGCCGCCGGGTTCGTCAGCGGCACGGCAAGCGTGCCCCAGATGCCCGCGATCAGGTGAACCGGGATCGCACCGACCACGTCATCGATTTTCATCCGATCAAGGAACGGAACCGCGAAGACCACGATGACACCGCCGACCGCACCGATCAGCGTCGCACCGCCAAGCGTCGGCGTCAGGGGTTCGGCTGTGATCGACACAAGCCCGGCAAGCGCACCGTTCAGCACCATTGTCAGATCCGGCTTTTTGTAAAGCAACTGGGTCAGGATCAGGGCCGCTATTGCACCCCCAGCAGCGGCCGTATTGGTGTTGGAAAAGATGCGGCTGATATCCGCGACACTCCCGGCCGTGTCCATGTAAAGCTGCGATCCGCCGTTGAAGCCAAACCAACCCAGCCACAGGATGAATGTGCCAAGCGTCGCCAGCGTCAGGTTTGACCCCGGCATCGGCACGGTCCGCCCGTCCTTGTATTTGCCCAGCCGCGGCCCGAGGATCAGCGCGCCGGTCAGCGCCGCCCAGCCGCCGACGGAATGCACGACGGTCGAGCCTGCGAAATCCTGAAAGCCCATGCCATCAAGGAACCCGCCGCCCCACTTCCAACTTGCCTGAATCGGGTAGATCAGCGCGGTCAGCACGATCACGAAAATCAGGAACGGCCACAGCTTGATCCGCTCGGCCAAGGTGCCCGACACGATGGAGGCCGTCGTCGCACAGAACATCAACTGAAAGAAGAAGTCCGACCCGACGGAGGCATAGGTCAGGTCCGGCTCTGCGCCTTCGAGACCCACAGGCTCAAGCCCCGCGGCACCGAAGGCGCCGATAATACCGTCGATTGTCCAACCATCGCCCGGATACATCAGGTTGTAGCCGATCAGGTAGTAGAAGATCGCCGCCAACGAAAACAGCGCGATGTTCTTCGTCAATTGCATCGTGACGTTCTTGCCGCGCACAAGGCCGGCCTCCAACATCGCGAACCCGGCGGCCATCCAGAAGACGAGGAACCCCGCAACGAGGAACATGAAGCTGGTGAAGATAAACCCGATATCACCGTTGGGTGGCGTCATATCCGCCCCTTGTGCGAGGCCGAGGGTTGGCAGCGCCGCAACAAGCGCGGCAAGTGTGAGTAGTCTGAGTATCATTGATCCATTCCCTTTCTGGCGCCGTGTTACAGCGCGTCGTGATCTGTCTCTCCGGTGCGCACCCGAACCGCGCGCTCGACGGGGAGGACGAAAATCTTGCCGTCGCCGATCTTGTCGGTGTGGGCAGTTGTCTTGATGGTTTCGATCACGTCATCGGCCATCGCGGCCGTCACAACGAGCTCAAGGCGCACTTTCGGGACGAAATTGACCGTGTATTCCGCCCCCCGGTAAATCTCCGTATGGCCGGATTGCGCGCCGAACCCCTTGACCTCTGTCACCATCATGCCGCGCACGCCAAGATCGGTCAGCGCGCTGCGCACCTCCTCAAGCTTGAACGGCTTTATGGTCGCTATGATCAGTTTCACGTCATACCCCTTCTTCCGCTGAATTCTTCGCACTTGCAGAATGCGCGGGGCCAATAGGGGGAGTTCAAGCAAAGTTGAGTTGATTTCGGGCCGAAAAATGCTGCAAGTGCGAAAAGCCTAGAATTTGGGCGGCGCTGCCCAAGAACTAAGCAGGTGAAAAACGTCTAAATCCACGCAATCGGCTCCACATTGCTGGATGATGTGTGTAGATTGCCGAAAAAATTGCAGGTGTTAGATGAGCGGAACAGGCAAAAAAAAGCCCCCCTTGGTTGCGGAGCGGCGATATCCGGCGGGCAAATCCGGTCCGGCGAAGAAGAAGCCCGCGCCGCGCAAACCTGCGGCCAAGAAGAAACCCGTGCGCCGCAAACCCGCACGCAAGAACAACTCGCTTGTCGCGAAACTGCTTCAGCCGTTCCGCTGGCTGTTGCGCGTGATCTGGGGTGTCGCGTGGCGTGGTGCCCTCGTCCTGGGGCTGATCGTGGCGGTGGCAACCGGTTACATCTACACCACGCTGCCGGACATGACGACGCTTGTCGATCAACGCGCGCGCGGCTCTGTCACGCTGCTGGACCGCGAGGGGCGTGTTTTTGCATGGCGCGGCGATCAGTTCGGCGGGATGATTACCGCTAACACCGTGTCGCCTTACTTGCGCGATGCGGTTGTCGCCACCGAAGACAAACGGTTTTACCGCCATTTCGGGATCAGCCCGCGGGGCGTTGCCTCTGCCGTTCGGATCAACCTGCGCGAAGGGCGCGGCCCGCTTTCGGGTCATGGCGGATCGACCATCACCCAGCAAACTGCCAAGCTGCTGTGTCTTGGTGAGCCTTACGATCCGACCAGCGGCTTGTCCGAAGCCCAGTATGAGGCCGACTGCCGCCGCGGTTCCCTGTGGCGGAAGATGAAAGAGGCTGTCTATGCCCTCGCCCTAGAAGCCAAGTTCACCAAGGACGAAGTCCTGACGATCTACCTTAACCGCGCCTTCCTTGGTGCCGGTGCCCGTGGGTTTGAGGCGGCGAGCCAGCGCTACTTTGGCAAATCCGCGAACGAAGTGAACCCGTCAGAAGCCGCGATGCTGGCCGGTCTTCTGGTCGCGCCGTCACGATTTGCGCCGACGAACAACATCGAACGCTCTCGCGCGCGGGCCGAAACGGTGCTGAAGCTGATGCGCGAACAGGGCTATCTGACGAACGCCGAACACACCAACGCCGTTCAGAACCCAGCGTCGCTGTCCGAAGCCGCCGCCGCCCGCGCGGGCGGATACTTTGCCGATTGGGTGATGCGCAGCGGGCCGGATTTCCTGACCCGCGACACGACCGAAGACGTGATTCTGCGCACGACGCTTGACCAGCGCATTCAACGCGCCACCGAAGAAGCGATGAAGCATATCTTTGACACCAAGGTCAAAGAAGGCTCAGAAGCGCAGGCGGCGATTGTTGTGATGTCGGCAGACGGGGCCGTGCGCGCAATGGTGGGCGGGCGCGACACGCAAGTCTCAGGCGCGTTCAACCGGGCGAGTCAAGCGTTGCGCCAGACCGGATCAGCCTTCAAGCCGTTCGTTTACGCCGCCGCTCTCGACCTCGGCTATACCTACAACGACTATGTCGAGGACGCGCCGTTGACGATCACTGAGCCCGGCGCGCCGCCCTACAGCCCGGAAAACTATACGCGGCGCTACTACGGCACCGTGACGCTAACCGAAGCGCTGCAAAACTCGCTGAACACCGCAGCCGTGCGGGTGTCAGAGGCCGTAGGCCGCGATAACGTCCGCGCCATCGCCTCCGGGTTCGGCATTGAAAGCGACCTTGCCGCCGGGGCGGCGCTTGCGCTTGGTGCGTCGGAATCCACCCTGATCGAGATGACGGGCGCTTATGCCGGTATCCTGAACGGCGGCAGTTCCGTCACGCCCTACGGCCTGATCGAATTGCGCTTGCAGGGTGAAGACACTCCGTTGATGGAGCAGGAAGGCGGCATCGGCGAACGCGTCATCACAGAAAGCGCAGCGCGGCAGCTGACCTATATGATGAGCCGTGTGATTGAGGCCGGATCAGGCGGGCGCGCGAAACTTCCGGGCCGTCAGGCTGCGGGCAAGACCGGCACTACCCAAGCCGCACGGGATGCGTGGTTCATCGGCTTCACCGCTGATTACGTGACGGGCGTTTGGATGGGTTACGACGATAACACCCCCCTTAGCGGAACGACGGGCGGCGGACTTCCTGCCGAAATCTGGCACGAAACCATGGTGCGTGTGCATGATGGGTTGGAGGCAAAGCCGCTGCCAATGATCACGCCAGAACCACCCCGGCCGCTGCAGCCCGTACCGCAACAGCAGCCACGACGCCGGAACCGGGGCGCGGAAAACGCGATTGAGAACTTGCTTCGGGATATCTTTGGCGGTGGGCGGCGGAATTAGGGGTGCTGCGGCCTACTCAGCCGTTTCGGAGTCCACTGCGCTGTCGACAACGTCGCCTTCGGTGCAGCGGTCGTATTTGAACGCAAAGCCGTTCCAGACCATGATCAACCCGTCATCGGCGGCGTGCATGAACAGTGCGCGGGCGATCCAAGTCGTGCCCTCGCCCGAACATTCCATGTCGTAAAGCACGGCGTCCATGTCCCGCACATCGGTCGGGTTTGCCATGTTGCATTGGCTTTCGACACCGAAGAACACATCGTCTTCGATCTTTAACGCGCCGCCGTCCTGCCCAATCAACGTGCAGTCGGACTCGGCCGTTTGTCTGAAAATGCCGTCGAACGCGCCTGCTTGTGCAATGCCCGCGCTGAAAACCGTTGCGGCGATCAGGGCGGGCAAGCTGCGCACCATCTTATCCGGCGCGCTGCAGGTCGGCGATCAACTGGTCGATATTGCCGCCACGTCGGTCGAGCATTGCGCCAACTTCTTCGCGTTCCACACGGGTCAGGCTGACGCCTTCGATCGAGAGGTCGAAGAACAGGTTGCGACCACCCGCTTCTTTCACCAGAAAATCGACCCGAAACGGCGCTTGGCCGCGCAGGGTGACGGTGGCTTGTACCTCAAACCAGCTTTTCACCGGGCGGGCGTTGATGACGGCAATCTGGCCGCCAATGAATTCGCGGAACCGGCGACCATATTTGCGGGCGATATAGCCTTCGAAGGCTGCGACATAGTTGCGAAGCTGCGCCTGACTGGCCGACCGCGCGTCTGACCCGAGCACACGAAGCGCGATCACCTGCGTATTGCCATAGCGTTCAAAGATCCCTTCGAACTGCGACAGCATCCGCGATTCCGACGCGCCTGAGTTGATGACGTTCTGAATGTCACCCACAACCCGGGTAATCAGTGCCTGTGCCTCTCCGGTTGTCAGCGCCAATGCTGCACTAGGCAAAGCGACCGTTGCCATCAGGCCCGCGCCAGCAGCGCCCATGAAGTTTCGTCTGTTCATCTTACTCACCGTACAAATCCTCAAACAATGCGTCGATCTCGTCCGCTTCGGCCTCTGTCACCTCGGCCCCCAGTTTGAACCGACGGTTCTGAAGGTAGAGCGACCGCGCCTGCGCGTAGCTGTCTTCGCTTTCATATAGGACCGAGTCGACCGTAGCAGAATAGTCGTAGCGATCCCCAACTCTTGAAAGGGTATTGGCCCCGACCACGACATAGCTTTCCGGAGCGTCAATCGCGTAGGATAGCGGATTGGTGAACAGATCGACGACTCGCCCGACCATATGCCGTTCGGTCGAGGGTCCAAGCACCGGCAGTTCGACATAATTGCCCTCAGGCACACCCCAAACATATAGCGTTTCGCCAAAGTCGGTATCGACCTTGGTCAACCCCGCCTCGGTCGCGGGGTCAAGCACGCCGGCCAGCCCGATGGTCGAATTGAAGGCAAAGCGGAACGTGTTCTGGAACGCGCCTTCGATATCAAGCTGAAGCAGGTTGTTCACGACCTTGCTCGGCAGGCCGAGGTTCGATGCGAAATTACCGACACCCTGACGAACCGGCTGCGGCAGCCCGCCGCCATAGGCGTTCGCCGTCGGGCGCAGCAGTACCCGGTCGATGTCGCGGTTGGCGGCATGAACGCGGCGATTCTGCTCTTCATGCGGGTCTTGAATACCGCCAGCCGGTTGCTGGGCGCAGGCCGTGACCAGCATCAGCGCGCCAATGACAAACAGTGTCGATACTCTGAATCTTCGGGAATGGGCAGCTTCGGGCACAGATAATCCTTGCGTCGCGTTCAATCTCCAAGCCCGGTAGATCGTGAATCCGGGCCGATGTCCAAACCGATCGGGGCGTTCACGGCAGATCATGTGGCCGATCGGTGACAATCATTAATAAGCGGATAATGCCTGAGCGTCCATGTATGGAAACCCGGACCAGCGAATTGATGAACAAAACGCTGGATTGCGCGGCATTGCAGGTCTTTTTGGTTTTCAGCCCTGTGCATCCCCGATAGCGTCCAGCCAACAGGTTCAGGAGGATGATATGACCGGATTGATCGAAACACGACTGGAAGAGCTCGGGGTCAGCCTGCCGGATGCGCCCGCCCCTGCCGCGAACTACGTGCCGTGGGTGAAGGTCGGAGAGATGGTTTATGTCTCGGGGCAAATCTCCAACGGGCCGGATGGGCTGATTACCGGGAAACTCGGCGATACCATGACGACCGAAGAGGGTGCTGCCGCCGCGAAAGTCTGTGCCCTTGCCCTGTTGGCGCAGGTCAAGGCGGCGTGTGATGGCGATCTTGATCGGTTGGTCCGGGTCGTGAAGCTGACCGGTTTTGTCAATTCGACGCCGGATTTCACCGACCAGCCCAAGGTCATCAACGGCGCGTCCGACCTGCTTGGCGAAGCGTTGGGTGAGGCCGGGCGTCACGCCCGCGCCGCGGTCAGCACGCCATCCCTGCCGCTGGGGGTTGCGGTTGAAATCGACGGTGTATTCCAAATCAAATGATCCCTTTGCCCGATAGTTTCCTGACAATCCCGATCGCGCATCGCGGTTTGCACGACCATGCGGCGGGTCGGCCAGAAAACTCCCGCGCCGCGTTCTGGGCCGCGATTGATGCGGGCTATGGGATTGAAATGGATATCCAACCCAGCCGCGACGGCGTGCCAATGGTGTTTCACGACTACGGTCTGGCGCGCCTGACCGGGCAAAGCGGCCCGATCCAGCAACGAACGGCTGAGGAGCTGTCGCGCCTGTCCCTTCTTGGCACGGACGAAACGATACCGACCCTTGCGGATGTCCTGACCCTGACGGCAGGTCGGGTGCCGTTGCTGATCGAACTGAAGGATCAGGACGGGGCGTTGGGGCCGAATGTCGGCTCGCTGGAACGCGCAGTGGCCGATGTGCTCGCGGGTTATGACGGCCCGGCGGCGGTTATGTCGTTCAACCCACATTCCGTCGCGGCGCTTGCCGAAGCAGCACCGAACCTGCCGCGCGGCCTCGTGACCGAGGCATATGCCGACAGCGACACACAGATGGTCCCGCCGGAACGTCGCGATGCGCTGCGCAAAATCCCCGATGTCGACCGCGTCGGCGCGGGCTTCATCAGCCACCAGGCCAGCGACCTGTCCCGCCCGCGCGTGCAGGAGTTGAAAGAAAGCGGCCTGCCGATCCTTTGCTGGACAATCCGCAGCCCCGAACAAGAGGCCGAGGCCCGCAAAACCGCCGACAACATCACGTTTGAAGGCTATGCCGCCGCGCATCCCGGCGCTTGACGTGCCCCGCCGCACCCCCAATCTATACCGGATGAGCGGACCGGGCAGATGAGCGACCAGCAAATCGAAATCAGCGTGTTGGGCAGCCTCGCCGGGATCGACGCCGCCGAGTGGGATGCCTGCGCCTGCCCCGAGGCGGCGGATAGTGGCCGCCCGATTGATCCGTTCACCACCTATCGGTTCCTGATGGCGCTGGAACGCTCGGCCTCTGTCGGGGCGGGCACGGGCTGGACACCACGCTATGTCATTGCGCGGATTGAGGGTGAAGTGATCGCCGTCGCGCCGCTTTATGCGAAGGGGCACAGTCAGGGCGAATACATCTTCGATCACAACTGGGCACACGCGTACGAACAGGCGGGTGGGCACTACTATCCGAAACTGCAACTGGCTGTTCCATTCACCCCTGTTACGGGGCGCAGGTTCCTGACCCGCCCCGGATTTGAAACCACCGGGCTATCGGCACTTGTGCAAGGCGCGGTGCAGCTTGCCGCGGAAAACGAGCTGTCTTCGGTCCACGTCACATTCTGCACCAAGGATGAAGCGGACGCGGGCGAGCAAATCGGGCTTTTGCACCGAACGGGCCAGCAGTTTCACTGGAAAAACGCCGAATACACCAATTTTGACGCGTTCCTCGGCAGCTTGTCGTCCCGCAAGCGCAAGAACATCCGCAAGGAACGCGCAACGGCCCATGATTTTGGCGGCAATATACACCAACTGACCGGCGATGACATTCGTATGGAACATTGGAACGCCTTCTGGCGTTTCTACCAGGACACCGGCGCGCGAAAGTGGGGCACCCCCTATTTGACGCGCGCTTTCTTTGACATCGCGCAGGACACCTTGCGCGATGATATTTTGCTTGTGATGGCGGAAAGGGACGGCACCTGGGTGGCTGGCGCGATGAACATGATCGGACGTGATACGCTTTATGGCCGCTACTGGGGTTGCGTCGAAGATCACCCCTGCCTGCATTTCGAGCTTTGTTACTACCAAGCCATCGACCACGCGATCAAACACGATTTGCTAACGGTCGAGGCCGGAGCGCAAGGCGATCACAAGCTGGCGCGGGGCTATATGCCCGTCACCACACACTCCCTTCATTGGTTCGCGGATGCCCGGTTCCGCGATGCGGTCAGCCGATACCTCGACGCAGAACGGGACGCTGTTGAACACGAGATCGAGGTGCTGACGAGCTATGGCCCTTTCCGCAATCCCGACGTGGAGGAAAAGCAATGAGCGAACCGAAACTGACCGAGGAAGAGCGGCGAGAGGAACTCTCCCCCCTTCTTGAAAACGGTTGGGCGCTGGACGGCGACCGCGATGCAATTTGCAAGGCGTTCACGTTCAAGAACTTCATCGAAGCGTTTGGCTGGATGACCCGCGTCGCGATCTGGTCCGAGAAGTGGCGCCACCACCCGGAATGGTCGAACACCTACAACCAGGTCGAAGTGACGCTGACCACCCATGACTCAGACGGCCTGACCGCGCTCGACACGAAACTTGCAAGAAAAATGGATGCACTGGCAGAATGAACGACTTTATGAATACCGAGATTTTCAACGGCACAACCATCGGGGACATAATCTCTGTCGAATGGTTGGCAGGCATTGCGGGGAACGTCCTCGCGGCAATCCTGATCCTCATCGTGACCCTTATCGTCGCCGGATGGGCCAAGCGGCGCGTAATCGGCGTCGGAGAGCGTCACGAACATCTGGACGATACGCTTTTTTCGTTTCTTGGGAACATCACCTACTACGCGATTCTGGTGTTCGGGCTGGTCTTTATCCTGAACCGGTTTGGCGTTCAGACCGCGTCGATCATCGCTGTTATCGGTGCGATGGGTCTGGCCGTTGGCCTTGCCCTGCAAGGCACATTGTCGAACTTTGCTGCCGGCGTAATGATTATCGCGTTCCGCCCGTTCAAACTGGGTGATTTCGTCGTGATCGGCGGCGAAATGGGCACGGTGAAGGATATTGCGATCTTCACCACGGAACTCGCCACCACTGACAACGTCAAGATCGTGATGCCAAACGCCGAGATCTGGGGCGCGCCGATCACTAACTATTCGGTTTATCCGACGCGCAGGCTCGACCTGACATTTGGCGTGTCCTACGACACCGATCTAAAAAAGGCCGAAGAGGCGATCCGCGACGTGATCGGGCGCGATGATCGGATTCATCAGGAGCCGGAACCACTGGTGAAAGTCGCCAACCTCGGCGATAGCTCAGTCGATTTTGAGGTTCGCGTCTGGTGCGACAGCGCCGATTACCTGACGCTGAAATTCGACCTGACGCGCGCGGCGAAAGAAGCGTTTGATGCGGGCGGGATCGACATTCCGTTCCCGACACGCACGCTGGTTCAGGCCGCGGAATGATAAAGAAAGACCGGGGGCGGTTTCTCCGCCTCCGGCCCAGTCAATTTACATATCGGCCAGCAAAGCCTCGCCCGCCGAAATTTCACACTCGCCGGGGCTGTCTTCGACGTTGAGGATCTTGACCTCGCCATCCTCCGCCAGCATTGCGTAGCGTTTTGAGCGACCAAGCAATCCTGCGGGCGGCGCGTCGAAATCCATGCCGATGGCCTTGGTCATTTCGCTTTCGGGATCGGCCAGCATCGTGATGCCAGACCCGGCAGCACCTGTCGCATCGCCCCACGCCTTGACCACGAACGGGTCATTGACGGCGACGCAGATCACCTCTTCCACGCCTTTTTCGTCGAACTGACCCTTGGTGCGCATGAAGCTTGGCACGTGGGCCGAATGGCAGGTCGGGGTATAGGCGCCCGGCACGGCAAAGATCACGACCTTGCGACCCTTGACCTTATCGCCCAGCGCGACGGCTTCCGGTCCTTCCTCTCCGATTTGCATCAAGTTCACGTCCGGCAGTTTGTCTCCGACAGAAATAGCCATGATTACGTCCTTTGCATGATTGCGTTTTCTACATGCACAGATATAGGCTTTCGCCTTGCAACTGACCACAGCAGAGGACGCATTGAATGAAGCATATCGTCGTGATCGGCGCCGGGCAGGCCGGGTCTTCGTTGGTGGTGAAGTTGCGCAATCTGGGGTTCGACGGCCAGATCACCCTGATCGGCGAAGAACCCCTGCCGCCCTATCAACGCCCGCCGCTGTCAAAGGCTTATTTGCTTGGCGAAATGACGTTGGAGCGGCTGTTTCTGCGGCCAGAAAAGATGTATGCGGATGAAAACATCACGCTGAAGCTGGGTGAACCGGTCACCGCAATTGATGCGGATGCACGGACCGTGACGGTCGGCGATGAAACGCTTGCCTATGATGCCCTGGCATTGACGACCGGGTCGACCCCACGCCGCCTGCCGGAATCGATCGGCGGTGCCCTGACGGGCGTTCACGTCGTACGAACGCTCGAAGATGTCGACCACATGGCCGACGATATCGTGCCCGGTCAGAAAGCGCTGATCGTCGGCGGCGGATATATCGGGCTTGAGGCGGCGGCAGTCGCCGCGAAGCTTGGGCTTCATGTCACGATGGTCGAGATGGCGGACCGCATCCTGCAGCGTGTCGCTGCGCCCGAAACCTCGGACTATTTCCGGGCCCTGCACCGGTCACACGGCGTCGATATTCGCGAGGGCGTCGGCCTCGATACCCTGCTTGGGGATGAGCGCGTCCGCTCCGCGCGGCTGACCGACGGGACGGAGCTTCCTCTGGACGTCGTGGTGGTGGGCGTTGGCATCACACCTGCGACGGGGTTGGCGGAAGCTGCCGGGTTGGCAGTCGATAATGGGATAAAGGTCGATGCACAGGGGCGCACGTCAAACCCGGCAATCTGGGCCGCGGGCGACTGCGCGTCGTTCCCCTACAAAGGCGAACGCATCCGGCTTGAAAGCGTGCAGAACGCGATTGATCAGGCGGAGTGCGTGGCCGAAAACATCCTCGGCGACGGGAAGGATTACGTGCCGCAGCCTTGGTTCTGGTCAGATCAATACGACGTAAAATTGCAGATTGCGGGACTGAACACCGGCTATGACCGGGTCGTCACCCGCCCCGGCGAGGCAGATGGCGCGCAGTCCCATTGGTATTATGCCGGTGACAAGTTGCTTGCCGTCGACGCAATGAACGATCCCCGTGCCTATATGGTCGGCAAGCGGCTGATCGAGGCGGGCAAATCCCCTGCGCCAGATATCGTGGCGAACCCCGCAACCGACCTGAAGACCCTGCTGAAAGCGTGAGGATCATCGCCGGCACCCATCGCGGCCTTGCGCTGACTTCGGTTGGTAAGGGCGATGCGGGCGCGCATCTGCGACCCACGACCGACCGGGTGCGGGAAAGCCTGTTCAACGTGCTGATGGGCGGGCGGTATGACGATCCGATCTCCGACGCCCGCGTTCTCGACCTATTCGCCGGAACCGGAGCACTCGGGCTTGAGGCGCTTAGCCGCGGTGCGGTGCATGTGACCTTCGTCGATGATGGCCGCGCGGCGCAGCGGTTGGTGAAGGACAATATCGCGCTGTGTCGGCGGCAGGCGGACACCGCGCTGATGCGCCGCGACGCCACGCGGCTGCCCGCGAATACCGGCGAACCTTGTGATTTGCTTTTTCTCGACCCGCCCTATGGGAAAGGGTTGGGGCATAAGGCGCTTTCCGCCGCACAAACCGGCGGTTGGATCGCTTCCGGTGCGTTAATCGTCTGGGAGGAAAGCAGCCCGCAAGACGCGCCCGAGGGGTTCCACCCCCTCGACCACCGCAAATACGGCGATACGCATGTGACGTTCCTAAGGGCAGATTAAGCCGAATAGGTCGGGTGAAACTTGCCTGCAGGCGACAGCGTGAAAATCTCTGCCCCATCCGCCGTTACACCCACCGAATGTTCAAACTGCGCGGACAGAGATTTATCGCGGGTCACGGCAGTCCAGTCATCGGCGAGCACTTTGGTTTCGGGGCGACCCAGATTCACCATTGGTTCAATCGTGAAGAACATGCCTTCCTCAAGCACCGCACCCGTCCCGGCGCGTCCATAGTGGAGCACGTTCGGCGGCGCGTGAAACACACGGCCCAGCCCGTGCCCGCAGAAATCACGCACAACTGACATCCGGTTGCTTTCGACGTATTTTTGAATCGCATGGCCTATGTCGCCAAAGGTGTTGCCGGGCTTCACCGCCTCGATCCCCACCATCAGCGCGTCATGGGTGATCTGGATCAACCGCTCCGCCTTGCGGCTGAGCTTGCCTGCGACATACATCCGGCTTGTGTCGCCGAACCATCCATCGACGATGACCGTCACATCGACGTTCAGGATATCGCCATCCTTCAGCGTCTTGTCGCCGGGGATGCCGTGGCACACGACATGGTTCACGCTGATGCACGATGCGTGCTGATAACCCTTGTAGCCGATCGTTGCCGATTTCGCGCCCGCCTGTTCCACCCGCTCGGTGATGAAACGGTCGATGTCGCCGGTCGTGCGACCGGGTTCGACGAGGGTTGCGACCTCATCAAGGATCTCTGCCGCGAGCTTGCCAGCCGCGTGCATCCCGGCAAAATCGCCGGGCTCATAAATGCGGATGCCGTCTTTGGTTATCCGGCCTCGGGTATCGTCCAAGGGTCTCTCCGTATGTTCGCTTTGGGTCTAGATAATGCAGGTCGCCGCAATGTGCCAGAGGGGGCGAATGTCCTAATCCGGATCAAAAAACGGCAAGGGTTTGCCCAGCCATACCCCGTCGGGAGAGATTTTGGTGTCATAGCACATGACTTCGACCCCCGCGGCGCGGGCGGTGGCGAACCCGGCGGCATAGGTCGGATCTATGTCGGCGGCCAGCGTGACGCGGCTGCAATCCGTGCGCTGGACGAGGTAGAACATGATCGCCCGGTGGCCGGTTCGCACCATCTCCGTCAGTTCCACCAGATGCTTCGCGCCGCGTGCGGTCACGCTGTCGGGAAACTCCCCCAACCCCGCCTCGCGGCTGAGGGTCACGCACTTCACCTCAAGGTAACAATCGCGCCGCCCTTCCCCGGTCAGAAGGAAATCGATGCGGCTGTTGGTGCCATACTTCACCTCAGCCCGGACATTTTCATAATCCGCGACCTCTGGCACTTCGCCCGCTTCGAACGCCACGCGCAGTGCGCGGTTCGGGACGGACGTGTCGACCCCGGTGAAATGCCCGTTTTCGTGATCGACCAAGCGCCAGCCGTATTTCAGCTTTTTCTTAGGATCGTCATTCGGCTCCAGCCAAACCTTCATCCCCGGCTCTTTCAGCCCCAGCATCGACCCCGGATTGGCGCAGTGGGCGGTGACTTCGGTTCCGTCCGCCAGCCGCACATCCGCCAGAAAGCGTTTGTAGCGTTGGATGAGCACACCGGGGATCAAGGGGGTTTGAAACCGCATTCCTGCGGCCTATACCAGACCTAACCGCCAGACAAGGAGCCGCCAATGCCGAACCCCACTGCCGCAATGCTGGTCATCGGTGATGAGATCCTCTCCGGTCGAACGCGCGATGCGAATATGCACCATCTGGCGGGTGCGCTGACAAAGCACGGGATCGATCTGGAAGAGGTGCGCGTGGTGTCGGACGACCGCGCGGCGATCATAGCGGCGACGCGGGCGCTGGCGGCAGGGTTTGACCATCTGTTCACCTCTGGCGGGATCGGCCCGACGCATGACGACATAACGGCAGAGTGCATCGCGGCGGCATTCGACACGCCGATCAGCATTCGCGACGACGCCCGCGCGATCCTGCAAGCACATTACGATGAATCGGGGCGAGAGTTGAACGACGCCCGCCTGCGCATGGCCCGTATCCCAGATGGTGCGACGTTGATCGAAAACCCGGTATCGGCCGCGCCCGGCTTCACGATTGAGAACGTGCATGTCATGGCCGGTGTGCCGCAAGTGTTTGAGGCGATGCTGGCCAGCATCCTGCCCCATCTGACCGGTGGCAGCCCCCTTCTATCCCAAACCATGCGGCTGATGCGGGGGGAAGGCAACGTGGCCGAGCCACTTGGCAAGTTGGCGAATGATTTCCCCGACCTTTCTATCGGGTCATACCCGTTCGTGAAGGATGGCGTTTACGGCACCAATATCGTGGTTCGGGGCACCAGCGGCGCCGACATCGATGCGGCCATGACCCGGCTTGCCCATCTGTTTGCCGACGACACCTGATGGCGCAGCCCGACGCAGAAATACTCTACGCCGTGTGTGAGGCGACATGGCCCCCCGCCGAAACCACCGTGCAAGACGGCTGGACGATCCGCAACGGCGCCGGTGGGGGCAAGCGGGTGTCTGCGGCCACCGCCGAAGTCACCGGGCAACTCCCCGACATCGCCAAGGCCGAAGCTGCGATGATCGCGCTTGGCGAAACGCCCCTGTTCATGCTGCGCGAAGGCGAAGGGGCGCTGGACGCCGCCCTTGCCGAACGCGGCTACGATCTGATCGACCCGGTGACACTTTATATTTCCCCGACCAAGACACTCACCCAAAACGAGGCACCGCGCCTGACCGCGTTCACCTTATTCCCGCCCCTCCAGATCATGGAGGAGTTGTGGGCCGAGGGTGGTATCGGCCCCGCGCGTCTGGCCGTGATGGATCGCGCGAAAGGGCCAAAGACCGCAATTTTGGGCCGCCAGAACGACCGCGCCGCCGGGGTCGCCTATGTCGCGATCTACGAAAACACCGCAATGCTGCACGCGCTTGAAGTCACAAAAACACAACGCCGCCAAGGGGTTGCGATCAACATCATGCGCGCCGCAGCCCGCTGGGCAGACGATAACGGGGCCGACTGGTTCTCTGTCATTGTCACGGATCAAAACGCAGCGGCAAACGCGCTGTATTCTTCCCTACAAATGCAACGAGTTGGACGTTACCATTACAGAATACGGGGCAAATAACTGCGCCCGAACAGGCAGGACTATGACAAAAGAACAAGTGACCGCATTAGACCTTCCGATGGTCGATCCCCTTCCCGAAGCCACGCAGAAGTATTTTGACATCTGTCAGGAAAAACTGGGCCTGATCCCCAATGTGCTGAAGGCTTACGCGTTCGACATCGACAAGCTGAACAGCTTTGCCGCGATGTATAACGACCTGATGCTGGCCGATAGCAAACTGACCAAGCTGGAACGCGAGATGATCGCCGTTGTCGTGTCGTCGATCAACAAATGCTACTACTGCCTTGTCGCCCATGGCGCGGCGGTGCGCGAACTGTCCGGCACGCCGGAACTTGGCGAAACGCTGGTGATGAACTATCGCGTTGCGAACCTTGATCCGCGCCAGCGCGCGATGCTCGATTTCGCGGCGAAGATGACCGAAGGCAGCGCGAGGATCGAGGAACCCGACCGCCAAGCGCTGCGCGATGTCGGCTTCAGCGACCGGGACATCTGGGATATCGCGTCGGTCACGGGGTTCTTTAACATGACGAACCGCGTCGCCTCGGCCACCGACATGCGCCCCAATGCGGAGTATCATAGCGCCCACAGATGAGGATCAAGACGCTCATACACGCGGCCATCGTCGCGGCCTGTCCGGCTGCGGGTGTTGCCATGACGCTGGAATTCCCGGTGAACTCCGTCCGTGTGTTGGACGAAACAGAGACGCTCGGCAGCTATCAACTGCCGCTTGGCGGATGGGAGGATGACCAGATCGACGCCCTCACCGCTGAGGGTGAAGTGATCCGGCAGGTCTGGCGGATACCATCGACCAACCTCACCACGCTTCAGATCCTCGGTCCGCTGCGCGAACAACTGATCGAAGACGGGTATGAGGTCGTGTTCGAATGTAAGGACTGGGACTGCGGCGGGTTCGATTTCCGGTATGGGATCGATGTTGCTCCCGAACCGCAGATGCACGTCGACCTTGGCAATTACCGCTTCCTCTCCGCCCGGATGGAAGGCGACGACAAGGACGAGGTGCTAAGCCTTCTGGTAAGCCGCCGCAGCGATACCGCGTTCGTGCAGGTCACGATTGTCGGGCCATCCGGCGCGCCGCGCCCAAACTTGACGCCGTCAACCAAGACGCAACCGACGATTTCACCCGCCGGGCTAAGCTTTGATCCAACCGGAAACGGACTTGGCGTGATGTTGGAGAGTGAGGGCTACGTCGTGCTTGACGATCTAACCTTCGCGATCGGGTCTTCAACGCTCAGCGACGGCACCTATCCATCGCTCGCCGCCCTTGCCGATTATCTGAAAACAAACCCGAACCGGAACGTGACGCTCGTGGGTCACACGGATGCCGAAGGCTCACTCCCCGGTAATGTCGCGCTGTCGAAGCGGCGGGCGACATCGGTGATGGATCGCTTGGTCGATACCTACGGGATCAGCCGCAGTCAGGTCAGCGCCGAAGGCATGGGCTATCTGTCCCCCCGCGCCAGCAACCTGACGGACAATGGCCGGAATCAAAACCGCCGGGTCGAGGTTATCCTGACACCGGCGGAATGATGGAAAGCGTCGCTTAGGCCGAAATTACCAGCTATCCGGCCCCTTGTCGGCAAACGCATGGACAAGGAAATCGATGAACGCGCGCACCTTCGGCTGGGTAAAGCGACCCGGCGGGTAAACCGCGTAGATGCCTTGGCGTTCGGTCGGCAGTTCAGGAATCGCTTCCTCGACCAGACCATCGCGCAGCGCGTCGGCATAAAGGAAGCTTGGCAGATACGCGATACCAAGACCCGAAATCGCGGCGTTCAGCAGCGATTGCCCGTCATTCACGCTAAGCCAACCGGCTGTCCGCACCTGACGCTTTTCGCCCGACGGCGCGGTCAGTTTCCAGACGGACCCGTTCGACTGGCTCGAATAATGCAGCAGCTTGTGATCGTTCAGATCATCGATCTTTTCCGGTCGGCCGTATTTTTCGAAATATTCCGGCGATCCGACCATCCGCTTGGTCGATTCCGTCAGTTTCCGCGCCCGGAGCGTGCTGTCGTCCAGCTCCCCGATCCGGATCGCCATGTCAAAGCCTTCGGAGATCAGTTCCACATACCGGTTGTTGAGCACCATATTAACCGTGATATCTGGAAATTCCTGAAGGAACTCGCCCAGAACCGGGGACAAGTGATTGACCCCGAAATCCGTGGCGACTGATATCCGAAGGAGACCGGACGGCGCTGACTGCATTGACGTCACGAGCGCGTCCGCTTCACCTGCATCATTCAACACACGCCGCGCGCGATCATAGTAGGCCAACCCGATTTCCGTCGGGCTGACACGCCGCGTCGTGCGGTTCAAAAGCCGGGCGCCCAGGCGGGCCTCAAGGCTTGAAACATGTTTCGAGACGGCGGATTTCGAAATCCCCATCTTCTTGGCAGCATCCGTAAATCCACCCTGATCCACCACGGTGGCAAAGGCTTCCATTTCTGTAAGTCGATCCATAATCTGGCCTGTTACTACGCTTCCCCAAGGCGGGGTATGGCAGTGAAATCGGGCGAGATTAGGTCAGATGCCGGACAATAAAGCGGTTTTCTGAAAGATCGTTTTTGATGTGGAAACGCGGAAAAACCGGCGATCTTTCATTTTTACATAAACAAATCAAAGGGTTGTCGCCAATCTCGTCCCCTGGTCGATGGCGCGCTTCGCATCAAGCTCCGCCGCAACATCGGCGCCGCCGATGACATGCGGCGTTTTTCCCGCGTCAATAAGGGCATCGGCAAGGCTGCGTTCCGGCAACTGGCCCGCGCACAGCACGATCGTATCGGCGGCGATGATCTGCGGGTTTTCCCGCGCCTCGCCAAACGAGATATGCAGGCCATCCGCGTCAATCCGTTCGTAGTTCACGCCGCCGATCATCTTGACGCCCTTCGCCTTTAGGGCCGCACGGTGAATCCAGCCCGTCGTCTTGCCCAGTCGCTTGCCAAGCTTTTCGGACTTCCGCTGCAACAGCGTGATGTCGCGCGCAGGTGGTTCGGGTTGCGGGCCTTCCGGGGCCAATCCGCCGCGGCTTTCTTCCGGATCGCCGACGCCCCACTCCTCTTTCCAAAGCTCAAGGTTCTCGGTCGGGCTTTCGCCCTCGTGCACCAGAAACTCCGCCACATCGAAGCCAATGCCGCCTGCACCGATAATCGCGACCCGTTCGCCGACCGGCGCATTGTGCCGCAGCACGTCGATATAGCTAAGGACGTTCGGCCCATCCTGCCCGTCAATCGCCGGATCACGTGGCAGAACGCCGGTGGAGATCACAACCTCATCAAACCCCGTAAGGTCATTCGCCGTGACCTCTACCCCCAGCTTCAGCGTGATGTTGGAATTGGCGACGCTATGCTTGAACCAATCGACAAAGCCTTCAAACTCTTCTTTCCCCGGCACGCGCTTTGCCATGTTCAACTGTCCGCCAAGTTCCTCGGCCTTGTCGAACAATGTGACGTTATGCCCCCGCTCCGCCGCGGTCAGGGCCGCTGACAGGCCCGCTGGCCCGGCGCCGACCACAGCGATCTGTTTTAGTTCCGCCGCTGGTTCAATCACCAGCTCAGTCTCGTGACACGCGCGCGGATTGACGAGGCAGCTTGACAGCTTTCCGCTGAACGTATGGTCCAGACACGCCTGATTGCAGGCGATGCAAGGGGCAATCGCAGCTGCCTGCCCCGCCGCCGCCTTCGCCACGAAATGCGAATCCGCAAGGAACGGCCGCGCCATCGACACCATGTCGGCGCAACCATCGGCAAGAACAGACTCCGCCACATCAGGCGTGTTGATCCGGTTTGAGGTGACAATGGGGATAGACACCTCTCCCATCAGCTTTTTCGTGACCCATGAAAACGCCCGGCGCGGCACGCTTGTCGCAATCGTCGGAATCCGTGCCTCATGCCAGCCGATCCCGGTGTTGAGGATTGTCGCCCCGGCTTTCTCCATCTCTTTCGCCAGCAGCACGACCTCTTCCCACGTCGATCCATTCGGAATCAGGTCGATCATGCTCAGCCGGTAGATCACGATGAAATCGTCGCCGATAGCCCCGCGCACCCGGCGCATCACCTCTAGCGGCAGACGCATCCGGTTTTCGTAAGACCCACCCCAACGATCCTCGCGCTTATTCGTGTGGGTGACGAGGAATTGGTTCAGGAAATACCCCTCCGACCCCATGACCTCTACCCCGTCATAGCCTGCTTCACGCGCCCGCGCGGCAGCGGTGGCGATGTCGGCGATCTGCTTTTCGATACCGTCTTCGTCCAATTCCTTCGGCGGGAACGGAGAGATCGGCGATTTCACCGGCGAAGGGGCCACACATTCCGAGCCATACGCATACCGCCCGGCGTGCAAAATCTGCATCGCGATCTTGCCACCCGCGTCATGCACGCGGTCCGTCACGACCCTGTGATTTGCGATGTCTTCGGCTGTGAACAGCCCCGCCGCCCCCGGAAACACGCCGCCTTCGCGGTTCGGGGCCATACCGCCCGTGACCATCAGCCCGACATCGCCCCGCGCGCGTTCGGCATAGAACTCCGCCACGCGGTTCCAGTCTTTCGTTTCCTCAAGCCCCGTGTGCATCGATCCCATCAAAACGCGGTTTTTCAGCGTCGTGAACCCAAGGTCCAACGGGGCGAGCATATGCGGATAGTGCGACATGGAAGCTCCCTTCAGTTGCTCCGGAAAATGCGCATGCCCTTTCGCAATGTCACGCGAAACGCGGCGTCACGTCAGCCGTTGCCGGTTTCAACGCAATGGCGGCGGAAGGCCCGTTTCAGCATATCAAGCTCTGCCCGCAGCAGGTCGAGTTCGGCGCGGAAGTCATCATCCAGTGCCCGCCCCGCGACAATGGTGTAAGAGCCGAGCCGCTGACCGCTTGCGGTATCGGTGATCAGGACCGTCTGAACGCCGTCCGACATCGCCTCAGCCGGGATTGGAAAGCGTAGGGTCCAGTCGCCTCGCGGACCGTCCATCGGGGAAAGCTCAACGCCCTCCACCGGGGCATCTTCAAAGCTGACGGCAACGTCTGGCGTTCCGTCCCCATCGGAGCGCAGCACGCCCTCCCAAATGCCCGCGCGGGTTCTGATATGGGTCAGGGCCATCGTCATTCCCCTATAGTTCAGACCGCAAGCGGCGGCTAAAGGTCAAATCCCGCAGAACAACCTGATTCATCTCAGGTTCCTTCAAGATCAGATCGACCCAAGCCCGTTCCACCCGCCGTTCGTTCACTTTGGTATAGGCGATGTCAAATTCCATCTCCGCCTCACCGTTGTTCACCGGAAGCTCTCGCACCACTTGTTCGGTGTTCGGGCCGTGCTTGATGTTCAGCCGCGCGAATAGGTCCAGCGGTTTTTCCGTCTCAACAATCGCGTCGAGCCCAATCACATGCCGCTTGCGTAAATCGTGCGTCGCCTCAGCTGGCAGATCAATCGCCAGTGACAGAAAGCTGCCGTCAAACCCGAATACATCCATGCGTAAGCCAAACGGCGCAAGATCCACAGGCCGCGTGTTGCGCAACTGGCGAAACGTGAGTTCCGAGATCGTGCAATCGTGAAATACCGTCGCCTCTGACCCGATCTGAGTCTTGGTCGGCACGCTTGCCGCACCGACCGGGCGCACCGGCCCGCGCCAGATTTCCGGCCGCCACGACCAGTCCGCCCCGATCGGCGCCTGAATCGCGTTCGAACCGATCACCGGCAAGGTTAGTTTGTATTCCGCTTTGTGCAGCACCTCATCCAGCGGCTTTTGCAATTGCCGCGCCCGTGCACCCGCCTGCCTTAGCTGATGCGGATCAAGCGCGTCTGCCTCGTCGGCAAGCTTTGTCCAACGGCTCAGAAGCCGCTTGAAAGCGAGGCGTTGCAACGGTGTTTCGTTTGATTTCGGCATCACAGTCCTTGCACCGGTTCGCCCGGTTTCCACCGACTATATTGCGCAGGATTTGCTTTCATAGATGCAAAACCGGACGGCAAAGCGAAAATCAGATGTTTCCAGCGTTGGCCGCGCGGATTTGCGCAACGAACTGCGCCAATAGCGCCCGGCCTGCATCTGTGGAAAACGGCTGCGCCTCGGTGCCGAACACAGACGCTGACACCAACCGCCCTTTCACGTCAAACAGCGCGCGCCAGTATTCGTCGCGCACATCTTCTGCCAGCCCGTCGCTGGAATCCCGCGCGTGAACGAAAAACACGCCCTCAGCGGCTGAGGTTTCCAACACCTCAACCGTTTCGGCCTGCCCTGTTTGCGACAAGGCCGCCCGCCCCGCGTCAGAATTGAAGAACGCGCCGAACGCCTCCATCGACTCCGCCACCGGAGCGCCTCCGTCAGGCGCGGCAACGGACGCGACCAGCACTCCTGCGACCTGCGGGGTCGGCGCACGGGCCGATTGCGTGACCGACGCGCAGCTTGCCATCAACACAAACGCGCTGTCCGCCGCATCGCGCGTTGCGGATTTATCAACGCAATAGCCGCGCGGACCAGCGACCACGACCTCACTCCCTGCAACTGAGATCCGGCTGTCACCACGCGGCGCACCAAGGCCAAAGCCTGCGCCCTCGCACGCCGTCAGCGACAACAGCGCGATCAATCCAAACGCGACCCGATGGGCCGGTTTAGATATCCATGTAAACATGCCGTTCCGCTTTGCCGCCGGGATGTGTGACCGCACCCTTATGCGTTGCGCCAACCTGTTTGGCGAATTTCCACAAAGCACCTGACGCATAGATCGTTTCCCTCGGCCCGTTCCACTGGGCTTTCCGCTCGGCCAGAACGTCATCTGACAGGTCCACGGAAATCTCACCCTTAATTGCGTCAATCGTAATCACGTCGCCATTTTGCAGCAACGCAATCGGCCCGCAATGGGCGGCTTCCGGCCCAACATGGCCGACACAGAAGCCCCGCGTCGCACCGGAAAAGCGCCCGTCGGTGATCAGCGCGACCTTCTTGCCCATGCCCTGCCCCGACAAAGCCGCCGTGGTGGCAAGCATTTCGCGCATCCCCGGCCCACCTGCTGGCCCTTCGTTGCGGATCACGATGACCTCGCCTTCCTCGTATTCGCGTTTCTGAACGGCGGCGAAGGCGTCTTCCTCACACTCAAATACGCGCGCGGGGCCTGAGAAGACCTGCTGCTCCGCGCTCATCCCCGCAACCTTCACGATCGCACCGTCCGGCGCGAGGTTGCCTTTCAGCCCGACGACACCACCCGTTTTCGACAGTGGATTATCAACCGGATAAATCACGCGACCATCCGCCTCGCGGGTGACCTTGTCGATCTCCTCACCGATGGAATAGCCCGTCGCGCTCATGCAATCGCGGTGGATTAGCCCGGCCTTGTCGAGTTCCTTCATCACGACCGGAACACCGCCCGCTTCATAAAGGTCTTTTGCAACATAGGCTCCGCCCGGTTTCAGATCGACGAAATAGGGCGTGTCGCGGAAAATATCGCACACGTCATCAAGGTAGAAATCAATCCCCGCCTCATGCGCGATCGCGGGAAGGTGCAGCCCGGCATTGGTCGATCCGCCGGTGCAGGCCACAACCCGCGCCGCGTTCTCCAATGCCTGAAGCGTCACGACATCGCGCGCCCGGATATTCTTTTCGATCAGGTTCATGACGGCGCGGCCTGACGCCTCGCCATACTGATCCCGGCTTTCATATGGCGCAGGCGCACCCGACGAATTCGGCAGCGCAAGGCCAATCGCCTCTGACACACAAGCCATCGTGTTCGCGGTAAACTGCCCGCCACAGGCCCCGGAACTTGGGCAGGCGACACGTTCCAACACATCCAGCGCCGCATCCGACAGCCCGCCGGATTGATACCGCCCGACCGCCTCAAACATATCCTGAACGGTCAGGTCACGGTCCAAGAAATCTTCCGGCACATCGGCCCCCGAAGGCGCTTTGCCTGGAAGGATCGATCCGCCATAGATGAACACCGATGGCGTGTTCAGACGCACCATCGCCATCATCATCCCCGGCAAGCTCTTGTCGCAACCAGCCAGCCCGACAATCGCATCATAGCAATGCCCGCGCATCGTCAGTTCGACAGTGTCCGCAATCGCCTCGCGACTGGCGAGCGAGGATCGCATCCCCTCATGCCCCATCGCGATCCCGTCGGTGACGGTGATCGTCGTGAACTCGCGCGGCGTTCCCAACGCCTGCTTTACACCCATCTTCACCGACTGCGCCTGACGGTTCAGCGCGATGTTGCACGGCGCCGCTTCGTTCCAGCAGGTCGCCACCCCGACAAGCGGTTGGTGAATCTCCTCCTCCGACAAGCCCATCGCATACATGTAAGACCTATGCGGTGCACGCGCCGGGCCTTCGGTCACGTAACGGCTGGGCAATTTGGCTTTGTCGAATTTGCTTGCGGACATAATGTCTCTCCCACGTCTGAACGGCACTGGAATAGGCGACCGCAGGCGGTGATACAAGCGCGATTGCGCTTCATGGCCCTGCCTTCTACAGTCTTGAAATCACCCGTCCCGCAACGCTCCGGCCCCACCATTTTCCCAAAATATCCCCGCCGGAGGCTCCAAAGCTCAAATCCACCGATGCGCTATCCCGCCTATGAACCTCTTATCAGCCCCGCGCGCCCGAAGTCCGAGTTTTGGCGCCTCGGCCTGGGTGTGGGGCTGTGCTTTGTCCTCTACCTGATTGGCGCAACGGTCTACACGCAGCTTGTCGCGGCGATGTTTTCGGTTCCGATCTGGGCAGTGGCGGTCGGCCTGACGAACGGGGCGCAACCGGAGTGGACGCTCGCCATGCTGTTCAGCTTTACCGCGATGGCGCTCGCCCCGATGATCGTCGTGAAATGGCTGCACCAGCGCCCGGTTCAGACGCTGTTCGGCCCGCTGCCCAGCACCGTGCGCGACGGTGTTCGGGTGGTCGTCGCCATCGCCATCCTGCAAGTCGTCTTGGAAATCCTGCCGCCGTGGGACGCCTACGGCGCTGTCCGCAACGCCGCGCTTACGGTGCCGCACTGGCTTGCACTGTTGCCGCTTTCGCTTCTCGGCGTCCTGATCCAGACCGGCGCGGAGGAGCTTTTCTTCCGCGGCTACCTGCAAAGCCAGCTTGCCGCCCGTTTCCGCTCGCCGCTCGTCTGGATGCTGATCCCCTCCGCCCTGTTCGCCGCCGGGCATTACGATCCGGTCATGATGGGGGAAAACGCACTCTGGATCACGGCTTGGGCCTTTGCCTTCGGAATGCTCGCCGCTGACCTCACCGCCCGCACGGGCAGCCTTGGGGCGGCCATCGGGTTTCACTTCGCCAATAACGTCTATGCGATGATCATCATCGGCTTTCCGGACAATTTCGGCGGCCTCGCGCTTTATCACCTGCCCTTCACCACGAAGGAACTGGAACCGACCAACCCGCTTATTCTTCTTGATTTCGCAATCATGTTGACCGCATGGCTCGCCGCACGGGTCGCGCTGCGTCGCTGATTGCAATTCACCGCCAGCCGTCTTATTTCAGGGCAACGCGAAAGAGGTGCCACCCGCATGAACTGGATCACGAACTACGTCCGACCCACGATAAACTCGCTGTTTTCCCGGCGCGAAGTGCCAGACAACCTCTGGACCAAATGCCCGGAATGCGGGTCGATGCTGTTTCATCGCGAATTGTCGGAAAACCTGAACGTCTGCACCAATTGCGACCACCACATGGCGCTGACGCCGCGCGATCGGTTCACCGCGATGTTCGATGGCGGAATATTCACCGAAGTCAAAGTGCCCGAAGCGGTCGCCGACCCACTCCATTTTCGCGATCAAAAGAAATATCCCGACCGCATGAAAGAAGCCCGCCGCAAAACCGGCGAGAAAGAAGCGATGCTGGTCGCCGAGGGTGAAATCGGCCGCACCCCGATCGTCGCGGCTGCGCAGGATTTCAGCTTTATGGGCGGGTCGATGGGCATCTATGTCGGCAACGCGATCATCGCCGCCGCCGAACGGGCGGTAAAGCTGAAACGCCCGCTGGTGCTGTTCTCCGCCGCCGGGGGTGCGCGGATGCAGGAGGGCATCCTCAGCCTGATGCAAATGCCCCGCACCACAGTCGCCGTCGAAATGCTGCGCGATGCGGGCCTGCCCTATATCGTCGTGCTGACCCACCCGACGACGGGCGGCGTCACCGCGTCTTACGCAATGCTCGGTGATGTGCAAATTGCCGAACCGAACGCCCTGATCGGCTTTGCCGGAACGCGCGTGATTGAACAGACAATCCGCGAACAACTGCCGGAAGGCTTCCAGCGATCCGAATACCTGCTGGACCACGGGATGCTGGACCGCGTGACCCATCGCAAGGATTTGCGCCGCGAACTTATCACCATCACCCGGATGCTGACCGGTATGCCCCCCGCCGTTGCCGGTGATTTGCCCGCCCCGGCAGACCTTCCCGTGGCTGAGCCGTCCGAACAGGCCGCAAAACCCGATGCGACCGGCGACGCTCCGGCCCCAGACGCCAAGAAATGACGACGGCCACATCCGACGTCATCCTCGACCGGATGATGGCCCTGCACCCAAAGATCATCGACCTGACGCTTGACCGCGTCTGGCGCCTGCTCTCCGCGCTCGATCATCCTGAACACAGGTTGCCCCCTGTGATTCATATTGCCGGCACCAATGGCAAAGGCTCCACCCTCGCCATGATCCGCGCCGGGATCGAAGGTGCGGGGCGGTCCGCCCACGCCTATACCTCGCCGCACCTCGCCCGGTTCCACGAACGTATCCGGCTAGCGGGCGACCTCATCTCAGAACCTGCGCTGACCGCGATCCTTGACGAATGCTATGCCGCGAACGAAGGCGAGGCGATTACCTATTTCGAGATCACCACCATCGCCGCCTTGCTGGCCTTTGCCCGCCACCCCGCCGACTACACATTGCTTGAGGTCGGGCTTGGCGGGCGTCTCGACGCGACAAACGTGATCGACCGCCCGGAACTGACCATCATAACCCCGATCTCTATCGACCATGAACAGTTCCTTGGCGACACGCTGACGAAAATCGCTACGGAAAAGGCGGGCATCCTGAAACGCGGCGTACCCTGCGTCGTTGGCCCACAGCTGGAAGACGCGATTGACGTGATCGAAACGACCGCTGCCAAGCTCGGCGCGCCACTGCTTGCCTACGGCCAGCATTGGCATGTCTGGGAAGAACGCGGGCGGTTGATCTATCAGGATGAACGCGGATTGCTCGACCTGCCGCTGCCCGCCCTGCCCGGCGCACACCAGATCGAAAACGCCGGTGCCGCCCTCGCCGCCCTACGCGCGCTCAACCTTGGCGAACCTGCCTACGACGCTGCGATGACCGACGCCCACTGGCCCGCCCGGATGCAGCGCCTGCGCACCGGCCCACTGGTCGAGGCCGCAGCCGGCGCTGAACTCTGGCTAGACGGAGGGCATAACCCCGCCGCCGGGTCCGCTCTCGCCGCGCACCTGAAAACCTTGCCGCCGCGCCCGACACACCTAATCTGCGGAATGCTCAACACCAAAGATATCGGCGGCTACCTCCGCCCGCTCGCCGATGTCGCCGCAACCCTCACGGCGGTGTCGATCCCCGGAGAGGCGAACACACTTCCGGCTGAAGAAACCGCCGCCGCTGCCAACACAGCGGGCCTCACCGCAACAACCGCCGACAGCGTGGCCAACGCAATCCGCGCCCTCACCGCCAAAGACCCCGGCGCGCGCATCCTGATCTGCGGATCGCTCTACCTTGCCGGCCACATTCTGCGCGAAAACGGCTGACCCCGCTTCATCTTGCCAAAAATACTCATACCGACGGCCCACCAACCACCTCGCGATCAAATTTCGCGCTCCCCCTTCCCGCCGCGCCCCCACCTGATACCCTCGCCGAAAAAGGAGCATGGCCATGAGCGATTCTCGACCTGCCTCTTCCCCCTGCTTCGCGCATGAACTTGTCGCGGGACAACCTGTTGACCCGGACACCGCCCGTGATCTGGCCCGGTTCCGTAAGGCCGAGCGCGCGCGCCTGATCGACGCCCGCCTTGCCATCCCCGCCGATGACCGCGCGGCCCTGGCAGATGAGATCGGCGATATCCTCGATACGCTAATCGACCTCAAGGCGGCCCCCATTGTCAGCCTCTACTGGCCGTTCAAGGGCGAACTCGATTTCCGCCCGTGGATGGCCCGCGCCCATGCCAGGGGAGCCCGCATTGCCCTGCCTATTGTTAAAGCAAAGGCCGAACCGCTGATCTTCCGCGAATGGACCCCCGGTTGCGAGATGACCCGCGGCGTCTGGAACATTCCGATCCCCGCAGAGGGGCCAGAGATTACACCGAACGTCGTCATCTCACCCGTTGTCGGTGTCGATCCCAATTGCTACCGCCTTGGCTATGGCGGCGGCTTCTATGATCGCACGCTTGCCGCCATCGGCCCCGACCGTCAGGTGATAGGCGTCGGTCATCCCGTCGCGGAAATTCCAACGATCTTTCCTCAGCATTACGATATTCCGATGGATGTTGTGGTGCTTGGCGCGGATCACATCCGCCACGGCGAAACGCCCTAACCGCCGCCCCAGCTCGCGTCCTGCATTTCGCGCAAGCGGCTGGCGGTGCGTTCAAACTCAAACACCCCGTCCCCTTCAACGTAGAGCATTTCCGGCTCCGCCGCTGCGGTGCAGATCAGGCGCACCTTCGCCTCGTAAAGTGCATCAATCAGCGTCACGAACCGCTTGGCCTCATTGAAGTTCGACCGCGACAGGCGGGGGATATTCTCAAGCACCAGCACCTTCACCGCGTCCGCAATCGCGAGGTAATCTGCGGGGCCAAGCGCCCGCCCGCAAAGGTCATAAAACGTCGCGCGCGCGACACCGTTGCGGAACGCGGGCAGTTCCACCTGCCGCTTGTTGACGGTCAGCACCAGCGGCTCTGCCTGCCCACCCGACAGATCCTCCCAGATTGCTTTGACGGTGGCGCGGTTTTCATCGTTGACGGGGCAGAAATAGACTTGCTCTCCGTCTAGCCGCCCCTGTCGATAATCGGTGGGGCTGACCAACTCATGCACAATCATCTGCTCTTTCAGCAAGTCGATGAACGGCAGGAACAACTGACGGTTCAACCCGTCTTTGTAGAGGTCATCCGGCACCCGGTTTGAGGTCGTAATCACCACCACTCCTGCATCGAACAGCCGCTCAAACAGCCGCCCGACGATCATGGCATCAGTGATGTCATTGATCTGCATCTCGTCAAAGGCAAGCAGTCGCACATCATCCGCGATCTTCTCAGCAACGGGCGCAATCGCGTCATCGACGCCCTTCTTGCGCGCCACGTGCATCGCGGCGTGGACCTCTTGCATGAAAGCATGGAAATGCACGCGGCGTTTATCGGGGATCGACAGGTTTTCGACGAACAGGTCCATCAGCATCGACTTGCCGCGCCCAACCCCGCCCCACAGATACAAGCCCTGCGGCACCTCTTCGGGCTTGTGAAACAACCCGCCAAGTATCCCACGCTTCTTGGCCTTCGTGCTTTCCAGATGGGTGCGAATATCGTCGAGCACAGGCAGCACGGCTTCCTGTGCGTCGTCCGGCTTTAGCGTGCCGTCGGCGACCTTCCGGTCATATGTCTCTTTCAAGCTTTCGCCCATATCCCCCAATAAATCGCCGCGACCGATATGAAAAGCTGATGTGTCACGCAACAAGGATTGAATTGACGAGGTGCGCAATCTCGGCAACTGTCGCCCGGCGCGAACGGAGATTTTCATGGACGCCACCCGCACCCCATTGATCACGCCGGTCCTGATCGGCGGCTGTATCATCATCATGCTCGGATTCGCGATCCGGGCCTCCTTCGGCGTGTTCCAGATCCCGATTGCCGAGGAATTCGGCTGGTTGCGGGCCGAATTTTCCTTCGCCATCGCGATCCAGAACCTCGCCTGGGGCATCGGGCAGCCGATATTCGGCGCAATTGCAGAGAAATTCGGCGATCGCAAGGCGATCATACTCGGCGCACTCTGCTACGCCGTGGGGCTGGTGCTTTCGTCATACGCTGTTACGCCCGGTGCGCATCAATTCCTTGAAATCCTTGTGGGATTCGGCATTGCGGGCACAGGCTTCGGCGTGATCCTTGCCGTCGTCGGTCGCGCGGCAAGCGATGAACACCGCTCCGTCACGCTCGGCATCGCCACTGCCGCCGGGTCTGCCGGGCAGGTCTTTGGTGCCCCCGTGGCGGAATACCTGCTGGGCTTTATGGCGTGGCAGTCGGTGTTCCTCGTCTTTGCGGCCGCGATCCTGTCGGCCCTGTTCGCGCTGCCGCTGCTTCGCGCCCCGGCCCCCGTCAGCAAGGCCGAACTCGAAGAATCGATGGGGCAGATCCTGACCAAAGCCTTCCGCGATCCGTCCTATACTCTGATCTTCCTCGGCTTCTTTTCCTGCGGCTATCAGCTTGCCTTCATCACCGCCCATTTCCCCGCCTTCGTGACCGAGATGTGCGGCGCGATCGACCCTTCCGGCACGCTCGCTGCTGTCGGGGTCACGACGACCTCCGCCCTTGGCGCGGTCGCGATTTCCCTCATCGGGCTTGCCAATATCGTCGGCACGATCTTCGCGGGCTGGCTTGGCAACCGATACTCTCGCAAATATCTGCTCGCCGCGATCTACACCGGGCGCACCCTCGCCGCGGCGATTTTCATCCTGCTGCCAATCACGCCCACATCGGTCATCATATTCTCGATCGTGATGGGCGCGCTTTGGCTCGCAACGGTGCCGCTCACCGCAGGGCTGGTCGGCTACCTCTACGGGATGAAATACATGGGCACGCTTTACGGCATCGTGTTCTTCAGCCACCAGCTTGGCAGTTTTCTTGGCGTGTGGCTGGGTGGGCGGATGTATGACATCTACGGCGATTACACGATGGTCTGGTGGATCGGCGTCGGGGTCGGCGCGTTTTCAGCAATCGTCCATCTACCGATCCGGGAACGTATCCTGCCCTCGGGTCGTCCTCCTGCTGCAGCTGCGTAAACAAAACGTCCATACGCGATCCATACGTAAACCATACGTCGGATTTCGGGGCTACAGCCCCTCGCGCATCAATTCCTGAAGCGCGGCGCGAACCTCCTTCGGGTGCGTATAGGCCAGCCCATGCCCCGCCCCCGGAATTGCCACCTGCCGCGCGTCGCGATGAAGTTCCGCAAGCTTCCCAAGGCCGGACAGGGGGATCACGGAATCCTCCTCTCCCCAAATCGCAAGAACCGATATGTCTGTCGCAGCAATCGCCTTGTGTTCCTTGATTTGCACCGTCCGCAGCATGTGCCGGGTGCTTGACAGAACGGCGCGCAGGAAACCCCGCTTGCGGGTTTCGGCTTCCTGCAAATCGTGAAGGTCCGGGATGGCAGAGCTTGCCGCGGCAGCTTCGGCCCGGATTCCCCGGCGCAGCATCATGCCGCCAATCACTTGCATCAGCCAGTCGCCGATCAACGGCGTGTTCGCGGCGAATTTCATCAGCCCGCCCAGATCGTGCCCCAACCCGGCGGGCGCCAGCAATACGACCCGTTCCACACGCTCAGGATGCTGCGCAGCAAAGGCCGTGGCGATGGCCCCGCCCATCGAATAACCAAAGATCGTGACAGCCTCCGAAACCTCCTGATCGTCGAGCAAAGCATTCAACTGCTTAAGAAAGAACGCCGCGTCATGATCCCCGCCTGGGCGGTCCGAATATCCGCGTCCGTAAAGGTCATAGGTCAGCACACGAAACCCGATATGGGTTAGATCATCCACGATCGGGTCCCACACAAACCGGGGCGTCGTCAGGCCATGAACGCAAACCGCGACCGGCCCATCGCGTGGCCCCGTCCAGCGGTAATGCGTGACGCCCTCGGGCAATTCCGCAAAGCGTCCGGGGGCGGTTTCGCGGACGGCTTCATCCACCGGCTGGCGCAGCGCCTCCAGCACGAACGGCAGCGCGATCAGCGCCAGAATGCCTCCAAGAAGCCACCAGATCATTCGCTCTTCGTCCTCCCTACCGGGCCCGCCAAGCCTCCAAAATATAGCGACTCGTCATCAGGTCCAGATGCGCGCCGCCACCGTTTTTGAACAGTGTAATCTCATCATCCGATTGGCGCGCGAATTGACCCGAGTCCAGATCGTAGTAATCCGCCAGAACATGCCCCCGGTCAATAACCCCTTGCGAAATCGGGATTTTCAACTCTCCGATATGGTCAAGCGTCGTCGCCCGGCTATCGACAAACACCCGCGCTTTCCGCAGCGCCTCATCATCGGCTTCTCGCATATCAGGCCGGTAGGCGCCGATCAGGTCGACGTGCTGACCGGGTTGCAACCACGCGCCCTCTATCACCGGGTCGGTCGACATTGTGGCCGAGGTCACGATATCCGCCCCCCGCACGGCGACCTCCAGGTCCGCTACGGCATGAGTGTTGTCAAACCCTTCCGCAAACGCTTCTGCATTCTTCACGGTCCTGCTCCACACCTGAAACTCAGCATCCGGGAAGGCGCTGCCATAGGCCAGCCGCAGGTTTCGCCCCACCGTTCCCGACCCCACGATCAGGATTTTCCGACTGTCCGGCCGCGCGAGGATTTTCGCGGCCAACAGGCTATCGCCCGCTGTTTTCCAATTGGTGACAAGGTGAAAATCAATCACTGCCTCCAGACCGCCATCGCGGTCGGAATAAAGCGTCACCCCGCCATTCACCGTCGCCTTTCCCTGCGCCGGATTGCCCGGAAAGATCGTGGCCGATTTCACCAGGACGCCCATGCCATCGATCCATGCGGAGCGGGATAGCAGGGTGTCATCGCGCCGATACAGAAACGTATCGTCAATCTCAGCCGCGGGCAGGGTGTGCCCGGCCCTTATCGCGTCGGTCAGGCCGTCCCAACTCAGCAGTGCGTCCGCCTCTGACCCAATCACCTCAAAGCTCATAACCCCGCCTCCGCCTTGCTTAGCAACCCTTCCTCGACCAGCCGCTTGGCCCAGCCTTCCGGCCCCTCGAACAGATGCGCCTGCCAACCCCGTTCGCGGGCGACATCAATGTTGTCAGAACGATCATCGGTGAACAAAAGCCGATCCGGCGCGACGCCGCAATCCTCCTCGACCATGCGGTAAATCTCTGGATCAGGCTTGATGACCTTCATGTGCCCCGAGATGTAGCGCCTGTCAAATTCACCCAGAAAGGGATATTGCGTCTCGGCGTAATCGAAACTCTCAATCCCGAAATTCGTCAACGCGAACACCGGAGCGCCCTTCGCCCGAAGCGCCCGCAGCAAGGCAACCGAATGATCGATAACGGGCGTTGCAAGTTCGATCCAATGATCGTGCCACATACGGATTTCATCGCGGAACGATGGCGTCGCATCGGCCATCGCATAGATCGTTTCGCGGAACGGCCCGCCCAAATCTACCTTATCGTTCATCGCGTGAAGGTCGACCGCCGCGAACATCTCTCGCCGTCGCGCTTCGCCAATCACGCGGTCATAATACCGCTCTGGCTGCCACTCGATCAGCACGTTTCCGATGTCAAAGATAACTGCATCCACAGCCGCCATATCGCGCCCTTTCCCGCCTGCTTTCGGCAAGCCTAGCGGCGGGCGCCGCGATGTGCCAGAGGGGTGCGGCGGTTCTCAGCCGTCTCGCGCCAGAACACGAACAACCCGGCCCCGACGATCAATGCGCTTCCAACCCAGCCGTTGAAATCCGGCCATTCGCCAAAGACGACGACGCCGAAAATGATCGCGGCGATGAGCGCAGTGTATTCAAGCGGTGCGATCAAGCTAGCCTCGGACAGGCGATAGGCTTGGCTGATGAAATAGCCTCCCAACCCGATGCTGACCCCGATCAGCCCAAACAGCGGATAGTCGTCGGGCGCGGGCCAAATCCAGCCGCGCACCAAAAACTCAAACATCCCATCGCCGCCCTTGGACAATGCTCCGTCGCCAAGCACGAGGCCGATTGAGCCGCTGACCAGAATGAACGTCAGTTGGATATAAAACGCCATCGTCGACGCGCGTTCCGTCCCCCCTATATGCCGCGTCAGAATGTGCAGAAGCGCATAGCCGACCGCTGCCACCACGGGCAGCAACATCGCAATACGAAAACTCTCTGCACCGGGCCGCAGCATAACGAGAACACCGAGCATCCCGACACCAACCGCGACCCAACGCCGCCGACCGGCCCGTTCCTTCAGAATCAAAACCGATAGGGCGGTAATAATCAGCGGGCTGATAAAGAACACCGCGACCGCGTCCGCCAAGGGCAGCACTGCCAGCCCGGTAAAGAACGTCATATTGGCAAACACAACGCACAGCCCGCGGGCGATGTGCATGACAGGCCGCCGTGTCTTTAATAGGTGAAATCCGCCCTCAAACGGCATGATCACGACAAACAGGACCACCAACCCGATTACAGACCGGATCAGAACAATCTGATGCAGTGCATAATCGCTGCTTAAAAACTTGATCGTTACGTCATTGATCGAAAAACACAGCACAGCGATCAGCGCCGACATGGCGCCTAACGTGGCGTGTCCGGGGGTGCTTAGCGTGTGCATCGACGTCTCCATTCGCCATCCGCTTCACCACATTCAAATGATCGGGGTCTGTTCCGTCTGCGACACCACCCGGTTTTTCGCCGCGCGGCCTCGTTTCATCTTGCCAAAAATACTCAAATCCCGCTCGGCTCAGCCCTTCATGGCGGCCCGGATTTCTCGCTCCAGCGCATCCAGAAACCGCGACCGGTCCGCCTTTGAAAACGGCCGCCCACCGCCCTGCCGGAACGGATCTGCCGCCCGCAAATCCGCCATCAAATCGCGCGAGGCGAGCTGTTGGCCAATGTTGCGTTCGTTCAGTGGCTCTCCATTGTGCCGCAGAACCCGCGCACCGGCCGCCACGCATTTCGCGGCGAGCGGGATGTCCCCGGTGATCACCACGTCGCCCGCACCAGCGCGGTCCGCAATCCACATATCCGCAACGTCCGGCCCGTCCGGCACGATCACCGTTTCGACCAGCGGATGCGATGAGGGACGTATGCCACCGTTTGACACAACGAACATCCGCAAGCCGTGGCGGGTCGCGACCCGTTCGGCCTCGGCCTTGACCGGGCAGGCGTCCGCGTCAACGTAGACGGCGGTCATCGGCTACTCGGCATAGAGCGCGTCGGCGTGGAATGCGACGTGGTCTTCCATGAAGGTCGAGACGAAGAAATAGCTGTGGTCGTAGCCTTTCTGCATCCGAACCGTCGCCTCTTGCCCGCGTGTTGCGATAGCCTCTGACAGTGCGGCTGGTTTCAGCAGGTCAAAGAACTGATCGTCGGACCCCTGATCGACCAGCACCGGGCCATCGAACCCTTTTTTCCTCATCAGAAGGGTCGCGTCATGCGCCGCCCATTTGGCCGTGTCATCGCCAAGATAAGCCCCCAGCTGCTTCCGCCCCCAATCGCTTTCCGTCGGGTTCGCAATCGGCGCGAAGGCAGACACGGACCGGAACCGCCCCGGCAGGTTCATGGCGAGGGTCAACGCCCCGTGCCCGCCCATCGAATGGCCGGTGATGCCCTGGCGCTCAGGATCAATGGCGAAGTTTTCGAACACCAGCTTGGGCAGTTCCTCCGCCATATAGTCCCACATCTTGAAATGCGCGGACCACGGCGCTTTGGTCGCGTTCACGTAGAATCCTGCGCCTTGGCCAAGATCGTATGCTTCATCATCAGCGACGCCCTCGCCCCTTGGCGACGTGTCGGGAAAAATCAGCGCGATCCCTTCTTCTGCCGCCCACGCCTGTGCGCCCGCCTTTGTCATCGCATTCTCATGCGTGCAGGTCAGGCCCGACAGATACCAAAGCACCGGGACGGGGCCATCTTCCGCCGCTTCCGGCAGGAACAATCCGAAGGTCATGTCACAGGCGCAGGCCGATGAGGTATGAGTATAAACCCCCTGCGTTCCGCCAAAGCATCTGTTCTCAGAAACAGTTTCCATCGTTCTCTCCCCTGTTGACCATTGGCGGCGTATTCATGTCATCCCCCTTGCAGGATCGCAATAACGGCTGTCACGGTCACGACGCTTACAATCGTCGAAATCAGGATTGATGCGGATACCCGCTGCGGCGCAACCCCGTAATGCTGCGCCAGTATGTAGACATTCCCCGCCACCGGCAAAGCTGCGGCTGAGATCATCACCGCCGCCGCGAACGGGTCGACGTCGAAAATCAGCAACGCCGCGACGGCAACAGCGACAGGATGCAGGATGAGCTTGGCAAATGACAACCAGATCGCGACCGAAACCCGCTCCGCCGATTTTGAGGCGAGCGATGCGCCAATCGCGAACAGTGCGCCGGGTGTTGCAGCCGCCCCGAGGATCGACAGGAATTCCTCAACCGGGCCGGGGATCGGCACCGCAAAGCCTGAACACAGCAACCCCAGCGCCATCGAAACGATCATCGGGTTCTTGAATAACCCAATCCCGACGGTGCGCAGAATTCCAATCGACATCCGACCGTCGCGCGACCCCGTGATTAGGATCACGATCAGGCTGGAAAACACGATCAGATCAATCGCGAGGACCATCAGCACCGGACCCGCCGCCGCTTCACCCAGCAGCACGACCAGCATCGGAACGCCGAGAAACCCGGTATTGCCGATGACGGCGCACTGCGCCTCAACCGCTGCTTCCTCGACCCCGATCTTGCGGATGAACGCGACCACCGTTGCAATGCAATAAACGGTCAGGCTGCCGACGAGGTAGGCGAGCACGAATTGCGTATCGAACACCTCTGTGATTGGCAAACTTGCAGCGAACCGGAACAACATCGCAGACAGCGCGAAGTAGAAGACGAACTTGGTCAGGTAGGCCGCCGCCTCTTCCGTGAAGAACCGCGTTCGGCAGGCCCAGTAGCCGAGGCCAATCAGCGCGAAGAACGGCAGGGTTTTCAGGAATATCGCCAGCATTCATAGCGCTTAGCACGCACCCCGCGCGCGCACCAGCGGGGTTTAACCCGCGCCGATCAGCACCCCGGCGGCAAAGACAAGCGCCCCCCCCAGAACAACCTGAAACGCGGCCCGCATGAACGGCGTTTCCATAAACTTGTTCTGGATCCACGCAATCGCCCAAAGCTCAACAAACACCACGATGATCGCGATGATCGTCGCCGTCCAGAAATCCGGGATCAGGTAAGGCAGCGCGTGGCCCAGCCCGCCAATCGTCGTCATGATGCCCGACGCAAAACCTCGTTTTACGGGCGATCCCCGGCCCGATAGCGTGCCATCGTCCGACGCGGCCTCCGTGAAGCCCATCGAAATCCCGGCCCCGACCGACGCCGCCAGCCCGACAAGGAATGTCGTCCACGTGTCGCCCGTCGCAAACGCGGTCGCGAAGATCGGCGCGAGCGTCGAGACCGAACCATCCATCAGCCCGGCCAGCCCCGGCTGCACCCATGTCAGCACAAACTGCCGCTTGGCCGCGCGGTCTTCATCGGTTTTTGCGTCGTCGGTCAGATGCTCTTCGGTCAACGTGTTTGCCGAATGCTCATGGCTCGCCTCTGCTGCCGCGAGTTCGGTGAGCAGGCGGCGTGTGTCGGCGTCGGTGGTTTGTGCCGCCGCCCTGACATAGAAGGCGTGGGCGTCGTGCTCCATCCGCGCGGCCTCATCCCGCATCCGCTCGATGCCAAGATTTTCGACCAGCCAGATCGGACGACGGGCATAGAATCCCGACACATGTTCGCGCCGGATCAGGGGGATAACATCGCCAAACCGCGCTTTGTGCAGGTCAATCAGGCGCTGGTGGTGTTCGTCTTCCTCCTCCGCCATGCCATCGAAAACGGCGGCGGTCGCCGGGAAATCGGCCCGCAGCCGTTCGGCATATGTGCGATAGATGCGGGCGTCATCCTCTTCCGACGATATCGCAAGTGCGACGATTTCCTGTTCGCTCAGGTCAGAAAACCGGCGGCGGTTGGTCATTCCTGGGATCATTGCTCAGCGCCTCTTTTAGAATGATTCCAATGTATTTCGTTGAATTTTCTGCGCAAGGCAAAAAAGTGAACTGATTAGTCCAAAATGCCCTTGCAATCTAAACTGATCGGTTTAGATTAACTGAACGAAACAGTTCAGAAAGGTAATGAAATGTCTTTCATCCGTATCGCCCTGACCACCGCCTTGATCGCAGTTGTCGCCCTTCCCACATCGGCGGGCGCCATGTCTTTCGACCTGCCCAGACTGGATTTCGAAGCCCCAGAAACCCCGACACAGACCGTCGTAAAGCCGGTTCTGCCGCTCGCCCCGAAATAGTACGCAGCACCGCAAAACACGCAAAGGGCGGGGTCAATCCCGCCCTTTTTTGTTTGCTTGTTGGTTTTGAACCGACCTGTTTATAATCACAGATGTAACTGGGGAAACGAATGACGGCACGCGCCGAAACAATTCGCAAGGGTAGGAAATACGATCAGGTGCTGAACGGCGCCCGTGATATTTTCCTGCGCGACGGGTTCGAAGGGGCCAGCGTCGATGACATCGCGCGCGAAGCGGGCGTGTCAAAGGCGACGTTGTATAACTACTTCCCTGACAAAAAAATGCTGTTTTTGGAAATCTGTTCCGAACAGTGCCGGATTCAAGCCGACGCGGCGTTCGAACTGGAACATACCAACCTGCCGATCCGCGATGTGCTGCGTCTCGGGGCCGAGATGTTGGTGCGGTTTCTGGTGTCGCCCTTCGCGCTTAGCATTCATCGTCTTGCGGTGGGTGAGGCTGACCGCTTCCCCGATCTCGCGCGCGAGTTCTACAAATCCGGCCCGGCACTTGGCCATGCGCGGATCAAGCTGGTGCTGGAAGCAGGCGTCAAACGCGGAGAGTTGAAGATCGACGATATCGAAATAGCCTCCGAACAATTCGCGGCGCTGTGCAAGACCGATCTGTGGGTGCAAGTGACGCTAAAGGTCCGCGAAACCGCGACCAAAGAAGAAATCGCGCATATCGTGGAAAACGCGGTTGAAACCTTTCTCGCCCGTTACGGGGCTTAATCAATGCGCCGGACCAGCAACTGATTGCCCGGTCCGGTTTTCGTTTCAAACACCTTCAGCGCGCCGACTAGATCGCTTAGCTTTTTCTTGCCGTAGCTGCGCGCGTCAAAGTCGGGCTTGTCCGCCTGAATCTGCTGGCCAAGCCGACCGAGCGAATACCACTCATCATCCTGATCGATCTTTTCCATCGCATCGATGAACAGCTGCTTCGCCTCGGTCATCGCGTGGCGGTTGGCCTTCGCAGCCGGCTTGCCAGAGGTTTTCCCGTTCGGCTCTTCATAGATGTTCTCAATCTCGACAAACCGATTGCAGACCTTGCGCAGCGCCTCAGGGGCTTTCGCTTCTCCGATCCCGATGACGGTCAGGCCCTGTTCCCGAATACGGCTGGCGAGGCGGGTAAAATCGCTGTCCGACGACACCAGCACGAAACCGTCGAAACGGCCGTTATGCAGGATGTCCATCGCGTCGATGACAAGCCCGATGTCGGATGCGTTCTTGCCCTTCGTGTTGGCGGTTTCCTGATGCTGGACAAGCCCCAGTTCCCGCGCGACTCCTGTCCAGCCCGACAGTTGCGGATTGGACCAGTCGCCGTAGACGCGGCGCAGCCCCGGCTCCCCGAACGACGTGATCTCTTTCAGGATGGCGTGGGCGAATTTCGACGGCACGTTGTCCGCGTCGATCAGAACGGCCAGCAGCAAGGATTTATCAGCCATCAATAGACAACAACCGCACGGATGCTTTCCCCCGCATGCATCAGATCGAAACCCTTGTTGATATCGTCAAGCTTCAGGACATGCGTGATCATCGGATCAATCTCGATCTTGCCGTCCATGTACCAGTCGACGATCTTGGGCACATCGGTCCGCCCGCGGGCACCCCCGAACGCCGTGCCGCGCCAGACCCGACCGGTGACAAGCTGGAACGGGCGGGTCGAAATCTCTGCCCCCGCTGGCGCGACGCCGATGATGACGCTTTCCCCCCAGCCCTTATGCGCCGCTTCCAACGCGGTGCGCATCACTTCGACATTGCCGGTCGCATCGAACGTGTAGTCGGCCCCGCCACCGGTCAATTCGACCAGATGGGACACCATATCGCCATCGACCTTTGACGGGTTCACAAAATCCGTCATGCCAAACTCGCGGGCCATCTTTTCCTTGTCGTCGTTCAGGTCAACGCCAACGATCTGCGTCGCCCCAGCCATGCGCAACCCTTGGATGACGTTAAGGCCAATGCCGCCAAGCCCGAAGACAACGCCGGACGATCCCTGCTCCACCTTCGCCGTGTTGATGACGGCCCCGATCCCAGTCGTAACACCGCAGCCGATATAGCAAATCTTGTCGAACGGCGCGTCATCACGCACCTTGGCCAGCGCGATTTCCGGCATCACCGTATGATTGGCAAAGGTCGAACAGCCCATGTAATGCAGGATCGGCGTCCCATCGAGCATCGAGAACCGCGTCGTCCCGTCCGGCATCAGGCCTTGCCCTTGGGTGCCGCGGATCGACTGACACAGGTTCGTCTTGGGATTCAGGCAGTATTCGCATTCCCGACATTCCGGCGTGTAGAGCGGGATAACGTGGTCGCCCGGTTTTAGCGTTTTGACACCCGGTCCGACTTCCAGAACAACACCCGCGCCTTCGTGCCCCAGAATCGCGGGGAACAACCCCTCGGGGTCAGCGCCCGACCGCGTAAACTCATCCGTGTGGCAAAGGCCGGTGGCCTTGATCTCAACCAGAACCTCACCCTCTTTCGGGCCTTCAAGGTTCACTTCCATCACTTCAAGCGGTTTTCCGGCTTCCAGCGCGACAGCGGCACGAGTACGCATGATTTCTTCTCCCTCAGATTTGTTGCGGCTACACTGGGGGAAAGCAGATACCATTTCAACCGAAACAGGAGGTTCCCGATGCGCTTCGCCCTGCCCGCCTTCATTGCCCTGACGGCCTGTATGCCACAACCCGTTGTCGAACCCGGCGAAGACGCCTGTGGCGCGTCGGGTTACGCAGCATTGATCGGGCAGTCAAAAGACGTGCTGGCCGCGATGACCTTCCCCGCGCCGATGCGGGTAATTGAACCGGGCAGCGCGATCACGATGGATTACAACCCCGAACGGCTGAACATCGACCTTGATGAAAGCGGCAACGTCGCCCGCGTCTGGTGTGGATAAGACAAAAGAATACCCCCTGCCGATCTGACAGGGGGCACCTCGTTCCATACTAGTCCCCGATGCCGCAGTCTGGGTGGGGGCAATTATTCCACGACATCGGGGCAGCGATTTCTCGCTATGATGCCTTTATTGCCCCTAAACCCGACAGCATCAGGGTCGAGTGCAGCTTATTTGCAGGTCATTTCGGGGCGAATTCTAGGCAGGGATTGATTTCGCGCCGGACAAAGGCCAAGATTCAGATATGACAATTCAGTCACCCACGCCGTTTCAGCGCCCGTCCCGAATCCCGGACCAAGTCAGCTTTGATCGCAAGGAACTCGGTGAAATCCTTTCTCTTTATGGTCGAATGGTCGCGGCAGGCGAATGGCGCGACTACGGCATTTCCTGCCTGAGCGACCACGCCGTGTTCTCGATTTTCCGCAGAACCGCCGAAAACCCACTTTACCGGATTGAAAAACGGCCAAAGCTGCGGATGAAGCAGCAGCTTTATGCGGTTGTGGGCATGGACGGGCAGATTCTCAAGCGCGGTGCCGAGTTGAAAACCGTGCTGCGGGTGTTGGAGCGTAAACTGATCCGCGCAATCAATTAGCGCGGTCTGCGGCGGCTTGTGACTGGGCCTTCCCCTTGTTTTTCGATCCGCGCGATTGCTGCATCGATCCCTTCGTAGGACACCGCCATCGCATGGGCATTCGCGTGGATCAGCCGGGTGTCATCCACCACCATCGCGACATGGCCGTTCCAAAACAAAAGATCACCGGGGCGAAGCGGGGCATCGTCGGCCAAACCCTCCCCCACCTCTGTTTCCTGCAGGTCGCTATCGCCGGGGCACGGGATGCCGCAGGCGATCAGCGCGGCCTGCACCAGCCCGGAGCAGTCGATCCCCCAGATCGAATTGCCGCCCCAAAGGTAGGGCGTGCCGAGGAACAGGGCCGCAACCGCAACCGGATCATCAAGCCGATGCGATACCGGCGAAAGATGCTGCGTTGGAACGAACCCGTGGGCCGTCTGGCAATAGCCATCGGCCGTGTCTGTCACCCGAACGCGACTGCCGAATGGCAGCGCCATGCGATCCGGCGTCTTGAGGTTTGGCCCCGAATAAACGTGCGTCGCGGGTGCGCTGATCCAATGGGTCGCGTCCTTCGCTTCACCCACGCTGCGGGCATCGACATAGCCGACATAGCCATCCTTCGCCGCCTCAACGAATGCCCAGCCGTCGTGAACCTCGTAGATTGTAACGCACTCGCCCAGCAAGACCTGACGATCCCGCGCGCCATTCGGTTCGCGCAATAGGTCAGCGACGGGCACGGCGATCTGGCCAACCTCGCCATCCGAATAGCGGGGCGCGTCCACCTCGCCTTTCAACCGGGTCGCAGCGATACGCGCGTTCGCCGGAGTGTTGCGACGATCCATTCTACAGCCCCAGTATGTCCGGCAGAGCGGCCAGAACGGCCCGCGCCCCCTGCCCAACGCCGCCAGCAGTTCGGGCGGGTAAAGCCGTTGGTTGCCAGCCGTAAATGTCAAAATGCGTGTAGCGCGGGCTTTGATCGACAAAGCGGCGCAGGAACAGCGCAGCGGTGATTGACCCGGCAAAACCACCCTTTGGCGCGTTGTCGAGATCGGCGATGTTCGGTTCGATCATCTTCTCATACGGCGTGTGGAACGGCATCCGCCAGACCGGGTCGGCCACCGCCGCCGCACCAGCCTCAAGCGCAGAAGAAATCCCCTGATCGTCCGTGTAATAGGGCGCAATGTCAGGCCCGACCGCGACCCGCGCCGCGCCGGTGAGCGTCGCCATCGAAATCAGACAGTCCGGCGTTTCCTCATCCGCCAGGGCAAGCGCGTCGGCCAGCACGAGGCGACCTTCGGCGTCGGTATTGTTGATCTCTACCGTCAGCCCCTTGCGGGAGGTCAGAACATCCTGCGGGCGATAGGCGTTGCCCGCGACGCTGTTTTCCACCGCAGGGACAAGCACGCGTAACCGCAGCGGCAACTGAAGCGCCATAATCATATGGGCAAGGCCTAGAACCGTCGCAGCACCCCCCATGTCTTTCTTCATCAACCCCATAGACGCCGCCGGTTTCAGGTTCAGCCCGCCCGTGTCAAAGCACACACCCTTACCGACCAGTGTCAAAGTCGGCCCCGTCGACCCCCACCGCATGTCGAGCAATCGGGGCGCTTGCGCGGACGCCCGGCCAACCGTGTGGATCAGCGGAAAGTTCTGATCCAGCAGCGCATCGCCCGCAATCACCTCGGCGGTTGCGCCGTGTTTGTCGGCAAGGTCGCGGAACGCGGATTCCAGCTGCTCCGGCCCCATATCGGATGTCGGGGTGTTGATCAGGTCGCGGGTCAGCGCCTCGCCCGCCGCGATGATTTCCAAGCGATTTGCGTCCACGCCCGCAGGCGCTTTCAACTGCGCCTTCAGTTTCGGTTTTGTCGTGTAGCGATCAAACCGATACCCGGCCAAAAGCCAGCCCAGCGCAACCTCTTCAAGCGCGGCCCCGTCCGGCCCGGTTTCGATGTGCCAAACGCCTTCGGGCAGCTTTGACCAAGCGCCCGCGCAGGGAAACCGCCCGCGTGCCCGCGATTTGGCGTTGCCATAGCCTGCCAAGGCGCAGGCAGGCGCACCACCGTCGCCCGGTATGACCAAGATCTGGCCAAGCTTCCCGCTAAACCCATTCGCCGTCGCCCATGACGACACTTTTTCCAGTTGATCGCTCAGCCAGCCATCAACGGTGTCCTCTGCCAGCAGATGCAAGGGAAGGGACGGCGCGCCCGGATCAGCGAATGTCATGGTCATGGTGTCAAAGCCTCGTCTGGTGTGTTGCCCGCAGCCTACCTGCGCCACACCTGTCTGCAAGACACAGTTTGACCGCGGCGCGTCAGACCGACATATCGCGCAGATCCCAAACGGCGGTCAGCGACCGATCCCCGACCCGGCCCAACCGGGCGAGCGTCGCCGCAACCCCCGGCCCGTCATTCAGCGACGCGCAATATTCCACATCTAGCGCCACACGCGACAGGCCACTTAACCCAACGCTTAGCGCAAGCTCCGCGATTTCCTGCGCAGCGGACGGAAGCGCGGCAGTCGGCCCGCTATCGGCCAGGGCACGAATACCCTCCAGCTTGACAGCCAACTCCTCCATCGCGCGGCCGATCATATCTTCGGCCCCGGCTTCGCCCAGTTCAACGTAAAGTTCCGTCAGCCTGTCTGGATTCAGACGGATACTCTCTTCCTGCTCTAAAACGGTCACAACCGCCATTCACTCACCCTCCATCACCCCATGCCCCCGCATGACATCGGCACATTCGCCCGAGTGTCCTTAGAAAAGGTTGATAAGGACTGCGGAATTCACTCGAAATTCTCGAAAATCTCACCTATCTAAACGGTCAGCAAACGACAGAGGCGACATTGATGAAAAACGCAACACCACTGCCAGCTTATCTCGTACAACGTTATCACGGCTGGAAGGCCACGGGCTATGCTGACAACAAAGCATGGTATCGACGGCTCGCCAGCGAAGGCCAACATCCGCGCGCGATGGTGATTTCGTGCTGCGACAGCCGGGTGCATGTGACATCGATCTTCGGCGCGGATCAGGGTGAGTTTTTTATCCACCGTAATATCGCGAACCTTGTCCCCCCTTACGGGCCTGATGGTCGGCAGCACGGGACATCGGCTGCGGTCGAATATGCCGTGAACGCGCTGAAGGTCGCGCATCTGATCGTGGTCGGGCATTCCGAATGCGGCGGCGTTGCCGGGTGCCATGATATGTGCTCCGGCAAAGCCCCGGCGCTTGAGGAAAAGACAAGCTTTGTCGGTCGTTGGATGGACATCCTGCGCCCCGGCTTTGAGCGGGTGAAAGATATTGAGGATGATGCGGCCCGCAGACGCGCGCTTGAAAAAGAGGCGGTTCTGGTGTCGTTGGAAAACCTGATGACGTTCCCGTTCGTCAAAGATGCGGTGAAGGCCGACCTGCTGACGTTGCACGGGCTTTGGACGGATATCGGCGAGGGCGGGCTAGAAACCTATGACCCCGCCAAAGGTGCGTTCGTTCCGGTTTAATCGACTACACGGCGTCGGTCTGCTTTTGGCGGACCATGTCTTGCTTTGACAGGGCATACGGAGTGCGCGTGGCACGAAACTCTGGCACGCAGGGCGGGTTATCGCGCTTTGAAAACGGCGCGGGCCGCCCAACGGGCCGTTTGGTTTTCTTGCTTAGCAAGGCGTAGGTCCGGCCCAGCCGCGCTTTGTGAATAAAATCTGTCATCTCCACCCCTTCGTTAGACCTTGCCGCGCGTTCCCCCCAACGCGACGGCAAGGGGCCCTAAGTTGCTGGGCCTCGCCGTGCTTGATGACACAATTTGGCCATAATCGTTAATTTTCCGAGCGGAAATTTCGCCAAATTTCTGTAAAACTATGAAATATATGATGTTTCTCCCTCGCGTTGCATCCGTGATAGTGCCCAATTCTTGACACAATTGACGCAAGGGCACCTGATTGGCCACCGGCGCGGACGCGGCAGCAGCCAGGGCAAAAGCAAGAAAGGCCCGACGAATCGGGCCAATCAGCAGGTTTTCTGGGGCTGGGGTCAGCCTTGTTTCAGGACTTCCCGACCGTAAAGCTCTGCGATCTGAACCGCGTTCAGCGCAGCGCCTTTGCGCAGGTTATCACTGACGCACCACAGGTTCAGGCCGTTTTCAATCGTGCTGTCCTGACGGATGCGGCTGATGAAGGTCGCGAAATCACCGACACATTCGACGGGCGTGACGTATCCGCCGTCTTCGCGCTTGTCGATGACCATCAGCCCCGGCGCCTCACGCAGGATGTCGCGTGCTTCGTCTTCGTCGAGGAAGTCTTCGAACTCGATATTCACCGCTTCGGAATGGCCGACGAACACCGGCACCCGCACGCAGGTCGCTGTCACCTTGATCGTCGGATCGACGATCTTTTTGGTTTCGGCAACCATCTTCCATTCTTCTTTGGTCGATCCGTCCTCAAGGAACACATCGATGTGGGGAATGACGTTGAAGGCGATCTGCTTGGTGAATTTCTTCGCCGGCTTGTCGTCCGTCGGGTTATACATCGATTTGGTCTGATCCCACAGCTCATCAATGCCCTCTTTGCCGGAGCCTGAAACGGATTGATATGTGCTGACTACCACGCGCTTGATCTTGGCCCGATCATGTAGCGGCTTCAGCGCCACGACCATCTGCGCGGTCGAACAGTTCGGGTTCGCGATAATCATCTTCTCGCGGTAGCCTTCAATCGCCTGCGGGTTCACCTCTGGCACGATCAACGGAACCTGCGGATCGTAGCGGTAGAGCGACGAATTATCGATCACAAGGCACCCGGCACCCGCCGCCTTCGGCGCATATTGCTTGGTCGCGTCAGAGCCGATGGCGAACAGCGCCATGTCCCATCCCGTGAAGTCGAACGTGTCGAGGTCTTTGGTCTTCAACGTCTTGTCGCCAAAGCTGACTTCCGTGCCCAGCGACCGACGGCTTGCCAGCGCAGCAATCTCATCAACCGGGAACTGGCGCTCTGCCAGAATGTTCAGCATTTCGCGGCCCACGTTTCCGGTAGCGCCAACGACAACGACTTTATAGCCCATAAAAGACCTCCGTTTCAGTTCGTCCGGGATCGGACGCGGGGCTTCTAACCGATCCAACCCGCACATGAAAGGGCGAAGGCCAAGAAAATAGGGTGATTTGGTCGCAGCTGCCCTAGTGGACCTGACGCCGGGCGCGGGCACCGCCGCGGCGGACGGGGTAAAGCGCGGGTGTGTCCGCGATGTCATGCAGATATTCGACGAATTGGGTCAACGCGACGCTGGGGCAATCGACGCCCTCGCACCGTCCGATGGCGGCCCGCGCAGCTTCCTGCGCGTCGGCCCCGGCGGGCAGCGTCAATATCCACTCCATCATCGCGGCCTTTGCCTGCGCCTCTGCAAACGCTGGCCGCTCAGCGATTTCGTTCAGGCCGTCCACTATCTGATCCAACATCCGTGCCTTTCCGCCGCATCCCCGCGGTCGTTTTCTGTGCGGTGGTGGTGAAGAGGGCAAGGCACGCTGGCGTCCATGACCCGCCTTCGCCGCGCCCCGCGGTTGACGTTTCTACCAAGGCTGGTTTCCGGACTTGGACGGGGCCTTTCGGCTAACATGACCCCTTCCCGAGCGTGCGCCCAGTGGGTGATCGTCATGTCGTTGCCCGTCCTTACCGTTGCGGGGGCAGTGCCGGAGTTTCACCGGCTTCCCAATTCTCCGCCCGAGGGCGGCACCTTGATAACCGGATGCTAACCGGATTCGACCGGCCCGCCCATCCCAAAACCGACACCCTCGCGGTTTTGACGGACACCCGCCGACGTGACACAGCGCGCGGGCAATCGCCGCCAATCCGAAACTCTGTGGTTGACTTCTACCCCTTCACCCCCGATATGACCCTCAACCCATTCCGCTGCCGCGTGAGCAGCCGCCGACACTGATCGGCAGGATGGACCCGACCAGCACCGCGATGCGGCAACGGTCCCACAATCCAAACAGTTCCCACGTCACGCGGGGGTCTGACGCGCAGGTTCACCTGACAGGACATTCGGTCCGGGGTGCGGATCTTGCGCGCAACCGCAATGGACGGGCCATTCGCATGGTCCCGCCCCGCTTGTCTGACGACTCCGTCCGTCTTGGGCGGGCGCATATATGAAAGGGTCATTCTTGACCAAATTTACTGATCTGGGCCTCAAGCCCGACCTTCTGTCCGCCATCACAAAGGCAGGATACGACACACCGACACCGATCCAGCAAAAGGCGATTCCGCTGGTGCTGGAAGGCCGCGATCTGATCGGCCTTGCCCAGACCGGCACCGGCAAGACCGCCGCGTTCGGCCTGCCGCTGATCGACCGGCTTATGGGCGCGGGCGCGAAACCCACGCCGAAATCCGTGCGGGCGCTGATCCTTGCGCCGACGCGTGAACTGGTGAATCAGATCGCCGCGAACCTGACCGCCTACACCAAAGACACGCCGATCCGCGTCGTCACCGTTGTTGGCGGTCAATCGCTGAACAATCAGGTGAAAAAGCTCGAACGTGGCACGCATATCCTCGTCGCGACACCGGGCCGTCTGATCGACCTGTGCGACCGTCGTGCAGTGTTTCTGGATACGGTCACGTATCTGGTTCTCGACGAAGCGGACCAGATGCTCGACATGGGGTTCATCCATGCGCTTCGGAAAATCGCTGCAAAGCTGGCGAAACCGCGCCAGACGCTGCTGTTCTCCGCCACCATGCCCGCGCAGATGGAGGAGCTTTCCCGCGCCTACCTGACCGATCCGGCACGGGTGCAGGTTTCCCCTCCGGGCAAAGCTGCCGACAAGATCACCCAGGCGCTGCACTATGTGCCGCAGGGCGACAAGACGGAGCTGTTGAAAGACTACCTCAACAAGGACCCCGACGGCCTGTCACTGGTCTTTGCCCGCACCAAGCACGGCGCGGAAAAGTTGAAAAAGAACCTCGAAGCGTCGGGGTTCAAGGCGACCTCGATCCACGGAAACAAATCGCAGAACCAGCGTGACCGCGCGATCCGCGACTTCAAGGCGGGCGAGGCCCGGATTCTGGTCGCGACCGACGTGGCCGCCCGTGGCATAGACATTCCTGGCGTCAGCCACGTCTACAACTACGACCTGCCAGAAGTGGCGGAAAACTACGTTCACCGGATTGGCCGGACGGCCCGTGCAGGTGCGGAGGGCGAGGCTATCGCGTTCTGCTCTGCCACCGAAATCGGCTATCTGCGCCAAATCGAAAAGGTGATGAAACTGACGATCCCCGTGGTTGGCGGCGAACGCCCGATTGAACAAAAGCCCGAAAAACGCGGCGGTCGTGGTGGCGGAGGCGGTGGAAACCGCGGTGGCGGACAGCGCCGCAGCCAGCCGAAACCGGCCAACCAATCGCATGGCAAGCCCAAGCGCAACAATCGCCGTCGGCGCAAGCCCGCGGCGTAAAGGCTATGGGGTGGACCAGATCACATCGTCCACCCCGACAAACCGCGCCATCCGGGAAAGCTCCGCGTCCAGCTTTGCGCGTCGGGCCGGGGTTTCCTTGACTTTCGACTCCCACCAATAATTCAGGACGGTCAGCGTGCCAGCCGCGCGATCTGCCTTGACCTCGATCCGCCCGACAAAACGATCCCCTTCCAGCATCGGGTAAACGTAATAGCCCCACTTGCGCTTCGCGGCGGGAACGAAAATTTCAATCCGATAGTCGAATCCAAACAACCGCAGCGCCCTGTTGCGATCCCTGACGACGGGGTCAAATGGGCTGAGGATACGCAGGCGCGTGGTCGGCGCGGGTGCGTCCCCCAACCGCTGTTCGATATCCGGCGGGGCGAGCGCAGTGGTCCATTGCCGTTCCGCAGTTTCGACCGAGACCGGGACAAGGTCGCGGGCCGTGTCGACCCATGCCTTCACCTCTTTCGCCGATGTAGCGTCCCAGAACCGCTGGACCTCACCCGGCGTTGCAAACCCCGACCGGGCCAGCGCCGCACGGCACAGCCAATCTAGTTGCTCATCCTCCGCCACCTCCCGCTGGCGCAGATCGTCGGGGAACACCCGTTCAGCCAGATCGTAATACTTGTGGAAATTCACCCGGTGGCAGGTCGCAAGCTCCCCCACATACCACATGTAATCGAGGCCAAGCTTGTGCGGTGGGCGTTGCCACATCTGCCGATCACCGGCGAACGCGCTGTCGAAGTCGCGGGTGGACAGCGCGCCCTCCTCCGCGATCCGCGCTTTGATCGCCGCGCGCCCCGCCGCATCCGGCATGGACGCATACCAGTTCGACCGGTCGAGCCATTCACGCTTCCGTCGAAACTGGCGACCCCACATCGGAAGGAACTTCATCGGCAGGACCGACGCGTCATGGGTAAAGTGCTCGAAGATCCCGCGCTGCCGCAGCAGCCGATCCAGCATCGGTTCGCGGTAATTCTGGTTCCGTGACCAGAGGATATGGTGATGCGCCCGCGAAACAACACGTATCGTGTCCAGCTGCACCATCCCGAGCCGCCGGATCAGCGCAGGCAGATCAAGCGCCCCTGTCGGCGTGTCCGACAACGCCTGCGCATGAAGCCACAGCCGCCGCGCGTCCCGGTTTGCAATCCTCAACATCCGGCGGAGCATGTCGCGGCGCGGCCATCACCGCAACCCGCTTCATGCGGAAGGCGCGACGCCCTCGCCAAAGAAGACCAGCGTGCAGTCTTCGTCCGCCACATGAAATTCGCGCTGACCATAGTCCTGATTGAACGGAGCCCGCACCCGCCCCTCTGGCAGCGCGTTCAGTCGCTGCTCCATCGAGGTATAGACGGCATCGATATCGTGAACGTCGATATAGAATGACCCCTGCCTTTCGGGGTGGTCCAGATCGACCGTCTTATCAACCTCAACCAACCGCACGGCGACATCATCCCGCCGCAGAAACGCGTAGTTATCGGCGAGAAACCCGAGCGTAAATCCAAGCACATCGCGGTAAAACGCGACTTGCCTGACCAGCAAGGTGCAGGGAACGAACGGCGTGATCTGGTGCAGACGCATGGGAACCCCCTTTTGCGCCTGACGTTACCACAACTTAACGAAACAGCAGCAGCGGAATATGGCAGTTCCTGACCATCTCTGCGGTGGTGGAGCCGATGAACAAGCTGCGAATACGCGAATGACGGAACGCCCCCATCAGCAACATGTCGATGCCACCTGCGGTCACAGCCTCGGTAATCGCTGTATCGGCTCGACCGGGCGGGGTGCGGATTTCCACGCTGTATCCCGCGCTTTTCAACTGCGCGGCAGCCCCTTCGACGGCCCGCCGGGATTCTGTCGTTTCCGCGCCTGCGCTCAGCAGCACGCAGTTCAACCCGCCAAAGACATTGCTTCGCGCAACGTGGTTCACCGCCTTCAGTGCGCTTTTGCCACCATCAAAGGCGATCAAAAACGTCTCAACCGGTTTGAACGCGCGAGAGGTGACAAGCACGGGCTTCTCGCTTGCCCGAACCACCCGTTCCAAATTCGATCCAAGATGCAGCGTCGCGAAATCCGCCGCCTCGCCGCGCTTGCCGACAACGACCAGATCGGCGTCGGCCTCAGCCCGGTGCAGTTCTTCGATCAAATCGCCGTGGCGCAGACGGGTGGTAATTTCCTCAACCCCATCCGCACGCAAGCGCGCCTCTGCATCCTCAAGGATCGCACGGCCGCGCTTCATGCTGAGCTTCGCGCGTTCGGCGTCAAGCTCCGCCAGTTCCTCCATCAGCCGGGTCCGCGCGCCCAGACCGATATTGCCCGACAGGTCGCTTTTCGCCCCCTCGCGCCGCCCCAACACGTGCAAAATCTCGACCGAAGACCCCTTGCGCGTTGCGACCCAGGCCGCGTGGTCACACACGCTCTCCGAATAGACAGAGCCATCCACCAATGCGACGATCTTTGACATGCCCGCTCTCCCTCAGTGGCCCATCAGGCGTTCCAGCGCGCCCGGTTTGTCATGTTCGGCAAGGCGGCCCATCAGGGTCTCGCTCGCCTCGTTCATCCCGATAATCTCAACATCCGCGCCTTCGCGGCGGAATTTCAGAACCACCATGTCGATGGCTGAAACAGACGAGATATCCCAGATATGCGCGCGGCTGACGTCGATGGTGACGGCCTCCAACACCTCGTTGAAATCGAAGGACTCGGCAAGGTCCGGCGCTGTGGCAAAGAACAACTGCCCCTCGACGACGTAGGTCCGCGCCCGCCCGTCTGCCGATAGGGTCGAGCGCACCCGGAACACTGCCGCGATTTTCCAGGCAAAGAAGATGCCCGACAGCAGCACCCCGACCAGAACTCCATAAGCGAGGTTATGGGTATAAACCGTCACGACAACCGTCGCGACCATCACGACCGAGGACGCCGTCGGATGTTCACGCAGGTTCTTCAGTGAAGACCAGCTAAACGTCCCGATCGACACCATGATCATGATCGCGACCAGCGCTGGCATCGGGATCTGCGCAACCCAGTCGCCCAGCACGACGATCAGGAACAGCAGGAACACACCCGCCGCAAAGCAGGACAGCCGCCCACGCCCGCCCGATTTCACGTTGATCATCGACTGCCCGATCATCGCACAGCCCGCCATACCGCCGATGAACCCGGTCGCGGTGTTGGCAAGGCCTTGGCCGATGCACTCGCGATTCTTGTCGGATTTCGTGTCGGTCAGGTCATCGACCAGCTTCGCGGTCATCAGGCTTTCCAGCAGGCCGACCACGGCAACAGCAGCAGACACCGGGAAGATAATCTGCAACGTCTCAAGGTTCAGCGGAATATCCGGCAGCAGGAAAATCGGTAGCGTATCCGGCAACGCGCCCATGTCTCCGACAACCCGAACGTCCAGCCCAAGCGCCATCGCAAGGCCCGTCAGCACGATGATCGTCACCAAGGGCGACGGGATCGCGGTCGTCAGCAACGGAAACAGATAGATGATCGCCAGCCCGCCCGCGACCATCACATAGGTCAGCCACGTGACGCCCGCATTGTGCCAGTCAAGCTCCGGCAATTGCGCCATGAAAATCAGGATGGCGAGCGCGTTGACAAACCCCGTCATCACCGACCGCGACACAAACCGCATGATATTGCCAAGGCGCAGCGCCCCCGCCCCGATCTGCAACAGCCCCGCCAGCACCGTCGCGGCCAGCAGATATTGCAAGCCGTGATCCTTCACCAGCGTCACCATAAGCACGGCCGTTGCCGCCGTTGCCGCCGAAATCATCCCCGGTCGCCCGCCCGCAATCGCGGTGATCACTGCAATCGAAAAGGACGCATAAAGGCCCACCTTCGGGTCCACCCCGGCGATGATCGAAAAGGCAATCGCCTCCGGGATCAGGGCCAAGGCCACGACAAGGCCGGCGAGTAGGTCGGCACGGATGTTACCCAGCCAGTCCTGCTTCAGGCTGGTCAGAATGTCAGCTTGCACGGAAGTCTCCAGCGTCATTGTTCGCGAGTATCCGCGCCGTTTACCCACCTCGCACGCGAATGACCAGCCGTAACCCTGTTTTTGCAGCACCCCGCCCCACCATTTTCCAAAAATATCCATACCCCGCGCCCGCAATACTCTGCCCCGTCTCGGGTAAGGACGCGCGGATCGCCCTTGCACCCATCGCCTCAGCCGCCAATATGCGCGGCATGTCACATCTGCTTTCCTTCGGCCACGGCTACAGCGCCCGCGCGTTAGCCCGGCTCCTCCTCCCCCAAGGCTGGGCGATCACCGGCACGACACGCTCTGCCGACAAAACCGACGCGTTGAAGGCCGAGGGTGTCACCTCCCTCATCTGGCCCGGCGACGACATCACGCCCGCCCTCGATACCGCGACGCACTTACTGATTTCTGCTGGCCCGACCGAGGATGGCGATCCCGTCCTCAACGAACTGCGCGGGTCGATCACCGAACGCGCCGGACAATTCAAATGGGTCGGCTACCTCTCCACCACCGGAGTCTATGGCGATCATGGCGGCGCTTGGGTTGACGAAAACACACCGCTCTCCCCCAGCACCGAACGCGGCCACCGCAGGGCAGGGGCTGAGGCGGCGTGGCGGGCCATCCCTGACCTTCCGCTCCATATCTTCCGGCTGGCGGGCATCTACGGCCCCGGTCGTGGCCCCTTCGCCAAGGTGCGGGCCGGCAAGGCGCGCCGCGTTATCAAGCCCGGTCAGGTCTTTTCGCGTATCCATGTCGACGATATCGCGCAAATCCTCGCCGCATCCATCGCGCAACCGAACTCCGACGCGGTTTATAATGTTTGCGACGATGACCCCGCCCCGCCCGAAGACGTAATCGCCCATGCCGCCGATTTACTCGGCCTGCCGCTGCCCCCGGCGGTCGACTACGACACAGCCGAAATGACACCAATGGCGCAGAGCTTTTATGCGGAAAACAAGCGTGTTCGGAATGATCGGATCAAAAACGAACTTGGGGTGACGTTGAAATACCCAAGCTATCGCGACGGTCTCTCCGCCCTTCTGGCGGATGAGTGAACGGCCCCGGCGGCCGATCAGGCCGCCGACGCTCTGGGTCTTGGCAAGGCTCCGGGCTTAGCCCGAAACCTCAATCACCCGCACATCATCGCCATCAACCGGCAGGAAAAATCCCCGCTGAAGGTTGGCGTCATGCTTTATCGTCACCGTTTCGGGTGGTGTTTCTTCTGCAATCGGAGGCTTCAACCCGCCCGCAATCGCATTAACTGCCGTCAGCGCAAGCGCCGCGGCCAATGCCAGTTTCTTCATGTCTCTGCCTCAACTCGCCCTTTGTGGGCGTTATTTATGCAGCGACCCTAGATCGGAAATTCGCGCAGAGTCGACTCGGGCCGGTCGTTGAGTGGGAGAATTGCCGCCGATGTTGCGCCGCCGCCGCATGGCTAAAATGCTCAGGCGCGGCGTTCGCCAATGGCGCTGACACCAAGAACGGCAAGCACTTTCGCCTCGATATCCGCAGCACTCAGCCCGGCGACGCGATACATATCGGCTGGGCTTGCCTGGTCGATAAAGATGTCGGGCAGCACCATCGAACGGTATTTCAGCCCCGAATCAAACACGCCTTCCTCGGCCAGCAATTGCGCGACGTGGCTGCCAAAGCCGCCGACCGCGCCTTCCTCGATGGTGATCAGCGCCTCGTGGTCCGCCGCCAGTTGCAGGATCAAGTCACGGTCCAGTGGTTTGGCAAACCGGGCGTCGGCAATCGTCGGGGTGATCCCCTTCGCTTGCAGCGACTCCGCCGCCGCCTGAACCTCTGCCAGACGCGTGCCGAAGGACAGCAGCGCGACGCGCCCGCCCTCTTGAATGATCCGGCCCTTGCCGATTTCCAGCGGCGTGCCGCGTTCCGGCAGGTCAACGCCGACGCCTTCGCCGCGCGGGAAGCGGAACGCAATCGGCCCGTCGTCATGGGCCACGGCGGTCGCGACCATGTGGACAAGCTCCGCCTCATCCGCCGCCGCCATCACGGTGAAGCCGGGAAGGTTCGACAGATATGCAATGTCATAGCTGCCCGCGTGGGTCGCCCCGTCGGCCCCGACAAGCCCCGCGCGATCAATCGCAAACCGCACCGGCAAGCGCTGGATCGCCACATCATGCACCACCTGATCGTATCCACGTTGCAGGAATGTCGAATAAATCGTGCAAAAGGGCTTCATCCCGCCAGCGGCGAGCGCGGCCGAAAACGTCACGCCATGCTGCTCGGCAATCGCCACGTCAAAGCAACGGCTGGGGTAGCGTTCGGCAAACAGGTTCAACCCCGTGCCATCCGGCATCGCGGCGGTCACGGCGCAGATCTTGTCGTCCTCCGCCGCCTCGCGGATCAGGCTGTCGGCGAACACGCGCGTGTAGCTTGGCGCGTTGGACGGTGCTTTCTTCTGCTTGCCCGTCACCACGTCAAATTTCGCAGTCGCGTGGCCCTTGTCGCGGGCCTGCTCTGCCGGGGCATAGCCTTTGCCCTTTTGCGTCGTCACATGCAGCAGCATCGGCCCCGTCGCGCGGTCCTTGACCGTGCGCAGCAGCGGCAGCAACTGGTCAAGGTCGTGGCCATCAATCGGCCCGACATAGGAAAACCCGAGTTCCTCGAACAGCGTCCCGCCAACTGTCATGCCCTTCAGCATTTCCTTGGCCCGACGCGCGCCTTCCTGAAACGGTTCAGGCAGCAGGCTGACAGCACCCTTGGCCGCGGATTTCAACTCCTGAAACGGGGCACCCGCGTAGAGGCGTGACAGGTATGACGACATCGCCCCGACCGGCGGAGCAATCGACATTTCGTTGTCGTTCAGGATGACGATCAAGCGGCGACCCAGATGGCCCGCGTTGTTCATCGCCTCATAGGCCATGCCAGCACTGATCGCACCATCACCGATCACGGCAATGGCATCCCCGATGCCATGTTCCGGCGCACCGCCCAGATCGCGGGCAACCGCAAAACCCAGTGCCGCGCTGATCGAGGTCGACGAATGCGCGGCCCCAAACGGGTCATACGGGCTTTCGCTGCGCTTAGTGAACCCGCTCAGCCCGTCTTTCTGGCGGATCGTGCGGATACGGTCGCGCCGCCCGGTCAGGATCTTGTGGGGGTAGCACTGATGGCTCACGTCCCAGATAATCCGATCCTTCGGCGCGTCAAATACCGCGTGAAGCGCGACGGTCAATTCAATGACACCCAGCCCCGCCCCCAGATGCCCGCCGGTTTCCGATACCGCGCTGATCGTCTCTGCCCGAAGCTCCGTCGCAAGGCGTTTCAGCTCCGCATCCGACATTCCCTTCATGTCCGCAGGCACGGAAACGCGATCCAGCGTCGGGGTCGCGGGGCGGGTCTGTTTTTCGTCACTCATCGCGCAGTCCCCCTTTCGGGGCCAGTTTCAGCTTTCGCGGGCAATAACGAAACGCGCCGCCTGCCGCAAGGTTTCCGCGGCCTCACCATAGGGGGCAAGCGCGGCCTCGGCCTCCGCCACCAACGCCTTCGCCCGCGCCTTGGCACCGTCCAACCCAAGAAGCGAAACGAATGTCGCCTTCCCGGCATGGGCATCCTTGTTCAGTCGCTTCCCGGCTTTTGCCGCGTCACCTTCGACATCTAGGATGTCATCCGCAATCTGAAACGCAAGGCCCAAGGCGTTGGCATAGTGCCGCAGGGGGGTGCGATCCTCGCCCGCGATCACCGCGCCCGCTTCGGCTGACCAGTTTATCAGCGCCCCTGTTTTACCGGATTGCAACGCTGTGATCTCCGCAAGCGTCAACGGCGCGTCCGCCGTCTCCGCCGCGATGTCGAGCGCTTGGCCAAGCACCATGCCCCAGGCCCCCGCCGCGCGCGAAAACCCCTCGACCAGCGCGATCCGCCGGTCCGCTGGCCCGATCTCTTCCCGCGTCAGCAACCCGAAGGCCAGCGCCTGCAACGCGTCACCCGCCAGCACCGCTGTCGCCTCGTCCCATTTCACATGAACCGTAGGCCGCCCGCGCCGCAGATCGTCGTCATCCATACAGGGCAGGTCATCATGGATCAGCGAATAGGCGTGCATCGCCTCGACCGCCGCGGCGGCCCAAACGGCGCGATCCGGGTCAATTCCGAACAGCCGCGCGCTTTCCAGCACCAGAAATCCGCGCACGCCCTTGCCGCCCTCAACCGCATAGCGCATCGCATCATGCACCGGCTGCGGGTCGAGCGTATCAAGCGTCGCGTTCAGACAGGCCGCAACCCGCGCCCGGTCCTCTGCCAGCCTGTCTTGAAACATCTACAGCCCTTCGACCGGGGTGGTCCCCGTCGGCTGCCCGTCTTCGCCAAGGGTGATCGCGGCGACCTTTTCCTCGGCCTCTTTCAGCTTCTTCTCACAGCGCTTCTTCAACTCCGCCCCGCGTTCGTAAAGCGCGATGGAATCCTCAAGCGGCACATCCCCGCGTTCAAGCTGGCCGACGACCTCCTCAAGCGCTTTCATTGCTTCTTCAAAGCTCATTTTTTCGACCGGCGTGTCGCTCATCCCGCGTGCTCCATCAATACCTTTACGTGTGCGGCGGCAGACTCCGCCAGCGCGTCAAGATCATACCCCCCTTCGAGAGAGGAGACCACCCGCCCATCACACACCCGATCCGCCAGATCGCAGATTTTCCGGCTAAGCCAGCCAAAATCATCCGTCGTCCACATCAGCCCCGCCAGCGGGTCCGCCCGGTGCGCATCGAACCCCGCAGAGATCAGGATCAACTCCGGCCGAAACGCCTCAATCGCAGGCAGGATATGCCCTTCATAAGCCGCACGCATCGCGGCAGAGCCCGTGCCGCTTGCAAGCGGCACGTTCAGCACGTTGTCATGCGCGCCACGTTCATGCGCAGCACCCGACCCCGGATAAAGCGGCATCTGGTGGGTAGAGGCGAACAGCGTCCGCGCCTCACCCCACAGCAAATCCTGCGTGCCATTGCCGTGGTGAACGTCAAAATCAATTACTGCAACACGGGAAAGCCCATGATGATCCAGCGCGTGTTTGGCCGCGATCGCCACCGAGCCAAACAGGCAAAACCCCATCGCGGTCTCCCGCTCCGCATGATGCCCCGGCGGGCGGCACGCGACGAAAGCGTTTGAAGCGTCCCCCGCCAGCACCCGATCCACCGCATCGCAAACCGCACCTACGCCGCGAAACGCGGCCCGAAGCGACCCAGGCGCGAGGTAGGTATCCCCATCAACCGCTGACCACCCGGCATCGGGAATCGCTGCCCGAATCCGGTCGATATAATCCTGCGGATGACAGCGGAGCACGTCCGTCTCGCCCCCAAGCGGCGCCTCAACATGCACAAGCCCATCAAGTTGCGCCACCGCCGAACGGATCGCAGGCAACCGCGCCACCTGCTCCGGATGCCCTTGGGGCGAGGCATGGGCATCGCAATCGCTGTGGGTGTAGAAGAGGGTCGGCATGGGGTGAGCGATAAGCCAGAAAAGCATGCCGGGCAAGGCAGTTTGGCGACGATCAGCCCGCCCCCCTTCTAACCTTTTCCGGAGGAGTCTAACACATCGTACTAATCCAATGCAGGTTTGGACGGCGGCAACTCCAGATCGGCCTTTACTATGACTTCATCATCCTTGGGCCAGTCGATCTGATCTGTCTTGCTGGCCGATGCGATGATTCCACTCACATGTTGAACGAACTCTTCCCGCCAACGACCAGTTGCGATCACCCAGATCGATCCACCCTGATCTGCTCTCAGCTCGTTAGCGGATCGGTAATGGTCGAGCGCGCGCTCGATGCTGTTCTCTCCGCTCATCAGAAGCGTGGTCCACGCCCGAGCCAAATAGACGTTTACGTTCTGTCCGCGGCCGCTGGAATGATTAATTAGTTCGGCCAGTGCTGTGTCCAGTTGCCGGATATATTTTCCTCTGTATATGCTAGTAACGCCAATCGCAGACCTGTAAGCGCTGGGGAGTACGAATTGCGAATTGCTGTCGGGGTTCTCCGCGACCAGAACGAGAAGCCTTTTCCATGCCCGATCCCTGATTTGATCCGTCGATTCTGCGACCTTCAAAAGGTTCTGCCCCCGAACCTCATAGGCGTCTCCGCTCAGCACCTCCAATCGACGCAGCATTGCCTCATAGCGGACATTCTGATCCTGAACGCTGAATGCCAAGGTCGCCAACTTCTGCTGCAAAACAGTTTCACCTAGCATTTCGGCATGCTCCGAGAGGAAAAAGTACTCCTCTGATCTCGCGCCGACCAAACTTTTGGAGAATTCACTCACCAAGCTGACGAGTATGTCTCGTTTGACCCAGTCTTCAACCGTTTCGCCGTGATCCCTGAAATAGCGTATCGCGGCAGCGGGATCCAGGCGTGCCTCCTTGAGGCTGCGGTATTCCTCCCGCCCGATCCCCAGCGCCTCCTCGATTTCAGGAAAGACCTCGCCGACTTCCACGAATGTGCTGTGAAAGTCACCCAGTTTGTTTTGGAAAGTTTCATCGGAATCAAGAACGAGGCCGAAGTCCGCAGCGTTTTCAGGGCCGTTGATGATGGCGTGCGCGACAGCGTTGTCTGCCGTACGCGACATAATGCAGTTGAGCTTCGGCCAAAAGCCTTCGCATTTGTCCGAGAAGAGGACGAAGCCGACGATCGCCAATGACGCAATGACGGCGGTAAACGCGCTTATCGCAAGAGGAATAGTGACCAATTTCTTCTTCTTAACCCAGCCCATCAACTCAGGAATGAACCACAGTTTTTCTACTTTCCCGTCAATTTTGGGAATCTTCTTTTCATCGAGATCTTTGATTTTCGTGCTTAGCGCCTCTATCGCCTCGCCGAGGTATTCGATCCGACCTTCAAGACCTTCGTCGACTTTCGTCAGATTATCTCGAAGGTTCTCCAGATCGCGGCAGACAGCCCAGACACACTCACCCAAGTTACGGCTCGACCCGTCCGCATCAAAATACTCACCATAGCCCGGGGGATCGACCGGAACGGCGTTGCCGTCTTCGGTCGGCTTTGGGCTACCTTTTTTCTTCCCCTTGGCCATATCAATCGATTCAATTGAATTAATGAAACGATGACAATTATAGCGCGAAAACGCCTTTTTTTCAATCCGGCGCCAGCATGTATCCCGCGCCCCGAACCGTTTGCAGATAGCGCGGCTGTTTCGGGTCGGCCTCAATCTTTCGCCGCAGCCGCGTGATCTGCACGTCGACCGCGCGTTCCTGCGCCTGCGCGCCGTCCCGCCCGGCACCCCGGCCAAGATCTTCGACCAGCTTCGCGCGGCTCACCGGCTCCCCGAGGCTCGCGGCGAATATCTTCATCAACTGCGCCTCGGTCGCGGTCAGGCGCACCGGCTCCTCGCCCTGCCACAGCTCTCCACGCTCCATATCATAGCGCACCGATCCCAGCATCAGCACTTTCGGCCCGCTATCGACCACCCCGGCGTTTGGCACCCGGCGCAGGATCGCGTTGATCCGCAGCAACAACTCTTTCGGCTCAAACGGTTTGGCGAGGTAGTCGTCGGCCCCCGCCTCAAGGCCTGAGATCCGATCCTCCGTCTCGCCCTTGGCGGTCAGCAGCAGGATCGGCGTTTCTATCGTCTCCCGCAGACTGCGGGTAAGGCTTAACCCGTCCTCGCCCGGCATCATCACATCGAGCACGATCAGATCAAACTCCAGCCCGCTCAGGATACGCCGGGCATGTGCGGCATCACGGGCGGAGGATACGAAAAACCCGTTCCGGATCAGAAACTTTTGCAACAGCCCCCTGATCCGCTCATCGTCATCGACGATCAGCAGATGCGCGTCAGATGCGTCGTTCATGCACCACCCTCTTTCAGTGCGCGGAAGTGGCGGCGCATTTCCGGGTCCATCATCGCTTCAAGCACCTGGCGGAACCCCTGCACTGCGTCCGGTCCCGCCATGCGGTAGGCTTTGCGCATTCGGGCGCGTTGCGCGTCTGACAGTTCCTGCTCCAACGCCTCGCCCGCATCGGTCAGATACAAGTGCCGTTCCCGCTTGTCGCGGGTTCCGACGCGGCTTTCGACCAGCCCCTCTTCGATCAAGGCCCGCAGCACGCGGTTCAGCGATTGCTTGGTGACGCCAAGGATGGCCAAAAGGTTGTTGACGGTCGTTCCGGGACGGCGGTTGATGAAATGCACGGCCCGGTGATGGGCACGGCCATAGGCATAGTTTTCCAGAATACGGTCCGGGTCAGCGGTGAATCCGCGATAGGCAAAGAACATCGCCTCGATCCCTTTGCGCAACTGCTCATCCGTCAGAAACAGAAGCCCCTCGCCGCCAACACTGGATACTCCACCACCATTCGTGGTCGTGCCCTCACTCATACCATCCCCCTGTTCACATTTCCTGCCGTTTCCGGTGATTTTAAGTCAGCCTTGTTGACTTTCCAAGAATCAATTCGTAACAACCATCAGTTTTTGAGTAACAATATGTCCGAACCGGACTTATGTTGCGCAACATTTGGAAATATCGCCGGCGTCCCCGGCAACGATGAAAGGACAAGACATGGCGGGATACGATGACCGCGACGGCAAGATCTGGATGGACGGCAAACTCGTCGAATGGCGCGATGCCAATGTCCACATCCTCACCCACGCAATGCATTACGCATCCTCCGTGTTCGAGGGCGAACGTGCCTACAACGGCAAGATCTTCCGCTCCGTCGATCACTCCAAGCGGCTGATCCACTCCGCCAAGCTGATCGACTTCGACGTGCCCTACACGGTCGAGGAGATCGAGGCCGCCAAGCAGCAGGTGCTTGACGCGAACAACCTCAGCGACGCTTACGTGCGCGTCCTCGCCTGGCGCGGCGTGGGCGAGGATATGGGCGTCGCCTCTGCTCGCAACCCGGTCCGCATGGCGGTCGCCGCGTGGGAATGGGGTGCCTATTACGGCGACGCCAAAATGAAGGGCGCAAAGCTCGACATCTCGAAATGGAAACGCCCCAGCCCCGAAACCATCCCGTCCGAAGCGAAAGCCGCCGGCCTCTACATGATCTGCACCATGTCCAAACACGCGGCCGAGGCGAAAGGCTGTTCCGACGCAATGATGTTCGACTATCGCGGCTACGTGGCCGAAGCGACCGGCGCGAACCTGTTCTTCGTGAGGGACGGAGAGGTTCACACACCCCTCGCCGATTGCTTCCTGAACGGCCTGACCCGGCAAACCGTGATCCAGATGCTGAAGGAAAAAGGCATCGCCGTCCACGAACGCCACATCATGCCGGAGGAACTTGAGGGCTTTCAGCAATGCTGGCTGACCGGCACCGCGGCCGAGGTCACGCCCGTCGGGCAGATCGGCGACTACAACTTCGAAGTCGGGGCAATTGCCCGCGATATCTCAGAAAGTTATGAGGCGCTTGTTCGCGCCTGATACCACGCCAAACCTGTAATGAAGGGGCCGGATCGTTCTGGCCCCTTTTTCATGCCCAATCGGCTTGCCCGGCGTCAATCCCGCGTGCTGCGGTCGATCTTCATATAGGCCCGGACCCGCGCGCTGCCACGCTCCACCCGGTCTTGCGGGCGGCGTTGCAGGCTGGCGGTCGTCGGGTGGGGTCCGACAGCTCCGTTCTGCCGCTCCACATCCGCAAAACGCCTAAGAACTGAGCCATTTCGCGCACCCTTGCGATGGTCGATGATATGTCGTGTCATACCGGCCTCCGTTCGGTTGGGTTGCAACCATAACACGAAAATGCAGCCTGCCCAAATTCGCAATTGGCGGAGTGCGCCGCCGCGAAAAACCCGCGCAATTTTGCGGTGTTACCCCTGCGGAGTCATATTCTTCCGGGCGCGCCCACGCTCCAACCCCAACCGATGTTCGCGCAGGATAATCAACACCCCCGCCAGAATCACAAGCGCCGCCCCGCCGAGCATGGTCAGCGTCGGCACCTCATCAAACACAAAATACCCGATCCCCAACGCAAAGATCATCGACGCGTAATCAAACGGCGCGACCACCGACGCGTCCGCGAACCGATAGCTCGAAGTCAGGAAAATCTGCCCCAACCCGCCCAGCAATCCGGCCAGCACCAGCAGCACCGCCTCGCTGCCCGTTGGCATGACCCAGCCGAACGGCAGCGTCAGCAGGGCAAGAAGCGACGAGGTGATCGAAAACCAGAATACGATTGCCGAGGTCTGTTCGGTCGCGACCATCTTGCGGATGTAGATCTGCGCGAGCGCCGCGCAGACCGCGCCCAGCAACACCAGGATCGCGCCAATCGCGGCCCCGGTTTCAACCGTCTCTCCCTCAAGCAGCGTAAGGCGCGGCGACAACACGATCAGCACGCCGACCAGCCCCAGCGCGACCGCCGACAAGCGAAACGCCCGCACCTCTTCCCCAAGGAACATCGCGGCGAAAATCACCGTCAACAGCGGCGCGGCGTAGCCCAGCGCCGTGACCTCGGGCAGCGGCAAAAGCCCCAGCGCTGCAAAGCCGCACCCCATCGCAACCGTCCCGACGAAGCCGCGCCAGAAATGGCTCATCAGGCTTTTTACCCGCAACCCCGTGCGCAGATCGCCCCGAAGCGCAAGCCACGTCAGGATCACCGGCAGCGCCAGGAACGAGCGGAAGAACACCGCCTCCCCCGGCGGGACGCGACCGGCTACGGCCTTGATCAGTGACGCCATGGTGATGAACAGCAGGACCGCGCACAGCTTCAGCAGGATGCCCTTGACCGGATTCATGTCGCCCCTTCCAACCGCTCCACCGCCCAGCGTGCCGCGTCCGCAACCGTCGGGTCTGGATCGTCCGTCAATCCCTGCGCCGCAGCCCGCAATCGCGCCGCGCCGGAATTCCCGATTGCATACAGCACGTTCCTCACGAACCGATCCCGTCCGATCCGCTTGATCGGAGAGCCTGAGAACGTCGCCCGGAACGCCGCATCATCCAGCGCCGCCAGCTCGGCGAGGTCCGGCGCCCTCAAATCCTCGCGCGCCCGATACCGGATTTCCGACGCGGCCTCGGCAAACTTGTTCCACGGGCACACGGCAAGGCAATCGTCGCAGCCGTAGATCCGGTTGCCCATCAGCGCCCGCAACTCTTCATCGACCGGACCGTGATGTTCAATCGTCAGATAAGAAATGCACCGCCGCGCGTCGAGTTCAAACGGCGCGGGAAAGGCGTTCGTCGGACACACATCCAGACAGGCCCGGCAACTCCCGCAATTTTCCCGGCCCGGCGCGTCCTTCGGCAGATTGACCGTGGTAAAAATCGCGCCAAGGAAAAACCAGTTTCCCAGCTGCCGGCTCAGCAGGTTGGTGTGCTTGCCCTGCCATCCCAGCCCCGCCGCCTCGGCCAAGGGCTTTTCCATGACCGGCGCCGTATCGACAAACACCTTGATCTCCGCCCCCGGCACCTGCTCGATCAACCAGCGCCCGACCCGCTTCAGCCGCTTCTTCACGATGTCATGGTAATCCCGGTTCTGCGCATAAACCGAAATCGCCGCGCGATCCCGCTGCTGAAGCACCTCCAGCGGATCATGCTCCGGCGTATAGGGCTCTGCCAGCATGATGACGGATCGCGCATCGGTCCACAGCGCCGCCGGGTCGCCGCGCCAATGCATCCGCTCGGCCATCCATCCCATCTGCCCGTGCCGCCCATGTTCGACAAACCGCTCCAGCCGCTCCGCAATCTGCGGCACCGCATCCGGCGCACAGATCCCGACCCGCGCGAAACCTTCCGCATTCGCCTCGGTCACCAGCCGCTCTTTCAACGCGGCGGGGGTATCCTCACCCTGTTTCATCTTGCGGAAAATACTCTCGGGGGGGCTCCGGGGGGACAGACAGCCCACCCGGTCCCGCCGCCCAATTTAAAAGTCGAGATCGGCATAATGCGCTGGCGGCGGAAAGCCCGGCACCTGATCGGCAAGGATCGACCGGAAGGCGGGGCGTGACTTGATCTTGGCATACCAGTCCTTCACCGCGTCGCTGCGGTTCCAGTCGACATCGCTGATGTAATCCAGCGCCGACAGATGCGCGGCGGCGGCAAAATCGGCCAGCGTCATGACATCCCCCGCCAGCCAGCGGCGCTGATCCAGCAGCCAAGTCATGTAATCCAGATGATACTTGATCGCCTTCGCCCCCGCCTTGACGTTCTTGCTGTCGGGATAGCCCTGCCCCGTCACCTTCTTGTTCACCCGCTCATACAGCAGGTTCGCCGTCACCTCGTGGTGGAACTTGTCGTCGAACCAACTGACCAGTCGGCGCACCTCGTATCGCGCCTCGGGGGCTGACGGCAGCAGCGGCGGTGTCGGGTATTTCTCTTCGATATATTCGCAGATCGGTGCGCTTTCGGCCATCATCATGCCGTCCATCCGCAGCACCGGCACCTTGCCCGCCGGGTTGCGGCGCAGAAAATCCGGGTCTTGTTCCCAGTATTTTTCCTCGACCAGTTCCACTTCGATCTTCTTCTCGGCAAGGCTCAACCGAACCTTGCGGCAGAACGGAGACAGGGGAACATGGAATAGCCGGTTCATCGCGCACACTCTTTGACGGGGTTTTATCCTACTTGCCGCGAAGCGCCCGCCAGATCAACCTTCGAAGCACGCGGACCGTCCGTCTGCGCGGATGGTGGCTGCTCCGTCACGGATGCTTGCGGCGCGGTTGCGGGTGCTTGGCGACGGGCGAGAGGCCGACCGCCCCTTGGGGTTCGGCAGGATCGCCGCCAGCCGCGCGGCCTGTGTCGCGGTCAGATCGGCGGCACCGACCTTGAAGTAATGCCGCGCCGCCGCGTCGACCCCGAACACGCCTTCGCCAAACTCCGCGACGTTCAGGTAGACTTCGACGATGCGTCGCTTGCTCCAGACCGCCTCGACCATTGGCGTCAGCACCGCTTCCATCGCCTTGCGGGTCCAGCTTCGGCCCTGCCACAAATAGGCGTTCTTCACGGTCTGCTGCGAAATCGTCGACCCGCCCCGCCGCGCACCGGCCGCAAACGCGTCACGGATCGCCGACATATCGAACCCCCAATGCAGGCAGAAATTCGCATCCTCCGCCGCAACGACCGACCGCGCCATGTAGGGAGAGATATCCTCGATTGCGACCCATTCCCGCTCCACCCCGCCAAGGCGGCGCGATTCCGACAGGATATAGGGCGTGGTCGGCGGATTGATGACGCTGTAAAGCGCAACCAGAACAAAGCCTGAAACGACCACGGCAAGCCCTCCCCTCAGCAGCCATTTCAGCGCCCAACGGACCGGACGCTTGCCGGTCTGTTTCTGGGCTTTCTTCGCCGCTGCCTTCTTCTTCGCAGGTTTTTTCTTTGCCGTCCGTGCCACAACTCACCATAGCAGTCGAAAAAAGCGCAGGGTCAATCCCTGCGCTTTCGTGTCTCTGATCCTATTGCAAAAATGCGACCGTTCGGGAAGCCCTTGCAGGATATTTTACGCGGTTTGCGCGTCCTCTTCGATCCCCAGCGGGGCGGCAAGATGGGGCAGCATTTCCTTCGGGCAAACCTGCAGGAAATGTTCGCGTTCAACCTCCCAATGCTGAAGGATATCGGCGGCCCGACGGCTTCCGGTTTCCTCAAGATGCCGTTCGATCAGCGTCTTCAACTCCGCCTCCCAGTGATCGACCGTGACCGGACAGATCACCAGCGTTTCGCGGTTTATCAGGATGTCGGACTTGCCTTCGGGGTCGTAAAGATACGCCATTCCGCCGGTCATCCCGGCCCCGAAATTCGCGCCGATATCGCCAAGGATCACCGCAACGCCGCCGGTCATGTATTCGCACCCGCAGGCGCCGCAGCCTTCGATCACCACATGCGCGCCCGAGTTGCGGACCGCGAACCGCTCGCCCGCCTTCCCGGCAGCAAACAGATAACCCGCCGTCGCGCCGTAAAGCACCGTGTTGCCGATGATCGTGTTGTGACAGGCCCGCAGCGGGCTTGCCATCGGCGGACGCACGACGATGGTGCCACCCGACAACCCCTTGCCGACATAGTCGTTGGCATCGCCGCTGACCTCAAGCTTCAATCCCGGCGCGGCAAACGCGCCCAGCGCCTGCCCAGCAGACCCCGAAAGCTTCACCGTCAGGTGATCCGGTTGCAGGCTATTGCGCATCCCGAACCGTTGCACGATATGGCTCGACGTGCGGGTGCCCACCGACCTGTGCGTGTTTTGCACCGCGTAAGACAGCTGCATCTTCTCGCCATCCTTCAGGAACCGTTCGGCATCGCGCACGATTTCCGCGTCGAGCGTATCCGGCACCGCATTGCGCGGCTTGTCGCGGTTGTAAACGATTTTGTCCGCGCCATCGACGGTGATCAGCAACGGGTTGAGGTCGAGGTCATCCAGATGCGCCGCCCCACGGCTGACTTGGGTCAGCCGATCCGCGCGGCCAATCACCTCATCCAGCGACCGCGCGCCGATTGAGGCGAGGATTTCCCGCACCTCGGTCGCGTAGAAGGTGATGAGGTTCACGACCTTGTCCGCCGTCCCCGTGAACTTCTCGCGCAGTGCGTCGTCCTGCGTGCAAACGCCGACGGGGCACGTGTTGCTCTGGCACTGACGCACCATGATGCAGCCCATCGCGATCAGCGCGGCGGTGCCGATACCGTATTCCTCGGCCCCCATCATCGCGGCCATGACGATATCGCGGCCCGTGCGCAGCCCACCGTCGGTCCGCAGCGTCACACGGTCGCGCAGCTTGTTCATCGACAGAACCTGGTGCGCTTCGGTCAGGCCCATTTCCCACGGCAGACCGGCATACTTGATGCTGGTTGCGGGGCTGGCCCCGGTGCCGCCGTTGTGGCCGGAAATCAGGATCACATCGGCCTTGGCCTTGGCCACACCTGCGGCAATCGTGCCAACGCCTGACGACGCGACCAGCTTCACCGTCACCTTGCAGCGCGGGTTGATCTGCTTGAGGTCATAGATCAACTGCGCAAGGTCCTCGATGGAGTAGATATCGTGATGCGGTGGCGGCGAGATCAGCGTCACCCCCTTCGTCGAATGCCTGAGCCGCGCGATCAGGTCGGTGACCTTCATCCCCGGAAGCTGCCCACCCTCACCCGGCTTCGCGCCTTGGGCGACCTTAATCTCCAACTCCTCGCACTGGTTCAGGTATTCCGCGGTGACACCGAAGCGGCCTGACGCCACCTGCTTGATCTTCGCGGACGGGTTGTCGCCGTTCGGCTCCGGCGTGAAATGCGCCGGGTCTTCGCCGCCCTCGCCAGAGTCCGACTTCGCACCGATCCGGTTCATCGCGACGTTCAGTGTCTTGTGCGCCTCGGGCGACAACGCCCCCAGCGACATGCCCGGCGTCACGAACCGTTTGCGGATCGAGGTGATGCTTTCCACTTCCTCCAGCGGGATCGGCGCGCCGAGCGGCTTGATGTCCAGCAAATCGCGCAGATGGATCGGCGGGGCCGCTTTCATCTTGGATGAATACTGCTTCCACATCTCGTAAGATGCCCGCGTGCAGGCCGATTGCAGCATGTGCATCGCCTGCGCTTCCCACGCATGTGTTTCGCCGGATTTGCGCGCCTTGTAGAAGCCGCCGATGGGCAGCACATCCTGCCCGCCACGAAACCCCTTGGCGTGCACCGCTTCGGTCTTTTTCTGAATCCCGTAGGTGCCGATGCCGGAAATCCGGCTCAGCATTCCGGGGAAATATTCCGCGCACATCGCGCGGCTTAGGCCCACGGCCTCAAAGTTCAGACCGCCGCGATAGGACGACACGACCGAAATCCCCATCTTCGCCATGATCTTCAAAAGCCCCTGATCGATCGCCGTGCGATAGCGGCGCACCGCTTCGGTCAGGCTGCAATCCAGCAAGCCGCGTTCGATCCGGTCGGCAAGGCTGTCTTCGGCAAGATAAGCGTTCACAACGGTTGCCCCGGCCCCGATCAGCACCGCGAAATAATGCGGATCGATACATTCCGCCGTGCGAACGTTCAGCGATGTGAATGTCCTCAGCCCCTTGCGCGTCAGCCAGCTATGCACGGCGCTGGTCGCAAGGATCATCGGCATCGCCACGCGATCCTCGCCCTGCGCCATGTCGCTCAGGATGATGTGGCCACAGCCCGACCGCACGGCGTCCTCCGCCTCGGCCCGGATACGTTTCAGCGCGGTCGACAGAGCGCTTGAGCCACCATCGACCGGGAAAGTGCAGTCAATCTCAACCATCGGCGCGTTGAAGTGGCGGACCAGTTCATCAAACTGCGCATTGCCGACAAACGGGCTTTCCAGCACCAGGATTTCGGTCTGGCTGCTATCCTCGTCCAGCACGTTCTTGAGGTTGCCGAACCGGGTCTTCAGGCTCATCACCCGGAATTCCCGCAAAGAGTCGATCGGCGGGTTCGTCACTTGGCTAAAGTTCTGGCGGAAGAAGTGGCTAAGCGGGCGGTATTTCGTCGACAACACCGCCGAGGGCGTATCGTCCCCCATGCTCGCCAGCGCTTCCTTCCCATCCTCGGCCATCGGCGCGAGGATTTGTTCCAACTCCTCAATCGTATATCCAGCCGCAATCTGGCGGCGGCGCAGGTCCGCGCCGGTAAAGACCGGGCGTTCCGTCGTTGCGGCAAGCTCCGCGTCAAGTTCGTGGATCTTGCCGACCCACTCCCCGAAGGGCAACGCACGGGCCAGCTTGTCCTTGATCTCGGTGTCGTGGAACAGCAGCCCCTTCTTCATGTCGACGGCGATCATCTGGCCGGGGCCAAGCGCGCCCTTCTCGACCACCGTGGCCTCGTCAATCGGAACCATCCCGGCCTCGGACCCCGCGATCAGCAGGCCCTCGCCCGTCACGACATAGCGCATCGGGCGCAAGCCATTCCGGTCAAGCCCCGCGCAAACCCAGCGCCCGTCGGTCATCGCCAGCGCGGCGGGGCCGTCCCACGGCTCCATCACGCTGTTGCAGTAGGAATACATATCCCGCCAGCTTTGCGGCAATTCCACCGCCTGCTTTGACCAGCTTTCCGGCACCAGCATGGTTTTCGCCATCGGCGCGGACCGCCCGGCGCGCACCAGAACCTCGAACACCCCATCAAGTGCTGCGGAATCCGAAGACCCCTGCGCGATGATCGGCTTGATATCGTCCGCATGATCGCCAAACGACGCCGAGGCCATGCGGATTTCATGGCTTTTCATCCAGTTGAGGTTGCCCTTCAGCGTGTTGATCTCGCCGTTATGGGCCAGCATCCGAAACGGCTGCGCCAGCCACCATTGCGGGAAGGTGTTGGTGGAATAGCGCTGGTGATAGATCGCGAAGGCACTGACGAAGCGTTCATCCTGTAAGTCCGGGTAGAACTCGCTCACCTGCTCGGCCAGCATCATGCCCTTGTAGATCACCGACCGGCAAGACAGCGACGCGATGTAAAGCGATGGCACCTGCGCGGCGGCGGCAGCCTTTTCGATGCGGCGGCGAATCACGTAAAGCTCCCGCTCGAACGTGTCCTCATCCACACCTTTGGAATTCGAAATCAGGATCTGTTCAATCTCGGGCCGCGTCGCGTTGGCCTTTTCGCCAAGGCAGGTGACATCGACCGGCACGTGGCGCCAGCCGTAGATGTAATAGCCCATGCGCAGCACTTCGGTTTCGATGATCGTGCGGCAGGTCTCCTGCGCCCCGAAATCCGTGCGCGGCAGGAACACCTGCCCGACCGCGACCAGTTCATCCATCCGCGGCTCATGCCCCGTGCGTTCGATCTGGTCGTAGAAGAACTTGACTGGAATCTGCACATGGATGCCCGCGCCGTCCCCGGTCTTGCCATCGGCATCGACAGCCCCCCGGTGCCAGATCGCCTTCAGCGCGTCGATGCCCGCCTCAACCACGCCACGGCTGGCCGATCCATTCACCGATACGACAAGCCCGACCCCACAGGACGAATGTTCCTCATCCTCGGAATAAAGGCCGTTCTCGGCCATCCACTTGCGCTTTTCTTCCTCGGCGGCGGCCCAGTTCGCGTCAAATTTGGTCATTGGCCATCTCCTTCACCCACGTGGGGATTGTTCTGTTCATATTCTTCGCGGGTCGCCCGCGTGTGTTTTCCGTCCAGACGGATCGAGGCGAGCGCGCAATCTGCATAGATTTCCGACCGCAGCGGCCAGTCGCGCGCATCGTCGAATAGGCCCGGCATCAGGTCGTACCCGGCGTCGGCCTCTGTCGTGTCCCGCATCCAAAGATGCGATCCGCAGGTGGCGCAGAACGCCCGCTCCGCGAAGGCCGACGACGCATGGCGGGCGACCGGTCCGGTGGCCGTCACGCTGTCCGCCGGTGCCTCGAAACACAGGAACAGCCCGCCCGACCAGCGCTGGCACATGCGGCAGTGGCAGGCCCCGACACGGGGGTCGTGGCCGCTGACGGTCACGGTGACCGCGCCACACAGGCATTGGCCGGTCAGTGCGGTCATTCCGCCTCCTCCGCCCCGTCAGGATTCATCATCGCCATGATGTCCGCCTCGGTCATCCGGGTGCGTTCCCCGGCAAAGGCGTGGCCATCGGGCTTGTGGTCGATATAAACCTCGTGGTCGAGCTTCAGGTCGCCGAGGTCATCAAGCGATCCGGCGCTCAGGCTCATCATGCCGTGATGCGGCCCCGGTGCGGTCAGCTTCCAGTAGAGGTTCGACCCGCAAATGTCGCAGAACGCTCGCTCTGCCCAGTCCGACGATTTGAAGACGCGGATGTGGTCATTGTTTTCAAAACTGATCGCATCGGCCGTCGTCTGAATGCCAAGCTCGATCCCGCCTGACCAGCGCCGGCACATGCTGCAATGACACGCGCCATAGCTTTTCGGAGTTTCCGCCAGCGTGTAGCGCACCGCACCGCAAAGGCACCCGCCCGTTTTGGATGTCTCAGCCATCTTGTTCATCCTTCGTTAACCCGGTTAGTCAGTATCGCTGACCCACCGCCTTCGCTAACCATCAGTAGCGGCACCGCGCGTATGCACAGGGTGTGTACGGCCCGTGCACGCGTTCTGCACCGTCCGTGCATGCCCCGAAATCACTCCGCCGCCACCTGCACACCTGCGTTAAGCTCTTCCAGAATGCTCTCCGCCGCCTCGCGCCCGTCGCGGATCGCCCAGACCACGAGGCTCGCACCGCGGACGATATCGCCCACCGCATAGACGCCCGGCAGGCTTGTCGCATGGGTGCGGAAATCGGCTTTCACGGTGCCCCAGCGGGTCACTTCCAGCTCTTCCTCGCCCCAGAGGGTCGGCAGGTCTTCGGGTTCAAAGCCAAGCGCCTTGATGACCAGATCGGCCTCTTCGACATATTCCGCGCCGGGAATTTCCTCGGGCGTCTGGCGACCCGTCGCATCGGGCTGGCCAAGGCGCATTTGCTGGATCATCACGCCGCTAACAGCATCGCCGGTAAAGCCCTTGGGCGCGGTCAGCCAAACAAACTCGACGCCTTCTTCTTCAGCATTCGCGACCTCGCGCTGCGATCCCGGCATGTTGGCGCGGTCGCGGCGATAGAGGCATTTGACGCTCTCTGCGCCCTGCCGCACCGCCGTGCGCACGCAGTCCATCGCCGTATCGCCACCACCGATCACAACGACGCGCTTGCCCTCGGCGTTCAGCTCTCCGCTGTCAAACTCCGGCACATCGTCGCCAAAGCTCTTGCGGTTGCTGGCGGTCAGGTAATCAATGGCGCGAACGATCCCGTCCGCCCCGCTGCCCGGTCCTTGCAGATCGCGTGTTTTATAGACTCCGGTCGCGATAATCACCGCGTCGTGCTTGCCGCGAATGGCATCGAAAGAGATATCCTCGCCGACATTGGTGTTCAGCACGAATTCGACGCCGGCCTTTTCCAGCTGCTCGTTGCGCTGCATGACGACCGGCTTTTCCAGCTTGAAGCCGGGAATGCCGTAGGTCAGCAGTCCGCCCGCGCGGTCATAGCGGTCGTAGATCGTGACCTGCACGCCAGCCCGGCGCAGCATGTCGGCGGCGGCGAGGCCACCCGGGCCCGCGCCGATGATCCCGACGCTTTCGTCACGCTCACGCTCAGCCGTGATCGGCTTGACCCAGCCCTGTTCCCAAGCTGTATCAGTGATGTATTTTTCGACCGCGCCGATGGTGACAGTGCCGTGACCCGACTGTTCGATCACGCAATTGCCTTCGCACAGGCGGTCCTGCGGACAGATGCGGCCGCAGATCTCGGGGAAGGTGTTGGTCGCCTGGCTAAGCTCATACGCTTCTTTCAGGCGGCCTTCGGCGGTCAGGCGCAACCAGTCGGGGATGTTGTTGTGCAGCGGGCAATGCGTCTGGCAATAGGGCACGCCACACTGGCTGCACCGGCTTGATTGCTCCTTCGCTTTTTGATCCGCGAACTGGGCGTAAATTTCCTGAAAATCCGTATTCCGTAGACTGGCATCCCGCTTCTGCGGCATATCCCGATCGACAGAGATGAATTTTAACATAGGATTTTCGGCCATTCTGCACTCCTGAATCGCAAGAACTGTCTTGATACGCAAAGCTCTCGGTAAATAAAAGTCAGTATGTATTACCTATTTGCATATTTTTGAGCGTCACGGCGCCGCAGGTCAGAAGAATTTTGCCTATGCGCGCCAAATTTAAGGAAACTGTGCTTACCTATTTCTCACCTTCCTATTCCCCCGCCGCCCGCTAGGTTGTTCAAAACGAATCACGCAGGCGCGGGCATGACACTCTTCCACCTTCTCATCATCGCTATAATTCAAGGTGTTACGGAGTTTTTGCCGGTTTCGTCCTCGGCCCATCTGATCCTGTTGCCGCAACTGACGGGGATGGAGGATCAGGGTCAGGTGATCGATGTTGCCGTCCATGTCGGAACGCTGGCTGCGGTCATTCTGTATTTCCGAACCGATGTGGCGCTGGCCCTGTCGGGCGTGCCTCGGCTGCTGCGCGGAAAGATCGACACACCGGGCGCAAAGCTCGCCTTTCTATTGGTGGCCGCGACCATCCCCGTGGTGATCGCAGGGGTAATCCTAAAGCTGACCGGCCTTGATGATGCGATGCGGTCCGTCGCGGTGATTGGCTGGACGATGCTGATCTTCGGCCTCGTCCTTTACTGGACGGACCAGAAGGGTGATGACGCCAAGACCGCGCCCGATTGGTCCGTGCGCGACGCGCTTATCATGGGGCTGTGGCAGGCGATTGCGCTGATCCCCGGCACATCCAGATCGGGGGCCACAATCTCTGGCGCAAGGGCGTTAGGCTACGCGCGCGAGGATGCGGCAAAGCTTGCCATGCTGATGTCAATCCCGACGATCATCGCGTCTGGCGTTCTGCTGGGGGCAGAGGTCGCGATGACCGCCAACGCCGCCCTCGCCCGCGACGGGGCTATCGCCGCCGTATTCGCTTTTGGCGCGGCCCTGCTGGCGCTTAGCCTGATGATGCGGCTGCTGAAATCCATCAGCTTCACGCCCTACGTGATCTACCGCGTCATCCTCGGCGTGATCCTGTTGATCATCGCCTATAGCTGACAGCTCAGGCCTTCAGGTTCTTCGCGGAATTCTTGATCGCCGCGTACTGCCCCGAGGGGCGGAACCGCCACAGGTAGTCGGGCAATACAGCCTCCATCGCCGTCGGCGTGATGCCGAGATCCGCAAACCCCTTCGCGTCATCCGCCACAACATTATCGTGCCGCAGGCTGCGCAGCTGGTCCCGTGTCAGCAGGGAATTGTGGAACAGGCCAAGCGTCACCGCCTGCAACCCGTCGAGAATACCCGCAAGGATCGCCCCCGCGAAAAACGGCTTGTTGATGACAAGCCGGCGGCGCTGGATCACCTCAAGCATTTGGTCGATCAGCTCTCGCAAAGTGTTCACATCCGGCCCGCCAAGCTCATAAATGCCCGGCTCCGCCTCACCCAGAGCACCCTTCACGGCAGCCTTCGCAACATCATCGACATAGACCGGCTGGAACCGTGTGTTGCCGCCAAAGATTGGCAAAATCGGCCCAAACCGCGTCATGCCGGCGAAGCGGTTAAAGAACTGATCCTCATGTCCAAAGATCACCGAGGGACGCAGGATCACCGCATTGGGGAAGTGGCTTAGCACGCCGTCTTCGCCCTCGGCTTTCGACTGGCTGTAAAGGCTGTCGCTGTCCTTATCCGCCCCGACAGAGGAGATATGGACCATCTGCCCAACACCTTCCTCGGTCGCGATCCGGGCAATGCGTTCAGCCCCAAGATGCTGGACCGCCTCAAAGTTGTTGCGGCCGGATTTGTCGAACGTCCCAACGCAGTTCACCACCGCATCCGCGCCCTGCATAACAGCGCGAACCGATTCATCGTCACGGATGTTGCAGAATACCGGCTCGACCTGCCCGACGGTCCCGTAGGGTTTGACGTGCATCGCCTCATTCGGGCGCCGCACCGCCACCCGGACGCGCCAGCCTTCCTTCGCCAGACGCCGCGCAATATAGCGCCCGACAAAACCGGACCCGCCGTAGATGGTTGCTAGTTTGGTCATTGGACACTCCGCGTCTGAATTTCACATTCTAAATAGCTTCCAAGACGCATCGGAACAAGCCGCTATCACGTCGCGCACCAAAACCCTCGAATCCCGTTGACACGCCCCGCCACTGATATTACATCGCGGCGAACGACACCTGCCCAGGTGGCGGAATTGGTAGACGCGCTAGCTTCAGGTGCTAGTATTCGCAAGGATGTGGAGGTTCGAGTCCTCTCCTGGGCACCATCGGTTCTTTGCGTCGCGAAACACCGACCATCCCAAAAAAATCAAACCAACAGCCAATTCGGCAATTAATTCCTGTGCGTTCGCGAAAGCGTGGCAAGCGGCATCATGCTGTGTGTCTTGCCCCGACGCGTTCCACCCTTTCCGCGCCCTCCGCCGTCAGGTATTCCAATGCAAAAGCATCCTGTGGGAGGGCATGAGCATGACTCTATCGAGGCGAACCATCACATTGTCGCTGCTGGCCAGCGCATTGTCGGCCTGTGTGGGCGGCGGCACGCAACCGCAGGCTTCGAGGGTCTCGGCGATTCCGACTTCGAACCCGGCGTTTGATTCCTGGGTTGCAGCGTTTCGATCGCGGGCGGCGGGATCGGGGATCTCGGCCGCGACGCTTGATCGGGCGTTTCGCAATGTGGGCTACCTTCCCTCAGTCGTTGAAAAGGATCGAAACCAGACTGAATTTACCCGAACGCTTGAGGATTACCTTGCCATCGCCGCGTCGGATGAGCGGATCGAGAAAGGCCGCGCGAACCGCCGCCGATATGCCGCGACCCTTGGGGCGATCGAAAACCGGTATGGTGTCGCGTCCGAAGTCGTGACGGCGATCTGGGGACTTGAAAGCAAATACGGCGAACGCCGGGGCGATATTCCAGTGATCTCTGCCCTGTCGACCCTGGCCTTTGACGGACGGCGGGGCGCGTTTTTCGAACAGCAGCTAATCGCGGCGCTTCGCATTCTTCAGCGGGGCGACATTACGGCGGATCGCATGACCGGAAGCTGGGCCGGAGCGATGGGGCATACGCAATTCATCCCGACCTCGTATCAGGCCTATGCCGTGGATTTCACCGGCGACGGGCGGCGCGATATCTGGTCCGAAGACCCGACGGATGCGCTGGCCTCAGCGGCCGCGTATCTGCAGCGATCAGGTTGGCGGGCCGGGCAGCCTTGGGGGACAGAAGTGCGCCTTCCCAGCGGGTTCAACACATCGCTTGCAGGGCGCGGCAATGCCCGCAGCGCATCTGCGTGGAACGAGCGTGGCGTGACAGATGCGGCTGGTCGACCGCTGCCGAACTACGGATCGACCGCGATTCTGATGCCGCAGGGACCGAACGCCCCGGCCTTTGCGGTGTTCCGAAACTTCGGCGTTATCCTGCGCTACAACAATTCGCAAAGCTACGGCATCGGCGTCGGTCATCTGGCCGACCGGATTGCGGGCAAGCCAGCGTTGCGCGGTGCATTTCCGCCGGATGCGCAAGGCATGACCATCGACAATAGGAAAGAGCTTCAGCGCCGCCTGACAGCGCGAGGGTTTGACACCCAAGGCGATGATGGCGTGATCGGTCCGAACACGATCAGCGCGATCCGGGCCTATCAATCAAGCACCGGATTACCGGTGAATGGTGAGCCGACAATGGCACTGCTTCAGCGACTTCGCTAAAAGAAAAAGCGCACGGGCAACGTGGTATTTCGGCGGGAATATGACAACGCCCTGCGCAGATTACCGATGATCTAAGCCATTCTTTTTTCGGGATATACCGTCACTTTCGGCCATCTACCGCTGAAACCGCAGCGATTCTTCGCCATTTGCGATTTTGACCGTCATGGGCAATCGGCGTAAATCCCCGACCCCATGAAAAACACACTCACTCACACCCCGCCCTTTCGCCGCACGTCTCTCGCACTAATTTGTGCGTTGGCGTGCATTGGTTTGACGGATCGCGTTGCGGCCCAAGATGGCGTAACGCTGTCGGGCGTCGCTCTCGACACTGTCGACGACAATCGTTTTTTCACACGGGTCGGCGGCACTGTTCGCGACGACGTGACCTATGACGGTTTGACTGCCGGGCAGCCTTATACACTGGCCGCCCAACTATTCAGCCTGACGACCGAAGATGTGGTCGGCGACATCGAATTCGTGACCTTCACCCCTGACGCTGCCGCCGGAACGGTAAGCGTCGAACTGCCCGTTCCGCAGAACCGGACGGAGTTCAATATCGACTATGTCGTGCTCGCCACGCTTTACGAAGGCGAAGTCGACCCGGCGACCGCTGACGACTCCGCCGCACTGGCCAAACTTGACGACACCGCAAACCTCGACCAGACGATTCAATCCCACGCGATCCAGAGCATCTCCGTCACCGCCGCCGATGCCGCAGATGGGGACCAATCGCTTGCCCCCGAAGGCGGAACGATCAGCGCGGATGTGGAATTCATCAACCTCGTCGAAGGCTACAAATACACGATCTGGGGCCAATTACTGACACCCAGCGGCCAGACCGCCGGGGTATTCGCCAGCATTCCAGAATACATTCCGGATGAGAAAAACGGCAGCGTCACGCTAGAGTTCGAAGTGCCGGAAGGCTTTGACGGCATCAAGCTCGCCCCGACCGTTGGCCTATACCATCAGAACCGGGTCGAGCTTCACGAAGACGGATCGCTGTCGTGGCTACCGGACGCGCCAATGCCCGTGATGATCGCATCCGACCTTAGCGTCGACGCTGAGGAGCAGACGATCAAGATCGGCGTGCCGTTCGAAGAGCAATAGGCCTAGGCCGCGCTGTAAAGAACCACGCGGGTTTGCAGCGGCACCTGGTTGTAAAGGTGGACCATGTGGCTGTTCACCAGCCGGGCGCAGCCGTTTGACACTGCCGTGCCGATGGTCGAAGGCCGGTTCGTGCCGTGGATGCGTAGGAACGTATCGCCACGGCCCGGCGCAAACAGGTAAAGTGCGCGGGCGCCCAGCGGATTGTTGACGCCACCCGGCATGCCGTCTGCGAATTGTTCATATTGCTCAGGTTGGCGGCGGATCATGTCATCGGTCGGCCGCCAGCTTGGCCACTCCTTTTTGGCGCCGACGTAGAATTCTCCGGCTTCGTACAAGCCGGGGCGTCCGATGCCGACAGCGTAGCGGATCGCCTTTTGGTCCGGCATGGTCCAGTAAAGCGAGAACTCGCTTGGCAGAACATGGATTTCGCCGGGGGTGAATTCTTCGCTGATCCGCACGATACGGGGCAGCAGGTATTCCGGAACTTCGGAGGTTTGCGTCGCCTCTTGGGCAAAACTCGCAACAGGCGCCAGCGCCGCCGATGCAGCGGCGGTCGTCAAAAATCGTCTACGGTTAATCATTCGTCGTCTTCCCCAAATACCAAAACCCCGAGTTTCAGCGCAGCACGTCAGGCAGCAGCACAAAAGCGGACTTAGAATTAAGGAGCATTCGCCAGCCGTCAACAAAAACGGCCCCTATCGCGATACGCTTATTTGCAAAGGGTTGCGGAAGAGCCTCTATCTGCGCCGGAAAACCTCCAAAATCGCGGTTTTCGCGCCGTTAATCGTTCAGTGTCACGTCTGCGGGAAGGCGTGTGGCGCTGATCCGGCGGGCGTTGGCCAGATCATTCCCCTCGGCGCGGGCGAGCGCCGCTTCGGGCGTGTGGTTGTGATTGAGCCAGCGTTGCACACAGCGTTCGCGCAGCACCGCCTCGGGCGTTTCCAACCAGATCGAAAGATCCCACAGCGGGGCGAGCGCGCGCCATGGGTCTTCATCCAGCAGCAGATAGTTGCCTTCGACGATGGCGACATCGCAGTCGGCTTCGATCACTGCCGCGCCGGAGATCGCAATGTCCCGTTCACGGTCGAACAGCGGATACACGACCTCTCCGCCCCGCTTCAGACGGCCCATCAGGTTGATGAAGCCCGACGCATCGAAGGTTTCCGGGGCGCCCTTGCAGGCGCGAAGTCCCCGCGCGTCTAGGATCGCGTTGTCGAGGTGGAAGCCATCCATCGGGATTGTCCGCGCCGCCCGGCCCGCCTGATTGACCATCTTGGTCAGTGTTTCGGCCAGCACGGATTTCCCGCTTGCCGGTGCGCCGGCCACCGCAACCACCCGCCGCCCCAGGTCGCGGGGCAGGGTCAGGATACGTTGTGTCAGGTCGCCGAGGGACGGCCGTTCAAGCGCCTCAGGCGATGACATTCTCAACCTCGGCCGGTTCTTTGGCCCCGGTCATATAGGCAACCGCGTCTGACATCGAGTGATCCTTCGGGTCGATCACGCACAATCGCTTGCCAAGGCGGTGCACGTGGATACGGTCCGCGACCTCAAACACATGGGGCATGTTGTGGCTGATCAGGATGATTGGAATACCCCGCGATTTCACGTCTTGGATCAACTCAAGCACCTTGCGGCTTTCCTTCACGCCAAGGGCTGCGGTCGGCTCATCCAGAATAATGACTTTCGATCCGAACGCTGCGGCGCGGGCCACCGCGACACCCTGACGCTGACCACCGGACAGCGTTTCGACCGCCTGATTGATGTTCTGGATCGTCATCAGGCCCAGTTCGCTTAGCTTGTCGCGGGCAAACTTCTCCATCGCCGGACGGTCGAGTTGCCGAAGCAGCGACCCCCGGATGCCCGGCCTGCGGATTTCCCGCCCCATGAAAATATTGTCGGCAATCGACAGCGCGGGCGACATGGCGAGCGTTTGATAGACCGTTTCGATCCCGGCATCGCGGGCGTCGATGGGCGAATGGAAATTCACCTTTTGCCCGTCGAGCCATACGTCGCCCTCATCCGGGATCACCGCGCCGGACACGGCCTTGATCAGCGTGGACTTGCCTGCTCCGTTGTCGCCGATGACGGCCAGAATCTCACCCGGCATCAGATCGAAATCGCAATGGTCGAGGGCAGTGACACGACCATACCGTTTGACGAGGTTGCGTCCTTTAAGAATAGGCTCCGTCATGCCGATACCTTTCTGATCCACTGGTCAACCGCAACAGCGGCGATGATAAGAAGGCCGATCAACAGGAAGGTCCACTGCGCGTCCGCGCCCATAAGGCGCAGCCCAAGCGTGAACACCCCAACGATCAGCGCCCCGAACAACGTGCCGAGGATTGATCCCCGCCCGCCGAACAGCGAGATGCCACCGATCACCACAGCGGTGATGCTTTCAATATTGGCCAACTGCCCCGAGGTGGGAGAGACCGATCCGATCCGACCAATCAACGCCCAGCCCGCGAAGGCGCAGATCAGACCCGACAGCATGTAGACTGACATCAGCGTCTTGTGAACGTTCACGCCCGACAGCTCCGCCGCTTCGGGATCGTCCCCGACGGCATAGACGTGTCGCCCCCAAGCCGTGTGTTTCAAGGCGTAGGACAGCACAAGGATCAGCAGCAGCATGAAGACCACGCCAACGGTAAGAACCGCGCCGCCAATGTTGAACTTTGCCCCGAACAGTTGAAGCAGCGGCGCGTTCGCCTCAATCTCCTGACTGCGGATGGTTTCGTTGGCGGAATAGAGGAAGTTCGTGGCGAGCACGATTTGCCACATGCCCAGCGTCACGATGAAGGGTGGCAGCTTGACCTTGCTAACCAGCCAGCCGTTGATCGCCCCGATCAGCGTGCCACATGCAAGCCCGCAGATCACGGCAATCGACGGCGGCAGGCCATAGCGGAAGGTGAACTGCCCCATCACCACCGATGACAGCACCATGATCGCCCCCACGCTAAGGTCGATACCGGCGGTCAGGATAACAAGGCTTTGCGCCGCCGCGACGATACCGACGATCTGCACCTGTTGCAGGATCAGGGTCAGCGCGAAGGGGGAGAAGAACTTCGACCCCTGTAAAATCCCAAACGCGATGATCGCCGCGACAAGAACGATCAGCGGCACCAGTGACGGATTGACGTGCAGCAGGTGCTGGATCGAACCGATCAGACCGCGCTTATGATCGTCGAACGCCGCCACGGTTTGCGGACTGTCCGCAACGGCGGCCTCGTAATTATCGCTTTTTGTGTTTTGCGAAGACATCTCGATCACTTCCAACTTAGGGCTGAGGAAATTGAGTGTTGTGTCTGGAGTGTCCCAGATAAGCCGGCGATTGTCGCCGTCCCGTTTATGTCGGAGGGCGGAGAACCCGCCCCCCGAAAATTCCTAGTCAGCGATTAACCCCAGCAGAGGTTCATGCCTTCTTCAACCGAGATTGACTCGACGCCCTCGGCAGGCTGGTCGGTGACAAGTGCCACGCCAGTGTCGACGAAGTCTTTGCCCTCGGTCGGCTCGGGCTTGGTGCCATCGTCGGCCCACGCCTTGATCGCCTGAACGCCAAGCGCAGCCATTTGCAGCGGGTATTGCTGCGAGGTCGCGCCGATCACACCGTCCGCGATGTTTTGAACGCCGGGGCACCCGCCATCAACGGACACGATCAGCACGTCGTTTTCGCGACCAATCGCCTTCAACGCCTCATAGGCACCAGCGGCAGCAGGTTCGTTGATCGTGTAGACCACGTTGATTTCCGGGTCGGTCGCCAGCAGGTTTTCCATCGCGCGGCGGCCACCCTCTTCGTTGCCTTGGGTCACGTCATGGCCAACGATGCGGGGATCGTCTTCGTCACCCCATTTGCCGGGATCTGCGATGTCGATGCCAAACCCTTGCAGGAAGCCTTGGTCGCGCAGCACGCCAACGGTCGGCTGGCTTACGGCAAGGTCAAGCATGGCGATTTTGGCATTGGCAGCTTCGTCACCGAGCTGCGCCGCGGCCCACTGGCCGATCAGCTCACCCGCGATGAAGTTGTCGGTGGCGAAGGTCGCATCGGCCGCGTCGATCGGCTCAAGCGGTGTGTCGAGTGCAATCACCAGCAGCCCGGCATCGCGGGCCTGCGTGACAGCAGACACAATCGAAGACGTGTCGGACGCGGTGATCAGAATACCTTTCGCACCATCCAGAATGCAGGTTTCAATCGCTTGCACCTGCGTTTCGTGGTCGCCATCGACCTTACCGGCAAACGACATCAGGTTCATGCCCAGCTCCGACGCCATAGCTTCGGCGCCTTCCTTCATTTTCACGAAGAAGGGATTGGTATCGGTCTTGGTGATAAGGCACACGGTCGGGGCGTGGCCGTCGGCAAAAGCAGTGCTCGCCAATGTGGTTGTCAGCAGGCCAGCGGCGGCCCCCATAAATAGCTTGTTCACGGACGTTCCTCCCATAACGGAATCCAGAGATTTGGCGGTTCACCCACCTGATCGAAAGATGAAAGATGCGCAGCACCACTCCACCCTGATCGTTAAAGAACAACGATTCTACGGTCTCTGTCAATAAATAAATCAAGTTGGTTTATTATTGACAAGATGGCGCCGAAGGCTTCATGCTTTGCGAACGAGATGGAGGATCTTCGTGACCGACGTTCCAAAACCAGATGAGGCCGAAGCGTCACCCAGCCCCGTTGTTCGCGGCTCAAGCCAAAGCGAATTGCGCGCACATAACGAACGTTTGATCCTGTCAATCCTGCGAAATCACGGCCCGACCGCAAAAGCTGAAATCGCCCGGATGACGGGCCTTTCCGCACAAAGCGCGTCGGTCATCATGCGCAAGCTTGAAGGTGAGTCGCTGATTGAACGATGCGCGCCCGTGCGGGGTAAAGTCGGTCAACCTTCCATCCCGATGCGCCTTGCGACCGACGGGGCGTTGTTCTTCGGCCTCAAGGTCGGGCGACGCAGCACGGATATGATCCTCGTCGATTTCCTCGGCACCATTCTGGACCGCGTGCACCTGACCTATCGGTATCCCGAACCCGATCAGACGCTGGGGTTCGTTCATGACTCAATCGCCCAGATCACCAAGAAACTGACCGCCCAACAGCGGGACCGCATCGCCGGGCTCGGCATCGCCATCCCCGGCTACCTGTGGGAATGGGCCAAGATCATTGATGAGCCGAGCGACAAGATGGACACTTGGAAAGAGAGAGACATCCGCGCAGAGATCGACGATCTATACGATTTCCCCGTCTATCTGCAGAACGACGCGACGTGCGCCTGCGGGGCCGAATTGGTCTTCGGCGGACAGGACTACCCGGCGGAGTTTCTGTATTTCTACGTTGGCTATTTCATCGGCGGCGGGGTGGTCATAAACCATGCCCTGTTCACGGGGCCGACCGGCAATGCAGGTGCGCTCGGCCCCCTTCCGGCGGGTGGCACTCAGGGCGCACAATTGATCGACGTCGCATCGCTGTCCGGTTTGGAAAAGTCGATGCTGGATGCGGGTGCCGATGCCGCCGCGCTTTGGGAATCCTCGGCGTCGTGGAATGTGGACCGCGACCTGCTAAGCCGCTGGCTGGATCAGGCGGCGGAGGGGTTGGCACATGCAATTGTTGTGTCCTGTTCGGTCATTGATTTTGAACTGGTAGTGATCGATGGCTGGCTACCGGAAGAGGTGCGGCGCGAACTGGTCGACCTGACCGCCGAGAAAATGCGCAAGCTCAATTGGGCGGGTCTGATCCAACCGGACGTGCGTGAAGGTTCAATCGGCCCCGACGCACGCTCCCTTGGCGCGGCGAGCTTGCCGCTGTCACAACGGTTCATGGTGTCGAAACGGGTGTTTTAGGAACGCCACACAGAACTGGGATGCACCCCAAAAGGTCCATCTCATTTAAAACTGTCAAAGGCGGTGATGTTGGTCGGGCTGAGAGGATTCGAACCTCCGACCCCCTGCTCCCGAAGCAGGTGCGCTACCAGGCTGCGCTACAGCCCGACCGTGAGGGTGCGGGTTAAACCTCTGGGGCGATTTTGGCAAGCCCTCATTCGCTGGAGGTTATGCGCCGCACGAAGGTTCCGACGCGCAATCCGTTGCCCGTTCCGATCCGGCTGCGGGTGCGAAGAACAGGCGTATTCTCTGACGCCCCGGCGGCGCTTTCGCGGATCAGGATGTAGATACCGCTGGCGATGATGATCCCTGCGCCGATGATTGTGGGCGTGTCTGGTATTTCGTTGAAAAACAGCAGGCCGAAAATCGTGGCCCAGATGATCTGCGAATACTGCATCGGCGCGACAATCACCGCCTCGCCATTGCGGTAAGCGGCGATCAAGAACCTGACGGCGAGGAATGCGAACAGCGCGACCAAAGCCATGCCGCCGAAATCCAGCGCGGGCATGGGTTTGTAATAGAACGGCATCAACGCACCCATCACGATGACGGTGGCAAGCATGGGATACATCATCAGGACCGCGCTGCGTTCCTCCTGCCCAATCTTGCGCACGATGATCGAATTGAACGCGCCACCGATCGCACACCCAAGTGCCGCCAGATGTCCAAGCCCAATCGGGACTGAGCCGGGCCGAAGCACGACAAGCACCCCGATCAGCCCGACGATCACGGCAAGCCACCGGCGCAGGCGCACGACCTCTCCCAAGATCGGGATCGACAGGACCGTAATCAGCAGGGGCGACGCAAAAATAATCGCGTAGGTCTGCGCAAGTGGCAGGACAGAGAAGGCGTAGAACGCGCAAGCCCCGGTGAAGATCGACGCAATCGTGCGCGCTGTCATCCACAAGGGATGGACCGGTCGCAGATTGCCTTTCGTGTCGTCCTGCATCAGCATCAGCGCAACGAACGGGAACCCCATCAACGCGCTGAAAAAGACGATCTGAAACGGCGAATACCCCCCGCCCAACGCCTTGACGATGACGTCATGCGCGGAAAACAGGCCATAGGCCATCAGGGCGTTCAACGCGCCTTTGGTATTGGTCGGGCCGGTTGTGGGTGTGCTCATCGCGCCAGCTCCGTTAACGCTAACAGTTGCGGGACCATAGGACCGGCCCCGGCAAACCGCAAGCGGTGCCTGACCCCAGTTGGCTTCCCTTAAAGGCTTGCGTTCAGCGCTTCGATGACGGCATCGCCCATTTCGGTGGTCGACGCCGGATTGCCGTCACCCGACTGCATCAGATCACCAGTGCGGACGCCTGCGGCCAGCACGCTTTCGACAGCTTGTTCAAGCCGGGTGGCTTCGCCGCCCTGATCGAAGGAATAACGCAGCGCCATCGCGAAGCTGAGGATACAGGCGCATGGGTTGGCCTTGCCCTCTCCCGCGATGTCGGGGGCGGAGCCGTGGACTGGTTCATAAAGCGCCTTTGGCCGCCCGTTTTCCATCGGTGCCCCAAGGCTCGCCGATGGCAACATGCCAAGCGATCCGGTCAGCATCGCCGCGCAGTCCGACAGAATGTCGCCGAACAGGTTGTCGGTCAGGATCACGTCAAATTGTTTCGGCGCGCGCACAAGCTGCATCGCGCCGTTGTCGGCATACATATGGCTTAGCTCGACGTCGGCGTAATCAGCCTGATGCACCTGCGTGACGACCTCGCGCCACAGGATGCCAGATTCCATGACGTTGGCCTTTTCCATCGAGCAGACCTTGTTCCCACGCCGGCGGGCGAGTTCGAACGCCGCACGCGCAACGCGGTCAATCTCGGATTCCGTATAGCGCTGGGTGTTGATTCCGACGCGTTCGTTGCCTTCTTCGAAAATCCCGCGCGGCTCTCCGAAATAGGACCCGGAGGTCAGTTCCCGCACGATCATGATGTCGAGGCCCGCGACGATATCGCGCTTCAGCGAGGAAAAATCGGCGAGCGCGTCAAAGCACTGCGCCGGGCGCAGGTTTGCGAACAGGTCCATTTCCTTGCGCAGACGCAGCAGCCCACGCTCAGGCTTCACGCTGAAATCGAGAACGTCGTATTTCGGGCCACCAACCGCGCCCAGCAAAACCGCATCTGCTTCTTGCGCCTTTTCCATCGTCGCATCGGTCAGCGGAACGCCATGCGCGTCATAGGCAGCCCCACCAACAAGGTCTTCGGACACGTCAAACGCCATCCCGCGCTTGTCACCAAACCACGCGATGATCTTGCGAACTTCGGCCATGACTTCGGGGCCGATACCATCACCGGGAAGGATAAGAAGCGTGGGTGTCGTCATGGCGATACAATCCTTTATTTGAAGGTTGTTTCGCCGTAGCGGGTTCTTGTCAGAGGGTCAAGAACCCCCGCCCGTGATCGCGGCCTAGGGAAGCTGGATGTCAACCCACACCATGCGATGCCGGGAAGCTATCGCCACAACCTCTGCCATCGGGCCAGACGCGGGCCAGAACACCCCGCTTGCAACGACCTCCTGATCGCGCGAGGGCAAAACATAATCCACCCGCATATTACCGGGTTTCCCGCCGGTATCCGGCCAATCGGCGGTATCAAAAGCCGGATCGCCCCGTTGGCGCGCGTTTATCCCGCCTTGGTTTGCGGCTTGCGCGCCGCCGTCGCTTTGCGGTTCGGGATCGTGCAACAGCGGATGGGCTAACAGCGCCCAGATCGCCTCACCCCGCCCGTCGCCGTCGATGGGGTCGAGGTTGGCATCGCCCAGAACGATGAACGGGGCATCCGGAGCAGGTTCCGCCAGTATCCCGTCGAGATAACCCGCCCAGAACACCGTTTCATCGTGGTTGCGCCGCCCGTTGCGGTCCTCCTCTCCGTCGAAAACCGGAGTTGTTCCGTGCCATGAAAGCAGGTGCAACCGCGTCCCACCGGGCAAAACAACCGGAACATCCCAGTGGCCGACCGACGATAGCCGCTGCACCTCTTGCGCTTCGGGTGACGGAAAGGGCGCGCCATCCATCATCGGCAGCAGCGCGCCGGGAAAATCCTTCCACAGAAGCGTCGTGAAATCTCGCACACCCACATCGTCAATCGGATAGTGCGACAGAAGCGCCATGCCACCTTGCCCCGAGAAATCACCATACCCCTGCGTATCCCGCGCTTCGCCCAATCGTCCGTTGCCATCCATATCAAGCCCCGTTGCAACGCCGGAATTGGGTGGCAGCGCAAAGAGGTGGGGATAGTCGATGCCCGCTTCACGCAGCGTATCGACAAAGGCCGACAACGCGATCAAGTCATGATCGTAGTCGAACCGTTGCAGCAGCAGGATATCGGGGGCGACCTCGGCGATGACGGCGACGACTGCGGCGATCTGCGCGTCCTCGCCCCGCACGATGTCACGCAAAAGCAGACCCGGACCTTCACGGTCCAGCTCTGCGTTATACGTTGCTATTCGGTAGGTATCGGAAAAGGCGGCGCTGGCGGCAAGCCAGATCAGGCATGCGCCAACCCATTTTGTGCAAGCTCGTGCGATTGCCGCCGCTGCTCGGTAATCATGTCGGCGATCCGTCCCATGGCGATGCCGCGCATGAACAGACTTGCCGGAAGAAACGCCCATGCCGCCACTGTCCAGATCAGGGTTTGCGACGATGTGGTCGCCAGCGGATCGAACAGCGCCGCTGCGGACTTCACCGCCAATGGCGTCAAGAATGGCAGCAAGAAGCCTAAGGAAATGTTAAACCGAGCGTCACGGATCAGCCGATCTACCACATCTCCGCCCGCTGTGGGGTCGAAGGTCGGCAGGTTGACCCAGACGTTGAACGAACGCCCCTTCATCGGCCAACCCTGCAGGCGCAGCACGATCAGGAACACCGCCAGCGACAAGAGCGAGATCAGGTAAGACAATCCGGCGGTCGTGCGGACCAGCGCAAGGCTTGCCCGGTCGGTTCCATCCGGGAACATCGACAGCACAAGACGGACCGGGCTGTACGGAAAATCAATCGCGTGTCCGATCAGCGCGCCGATAGTTGTCAAAAATTGCGTGAGCGTTGTTGGGTCCGTGCGGCCGCGGCAGATTATGGTCAACAGAAAGACCGTTATGAACAGCGATAGAAACCGCACCCGGTTGAACGGCGGAGCGTCCCGGAACTCTATCAAGCTCGGGTAGTTCGACGCGTATTCAATCATTATCAGAATTGCGGAGAACAGCGCGACCAGAGTCACAATCTGCGCCGTGTCAGATGACTGACCCGGAAGCAACAACGTCGGCATTGCGATGAGCAATACCACGAATACCGCGCGAACGAACGCGCCTGCCAATTGCGAAATCAACGTATCGTACCCTTACCTAGGCCGGCCGCGATACAATGCCGCGACCTTATGCCCATCAGCGTCCGCTTTTTGCGACAGCTTTTCATTTTCTTCCCCAAGTTGTGGCCCCTACGAATCTATCCATCAAGGATTTGTTAACCATGACGATTTTAATGAGGCATTTTCGTGGAAGAACTGGTGCGACTTTGCATCAATCACGCAGCAAAAAGGGGGCCAGCGAAACTGACCCCCAATATATAGTGGTGTATCAGTGTTTTAGACCCAAGGCCGTTCTTGGGCTGCTTTGCTCTCAAACGTCGAAATCGACGCTTCTTTCGACATTGTCTGCCCGATATCGTCGAGTCCTTCGATCAGACAGTGCTTCTTGAACGCATCGACTTCAAACGCGACGGTCTGACCGTCAGAGGTCGTGATCTCCTGCTTTTCCAGATCGACGGTCATACGCGCATTCGCGCCGCGCTCCGCATCTTTCATCAGGATATCAACATCTTCCTGCGGCAGTGCGATCGGCAGGATACCGTTCTTGAAGCAGTTGTTGAAAAAGATGTCGGCGAAAGACGGGGCGATCACGACCTTGATCCCGAAATCCTTGATCGCCCAAGGTGCATGTTCGCGCGACGATCCGCAGCCGAAATTTTCTCCGGCCACCAATATCTCAGCATTGCGATAGGCGGGCTTGTTCAGCACGAATTCTGGCCGCTCATTCCGGTCGTCGTCATAGCGCATTTCGTCGAACAGGTTCACGCCGAGGCCGGACCGTTTGATCGTCTTGAGGAACAGCTTCGGGATAATCATATCCGTGTCGATATTGATCAGCGGCATCGGGGCCGCGACGCCCGTAACGGTTGTGAACTTGTCCATGTCATGTCTCCTGTAACGCCGCTTCGGATAGCCGAACGCCCCCCGAAAGACAAGCCGTGCTGCTATTCAGGCACCTGAAAGGTCAGCGCGGCCCACAGGGTTTCCCAAACCGGACCATCTTCGACGGAGTCGTTTTCTGTTGGGCGCATGACGACCGCATCCGCCAGATACTCGTGCCCGGCCTTCGCAGGCACCGTCGCGCGGCCCTCAGCGTCGGTCGTGTGAAGCGTGATCGTAACCTCGCCGTCCGGCGCTTTTTCGAACAGCTCGACCTGCGCGCCGACGCGGGGCGCGCCGTCATAAAGCACGCGCAGCGGCAGGCCATCGGACAGATCGTCGGTGTAAGGGTTCGCCTCGGCCACAATCTCTGTCAGCATCCCGACCGGGCGATCCGTGCCTGTGCCGTCACCGACCGCGATCAGCGCCTTGCAATATCGGCTGTAAAGCTCAACGAAGCCCGCATCCGGCAATCCCCGCTCCGCGTGCGCCTCTAACGTGCCGTCCATCGCCTTGTGTTCGACGAAGCGCACGAACTTCTCCCATTCGGTGTAGGTCAGGCGGCTGGTCGTGGTTTCGTGCACGACAATCGCCAGCCCCCCATCCCCTGCCGGCATGTTCAGCGCGGGTTTGTCGCCGATGCGCCCTTCGACCGGGCGCACGGTGTCGCCGTTTATGATTTCGAACCGGGTGAAACGTTCGGGCAGATAGGAATAGCCCGAACCGACGAATTCCTCGCCGTTTCTCAGATTTCCAACGATCTGATCATCCGGGGTGACCGTATAGTCTTCTGGTGATATCCAAAACTCGTGCGCGTGCGCGATGCCAGAAAACGCCACCGTAACAACGGCAAGGACAAGAAAGCGGACAATAGACATGAAGATCTTTCCAGTGATGCAGGCCCTCAACATCTTCGGCAGGGTCCTCAGCAAGTCAACCCTGCTGCTTGTCACGCTTCTGTGGGCAAACGCAACCATCGCGCATGAGATTGAGCCTGCGGTCGCGGATGTCAGCGTTAGCGAAAGCGTGGTCGACATCACCGTGGATCTGTCGCTTGAACCTTTGATCGCCGGGATGGACCTTGCCGGGCTGACCGACACGAATGACTCGCCGCTTTCGGGCACCTATGACGAACTCCGCAGCAAGGACCCGGAAGCGCTTGAGGCCGCCTTTCGTGCGGCCTGGCCTGGCATCGCGGAAGGTATAACCCTCAACGCCGGGGATACCGCACTGACGGCTGAGATTACGGCCATCGAAATCCCACCCGTCGGTGACGCGGAACTCCCCCGCAGTTCCACACTGCAGCTGACCGCCCCGCTCCCCGATGACGACACGCCCGTCGTGCTTGGCTGGGTCGCCGCCTATGGCCCGCTGGTCGTCCGACAGGAAAGCGCGGGCGAGGATGCCTACGCCGCGATGCTGCCCGATGGCGGGCTTAGCGCCCCCTTGCCCCGCAGCGGCGTTGCAGAGGTCGGCGGGCTTGCCGCCTTCCTTGATTACATCGTTATCGGCTTTGAACATATCGTGCCGAAGGGTCTTGACCACATCCTGTTCGTGCTCGGGCTATTCTTCTTCTCGCTGCATATCCGCCCCCTCTTGGTACAGGTGACGGCCTTCACCCTTGCCCACACGGTCACGCTGGCGCTTGCCACGCTTGAAATCGTGTCTGTCCCCGCCAGCATCGTCGAACCGCTGATCGCCGCGTCCATTGTCTATGTCGCGGTCGAGAACATCATCGGCGGAGAGATAACATGGCGACGCACCGCGATTGTCTTTGCGTTCGGCCTGCTGCACGGCCTCGGCTTCGCGTCAGTGCTGGGCGATATCGGGCTAGAGCCGACGCGGTTCCTGACCGGCTTGATCGGTTTCAACATCGGGGTGGAACTTGGCCAGCTCGCGGTGATCGCCGCTGCGTTCCTGCTGGTTGGCCTTTGGTTCGGGCGGAAAGACTGGTATCGCCGCGTGATCGCGGTGCCAGCCTCCGTCGTCATTGGGCTGGTTGGTGCCTATTGGTGTGTGGAAAGGGTGTTTCTCTGATCCCCGCTCGCGTGACCGGGGATCAAAGCCGGATCAGATGAAATCCCGCACATCCGTCAGCTTGCCGGTAACCGCCGCCGCCGCTGCCATCGCGGGCGACAGCAGGTGCGTCCGTCCGCCACGGCCCTGACGGCCTTCAAAGTTGCGGTTTGACGTCGCCGCACAGCGTTCGCCGGGGGAAAGCTGGTCCGGGTTCATCGCGAGGCACATGGAACAGCCCGCAAGCCGCCATTCAAACCCCGCTTCGATAAAGATGTCGGCTAGACCCTCTTCTTCCGCCTGTGCACGGACAAGGCCAGACCCCGGAACGACCATCGCCCGCATCCCGTCCTTGATCTTTTTCCCTTTCAGGATGGCCGCCGCCGCCCGCAGATCTTCGATCCGCCCATTGGTGCAGGAGCCGATAAAGACCGTGTCGATCTCGATCTCGCTCAGCGGGGTGCCGGGCTTCAGGCCCATGTATTCCAGTGAGCGCTTCGCGGCCTCAACCTTGCCACCGGTGAAATCCTCGGGGCTTGGCACGGTCGCAGTGATCGGCAGAACGTCTTCGGGCGAGGTGCCCCAGGTCACGACCGGGGCAATGTCTTCGCCCTTCAACGTGATGACCTTGTCGAAATGCGCGCCTTCGTCGGTGTAGAGCGTTTTCCACCAGTTCAGCGCCGCCTCCCACTGCGCCCCTTTGGGGGCATGCGGGCGGCCTTTCACGTATTCATATGTAGTATCGTCCGGCGCAATCAGGCCCGCGCGTGCGCCGCCTTCAATCGCCATGTTGCAGACGGTCATCCGGCCTTCCATCGAAAGGCTGCGGATCGCCTCGCCGCAATATTCGATCACGTAGCCGGTGCCGCCAGCGGTGCCAGTTTCGCCGATGATCGCCAGCGTGATGTCCTTCGCAGTCACGCCGGGGTTCAGCTTGCCGGTGACTTCGACCTTCATGTTCTTCGATTTCTTCTGGATCAGCGTTTGCGTCGCCAGAACGTGTTCGACCTCAGACGTGCCGATCCCGTGGGCCAGCGCGCCGAACGCGCCATGCGTCGCGGTGTGGCTATCGCCGCAGACGACCGTCATGCCCGGCAGGGTCCAGCCCTGCTCTGGTCCGACGATATGCACGATCCCTTGGCGCACATCGGATACCGGATAGTAGTGGATGCCGAAATCCTTGGCGTTCTTGTCAAGCGCATCGACCTGAATGCGGCTTTCCTCGTTGTCGATCCCGTTCACCCGGTCGAGCGTTGTCGGCACGTTATGATCCGGAACCGCAATCGTCTTTTCAGGCGCGCGAACCGTGCGCCCGGCCATGCGCAGCCCTTCAAAGGCTTGCGGGCTGGTTACTTCGTGCACCAGATGGCGGTCGATATACAGCAAGCTGGTTCCATCCTCGGCCTCATGCGCGAGGTGGGCATCCCAGATTTTGTCGTAGAGCGTCTTGGGGGACATCAGTCCTCTCCCATACTGTGTTCAGATATTACGATGACTGCGGTGATCGTCGGGCTGTCAGTGCCCGATGGAAAGCGACTGACCGTAGAACCGCCACGGCAGAAAGGCGCGGTCATGAATATCGTAGATGCGTTTCATGCGCATGCATTACATCGCTTTGGGGATTCCATCAAGCAGACAACATGAACCGTCACAGCCGGGCGAAGAACACAACGCTCATCGTCAGGCCGATCCCGATGATAACCGCTCGCATGACGGGTTTCGGCAATACCCGCGCCAAGCGCGCCCCGGCATAGCCGCCAGCGATTGCAGCGACGGCCATCAGCAGCGCCGCCTTCCATTCGACGATGCCCGCCACGGCGAACGTCGCGACCGAGATCGCGGAAATCACGAAGGACAGCGCATTCTTCAACCCGTTCATGAGGTTGAGGTTTTCCATGCCCCAAAGCGCAAACAGCGCCAGCAGGACAATCCCCAGCCCGCCGTTGAAATAGCCGCCATAGACCGCGACCGCGAACAGGCCGAAAATCCCGTAAGGCTGCGCCTGAAACACGCCATCCCGCATCCAGCCCTGCAATTGCGTCTGAAAGGCAAAGGCGGCGGTGGCGGCCAGCAGCAGGAACGGCACGATCACGGAAAACACATCGTCCGAGGACACCAGCAACAGCAGCCCGCCAACCAGTCCACCGATCAGCGAAACAACCGTCGCCCGGATCAGCTTTGCCCGGTCGAGCGATCCGATCTCCTCCCGAAAACCCGCCGCGGCGGACAGGTAGCCCGGAAACACCGCAACCGCACTGGTCGCATTGGCGATCACCGGCGGCACGCCAACATAGACCAGCGCCGGAAATGTCAGGAAAGTACCGCCCCCTGCGATGCTGTTGACGACACCCGCGCCAAACGCGGCGATCAGAAGGATCACTGTCTCTGTCATGTGCTGCGGTTAGCTTTTATTTCAATGGTTTGCAACGGCAGTTGTCGCCCGGCGCAGGTCGTGTAAAAATGCTCTCAATGGAAAGCGAAACAGAGTCTGTGGCGACCGAGGTTCAATCCCTCCTGTCGCAAATCGAATTCTTCCTGACGTCCCTTTTGCTGCCCTCGCGGCTCTATCAGGTTGCCGGTGTTCTGGCGGTTGTCGCGGCCGCACTGCTGCTGCGAATGATCGTAGCGCCGCGTTTTCACGAATGGATACGCAGCCTTGAGGGGCGCCCGAAATGGCAGCTTCGCTGGCTACTGATTGTCTACCGGCGCACCGGGCTGATCCTATTCGTCCTCCTGATCTGGATGGTGATCGTCTTTATGCGGGAGGTTCTGCAGACCTTCCCATCGCGCACCTACATCCTGTCGATCGTCGGTACGATCACCTTTGCATGGCTTGCCATCGTCATCGCAAGCCAGGTGATCCGAAACGCCTTTCTGCGAAGGGTCGTGCGTTGGGGTGGTTGGGCGTATGTCACGCTATTCTACTTCGGTTTTGTCGATGCAACGTCGCGGGTGCTTGATAACCTCGCCATCGAGTTTGGCGATTTCCGCCTGTCTGCGTTGACGCTACTGAAGGCGTTGGTCGTGACGGGCGTGCTGTTTTTTGCGGCGCGCGTGATCTCAAAAACCGCGGCGAACCGGATTTCGGCGAACGAGGATATCTCGCCCTCCATGCGGGTGCTGGCTGTCAAGTTCCTTCAGGTGCTGCTATTCGGATCTGCCTTCTTCATCGGGTTGAAGGCGGTCGGCTTTGATCTTACGGGCCTTGCGGTTCTGTCCGGTGCCATTGGTGTCGGCCTTGGTTTTGGTTTGCAAAAGGTCGTGTCGAACCTTGTCTCGGGCATTATCATCCTGCTCGACAAGTCGATCAAACCGGGCGATGTGATATCGATTGGTGACACCTTCGGCTGGATCAATTCACTTGGTGCCCGCTACGTTTCGATCACCACGCGAGACGGCAAGGAATATCTGATCCCGAACGAAGACCTGATCACCGGACAGGTCGTGAACTGGTCGCATTCAAACGAGTTTGTGCGGCTCGACATCTACTTTGGCACAGCCTATGGCGACAACCCGCACGACGTGCGGCGTATCGCGATCGACGCGGCGAAGGGGGTCGAAAGGGTGCTCAGCTTCCGCGCGCCAGTCTGTCACATCGTCGGATTTGGTGACAGCTCCGTCGACTACATCCTACGGTTCTGGATCAAAGACCCGACCGGCGGGCTGACCAATATCCGGGGCAATGTTTATCTGGCGCTGTGGGATGCGTTCAAAGAAAATGACATCTCAATCCCGTTCCCGCAGCGCGAAGTTCGAATGCTGGGCGACGAGGGGTTCGAGCCACCGGAAGACAAACAGTCGCCGAAAGATTAGGCCGATTGTTTCAGGTCTTCCCTAAAAGTTGAGCGTCCATATGCAGACGTGATTTGGCCCTATCCCCCATCCCAACCACACTGAAATTCACGCATTTTGCAGTGATTCTGCCCGATAATCAGCCGTTTTTCCACAACGGCGAACCTGTGCCTATCCTGCCACAGCACACCCATCCCTCCATTGAGATTTCATCCCCGCGATGTTACCTTTCACTCAGGCTCTGCGCCGGGGCTGGTTTCGGCGCGATCGAAAGGAGGACATTGTCCTGTCTCACACTGCAAACGTAGCTGGTAGCACAGCTGCTCCGAACGCGCCGATGGCCGCTGGTTCGGTAAATATTTCAAGCGAACAGCTGCTTGAACGCATCCTAACTTCACTCGACGATGACAAGGCCGAGGACGTAGTCCAGATCGACCTGCGTGGAAAATCCGCAATGGCCGACTATATGGTCGTATGCTCGGGTCGTTCCACCCGGCAGGTGGCGGCGATTTCGACGAAACTTGTTGATGAGTTGAAGCGCGATCTTGGCCGCATATCAAAGATTGAGGGCAAGGATCAGGGCGACTGGGTTCTGATCGACACGGGCGACATCATCGTGCATGTCTTCCGGCCCGAAGTGCGGGAGTTCTATCAGCTGGAAAAGATGTGGTTGCCCACGGGCGGCGCTGACGCTTCGGCGTAATGCGCGTGCACATCTGCGCTGTTGGTCGCCTTCGGGCGGGGCCAGAGCGTGATCTTATTGACGACTATCTCACACGATTTGACCGCACCGGACGGGCGCTTGGGCTTGGCCCTGCCTCCGTGATTGAGGTCGAGGATAAAAAGGGCGGCGGGCAGGATGCCGAAGCCGCCCTGCTGGACCGCGCGATCCCGAACAGCGCGGTCGTCTGTGTGCTCGAAGAACGGGGAAAGGTCATGCCCTCCCCCGAATTTGCGGCGCAACTCGGCCGTTGGCGCGATGACGGGCGCGGCGATCTGGCCTTCGTGATCGGCGGCGCGGACGGCATCGCGAAACCGCTGCGGGCGCGGGCGGATTTCAAGCTCAGCTTTGGGGCAATGGTCTGGCCGCATATGCTGGCGCGGGTGATGCTGTCCGAACAACTCTACCGCGCGGCGTCAATCCTTGCCGGTGCCCCCTATCATCGCAGCTAGAAAGGTTGCCCTTCGCCCCGGTGATCCTTAGACACAGGCCAAGCAGTTCTTGAGGCGAAAGATGAGCACACCCAAACCCGTGGTTCTCTGCATCCTGGACGGATGGGGACTTCGTGACACGACAGAGGCGAATGCGCCTGCGCTGGCCGAAACGCCGAATTTCGACAGGCTGATGGCGACCTGCCCGAATGCGACCCTGACGACGCATGGGCCGGATGTGGGCCTGCCGACGGGGCAGATGGGAAATTCAGAAGTCGGACACACGAATATCGGCGCGGGCCGGGTCGTTGCGATGGACCTTGGCCAGATTGATCTTGCGATTGAGGATGGATCGTTTTTTCAGAACGCCGCAATCAAAGATCTGATCGCCAAGTTGAAGAAATCCGGCGGCACGGCGCATCTGATGGGACTGCTCAGTGATGGCGGCGTGCACGCGCATCTTGATCACATCATGGCCGCCGCGACCATGCTTTCCGATGCAGGCATTCCGGTCGCGATCCATGCCTTCACCGATGGCCGCGACGTGGCCCCGAAATCGGCGGAGAGCTACCTTGCGACAGCCGGGAAAGAACTGCCGCCGAACGCGTGGTTCGCAACCATCACGGGCCGTTATTACGCGATGGACCGCGACAATCGGTGGGAACGGGTTAAGACCGCCTATGACGTCATCGTGCATGGCAGGGGCGATCAGGCGACCGGACCGTTCGAGGCGGTGCAACAGGCTTACGCCGACGGCAAGACCGATGAGTTCATACCGGCCACCGCGATTGCGGGCTATGACGGGATGCACACGGGCGACGGGCTGTTTTTCATCAACTTCCGGGCCGACCGGGCGCGGGAATTGCTGGCGGCGATTGGCGCGCCGGAGTTTGACGGGTTTGATCGCGGCGACCGCCCGAACCTTGTGGCGCGTTTGGGAATGGTGAAATATTCCGACGCCCACAACGATTACATGACCGCGGTCTTTCCAAAGCGCGACATCGTCAACACGCTGGGCGCATGGGTCGCGCAGCACGGCAAGCGCCAGTTCCGGCTGGCCGAGACCGAGAAATACCCGCACGTGACCTTCTTCCTCAATGGCGGCAAGGAAGTGCCGGAGGAAGGTGAGGATCGCTTCATGCCGCCCTCGCCCAAGGTCGCGACCTACGACATGCAGCCCGAAATGTCGGCACCCGACGTCACCAAGAAATTCGTTGAGGCGATCAAGGACGGCTACGACCTGATCGTCGCCAATTACGCGAACCCCGACATGGTGGGACATACGGGCGATCTTGATGCTGCAATGAAAGCCTGCGCTGCCGTCGATGCGGGGCTTGGGCAAGCGCTCGCGGCGCTTGAAACCGCAGGTGGCGCGATGATCGTCACCGCCGATCACGGCAATTGCGAAACGATGGTCGATCCCGAAACCGGCGGGCCGCACACGGCGCATACGACGAACCCGGTGCCGGTGATCCTGTTCGGCGGGCCGGAGGGGGCAAGCTTGCGCAAGGGGCGGCTCGCTGATCTTGCGCCGACGCTGCTGGCGCTGATGGGCTTGCTGCAACCAGATGAAATGACCGGGGAAAGCCTGATTTCGTGATGTGGGCATCGCGTATCACCGGCCCGGTCACGGGGCTTTTTTTGGCGCTGGCGACGCACGCTACCGCACAGACTGATCCGTCAATCACCGCCCGCCGCGCCGCCCAGCAGCTTGAGGCCGCATCGGTCGCCCTGCAAGACGCCGACGGCGCGCGCGACAGGGTGTCGGCCCTGACCCAAACGATTCAAGCCTACGAAGAAGGCCTCGGCGCGATGCGGCAGGGTTTGCGGCAGGCCGCGATCCGCGAACAGTCCATCCAACTGGTGTTCGAGGCTAAACGCGATGAGGTATCGCGCCTTCTGGGTGTCTTGCAAACCATGCAGAATTCTCCCGCTCCGCTTCTTCTCCTGCACCCGTCCGGCCCGGTCGGAACCGCCCGCTCCGGCATGATCCTGTCATCCGTCACACCCGCCATTCAGGCCGAAGCCGAAACCCTGCGTGCCCAGCTTGAAGAGGTCGCCCTGCTGCGAGAACTTCAGCAAAACGCGACCATCACGCTGGAAGAGGGACTCGCCGGGGTGCAGATCGCGCGGACGGAACTGTCAAAGGCGATTTCCGACCGCACCGACCTGCCCCGCCGCTTCACCGCTGACCCGGAGCGGATGCAGGCACTGCTTGATGGCAGTGAGACCCTGCAAGGCTTTGCCAGCGGGCTATCGTCGCTGCCCGAAGGCAGCCTTGAAATCGACCTGCCGGATTTTGAGGCGGTGAAAGGGGCGCTCGCCCTTCCGGTGTCCGGTACGGTTCTTCGCCAATTCAACGAACCCGACGCGGCGGGCATCCGCCGCCCCGGATTACTGCTTGCCACGCGCCCGCTTTCCATCGTGACGGCACCGTGGCCCGCAACGATCCGATACCGTGGCCCGTTGCTCGACTACGGAAATGTGATGATCGTTGAGCCGCATAAGGACTATCTTGTGGTGCTTGCGGGCCTCGGAACGGTCTATGGTGAGGTCGGAGAGGTCGTGTCAGCCGACGCGCCGCTTGGCCTGATGCCGGGTGACGGAACGACCGCAGGCGATGTAACCACCGACGCAGGTGTAGACCGGACAGAGACGCTGTATATAGAGTTGAGACATGCGCAAAGCCCTGTGGACCCAAGCGACTGGTTCACGATGAACAAGGATTAGGACGTAACATGAAAAAGTTTGTAATGGCCGCGTTGGGCGGCACCCTTGCCGGGGTCGTGGCTACAACGCAGATCGCGGGGCCGCTGATCGCGCAGGAAACCACGCGAAATACAAACGTCTATGAACAGCTTGATCTGTTTGGCGACATATTTGAACGCATCCGTTCGCAATATGTCGAAGAGGTGGACGAGGCGGAACTGATCGAAGCGGCGATCAACGGTATGCTCAGCTCGCTCGATCCGCACTCAAGCTTCCTGCCACCCGATGATTTCGACGAGATGCGCGAACAGACGCGAGGCGAATTCGGCGGCCTCGGCATCGAGGTCACGCAGGAAGAGGGTTTCGTCAAGGTGGTGTCCCCGATTGACGGCACGCCTGCCGCCGCCGCCGGGATCGAGGCGGGCGATTTCATCACCCATGTCGATGGCGAGAGCGTTCTGGGCCTGACACTCGACGAAGCGGTCGATCTGATGCGCGGGCCGGTCGGGTCGGAAATCATCATCACCATCGTCCGCGAAGGCGAGGCGGAGCCGTTCGATGTCTCGATCATCCGCGACACAATCACCCTGACCGCCGTGCGCACCCGCACCGAAGGCGAAACCGTGGTTCTGCGCGTGACGACGTTCAACGACCAGACTTTCCCCAACCTGCGGGACGGCATGATGGAAGCGGTTGAAGAAGCCGGCGGCATGGAAAACGTCAACGGCTTCGTGCTGGACCTTCGCAACAATCCGGGCGGTCTGCTCAACCAGGCGATCCTCGTTTCCGACGCCTTCCTTGAAGCCGGAGAGATCGTTTCGACCCGTGGCCGCGCCGCCGAAGACGGCGAACGCTTCAACGCCAACCCCGGCGACCTTGCCGACGGGAAACCGATGGTGGTGCTGATCAATGGCGGCTCTGCCTCCGCCTCTGAAATCGTAGCAGGCGCGTTACAGGATCACCGCCGCGCCATCGTGATCGGCACGAAAAGCTTTGGCAAAGGATCTGTTCAGACGGTCATGCCGCTGCGCGGCGACGGCGCGATGCGCCTGACCACCGCGCGGTATTACACGCCTTCCGGCCGCTCAATCCAGGCGCTTGGCGTATCGCCCGACATCGTCGTTGAACAACCCCGCCAGCGCCCCGATGAGGAAGAGGAGGAGGAAGGCCCGCGCGGCATCCGGTCAGAGGCCGATCTGCGTGGCAGCCTCGACAATGACTCGATCTCCGAAGATCAGCGCAAAGTGCTGGAAGAGGAACGCGCTGCTGCCGAAGCCGCCGCAGAACTGCGCGAGGAAGACTATCAGCTCGCCTATGCTATCGACATCCTGAAGGGGATGTCAGCACTGGCGCTTGCAGCAGAATAAGGGATCGGGCCGGGGCAACCCGGCCCGCCACACGATGACCCCGGATCAGATCGCACACCTGCCCTATCGCCCCTGTGTCGGGGTGATGCTGGCAAATGCCGATGGCCGAATTTTTGCGGGGCAGCGGATCGACACCGACATCCCCGCTTGGCAAATGCCCCAAGGCGGGATCGATGAAGGCGAAAACGCCCGCGACGCTGCCTTGCGCGAACTGTGGGAGGAAACCGGAGTGGTGGCCGATCTGGTTTCCATTGAGGCTGAAACCCGCGATTGGGTCGCCTATGACCTGCCGCATGACCTCGTCCCGAAGCTGTGGAAGGGGCGGTATCGCGGGCAGAAACAGCGTTGGTTTCTGATGCGGTTTCAGGGCTCCGACAGCGACATCCAGATTGAAACGGAACACCCGGAATTTTCGCGTTGGAAGTGGGTGACAGCGCAAGAAATGCTCGACTCCATCGTGCCGTTCAAGCGCGATCTCTATGCTAAAGTGGTGGCGGAACTCGGAGAATACCTATGTTCAGATACCTCACCGCCATCGGAACCGTCCTGATCGCATCACAAGCGCACGCGCTGTCCTGCCTGCCGCCAAACCCGATCCGCGCGACCGAAGTCGCCGTCGAAAGCACTGACCGGTTCGTGATGGCCTATGGCCAGTTGCAGGCGATCAACGGTCGCCCGGACAGGCCCAATATCGACCCGAACAATCAAAACCCACCCGCGATTAGTTATGAGGCGCGGTTCGTCGGCATGTCAGCCTCCCGACGGGCGTTTGACACACCGATTGATGCACGCGTCACTGTGACGGAAACCTGCCTTGCCGTTTGGTGCGGGCGGGCTGCACTTAACACGCAAATGCTGGTGTTTCTGAAACAGCAGGCGGGCGACTATTCCATCGAAACCGGGCCGTGCGACATGGGTGGCGGGTTCCCCAACCTTGGCCGGGCTGATCTGCGCGAGGTGCTGCGTTGCGCCTTTCAAAGCGACTGCGATGCAGAGAGGTTTGAACTGCGGTAACGCTCAGCGCAGCCGCCGCAGGATGTCCATCGACGCATAGCCATCTGGAATCAGACCGATCGACGACTGATAAGAGCGGATCGCTGCAATCGTGTTGGGGCCGATAATTCCATCAAGCCCGTCCGTGTCGAACCCGGCAGAGGTCAAACGCTCCTGTAATTCCTTCTTTTCGCTGAACCGGAGGGGCCGATCACTGCGGGGCCAACTTGCGCGGATTGCGGGGCCGCCGCCGATCCGGTCAGACAGGTGACCAACGCCGATCACATAGGCGTCTGCGGTGTTGTAGCGTTCGATCACATGGAAGTTCTGAAAGATCATGAACGCCGCGCCTTGCGCCCCAGCGGGCAGCAGGATCGACGCGGCGCCATGTTCGGGAATTTCGCGGCCCGCTGCATCACGGATGCCCATCGCCATCCAATCGCTGACGGGCTTTTTGATCCGTTCACCGGACTGCGCGTAGTCAAAGCCGCTGGGAAGGCTGACCTCAACGCCCCAAGGCTGCCCCTTGGTCCAGCCAAAGCGGGCGAGGTAGGCCGCGGTCGACGCCAGCGCATCCGCCGGATTGTCCGACCAGATGTCACGCTTGCCATCGCCGGTGAAGTCCTGCGCATACGACAGGTAGCTTGTCGGAATGAACTGCGTGTGCCCCATCGCCCCGGCCCATGATCCGGTCATGTTCCCCGGCGCGACATCGCCGGATTGCACGATCTGGAGCGCGGCGATCAGTTGTTGTTCAAAGAACCGCCCCCGCCGGCCATCATAGGCGAGCGTTGCGAGTGCCCCGATAATGGGTGTACTGCCGCGAAACGCACCGTAAGCGCTTTCCAGCCCCCAGACGGCGACGACGACTTCCTTTTCCACCCCGTATCGCGCTTCGATCTGCTCCAGCAGGGCGAGGTTGTCGCGCAGCGCCGCTTGGCCGTTTTCGATGCGGGTGTCAGACGCAGCGCTATCCAGATAATCCCAAATCTGCTTGGTGAATTCGGATTGGTTGCGGTCCTTCTGGATCACGTCGGCATTGTAGCGCACATCCCGAAACGCCGCGTCGAGCGTTGATCGGTTGATCCCCTTAGACGCCGCGCGGATGCGGAAGCCTTCGATCCAGCGGGCGAACCCCGCATTGCCACCTTGGATTTGCGTTTCCACGACGTTATCGCCCTGCGGCCGCGCCGCGGGGCGGGGCGACACGGTGATGCCGCGTGTCGAAATAGTCGTTGTATGCTCCACCGCTCCGGGTCGTTCGACCGGGCGTTGCGATGTGCTTTGCGCCGCGACTGCGGGCGCAACACACCCCAAGAGTGCTGCCATCAGAAAACTGCGCTGCCACACGGATACCACCTGCTCTTTTTGTTGTCTTTGCGCGAAGTTTACCCGTTATCCGGGTTCTCGCAAAGCGTCTTTGAACGGGTCGGCAGTGATCAGCCACGTCGCTTGCGCTCAACCTTTTTGCGGGTCTTGGCGGTCTTGGATCGGCTGCGATTTTTGGCGCGGCCCCGGTTGCTTGATCCGCCACGCCCCCCGCCGCCGCGCGGCATTGGTTTTCCGGCAACCGCCAGCAGTTCAACAACCAGCCCGCCCGTCACAGGAGCCGCTTCGGCCAGCCGAACGGTCACGGGCATTCCCAGCCCGAGAGTAAAGCCGGTATCGGACCCGGTCAGCGTCTGCTCCTCCACATCATGCCGGAAGTATTCGCGGCCCAGCGTGCCAATCGGCACCAGCCCGTCCGCCCCAGTTTCATCCAGCCGCACGAACAGCCCGAATCGCGCAATGCCAGAGATGCGACCATTCAGTTCACTGCCCACACGCTCCGCCAGATAGGCGGCAAGGTAGCGGTCCGTCGTATCACGCTCTGCCATCATCGACCGCCGTTCGGTATCGGAAATATGCGTGCCGGTCTGGGCGAGCATATCGACGTCCTCAGGCGTTAGACCATCATCACCCCAGCCATGCGCTGTCACCAGCGCGCGGTGCACGATCAAATCTGCATAGCGCCGGATCGGAGAGGTGAAATGCGCATACGCTTTCAGTGCCAACCCGAAGTGCCCGAAATTTTCCGGCGCGTAGTAGGCTTGCGTCATCGACCGCAGCGTCGACATATTGATCAGCTCGCTATTCTCCGTATCCGCTGCCTGTTCGAGCAGGCGGTTCAGGTGCTGGGTCTTCAACACCTGCCCCTTGGCGAGCGTCAGCCCCGACGCCTGCGCAACCTCGCGCAGCGATTCAAGTTTCTCCGGGCTCGGTTCTTCGTGGACGCGGAACAGCAACGGCTGGCGTTTTGAAATCAACTCCTCCGCCGCGGCGACATTGGCGAGGACCATGAATTCTTCAATCAATCGGTGCGCGTCCAGCCGTTCCTTGAAGTTAACGGCTGTCACCTCGCCCTCATCGCTTAGCTCAATCCGGCGCTCCGGCAGGTCGAGTTCAAGCGGCTGACGCACGGCGCGGGCGATTTTCGTCGCCTCATACGCGGCGTAGAGCGGTTTCAGCACGTCCTCAAGCAACGGCGCGCAGCGGTCATTAGGATTGCCGTCAATCGCCTGCTGCACCTCTTCGTAGTGAAGCGAGGCCGCGGATTTCATCATCGCGCGGGTAAAGCGGTGGCTGATCTTGTTACCCTTCGCGTCAAGCACCATGCGGACCGCGATACAGGCGCGGGGCACGCCTTCGTGCAGGCTGCACAGATCGCCGGACAGGCGGTCGGGCAGCATCGGCACGACGCGATCGGGGAAATAGGTCGAATTCCCACGTTTCCGCGCCTCTCGATCCAGCGCCGATCCGGGGGTAACGTAATGCGCGACATCCGCAATCGCGACCCAGACGACATGGCCGCCGGGGTTCTTCGGATCATCGTCGGGGTGGGCATAGCAGGCATCGTCGTGGTCCCGCGCGTCTGCGGGGTCGATGGTGAACAGCGGCATATCCCGCAGGTCTTCGCGCTTGCCGAGGGGCGCGGGTTTGATCGCGTCGGCCTCTGCGATCACCTCATCCGGGAAGGAATCCGGGATACCATGCTGGTGGATCGCAATCAGCGAAATCGCCTTTGGCTGGGTCGGGTCACCAAGGCGAGAGGTTATGCGCGCCGCGGGCAGACCCATGCGTGACTTTGGCCCGGCAGCTTCGGCCTCAACCAGTTCGCCATCCTTGGCGCTGAGGGACGCGCCGTTTGCCACGGTCCATTCCTTGTCCGATCCCTTGTCGATCGGCAGGATGCGCCCGCCTTCCGCCCCTTTGCGAAAGATGCCGAGGATACGGCCCGGATTGGTGCCGATCCGCCGGATCAGCCGCGCTTCGTAGTCGTGCTGCTCGCCTTTCACCTCCGTCAGCCGGGCGAGGATACGGTCGCCTTCCCCCATTGCGGGGTCCGACGCTTTCGGCACGAACAGAACCACCGGCGCGTCGCCGTCGCCATGCCACTCCAACGGTTTCGCGAACAGATCGCCATCACCACCGGGCGCGAGCATCTCAAGCACCGAAACTGGGGGCAGCTTGTCCGGGTCGCGATAGGTTTTCTTGCGTTTCTCCAGATGACCGTCCGCCTGAAGCTCTTTCAAGATGCGTTTCAGGTCGATCCGCGCTGCGCCCTTGATGCCAAAGGCGCGGGCGATGTCACGTTTGCTGGTCTGGGTCGGGTTCTCAGAAATCCATTGCAGGATTTCATCTTTTGTAGGAATGCGCGTCATGGCTATGGCGTAGCACGGCGCAACGGGCGCGTCATTCGGTAAGTTTGGCGAGGTCTTCGGCGGTATCGATATCCTGAAGCGTGTCGATCAGCGCGATGGAGCAATCGCCGAGCGTCGCCCGCGTATCCGAAAGCGCGTGTTCGGTCGACCATCGCACGCCTTCAAACAATTGCACGGGCACCGGGCGGATGCGTTTGAGGCCGATTAACCAATACCCACCGTCGGGGGCGGGTCCAAACACTGCGTCATGGTCGCCCAGCGCCTTGAACGCCCGCGCGATATGGGCGCGAGTGATGCCGGGGATATCGGCACCGACGATAACGACCGGACCGGGCGCGAGGGTGCGGAACACGCGGCCCATGCGGTCGCCCAGATCGCCCGGCCCCTGCGGTATTCGCGGCAGATGCGCGGGCCAGACACGGCTTTGCATCCCCTCGTGATCCGGTGAAACGGCAAGCACGGTATCCCAGCGCGCGTCATCAATACGGCGAAGCAAGCCCGCGACCTGGCGACGGAACCACCACGCGGCGGGGACCATGCCCATGCTCTTGCCAAGCCGGGTCTTGACCCGGCCGGGGCGCGGTTCCTTCACCATGACCACCAGTCGCGGGCGGGCGTTAGGCGAAATAGTCACGTAGAATCCGCGTGTAGACCGCTTTCAGCTGGATGATCTGTTCGATCTCCACCCGTTCATCGACCTGGTGCATCGTCTTGCCGACCAGCCCGAATTCAACGACTGGGCAGTGATTCTTGACGAACCGCGCATCGGACGTGCCGCCAGATGTCGACAGAACCGGAGTCGCGCCCGTTTCCACCTCAACCGCCTGCGCCACGAGGTCGGAGAGCGGGCCGGGTGGGGTCAGAAAGCTCTCGCCCGAGATTTTTACGTCCACGTCAATGGACACGCCGCTTTCGCCCGCGACCTCGGCAGCCGTTGCGTTCAACCAAGCGGTCAGGCTTTCGCCGCTATGGGCGTCATTGAAGCGGATGTTGACGGTGGCGCGGCATTCGGCAGGGATCACGTTATTCGCCGGGTTCCCGGTATCGACCGTGGTGATCGCAAGCGTTGTAGGGTCGAAATGCTCTGTTCCCTCATCGAGCTTATGCGACGCCAAGCGGTCGAGCAGTTTGACCATCACCGGTAGCGGATTGCGGGCGCGATGTGGATAGGCCGAATGACCTTGCACTCCCTTCGCCGTCAGATAGGCGGTCATCGATCCGCGCCGCCCGATTTTTATCATCTCGCCCATTTTGTCGGGGCAGGTCGGCTCCCCCACTAGACAGGCGGTCATCGCCTCCCCCTCGGTTTCCATCCAGTCGAGAAGGGCGATGGTGCCGTCTTGGGCATCGCCCTCTTCATCACCGGTAATCGCTAGGATGACGGCCCCGTCTGGAGGGGTATCGCGCACGAAATCAATCGCGGCGGCGGCAAACGCCGCGACGCCCGATTTCATATCGGTCGCACCCCGCCCCCAAAGCATCCCGTCGGCTTTCGCCGCGCCGAAGGGATCAACGCTCCACGCCTCGGTGTCGCCAACTGGCACGACATCGGTATGACCGTTAAACCCAAACGACTTCGGATGCGCCTTGTCGCCCCAACGGGCATAAATGTTCGCAATCCCGCCACGATCAACGCGGGTGCAGGTAAACCCCGCCGCGCTCAGCCGCTCTTCCAGCAAAACCAGCGCGCCGCCCTCGTCGGGTGTGACGGACGGACAACGGATCAGATCGGCGGTCAGGGCAACGGGATCGGTCGGTTCGGTCACTTGGCTCTCCTTTCCGGTAGCGATAGCCCGGTTGAAACGGGGCTGCAATCCCGCGACACCCGCGTCCTTGGCATCGCTTATGCATCCACGGGCGATTTCACGGCGATACAGTTTGTGTTTTCGACCACGGGGCGGGCACGGGTCTTGATTGCACAAGCGGTCGCGGCCTAGAAGCAATTATGCGCGTGGAAAATCATCGGCACCGAATTGGACAGGGTTTGACCACAGCCGTATTCTGCGTGACAGATCGCACGGCAAACGCCCCTTGCGATCCAAGCAGTGTGTTGCGAGGAAACGGGTTTTAATGAGTTGGCTGGCGTATCGAGCTTTCAAGGCCCTGGATCGACACGATCTGGATCGCGCCTTGCCGGCTTCGGGCGACAACATCGCGCGGCTCGACAAAGGCAGCTTGTTGTTTGAAGTTGACGCCCCCGTTCGCGGCCAAGGCGGGCAAACCCTGATCGACCTGCGGTCCGAACCCGGCCGCAATATGGATTTCTTTCTGAAGCTGACGGGCAACGGGGCAGTACGGCTGCGCTATCAAAAGCTTGATATGATGGTGCCCTTCGGCGCGGCCGATTGGGAACAGCCGCTGCATGTCAGCTTTGTCTGGGACAAGTCGGCGCATAAATGTCGCCTGGATGTTGAATGTCTGGAAAGCGGCGACATTCTGACCGTGTCGGAAAATATCAAGATCGCCGTCCCGACCGATCTGATCCAAGTGCTGTCCCGCACGCGCGACCCCGAAAAAGTATCCGGTGCCGTGGTGATGTTTGCCCTGTCAAACGAAGTCGCGCCGATTTCCCACCTGCCGTCGATTGAGGCATCCAGCCCCGTCGAAACCCCCGACGGCTGGCGCCCGATTAAAGAATTGGCGGTCGGAGACCTTGTCCTGACCGACGATCACGAGGCACAGCCCGTGCGCAAGATCACCTCACGGGAGGTTCCGGCGATTGGTCATTTCCAACCGCTACGCATCCGCGCGCCGTTTTTTGGGCTGGCGCAGGACATTCTGGTCGCACCCCATCAGTCTTTGGTCATTCACGATGATCTGGTGGAATATCTTTTCGCCGAAGAACGCGTTCTGGTCGAGGCGGGACAGCTATCCGACGGCTCCGCGATCTTTCCCGAACACAACATCAGCACGGTCCGCTACGTTCAGTTGATCTTTGACGACCACGTGATCCTGAACGTCGCGGGGGCCGAGATGAGCAGCCAGTTCAACCCCGAAGCAGGGGCCGCTGAAGGCGATCCGATCCACGAAGAGCTCGCCTGCCCATCCCTGCGCCGGTATGAGGCGCTGACGCTCAGGTCGATGCGAAACGCGTAAACCTAGCTGCCCGGTTTGTCGAAGAACGGCGTCATCTGCGCGACGATCACCGCGTTTTCTTCCAACGCGCGCGTCATCAAGGCGCGTTCCTCTTCGCCGATCTCGTGCCCCTGTTCCAGACGTTCATCAAGGGTGCCGTAGCCCGTGACATCCAGCGGCGCGGTGTCCGCTTGTTTCAGGATCGCGACGGTTTCGCGCACGGCCTCGGCCTCATCCACGCCGCTGGCAAAGCACATCAGCGCAGCGCCAGTCGCCCCTTTGGGCAACCCGTCACCGTCCTTGCGGCCGACCTCGACCAGCAGGGTATAGACCTGCTGGCGCGATGGTTTCTTGGGCTTGTCAGTCACGCAGCAGCTCGTTGATCCCGGTTTTTGACCGGGTGCGTTCGTCCACGCGCTTGACGATCACGGCGCAATAAAGGCTGATGTTGTTCTTCGACGGCATCGACCCGGCGACGACGACCGAATAGGGCGGCACCTCGCCATACATCACGTCGCCGGTTTCCCGGTCCACGATCTTGGTCGACTGGCCGATGAAAACGCCCATGCCAAGGACGGACCCTTCGCGCACGATGCAACCCTCAACAACTTCGGATCGGGCGCCGATAAAGCAGTTGTCTTCGATGATCGTCGGCCCGGCCTGCATCGGCTCAAGCACGCCACCGATGCCGACGCCGCCCGACAGGTGGACGTTCTTGCCGATCTGCGCGCAACTTCCGACGGTTGCCCATGTGTCGACCATCGTGCCCTCGTCCACGTAGGCGCCAAGGTTCACGAAGGACGGCATCAGCACGACGCCCGGCGCGACGAATGCGGACTTGCGCACCACCGCACCTGGCACAGCACGGAAACCCGCGGCCTTCCACTGGTTGTCGCCCCAGCCCTTGAACTTGCTGTCGACCTTGTCCCACCAGCCGCCGCCTTGCGGGCCACCGTCCTGCTGTTCCATGTTCTTGATGCGGAACCCCAGCAGCACGGCTTTCTTCGCCCACTGGTTCACATGCCATTGACCGTCATCGCCCCGCTCCGCAACCCGCAGCTTGCCGCTGTCGAGCGCGTTCAGCGTATCTTCAATCGCCTCGCGGGTTTCACCGGTCGTTGCGGGCGTAATCGCATCGCGGGTCTCCCATGCGGCTTCGATCGCGGCTTCAAGTTGGGTATTCGACATGAGAGTCCCCTCTAAAACGTGTCTGGCCTCGGTTCGGCGAAGGCTATAGACCGGGAAGCTACAACGCGCAATGCAGGACAAATAGGTAGGAGCCTTTGATGAAAGACGAAAATCGCAAACATCCGATGCGATACGCCCGTCAGGACATGGAACAGGCGCGCGAGATTCCGGATACGCCGCAGACCCGTGCCCCCGCCTACCGACTGGCCTTTGCCGACGACGATTTCCTGTGCCGCGCCGAACTGCGCCCGGTGCGCTTGCAACTGGAACTGCTGAAACCCGAAATGGCGCTGGAAGAGGCCGGGATCAATTCAACCATCGTCCTGTTCGGTGGTGCCCGCATCCCAGAGCCGTCAAAGAAAGACACCGCGCGGACAGAGACATTAGCTGAACTGTCCTCGTTCTATGACGAAGCCCGCGAATTCGCCCGGCTGATGACGCTGAAATCGCTAGAGAGCGACAGCAAGGAAGACGTGATCGTCACCGGCGGCGGCCCCGGCGTGATGGAGGCCGGCAACCGCGGCGCAATCGACGCGGGCGGTTGTTCGATGGGTCTGAATATCGTCCTGCCCCACGAACAGGCCCCAAATGAATACGTGACACCCGGTCTTTGCTTCAATTTCCACTACTTCGCGATCCGCAAGATGCACTTTCTGATGCGGGCCAAGGCGATCTGCGTCTTCCCCGGCGGCTTCGGCACGCTGGACGAACTGTTTGAATCGCTGACGCTGATCCAAACCGGCCGCATGAAACGCATCCCGTTCCTGCTGTTCGGCGAAGCCTTCTGGCGCAAAATCATCAACTGGAAAGCGCTAGAAGACGCCGGGACGATTGGCGCCGATGACCTTGAGCTTTTCCGGTTTGTGGATACAGCACAGCAGGCGGTGGAGATTATTGAGGGGTGGAGCCCCGAGGACGCACCGGCGGCGCATCCCACCTAGCGGCACCGCTCCCGTTAGCGGTTCAGAAACTCTTCGACTGCGACGGCGGCCCTGTCGATATTGGTATCAAGATCGGGGCCGTAGCGGTCCAGAATCGGCTGGAACATCTCGTCCCGCCAGGTTTCGCCGTCCAGAAACGCTTGCGCACTGTCGGCGTCCGAAATGACCGGCAGATGGGCGATCTTGTCTGCATTTTCGCCGATGCGGTGCATCTCCGTATCGATAATCGCCAGTGGCAGCTTGCGATAGACGGCATCAAGCACGACTGTCGAGGGGTGGCTAATCACCATATCGGCGTGATCCATGACATCATGCACGCCGGCCCATTTCAGCGGCCCCGAATGGCGGTCCGACAATAGAACGTTGTCAAAGGTCTCTGCCAGATCGGTGTCGAGGTCTTTGTGCCCGTCAAGGTTTCGGCTGCGATGGGATCGCAGGATAAACAGCCGGTCCGGATTCGCGGCGACCATCTTGCCCATGTAATCGCGGGCATGGGTGTATTTCGCGCCGTCATGAAGCCGCTCAGACCCATAGTTGTGGCAAATCAAGACGATCTGCCGATAGGCAGCGCAAATCTCCGTCATCTCTGCCGCGCCGGGGAAAGCAGGCAGCAGGTTTTTCTTCTGAAACCCGACGACACTGCTCCGGGGGCGGATATCCTCGTGGGTGATCTCTTTCATGTTGGACGGCAGATCGTCCCAAAGAAGGAATTTCTGCGCGTAGTAGTTTTTGATGATGTTATCGCGGGTGTAGTTCAGCGAAAGCTGGTTCATTCCGTGCTGCATGAAGATCAGCGGCACTTTCATCTTGGGAATCACAGTGTCACGGGGGCGGATGCGTTTGTAATAGGCAACAGGGTCAGTATGGGCGAGCACCGCGTCGGCCCGCAGCATCCGAGGGAGGGAAAGCAATTCTAACCCGATCGGTGAGGCGACTTTGAAAGGCATACCGCTCCGCTCAAACAACGGCAGGATACGGGGATCGGTTTTGATAAGACGCTTGCCGACAATCGCCTCAACCGCGACGTTGCCGCGTTGATGAAGGCGGAACAGCAGTCCCGTGCAAATTTCGAAACTCGGCGGGTGCGGGATAAAGCTGATAAGCTTTTTCACGGATCAGCCACCACTATGCTGCCGAGACAGCGATCAAAGCTGCGCGCGCCCAACACATCACCTTACAACCCCGCCTCTTGCGCAATCTGCTTGCGAGATTTCAGGGCGCGTTCGGTTTCCGACTTCAACTGCCCGCAGGCGGCCATGATGTCTTCGCCGCGCGGGGTGCGGATGGGGGATGCGTAGCCAGCCTTGTAGATGATATCGGCAAAGGCGCGGATGCGGTTGTTTGACGACCTTTCGTAAGGCGCGCCGGGCCATTCGTTGAAGGGGATCAAGTTCACCTTGGCCGGGATACCTTTGATCAGTTCGATCAGGCGGCGGGCGTCTTCGTCGCTGTCGTTCACGTCTTTCAGCATCACATATTCAAACGTGATCCGTTCCGAATTCGACACCTTGGGATATTCCCTGAGCGCGTCGAGAAGGTCGGCAATCGGCCAGCGTTTGTTGATCGGGACGAGCTTATTGCGCACCTCATCCGTGGTCGCATGGAAGGACACCGCAAGAAGACAACCGATTTCCTCGGCTGTGCGAGCAATCTCTGGCACGACGCCGGAGGTCGACAGGGTGATCCGGCGGCGCGACAGGGAAATCCCTTCGGGGTCCATCGCGATCTTCATCGCGTCGCGGACGTTTTCGAAATTATAAAGCGGCTCTCCCATGCCCATCAGGACGATGTTCGACAAAAGGCGGGTTTCGTTTTTCGGGTTCCGCCCGGGTTCGGGCCATTCACCCAGATCGTCGCGGGCGACCATCACCTGACCGATGATCTCAGCTGGCGTCAGGTTGCGCACCAGCTTTTGCGTGCCGGTGTGGCAGAAGGAACAGGTCAATGTGCAACCGACCTGCGAAGAAATGCAAAGCGTGCCGCGCCCTTCCTCGGGGATATAGACGACCTCGACCTCATGCCCGCCTGCGATGCGGACAAGGTATTTGCGCGTTCCATCTTCGCTTAGTTGACGGGTCACGACCTCTGGCACTTCGATGACGAAGTTTTCGTCAAGCTGGGTGCGGTAATCCTTGGCAAGGTTTGTCATCGACGCAAAGTCGCGCACACCCTTCTGATAGATCCACTGCCAAATCTGACCGACCCGCATATTGGCCTGCTTTTCCGGCGTTCCGGTCGCAAGCAAGGCGTCCCGCATCCCGTCGCGCGTCAGGCCGACAAGGTTTACCTTGCCGCCTTCCGGCGCTTTTCGGGGGATGGTCAGAACATCCTGAGTGATGGGTGTCGAGGCTGTCATTGGTGGCTCCGTCGCGGTCAAGCGGCCTCAGTATAGCAAATGGGCGCGGTTGAGAACCACCGCGCCCATGAAAATCACCAGATTGTGCGCGGCTTAGCTGCTACAGCGATTCTCTGCCTCTTCCAGCGCGGCGGTGAAGCCAAGCAGGGAGAAGGTGTCTTGCGTTTTGGTGCCCCGGCTTGAACGGCCAGAGATAATGGCGTTTGTGCCGCGTTTCATCGCGGTGATGATCTTGGCATCGTCGCCCTCACCCGCAGGCCATGCGTTTTCGCCTGAGGTGAACAGCACGAATTTCGCATCGCCAATCTCAAGCTCAACCGTTGATCCTTCGGCGAAGGGGTAGCCGCCGGTGAACGACACTTCACCCGACACGCCTGCGCCGGGGCGATAGGACACGAACATCAGGATTTCGCTGCGACGCACAGCGACAACGCGACCATCCTTGGTGTTCACAGTTTCCTTGGGGCTGGACACGGCCCAGCATTCCTTCGGTTCATCCTCGACAAACACGCTCCAATCCGTGCTTGCCGCGACGCGGTTGTCGGATGTTTCCTGCGCCAGCGCTCCGGTAGCCAATAGGGCCAATCCGGCGCCGCCGATCACGCGTGCAAAAATTGATGTCATTCTATTCACAGCCTCCAGCTGTATGTGCCTCTGTTTCCGTCCGCCGGGCGGGGCTTACTGCCCACCTTCTTGCCGGCGCGCGGTTTTCAACTCGATACCGGCACAATAACGTAATAATGCCAATAGTTGAAAGACCCGTTGGCAGAAAATTGCGCAGCCATTCAAGGAAGGAAAATCATGAGTTCACCGGAAGTGTTCGCCGAAATCTGGCGCGGTTCGATCCTGGAATGTGTGCATCTGGGCCACGCGGTCGTGTGCGACGCCTCCGGCGCTATTGTCGAAGCGTGGGGAAACCCCGATCAGATCATCCTGCCGCGGTCGTCCTGCAAGATGGTGCAGGCACTTCCGCTAATCGAAAGCGGTGCTGCGAAAGCCGCAGGTGTGACCCCCGAAGAACTGGCGCTTGCCTGCGCGTCCCATGACGGGGCGACGATCCATACCGACCGCGTGGCAAGATGGCTTGATCGGATCGGGTTGTCCGAATCCGATCTGCGCTGCGGGGCGCATCCGCCGACCGGTGTTCCGGCGCGGGATCGGCTGATCCGCGCGGGTGATAGCCCCTGTCAGCTTCATAACAACTGTTCCGGCAAGCACGCTGGGTTCCTGTCTTACGCCAAGCATGTCGGTGCGGGACCAGAATATGTAGACCTTGACCATCCGCTGCAAAAGGCTGTGCGGGAGTCGTTCGAAGACCTGACCGGGATGGAAAGCCCCGGCCACGGGATCGACGGATGCTCCGCCCCGAATTTCGCGACGTCCGTGCATGGGTTGGCCCGCGCGATGGCGTTTTTCGCCGCCGCGCCCGAGGATGGAACGACCCGCGAAGCTGCCGCGCATCAGCTGGTCCGGGCGATGATTGCGCATCCAGACCTCGTCGCGGGCGAAGATCGCGCCTGCACCGAACTGATGCGCGCGATGGATGGGAAAGCCGCGATCAAGACCGGCGCGGATGGTGTCTATATCGGTATTCTGCCGGAGCAAAAGCTGGGTCTCGCGTTGAAAATCGTCGATGGGGCGACCCGCGCGTCTGAATGTGCGATTGCGGCGCTGCTGGTGCGGTTGGGTGTTCTGGCTGCTGACCACCCGGCGACGCGCAAGCGGATGAACCACCGGGTTACGAACTGGCGAGGGCTGGAAACAGGCTCTATCCTGCCCGGAAAGGTGCTTTTGACGTAGCGATCAGCCGGCGACAAACGCGTCGCGGGAATAGCCTTGGATATATAATAACGCGGTCAGGTCACCGTGATTGATGCGGATATCGCATTCCGCTGCAACCATGGGTTTTGCGTGTAGGGCGACGCCTGATCCGGCAAGTCCCAGCATCCCCAGATCGTTCGCCCCGTCGCCGACAGCCATAACATCTTGCGGCATGATCCCGAGCGTCGCGGTAATCTCCTGCAACGCCTCGACCTTCGCATCCCGGCCCAAGATCGGCTGCGCAACCTCACCTGTCAGTTTGCCATCCTTCGCCAGCAACCGATTGGCGCGATTTTCGTCAAAGCCGAGTTTCGCGGCGATATGCGCGGTAAAATCGACAAACCCGCCCGACACCAGCGCAGTATAAGCGCCATTCGCCTTCATCGTCCCCAGCAACTCCGGCCCGCCGGGCATCAGGGTAATGCGATTGGCCAAAACAGTCTCTATTACACCGTAATCTAGCCCTTTTAGCAGCCCGACCCGTTCGCGCAGAGCTCCCTCAAAATCCAGCTCACCATTCATCGCGCGGGCGGTAATCGCGGCAACGTGGTCGCCCACCCCGGCCTCTGCGGCGAGTTCGTCGATACACTCCTGCTGGATCATCGTGGAGTCCATATCGGCAAGAAGTATCGCCTTGCGCCGTCCCTCCTCCGGTTGCACGACAAGGTCGATCCCGAGGGTTTGCAGGTTTTTCCATACCTCCCACCGGTTTGATGGGATTTCGGCGATGGCAAACTCCGCCGCGATATCGGGCGACAGCCATTGCACATCCCCGCCGCCCCATGCGTTACGCAGGGCGTCAACCGTGGCGGCATCCAGACAAGGCGTCGCCGGGTTCGTCAGTAGGGTCGCGATGAACATAAACAGAGTTCCGTTTCAGACTGCGTCGTTTTTTATCACTCAAGCGGCGCATTAGCGCCTTTTTTGCCCTTGCACCAGCCCCGGAAACCGCTAAACCCGTCTGCGGGACACCCCTCCCCAACGAGGGGCATATATCTGGAAGGATACCATGACTGATATTGTAAAACCGGCAACGCGGCCGGCCAATCCGCGTTTTTCTTCTGGCCCTTGTGCCAAACCCCCCACATGGACGCTTGATGCGCTGTCTGACGCCGCTTTGGGCCGGTCCCACCGTGCCGCCATTGGCAAAGACAAGCTGAAAGCCGCCATCGAACAGACGCGCGAAATACTTGAAATTCCAGCAGATTACCGCATTGGAATCGTACCTGCATCCGATACGGGCGCCGTCGAAATGGCGATGTGGTCGCTTCTGGGCGAACGCCCGGTCGAAATGCTCGCCTGGGAAAGTTTCGGCAAGGGCTGGATCACCGATGTGATGAAACAGCTCAAGATCGACGCGACCGCGCATGAGGCGGAGTATGGCCGCCTGCCCGATCTGGCTGCGGTGAATTTCGACAATGACGTCGTATTCACGTGGAACGGCACGACCTCTGGCGTGCGCGTGCCGAACGGCGACTTTATTTCGGCGGACCGGGATGGTCTGACGATTTGCGATGCCACATCTGCCGCGTTCGCGATGGATCTGCCTTGGGACAAGCTCGATGTGACGACATTCTCTTGGCAGAAGGTGCTGGGCGGCGAGGCGGCGCACGGGATGCTGATCCTCAGCCCTCGGGCGGTTCAGCGGCTGGAAAGCTACACCCCCGCTTGGCCGCTGCCGAAAATCTTCCGCCTGACCAAAGGCGGCAAGCTGATCGAAGGCATCTTTGAAGGCGCGACAATCAACACGCCGTCGATGCTCGCTGTCGAGGATTACCTTTTCGCGCTCGATTGGGCGAAATCGGTCGGTGGTTTGGCTGGGTTGAAGGCGCGTGCAGACGCGAATTCGGCTGAAATAGAGTCTCTTTGCGGCCGAAACGACTGGATCGACTTCCTTGCCGAAGTGCCCGCGACGCGGTCAAACACCTCGGTCTGTCTCAAGTTCACGGATGAACGGATCACCGATGGCGCAACTTTCGCGAAGGCCGTGGCGAAGCGGCTGGAAGCCGAAGGTGTCGCCTATGACATCGGCGCTTATCGCGACGCCCCCGCGGGTCTGCGGATCTGGTGCGGCGGAACGGTCGAAACCTCTGACATCGCGGCCCTGACGCCGTGGATCGAGTGGGCGTTTCACTCCGAAATCGCGGCACTGTCAGAGCCTGCATAATTCCCTTGCGGGCGGCCCGCGCCGCCCGAACCACCAGAATTTCATTCCTACAAGGACCCGCAAAAATGGCTCCCAAAGTTCTCGTTTCCGACAAGCTTTCCGAAACCGCCGTTCAGATTTTCCGCGACCGGGGGATCGACGTCGATTTCGAACCCACCCTTGGCAAAGACAAGGAAAAACTGGCCGAGGTGATTGGTCAATACGATGGCCTCGCCATCCGTTCTGCCACCAAAGTCACTGAAAAGCTGCTGCGGCAGGCGGATAACCTCAAGGTCATCGGTCGCGCCGGGATTGGGGTCGACAACGTCGACATCTCCGCCGCATCGAAAAAGGGCGTGATCGTAATGAACACCCCTTTCGGCAATTCCATCACTACTGCCGAACACGCGATTTCACTGATGATGGCGGTCGCCCGACAAGTGCCAGAGGCAAACGCGTCGACCCATCAGGGCAAATGGGAAAAGTCCCGTTTTATGGGCGTTGAACTGACGAACAAGACGCTTGGCGTTATCGGATGCGGCAATATCGGCTCTATCGCGGCAGATCGGGCGCTTGGGCTTAAGATGAAAGTCGTCGCGTTCGACCCTTTCCTGAGCGAAGAGCGCGCGGCAAAACTTGGTGTCACCAAGGTTGAGCTGGACGAGTTGCTGGCCCGTGCGGATTTCATCACGCTGCATGTGCCGCTGACCGACAAGACGCGAAATATCCTGTCGGCCGAAAACATCGCGAAGACCAAGAAGGGCGTGCGGATCGTCAACTGCGCCCGTGGCGGTTTGGTAGATGAGGCCGCGCTGGCCGACGCGCTGAAATCCGGCCATGTCGCCGGCGCGGGCTTTGACGTGTTTGAGGTCGAGCCTGCCACCGACTCCCCCTTGTTCGGGCTGCCCAATGTCGTCGTGACGCCGCACCTTGGCGCCGCAACGACCGAGGCGCAGGAAAACGTAGCGGTTCAGGTGGCGGAGCAGATGTCAGACTACCTGCTGACCGGGGCCGTGCAGAACGCACTGAACATGCCATCGGTCACGGCAGAGGAAGCCGCCGTTATGGGGCCGTGGGTCAAGCTTGCCGAACACCTCGGCGCGTTTGTCGGGCAGATGACGGATGAACCGGTGAAGGCGATCAATATCCTCTATGACGGCGCGGTTGCCGAAATGAACCTTGAAGCGCTGAACTGCGCCGCCGTATCCGGTATCATCAAGGCGTCGAATCCGGATGTGAATATGGTCTCCGCCCCGGTTGTCGCGCGGGAACGGGGAATCACGATTTCCAAAACCACGCAGGAAAAGACCGGGGTGTTTGATGCCTATGTCAAGCTGACCGTGGTGACGGCTGAACGTGAACGGTCAATCGCAGGCACGGTGTTTTCGGACGGAAAGCCCCGGTTCATCCAGATCAAGGGCATCAACATCGACGCCGAGATCGGGCGCCACATGCTCTACACCACGAACAACGATATGCCGGGGATCATCGGCACGTTGGGTCAGACGATGGGCGAAAACGGCGTCAACATCGCGAACTTCACCCTTGGCCGATCCACCGTTGGGGGGGAGGCGATAGCCCTGCTTTACGTCGATGATCGGGTCGCCGATAGCGTTCTGGAAAAGCTATGCGGCACAGGTATGTTCCATTCGGTCAGACCGTTGGAATTCGACGTCGCCTGACGCATTTCGGGGCATCGTCCTTCGGTGCCTCATACGACCCTAATCCACGGTCAAAAGCGCGGCTTTCATCGCATCACGCAGAACCTCTCGGTCCCCTATGTGATTGGCCAGCAGCAGGATCAGCCGCGCGTTGATCGCAGCGCTTTCGTCAAGGTCGCGACCCTCGTGCAGTTCCAGAAGTTCGGCATAGAAACCGTCGGCGTCGGGGATGTTCGGTGTGGTCTTGAGCATGTCGGTCATCCTCACACTTGGCCCGTCGCGCGGCGGATCGCGGCGCGCACGGCGGTTTCGTCATAATCGGTCCATCGGGCGGCGATATGCTGATCGGGACGGATCAGATAGATCGCCGCTGATTTTTCGCCGAGGTAGCGATCATCGAAATCCCGATTCTCGCCCGGGGCAATCGACAGGGTTTCAACACGAACACCAGACTCCTCGATCGCCTCGGGCGCATCGCATCCAATCGCCAGAAGCCGGAACCGACTGTCGAGATGGTCAAGCAACCACCCCTTCGCAATCGGCGCATCGCAGGCCGGAACGCCGGGGCGCGTCCGGTCAGGAAGGGTCGTGTCATCCGCCGTGTTCAGCGCGGAATGGTGATAGGTACAAGGCACGGACAGACGGCCCGAATTGACCAGCGGGCGGGCGAATTCGTGATGTTCGGCCAGATCCAGAACCGCATCGCGGAAGGTGCGGCTGACCTCGGATTTCGGTGTGATGAAATCGGTCGAACGAGAAGAGTTCAGGATATTCTCGTCCGCGCCGTGAACCCGTTCATCATCATAGGTGTCGAGCAGGCTTTCCGGCGCTGCCCCGTCAATCACCAGTTTCAGCTTCCAGCATAGGTTGTCCACGTCTTGCAGCCCGGAATTCGCACCCCGCGCGCCGAAGGGGCTGACCTGATGCGCCGCGTCGCCGGCAAAGATGGTGCGACCGTGGCGGAACTTGTCCATCCGGCGGCATTGGAAGGTGTAGATCGACACCCACTCAATCTCAAACTCCACATCTTCGCCAAGCATCGCTTTCAGGCGCGGGATCACGTTTTCCGGCTGCTTTTCGCGTTCCTTGTCGATATCCCAGCCAAGCTGCAAATCAATCCGCCAGACCCCGTCAGGCTGCTTGTGAAGCAGCGCGGATTGCCCGCGATTGAAAGGCGGATCGAACCAGAACCAGCGTTCGGTCGGAAAGTCCGCCTCCATCACCACATCGGCGATCAGGAAGTTATCCTCAAACACCCGCCCGACGAAATCGAGGCCGAGCATCCGGCGCGTTGGCGACCCTGCGCCGTCACAGGCGATGAGCCAGTCAGCCTCGATGTTATACGCCCCCTCAGGCGTGTCGATCTCCAGCGTGACGTGGTCGTCGTGCTGGCCGATGGCGGACACCTTGTTGCGCCCACGCAGGTCGATGGGTTTGCCCTCTGCCTGAAATTCGCGCACACGGGCGACGAGGTATTCTTCCAGATAGTATTGCTGAAGATTGATGAAGGCGGGTCGTTTGTGCCCCTCCTCCGGCAGCAGGTTGAAGGTATAAGTTTCCCGTTCGCCAAAGAACACCTTGCCGACATTCCACGTCACACCCTTTTCCACCATCGGATCACCGCAGCCCAAACGGTCAAGGATTTCCAGCGGACGCTTGGCGAAGCAAATGGCGCGGCTGCCAAAGCTCACCTTGTCATTGTCATCAAGCACGACGACCGGAATATCCTGCTGACCAAGATCAATCGCCGCAGCGAGGCCAACCGGGCCCGCCCCAATGATCACGACCGGATGGCGGACGGGTGTGTGGGCATCCTGATCGGGCGAGCGGGTGTAGGCGTAGAGGGGTGTTTCAAAAATCTTGGTCATCCGAATATCCTCCTACCGGGCGTTGGTATTTTACCCCTGCAACGCGCCCCACATTTCCAGATCGCGCTGCGCGGTCCAGATACGCGGGGTGTCGATGCCGCGGGCTTCGTCATAGGCGCGGGCGACGTTGAAGGGCAGGCAGTGTTCGTAGATCGCGTAATCGGCGAATTTTGGGTCGCACTCGGCCCGCACAGCGTCCCACGCGTCTTTTAGGGAGCCTCCTCGCGCCGCAACCTTCTGAACCGGGCGATAGGTGCTTTCGATGAAGTCGCGGGTGTTTTCAATGGCGGCGGCGACCATTTCGCGGCCGACCAGCGCATCCCCCCGCCCTGGTGCAATGGAACTTGGGTCGAACCAAGCGATGTTGTCCAGCGTATCGCCCCAATCGCTGAAATGCCCATCACCGCAATAGCAGGCGGAGTGGTATTCGACGATATCGCCTGTGAACATCACCTCTTGATCAGGCACCCAGACGACGGCGTCGCCCGCCGTGTGCGCGCGGCCAAGATGCATAATGTCGATCCGCCGATTGCCGAGGTAGACGGTCATGCTGTCCGAAAAGGTCGTGGTCGGCCACGTGAGGCCCGGAATACTCTCATGCCCCTCGAACAGACGCGGGAAGCGTTGGAATTCGCTGTCCCAATCCTCCTGCCCGCGTTCGACCACCATCGCGCGAGCGGTGTCGGACATGATGATCTGATCGGCCCCATAGGCCGCCGCGCCCAACACGCGGACGGCGTGGTAGTGGGTCAGAACCAGATGGGTGATCGGCTTGTCCGTCACCTTGCGGATTTCCTCGATCACCTTGTTAGCGAGCCGCGGGGTCGCCTGTGCTTCGACCACCATGACGCTGTCGTCACCGATGATAACGCCGGAGTTCGGGTCGCCCTCAGCCGTAAACGCCCAAAGGCCATCACCAACCTCGGTAAAACTGGTCTTTTTCTCGGTCATATCGCCTTGTGATGCGAATGCTTTGGCCATGGTCCGGTATTCCTTTCTAGACAGCGAACGGGCGGTGTGATTCTGTCCGCCCATGTTTGATCGTCGATTGATACCCTATTGGGTGACCGCCTTCGTTATCCTTGCCACTGCGGCCATCCTGCTTGGGATGGGGCGCGTACCGATTTGCGAGTGCGGGACAGTCAAGCTTTGGTATGGGGAGGTGATGACCTCTGAAAACTCTCAGCATTTGATGGACTGGTATACGCCCAGCCATCTGCTGCACGGGTTCTTGTTCTACGCCGCTCTCTGGCTGGTGGCGCGGCGTGTTCCCATTGGTTGGCGGCTGGTGATCGCTACGATTGTCGAATGCGCGTGGGAGATTGTCGAAAACACCAACGCGGTGATCGAACGGTATCGTGAGGTTACGATCTCTCTCGACTATTACGGCGACTCCGTCGTCAATTCGGTAGCTGACATCGTGGCGATGCTGGTTGGTTTCTGGCTGGCGCGGGTATTGCCGGTCTGGGTCAGCGTGGTGATCGTTATCGGGTTTGAGCTGCTGACCGCATACCTGATCCGCGACGGGCTGGCGCTGAACGTGCTGATGCTGCTTTATCCGCTCGATGCGGTGAAAGACTGGCAAGGCGCGCTCTGACACCGGGTATGTCGCCGGGCCTGCCATCTAGCGCTTGTAAGGGTCTTTGTGCGCCGGAAGCAGCGTGCCCACGCAATCGCCAAAACCGATCTGGTAGCCGTCGCCCTTCGCCGCGCCTTTCAGTGTCAGCGTATCGCCATCCTCGATGAAGCTGCGTTCTTCTCCGGTCTCAAGCGCGATGGGTTCCTTGCCGCCCCAGCTAAGCTCCAGAAGCGCACCGCGTTCATGCTTTTCAGGGCCGGAGATGGTGCCGGAACCGAGCAGGTCGCCCGCATTCATCGGGCAGCCGGAGGTCGTGTGATGCGCAAGCTGCTGCGCCGCCGAATAATACATCACGCTGTAGTTCGTGCGCGTGATCGTGGTTTCGGATTTGCCTTCGGGGGCAAGCGATACCTCAAGGTCGATATCATACAGCATCGGGCCGGGTTCTTGCAGATAGGGCAGCAGCGGCTTTTCGCGGTCGGGGGTTGATGTGCGAAACGGCTCCAGCGCCGCTTTGGTCACGATCCAAGGGCTGATCGTGGTCGCCGTCGCCTTGGCCTGAAACGGGCCGAGCGGTTGGTACTCCCACGCCTGAATATCCCGCGCGGACCAGTCGTTCAGAAGGACGTAGCCGAAGATCGCGTCGTCCGCCTCTTGCACGGTGATCGGGCCTTCGGAGGGGGTGCCGACGATCGCGCCCATCTCAAGTTCGATGTCAAAACGCTTGCACGGCTCGAACCGTGGTGCGTCGTCGTTCGGCCCCTTGAGCTGCCCCCAAGGGCGGCGCACATCGGTTCCGCTGACAACGACCGACGACGCGCGGCCATTATAGCCAATCGGGATATGCAGCCAGTTCGGCGGAAGCGCGTTTTCCGGCCCCCGGAACATGGTGCCAACATTCATCGCGTGGTTCTTACCGGCGTAGAAATCGGTGTATTCGGACACGATAAACGGGAGGTGCAGGGTCGTGTCGGCCATAGGCACCAGCGCTTGGGCGCGCATGTCGGCATCGGACGACAGCACATGATCGCCACCCTCTTTCAGCAGATCGGTGAGGCGGGCGCGAAGCTCTGCCCATTTTTTCGGCCCAAGCTCCATCACCTCGTTCCAGAACGGCAGATCGAGCGCCGGTTCGTCGTCCAGCGCGATCACGCCTTCTTCCTCTAGATAAGCAACGTCGAGGATCATATCGCCAATCGCCACACCGCACCGCGGTTCATCCTCATCCACCGAAAACACCCCGTATGGCAGGTTGTTCAGAGGGAACGGAGTGTCGGGCGAATTGGCGCTTTCGACCCAGGATTTCAGAAGTTTGGTCATGTGGTCCTCATGTCAGGCGGCGTCGGGCTGAACTTCGGGCCGCGCGTCTTGAAAGGGTTTCAGGGCAAGGCACGCCCGTTCGATCGCAACCAATCGGGGATAGGCGGTCATGTCCACCCCCCACCGGTTCGCATTGTAGATCTGCGGCACGATGCAGATATCGGCAAGGCTGGGCGCATCGCCCGTGGCATAGGGCAGATCGGGCGGCAGCAGGGCCGTCAGCGCGTCAAAGCCCCGCTGCATCCAGTGGCGCATCCAATCGGCCTTGGCGTCCGCATCCGCGCCGAAATCGGTGCCGAGCTTTTGCGCCACCCGAAGGTTGTTCACCGGATGGATATCCATCGCAACCGTATGCGCTATGGCCAGACACCGCGCCCGCGCCAGCGGATCGGACGGCACAAGCGCCGGGTCAGGATAAGTCGCGTCGAGCCAATCAATGATCGCAAGCGATTGCGTCAGCACCTCACCGTCATCGGTCACCAGCGTCGGCACGGAGTGACCCGGATTCAGCGCGACGTAGTCCGCCGAATGTTGCTGCCCGCCGTCCTTCATCAGATCGACGGGGATGAGATCGCACGCGATCCCTTTGAGGTTCAGCGCAATCCGGGCGCGGTAGGCGGTGGTAGAACGCCAGTAGGTATAGAGTTTCATCGCCCGTCGCCCCTGCGTCGGTTGGGCAGGCGATCCCATTGCTGCCGCTCCGGCCCGCGCAGTTCATGGCCCGGCCCCTTGCCGTATCGATCCGGCCGGTTGTTCACAAATTTCTGCCACCACGCATATAGAACGGCGATCAAGGCCAGCCCGACAAGGACCAGAAAGACAACGCCCATCAGCTTCATTTGCGACCCGGCGTGCCGTCGAATTTCTTTTCGATATCCGTCCAGCAGTCGATGTAGTTGTCCTGTAGCGGAGCTTCTTTCGCCGCGAACGAGGTCAGGTGTTGCGGAAAGCGCGTTTCGAACATGAACGACATCGTGTTGTCGAGTTTTTCGGGCTTGAGGTCAGCATTCGAAGCGCCTTCAAAGGCGTTCTTGTCCGGGCCATGCGGGATCATCATGTTATGAAGACTCATCCCGCCGGGAACGAAGCCTTCGGGCTTTGCGTCATACTGGCCGTAGATGTTGCCCATCAGCTCGGACATGATGTTCTTGTGATACCAAGGCGGGCGGAACGTATCCTCCATCACCATCCAGCGTTCGCGGAACAGGACGAAGTCGATATTCGCCGTGCCTTCGACGCCGGACGGCGCGGTCAAGACGGTAAAGATCGACGGGTCCGGGTGGTCGAACAGGATCGCACCGACCGGGCAATAAGTGGTCAGGTCGTATTTCACCGGCGCGTAGTTGCCGTGCCATGCGACGACATCCAGCGGAGAGTGGCCGATTTCCGTCTTGTGGAATTGGCCGCACCATTTGACGGTCACGGTCGACGGCACTTCACGGTCTTCAAACGCGGCAACGGGGGTTTTGAAATCCCGTCGGTTCGCCATACAGTTCGCGCCGATCGGGCCACGGCCCGGCAGTTCAAACTTCTGGCCGTAGTTTTCGCAGACAAACCCGCGTGCCGGACCTTCCACCAACTCAACCCGATAAACCAACCCGCGCGGAATGATCGCGATTTCCTGCGGCTTGAGGTCAATGATGCCAAGTTCCGTGTGGAACCGCAGCTTGCCGTCCTGCGGGACAATCAGCAATTCGGAATCCGCCGAGAAGAAGTAGTCATCCTCCATCGACGCGGTCACGAGGTAGATGTGGCTTGCCATGCCGACTTGGGTGTTCACATCCCCGGCAGTCGTCATGGTTCGCATCCCGGTCACAAAGGTCAGCGGCGTGTCGGTATGAGGAACCGGATCCCACCGATATTGGCCGAGCGAGATCACATCAGGATCGACATTCGGCGCCGACACCCAATGCGGCATGTCGATCTTGGCAAAGCGATGCGTGTGCTTGACTGAGGGGCGGATACGGTAACACCACGTCCGTTCGTTCTGATGGCTGGGCGCGGTAAAGGCGGTGCCGGAAAGCTGCTCACCATAAAGGCCGTAGTTGCATTTCTGCGGGCTGTTCATGCCTTGCGGCAGGGCGTCGGGTAGTGCTTCGGTTTCGAAATCATTGCCAAAACCGGGCATGTAGCCTTCGGACGTTCCGTAAGGTGTCGCGGCGCGTGTCATGTCGCGGGGCGGAGTCTGGGTGTTCATCGAAATTCCTCCCAAGTGGATCAGCGGCAACTATATCGTTGCAAATGCAACGAAGTCAAGCTGACTGGCCCCCAATCACCGCGCGAACGGCAGGAAGATATGTGCGGCTGACCGGAAGCTCTCGCCCATCGGACAGGATCACTGCATAGCTTGATCCCTGGCGTTTAAGTTCCGTGATATGCGCCGTTACCGCCCAATGGGATCGATGAACCCGGATGCCCGGAAAATCTGCAAGCACCGTTTCAACCGTGCTGATTTTCTCAAGAACAAGCCGCCTGCCTTGGGTTGTCGTTACTTCAAGGTAGTGGTCCTGTTTGCTGAGAGAGATGAGCTCCCCTCCGACCTTGCCGCAGAGTTTGTGCATGAACCGAGCATGTTTGAAAGCGGCATTATCTCGCGTGCCCGAGAGGGAGATTCCAGCAGGATTCAGCCGAGCCTTTGCCAATGGACGCAGGTCGACAACGCACATAACAGCGTTGATCGCCAGTACCTTCAGGTAGAGGGGGGCGAACTCTTCAAGTCTCTGCTCCGGGTCCAGAAAGACCTTTCCAAGCGCCAGCATCACAAGCGTCGCGGGCACCGACCCCACTAGCGCCCAGCCGATTATCCGCAGCACCGCGGACGCACGTTGAACCAGCGTCAACCGCAACGAATAGTAAGCCATTGAATTCATGATGAGACCGATCCCACCAACGGCCAGACCCCAATAGGCAAAACGGCCAAAAAAATCGAGCGATCGGTATGTTCCGAATGGCCCCGAATACGCCAGCACCAATGTGGCCCCGGCCACGATGACGAGCTTTCTTTTTAAATCAACTTTAACGTGTGTAACTGGGGAAATCACTTGCGATACGTCACTGGTAATACTTGCCATTCACGAATGATAACGCGTCACTCGTGCAAGACAACTAATCTCAGGCATCAGAACTTGCTAGCCCAATCGGCGGGAAGTGCAGGCAGCATGTGTGAGTGACGCATGTCTGAGTGAGCATATTTCGAATAGCAAAAAATTTTCTGGTCTGCGCTTCCCGCTAATGCGAATTTCAGGCATCCCAATCCAGAACCACCTTGCCGGACGATCCGCCTTTCATCGCGGCGAACCCGTCGCGGAAATCGTCGACTTTGAAGCGGTGGGTGATCACCTCTCGCACGTCGAGACCGTTTTCGAGCATGGCGATCATCTTGTACCACGTCTCAAAAATCTCGCGCCCATAGACGCCCTTGATCGTGATCGCCTTGAACACGATGCGGGACCAATCGACCGGCGATTTTCCGGGCGGGATTCCAAGCAATGCGATCCGCCCGCCCATCACCAAGGCTTCGACCATCTGGTCAAGCGCGGCCTGATTGCCGGACATCTCAAGCCCCACGTCGAACCCCTGCTTCATCTTGAGAGAGGAGACAACGCTTTCCAAATCCTGCTCGGCCACATTGACCGGAACCACATCCGTCACCCGCGCCGCCAGGGCGAGACGGTCGGGGTTGACGTCGGTAATCACAACATGCCGCGCGCCGACGTGACGGGCGACCGCCGCCGCCATGATGCCAATCGGCCCGGCTCCGGTGATCAGAACGTCCTCTCCCACGAGATCAAAGCTAAGCGCGGTGTGAACGGCGTTTCCAAGCGGATCGAGGATCGCGCCGATCTCATCATCAATCTGATCTGGCAAGGGCACGACGTTGAAAGCGGGCAACCGCAGATATTCGGCAAACGCGCCCTGTTCATTCACGCCGATCCCACGGGTCGCCGGATCTAGGTGAAACTTCCCCGCGCGGGATTGGCGGGAGGTTTTGCCGATCAAATGCCCCTCGCCCGAACAGCGCTGCCCGATTGACAGCCCTTCGACATTCTTGCCCATATCGACAATCTCGCCTGCGAATTCATGGCCAGTGATCAGCGGCACGGGCACGGTTTTCTGCGCCCAGTCATCCCAGTTCCAAATATGAATATCGGTGCCGCAGATACCGGTCATCCGCACCCGGATCAGCACATCATCGGGGCCGATCTCGGGGACGGGGTGATGCTCCATCCAAAGCCCTTCCTCGGGCTTGGCTTTCACCAGAGCTTTCATTTCGTTGGTCATTGTATCACCCCTACAGCGCGACCCGCCGTCGCAAATGCATTGAGAGAGAAATCAAGGTCATCCCGCGTCAGCGCCGCGTTCATCTGCGTTCTGATCCGCGCCTGCCCTTTTGGGACGACCGGAAAAAAGAACCCGGCAACGAACACGCTTTCCTTGAACAGCCAAGTTGCCATGTCCTGACTTAGCCTTGCGTCGCCGAGCATCACCGGAACAATCGGATGTTCACCGGGCAACAGGTCAAACCCAAGATCGGTCAGCCCCGCCCGCCAATAGGCGGTGTTGTCGAACAGCTTTTGGCGAAGGTCGTCGCCCTCCTCGACCAGATCAAGCGCAGCGATTCCGGCCATCACGACCGACGGCGGCAGGGAATTTGAGAACAGATAGGGCCGCGCCCGTTGGCGCAGCAGGTCAATCACTTTTTGCGGCCCGGCGATATAGCCGCCAATAGCGCCACCCAGCGCCTTGCCCAACGTGCCGGTCATGATATCGACATCGACCTTGAAATGCGCCGGGGTTCCGCGCCCCTTCGGACCCATGAAGCCCGTGGCGTGGCAGTCATCGACCATCACCAGCGCCTCATACTTTTCGGCGAGGGCAGTGATTTCCGGCAGTTTCGCCAAATAACCATCCATCGAAAACACGCCGTCGGTTGCAATCATGATGAACCGGGCGCCGTCCGCGCGGGCCTCTTTCAGCCGCGCCTCAAGCTCATCCATATCCGAGTTCGCGTAGCGATACCGCTTCGCCTTGCAGAGCCGGATTCCGTCAATGATCGACGCGTGGTTCAGCGCGTCGGAGATGATCGCGTCCTCCGCGCTAAGCAGCGGTTCGAACAACCCGCCATTCGCGTCGAAACACGCGGCGAACAGGATTGCATCGTCCTTTTTCAGGAACTGCGCGATGCGGTGTTCCAACTGGCGGTGAATATCTTGTGTGCCGCAGATGAAGCGGACCGACGCCATGCCGAACCCATGGTCATCAAGGCTCAGCTTCGCGGCATTGATGAGGGTCGGATGATCGGCAAGGCCAAGGTAGTTGTTCGCGCACAGGTTCACGACGTTCTCATGGGTATGGCCTTTGAAATCGACAGTGATCCGACCGCCTTGGGGCGACGTGATCGCCCGCTCGCGCTTCATCAGGCCGTCGGTCTCAATCTCGCTAAGGGTCTCTGTCAGATGATCCAAGAATTGCTGTGTCATTGTGGTTCCTTTCGCGGCGCGGCTTTTGATCGAATAGACTCAACGGCCCAGGCCTTCAAGCAGACGGCATCACCCCCGCACTCCGCTTCGGCTGACCGTGCGCCTTGGGGTCGGCACTGTCAACGGCTTGCCTTGCGGGCGGAAAACATGCAGTCATATCACTTGCAACGACCCCGGAGAAAGCCGTGACGGATTTCAAACTTGATGAGTTTCTGCCCTACCAGCTTGCCGTCGCCGCATCCCGCGTCAGCCGCGCGTTTTCCGCCCATTATATTGAGAAGTTTGGAATTTCGACACCTGAATGGCGCGTCGTCGCACATCTAAGCCAGGAAGGGTCGGTAAGCGTGCGCGAAATTCACCGCAGGGTCGATATGGATAAATCCAAGGTCAGCCGCGCCGCCGGGCGGCTTGAGGCGGCGGGGTATATCTCCAAATCCGAGAACCGGTCAGATCGGCGGCTGGTGGAACTGCAACTGACCGACAAGGGGCGGGAGATGATCGATCAACTCGCCCCGGTCGCGCGGGGCTTTGAACAAGAGCTTCTGGCGCATCTGGGCGAGGACGGCGCGACATTCAGGGGTGCGCTGGATGATCTGCTGAACGCGATGGCGGCAAAGCACTAGGGTTATTCAAGCGAGACATTCACCCGCGACGCCCGCCCGGTTGCGTCGATCACCGACAGGCGCAGAAATCCCGGCCCGACCGCGCCGATATTCGACTGAAACTCGCGTGTGGCGATCACAACGGGCGCCCCGTTGACAAGCCACGTGAATGGCGCTGTGCCGTTTCTGACCTTGACAGTCAGGCTGCCGTCGGCGGCAATAACCGCTCCGTCCGGCGGGAAGGCGATATCGGGGCCGTCGATCTGGCGTTCAAACACTGCGCCACGCGGCCGGAAACGCTGCAGGGGCGGCGGCAGGTCTGCGGTGCTGACAAGCAATGTCGCCGGGGGTGGTGCTGGCAGCGGATCAAGCGCTGACTTCAGGCGGGCGAAGGCGTCAAACAGCACCGGCGCGGCAAGGTCGCCACCGAACGCTCCCGGAACGGGTGTTCCATCCGGGCGACCCATCCAGACGCCGACGACATGCCGACCGTCAAAGCCAATCGCCCACGCGTCCCGGTGCCCGTAAGACGTGCCGGTTTTGTAGGCAAGGCGATTGAGCGGCGCGTTTGGCGGTGGGGCCAAACCGGAAAGGATATGCCCGACCTGCCACGCGGCCTCAGCCGACAGCACGGCGCGGGGCGGATTTTCTGATGTTACCCCAACACGCCACTGCAAGGTTTGCTGCTGCCCACCGTGGCCGATCCCGGCGTAAAGCGTCACGAGGTCTTCAAGCGTCACGCCAATCCCGCCCAGCGCAATCGCCAGGCCGGGGCGTCCACCGGGAACCACCGGCTCCATCCCGGCCCGGCGCATCCGGTTCAGCAATGCGGTGGGGCCGAGCGCGTCGGTCAGTGCAATCACCGGGATGTTCAGCGACTGTTGCAACGCATCGCTGGCGCGCACGGTCCCGCGAAACTGGCCATCGAAGTTTTGCGGAACATAGGTGCCGAACGCTGTCGGGCGATCCTCAATCAAGGTTTCGGGATGCGCGAGCCCTTCTTCAAACGCCATGCCGTAGATCAGCGGTTTTAACGTCGATCCCGGTGAGCGAAGTGCACGGGTCATATCGACGAACCCGTCACGGCGATCCCCGCGATAGGCGGCAGACCCGACAGAGGCCAAGATCTCTCCGGTTTGATGATCCGCGACGAGGATCGCGATGGAAAGCCGATTGCCAGATGATCGCGCGGCATCGGCCGCGAGGGATTCCAGCGCCCCTTGCAGGCCCGCGTCAATCGTCAGGTCGTGGATCGTCGCGGTTGGGTCATCCGCCAGGGCGCGGTCGGCAAGGTGGGGGGCACGCATCGGAAACCTCGCCCGCGCGGTGGGGATTGGTGCGCGGCGGGCGACCGCAGCCATGTCGGGTGAAAGAACGTGGGCGCGGGTGGTTCTCGCCAAGACGCGCCGCCGCGCCTCCTCCGCCCGTTCGGGGAACCGATCCGGTCGGCGGGTTTCGGGGGATTGCGGCAGCGCGACCAACAGCGCGGCCTCGGCAGGTGTCAGCCGCCTCGGGTCTTTGCCGAAATAGGCGCGCGTGGCCGATCGGACCCCTTCAAGGTTGCCCCCAAATGGCGCCCGGTTGAGGTAGAATTCAAGGATCTGATCCTTGCTCAGCCGACGCTCCAACGCCAGCGCGACGCGGATCTGCCGGATTTTACCCTCCCATCGCCCGGTGCCGCTGTCTTCCAGCATCCGCGCGACCTGCATCGTCAGGGTCGATCCGCCTGACACGACCTCTCCGTTCCACGCCGCCTGCCCCACTGCACGGATCATCGCCAGAATATCGACGCCGTTGTGGTCGTAGAACCGCTTGTCCTCATAGGCGAGCAGCATGTCGATATAGCGACGGTCAGTTCCGGCGAGCGTCGTCGCCATCCGCCAGCGCCCATCGGCCACCGTGTAGGCGCGCAGCAACGTGCCGTCGCGCGCCCTGACCTCAGCCGATGTTTCGACGATCAGTGGTGGCAGAACCGTCGCCGCAACCCATCGGTCAAGCGCATCCCCCGCAAGCCCGACGCCCCAAAGGGCGACCGCCAAAAGGAAAAGCGCGCGCCGTTTCATTCCGCGACGATCACCCGACCCGCGTCGGTGCGGGCGCGGAAGGCGGGGCGATACATATCCTCAACACTCGCCGCTGGGTGATGGAAACTGCCGGGAGAGACTGCGCGGACGATATAGCCAAGCTCAAACGGTTTGTCGGACCGCCAATCGACAGCGGCGATAAAACGATCCTGCCGGAATTCGGCGTTCTGCACGTCGGCCAAAAGCTCTAACCAATCGAGCGCCGAAACGTCACCACCCCGCATCAGGTTTGGATTGTCGATCTCAAGCCCCGCCGGAAGCGGATCGTTTACGATCAACCGCGCCTCGCTTTGGCCGAACGGCGAGACCCGCAGAACGGTGACATAGCGTTCGCCAGACACCATCGCGTCAGTCAAAACCTCTTCCCCCTCCATCGTGTAGTAGCGTCGGTTGATAGTGTATCCGTCGCCGCCCGCACCGACCGGTTCGGACGGGATACCGAATGTCGTCACGGTAACGGTCGCGTCCCGGTCGGTGTTGTTGGCCACCGCTATCGGTGCGTCTGCATCATCTTCAAGCACCCGGACAAGCGGCCCATCGACAGGCTCACCGTTCACCGTGAAGCCCTCCATATCCGGCGACTTCAGCATCGCGTTCGTGGCGAGGAGGGTCCACATCGCCTCCTGCGTTGAGCGTTGCGATGCACCTTGCAGCGGCGATATGCGATCCGCAAAGGCGTCCCGGTCGATGACATCGCTGCCCGCCTCCACCGCCAGCGTCAGGACGGCTGCCGTATCGCGCAGTTCGGTACCATAATCGACGCGCCAGACGGGTCGCGTGGGGCTATCCGGTCGCGCCATCAGTCGCGCGGCCTGTGTAAACATCGTATCCGCCCGTGTCTGATCGCCATAGCTCGCAAGTGCCGCGCCCAGTTGCGCGGCGGCCAGCGGCGTCGCGAACGCGTCGCGCTTCACATCCGCGTAGTAGCGCAGATCACCCGTCGCGGCGGCCCCTTCGCGGGCGAGGACGTAGAGGGCATAGGCGACATCCTCGCCCCCTTTGTCGAAATCGGGCGCATAGTTGACGCGGTTGCGCAGGTTATCCATCGCCTGCCGGAAGGCACGATCCGGCACCTCAAACCCTTGGGTGCGGGCGCGGGACAGGAAATCGCTGACATAAGCGTCGAGCCAGAAATCACCGCTGCCCGGCCGCCAGAGTCCAAAGGCCCCGTTGGAGCTTTGGTTGGTCAGCACCTCGTCAATCGCCTGTTCGATCCGAAGGGCGACTTGATCGCGGTTCGCCAGCCCCATCGCCTGCGCGACTTCGTCGAGGTAAAGCAGCGGCATCGCGCGGGATGCCACCTGCTCCGTGCAGCCGTAGGGATAGCGATCCAGCGCCAGCAAAAGCCCCGGCGCATCGAACCGCGCGATGGGTCCGACCGACAGTGTGGCAGAGCCGGTGCCGCCGTGCAGCCCGGCGAAGGCGTCAGCATCGAGCGTAAAGGTGTCCCCCGGCGCAAGCGACAGGCGAGAGGTGCGCGCGATCTCCGGATCGTTGATCTGCACCGGAAGGGACAGCGTCTTGGACAGCCCCTTGCCGTCCGGCGTCGTCAACCCGACGGAGATTGTATGAATTCCAACATCCCCTGCCGTGATCGGGACAGAGATGACCTGCTTACCTTGCTCCGCGATGTCCACGCCAGACGGGACGGCACCAAGCGTCACGCCGTCAGAGGACACATCAAGACCCACGCGGCCCGCTGGTCCTTTGGCGTGGACGATTTCCAGCAACATCCGCGTTTCATCGCCGGGCGACATGAAGCGTGGCAGGCTTGCGGTCACGACGACCGGGTCGCGCACCAGAACATCGGCGGTGGCTTCGCCAACGCCTGTCTCAGACCAGACAACCGCCATCAGGCGCACGGTGCCGTTGAATGACGGCAGATCGAACTTGGTGGGGGCCAACCCATCCGCCCCGACCTCAATCGGGCCGGAGAAATACGCGACGAGTTCTTCTGTCGGCGGCGGCGCTTGCAGGCGGGCTTTGTTCCCGGCATCCCCGCCGGACCGCACGGCCCCCATCGCGCCGTTGGACCCGTCAATCAGACGCCCGTAAACATCGCGGATCGCCATCCCGAGCTTGCGCTGACCGAAATAGTGACCCGACGGATCGGGGGCATCAAAGCCGGTCAGGTTCAGGATGCCAACATCAACGGCGGCGATGGTCGCATAGGCGGTATCGCCCTCGGCCATCCCATCCACGCGCAGGGCAACGTCAAGCGGGCCGCGCGGGGCGGCTTCGTCTTCAACGTCGAACGCGGCGGTCAGTAGGTGTTCGCCGGGATCGACACTCGCGTAGCTGAGGCCGAGCGCCCGCGCCGGGTTGTGACCCGCCGCCGTTTCCATTGGCCGAATGACGGTCGCCGTCACATAGGCGCCCGCGCCCCATTCATCGGTGACGGTCAACGGCACGAGGTTTTCGCCCTCCGTCAGCTCTGCCGTTTCCATGTGGATCAGGCGGTTCGACATTACGGTGATCAGCGCCTTCCCGGCATAGCGCGGCACAACGCGCAATGTCGCCGTTTCGCCAGAGGCGTAGGCCGGTTTGTCCAAAGACACCTCAAGCGTGTCCGGGGTCGCCGTCGCATCCGCCGGCGCATACCAACCGGCGTAGAACGTGGTGGAGGTTGACGCGTATTCGCCATCCAACCGCTCGACCGCGATTTCGTATTGCCCCCAGTTGACTGGGGCAGAGACTGTTAAGGGGTCGGCCCCAAGCTGCACTTCTTCCGAGGCGACGCGGGTGCGTGTTGTTGTCGGCTCCCAATTCCAGTTGCCGTAAAGCTGATACCACTGATAGCGCGTGTCGACGCGGTTGATTGTCCAGCGAACCCGCATCGGTGTCAGGGACTCCGTCGCGTCGATGCCGATGACGTTGAACGAAGCCTCTCCGCCTTCTGAAACAATACCATCAAACAGGGGCTTCACCCCGATCATCGGGCCATCGGGGGCGAGCCGTTTCGTGATCTCTCGCTCTACCGGACGACCGGAGCCTTCGGAGACGCGCACGGTCAGCCGCGCCTCTAGTGGTCGGTCAACAGAGGTTTCAAACTCCGGGAACGCAACGGGCAAGGTTGCCTGCCCCGCCGAGTCGGTCTTTTGCCCGAACGGCAGCGTATCTACCCGCGCCTGAAGCGGATTGTCGTGGCGACCGAACACGTAGCCGGGGAAGCTTGGCAAGCCTTCGGCGGGGCGAACGGACACCTCGCCCTCAATCGGCAGATCGGCGCCGGGTGCCCCGAACAAGTAGCGCGCATCAATCTTGAGGGCGGGCGTATCGCTTAGCCGCAGAGGGGTGTCTGGAAGGGCAAGGTCGAAATCAATCCTCTCCGGCAGGAAATCCTCGACCAGAAAGCTCGCGCGGGTCAGCGCCGGGGCTTCCGGGTCAGCGTAAAGGTCAAGCCGATAGGTGCCACGCGGGGCGCTCGCTATGATGGGCATGTCAAAGACATGGCCGCCCGCCCGGTCGTTCGTGGAGGTTTGACGGCTGTATTCCACCCCATCGGGTCGGGTCAGCACCGCCGTCAATGGCAACCCGCCAAGCGCTTCGCTGGTCGCGGAGCGGGCCAGCGCGGTCGCGTGAACCGTTTCGCCAGCACGGTATGCGCCGCGGTCCGTGGTCAGGAACACGTCAATCGCCTCGGCAGGCGCGCGCCCTTCGACGCCGCGATCAGAGAGATCAAACTCCGGGTCGGTCAGGGACAGGAACGCGATGTTCTCATCCCCCTCGGCGACCGTGACCAGCGCCGGGGCCGATCCCGCCTGCCCTTCGGTCAGCGCCGCGTTGAAATGGGCGTAGCCGTCGGCATCGGTTTCGACCTTTCCCAGTTCCACATTGGCGCGGGAGTATAGCCTGACCGTCACCCCAGGCTTCGGATCGGCAGAGCGGAGCGAGCGAACAAAAACGTGCATCCCGTCCGTCCCGGACAGGGTTGCGACCCCCAGATCCGACAACACGAACCACTGCGTCGCGGTGGGGGAGTCACTATCCCCACCTGGCACCTTGGCCGTCAGCGCGTAGATGCCAGCGTCAAGCCCGGCGATGACCTCACCCAACGGCAAGCGTGTCGTCATATCTCGGTTCAGTTCCATCTCAACATCGCCGACACCTTCCCAGAGTGTCTCGGAAATGTTGGAGGCAAAGCTGCGCTCCTGCCAGAAGCTCATCGGGCGACCGAAGTAATCGTCCTGTATCGCGCGCAGCAGGTTACGGTCGCTGACCCGGCGCAAGGTCAGGTCAACGGTTTCAAGGTTGACGGTTTCAATCGGAAGCGCGGCGTCACCGGTTTTCGGCAACACATAGGCACGGCCAGAGAACCGGATATCCGGCGACCGATCCCGAACGTAAAGGTTCAGTTCAACCGGTTTGGAGAGTTCCTCGCCACTTGCCGCAGGAAGCCCGGCCCGGAACACCACGCGGTAGCGCGCGCCGTGTTCGACGCCGTCAACGCAGACCTGACTGCCATCATGGGTGACGCTTAGACCGGAGTCCTCAAGCTGAACAAACGGGGTGTAATCGGTGCCCGCCTGAATGATCGGTTCGGAGAAGACGGCGCAGATGCGCGGCTCTGCCGCATCATTGTCGACGGTGTGTTCGGTGATCCGAAACCCGTATTTGCCAATCGCATCGTCGAGCATCCGCGCGACGTCATCGCGTGGCTGCACCGCCTGCGCCAGTCGCAGCGCCGGGATCATGTCGCGCCCCCGACCGCGCCGTTCAAGCGCCTGCGCGAGCACCGACAGGGCAGACGCTCGTTCACCCGCACCATCCGCGCGAAGATAGGCGTTCGTTGCGGCAGACAGCGCCCGTGCCTGAAAGGTGCCGCGGTTGTTATTGTCCTTCTCCGACTGCTCAAGCGACAGGCGTGCGTATTCCAGCCACAGATCAGACGCATCCGTGAGGTTCAGCGCGGCACCGACGAAGGCCAGCGCATTGAGCGTATCATTCGCCGCTTTTCGGGCCTCCGCCGCACGCAGGTGATCCTCCGCCGTCCATTCGCCGGTGACGTGCATCTGCCCGAGATTCTGGGCGAGTTGCAGGGCATTGTTGAAATCCCCTTCGGAGAGGAAAGACAGCTCTGCCTGCCGATCACCCGCCTGCGCCAGAACCGCGTCGTCGGTCCGCAAGATCCGGCCCGACACCGCCCCCTCATAAGGTTGTGCATCGGTGATATCCCGCTTTGGAAAACAGGCGTTGGACCGTGCGTTGAAGGTGAAGGCAGAGCAGTCAGGGTTGGTCAGGCAAATCCGCTGGCAGGCCTCAAGCGTCGTATCAAACACGTTCTGAAGATCCGCGCCGTAGAAATCGAGGTCTCGCGTCAATGCCAGCCGCCGCTCAGGCACCGCATCCTCTGCCTGAACACTAAGCGACATAAATAGAACGATAAAAAGGGATTTCAGCAGAATGCGCATACCATATCCTCCGGCCGGATTTGAAGGGATCGTGACACGCCACCCAAGGTGGCGCAACGATTCCTGCCGACGCGCATTAAGAGGCTGTTCACAGAGTTCTGGAATTGTTTCCGCCAGATTGAGTCTAATTTTCGGAGGTCGCGGATGAGCCTGATGGATACGCTTGCTCAGGAACGGCGCGGGCGCCTTGCGGCGGAACGGTTGCTTGAATTGAAGCAGGCCGAACTGTTTGCAGCGAACGAAAAACTCAGCCACCGCGCCCGCGCCCTGTCGGATGAGATCGTCGTAAAACGGCAGGAGGTTGAGCAGGTCAGGTCAGAGGCCGAGGCGTTGAAGGGCGAGAATACGCAAGTCCGATCTGATCTACGGATCGCCGAACGCAGGCTTTGGGATTCGATCCAGACCATTCAGGATGGCTTCGCGGTGTTCGACTCCGATCATCGGATGGTGACGGCGAACAGTGCCTATCTGGCTGTATTTGACGGAATTGAAGAGGTCCGCCCCGGCCTGAAATACGGCCGCGCGCTTGAACTGATTGCCGAAGAGGGCATCGTTGACCTCGGGACCCAACCCTCCGCCGAATGGCAGGCTGAAATGCTTGAGCGTTGGAACGGCCATGATCCCGAACCGCGCACCGTCAAGCTGTTTAACGGCGAATACATCAAGCTGATCGACAGGCGTTCGCCCGACGGGGATACGGTATCGCTCGCTATCAATATCACCGAAACCATCCGGCATGAGGTGGAACTGAAAGAAGCCCGCGAACGGGCGGAAGCCGCGAACCGCGCGAAGTCCGCGTTCCTTGCCAACATGAGCCATGAGATCAGGACGCCGATGAATGGCGTGGTCGGGATGGCAGAACTATTGCAGGAATCCGAGCTTTGCGAGGAACAGGCGCTCTACGTCGAAACCATCAAGAAGTCCGGCGAGGCGCTGCTGGTCATAATCAACGACATCCTTGATTATTCGAAGATTGAGGCGGGGAAGTTGTCACTGAAAGAGGATCATTTCGATCTGGAACAGTCGATCAACGAGGTTCTGACCCTGCTGCTGCCAACTGCACGGGAAAAGGGTATCGACCTGCTGCTCGACTTCGACGTGCTTCTGCCCAGCCGCTATGTCGGCGATGCCGGGCGCATCCGACAAATACTGACCAACCTGATCGGAAACGCGGTGAAATTCACGGCTGATGGGCACGTCATCGTCCGGGTCGTCGGGCTTGAGGTCAGCGATACGGGCACGACGCAATTGCACATTTCGGTTGAAGATACCGGGATCGGGATCGCCGACGGCATGGTCGATCACATATTCGGAGAGTTCAATCAGGTCGAAAACGACCGGAACCGCAAATTCGATGGCACCGGTCTGGGGCTGTCGATCACCAAGCAGCTTGTCGAGCTGATGGGCGGCGAGATTTGGGTCGATTCCGTCGATGGGGAGGGTTCGTGCTTTGGCGTCGCGCTGAAACTGCCGCGGTCCGGCGGTGGCGATGTCATCCCGCCGAACCTGCCCTCCGACCTAAAATCCGTCGCGATTATTGCGGCAAACCAGATGACGGGAATGATCCTCAATCGGCAATTGTCCGTGTTCGGCGTCAACGTTCAATGCTTCAAAAGCGTTGACGCGTTCCGAGGCGCGCACGCCGCTGATATCGACCTTATTCTGGCTGAGGCAGATATGCCCAATGTCGACCCACATGACCTTACCAGGACACTTGCGGATGATTTGCCGACGACGCAGATTATCCTGCTCTCATCGCTCGGCGGCATGAAGGCCGATGATTTTGACGGAGCAAACGTGGTGTCCGTGCTGAAAAAACCCATGTCCCGGCGCGATGTGCATGAGATTTTGCGGCATGTTCCGGAGCCGGATAACATGGCGGAGGAGCGCCCACCGCTGCCTCCCATCGAAGGCAGTCGCATCAAAATCCTCGCCGCCGAAGACAACAAGACGAACCGACTGGTCTTCGCGAGAATGGTCCGTGCGCTTAACGCAATCGTCGAATTCGCCACCAATGGGGAGGAGGCGGTCGCCGCCTACCATACCTTCAAGCCTGACATCGTCTTCATGGATATCTCCATGCCCGTCGTCGATGGGAAGGCCGCCGCGCAACGCATCCGCGCGATAGAGGCGGAGGGCGACCGCACCCCCGTCCCCATCGTCGCCATGACCGCCCACGCGATGCAGGGCGACGCGGACGACATTATCGCGGCGGGGATTGATTACTATCTGACCAAACCGCTTCGCAAAGCCGATATAGAGGACCGGATCACCGCTTTGTTAAGTGACACGACGCCTCGCGAGACACCCACGGGTGCCGCCGCGCTCTGACATTGTTTTACGGCTTTCGGCATGCGAGTTTCCGTAAATGGAAATCGAACGCAAATTCAAACCCCGTGCGTTGGGCGAAATCGCTATTCGATGCGAAAACATCGATGCGATGGTGTCCTTCTATCGGGACGTCATCGGCCTGAGCCCACTGCCCGGGGGACATCGGCGCGATATTGTGTTTTTGAAGGTGGCCGACGGCTACGCCGGGCATACCTGCGTGCTGGCGCTGTTTCGGGCGGACGGCGACAAGCCCGCCACTGGCGCGGCTTCATCGCTTCACCACATCGCGCTGACCGTTTCCTATCAGGAACAGGACGCCGTTATTGCTTGGTATGAGAGCCTGAAGCAGCCATACCGAATTGAGGAATTCGACTGGATCGGCTGGCGCGGAATTTTCACGCAAGACCCGGATGGCAACACCGTCGAGCTTGTCGCCTATGATCCATCGTCCAGGGGCGACCCCTCAGCCGATTGAACTGCGTCACCGCAAAAGAAAACGGGCGACCTAAGATCGCCCGTTCCCAATTAACACTTGATTTGGCGTTTAGGCCTTTTTGCGGCGACGCATCAGACCCAGACCACCAAGCGCGCCCAGAAGCAGGAAGCCCGCTGCAGGCAGCGGAACCGGTGCGGGTGCGTCGACGATGTCGATACCCGTAACGGATGCTGTGGTGGTGATCGAATTACCAAGGAACACGCTGCGGCCCCCTTGGAAATTGACGCCGATGGTCGACCCGTCAGCTAGCGTGAACTCAGTCGGAACGCCGGTCCAGTTCAGCGTGCCCGCCGAAATCGAACCCAAAAGTGATACCGCGTTCATAATACCGCTGGACCCGACGCTGAATTCCTCAGGTGCGAGGAAGGCGAGGGTCGCCTGGATGCTGAAGTCACCGAAAAGGAAACGGCTGTTGGTCGAGAACCGAAGGAAGTCGAACGTGTTGGTGTCGCCTGTATCGACATCAAACGTGTAACCATCTTCAAGCGCCAGAGCGCCACTCACGTGACCAAAGCCAGACGTTCTGACAACGGAAACGGACGAGTTATCCAGATCGACGGTGAACGTCGCAGCATCGGAAGATGTCGGAGAAATCGCGAGGCCCAGAGCAAGGGCTACTGCTGGAATTATTTTGCCTAGGTAGGACATAAAAACACAACCTCAATATTAGTAGCTAAAAAACAGCTTTCGAAACACACCTAAGGGTTAACGGAAATATAACGGTGACACAAGCGAACTTTCGCCTATCTCTCGCCATAATCCTATGTGGTGCGTCAGGAAGACAACGGAGGTCCGTCACGAACCGCTGGGATTACCAGATTTTCGCCCCACATAAACACATTAACAATCTGTGTTTAATGAATTTTTATAACTTCTGTCCGTCGCAAAATCGCAGGCGGTCCCAAGACAATGCCCGCTCGCACATCGTTTCGAAAATCACAACAATCGAGCCAAAATAGCCATTTTGATACGCGCTCACCTAACAATCATGACCTGATCGGCGGAGAATGGCCGCCTGAAAATGCTCGCCTCCCAGCAAGGATTCACCCCCCGGTTAGCCCCGCGTCAGCGACTATTCCTCGGCCAGCTCGCTTAGCAGCCTCCGGGCCTCAGCAAACTGCGGCTGATCGCTGTCGCCTGCAATCTCCAACACGCGGGTGAACGCATGTCTTGCGTCGCGTTTTCGGTCGAGCGCCACATAGGTCATGCCCAGATGATACTGAACCATCGCGTCGTCAGACAGGCTCTCGGACGCGGGTTTGAGGTATGACAGCGCGTCGGCATAATTCCCGCGCCGGTACTCGATCCAGCCATAGGTGTCTTGAAATGCCGGAATCTCTGACCCGCTGAGGGGTTGGGCGATTTGCGCGGCTCGCCCCAGACTGTCCTCGTCGCCGTGATAGGTCGCAAGCAGGCTGGCAAGATTGTTGGCGACGATCACGTTGGTATCGTCCTGTTCATAAAGCCCTTCGTAGATCGCGATCGCGCCTTCGATATCGCCCTCCTCCTCCAGCCGCGCGGCTTTCACGAGGCGCGGGGTGATCGCATCCGGCGCGGCGGCGATAGCATCGTCGATCAACGCTTGCGCTTCCGTATCGCGGCCCTGCTCCTCAAGCAATCGATGCAGCCCTTGCAGCGGGCGGTCGGCACCCGGAAATTCGTTCAGCAACTCACGATAGATCGCTTCGGCTTCGTCGAATTGATCGGCCTCGCCATACACCCGTGCGAGCAGAAACCGCATGGTCGGATCGCCCGGCGCGTTTTTCAGCCGCTCATCAAGAAAGCTGATCGCCGCGTTATATCGTTCGTCGTCCACTAGCTCTTGCACCAGCCGCGCCAAAGCCCCGGTTGAAACGGTCAGATCCCGCTGAAAGGTCATCGCGTCCTCAAGCCGGTTTTGCGCCAGCAACAGTTCAGATTGGATCGTGTTGGCGGCTTGTGTTGAGGCGGGCGTGTCGGCGCTGTGGAGTTTTTCGATGATCTGTTCGACCAGCGACCAGTTCCGTTTTTGCAACTGAACGTCACCCATCGCGGCCAGCAGGCGAACATCGCCGGGCGCGACGTTCAGGGCGTCGCGCAAGACGGCTTCGGTCGCCTCCAGTCGTTCATCCGCCATCAGGAAGGCCGCGTAGGTCAGGGTTTCCTCGACCGCGCCGCCCGACAGCTCAACGGCCAAGGCATAGCGTTCGCCCGCCAGTTCACGCGCGCCAGCGCGTTCGTGCGCGCGGCCCATCAACAGCATGATCTCGGGGTCACGAGGCGCCTGCCCCTGTGCTCGACGCAGCGAAACAACGGCGTCGCTGGATTGACCATCCTCGATCAACCAGGCCGCTTTCATCTTGAGCGCCTCGACGTGCCCCTCTTCAGCCGTAAGTATCTTGTCCACCTCGGCGCGGGCGTCGGCTTCGTTTCCGGCATTCATCAACATCCGCGCCAGAATGATCCGCAGGTTTGAGGTTTCTTCGGACGCTGCGCGATCGTTCAGGATGTCCTGCATCTGGGCGATGGCGCGATCCGTCTCTCCGTCTTCAAACAGGATGCTCGCCTGTGCCGCCTGATAGGTCACGTTCGTCGAGTCGTCTGCGATCAGGCGCTCAACCTCTGCCGTTGCGGCGGCACGGCCCACCGTCTGGCGAAGGAAATCCACGACGATAAGTTTCTGGCCGATCGTCGCACCGGGGGCGTCGGCAATCTGGCGCAAGAATGTTTCGGCGCCTTCAATATCCTCTTGTTCGATATACCAGGTGAGCAGCAGGTTCCGCGCGTCCTCATCGTTCGGGAATTGCTGCGTCATCACCTTCAGTGTGTCGCCCACACCGTCGAGGTCGCCCATTTCATTGAGGATACGCAGCTTGATCGTGTGAAGCTCATAGCGCCCGGGCAGGAAGCCCAGCGCGGTGTTCACTTCGGCGAGTGCCGCGGGCAGATCGCCACGGGTCAGCGGATCATCAATCACGATGCGCCACGCGAGGGGGTCATGCTGATCCCGTTCGATCACCTCGTTGGCAATCGCAACAGGCTCCTCCGCAGCGCCGGCGTTGTTCGCAACCATCGCATAGCGATACTCAAGCGCTGCGTTCAGGAACACGACCTCTGGATCATCAGGGGCGAGCTTTAACGCAAAATCATTGTGGCGCTCTGCAATATCCCAGCGGTGGTATTCGATCGACATGCGGGTTAGCGCGACATGCGCCTCAAGCGAGTCGGGGTAGTATTCGACGGCCCGCAAATACTGGCTGAATGCTTCCTGAATATCGCCACGTTCGCGTTCTGCCTTGGCATAGGCCAGTCGCGCCTCTTTATGGCTATCGTCGTATTTCAGCGCGTTGCGAAATTCGACCACGGCGCGGTCGACATCGCCCGCTTCAAGCAATTCAACACCGGATTGGAAATGCCGCTCCGCGCGTTCTTTCGAATCCTCACATCCCGCCAAAAACAGGCCAAGAAACAAAACGCTAGTAGATAAGAATAGTCGTGATCGCCGCAGCATTGCGTCTTCCGTTCGATGATACCGTCGTGCTGATCTATCCCATTCTGGACGATTTTCCATCCCAGACTGCGGCTGACAGCCGATGAATTTTAGCACAGCCCGAATGGCCGTCCGGGTTCTGGCATCAAAGCGACGCCCCGTTTCGCATTATTGCACATCGCGAAACAGGCCGAATCCGGACCAATTTCAATCACGCCGATAGCGGTTGAATCGCCCCTCAGCCAGTCGCGCTGTTGACCCGATAACACAGTCGAACGGTCACGATTCTGTAACGCCTTGTTTTTGCCCGATTGTCTTGCGAAAAAGAGGGCTGGAAGAACAATTGGGGCCACGCAACTTCTACGAGATTGCACGCGGCGAACTTTGCAGCGCGTGCCGTTCGCATTAGGTTTGCGCTTTGTCGAAGGTTGGATTCATGAACGAACATGTAAGATACACCCGACAGCCACGAGTCTGTGAAAACAGATCATCTTTGACGGATCATCAACGTGTTAGACGCCCTGCCCTTGTTCTTGAATCGCCCGATTTGTCGCATAAGTGGGTATTTCGCCACCGGCCGTATTTGGATGATGCCGAAAGCGGCGAAACACGTTATGCAGATACCTTATCGAATGCTCCGGGATCGGATATGAACGAGTATTCGAAGAACGATAGCTTCGCGGGATTACTGCGGGCCCAGCAAGGGGAGGCTGTGAATATCTCACCATCTGACCATTCGACGGAGCAGCCCGGCAGCAGCTCTCTTGATATTTATACATCGCATTTTGGCCTGACCGAACGCCCTTTTTCACTTGTTCCGGATCCTGATTTTTTGTTCTGGTCCGACGTTCACCGCCGCGCTTACACGATGCTGGAATACGGCATCATCACCCGCGCCCCGATCACCCTGATTACGGGTGAAGTTGGCGCTGGGAAAACCACGTTGGTCCATCACCTTCTGAAAAAGCTGGATGGCGGCGTGAAGGTTGGCATGATCTCAAACGCGCATGGCTCGCGTGGCGAATTGCTGCGCTGGGTTCTGATGGCACTTGACCAGCCGGCGAACCCGGAATCGACCTATGTCGATCTGTTTTCCGAATTCCAGACCTACCTGATTGATGAATATTCGCAGGGCAATCGGGTCGTCCTGATCTTTGACGAGGCGCAGAACCTCAGCCGAGAGTCGCTGGAAGAACTGCGGATGTTTACCAACATCAACTCCAACAAGGATGAACTGTTGCAGCTTGTTTTGGTTGGTCAGCCCGAACTGCGCGATATCGTTGGCCGCGCCGACATGCGCCAGTTCGCGCAGCGTGTCGCCGCGAATTTTCACCTGACAGCGATGGATGCGAAAACCGTTCGGAAATACGTCGCGCACCGCCTTGATGTCGCAGGGGCCAAGCGCAATTTTTTCAGCCCAACGGCCACGAATCTTGTATATGAGGTCACGGGTGGTGTACCCAGACTCGTCAATCAGCTCTGTGACCTTGCGATGGTTTACTCGTTCGCGAAGCAACAGAAGAGCGTGACGCAGGCGACGGTGCAGCGAGTTTTGGACGACGGTGCATTTTTTGGCGCCAGCGACCTTGTTAACAAAGATGACTTACTTCGATGATTCAAAACATTAAATTCTACTTTTCTTTATTTCTTAGACGCATTCATTACTTTATCTTTTTCACTCTGGCCGGAACCATCGGCGGCCTGACACTCGCCTACACCCTACCGCCCGTCTACTACGCCGAAGCGCGGCTCGTCGTCGAATCGCCCCAGATTCCGGGCGAATTAGCGTCATCGACTGTGCAAACCGGCGTTGTCGAGATTCTTGAGGTCATCCAGCAGCGGCTTTTGACGCGGTCGAACCTTCTCGACCTGTCACGCCAATTCGGTGTGCACGCGGATCAGGAAGGGATGACGCCCGACGCCATCGTCGAAGATATGCAACGGCGCATCAATATCGACCTGCCGCTGGGGATGCTGAACCGCGCGTCCTTCGTGAATGTGTCTTTCGCGGCGTCCTCGGGTGAATTGTCGGCGCAAGTCACGAATGAGCTCGTCACGCAAATCCTGCAACAGAACGTCGAGATGCGGACATCCGTAGCCAGCGAAACGCTCGATTTTTTCGTGCAGGAAGTCGCGCGGCTTGACGAAGAATTGGCCCGTCAGGGTGGCCGCATCCTGTCCTTCAAAGAACAGCACAAGGATGCCCTGCCCGACAGTCTTGAATACCGACGCAATCGCCAGTCTTCGCTACAAGAACGCGCGTTGCAGTTGGAACGCGAACTGTCCGGTCTTCGCGACCGCCGTGCGCGGCTCGTCGAAATCTATGACCGCACCGGGCGGCTCGACATCCGCGGCGACAGCCTGACGCCCGAGCAGCGCCAGTTGCAGCAGTTGAAAGATCAACTGGCGTCGGCGCTGGTGATCTATTCGCCGGAAAACCCCCGGATCAAATCGCTTGAAGCGCAGATCGCCGCTTTGGAAGCTGCAAATATCAGGCTTGGCCTCGGGACTGAGACCTCGCCCAATGTGACAGCCTTTGAACTGCAACTTTCCGATATCGACGGCCAGATCGCGTTCATCGCAGATCAACGACAGCTTATCGAACAAGAGCTGAACGCGCTGGCGGAGTCGATCGACGCGACGCCAACGAATTCAATCGCCCTCGGCACGCTTGAACGCGATTACGACAACCTGCGCCTCCAATATAGCCAGGCGACCGCTAGCCTCGCCGAAGCGCGAACTGGCGACCAGATCGAAGCACAATCGCGCGGGCAACGGATCACCGTCACGGAACAGGCAGTCGTGCCGCAAAATCCGGCCAGCCCGAACCGCAAGCTGATCGTGGCAGCGGGCTTTGGCGGCGGCTTTGCGCTTGGCATCGGGTTCCTGTTGCTGCTGGAGATCCTGAACAACACTATCCGTCGTCCTGCGGAACTTGCCGCGCAATTCGGCGTCGCGCCCTTTGGCACGGTGCCCTACATTCAAACGCGGCGGCAAATCCTGAACAAACGTGCTATGATTACAGCCGCGATTGTCCTTCCGATCATTATCGGCGCTGCGGGACTTTATTACATTCACACGAATTTCATGCCGATCAACCTTCTGTTGGAGAAGGTCGGCGACAAAATTGGACTTGGGTCGCTGGTTGAACCGACGCAGACGACTCGCTGGGGATAGACGTAAGATATGGAACGTATTCAATCTGCCATCGAAAAGGCGCGCGCCGCCCGAGAGCAGGACGCACCGCGAAGATCGGATGAACGGGCCACAGGCTCCGCCAAATCCGCGCGCGCAACGGACCCGGTCAACACCCAAGCCGCCGAAGCGGCGCGGGAGGAGCTTTGGTCCGCCATACCGGAAATTCGGATCAACAAAAAACGCCTGATGGATGCGCGCATCGTCGCGTGCCAAGCGGGCACGGCTGCGGCACCGTTTGATGTAATGCGGACGAAGATGCTGCACCAGATGCGCACCAATAACTGGCGCCGCGTCGCAGTGACATCGCCGACCATCGGCTGCGGCAAGACGACGACCTGTCTTAATCTGGCGTTCAGCCTTGCGCGTCAGCGCGACATCAAGGCAATCGTCGTCGAACTCGACATGCGCCGCCCGTCGATTGCAAAGGTCCTGAACCTCGACAAACAACTGCTGTTCGCAAGCGTCATCGAAGGCCTGGCCCCGCCAGAGGATCACATGGTGCGCTATCAGAATAATTTGCTGTTCGCGACCAATCACAGCCCCGCCGTGAACCCTGCCGAGATTCTGCAAGGCCGCCGCGCTGCTGCGATCATAGATGAGATTGAGGATCGGTATAAGCCAGACATCATGATCTTCGACATGCCGCCCATGCTGGTCTGCGATGACACCATCGCGTTCCTTGATCAGATCGACTGCGCCCTTCTTGTCGGCGCGGCTGAGGCAACGGCGATCGAAGAGATGGACAAGTGCGAGCAGGACATTTCAAGCCGCACCAACACGCTCGGCTTTATTCTGAACAAGTGTCGGTATTTGGAAAATACGGGGAGTTACGGCTACTAGGCCGGCTACCCCGACGTCTCTTTCCGCTCAAACGAAAAGCAGAACACATCCTCCAGCAATATCGTTTGCCAAGGCTGTGTGAGTGCCGTGGCTTCCGCCGGTTTGCGCTTGAAATGGTGAACCGGAGGCGTCGGACGCCGCGCGGGCTTTGCCATGGGTACTTCGGACTGGTTTTGCTGCCGCAAAATGCTGAACAACGCCGCCCGAGTTCCCTTCAGGTTCTCCGGCACGTCTACTGGTAGTGGGTTCGTGCGTTCATCTCGCATCATATGCCCCATATTGTCCCTGCTCTTTTTTCCTATCCTTTTACTATGTCTATGAATTTGTCAAAAGAAAGCCGGGGGTTGGGTAATCTGCGACCAGAGTGTGGCAATCGCCCGCCGAAAAGAGAATCGCCCACGACGACTCAGTGCGATAGGACAAGCGGTCCGACATTCAGGGGTTGAGGGCGATCGCAGACCGGATTCTACCGATCAACCGCGTTTGCGAATCCGTAAACTATTGACGAATCGGCACTTTCACTGGAAATTTGATTGGTTGGTGGCGCTTTTGGTAGGCCGTCGTGCTGTTGCGACAACATCACGATATCTACGCTATGCTGGGGTGGATGCCAGTCTCAGCGGGTTTCTATTCCTGAAATTGCTGAGAAATTGTAAACTGTCTGGTGGGGCTTGAGCCTGCGAATGCGGGCAAAAAGAAAGAGATTTTGTCATGAAACCGTTTTTTACGCTGCTTGTAACTTTGTTTATTCTGGGTGTTGTCGGAACTTCCGCAACGGCCCAAGATAACTATCGCGTCCGTTCGGGCGACACCCTTCGGATTGAAGTGCTGGAAGATGCCACGCTCAATCAAGAGGCTTTGGTGCGCCCTGACGGCAATATTTCCGTTCCATTTGCTGGCAGCGTGACTGCCGGTGGCCGAACAATCGACCAGATCCGCAACGACGTCGCCGCGCGGCTTGAACCGAACTTCGCGGCACGTCCGAACGTCTTTGTAACGCTAAGCTCTCTGGCGGTCCCGCGCGAACCGCGTCCGCCCCGCACCATCGACGTCTACGTCATCGGTGAGGCTGCGACGCCCGGCAAATACGAAGTGAACCGCGGCACCACGCTGTTGCAGTTTTTTGCTGAAATGGGCGGTTTTTCCCGCTTTGCTGCCACCAAACGCATTGTTCTGCGCCGCAATAGCTCTGGACAAGAGAATGTATATCGATTCAACTACGACGCAATACTTAGTGGTACAGGCCGTGGTGCATCAACTGTGATGTCCGATGGTGACGTTATCGTAATTCCGCAGAGACGCCTATTCGAGTGAACTAAAGACAAAAGAGGGTACGGTGGGAAAAAGACGGATTACGCATTTTGCACTTCCGAGTGCGACGTGCATTTTGGCATTGTCGGCACTGACCGCGATTGCTCAAGACACCGACGAAGGGGGCGTTTTGCTGACCTTCGGGATTGAGCAGCGGTTCGAAGTCGGCAGAAACATCGCATTGGAAGTTCCGGAGGAAGGCACAAGCTCGGTCGCGACGACCACGCTTTCCTTTGGTCTTTCCAGCGAAACCCGCACCCAGCGTATCAGCATCGAAGGCTCCTCTGGCCTGCGGATCGCGAACCTTCCGGGCGAAGGCACCGATGTCGGCTTTGGCGACACAGAGCTGCGCCTTGAATACGGGCAGGATGTCGGCAACTCCGCCTTTACGGCGAATGCTGAATATAATCACAGGGATATCGACTTTCTTCGCTCTCTCTCGGATTTCGAGGATGATGACGGCGTGATCGTCCTTCCGCCCGACTTCGACGATCTGACGGGCGGCGGCACCCGGCGGGAGTATGACGTTGAGCTTGGATTAGAGCTTGGCCGGGAAAGCGTGCTTGGCTTCAACCTGCGCGCGGGCGCAAGCGGTGTCGACTATTCCGGCACCACCGACCCTGACCTTTTCCAGACCCGGACAACCAACCTTGGCCTCGACACGATCCTGCGGTTTTCCGAGGTCACGACCGGCATCATCGGCTTGAGCGCCGAACAATATGACGCCGACAACGCAGAGATGACCGACCGCCTGACAACCGCGATCACCTTCGGGGTCGAGCATGAGATATCGCCAAGGGCGCGCGTTGATGCGTCTGTCGGCTATAGCGTCATCGACACCGAAGAACTCATTTCCGGCGACACCCGGACCACTGGCGTGATTTGGCATCTCGGACTTGACTACGATATGCCGAACGGTGTCCTCACCGCCGATCTCGACTCTACCCGCGACGTCGCGGGCCGGCTGCAAACCTTCCGGTTGGGCCGCAGCATTGAGATTCCGGATGGCACCTTGTCGGGCAGCATCGGCGTGGCCGACCTGCCGGGCGGCAACACCGAGATCATTGGCGATCTGAGCTGGCGTCAGGAGCTGGGCCCGAACGAGATCATCGCAGAGATCAGCCGCGCCGTCTCGACCAGTTCCGATGATGAATCGCGCGCGACGACGACAGCGGGCATCGGCTATATCTGGGGTCTTAGCCCACTTTCAAGCGTGCGCTTCAACGTGGCCTATGCGCTGACCGACGGAACCGCGACCGAGGCCGAAGTGGAACGCACGGACGTCAGCGCCATCTACCGCCGCGCCCTGACGCCGGACTGGAACCTCAACACCGGCGTGATCTATCGCACGCGGGATGAAGAGGGCGTGGGCCGCGCAGAATCGCCTTCGGTATTCGTCTCCGTCGATCGGCAGTTCTCAATCCGACCCTGACGGGGATTTCCCGCCTTAGATGACCGGACAACCGCCCTTGGATGCCCCAGCCGTCTGGAACCGCTGGCTTGTCGGTTTGTTGGTTGTCACGACCCTGCCAGAGCTTGTCTTGATCGGTGCCGATTTCGGGCTTTGGGGGTCAAACCTGTGGCGTGACGTGGCCTACGCATTTGGCGCGTTCTGGAGCGGGTTGCTGGACAACTGGCAACCGAACTACGCGATCCAACCCTACAGCATGTTCCTGACTTACGCATTCCTTCACGCGGGGATCACGCATCTTGTTCTGAACATGCTGACCCTCGTCACGCTTGGGCGCCTGACGCTTGAGCGGACGCATCAGTTTGGCTTTCTGCTGATCTATTTCGCATCCGTCATCGGCGGAGGCTTCGGGTTCGCGCTGCTGTCCCAAATCAATCAACCGATGGTCGGCGCGTCTGGGGGCCTGTTCGGGCTGGCGGGATACGTCGTGATTTGGAACATCAGCGTCGCGTGGCGTCGGGTGCCGCGCGCGGATCGGTGGCGCGCCCTGCGGGTCTATCTGCTGACACCCATCGCGTTCATGATCGCAATTCATCCGGTGCTTTACCTGCTCACCGGTTATCCGATTGCGTGGGAAACCCACCTTGGCGGGTTTCTGACTGGTGCTGCGCTCGCGCTATTGATGCGGAAGCCGGGCCCTTAGTTCGTTTCTTCGGCCTTCGGGCGAACCGTGATGCCCGACCCCAATGCGACCCGCAAGGTGACAAAGTCGATTGCCACATCACGCTGGTTCCGCGCAAGGATTGTGCGGGAATTCGTCAGCGTCCGTTCCCGATCAAGTAGGTCGAGGACCGTGAGGTTGCCTCGGCTTTCAAGAAGCCGACGGGACAGCGCCAACGCCTGTTCGTTCAGCGATACGACCCGGCGCGCGGCCTCAACCGCTTGGTAGGACGCATGAAGTGCGGATAGCGAGGTTTCAACCTCCTCCACAGCGGACAGCACGGCGCTGCGCCATTGAAGGTAGGCTTGGTTGGCGCTCTCTTCGCTCGCATCGACCGAGGCGGCCAGCGTGCCTTGCGAAAAGACCGGAACGGCCAGACCGGCGGTCAGCGTTTCGCTGGTGCTTCCGCCGCCAAACGGCGCGCGCACGACACCGCTGAGGCTCAGGCTCGGGTAACGCGCGGCGCGGGCGGAATCGATGTCCGACACGGCGGCGGCGTAAAGACGCTCTGCCCGGCGAACGTCGGGCCGGGTGCGCAGAAGGTCGGCGGGTACGCCAAGGTTCGCAACGCCACGCGGCGCGGGCTGACGGCCCTGATAGGACAGGTCGATATTCAGACTGCCCACTGGTTTGCCAAGTAGGGTCGAAATCCGGTTCCGCTCGCGCACGATATTCGCACCGAGTTTCGGCAGGTCGACCTGAATTTCAGCAACCAGAGCCTTTGCGCGGACCACGTCAAGCTCTGTCGCGACGCCGTTTTCCTTTTGCGTCGTGATGTCGCGCAGGGTCATGCGGCGCGATCTGAGGTCGCGGTTACGTTCTGCCAGTGTCTGCTGATTGAAGCGCAGTTCGATATAGGATTGCGCGAGCCGCAAAAGCAGGCGGCGCTGCGCGTCGATCCCGCCCAGTTGTTCCGCTTGAAGGCGGGCGCGGGCGGCTTCGGTTCGGGCACGTTTGCGGCCGAACACATCAAAGATCGCGGACAGCCCAAGTTCCCCCGCTTCGGTCCCATCTGACGCAGCATCGACTTCAAGCCGGCCATCGCCGGAAATACCGCTGCTTGCGCCACGCAGATTGGCCTCGGCCTGACGCACTCTCGAACGGGCTTCGACAAGCGACAGGTTTTCAACCAGCGCCTCGTCCACCAGCTTGTTCAGAACCGGGTCGCCAAAATGCGTCCACCAGCGCCAGTCTGCTTCGGACATCTGCTGAACCGGGCGCACCACGGAATAGCGGTCAGACAACCGCATGTCAGGCGCCTGATATGGCGTCGCGGTCATACACCCTGATAGAAAAATCGCCGCCGAAACGGTTGTAAAAATAGGGGCGCGTGCGCCCGCGGACCGATGAAGTTTCATGTCCTGCCCTAGTCTGCTCTGCCTCTGTGGGTCTTTATTTGCGCCTTTTCGGCGCTTTTTGACCTCTGATTTCAACCTAGCAGAGATTTTCGGGCCATTTCCGTTATCACGCACAACATCGAATTTTTTCAGACAGTTGTTGCCCTACTGCGCCACCGCGAAACGGGCCGTTTTATGGCCCTATTCGCGGAATGCACGGTTGAAGAAGTTCATCAACGGCTGGGTCAGGTATTCAAACGCGGTCCGGTCGCTCGTGCGAATAAACACCTCAACCGGCATGCCAGGCAGCAGTTTTTGATCGCCGAGCACCGTCAATTCCTCTTCATACGGCAGGATTTCGGTCGCGTAATAATTCAACCCAGTCGCTTCATCCAAAATGACATCCGCCGAAATACGCGACAGTTGCCCTTTGATCTCAGGCATTTCGCGCTGATCGAAGGCCGAGAAGCGCAAGGCGGCCTCTTGCCCGACGAACACCTCGTCGATGTTGATCGCATTGATCCGCGCGGATACGACAAGCGGTTGATCTTGCGGGATAATATACATCAACGGCTCTGCTGGTTGCACAACGGACTGCACCGCGAACACCTGCGAATTATAGACGATCCCGCTGACAGGCGCCCGCACATCGAGGCGAGAGATCGTTTCCTTCAACGCGGAACGGCGTTCCAGCAGTTCGACCTGCCGGAATTGCATATCACGCAGCTCACTCACCGCTTCTTCGCGTCTGCGGGTTTCAAGCTGCAAGAGTTCGATTTCGTTGCTCGCGGATTGGCCGCGAAGCTCTGCGATTTCGGATTCGAGACGACCAATCTGCCCCAACAAATCCGCTTTTTGCCGTTGCAGGTCGAGCACTTGCGAGGCTTGCGTCAACTGTTGGTCAAGCAGCGATTGCTGATCCTCAAGCTCCTGACCGATCAGGTCTTCTTGCGCTCGCAGCGCCTCTAGCTGCGCTTCGATGCCGACGACCCGGTTGTCGATCTGCTGGTTTTGTTCGCCGAGCAGCGCGATTTCCTGGGTCAACGCCTCGCGGCGCGCGTTGAACAAGGCCGCTTCGCCTTCTACCTGATCGCGCGTGTCGGAGTCGGTTTCAGCCAGCGCCGCGATGTCGTCGCCAAAATCGATTTCGGTTGCGCCGTCACGCTCCGCTTCAAGCCGCGCCTGACGGGCTGCGATTTCCTGAAGCTGGCCATTCACGATGGTCAGTTCCGATTGCAGGCGCGTCCCATCCAGCACGATGAGAACATCGCCCGCTTCGACAACGTCACCGTCCTTGACAAAGATCTCACCGACGACACCACCATCCGGGTGCTGGATGACCTGACGGTTCGATTCAACCTCGATCATGCCAGAAGTCACGACCGCGCCCGCGATGTTCGCCCGAACGCCCCAGACGCCCAAACCACCAACCAGAACGAGGATCGCAAGAAAACCTGTGTAAAGCGGTATGCCGCCCCTCCAGGCCTGTGTTTTGTTTTCAGGTGCCATTGGTCTTAGATCGCTTTCCGGCTTTTGAATGTCTGCCGTACGTTGCCGGCATTCTTCAGCATCTTGTTCATCACTTCGTCCCGCGGGCCGAAGGACGCAATCGCGCCTTTTTCGATCACCATCAGGGTGTCACATTCGGCTATCGCGATGGGGCGGTGGGTCATGATGATGACCGCATTGCCCGCCGCTTTGAAGTCTTTGACTGCGAGGTTCAGCGCGTCGGACCCCCCGGAGTCGAGGGCCGAGTTCGGCTCATCCAGGATCAGCAGAACAGGGTTTCCGTAGAGCGCACGGGCCAGCGCGATGCGCTGCCGCTGCCCGCCCGACAGTTGGTTTTCGTTGCCGTTCAGATAGGTGTCATACCCGTCGGGCAGTTCGGTAATCATGTCGTGGGCGTTGGACCGCTTGGCCGCTTCAACAACCGCCTTCGAGTCCGGATTTCGAGCCATACGGGCGATGTTTTCGGTGATCGTTCCGCTGAACAGCGTCACGCTTTGCGGCAGGTAGCCGATATGCTGTCCAAGCCGATCAGGGTCATATTGGTTCAGCGTTGCGCCGCCCAGCCGCACTTCGCCAGCGGCGGGCGCCCAGTACCCAAGCAACGTGCGGGCGAGGGTCGATTTGCCGGACCCGCTTCGCCCGATGACGCCCAGCGCCTGGCCGGGTTCCAGCTTGAACGTGATGTTGCGAAGGGTCGGCGCGCGCGATCCGGGGGGGATGACCGACACACCAGCCACGGACAGGCGCGCTTCGGGAACGGGCAGTTCCGTCCGCTCATCCGCTGGCGGAACTTGGGCAAGGTAGGTGGACAATGCCGCCCAGCCAGACCGCGCCCGCTGCAGGGCGGGCCACTGGCCGACGGCCTGTTCAATCGGCGCCAGGGCGCGGCCCAACAGGATCGTGCCTGCGATCATCGAGCCCGGCGTCATCTCACCCTGCAAGACGTAGAACGCGCCAAGGCCAAGCATGGCGGACTGCAAAAACATCCGAAACGATTTGGTCAGCGACGCAAAGCTGCCGGTCCAGTCATTCGCGCCGATGCTTTTCTCCAGACCGTCATTGCGGCGCTGAATCCAGCGTTCGCGCATCTCTGCCCGCATGCCTTGGGCCAGAACGACCTCACCACCAGACCGCGCCTGATCAGCGAAGGAATGTGCGCCCTGCTGCGCCATCTGCGATTGCCGCACGCGGCGGACGGTCATCACTTGGTTCAGCAGCGCCAGCACGAACAGAATGACCCCACCCGTCACGGCGAGCCAGCCAAGCATTGGATGAAACAGGAAAATCGCCGCGATAAAGATCGGGGTCCACGGAATATCCATCAGGGCAAGCAGCACCGGCGACACGAAGAACGACTGAACCGCATCGAGGTCCCTGAGCGCGGCGCGGGATTTGGCTTGGTCCTGCGGATCAATCGACCGACGCAAGGTCGCCTCGAAAACACGGCCGTCCAGCGCTGTTTGAAACCGCGCCCCAACACGCGCCATGACGCGGCCACGGGCGAAATCAAGCACCGCCATCAGCGCAAACAGCCCCGTCACAAGAATGGACAGCGCCACAAGCGTTTCAACAGAACGCGAGGCCAGCACCCGGTCATAGACCTGCAACATGTAAAGCGGCCCGGTCAGCATCAGAAGGTTCACGAAGATACTGAAAACAAACGCGCCAAAGAACAGCATACGCCCGCGGCGCAGACCCGCCTTCAGTTCATCGCGACCCAGAGTTTGCGTCGATGTCATTGGATTTCAGCCTCAACAGATAGGATTAGGTGTGACACGCGAACATTACCGGTCGTGGAAAACAAAGCCAGTTCAAACACGCGCCAAAGCGACGCAAAATTTGCGCCCAGACGCTTGAACGACATCTGACCCACCACGGTTTCACTCGTTTTTCGTGGGCGCGTTATGTTGCATTCATATGGGGGAGGCAATCACATCGCCTTATATTGCTGGCGTAGTGGCTGATCGTTGCCGATTTGGGCGGTGACTAGCGGCGCGAAAAACTGCCATATCGTCAAAATTTCGGCCAATTCACCTGCCATAGACATCATCACTTAATTTCTAAGCGCGGCGACCTTTAGCTTTGTCGCGCGAAACGGTATTGCTTGCACGTTTTGTAAGTGTTTTTAGTTTTGATCGGGGCGAGCAGACTTCCCCGACAGCCAAGGCAGGATTTATGTCGGTCACCAACGACACGTTTTCCCAGTCTGACGATGGCGCACAGGGCCACGGTAAGACTCGGTTCTGGGGTCTGTTCTGGCTTGGCGTGATGATCGTCGGGGCCGCTGTTTTCTTCCGCGAAGGCATCGAAGAGCTTTTGGCCGCGTGGACCCTGCCGGAATACAGCCACGGGCCGCTGATCCCGATCCTGTCCGGGCTACTATTTCTACGCCAGTTGAAAGACGTACCGGTTAACACGGGCCCGGTGAATGACCGCTGGCCGGGCTTTGCGGTCTTGATCTTCGCGCTGCTGCTTGGCGCTGGCGGCAAGCTGATCGGGATCGGAGATATCGTCGCCTATGCGCTGATCCTGTGGGTCGGGGCGATTCTGCTTATCAGTTTTGGCTGGAAGACCGGGCGGCATTTCTGGCCGCCAGTTCTGCACCTTGTTTACATGCTGCCCCTGCCCGGCGCGCTTTACTACGGGGTGTCGACGCAGTTGCAGATGATCTCGTCAGAGCTTGGGGTGTACTTCCTCGACCTGCTACGCGTGCCTGTGTTCCTCGAAGGCAACATTATCGACCTCGGCGTATACAAGCTCCACGTCGCAGAGGCGTGTTCCGGCCTGCGTTACCTGTTCCCGATCCTCAGCTTTTCCTACATCTTCGCGGTTCTTTACCAAGGTCCGACGTGGCACAAAGCCGCTCTGTTGCTGTCGGCGGTGCCGATCACGATCCTGATGAACTCCATCCGCATCGCGCTTGCCGGGGTCGTCGTGAATTCCTACGGGCCGGAATATGTCGAAGGGTTTTCGCATTTCTTTGAAGGCTGGGTAATCTTCCTGAGCTGCATCCTGATCCTGTTTGCGTTCGCATGGGTTCTGGTGCGGCTGCGTCGGGACGGAACGACTCTGGTCAAGGCGCTCGACCTCGAAACCGAGGGGCTGGGCACCCAGCTTGGCCGGTTGCGGCTGGTGCAACCGTCGAAGGCGCTGATCTCGGGCGCGGTCGTTCTGGTGGCGGTCACGATGGCGTGGCAAGCGCTGCCACGGCCCGAGATTGAGCAGATCAGCCGCGATCCGTTCTCGATCTTTCCAACCCAGCTTGGAGCATGGAACGCAGGGTCGCAAAAGGCGCTGGACCCGGCGGTTGAACAGATATTGGCGGCGGATGATTACCACTCCGTCACACTGATCGACCCGACCGCCAATGCGGGCGTAGACCTGTTCATGGCGTGGTATAAAGACCAGAACAGCGGCGGCGTGCATTCGCCTGAGGTCTGTTTGCCCGGTGCTGGCTGGGAAATCGCCCGCCTTGAAACAGTGCCGTTCCCCGGCGGTGCCAGCGGTGAAACCCTGAACCGCGCTATCATCCAAAAAGGCACGGAGCGGATGCTCGTCTACTATTGGTACGAACAGCAGGGCCAGCGCACGGGGTCCGAATTTTCCGCCAAATTACAGCTGATGGTCGGCAAGATCGCGAATGGCCGGAACGACAGCGCACTTGTCCGCTTGATTACACCGATAGAATCCGAGCAAGATATACCTGAAGCTGATCGTCGACTCAGCGATGCACTTAATGAGGTTGTGCAACCGCTGTCGAAATTCGTTCCGGCGCCGAGGTGAATATGAACAGCCCCTCAAGGGATTGGGATTCCCAACGGATTGCGCAGCCAGATGGTAGCCTCGATCTGGCGCCGATCTTTGTGTTTGGCTCTGAACGATCGGGAAGCACACTTTTTGCGCTGATGCTTGATGCCCACCCAGCGGTCAGTAATCCCGGTGAGGTCGATTTCCTATTCGACTACCTTGAGCGTGATCCGGCCCATCCGACCGGCTGGCGCTATGACATGAACGACCTCGCGGCGGATCGCATCTTCATCGCGAAATCCCTGACGGTGCCCGAGGGGATGACCGGCCTTGATCTGCTCAACAGCTTTCTGGATCAACTGGAAGCGCGGAGCGAAGGCCTCACGACGCACAACCTTCACCGGCGCATCGACCGGCTGCTTGAGATTTTTCCGAATGCCCGGATCATTCACATCCTGCGCGATCCCCGCGATGTAGCGCGATCCTCAATCGGGATAGGGTGGGCCGGCACCGTCTATCACGGCATCAATCACTGGATCGAATGTGAATCGACCTGGGAAAAGATCGCCGATCAGATCGCACCGGAACAGGTGTTGACGTTGCGATACGAGGCGCTGATCGCAAACCCGGAGCGCGAACTTGACGCCGTTTGCGCCTTTCTCGGCGTTTCCTATGACGACCGGATGCTGGAATATCATCGGAACTCCGGCTACGAGAAGCCCGACCCGTCCCTTGCAGGACAATGGCGCCACAAGCAAAGCCCGCAAGAGGTGGCGCTGGTCGAGGGCAAGATCGGGACGCTGATGAAACGGCGAGGATATGAGCCGTCGGGCGAGGGCATTCAACCCGGCTTCTGGCTGCGCCTAAAGCTTACCGTGATTGATAAGTTGGCGATCTGGCGCTTTTCCGTCCGTCGTTATGGTTTCGTCCCCTACGCGGGCGAAAAGGTCGCCCGGCGGCTGGGCCTTCACGAACTGCGCCGCCATTTTCAGAAGAAGATCGATCAACGGGTTAAAAAGTATCTGAAATAGGCGGGCAAACATCATTCCATTGCCCGCATGAATTGCATAAATTCGCCATGATCTGGAAGTAAATGATATAATAAACTCGATTAGCACTAAAAATTTGTCCGACGTTACCAAGTATTATCAGGAGCTACGATGACTTCACCCGCCCTTAAGATGGACCCGAAAACCTTTAGCCTTAGCGTTGACGACGCGAAAACCGCGGCGCAGCCCTACGCAGAGGCTTACCGTGCCGCAGCCCCTTACGCGCATGGGGGGATCGACAATTTCCTGCCGCCCGAAATCCTTGAGAACGTGCGCGCGGAATTGAAAGAGATGCCCGAAGCGGAATCGAGCTTTGACCGCGATCAGGAGCGTCTAAAAACCAGCTATTCGCCGGAGCGTCTTCCGGCCTACACGCGGAACCTGTTTTACGCACTGAACTCCCGCCCGTTCATCCTGTTTCTTGAGGAGCTGACGGGCATACAGGGCCTGATCCCCGATCCCTACTTCATGGGCGGTGGTATCCACATGGTCTCGAATGGCGGACACCTCGACATTCACGCCGACTTTAACCACCACGGTAAGCTGAACCTTGAACGCCGGCTGAACGTGCTGATCTACCTCAACAAAGACTGGAAGTCTGAGTGGGGCGGAGAGTTCGAAATCTGGAACAAGGATATGACCCAGAAGGTCAACTCCTTCGTTCCGATCTTCAACCGCATGGTGTGCTTCAACACCGGGTCCGACACATGGCACGGCAACCCCGAACCTGTGAACCACCCTGATGGTGAGCCGCGCCTGTCGATCGCGCTTTATTACTTCACAGCGACATGGGATGCCTCGCGTAAAAGCCACACGACGCTGTTCAAGCCGCGCCCCGGCACCGCCGACAAGGAAGACCGGCAGGTCGCGCGGCGCGAATTCGTGCAGAATGTGCTGCCGCCGTTCATCTATCGCCGGATCGCGGGAAAACTCATGCGGATCGGCTTCTAGCTGAGATATGACGTGATTGCCGACCCCAACGCATTGGCGACAAGGCCCGTGCGTTGGACGGCACTTGGCCCGCTATGTGCTGACATGGCCGCCCGCCGTCACCCCCCGAAAAGGAACTTTCGTCCGTGAACCGACTTAGGGCACTCCTGATCGCGCTGCGTTTGCCAGCCGATGAACGGAGCTTGAAGCAAAAGGTGATGATCTCCGGCAGCCTTTCGGCGGTCGGCTTCATCACCGTCGCATTTCTTCGCCTTGCCTCGACGATTGTTCTGACCCGGATTCTGACGCCGGACACGTTTGGTATCTTCTCGGTCCTGCTGACCTTCGTTTTCATTCTGACGATGTTCTCTGACCTTGGTATCCGGTCCCTTATTCTGACGCAGGAAGGCAAGTTGGAAGATGAATTCCTGCATTCCTGCTGGACGATCCAAATCCTGCGCGGAATTCTGATCGCGGTGGTGATCCTGCTTGTCGCGGGCACCATTGCGCTGTTGCAAAGCTACGACGTCTTCCGGCCAGAGACGAGCTATGCCGCCCCGGTTCTGCCACCCGCCATCGCCGCGATGGCGCTGAGCTTTCTGATCTTGGGAACCGAATACCCCAACAAGTTCGTCTATGAGCGCCGGATGCGGTTCGGCATGATCACCATCGAAGAGATGGCCCTGGCGTTCCTGCAACTGGTTTTCATGATCGGCCTCGCGCTTTACCTGCGCAACATCTGGGCGCTGGTCATCGGCCTGATCGCGTCGTCGGCGATCCAAGTCACGCTCAGCTATTTTCTGTTCGACGGGCCGAAGATGCGGCTGGCGTGGCATCGAAACCACATCGCGGTGATCTTTGAACGCGGCAAGTGGATCGTCGTCCACTCCGCCCTGACCGCGATTACCAATGTCGCGGATCGGCTGGTGCTGGGCATGTTCATCCCTGCGTCGAGTTTCGGGTTCTATCACATCGCGCGGCAGTTGATCGAAATGCCCGTCATGCTGCTGACGAAGATTCACACGCAGGTCGGCCTTCAGCTATTCACCGAAATCCACAAATACGACGCGGTCTACGATTTCCGCCAACGCTACTATCGCTATCGGAAATTCTTTGACGCGCTGGCGATGCTTGGGTGCGGGGCGCTGCTGATGCTCGCCCCGATCCTTGTGGAAATCGTATATGACGACCGTTACGCCAGCGTCGCCGGTATCCTGCAAATCCTGGCGCTTGGTCTGCCGTTGACCGGCTTCACCTTCCTGCGCGAAGCCTTTAGCGCGCAACGGCGCTTTCGCAAGATGACGGTGCTGAGCATCGTGCAGGCCGTGACGATCTGGATCGGCCTATTGCTGGCCCTGCCGGTGTTCGATTCGATGACCGCCGCCTTTTTCATCGTGGCGCTGCACCGCGTCCCAGAGATCCTTGTTCTTCTGTATATGGGCCACAAGGAACGCTGGGTGGAACCGTTGAAAGAAATCCAACTGCTACCGCTAATCGCCGTCGGTGCGGCCTTGGGCTGGGCGCTTGACTGGCTGCTGCGGGCGGCATTCTTCGCGGGCGGATGACTATGAACGAGAGGACGTAGATGAAAATCGGGCTTGTAACGCCTTCCTGGCCGGGAACCAAAACAGCGAACGGTATCACCACAGCCGTGTCGTCAATGGCCGCCGGGCTGAAAGAACTTGGCCATGATGTCACGATCATAACGAGCCACATAGATGCGCCTGACGACACGCCGGCCGTTCAATTCCCCGAACCCAGACGTTGGACCATTGCAGAGCGTATTTCATTCAAGCTGGGCAGGGACATCGCGTCGGTTCCCGTTCTGGCAGATCAAATTGCGGGCGCGGTGCAAGTCGCCATCGACAAGCATGGGATTGAGGTCTTGGCCATCGAGGAAACTCAGGGTTGGATTCGTTACCTTCGCAAAAAGCTCAACATTCCAATCGTCGCCGTTCTGCATGGCCCGTGGTTCATGCTTAGCCCGTTGCAGAAGAACGACGCAGCAGCGATGGTCAACAAAGGTCGGATCGAACGTGAGGGCGCGGCGCTGCGGGTTTGCGACGGGATCGTTGCGCCATCGCAGAATGTGATGACCAAGACGCTTGCGCATTATGGTCTGTCCGGCATCCCGAACGCTGTGATCCCGAACGCGGTCGACAAGAAACCCGCCATCGACCTTCGCGCCCTAAATGAACGCCAACGCAAGAGCATCCTTTTCGTTGGACGGTTCGATAAGATTAAGGGCGGCGATCTGATCCTCTCCGCGTTTCGCAAACTGGTTGAGGACGGGACCGATGTCTATCTGACCTTCGTCGGGCCGGATCGCGGGGTGGATCAGCCAGACGGGCACCGCCTGATGATGGATGATGCCCTCGTCGCGCTGCCGGACGAGGTGCGGGCGCGGGTCGATTACAAAGGGCTGTGCAGCAAGGACGAGATCGACGAGATGCGGCGCCGGCACGCGGTCGCAGTCGTCGCCTCCCGCTACGAGAACTTCCCGTTGGCGGTTCTTGAATCGCTCTCCGTCGGGGTCGCGACCGTGGCGACGGATGTTGGCGGCATTCCTGAGATCGTGGTTGATGGCACGAACGGGTTGTTGGTGCCGAAAGACGACGCGTCGGCCATGGCTGACGCCTGCGCGCGGCTGTTATCTGACCCATCGCTTTGCGAACTGCTCGGCACAAACGCGCGTGCAGAGATTGAGGCGCGGTTTTCATCGACCAAGGTCGCGGGTGACTTCGTGTCATTCCTGACGAGTGACGTTCTCAAACGCGAAGACGCTTAGGTCAGTTACTTTTCGCAAACACCGCGAAATCGCCGATCTGGTCCGTCATCGCGAACGGGAATTGGCCATCCGCAAGCAACTGATGCGCAGGCAAGCCTTCACGCACGGCGATGGTTTCGATCGAAAGCTGCTCTAACGCCGCCAGAACGTCGGAATTTGACGCCTCTGGCGTTTCAGTCGCTGCGATCCAATCAAACAGAAGCGCACGCTGCGAAAGCTCAGCCTCGGGCAACTGCCCCTGCCGCTGTGGGAGGTAAATCTGCCGCCCCTCAACAACCGGGCGGCCTTCTTCGAGTGTCGGTATCCAGGCCGAAACCTCCTCCGGCGCGAGGATGCGCGCGCCGGGTTCGGTCAGGTCATTGGTCTGAACCGCGACGCCGTAAGCTTCAGGTGGCACTTTTTTGAAGGCGAGACCGATATTCGCCTCATGCAAGATCGAGCCGGGACCGACGATAAACCCAAGCGCCAGAACAGCGACCAAAACCCGCATCAAGCGCAAGTTACAGAACCAGATCAGTGTCGTGACGATGGCCACGATGAACGGCACCGGAACGGCCCATATCAGGCGATAGTTGATGTTCCCGGTGACGTTCTCTCCGTAGAAATCCCACAGAAACGGGTTCAGCACGACGATGAACAGGCCAAGCATATACAGGCTGACGATCCGCATCCGCGTATGGAACACGCCGGCAACGCTCGCCAGAAAGGCCAGCCCAAGCACGGACAGCAGCGCGTAGTTTGACCCGAAGACGCCCCAGACCATATCGCCAGCGGTTCCGGCGGATTCCGACTCCGATGGTTTCGGGGGATCGAAGATGACGAGGATTGCGGCAATGATGGCCGGATAGACCACAGCGGCGGCGACGCGCAGGCTCGCTATACGTTGTTGCCCGTTTCCGATCAGCAAGAACGGCCCGGCGACAAGCGCGGCGGCCAGCGGGGCCGCATATATCGCGTTCGCCGTGAACCCGATCGACGCGATCAGCGCCATACACACCAGCCCAAGCGCCCGCAGATCACGGCGGCAGATCGACACTGCGGTAAGATAGGCAATCAGCGGAACCATCAGCGTGACGAACGGCCCCTTGCCGTGAATAAAGCGGGGGATCGCGTGATACCCAAAGCTCGACAATGCGCCATCAAGGCCGATCAGCCAGACGAGGTGCAGGATGACCCCGGTCAGCCATGCCCGGCCGAACAGCGCGTGATGCAGAACGACCAGAACGCCGCCCGCCCAGATGCAGCCCAGCGCGGGCAGGATCGTATGGGCCGACAGGATCACGCTTAGCCCCGTCAGGTCCGACAGTATCGCGGCGAGCAGGGTGTAGGATTCGATCTTGTAGGTCGACTTCATGAACTCCAGGCCCGGCACGCCGAGCATGGTGTCAAACACATAGATCGCGTCGCGGTTCTGCTTGGCCCCCACGGCCATGTTCAGAAAAAGGGAGTCGTCCGTGTCCGGTATCGACGTGAAGAAATAGAGCAGAAGGAGCGCACCGCAAACGAGGACGGTGCCGACAGTCAGCGACAGCCCTGCGCCCTCACGCTCCTTTGGCGGATCGAAGGACAGGACGGTGTCGGAAAGCCGCCCTTGGGCGAGCCATACGGCGAAGAAAGCGCAGACGATGCACAGCGCCCAGAACGGCACGAATTGGGTGCGAAAATACTGGAACGCCATTGCCAGGATCAGAACGGCAAGGGCTGCGCCGATAACGAGCAAATGGATCAGCCGCAGCCGGAACGTGAACCGAACGCGGGGCAATAGGAAATTCGCGCCGCCAAAGATCGAATGCAGCCAACCCGCCCGAAATTGCCCCGCAATCGCCAACGCGACAGCGGCCACCAAGAAGAGGTAAAGCGTATCAAAGCCAAGCGACAGCAGCGTCGTAATGTGAACGCCAACCGTCCAGACCGTGTAGAAGATCAGACCGAACAGCATGATCCGGTGGGGCAGCAAGCCTTGCGTCACGATGCGGCTCCTTTGGTCGGGTGGGGCTGCGTCACGTCGCTAGCTCCGAAACAGATCAGGCGCTTGGGTCAGGAACACACCCGCAAGGATCAGCACGACGCCGATCCAGAATTGGCCGTTCAGTTCTTCGCCAAAGATGTGCTGGGACAGGAACGGCACGATGACGAACCCCGCGCTCATGAACATGTAGGACCGTCCCAGCGGCAAGTCCCGCAGCGCCAGAATCCACGACACCGTCGCGCTTGAATAGATGACGAACGCGATAATCAGCAGGATCAACGCCTGCCCGTCATTGCGCAGGAACGCCTGAATGGAGGGTGTGTCGAGCAATAGCGATATTTTCTTGAACAGAAGCTGCCCGGAAACGATTGCGACCACGGTGTAGAGCGCAAAAACATACGTAAGACTACTAGCCATTAAGGGACTCTTTTTCAGGAATGGGTGCGGGTGCAGGCAATTCGGCCGGCGGGTTCAGCGACGCGACCACCGCCATTTGCTGCAAGGGCCGACGGGGAACATTGCTCATGTCAAAGCCGAGGAAGAACAGGATCATCTGGAAGCCCGAGATAATCGGCAGAACCGCCAGCATGACCGTCCCGGTCGTCGCCGGAACACCCGTGCTGACCGACGCGATCCACTCCGCCATGCCGAATATGACACCGAAGAAGAAGGTAATCAGGCCGAACAACAGGTTGAGCGACGCGAGGTTAAAGTCTCGCACGAAATACATATAGAAAATGCGGCGGATCGTGCTGCGGATATGTTTCCTCAGAAACTCCCCCACGATTGTCGAAATCCGCAGGTTGCTTTCCTCATCGCCGTAGACGGCCATCATGGGTATATCGACGACGACAGCGCGGACATCACCGAGCGAGATCAGCATATCGGTTTCAAAGAAATAGCGTTCCGACAGCCCGTCAAGATCAAGTGCCGCGACCGCCTTGCGGTGGATCGCGGTATAGCCGTTGGTGGGATCGAACAGGCCCCAATAACCGCTCGACAGTTTGGTCAGAAGGCTAAGCACCGCGTTGCCAAACAGGCGAAGCCCCGGCATCGCCTTGACCGCAGAGGCAGAGAAAAAGCGGTTGCCCTTGGCATAATCCGCTTCACCCGCGCGCAGGGGGGCGACGAAGTTCGGGATCAGCGTCGGGTCCATCTGCCCATCGCCGTCGACCTTGACCATAACGTCCATCCCGTCCGCAAGCGCAGCACGATAGCCGGTCACGATAGCGCCGCCGACGCCCTTGTTCTGTTCATGCCGAAGCAGGGTCAGGCGCGGGTCGTCTATATGTTCGTCAATGAAATCGCCGGACCCTTCTGGGCAGGCATCGTCAACAGCATAAATCCGCGTGATCTCCGGTGGGATTCCGGCCACGACCGAAGCGATATGCTTCTTAACCTTGTAACAGGGTATAATAACGGCAACGTCCACGACGTGCTCCTCCCGCGTGCAATCTCGTCAAATATTCGTTGCCCAACTATAGGGCGGAATTTGGTCAGTATTTGTATAAAAAGCGCGTCTGCGCATATTCCGCGGTAATTGCGGTTTTAGAATGACATGCTGAAACATAATCCGTTTCAGTGGTTAAACCTCATTGTAGGATCGGGCGGTCCTTGGTTTGCGCACCTTCAGCGCGGGTTTTTCAGGAACGGCCTCGGGTTCTTCCTCCTCCACCGCTTCGGGAACGTAGGAATACCGCCCCATTAGCGCACCGCTTATTAGAAAGATAATCGGCGTCAGCGAAGCGTTAGGGATCAAGTCGATCAGGTTAAAGGCGAGGATCAGCGCCAACCCCGACGTTGCTTGGGACAGGCCCAATCGTCGTCGCTTGAACCCGAGTAGCAGCAAAGGCATCGCCAGAAGGCCGAACCGGGCGAGGTAGCCGAGCCACCCGAAGGAGGCGATGAAAATGATCCACGCGCCGTCCCATGTGCTGGTGGTTTCGCCCGTGTAAGGGTCGTGGATTTCGGGCCGCCCCCACGACCCCCACCCTGTCAGGGGTCGCTCATTCGCGCGTTCCAGCAGAATTTCCTCGTTATCAAGCCGGAACTTCAGCGATTGCGCACGGTCTTCGCTTACCGACAACGCAAGATTATAGATCGTGTCAATCGGCACCCATCCTGCGCCGCGCATAGCCGGGTAAATGAGGATCACCGCCGCGATCACGGCGGCCAGAACGATCTGAAACCGGATCGTCGCGAAAATAACCGCCGGCGCGATCAGCAGGGTCAACGTCAGCGGGCCGAGGCTTTTGGCGAAGACCAAGATGATGCTCATCCAGATCGCGGCCAGGAACCAAAGGTAGGTTTTCGGGTTCCCCTTTTCGTGCCGCCAAAGCGCTATGGCCGCAATCACCGTCATCGCGATGAACATACCAAGCAGCAACCCGTGCCGGAAAAACACCACCGGACGATAGCCGTCCGCGCGAACATGCTGCGCGAAGGAATGCGGGAAATAGCCGTAAAGCCATGTGTGAAGCTGCGGGCTCATCCTCGATTCGAACAACATGGGCAGCGAATAGGCGAGACCCGCAAAGCAAAGCGCCTTCAGCAGCAGCGCATGGGATTCCGGCGTCGCCAGAAAGCGCTTGGCAAGGAAGAACGGCGCGATCATCGTCACAAGCCCGATCAGGATCGACACGGCATCGTATAGCCGAAGGCCGGGGATGAACCGCGGACCGATGACGATGGGGTCGGTGTTGTTGAGCGCTGTGAAGACCGGGCTGATCATCAGAATAGCAACCAGAATCTTGAAAATCATCGGGTCTTTGAACTTCTGCGGAACGACCTCTTCATTTGTCTTTTTGGTGACGCGCCGGCTGGTGGGCGCGCCGGCCACGACGGGCTTGCTGCGTTGCGGGCCGCGCAGTTTCGCCGCCTGACTCCTGACGATCAGAATACACATAAAAAGCGCGGTAAGGTTCGGCACCGACGTCTTATCAAACGCCGGGACCATCGGAATTTTCACTTCCAAAGCGCTTGGCAGCAACAGCAACCCGCCCAGCAGCGACCAAATCAACGCCTCTTGGATCGGGCGTGTCCTGAACAGGAATATCACGACAAGCGGCCACCCGAACAAGGCGGCGTAAGCAATCAGGTTAGGCGTGATCAATGGTCGTGCTCTTGGTCATGAAACAGGTTGGTCAATCATAAGCGGTCGTCTTACCCGGTTCCGGTCGTTTGGGGAACAGGGAACGATAACCCGGCGGATGCTTCTTCGGCGCGTCGTTTCATATCTGGTTTTCCGATACTTCGACAGTCACCGTCGCCCGCGTAAACTGCCCATCGTCATCCGCCGCCCAGTAGTGGAACCTGTCTGTCCCGACAAAATCAGGGTTCGGACGGTAAAGCAGACGCCCGTCCGCCTGAATATGGACGTTGCCGTTCGGTGTCGTGCTTAACCCGTCAACGCGAAGCGGTGCCCCCGCTGCGTGTGAGTCATTGGCCAGCACATCGATCAACACATCCTGACGGGGCTGTGTCGCCGCGGCATCGTCCTGCGTTTCAGGGGCCACGTCGTCAAAGGCAATCGTGCCGTTGAACAGTGCCCCGCCCCAGTGATCGACGGACCACGAATTTTCAATCTCATCATCCGTCATGTTGAGCGTAACTACATGCGCGAACTTATGCAGCGCTCCGGTCGCGCGGTCCGCGATGAAATCTTCGACAAGGATCACGTTCCGCCCGTCTTCGGTCTTGTAATACCCCTCGTTCACGATCAGGGGCGCGATGCGTTCGTGAAACTCAAGCCTTTGGGTGTCGCCGCTGAACTGCCGATTGCGGGGGCCGATGGAATCCGTCTTGGTGCCATTGAGGTAAAGCGTTTCGCCCACCGCGATGGTCGTGTTGCCGGTCATCTCAAACTCCAACCGCCCCTCGGCTAGCTGGTCCGAGCTTAGAACCGCGTGGCGCGACGGGTTCAATCCGACATAAGCGTTCTGCACATTGGATGTTTCGACGTCGATCAGCACATGCGCGACGTCCTCATGTTCAACCTCAAACGTGAAGGTCTGTTGCAGGTCGACGCCTGTTTCAAACCCATGTGCGGTCACATCGTTCAGGACAAAGTCAAACGTATTGGTCGCGAGGTTGAAGCCTATCGCCGCATCCATGAACGGAATCTCACTGGTGGTGGCGATCAGATCAAAGTCAATCAGCGTGTAATGCGAAGTATAGGAGATATCGACGCCATAGGACGTTTCCCAGTTCAGGAAGCCGTCGAACACACTGCGCACGTCATGCCATTGTTCGGCGCTGCCTTTGATGACCATCAGGCCGATCTGCGTGCCAAAGGCTTCGTTATCGTGAAAGCCCTGAATGATCGCGTGATCCACCGGAATGGTGTCAGCGCCATACGCGATCTCGGGCTGGTGCATGGTGTGGGACAGGGGCGGGATCGGCGCCGACCGATGCATCCAGACGAAGCCGTGGGTGGTGTTCACCGCGACGTTGTCGCTGGCCTCGACGAGGCGGCCGGCGAAGAAGAAGCCGTCGCCGGTGCGGCCATTGTCGTGGCGCGCGACGTCGCCGGCGTCCTTCGCCATGAAGTCGCCCCAGCCGATCCCTTCGGACCGGATCGCCATGTTGTGCGACCAGATGCCGGTTTCGTTGCCGTCCTCGGCCGCGAAGGCCGCGCCGAAGACGTCAAACGCCACGTTGTCGGTGAAGGTCGCGTGGCTCTGGTGGTGCACAAAGCCCCAGCCGGGTGAGCCGCTGACCGTGTTGCCGATCGCAATCGCCGGATCTTCCTGCGCTTCCGTCCCGGTCTTGTGCAGGTGGAACGGGTAGCGCGACTTGATGTTGCTGTCCGAGGCAACGTGGCCAAGATCGCCCACGTCAAAGGCCGGCTCCGACTTGTCGGTCCGCCCAAGATCGTCAAACGCCGCGTAGCGCACGTCGACATCGTCGCTGTGCATGAACATCACGTGGCCGCGGTGATGCAGCGGGGTTCCCTCGCCATCCTCGCTTGAGAAGGTGATGTTGCGCGACATGTTCGCGACATAGGCCGACAGGTCGGCCCGCGGCGTGTCGTGGTCGTATTCCAGCGGGCGATCGATGGTCAGGGTCGATCCGTTGATCCCGGTAATAACAACCTCTTCATCCTCGCTTTCGCGGTGGATGACGCGGCGTTCGTCATTGTCCCAGACCCAGCCCTGCTTGTGCGTGCCGCTCAGGACCAGCGTGTCGCCAACCTGCCAGCCTTCGGGAACTTCGGCCAGCGTGATCGAGGTGTCGCCCGCCATCGGCGCATCGTCGACCTTCAGGAACGCGGTCTTCTCGGCCCCGTGGATCTCCACGTCACCGTGCGAGATCACCCCGCGCGAGAACAGCTGCGGGTCCCAGTTCGTGTTGATATTGCCGTTGTTGGCGATCACGATATCGGCGTTCACGCCATCGGCGATCGGGTTGTCTTCGGTTCCGATCTCGAGCCGCCCGGTCGGGGAGACCACCATCGTGTCGATCACCATCCTTGTGTCGGTCTGGGTGGCAAAGCTAAGCTCGCCATCGACACGGAGCGTAAACAGCGATGCGTCGCTTTCGCCGTCGTAAGTGACCGAAAGGCCCTCGGGAATGATCGCCTGCGCGCCCTCGCCGGGGATCTGCCCCTGATACCAGGTGCCCGGATCAAACCAGTCACCATTGTTGATCGCGATATGCGTCACTTCGGCATGCGGCACCAGATCAAGCACCTGCATGTGCTCCTGCGCCATGCCCGCATTGTCGCCATGCGAATGGCTGTCCGTCTGCGCACGGACCGCAGCAACAAAGGCTTCGATCTCCGCAGGCGTCGACGGGGGCGTGATGCCGCCCTGTTTGAACATCCCCATGCGATGAACCATGGCCGCCTGCCCCGCCGCCAAAATCGCCGACCAGCGCGGCGTTTCATCATCAAGATGCCGCAGCGCGCCCCAACTGCCCCATTTGCTCGGTCGCCCGACATCGACATAGGCGGTGAACAGCGTGCCCGACGACTCCGCCCACCCGCGCAGAAGGGCATCGTAAAGTGCACCCATCTCAGTCGAGTAGTTCAGTTCGGCAAAAAAGTCATTGAGAACAGCGTCTTCACGAACCTCTCCGATACCGACAACGTGGGTTCCGCCCTCATACATAATGAGATCAAGATCATGCCGCGCGGCGACGTCCGCATGATAGGGCAGCAGGTAGTTCAGATAGGTGTAAAGCGTGTCCTGCGTGTCGCCGGTCAGCGAACCGTCCCAGATTTCATCATGGGCAAGCGATATGGCGTGGTCGTATTTGTGCTCTTCCACGTAAGTCTGACGCGCGCTATCCAGCAGGCCGATCGCCTCTGCGTCGTCTTCGGCCATCTGCCAACTGGTTGCGATCCAAGCGCGCACGGTGTCCGCCTTTTCCGCCGTTCCGAGGCGCCCGCTGAAATATCCGGTGATCGCGTAGGCGTCGAAGCTTTCATAGGGCGGGTGCGTGACGGTGTCGTCGGCTTCGATCAGCCCGTCCGCCTCAAGAATCGCATTCTCTAACCCCGCCCATCCCGTCTGCGTCGCGATCACCCGCACAAGACGCTGCTCGGCGTCAGCACCATAAACATCGGCCCAGATATCCGCCATCCGCGCAGCCTGAACACCGGCGAACTGGGCGTGGGCATCGTAAACATCCGCACCCAACAGGGTCGCGCCGTTCTGCTGCGCCCACGCGCCTTGGCCAAAGCCCTGATTCCAAACTTCGTTTGAAAACTCCGCATAGGTTCTGAGTGGCGGATCAAGATTGGCCTTCACATAGCCCGCGAAATTGCGAACGTAATCCTCAGATGCAAGATGCGGCAACGTGAACCAAGGATCGGCGCGAAGCTCATTCGCCAGCGCCACCATGACTTCGACCGGGGCACCCCGCAGGGTGTATGTATAATCCGAGGGCAGCGGGCGTTCGTTCCACTTCACAACCCCGGAGTTATTCGTCTGCATCCAATCCATGAACCGCAGCGCCCGCATGTCCCCGATCCGGGCGAGCCACAGAGGATTGAAAATCTGCCCCTCAGCATGGCGGTCAATATCGCGTTCATGCACGACCGAAATGTTGCGGATCGGGTCGTTCGGGTCGGTTTCCTCAATCCGAATACTGACAGAGCTTTGGCCGGTCGGACGATAGGTGAATGAAACCTCACCTTCTGCCGCGATGATGTCTTCGGCTTTATGGCCGACGGTCAGCGCCCCGGTTCCGTCATAGCGCAGCAGGTATCTGCCACTTAGCGAAACGCCCTGCTCAGGCTGTTCGGTCAGGATCAGGGTTTCAATCGCCGAAAGCTCTTCCGGGATCTGCTTTACCCAACCGTTGCGATCAAGATACCTGCCATCAGCAAGGTCGGCATGGGTCCAGGCCGGCGACTGATCCTTGGTATGGCCAATCCACGTCCGGCCCGATTTCATCACGTCGATGAAGGGATTCTGCGTGCTCCAATCCGCCAGACCGGCCAGCCCAACGCCATACGTCGATGGCCGCGCGTCATGCACGGGACCAGTATAGATTAGCTGTGGCCGGTTCGCGGCGGTTGTCAGGGCGATCAGAGCGTAAACCGCAAGGGCAACAATACTCAGCCCAACCAAATAAATAACTGCACGCGAAATCGGCGGGATAGTTCGAAGAATCATCCGCGTGACACCGAATTTCGTTTCAATACCCTATTTATTATAGGCCGAAACGAAATTCGGTGCACGTAGAATGATTGTTAGATGTCCCAAACCTCAACAGTCACGGTTCCTTGCGTAAACTGTCCATCTTCATCGGCGGCCCAGTAATCGAACGTGTCTGTGCCGGTGAAGTCGGGATTCGGGCGGTAAAGAAGGCGCCCATCATCCTGCACATAGACGTTGCCGTTCGGCGTCGTGCTTAGACCATCAACGCGCAGATCGTCGCCCGCAGCGTGGAAGTCATTGGCCAGCACGTCGATGAACACATCCTCACCCGCATTGGTCGACGCGAAGTCGTCCTGCGTTTCCGCCGCACGGTTATCGAAGTTGATGATACCGTTATATTGTGGCCCGCCATGATCCTCGATCGCCCAGGATCGTTCAATCTGCTGGTCTGTCATGTCGAGCGTGATGACATGGCTGAACTTGAACAGCTCACCCGTTGCGCGGTCAGAGATGAAATCTTCGACAAGGATCACGTTCCGACCATCTGAGGTTTTGTAGTAGCCCTCGTTCGCGATCAAGGGCGCGATATTGTCGTAGAAGGTCAGCCGCTGCGTATCACCCGCAAACTGACGATCTCGCGTCCCGATGGAGTCCGTCTTGAACCCGTTCAGGAATAGGGTCTCGCCCTCCGAAATCACCGTGTCGCCGGTCATCGTGAAGCCAAGCTCACCCGTATTAAGCTGCGAAGAGCTCATGATCGTGTGACGCCCGGAGTTGAACCCGTGATACTGGTTTGTCACATCCGACATCGTCACGTCGATCAGGACGTTGTCAAAGTTCACGTCCGCCGGATCAAAGTGGACCGTAATAGGGTCCAGATCGACGCCGGTCTCGAACCCTTCGATGTTCAGGCCGTTCATGACCATATCGAATGCGTCGGCACCCAGATTGAATCCGGTCGCGGCCTCCATGAACGGAATGTCGCTGTTGGTCCCGATCAGGTCAAAGTCCTGGAACGTATAGTGCGACGTGTAGGAGATATCGACACCATATGCCGTCTCCCAGTTCAGAAAGCCGTCGAACACACTGCGTCCGTCATGCCATTGTTCAAAGCTTGCTTTGACAACAATCAGACCGACTGACGTGCCGAACGCTTCGTTGTTGTGGAAGCCCTGAATAACCGCGTGGTCGTGCGGTATCGTTTCGGCGCCGTATGCGAATTCCGGCTGGTTCATGTTTTCCGAAAGCGGGTCCAGCGGCGCCGATCTGTGCATCCAGACGAAGCCGTGGGTGGTGTTCACCGCGACGTTGTCGCTGGCCTCGACGAGGCGGCCGGCGAAGAAGAAGCCGTCGCCGGTGCGGCCATTGTCGTGGCGCGCGACGTCGCCGGCGTCCTTCGCCATGAAGTCGCCCCAGCCGATCCCTTCGGACCGGATCGCCATGTTGTGCGACCAGATGCCGGTTTCGTTGCCGTCCTCGGCCGCGAAGGCCGCGCCGAAGACGTCAAACGCCACGTTGTCGGTGAAGGTCGCGTGGCTCTGGTGGTGCACAAAGCCCCAGCCGGGTGAGCCGCTGACCGTGTTGCCGATCGCAATCGCCGGATCTTCCTGCGCTTCCGTCCCGGTCTTGTGCAGGTGGAACGGGTAGCGCGACTTGATGTTGCTGTCCGAGGCAACGTGGCCAAGATCGCCCACGTCAAAGGCCGGCTCCGACTTGTCGGTCCGCCCAAGATCGTCAAACGCCGCGTAGCGCACGTCGACATCGTCGCTGTGCATGAACATCACGTGGCCGCGGTGATGCAGCGGGGTTCCCTCGCCATCCTCGCTTGAGAAGGTGATGTTGCGCGACATGTTCGCGACATAGGCCGACAGGTCGGCCCGCGGCGTGTCGTGGTCGTATTCCAGCGGGCGATCGATGGTCAGGGTCGATCCGTTGATCCCGGTAATAACAACCTCTTCATCCTCGCTTTCGCGGTGGATGACGCGGCGTTCGTCATTGTCCCAGACCCAGCCCTGCTTGTGCGTGCCGCTCAGGACCAGCGTGTCGCCAACCTGCCAGCCTTCGGGAACTTCGGCCAGCGTGATCGAGGTGTCGCCCGCCATCGGCGCATCGTCGACCTTCAGGAACGCGGTCTTCTCGGCCCCGTGGATCTCCACGTCACCGTGCGAGATCACCCCGCGCGAGAACAGCTGCGGGTCCCAGTTCGTGTTGATATTGCCGTTGTTGGCGATCACGATATCGGCGTTCACGCCATCGGCGATCGGGTTGTCTTCGGTTCCGATCTCGAGCCGCCCGGTCGGGGAGACCACCATCGTGTCGATCACCATCCTTGTGTCGGTCTGGGTGGCAAAGCTAAGCTCGCCATCGACACGGAGCGTAAACAGCGATGCGTCGCTTTCGCCGTCGTAAGTGACCGAAAGGCCCTCGGGAATGATCGCCTGCGCGCCCTCGCCGGGGATCTGCCCCTGATACCAGGTGCCCGGATCAAACCAGTCACCATTGTTGATCGCGATATGCGTCACTTCGGCATGCGGCACCAGATCAAGCACCTGCATGTGCTCCTGCGCCATGCCCGCATTGTCGCCATGCGAATGGCTGTCCGTCTGCGCACGGACCGCAGCAACAAAGGCTTCGATCTCCGCAGGCGTCGACGGGGGCGTGATGCCGCCGCCGTGGTCGTCGTGACCGCCATCGTCGTGGCCACCGTCATCGTGACCGCCATCGTCGTGGCCACCGTCATCATTGCCGCCGTCGTCGTGACCACCATCATCATGGCCACCATCGTCGTGGCCGCCATCATCATGACCGCCATCGTCGTGACCTGCATGGCTGAAGCTATCGCCGGAGATCGTCTCCCGCGCACCGTTGCTGTCCGGGCCTTCCCAGTCCAGCGCCAGCGTCTGTGCGCCGCCACGTTCGAAATACTGGACTTCGATGTCATGTGCGCCGGCGGACAGGTTAAGCGTGACGCTTTCTTCCTGTGTGCCGTGCAGACCGTCGTTGCCGATGACCATTTCGCCGTCGATGTAAAGTGCAGAGCCGTCGTCGGAAGACAGGTAGAACGTGTATGTTCCGCCCTGCTCGACATTCAGATCGCCAGTGTATTGCGCTGCGAAATCATCCGTCACGCCGCCATCCCAGAACGCGTCAAAGCTGCGCATCGTGTCGAGCTGGTCGACCATGCCCGTCGCCGTCGGCGTCGCGTCAAAATCGATCTGGTTCAGGCTGGAAACAGCAGAGGCCAGCGCAAAGTAGCTCGCCCGAAGGCCGGACATCGGGTTGGTGCCGCCATCATCGTGACCACCATCGTCATGTCCGCCATCGTCATTGCCACCGTCATCATGGCCACCATCGTCGTGGCCGCCGTCGTCATGACCACCGTCGTCATGGCTACCATCATCTTGGCCACCATGGCTGAAGCTATCGCCGGAGATCGTCTCCCGCGTGCCGTTGCTGTCCGGGCCTTGCCAATCCAGCGCCAACGTTTGAGCGCCACCACGTTCGAAGTACAGAACTTCGATGTCATGCGCCCCAGCGGACAGATCAATCGTAACGCTTTCTTCGCGTGTGCCGTGCAGACCGTCATTCCCGATAACACGGGCGCCATCGATATAGAGTGCGGAGCCATCGTCGGAAGAGAGGTAGAACGTATACGTCCCGCCCTGCTCGACATTCAGATCGCCGGTGTAGCGGGCTGCGAAATCATCCGTCACGCCGCCATCCCAGAACGCGTCGAAGCTGCGCATCGTGTTGAGCTGATCGACCATGCCCGTCGCCGTCGGCGTCGCGTCAAAGTCGATTTGGTTCAGGCTGGAAACAGCAGAGGACAGGGCAAAATAGCTCGCCCGGAGGCCGGAGATCGGGTTGGTGCCGCCATCATCATGGCCGCCATCATCATGGCCGCCGTCGTCATGGCCACCGTCGTCGTGGCCGCCATCGTCATTATCACCGTCGTCATGGCCGCCATCGTTATGATCGCCATCGTCGTGGCTACCATCATCTTCGCCACCATGGCTAAAGCTGTCGCCGGTGATCGTTTCCCGCGCGCCGTTGCTGTCTGGCCCTTGCCAGTCAAGCGCCAGCGTTTGTGCGCCACCGCGTTCAAAATAGCGGATTTCGATGTCGTGAGCGCCAGCGGCCAGATCAAGCGTAACGCTTTCTTCTTGCGTGCCGTGCAGACCGTCGTTGCCGATGACCATTTCGCCATCGATATAAAGTGCGGAGCCATCGTCGGAAGAGAGGTAGAACGTATAAGTTCCGCCCTGCTCGACATTCAGATCGCCGGTATAACGGGCTGCGAAATCGTCCGTAACGCCGCCTTCCCAGAACGCATCAAAGCTGCGCATCGTGTCGAGCTGTTCGACCATGCCCGTCGCTGTCGGCGTCGCGTCAAAGTCGATCTGATTCAGGCTGGAAACAGCGGAGGCCAGCGCATAGTAGCTTGCGCGAAGGCCGGACATCGCATTGGTCCCACCGTCGTCGTGTCCGTTATCGTCGTGACCGCCGTCATCGTGACCACCGTCATCGTGACCGCCATCGTCGTTATCAACGCCGCCGTGGCTAATGCTCGACCCCGACAAGGTAACGCGAGAGCCGTCGCTGTCCGGGCCTTGCCAGTCAAGCGCCAGCGACTGTGCGCCGCCCTGCTCAAAATACCGCACTTCGATATCGTGTGCGCCGGCGGACAGGTCGAGTGTCACGCTTTCTTCGATCGTCCAGTGCAGACCGTCGTTCCCGATGACGCGCGTGCCATCGATATAAAGGGCAGACCCGTCATCAGAGGACAGGTAGAACGTGTATGTCCCGCCCTTATTGATGTTGAGGTTGCCCGTGTAGCGTGCAGCGAAATCATCCGTGCGGCCGCCCGCCCAGAAAGGATCGTTGCTGTGCATCGTATCGAGCTGATCAACTGTATCGGTGGCCGTCGGTTCGGCGTCGAAGTCGATTTGTGAGAGGTTCGAAATCCCGGAGGGGAGTGCGAAGAATTCGGCGAAAAGGCTCATGACATTGCCCACTTTGCTTTTGTTGACCACATTGATTCAGTCTTACTCATTCTGGTTTTTTGTTGCCCGTTAGCGGCCCTAGAAGGGCTGAATGAGGGCAGGAATGTGTCTCGGCGGGAAAGTGCCGATTTCCTTTTCATCGCAACGAGTTGGCCCGCGACACGCCCCAGGGCCAACGAATCAAGGTTCGATTCGAGGCAGGAACTCCGAAGGAGCTGTCTCTCACAGGAGATCGCGTCGAGCATTGTTCTCTCGCTTCCAAAACTTTCTGACTGATTTTGCGAATGAGTGATTTCGCAAGATTTGACGATGAACGAACTGTTTCAATTTCGTTAACAGCGCAACCCGACCCCAAAACGCTTTTCGGATTTCGGCGGTTTTCGGCGTGTTTCGGGATTTATCTGCGCGGAACTTCGTCAATTTGGGGTTAACCGGCATAAGTTTGCCGACCCGGTGACACGCGAAAAGCGGGGATTTCCGCCTATTTTGGCATGTTTAGAGGCCGACCAGCCGCAGCCTGAACCGCTGGAGTGAGTCGTATCGACCGATTGCGAGTCGCGATAATGCGAAAGGATCGCCGTTGCGCGATGCCAGTGCCGAATCGAGAACCGTCGCGGATTCGAAGCCCAGATCAGCGATCATCGCCCCCAGCTCCGGGGTATAATTGCCGTTCGGATAGGCGAAATGCCGGATATTCTGGCCTGTCCAGCCTTCCAGCAGGGCTTTCGACATGGCGACACTTTCCCGCGCGGCGTCCAGCGGGATTTGGTCAAGAAGACTGTGACAGTGGCTATGGGCGCCGATGCCGACATTCGGGTTCGCCGCAAGCTCCGCCAGTTGATCGCGCGACACGGGCACGAGCGGTGTTGGGGCCGCGCCCCTATCCGGCGCTTGGGCGACGATCCGATCGGCGACCGCGTCCCGTTCATCCGGTGCCACGGTTTTGAGCGCTTCGAGGATGCCTGAGATCACCTCCCATTTATCCGCGCCCGTCGTGTCTGGAACTGCCCACTCCCCCAAGCCCGTATCGCGAAGGTTTATCCGCGCCCCGCTGGTCTGTAGCGCGTTCATCACGCGGTCGAACCAGAATGGCTGCCCGGTTTCGATCTGCCGCGTGGCGACATAGATCAACACCGGCAGCGCATCGGCCTCAACAATCGGCAGCAGATGGGTGAACAGCCCGGTATCGCCATCGTCAAAGGTCAGCACCGCCTGCGGGCGTTCTCCTCGCCGCTCGGGGTCCAGTGCGTCATCCAGACTGACAATGTCATATGTTCGGCGAAGTGCGGCGACCTGTCGCTGGAAATCACTGACGCGCAGAACGGTCCAAGCGTCCATGTCGTCGGCGTCCGGGCCAAGCGTATGATAGCAGAGGATCGTGAGCGGATCGCTCTTCAGCGCGCGTTTCTGCAGATGTCCGTAGATCGGGGGTGAACTCAGCGCCGCGAAGGCAGCCTTTTTCAGCAGAGGCGTCACCTAGCACGTCTCGGCAAAATTCGTGCTAAGCCGCGCGACTTCGGTTTCTATATTATGCCGTTCCTGCGCCAGTTTTCGACCGGCGCGGCCCATCTTAATCAGGGTGGCGTGGGGGGTCGTGATACTGGCTTCCATCGCGTTCGCCAGTTCATCGCTGTCGCCCGCAGGCACCAGCCACCCGGTCTTACCCGGTTGGACCAGTTCAGGAATACCTGCGACATAGGTCGAGATCACGGCCCGCTCCTGCGCCATCGCCTCCATCATCACGACAGGCAGACCTTCGATAAAGCTCGGCTGGACGAGGACATGGCTGCCCTGAATCTCGGCCCGCACCTGATCCGAGCTGATCCAGCCCGTGATCCGAACGGCGTGCGCGATGCCCAGCGCCTCGATACGCGCCTCGATCAGGGGCCGCAGATCGCCGTCCCCGGCGAAGACCAGCTTTGCGTCGGGGTTGTTCTTCAACACATCGGCGAACGACTCCAGCAGCAGCATGTGGCCCTTTTCAGCGCTCAGCCGGGCGATACACAGAAAGACCGGGGATTTCGACGGTTCTGTCGTCGCCTCCTCAAACGCACCTGCGGGCAGCCCGCAACGAATGACTTTCAGGCGGGGCCAGACATCGGGCGGGACGTGGCGCATAAGCTGGCTACGGGTGTAGGAACTGATCGTCGCGACAAACGCCGCGCCCCCGACCTTCCGATCAAAGGCCAATCGGCCGCCATTGTCGGCCTCATCCATACCGTGAATAGTAAAGCTGTATTTCGGCCCGCCCAGAATATGAATGAGAAGCGCAATTTCGGCCGGGTTGGTCCCGAAATGGGCGTGGAGGTGGGTGACGCCCTTGCCCTCCATCCACCGACAAATGCGGCAGGCGTGCCCAACATAGATCAGATGATAGGGCCACGGGCGGACACCGTTGCGCGACATCGCAAGCGCCGTCTTCACCGCCTTCCAGAACGGCCCCGGTCGCTTCACCATGCAGCGCAGCATGTTCAACAGCAACGGCGCCACGCCGTCTTTCAGCGTGTATTGCGTCTTTTCCAGCTCACTCTGATCAATCGGGTCGACCAGTTCCGCGTCCCAGCCGCGCAGGGAAAAGCGCATTACCTCGACGCCCTGCCCTTCCAACGCCAGAATCTCGCGCCGGATGAACGTGTGGCTGATCTTCGGATAGTAGTTGGTCAGATAGGCCACACGCATTAATGGGCTCTTCACAATTTTCGTCTGGTGCAAACGCAAGTCACGATCAAACATCAACTTTTCCTAAGGTCTTTTCGCATAACAGGGCCTTAGAAGCCTAGCAAATTCGCCTGAGTCACCGCGCGTCGGATAAACTCCGCCTGTGACGCCTCCGGCTGCCAACCCAGAACCTGTTTCGGCTGGCTGTTATCAAACGGAGAGAAATGCGCCCGCGACTTCCAGTCTTTATAGGATGCGCGCGGCGGCGGAGACTTCCGCAGGATATACTGTTTCAACACGTGCTTTGCGCTGCCCGTCAGGTGGAAAACGAACAGATTGCCGGAACTGACCCGGATCTTTGCGCCAAGTTCTTCGTGGATCGCGTCGAAATAATCGCGGGCCGAAAACATCGGCTCCCCGATCAGGTTGAAGGATTTGCCCACTGCGGCGTCGGACTCCATCATCTTCACCAGCCCGTCGGCGATGTCGTCGTTCAGAACAAAGGGAAGCGTATTCTTGCCGTGGCCCCATATCCGAACGGCGCCTGCGCCATGCCAGCGCCCGATGCCCCAGTGCTGTAGCGGCCCGCCAGGGCCGACAACGATACCCGGCCGGGCAATCGTCAGGGGCAGCCCGTCGTTCTTTTGCATCTCGATCAGGCGTCTTTCGCATTCCGCCTTTGACCGCGCATAAAGGTTGCGGTCGGTCATGTCGTCGGCAAACCCGGTGTCCTCGGTAATGGTCGCGCCGGGGTCCGACATGTCGTAGGACGCGATCGTGCCGGTATAGATGAAGCGCTTTACCCCCGCATCCAGTGCTGTGCGGGCGACATCGACGGTTACGCCAACATCGTTCTGCAAACACGCTTCCCATGTTGAATCGAGCGATTTGCCGAGGTGGTAGACGGCATCGATACCGTCCATCGCCGCCTTCAGACCGTCCGGGTCGCGAAGCGAGGCTGACATGACCTCCACCTGCTCAGGCAAATCGTCGAACGGGCCGGTCCGCCCGCGGCTGAGCACGCGCACGTCATAGCCCCGGTCGACCAACGTGCGGGTCAGGCAGCGCCCGATAAACCCGGTGCCGCCGATCACCAGAACGCTCGGGTTCGGCTTTCTTTTCGGCTTTGGCAGCGACACCGGCTTTTCCTTCGGCAAAAGCCGGAGCGTATCGTCGATGGCTTTCATCACGGTCACAGCAGAGGCCCCGGAAAAACGGCTGTCGATATCCGTGCCATTGCGAATGGCGGTGTAGAACGCATCCATCACGCCCCGAAAGCTGAGCCCGTAGGGTGACTTGCGGTTTAGTGAAATCAGTTGCCGCGCGGCGTTGACCGTGCCTTCGCGCAGATGTTGCCATGCCGCCGACATCTCGGACCGCAGGCCATTTACGATGACGTCCGACGCATTCTCTCCGCGCACGATCAGCGTGTCGGTTCCGTAATCAAGCCGCGCGTAACCGCTTGATCCCCGCACCACGACAGACCTGTCATCGGTCGTCTCAACCAGCGACAGGGTAATCGACACATCGACATCGCCAGCCCGCGCCGTGACGCGCCAGCTTTGCGGGCGGGTGCCACCGCCGCCGGGCAATTCGATGGGTTTGCCGACGCTCAGATGCTCGACCTCCAGCGGGCCGAACAGGTCGATAGCGAACCCGAACAGGTGCGGACCAAGTTCCAGTAGTAGGTTCTGCGTTTCGCGCAGCATCCAGATGCCGAACGGGCCTGACCGCAGCGGCGCGAGCGGCAGGTGCCAGCAGATATCGGCGCTGGTGATACGGCCCAGATCGCCAGCCTTCACCCGCGCCTTGAGGCGTTCGTAGCTTGGCGTTCCCATGAAGTTGTGGCCAACGGCAAGGACGCGGCCCGCGTTGCGCGCGGCCTCTTCAATCTCAACCGCGTCGGCGTGGGTCAGGGCCACCGGCTTTTCCACGAAGCAATGCAGACCCGCCTCAAGCGCTTGCTTTGCGACGTCGCGGTGAAACTGCGGTGGCGTCAGGATATGAACCGCATCGCACGTTCCCGACGCGATCAGATCGTCCAGCGATGAAAACGCCGCGACCCCGTTTGCCGATGCCAGCGCTTCGGCTGCCGAAAGGGACACGTCGCAAACAGCGGCCAAGTCGACATCGGGTAACGTCCGCAACGTCGCCACATGCCAATCCGAGATGTTCCCGGCACCGACGATACCGGTTCGAATTTTACGATCTGCCAAAACTAAACCCACTCACAATCAGATCCGATCTGTTTATTTGTATTCAATGATGTTCATTTTATGACCCCGCAAACGGCGCCAGAAATATGTTGCCATGCCGATAATGTTCGGGAACTTGGACAGGGACAGAAATACTCCCTGATGCGCGGCCTCGCCCGATGGCAGGCCGTCACGCTCCAACCCCTTTACGGTGCGCCAGTAAGACACGACATAAGCAAGCGCAACCAGCAGAAGCACCCAAGGCGCAACGAACAGCGCGATCAATGCGATCAGCGGCAGCAGCCCACCAAAGATCAGCACGCGGCGGCGTTCAGGGCCGAAATACCCGTCGTGCATATCGCCGACCTGTGCGAAGGCATGGCCAGTTCTGACCGCACGGCGCCACCATTCCGAAAACCGGGTCATCGCGGCGTCGTGCCGGGTCATCGCCAGTGGCAGGCGGCGAAGTTTCCAGCCCGCCTTGCCGACACGCACGCAAAACTCATCATCCTCACCGGCGATGACGACCGGGTTGAACCCACCGACTTCTTGAAACGCAGTGCTGCGCACCATCATGTCGCCACCACAGGCGACAATCTCGCCAGCCGGGCGGTGCCATTCGAAATCGCAAATCGCGTTGTAGATGCTGTGGTCGCGGTGAATCTCTGACCGCCAGCCGGTAACGATGCCAAGCTTGTCGTCGCGATCCAGTTCCGCCTTGCCCGCCGCGATCCAGCCCGGCTCAACCCCGCAATCACCATCCACGAACTGCACGTAGTCGGGCAGGCTGCCGGTTGCGGCCAGCGCCTCAAACCCCTCGGTGCGGGCGCGTGCGGCTGTGAATGGCACAGTAGTATCAAGTTCGACGATCAGCGCGCCACGGGCCTTCGCCTCGGCCAAACTGTTATCGGTCGACCCGGAATCCACATAGACAAGCGGCACCCCCGCATCGACCAGTGAATCGAGGCACCGGACAAGACGTTCGCCTTCATTGCGGCCGATAATGACCGCGCCAACTGTTGTTTCGTCTGTCATCGGTTCACGAATGGATAGCTAGAGGAAAGGCCCGTCGCGTCAGAATGAAGCCCGATCAGCCGCTGGTAGTCAGCCGCAAAGGTCTTTTCCAATGACGCCTTCAGCGCGTCGGAAACGGTCGGGCGGGTCCGCATCTGTCGTCCCTTCTTGATCTTGTCTCGAATGGATTTGGGCACCAGTGTCCGCCGCATAAATGCCGCGACGGGATTGTCAAAAATGAGGCCATGAAGTGGAAATCGTCTAATCCGCTCGGCCGACACGTTTTCCGCCGCGCGGTCATCGCGCCATTTCGGGTCGCCCGTGTAGCCCAGAAACGCACAGACTTCTTTAAGCACGGCATCCGGGTTTTCAAACAGTTTTTCCTGGCTTGAGATAAAGACGTTTTCGGCCCCAAAGCGTTCAATGTAGGGCGAGATCTGTTCCGCATATCGGCTGTAGGCGATCAGTTCCGGGTGATGGGCGAAGGCATCGTCGATATCACCGCCCATATTCCCCATCGACCATTCGTGAATATATTGGGACACCGCGCGGGCGATCGGGTTTCTGATCATATAGATGATCTTGGGGTTCGGCACGGCATCGGCGATGCGGGACAGGGAGTCGGGATAGGTCGGCAGCTTGGTGTAATGCGTGCTGACCTCGCCCTTGATGTCGGACGGGTTGGCGGCGGCGAACAGATCCTCATACCAGCCTAGGCCGTTGGCGTAGTTTGGGTCATCGGAGAAAAAATTCGTCTCCTGCTCATCCGCCATGTAGATGCCGGACTGGTTCGCAAGCTGCGCGGCAAGCGTGCTGGTGCCGCACTTCATCGCACCAACGATAAGAAAATCTGGAAGCGCCATCTGTTATCTACCTTCCGCACGCCGGTCGCCAAGCGGCGTCAGGGCATTTGTCCAAATATCGCGTAGTTCGGCCCGGTTTGCCTTTGGGATCGGCTTGCCTACCAGCCGCCGCAGGTTGGCGATGCAACGGCCAGCCAGCCACAGGGCGTTCGCCAGATACAACCCTATCAAGCCGTGAGCCTGATAAAAGAACCGGGTGCGCGAGGCATAGTAATAGGCCGGCAGTCGTTCGAAATCCCGCGCGCGTTGCTTTACGGGGCCGCTGCCGCCGCGAAAATGCACGGCGCGGGCGTCGGGGACATAGGCGATGGTCCACCCGGCCTTCCGCGCCTTCCAGCAATAGGCGACGTCTTCGAAATAGAGGAAATAGCCTTCATCCATCGTGCCGACCGCTTCGACCATGTCGTGTCGCAACAGAATGCACGCAAAGCTGGCCCAGCCGATCTGATCCTGCGCCGGGGGCATTTCGATGGGGATGTCATAACGGTGAAGCAGTTTCGACACAGGGCCTGTATCCGCGCCCCGGATCAATTCGCTTGCCGGGGTTGGGAAACGGAAGCAACTGTTCTGAACTTCGCCGTCGTCAAACTCCAACCGTGGGGCCAGCAAGCCAGCCTCGGGCTGAGCCTCTGCCGCCGCAAGGATCGCCTTGAAAAATCCGGGCCGTAGCAAAGCGTCGGAATTGAGGACGAGGTAGAATTCCGCCTCCGCCACGCCGATTCCCTGATTATGACCGCCGGAAAAGCCGGAATTGCTATCCGACCGAAGCAAACTGATTGGCGTCGTTGGGGGCTGGTCGGCAATCCACGCTTCGATCTTCTCTGCCGATCCATCGCCCGACGCATTGTCGACCACGACCACATGCACTGCCTGACCCTCGATATCATCCAGAACAGAACAAACGCACTGAATCGTAAGATCAGCGGTTTTGTAATTGATGATGGAGACCAGAACCCTGAGGCGACTGGTCGGGGCAAGACTCTTCAACACGGATCCCAATCATAGGATTGATGCAACGCAACTTCTTGGTGGCGTTTATATTAACCCCTGCGTTTGACACAAGCTTGTCCCCCGTGTGGGCCGGCAGCTGTGGCTTTCCGCCAACTCCCGGCGTCAGTCTTTGCCGGAAAACGCCCAGTTGCTTTCGCACATGGATTTCAGGCCATGCCGCGCCTCAAACCCCAGCAGGGATTTGGCAAGAGCGGTCTTAGCATAGGACACCGCGGCGTCGCCGGGTCGGGGATCGACGATTTCATGCGGGATGGGTCGGCCAATGACGTCTTCGTAGGTTCGCAGCACCTCCAGAACGCTATAACCGCGTCCCGTTCCGAGGTTCACAAGGTGGCTCTGCCCCTCGTTCAATAGCGCATTCAACGACAGCACATGCCCCTCGGCCAGATCGAGCACATGGATATAATCGCGGATGCCCGTCCCGTCCGGCGTCGGATAGGCACCGCCGAACACCATCAGTTTGTCGAGTTGCCGATTTGCGACGCGCGCGATAACCGGGACGAGGTTTGTGGGCGGAAGGCTCGGGTCTTCGCCGATCAGGCCAGACGGGTGCGCGCCGACCGGGTTGAAATACCGCAGGATACCCGTGCGCAAAGCAGGGTTCGCGGCGGCGATGCTTGTCAGAAATTCCTCGCCGAACAGCTTTGTCCGCGCATAGACGTTCTGCGGAGCGGGCGGAGTGTCTTCGGCAATCGGGATGTCGTCGGTGCTGCCGTAAACCGCGGCGCTTGATGAAAACACGATGGCATTGACCCCATGCGCCTGCATCGCCGCGGCAACATGGATCAGACCGGAACAGTTCGTCTGATGATAGCCAAGCGGGTCGGCATCGCTTTCCGGCACACTTTTCAGCGCGGCGTAATGGACGACGGCGTCGAAGTCTCGCCCTTCAAACGCGGCCATCACCGCCTGTTCATCGCGAATATCGCATTCGATCAGCTTGATCGGCGTGCCGGTGATCTGCTCAAGCCGCGCCGGAACCGTCTTTTGCGCATTCTCGAAATTGTCGAGGATTGTCACGTCATAGCCCGCCGAAACCAGCGCAACATAGGTGTGCGACCCGATAAATCCGGCCCCACCTGTCAAGAGAACGCGCTTTTTCATTCCAGTTCCTGTTCTTCCTCTGATGCCGCGGCGGGTTCCAAACCTGCCCTCAGCTATAAGCCCAATGCGGCGAAATTGAGATTTTGAGCACGGGCGCCTTCGCCGCGCTTAAAAATCGTGGGCGGCGGATCGTCAAGGTGAAGCGGTGTTATAAATCCACCGCTCAGGCCATATCTTCGCCACTCTTCGCTAGAATAATGGACAAAATAGGGACCTTCGGCCATGAACACCGGGTGGATGGGCGAATATGTGATGAGTGAGACAATGAAAGACGAGATACCCAGCAGGCAGCGATCCAGCGCCGAGGGCGACGCGCTGTCGATGCTGAACACGCCCTCGCAGGCGGCGCTGCTGGACAGTATCGAAACCCACCTGCGCGATGGGCGCGGGTTCGCGGTTGCGACACTGAACCTTGATCACATTGTCAAAATGCGGCGCGACGCTGCGTTCAAGACGGCCTACGCCCAGCACAGCCATATCGTCGCGGACGGCAACCCGGTCGTCTGGCTCTCAAAGATCGCGGGCCGCCCGGCAGAGCTTGTGCCGGGGTCCGAACTTATCGAACCGCTGGCCGCGCTCGCGGCGCGGCTTGATGCGCCGATTGCGATGCTTGGCGCGACGCAGGAAACGCTAGACACCGCCGCGGCCCAGTTGGAAGCCGACCACCCCGGCCTGCGCGTTGTCGCACGGATTGCGCCGCCCTATGGCTTTGACCCAGAAGGCGCCGCCGCGGGAAAGTGCCTGAAGCAGATCGGAGAGTCCGGCGCGCGGATGTGCTTTCTGGCCCTCGGCGCGCCCAAGCAGGAACGTCTGGCCGCTCGTGCCACGACCGATCTGCCGAACTGCGGGTTCGTGTCGATCGGCGCGGGCCTCGACTTTATCGCCGGCAGCCAGACCCGCGCGCCGCGATGGGTCCGAAAAATCGCGATGGAGTGGTTCTGGCGCATGGTGACGAACCCCAAGCGGCTCGCCAAACGGTATTGGGATTGCATCGTTATCCTGCCGGGCCTCGCGCTAAAAGCGCTCTTCCAACGGCGATCCGCGTGACAACCTCGGACACAGATACCGCCTATCGGCATCGGCAAGACCCCTGGGTCTCGGCATCCGAAGCGGACTGGTCGCGAGAGGTTCCAAGAACGTGGTGGGATCCCTCGCGCAAACTGATCCGCAGCATCAGGCGTTATCAGGCGCTCAGCGAAAAGGGTGGAGTTTGGGCGAAGGCCCATCGCAAATGGTGGGTCATCGTTCATCGCTTCTGGTCGATTATCACGCAGTCCGAAATCGACCTGACCGCACAGATCGGCGGCGGTCTGATTTTGCCGCATCCGACGGGTATCGTCATTCATCCCGACGTGATCATAGGCCCGAATTGCCTGATCTTTCACCACGTGACAATCGGAAGAACCGCGAACGCACAGCGCGTGGCAACGATCGGGGGGCATGTCGATATTGGCGCAGGGGCCGCGATTCTCGGACCGATCACGGTATCGGACCACGTATTGATCGGCGCAAACGCGGTTGTCACGCACGACGTGCCTGCACGCCACGTTGCCTTTGGAATTCCCGCCAAGGTTCGACCGCGCGATGACATGTATACTGAAAAGAAATAACCACAGAAGAGGTGCGACCAAGGCGCACCTTTCGGGTTTGGTTGCGTGCGGAATTGCCGTTCTGCTTGCAACACTGCCGAACGCCGTTGTTGCTGGCGATGTTCAACTCAAACCTCAAGACATCGTCGATCTCGGCCCGCTGGGTTTGCGAGCGCCCGGACTGACTCTGCCTGCCAGCGAACCCGAAAGCCCGGTGATCGGTGGTAACGTAGACGAACCCGGAGCGGGCCTCTTGCGGCGGTTACTTGTGCAAGGGAAAGCGGCGGGGTTTGCGGGTTTGCTTTATGACAATCGGGATCGAGGCCATTCCGCCCTTCCCCCCGACCTGTTCCCCGGACTGACCCGCGTGACCTATGGGCCTGAGTTGCAGGCGTCTGACATCGGCTACGGCCTTGCCGGGCAACTGCTGTTCCCGGTGCCAACCCTCGGCAATTCATCAACCGCTCTGACGGACGGCCCAGCGCCGCGAAGCCTGCCCCGGCAGGCGATGACGTCGGCGTCTGGTCCCTCCAACGCCTTCCGCGCCTATGCGGCGAACCACCTTTATGTCTATCCAGAACACCGGGACCACGACGCAGCCGATCTGTTCCCCGCCAACTGGCCTTATACGGTGACGACCCAAGGCTCCTCCGGGTCTGACCAGCCGTTTCTGCGGGCGCTGTTGATGAGCGTCGCGGCGTTCCGCCCGGAAACGCGCCAGCGGCTGAAAGAGGAAAACCTGATCGCGCCGACGCTGCAAATGCTGCTGCGGCGCAACCAGACCGGGGTTTATGACGCAGAGAACTATTTGCTCGGCGCGACCCATCCAACGGTTTTCGACGCGGCACGGCTATCGCCGGAGCGCATGATCTCTCACGCCGCCGCGCTTTTGCCAGAAGACATCCCACCTATGGTGCGTCTGCGGGTTGAGGAGGACACGTTTTCGACCAGCGCGGGCCTCGCCAATCTGTCGGAGCGCTTGTTCACAACCCCCGCCGCCGTCGCCCGCGTCTGGCGCGGTTTCGATACGCCGCGCGAGATGGTGATTTCAGCGAATGGAACCGTTGACCCGAACGACCGTGATCTGACGTTCTCTTGGGTGCTTCTGCGCGGTAATCCTGATGCGGTGCAGATCACCCCGCTCGATCAGACCGGAACACGGGCGCGGATTGAATTCGGCTGGCAAGACGCCCGACCGATCAACCGGAGAGAGCCACGCCTGTCACCGCGCGTCGATATCGGTGTGTTTGCGTGGAATGGCCTCCAATTCAGTGCGCCCGCTTTCGTCTCGGTCAGTTTTCCGACGCATCAGGTCAGGCGTTACGACGATGCGGGGCGGTTACTCTCAATCGACTACGACGCCGTTGGGCGCGGGGCGGCGTTCGATCCGATCCTGCATTGGTCTGCGGGTTGGCGTGATACGTTCCGCTATGATGAGGGCGGAACCCTCATCGGTTGGGATCGCACGGATGCGAGCGGCGACCCCCGCCGATTCGACCAAAACGGCAATACCGCAGACGGCCAGCCCGTCGCTTATGAACTGGGGATGCGCGACGGCAAGACGCAACTTTCGGAAACCGCCCCGCAGCAGTGAGGCGTTTCCTAAAGGAAAATCTTGCGATATGATGGGGTCGGCCGCTATTCTGCGTCCGCAATTACGAACGACCCTATTTTAGAAATACGCATTTGAACCCGGTTTGATTGTTCAAACCAATATAGAAACAAAGGAATATCGAAGATGTTATCGGTACCCCGGTTATTGTGTTCAACACTCCGCCCGCCTGCTTTGCTGGCCTTGGCCATCCTGATCGGATTTTCGGCCCCAGCCACTGCCCAATCCTCAGACACGAATCCCGGACGCCCGCTGACCGCGCGGACGATCCATTCGGGCCACAGCCTGACCGACCCGATCCCAGACCTGCTTCGGCAGATGGTGACGGTGTCCGGCGTGCGGGGTGCGGTCGTGGACCGCTCCACAATCGCCGGAAGCCCGATGGAAGCGCGCTGGGAACACCGCCCGCATGAGTCCATGCCGGACGCGAAATCCGAGATCGCGAATTACGATACGCTTATCATTACAGAGCGTGTTCCGCTGTCGAACACGATGCCTTGGCACAACTCAGAAACCGTTACACTTCAATGGTTTGAACATGCGTGGAACCGTGGTAATGGCGGCGACGGGGCGGAAACCATCCTTTACGCAAGCTGGCCCGAAATCAGCAGCGGGCCGGATTGGGACAACCCCTATAACGACCCCGAAGGCCATATCCCGTGGCGCGAAAGGCTGCCGCTTGAAATGGCGCGGTGGGAACAGATCGCGGATTACGTTAACGCCAATCGGCCCGAAGGATCGCCCGCTTTGCGCGTGGTGCCTGGGCCGCTGATCTTTGGCGCGGCGTATGACGACATTCAGGCCGGCCGCGCGCCGGGTGTGCGCAGCATCGCGAATTTCTTTACCGACGATATCCACACCAACGATTGGGGCACCTACCTGATCTCGGTCGCGCATTTCGCGGTCGTCTATGGCCGCGATCCGCGCGGACTGCCGCACCGGTTGGGCCAGCAACGCCCCCCAACGCCCGAGATGGCGGACTGGATGCAGGAAGTCGTCTGGAAAGTCGTGACCGAATACGACCGGACGGGGATTCGCGTTGGTCAGTAGCGTTACTTTACAGGCGCATCACCGCAGATTCCGACCAATTTCAAAAAAGACAGGTGATTGCCCCAAAAGCACCCGATTCTGTTGATAATCGGGTAAGGTTCCATAAGATTGTTTAGGTTAATTCATGGATGGCTCAGCAAAGAATATCTCCGTCAGAGATAGCGATATCGCAATTGTCGGCATGGCCGCCCATTTTCCGGGGGCTGCGTCGATTGATGCGTATTGGTCGAACTTGCGCGATGGAATTGAGTCGATCCGCAAACTGACCGAAGACGAACTGCGCGCCAGTGGCGAAGCGCCGCATCTGCTGAACCGCCCGGATTACGTGCCGCACGCCTCGGTGCTTGAAGGGTTCGAACAGTTCGATGCCGAGTTCTTCGGCTTTTCGCCGAAAGAGGCCGCGATCATGGACCCGCAGCACCGCCAGTTTCTGGAGGTCGCTTGGGAAGCACTGGAAAACGCCGGCCATCCGCCTGAGAATTTCGACGGTCCCGTTGGGGTCTACGCGGGCTGCGGGATGGGCAGCTATTTCTATTTCAACATCTGCTCCAACCCCGATCTGGTCGACAATGTCGGGATGTTCTTGCTGCGTCACACTGGCAACGACAAGGATTTCCTTTCGACCCGGATGAGCCATGTGTTCGACCTGAAAGGACCAAGCGTCAACGTCCAGACCGCGTGTTCCACATCGCTTGTCGCCACCCACTACGCCTGCCAATCGCTGATCACCGGCGAATGCGATATGGCGCTGGCCGGGGGTGTCACCATCGAACTGCCGCACGCACGGGGGTATGTCTTCAAGGAAGGCGAAATTCTATCGCCCGACGGCCATTGCCACGCCTTTGATCACCGCGCCGAAGGGACGGTTTTCGGGTCCGGTGCCGGAGTCGTCGTGCTGCGCCGCCTGTCGGATGCGATTGAAGACGGGGATCACATCTGGGCCGTTATCCGCGGCAGCGCGATCAACAATGATGGGGCCGACAAGGCCGGATACCTCGCGCCCTCCGTCGATGGTCAGGCCACCGCGATTGCCGAAGCGCATGCGATGGCCGAGGTGGATGCAGACACGCTCGACTACATCGAATGTCACGGGACCGGAACCTATCTGGGCGACCCGATCGAAGTCGCCGCGCTGACGCAGGCGTTTTCGGAAACGACGGACGAAACCGGGTTCTGCCGGATCGGATCGGTCAAGACGAATATCGGCCACCTCGACACGGCCGCCGGGGCGGCCAGCCTTATCAAGACGGCGCTGTCGCTTCATCACCGGCAGATTCCGCCAAGCCTTGGATACGAAGCGCCGAACCCCGCGATCGATTTCGACGGCAGCCCGTTCTTCGTCAACGACAAGCTGACCGACTGGACGCCGCACAAGGGCGCGCGCCGGGCGGGAGTTAACTCGCTGGGCGTCGGTGGCACGAACGCGCATGTGGTGCTTGAGGAAGCCCCCGAACGCGCGCAATCCGAACCGTCGGACTGGCCCTTCCAGATATTGACCGTTTCGGCCCGGTCCAAAGGCGCGCTTGACGACAACGCTAGTGCGCTTGCCGAACACCTTCGGGCGCATCCCGAACAGCCGCTGGCCGATATCGCGTGGACGCTGAAGGAAGGCCGTCGCGGGTTTGAAAAGCGCCGCGTGATTGTCGCCGAAACGCACGAACAAGCCGCGAGCCTTCTTGAAGAAAACGATCCACGCCGGGTCTTCACCCACTCGGTCGTTGCAGACAAGCCCGACGCGGTGTTCATGTTTCCCGGCGGCGGTGCGCAATACGCAGGCATGGCACGTGACCTGTATGAGACCGAGCCGGTGTTTCAAGACTGGATGGATCGCGGTCTGGAGGTTCTGCAACCAAAGCTCGATTACGACATCCGCGCCGTCTGGCTGCCAGAGGACGGAGAGCTTGAGCAGGCCGATGAACGGCTGAAAACGCCCTCGGTGCAACTGCCGCTGATCATGATCGTCGAATACGCGCTGGCACAGCTTTGGATGTCTTGGGGCGTTCAGCCTGCCGCTTTGGTCGGCCATTCGATGGGCGAAAACACCGCCGCCTGTCTGGCTGGCGTGATGTCGTTCGAGGATTGTATCGGCCTTGTCCACCTGCGCGGCCAACTATTTGATACGATCCCAGCCGGCGGAATGCTGAGCGTCGCGATGCCCGCGGAAGATTTGGAAAAACGTCTGGGCGACGACCTCGACCTCGCCGCCGTCAATGCCCCGCAACTAAGTGTAGCGACCGGACCGCAAGCCGCGCTCGATACATTGGAAGCAGCGCTGACCGCCGAAGACATCGACTGTCAGCGTATTCCAATCGACATCGCCGCCCATTCCCGGATGCTTGAGCCGATCCTGAAACCGTTTGGCGACTACCTTCGGTCTATCACGCTGAATGCGCCGGAGATGCCGATCATCTCAAACCGATCCGGCGATGTTCTGACAGACGCTGAGGCCACGGACCCGGAATACTGGGTCGGCCACCTACGGAACACCGTGCGGTTCGCAGATTGCATCACCAAGCTCTCCGAAAACCCGGACCGCGTGTTTATTGAAGTCGGCCCCGGCAAGGCTCTGGCGTCGCTGACCGGGCAACACGACAAGGTCAATGCCAATCAGGTCATCAGCAGCCTGCGCCACCCGAACGATCCGGTGGCGGACGACGCTTATTTTATGGCGATGCTCGGCCGCATCTGGGCGACCGGAGGAACCTTCGACTGGGATCAGATCTGGGGCGAAGCACGACGCAATCGCGTGCCGCTGCCAACCTATGCCTTCCAACGTGCGCCTTATTTCATCGAACCCGGCACGGCACTGACCGATACCGCAGTCGAATGGCTGATGCGCAATGACGACCCTGATGGCTGGGGCTATCGTCCCGCCTGGGTGCCGCGCTATGCCGATTGCGATATCGACGTAACGTCCGACCTTAGCGGCGCAACAAAGGAAACATGGCTATTCTTCGCGGACGACGCTGGGCTGTGCACGAAACTGGCGGACCGCCTTGAAAATGCGGGCCATCAGGTCGTGACCGTCTATCCCGGTGATGCCTTTGCCCGGCTTGACGAAAACCGCTACGTGTTGGCGCCGGAACGCGGGCGCGAAAGCTATGACGCGCTGATCCGCGAACTTGTCGCGATTGATCGTGTGCCGACGCGGATCGTCCATGGCTGGCTTGTCACCCAAGACGAAAGCTTCCGCCCCGGCAGCAGCTTTTTCCACCGCACGCAAGAACACGGATTCTACAGCCTTCTGTTCCTTGCCCAAGCCATCGGCGGGGAAGATTTGCCGATGCCGATGCACCTGTCCGTGCTGACGTCGGATGCGATGCAGGTCAAAGACGAAACGCTGCGCTTCCCTGAAAAATCAACGGTGATCGGACCGACGCGGGTGATCCCGAGGGAATTTCCGGGGATAAGCTGCGCGGTCCTTGATATCGGAATGCCCGACCGCCCACGCAAAGCGGGCAAGGGGCAAGCGGCACAAGCGCTCGATCAATTGGCCGTGCAGGTGCTTGAGGATGTGCTGGCCCAGCCCGCGAACCTGACGGCAGCGCTGCGGGGTGAAAAGCGGTTTGAACTGACCTATCGCGCGCAGGAATTGGCCGAACCCGACGCGGACACGCTGAAACTGCGGGACCGTGGGGTTTACTTCATCACCGGTGGCTTTGGCGGGATCGGGCTTTCGATTGCCAATGCCCTTGTCCATGACGAGGCGGCACGGATTGTGCTTTTGTCACGCAACGCCCTTCCGCCGCGCGAGCAATGGGAAAACCGTCTGCAAAACGCCGCCCCGCAGGACAGCATCGCCCGGCGCATACGTGCTGTTCAGCAATTGGAAGAGGCGGGCGGCGAAGTGCTGTGCCTTGCCGCCGATGTCAGCAATGTCGAAGACATGCGCGAGGCGGTTGCGACCGCCACCGAGAAATTTGGAAAGATCAACGGCGTGATCCACGCTGCCGGTCTGGTTGACGATGCGCCGATCATGGCAAAATCGATGACCGATATCGAAGATGTCTTCACTCCGAAGATCCACGGCACGCAGGTTCTGGATACCCTGTTCCCGGATGGATCGCTCGATTGGATGGTGCTGTTTTCCTCAACCTCGACCGTTACAGCCCCAATTGGGCAGGTCGATTATGTTGCAGCGAACGAATATCTCAACGCCTTTGCGAAATCCCGCGCGGGTGGGCAAACGCGCGTTGTTGCGATCAACTGGGGCATCTGGTCGGATGTCGGCATGGCCGCCGACGCGATGGAGGCGCGGACGGGTTCGCAGACCCCGCCGCCCGTCACCCCGGCCGAGGTTCCGATGCTGGATGAGGCGACGTTTGACGCCGACGGCAACCGCCAATTCAATGCGACTTACGCAACCCGTGACCGCTGGTTCCTTGACGAACACCGCACAAAGGCGGGCGACGCCTTGCTGCCCGGCACCGGATATCTTGAACTTGCCGCCGAAGCGTTGCAAGCGCAGGGCGAAACCTCTGCCTTTGAAATCCGCGACCTCTACTTCCTGCGTCCGCTTGCCGTTGCCGAGGGCACGCCGCAATCCGTGCGCGTCCGCCTGCCGCGCGATGAGGCCGGATATGAATTCGCCGTTGAAAGCGGCACCGCGAACCGGTTTGAGGCGAACGCCCAAGCCAACCTGTCGCTACTTCCGCTGGACCCGCCAAGCCCGATTGACATCGACACTGTCAAATCCCGCTGCGAAAAGGTGAAGCGCGCGGCGGATGGCGCGCGGCTGACATCGTGTCAGGAAGAACACCTTGCGTTCGGTCCGCGTTGGAAGGTCTTGCAATCGACCGCTTTGGGCGATGGCGAAGGGATCGCGCATCTTAGCCTGCAAGACGCCTACCGCGACGATCTTGAGGCCGGATACCGGCTGCATCCGGGCCTGATGGATTTGGCGACCGGTTGGGCGATGGAGCTGATCGCCGGATATAAACCAACCTACCTTTGGGTGCCGGTGTCGTATCAATCCGTCCGGGTTTACCGCGCACTTCCGGCTGAGATTGTCAGTTGGGTCCGCAATGCGGGCGAAAACCGCGCCGACGGTGAAATGGCGGCCTTTGACGTGACCATCACGACGCCCGAAGGCGAGGTTTGCGTCGACATCAAGGGCTTTTCGATCCGCCGTATGGAAAGCGTGTCAGGCTTTGCAACCAGTGCGCCCGAGGAAACGTCAGACGCCAGCGCCGTCGATGCGCCGCGCCCGTTGTCCCCGGCCGAAGAACGCCTGCGCCACAATCTGTCGCAAGGCATCCGCGCCGATGAAGGGGCGGATGCGTTCTTCCGAGCGCTTGGCACGGGTTTGCCGCAAGTCATCGTCTCATCGCTCGACCTCAACGGGTTGATCGAGCAGGCCGCCGACACGAACGACGACGCTGAAAGCAGCGAACAGAAATTCCAGCGGCCTGAGCTTGATTCCGACTACGTCGCCCCCGAAAACCCGATTGAAGAACGGCTGGCCGCGATGTGGCAAGACCTGCTTGGCGTCGATCAGGTTGGGGTTGAGGATAGCTTCTTCGACCTTGGCGGGCATTCCCTGATCGCGGTGCGCCTGTTCGCGCAGGTGCGTAAGGCGTATCAGGTGGATTTCCCGATTTCGGTGCTGTTTGAGGCTCCGACGATCCGAAAATGCGCGGCCCTGATTGCAGCACAAGGCGTTGTCGATGATGCCGACGCGCCGGCCGACAGCAAAGGCACCGCAGCCCCCGCACCGACACGGCGGTTCACCCATCTTGTGCCGATGCACTCGGGCGAAGGCGGGTCGAAAACGCCGTTCTTCCTTGTCGCCGGGATGTTCGGCAACGTACTGAACCTTCGGCATCTGGCGCATCTTCTGGGCGTCGATCGCCCGTTCTACGGGCTTCAGGCGCGGGGGCTTTACGGGGACGAAGAACCGCATACCTCAATCGTTGAAGCGGCCCGTGACTACATCGCTGAAATGCGGACGGTGCAGCCCGAAGGCCCCTATATGGTCGGCGGCTTCTCGGGGGGCGGGATCACCGCCTACGAAATCGCGCAACAATTGACCGCTGCGGGCGAAGAGGTGAGCGCGGTCGTCTTTCTTGACACGCCGCTGCCGGTTCGCCCACCACTTTCTGCCCGCGACCGGGCGTCGATCCAGTGGCAGGAACTGCGCAAAAAGGGCGTCAGCTATCCGTTCAAATGGATCGCCCGTCGTATCCGTTGGGAGATCGACAAGCGCCGCGGCCATGATGAAGACACCGCGACCGAACTCGGCCAACAGTTCCACGATGCGGCGATTGAGGCTGCGTTCATGGACAGCGTCGGACGGTATGAGGTCGCGCCATGGTCCGGCCCGATCACCCTGTTTCGCCCGCCAATGGTCGGCACATGGCATGTTTCGGGCGGTCGCCTCGTCAATCACGAACGGCAATATGTGCTGCCCGATAATGACTGGACGAAATGGGCGCCCGAGCTCGACGTGTTTGAGGTGCCCGGCGATCACGATTCAATGGTGTTGGAGCCGAATGTCCGCGTTCTCGCCGACCGGATGAAACGGGTGATCGAAGCCGCCGAACGCAAGGCAACCGGCCAAGGACCCCGCGTCGTGACACAGGAGGCCGCGGAGTAATCTGATGACCCGGCCCACCGTTCTGACAATCATCCTGAACTACAAGACCGCCCCGATGACCTGCCGCGCGGCAGAGGCGGCGGTCAAGGCAATGAACGGAATCGCGGGTGAGATCGTGATCGTCGACAACGACTCCGGCGATGGATCGTTTGACGAAATGACAGCCTTTGTCGCGGACAACGGTTGGACCAAGGACAACCGGGTGCGGGTGCTGCAATCTGGCCGGAATGGCGGGTTTGGCGCGGGCAACAATGTCGGCATCCGCGCGGGGCTGAGCAATGGGCAAAGTCCGGATTACGTCTATGTCCAGAACTCTGACGCGTTTCCGGCGCCGGATGCGATCCATTTGCTGCTGGATCGTCTGGAAGCTACACCCGCGGCCGGGTTCGCCGGAAGCTACATTCACGGCGAAGAGGGCGACGCGCACCTGACGACCTTCCGCTTCCCGTCCATCGCGAGCGAGTTTGAATCCGCGATCCGGTTCGGCCCTGTCACCCGTTTGCTGGGCAAACGCGCCGTTCCTGTCCCAACGCCCGCTGAAAGTTGTGAAGTTGACTGGCTTGCCGGAGCCAGCCTGATGATGCGTCAAAGCGTTCTGAATAACATCGGCGTTTTCGACGAAACCTTCTTTCTTTATTTCGAAGAAACCGACCTGTGTCGCCGCGCTCAGATGGCGGGCCACAAAACGCTGTTCGTCCGCGAAAGCGAGGTTGCGCATATCGGGTCCGTCTCGACCGGAATGAAGTCGTGGCGCCGCGTGCCCGGCTACTGGTTTGATTCCCGTCTGCACTATTTCACCAAGAACCACGGGGCGCTTTATGCCGCTGGTGCGACGCTCGCCTACTTCGCAGGTGGCGCGTTGCATCGTCTGCGGTGCTTTATCACGCGCCGCGAAACCGGCGATCCGCCCGGATTTCTGTGGACGATGGTTTCGCATGATCTATCGGCCCTTATCCGGGCCCCGTTTTCGTCGCGCAAGACCGCGACCCCAGCCCCAATGACCGGAGAATAAACATGCCCGCTTTCCGTTCCGTCATAATCGGAAATGAATCTCTCGCGGTCCAATGCGGCGAAATGCTGCTGGATGCCGGGCACACCGTCGAAGCGGTCGTGACCCGCAACCCCGAAGTCCGCGCGTGGGCCGAGGGCAAGGGTCTGACTGCCATCGAAGCTGGAAAAGGCCTCGCGGATCGTCTGGCTGGCACGACCTATGACTGGCTGCTGAGCATCGCGAACCTCGACATCATTCCGCAGGCAGTGATCGACAATGCCGCACGCGGCGCGATCAACTTCCATGACGGGCCGCTGCCGCGCTACGCGGGGCTAAACGCCCCGGTCTGGGCCATTCTGAACGGAGAGTCGCAGCACGGCATCACCTGGCACATGATCGAAGGTGGTGTCGACGAAGGCCGGATCGTCGCACAAAAGCTGTTTGATATCGCACCGCATGACACGGCGCTGACTCTCAATACGAAATGCTACGCTGCGGCGATTGAGAGCTTTGACGATGTGATCGCCACAGCCGCCGCCGCGGAACTCCGCGCAGCGCCGCAAGACCTGTCAGCGCGAAGCTATTTCGCCAAGGATCAACGCCCGACGGCGGCGGGGCGGCTCGACTTCAACGCCGATGCCGACACGCTCGCCGCACAGGTGCGCGCGCTTGACCACGGGGACTATTGGAACCCGCTGCTTTGCCCGAAGATTGAGGCGGGCGGTCAGGTCTGGCTGGTCGGGTCCGCGAAGGTTGGGGAAGGTAACTCCCCCTCCGCCCCCGGAACCATCTTGGCGCGGGATGGCGATGAAATCAGCGTGGCAACCAGCACCGCGCCGCTGATCCTGTCAGGGCTTTGCGACCGTTTCGGCGCGACTGCAAACGCAATAGAAATCGCCGAGGTTGGGGATGTCTTGCCGTCGCCCGACACGGACGCCGCCGCGCAGCTTGACGCGGCGATTGCAGGCATTCTGGCAAATGAACAAAATTGGCGCGAGCGGCTGGAAACCGCAGCGCTGTATGACCTGCCGCTGGTTGGCAAACCCACCGAGGGCGGCGACGTGACGGAACGTGCGCTTGACCTGCCGGACGGGATGACACCAAACCAAGCCTTTGCGGTCCTGGCTGCGCTGACCGCACGGCTGACCGACCAGCCGACGGTCGATTTGGCCTTGCAGATCGACGTCGCCGACACCGCGAAGGGTTATCTGAACGATTGGGTGCCCGTTCGGTTTGAATCCGCCGGGGATTTCACCACCGCACAGACCACGTTCGCCAACGATATTGACGATGCGATCAGGTCCGGCGGGTTCGCCACTGACCTTCCCGCGCGGATTCCGGGGTTGGACGGGCTGCAGGTGCCAGAGGTTGGCCTGTCGCACAACGCTGCATCGGGCCTTGCGGATGGCACTGTGCTAACGCTCGCCGCATCGGATGGCGGCGCAAAACTCCTCGCCGATAGTGCGCGTGTTTCGGACGAATTGCTCGATCTGATGGCGGACCGGATCGAAACGCTCGCCGCCGCCGTTGCGACGCCGGACGGTCAAAATCAGCCGGTGGACAAGCTGCCGATCCTTTCCGACCGCGAACGCACCCTTATGCTGGGTGATTGGAACGACACCGCCGCCGAATACGACGCGAACGCGTGCGTGCATCAGTTGTTTGAAGCGCAAGTTGCGCGAACACCGGACGCGGTCGCCGTCGCGTTTGAGGACCAGTCGCTCAGCTATTCAGGCCTTAACGAAGCCGCCAACCGCGCGGCCCATGTGTTGCGCAGCATGGGTGTCGGCCCCGGAACACTTGTCGGATTGCATACGCGCCGCTCCCCCGCCTTGCTGATCGGGGCGCTTGCGATCCTGAAGGCGGGCGGCGCTTACGTTCCGCTTGACCCAACCTACCCCGCCGACCGCATCGCGCTTTACATCGAAGACAGCGCGGCCCCCGTGATCGTGACCGAAGCGGACATGGTTGACGGATTGCCGCCGCACAGCGCCGACGTCCTCGCGCTCGATACCGATCCGCGTATTGCAGGCGCCGAACCGGGCAACCCGGATAGCGGCGTCGCCTCGGCGGATGTCGCCTATATGATCTACACGTCAGGCTCCACCGGGCGGCCGAAAGGTGTGATGGTCGAACATCGCAATGTGTCGAATTTCTTCACCGGGATGGACGACCGCATCGCCCACGATCCGGCGGGTACGTGGCTGGCTGTCACCAGCCTGTCCTTCGATATTTCGGTGCTTGAGCTGTTCTGGACGCTCTCCCGTGGCTTCAAACTGGTGCTGAGCAATGACGAAACCCGGACGCTTGTATCGGGCGGTAGCGGCACGCGCCGGTCGGGCAGCGGGCGCGGGATGGAGTTCAGCCTTTACTATTGGGGCAACGATGACGGTGTCGGCAGCGACAAATACAAACTGCTGCTGGAAGGCGCGAAATTTGCCGACAAGAACGGTTTTTGCGCTGTTTGGACGCCGGAACGGCATTTCCATGCCTTCGGCGGTCCGTATCCGAACCCGTCTGTGACAGGAGCCGCCGTAGCTGCGGTTACAGAAAATATCGGCGTGCGTGCCGGCAGTTGCGTCGCGCCGCTGCATCACCCGGCGCGGATTGCCGAAGAATGGGCGGTAATCGACAACCTGACCAACGGGCGCGCGGGCATGGCCATTGCCAGCGGCTGGCAGCCGGACGATTTTGTCCTGCGCCCGGAGAATACCCCGCCGAATAACCACGCGGCGATGTTTCAGACCATCGAAGACGTGCGCAAGCTTTGGACGGGCGAGGCGGTCGAATTCCCGACCCAATCGGGCGAACCATTCGCGGTCGTCACGCAGCCACGGCCCGTGTCAAAGCAGCTTGATCTGTGGGTCACGACCGCGGGCAACCCCGAGACATGGAAGAAGGCGGGCGAGGTTGGCGCGAACATCCTGACCCACCTCTTGGGCCAGAGCGTTGATGAGGTCGCAGAGAAGATCGAACTTTACCACACGGCCTTGCGCGACGCCGGGCACGACCCCGCGAACCACAAGGTCACGCTGATGTTGCACACATTTGTGGGCCACGATCGGGACGCCGTGCGCGCCGTCGTTCAGGAACCGATGAAGGATTACCTGCGCGCCGCCGCTGGCCTTATCAAGCAATACGCCTGGGCATTCCCCGCCTTCAAGAAGCCGAAGGGCGTGTCGAACCCGTTCCAGCTTGACCTCGGTTCGCTTGAGCCGGAAGAGATGGAGGGCATCCTCGACTTCGCGTTTGAACGGTATTTCGAGGATTCCGGCCTGTTCGGCACGGTCGATGATTGCCTGAACCGGGTCGATGATCTGAAGCGCATCGGCGTGTCCGAGGTCGCGTGCCTGATCGACTACGGCATCCCGGTTGCGCAGGTGTTGAACGGGCTGATTCCGCTGGCCGAGGTTCTGCGCCAGTCGAACGAAGAGGCAACCGTTGACGATGGCGACTATTCCATCGCCGCGCAGATCATTCGGCATGATGTCAGCCACATACAATGCACCCCCAGCATGGCGCGGATGCTGACGATGAACGATGAATCCCGCGACGCGCTTGCCCGCGTGAAACACATGATGATCGGCGGGGAAGCCCTGCCCGGCGCGCTCGTCACAGAGCTGCGCGGGCTAACCAAGGCTCGCATCGAAAATATGTATGGCCCCACCGAAACGACGATCTGGTCCACGACAGAAACCGCGTCGGACGGGGGCGATTTGGACGACAACGTCGTCAACATCGGGCGTCCCATCGCCAACACCAGCGTTTACATTCTGGATGAGGCGGGCAATCCGCAGCCCATCGGCGTTCCCGGAGAGCTTTATATCGGCGGCGATGGCGTGACACGCGGCTATTGGCAGCGCGACGACCTGACAGCCGACCGCTTTGTCGCCGATCCGTTCATTCCGGCCGACAAGACGCCCCCCGGCGACGCACGCATGTATCGCACCGGTGACCTCGTGCGGTGGCGGGCGGACGGCAAGATCGACTTCCTTGGCCGGATCGACCATCAGGTGAAACTGCGCGGACACCGGATCGAACTGGGCGAAATCGAAGCGGCCATCGACGTGCATCAGGACGTTCGACAGGCCGTTGTCATCGCGCGGGAAGATACGCCGGGCGTCAACCAACTGGTCGCCTACATGACGACCGAAGGCCCGGTCGACGAAGCGGCGCTGCGCGACCGGCTGGCGACCGCCCTGCCGGACTACATGATGCCGGCGCATTTCGTGACGCTCGATAATTTCCCGCTGACGCCGAACAAGAAGGTGGATCGCAAGGCGCTGCCCGCGCCGACGATCCGCACCGTCACCGCCCCGAAACCCAGCGCGGATGTCGCTGCGGGCGACGGATCGACCTTGCAGAAGGTTGCGGACATCTGGGGTGGTATCCTTGGGGCCAATGGGATCGGCGCGAAGGACAATTTCTTTGAACTCGGCGGTCATTCCCTGCTGGCGGTTCAGGCGCATCGGGAGATCAAGAAAACCCTCGGCGCGACCAAGCTGAGCATCACGGATATCTTCCGCTTCCCGACCCTCGGTGCGCTGGCCGCCCGGATCGACGAACAATCCGGCCCTAAAGCCCCTGCCGAAACGCCCGCAGAGACAACATCTGCCGTCAATGAACGCGCGGCGTCACGCAGCGATGCGATGTCTCGGCGACGGGAAATGCGCGCAAGGCGGCAAGCGCGCGGTTCGTGATCGGCGTGGCGGCAGACCGCAAAGCCTTGAAAGTAGCGGCGCGAGGGATGTTCCGAGACACCGTTGGCATCGGTGTGACAGACCCCACCGTGCCGGATCGCGATCTGTTCCCCGAGGAAGCACACGCAATCCGCTCCGCCGTCGAAAAACGCAAACGCGAGTTCGCGGCAGGCAGGGTTGCGGCACGGGCGGCGATGGAACGGATCGGCGCAGAGCCGCACCCCATCCCGATGGCTGATGACCGCAGCCCGCATTGGCCCGTAGGTCTGATCGGCAGCATCACCCATTGCGACGATATGTGTCTGGCGGCTGTTGCGCAGTCGACAAACGTGCGCGCCATAGGGATCGACATCGAACCGAACACCCCGCTGGACGACGATCTTCTCGTCACCGTTTGCCAGACTGAAGAGCGCGATTGGCTGTCCCGCCAGCCGGCCGGTCAGCGTGGCAAACTGGCGAAAGTGATCTTCAGCGCCAAGGAATCCGCCTATAAAGCGCAGTATCCCCTGTCGAAAACGTTGTTCGGATACGAGGGGTTATCGGTGACTCCCAACCTTTCCGCCGGGCGCTTCACGGCCCGGTTTCGCGTGGATGCACCGCCGTTCAGGACGGGGGGCGAGATCACCGGATCGATCGCGCTAACCAACGGTTATATCCTGACGTCCGCCATCATACCGCTATGATCTTGCCTTGGGCGGGCGATGTCTGACATCATCGCGGTATTGTCTATGAACAGATTTCAGCACCGGATTTGACCTATGCACCGTCTAAAACGCTTTAGCACTGCCTTGTTGATGATGCTGCTAGCGGCCTGCGGCACGCTTGGCCGGTGCGGCACGGCGAAGCCGCTTGATCGGGCGGCTTTTGATGCGCTTTACACGCCGGCCCCCGCGCCGCTTGAACAGCCGTTACGGGCGTATCACCTTGGCCATAGCCTTGTCGGGCGGGACATGCCTGCGATGCTGGCCCAGTTGGCCGGGGACGGGCATTCCTACGAAAGTCAACTTGGTTGGGGCAGCCCGCTTAAGGCGCACTGGGAACCGGATGAGCCGATCAACGGCTTTGACGTGGAAAACGACCACCCCCGCTATCGCGACGCGCGGGAGGCTGTGGCCTCTGGCGATTACGACGCGCTGATCCTGACGGAGATGGTCGAAATCCGCGACGCGATCAAGTATTTCGACAGCGCGAGTTACGTCCAGAAATGGGCCGATGCGGCGTGGTCCGCCGACCCGGACACGCGCGTTTTCCTTTACGAGTCATGGCATGAACTGGACGATCCCGAAGGCTGGCTGGAACGGCTCGACCTCGACCTGACCCGCTATTGGGAGGATGAGATCCTGCGCCCCGCCCTATCCGGCGAAAACACCAAGCGCCCGATCTACGTGATCCCGGCGGGTCAGGTTTTCGCAACATTAGTCCGCGCGGTTGAAGACCGCGGCGGCGTCGGGCCGATCGGTGGCAGGGAAGACCTTTTTGCCCTTCGCGATGACGGAACGCGGGACAATATCCACTTCAACGATCTTGGGGCCTATCTGGTCGCGTTGACGCATTATGCGGTGCTTTACCAGCGCACACCGGTCGGCTTGCCCCACAGCCTCACCCGCGCAGACGGAACACCCGCGACCGATCCGGGGGCAGAGGTCGCCTCGTTGATGCAAGAGGTTGTTTGGAACGTCGTCACAAGCTACCCGAAAACCGGCGTGCAGTAGCGCTAGCCTTCATCCCGCAGAAAGACCCAACGGTCGCCTTCGGACATATCGGGCGTATATTTGTATCCGCCGACATCGAAATCCTTGATCGCCTCGGGTTCGGCGCAGCGATTTTCCATCACGTATCGCGCCATTGCGCCGCGCGCTTTCTTGGCGAAGAAGCTGACGATCTTCGGGCCGGTCGGCTTCATTTCCATGAACACCGGCGTGACGATGCGCAAGCCCAGCGCCTTTTCATCGACGGCTGAGAAATACTCAACAGAGGCGCAGTTCAGCAGGGTGTCGGTCTTGGCCCTCGCGGCCGTCTCCTCCAGCGTCTTTGAAAGCGTGTTGCCCCAGTAATCATAGAGTGATTTCCCGCGTTTCGTTGCCAGGCGGCTGCCCATTTCAAGGCGATAGGGCTGGATCATATCAAGCGGGCGCAGCAGGCCATAAAGGCCCGACAGGATACGCAGATGATCCTGCGCCCAGCGCATCGCGTCATCGTCGAGCGTGTCAGCCTCAAGGCCCAGATAGGTGTCCCCCGCGAACATCAACGCCGCTGGGGCGGTGCTGTCCAGGCACGGCGTTTCGCTGAACGCCCGGAAGCGGTCAACGTTCAGTTTCGCCAGCGGCTCGCTGATCCCCATCAGTTTCTGCAAATCCGCAGCGGTGAGGTTCCGCGCCACATCGGCGAGTTCCACCGCCTCCGGCTGAAACGCCGGCTGCGTTATCGGCAGCGCTGTCGTCGCGGTTTCGTTCAACCGTTTCGCCGGAGAGATTACGACCAACATCAGGCGTCTTCCTCTGTCAGAATGTCCAGGAATGCCCGACCGAACCGCTCCGCCTTTTGCGCACCCATGCCGGGGACGCGTTCGATATCCGACAGCGAGGTGGGGCGACGTTCGGCGATATGGCGCAGGGTCGAGTGGTTGCAGGACATGTATTTCCCTGTTCCATCCTCACCGCGCGACAGTTGGGACTGCACGTCGGTCAACCGATCAAACACTGTGCCCGACACGCGCCCGGCCATCTTTCGGCGGGTGGGGTGCATCTCTGGCGCCGCCTCGCCCGTGATGACGGACAGAAACTCCCGCCCGTAGCTTTCCAGCTTTTTCGCACCGACCCCGCCGATCCGCGCCATTTCATCAAGGGTCGAGGGCTTTGTCTCAGCCATTTCGATCAGCGTCCGGTCGTTGAAGATGATGTAGGCCGGCGCGTTCGCGGTTTCGGCCAAGGCGCGGCGCTTGGCTTTCAAGGCAGAGAGGAGCGGCGCGTCCTCGTCGCTCACCAGCGATTTGACCGCCGGTCTGCGCGGAGTGTTCTTGATCGTGTCGCGGCGCAGTTCGATCCCTTGTTCGTCTTTCAGGATCGGTCGCGCGTGTTCCGTCATGCGCAACGCGCCGTGCCTGTCCGGGTCCGGTCGCACGAGGTCATGCCCCATCATCTGCCGGAAAATCGCCTGCCACTGGCGGCGGTCAAATTCGCGCCCGACGCCGAAGGTCGGCAAGGCGTCATGGCCGCGCTGGCGCATTTTGTCGGTTTCGTTGCCCGTCAGGATATCGATCAGATGACCCGCGCCGAAATATTCCCCGGTGCGCAGGATCGCGGAGAGTGCTTTGCGGACGGCTTCGGTGCCGTCAAAGACCTCAGCCGGGGTATCGCATAGATCGCAATTGCCGCAGGGTTCGGCGGTTTCACCGAAATAGCCGAGCAAAGTCTGGCGGCGGCAATGCAGCGCCTCGGCCAGCCCAAGCAGGGCGTTCAGCCGCGCGTGGTCCGCCATGCGCCGTTCAGACGGGGCAAGGCCTTCGTCAATCTGGCTGCGGCGCAGGCGGATGTCGTCGGGGCCGAACAGCGTCAGGGTTTCGGCGGGGGCACCGTCGCGCCCCGCCCGCCCGATTTCCTGATAATAGGCCTCGATGGATTTCGGCAGATCCGCATGGGCGACCCAGCGGATGTCGGGCTTGTCGATGCCCATGCCAAAGGCGACGGTGGCGCAGACGATCAGCCCGTCTTCACGCTGGAACCGGGCTTCGACGATGCGGCGATCCTCGGCCTCCATCCCGCCGTGGTAGTGGCAGGCCAGATGCCCCGCGTCACCCAGCGCTTTGGCGAGCGTTTCGGTCTTGGCGCGGGTGCCGCAATAAACGATGCCTGATTGGCCTTTTCGCGCGGCGGCAAAGCTAAGCACCTGCTGCCGCGGCTGGTTTTTGACCTGAAATGCAAGGTGAATGTTCGGGCGATCAAAGCCGCGCAAGAAGGTCGCGGGCTGTTCTCCGTCGAAAAGGCGTGTGACAATCTCTGCCCGCGTTTCTTCGTCTGCCGTCGCGGTGAAGGCCGCCAGTGGCACGTCAAGCGCACGGCGCAATTCACCGATCCTGAGGTAATCCGGGCGGAAATCATGGCCCCATTGGCTGACGCAATGCGCCTCATCCACCGCGATCAGGCTGACGCCGACGCGTTTCAGCATATTGCGTGCGCCGGACGACGCCAAACGTTCCGGCGCCATGTAGAGGAGTTTAAGCTGCCCGGCGTCGAGCGCTTCCCACACCTCAGCCGTTTCTTCTTCGGTATTGCCAGAGGTCAGCGCACCCGCCGCGACACCCGCCTGTTTCAACGCGCGCACCTGGTCACGCATCAGGGCGATGAGAGGGGATATGACAACCGTCACACCCTCACGGCACAGCGCCGGAAGCTGGAAGCACAGGGATTTGCCGCCGCCGGTCGGCATGATGGCGAGGGTGTTCTTACCCTCGGTCACGGCCTCCACAATCTCCGCCTGTCCGGGGCGGAACGCGGAGAATCCAAAGACGGATGACAGAAGCGCCTGTGTCGGGGGCATTGGGCCTGTTCGTTGTTATGCTCAACCTTGGCCCGACTATTTCACAGCCCGCGCGTCAGTAAAAGAGCGCCGCGTTGTTTTGCAGCACAATCCTGATCGCAATTAGTCCGATGAACGCGACGAGGGGCGCAAGATCAATGCCGCCGGTATCCGGCAGGAAGCGGCGGATTGGCGCGTAGACCGGCTCCAGCAGACGGTTCAGGCCATACCAGATCTGCGAAACGAGCGGCTGGCGCAGGTTCAAAACCTGGAAACTGATCAGCCAGCTCATGATGATATGCGCAATCATGATGAACCACACGATGTCGAGGATCAGCATCAGAATCTGGAATAGCGAAGTCATGTACCGGCGGCCTTCCTGCGGTTTTGGTTCGCACACAGGTAAGCGCCAAACCGAAAAAGGGCAAGAGTGCCGCGAGGTCGCGGTTGACGTTCACGTCAAGCTGCATAGATGGGCGGGTTGAAAGGATCGCCTGATGTACCCGTTTGTTCGCATGTTCAAAGAGCTGTTCGTCAGCCGCAACGCAGCACCGCTGCCGCTGACCGGCACCCATGTCTCACACCATATCTGCTGGCCGTGGGATATCGACATGTGGATGGAGCTGAACAACGGTCGCACGCTGACCCTGTTCGACCTCGGGCGCATCCCATTGGCACAGCGCGTCGGGCTGATCCGTGTGCTGCGCAAGAACCGCTGGGGGCTGACAATGGCGGGCGTTTCGGTTCGGTATCGCCGTCGGGTGAAGCCTTTTGACCGGGTTGAGATGCACAGCCGCGCCGTCGGATGGGACGATAAATTCATCTACCTCGACCAGACGCTATGGAAAAACGGCGAATGCACGACGCAGGCGCTGTATCGCTCTGCCGTCACGGGCAAGGGCGGTGTGATCGCCCCGGCCCGCGTGATGGAGGCGATGGGGCTTGATGACAACAGCCCGCCTCTGCCCGCTTGGGTACAGGCATGGATCGACGCGGATGCGGTGCGCCCGTGGCCTCCGGTCATGGATGAAAGCGCGGTGGACACCGAAGAGATGCGCAAAGCCAGCTAAAGCTTGGGTTGCGCGGCCCGGCCTTTGCCTGTCATATCGGCCCAGCGACAGGGCGGAGGCAGGGCATTGGCAGAAATATCGCTGAAAAAGCGAGTCTGGGGCTGGTTCTTTTTCGACTGGGCAAGCCAGCCGTATAACACCCTTCTTCTGACCTTTATCTTCGGCCCCTATGTCACGTCGCAGTTCAGTGACGGCGCGGCTGGGCAAGCGGCGTGGGCGTTCGGCATCGCAACCGCCGGCATCATAATAGCATTGCTTGCGCCGATCCTTGGGGCGATTGCGGATAACTCCGGGCGACGCGTCCGCTGGATCTGGTTATTTTCGGTCATGTATTTCGTCGGCGCGTTCGGGCTTTGGTGGTCCGCACCTGACGGTTTCAATCTGACCTATGTGATGATCTCCTTCGGGATCGGCCTGATCGGGATGGAGTTTGCGACGATTTTCACCAACTCCATGCTACCCGACCTTGGCCCGCGGGACGAGATCGGACGCCTGTCCGGCAATGGCTGGGCCTTCGGTTATATCGGTGGGTTGCTGGCCCTTGTCATCATGCTGTTGTTCTTTGCGGAACAGGGCACGGGCAAAACGCTGATCGGGCTTGATCCGCTGTTTGGCCTTGATGCCGAACAGCGCGAAGGCACCCGTTTTGTCGGGCCGCTGGCTGCGGTTTGGTTTGCCGTGTTCATGGTGCCATTCTTTCTATGGGTCAAAGACCCGAAGGATCGACCCATCTCAATCGCCAAGACATCGAGCGCGCTGCAAGACCTTGGCCGAACGCTCCGCCGCTTGCCCCGGTCGCCCAGCCTGTTCGCTTATCTCGGCTCCTCCATGTTCTACCGCGACGCGCTGAACGGGATTTTCGTCTTTGGCGGAGTCTATGCGAAAGGCGTGCTGGAATGGAGCATCGTCGATACCGGCATCTTCGGTATCCTGGCGATCATCACCGGCGCGATCTTTGCGTGGGTCGGCGGGCGAGCGGATGCAGCATACGGGCCGAAACCGGTAATAACGATCTGTATTCTGACCCTGGCGTCGGTCGCCCTGCTGATCGTGTTCGTATCGCGCGACAGCGTATTCGGGATTGCCGTGCCGCCGGACTCTGCCCTGCCGGATATCGCGTTCTATGTGCTCGGCGGCATGATCGGGGCCGCAGGGGGCGCGTTGCAATCGGCCAGTCGCACGATGATGGTGCGGCAGGCAAACCCCGCCCGCATGACCGAAGCGTTCGGGCTTTACGCCCTTGCAGGCAAGGCGACATCGTTCATCGCGCCTTTACTGATCGGCATTACAACAACTGTCACCGGAAGCCAGGCCCTTGGCATCACGCCACTGATCGGGCTTTTCCTGATCGGCCTTGTGCTGTTAGCATGGGTTAAACCGGATGGAGAACCTCAGCCATGATCCGCCTTCTCTGCCTACTCTCCCTGACTGTCCTGCTCGGCGCTTGCAGATCGCCTGACGTAACGCAGTCGAGCGCGGCCTCGGCCGTTGAATCCGTCAGCCAGGAACTGTTGGCATCGGTCGCAAAACAACTGTTTGGGGCTGAACGCAACGGCTCTGGCCAATCGCCCGCTCCGTTCGGAAGCTACGCCAAGGGCTGCCTCGCGGGTGGTGCGCAACTGCCGGAAACCGGGCCGACCTGGCAGGCGATGCGGCTAAGCCGAAACCGAAACTGGGCGCACCCGGAAACCGTTGCCTTTGTTCAACGCCTCAGCCGTGCTGCGGCCAACGCCGGGTGGAACGGTCTTTACGTCGGCGACTTGTCGCAACCGCGTGGCGGGCCGATGCTGACCGGCCACAGATCGCATCAGGTCGGGCTGGATGCCGACATCTGGCTGCGACCTGCGATGGACCTGAACCTTTCGGTCCAGCAACGGGAAAACCTGTCATCCATTTCGATGCGTCGCCAAAACGGGGCGTTCGTCAACGGCAACTGGACCCGCACCCATCACGAAATTATTCGCGCCGCCGCCAGCGATCCTGCTGTCGCCCGGATTTTCATATTCCCCGGCGCGAAGGTGCAGATGTGCAACGACGAAACCGGCGACCGGCGCTGGCTGCGCAAGGTGCGCCCTTGGTATGGACACCATTATCATTTCCACGTTCGCCTTGCCTGCCCACGCGGTGCCAGCGGGTGCGTCGACCAAAACCCTCCGCCACCGGGCGATGGCTGCGCCGTTGCACAGCAATGGGTGAACAATATCCTGAACCCGCCTCCGCCTGACCCCAATGCGCCGCCGCCCAAGCCACGACGGGAACTGACGCTCGCCGATCTGCCTCGTCAATGCGCAAACGTCTTATCCTCGCGCTAGGCGGGGTCCTACTTCTCGCCGGATTTGTCGTCGACGCATCCCCGGACACCGGGGTGGCAGAGTTCGTCGGCAAAACCCGTTGGCAGGAGGATCACGAGAAATTCGGCGGCCTGTCCGGCATGGAAATCGGGGCGAACGGCGCGGACCTGATCGTGATCAGCGACCGGGGGAGAATCTTCAAAGCAGGGATTTCGCGAACCGATGGCATTGTCACCGATATCGCGGTGCGATCCGACCTTATCATGCTGAACCCGTCCGCCACCCGGCTGACCCGCAAACAGCGCGACCCCGAAGGGCTGGCCATTGGCCAAGATGGCGCGATTTACGTGTCCTATGAAAACGACACCCGCATCTGGCAATTCTCAACACTCAGCACCGCGCCGACGCCCATGCCGGACCACCCGGCGTTTGAGGATATGCCGAAGAATGGCGGGCTGGAAGCGCTCGCCATCGACGCAGGGGGTGCGCTTTATACACTACCCGAAATTGGCGAAAGCCGCACCGGCCCGATCCCCGTTTATCGGTTCAATGACGGCACATGGGATCAGCCCTTCTCCCTGACCCGCCGTGGCCCTTACCTGCCCGTCGGCGCGGATTTCGGACCGGATGGAAAGTTCTACGTGCTAGAGCGTCACTTCACAGGCTTCACCGGGTTCCGCACCCGTGTCCGTCGTTTCGATGTGGCAGAGGGCGCCGTGAAAAATGAGGAGGTGTTGCTAACCACCTCCGCCGGGCGGCACGACAACCTTGAAGGGCTGAGTGTCTGGCGCGACGACGCGGGCGCGATCCGGTTGACGATGGTGTCCGACGATAACTTCGTCATGTTTCAGCAGACAGAGCTTGTGGAATACCGCGTCCCTTGATCCCCGCCCCGTGTGCGTGCTAGGCAGCGCCGTCTTGCAAATGACGCAAGGCCAAGTCTCCGCTACCTTGCAAAAACGGACCAGATTTATGAAACGACTTCTTCCCGGCATTCTTGCCATGGCCACCATTGTCGTGGCGTCAAACATCCTTGTGCAATTTCTGTTCGGCAACTGGCTGACCTGGGGCGCGTTCACCTACCCGCTGGCGTTCCTCGTCACCGATGTGATGAACCGCGTCTACGGCGCCCATGCCGCACGCCGTGTGGTGTTCGCGGGGTTCGTGGTCGGCATCGTCTGTTCGCTGATCGGCTCGCAGATCATGATTGAGGTCGCGCCGGGCATCCTCGCCCCCGCTGTCGCGTTGCGGATCGCCGTCGCCTCTGCCGTTGCGTTCATGACGGCGCAACTTCTTGATATCGCGGTGTTTGATCGCCTGCGTCACGGCGCATGGTGGCGCGCGCCGCTGGCGTCCACGCTGATCGGATCAATCGTCGATACCGCCCTGTTCTTCACCATCGCGTTCTCTGCATCGGTCGTGATTTTCGGCCCCGAGGCGGACGCCGCAATCTCTTGGGCGTGGGAGCCTTTGCCCTTCCTCGGACGGGGCGCTGAGGTTCCGCTCTGGGTCTCGCTCGCCGTCGCGGACTGGCTGGTGAAACTGTCGCTCGCGATCATCGCGCTCGTGCCGTTTCGGGTCATTGTCAGAAAAATCATGCCACATGCTGCGTAATTTCTTTTGACAAACACAAAATCTGTGGCACGCTTCAACCTGTGAATAACAACCAGAAAGGAGGTGCCTATGATTATTGGGAAACAGGAGCAGCTGGTGAAGGTTTCGAGCGGGGTGTTCGTTTAGGGGGCAGCCCCTCTATGCAAACATCTGGCTTCAGGGCTGACTGATCCCTGCTTGCCACCTCCAATTCTCGAGGAGAGCCCTTGCGTCCGCGCGAGGGCTCTTTCATTTCCAACCGATATCCGCAGATTGCCGGCCTTCCGGTTTCGCCACGAAACCCGTAGCCTGACCCCATGTTGCGCATCACCGACACCATCACGATCGAAGACTGGGAACTGACCGAGAGCTTCACCCGCTCCTCCGGCCCCGGCGGTCAGAACGTGAACAAAGTCTCAACAGCCGTAGAGCTGCGGTTTGAGGCCGAGCGCTCCCCCAACCTGCCCGACCCCGTCAAACGCCGCCTCCGCCGCCTCGCCGGACGGCGTTGGACAACCGACGGAGCCATCGTGCTGCGCGTCGAAGAGACGCGAAGCCAAGCCCGCAACCGAGACATCGCGCGGGAAAGGCTGGTGGACCTGATCGAACGCGCAACCCACGCGCCGAAGCGAAGAGTGCCGACGAAACCGACCCTCGGCAGCAAGAAGCGGCGGCTGAAGGCGAAGAAGGTGCGCGGGGAGGTGAAGGCGTTGAGGGGGAGGGTTGAGGGGGAGGGTTGAGGGGGAGGATTAGGTGGGCCGCATCGGGCTTGGTCATCATGTTCTTAAATGACAGGTATGAGTCCAATTGACGGATGCTGCCGACGAGACGAACGGCGGCTTTCGGATGCTCGCCGCAGTAATGCCGTATCAACCGTAGTTGATCTTTGCGACGCATCCCATTCTGATCGTAATGCCTCCGCCTGACCAATGAAGTGGTCATCGGTCGTATGACACGCGGTCATTTGATCAATTCGAAAGTGCCGACCTGCTATTGTCTCGATCACGTGCCGCCTCTGCGCAGGGAACCGAAGCTGCCGTTCGAATGCCTCCAGCAGTGAAGTACCCGAATGGCGAGGTTTAGCATGCCACTTCGAATTCCTGAAAGACGTATCCGCCATCATATTGCTGCGTTTTGACATGGCGCAATTCTGGAGAGGTGGCTGAGTCTCCGAAGAGGCTGACACCGCCGCCAAGAACCACCGGCGCACGTTTCAAACGAACAAGATCAATAACGCCCATCGATAGAAGTGACCCGGCAAACGCCCCGCCGCCACAAAGATATATCGGCCCGTTCGATGAGGTCTTGAGCTCTTTGAGCAGCTTGACATCAGTCGTATCATGCACGGTGACATCGCTGTCGTCCGGCAATTTTATGGACTGCGAGAATACAAGCGTTCTCATATGCTGGTAGGGGTTCTGACCCGGCTTCAAACCGAAACGGTAGCCAAACTCGTAAGTCTCCTTACCCATTATGGCGACGGCATAGCCTGCCAACCGGGCGAAGTAATCCTCTACGATCGGCCCCTCTTGGGCAAACTTTGAAATGTTCCCTTCGGGACCCGAAATATAGCCGTCGATTGAAACGGCAACGTCATAGGTGATGGGATGCATTTCGTGCTCCACAAATAAGTTCCAACGTGCCCGAAGGCAGCTTTTGCATTGGGTCTTATTTGATCACTGTCAGAGCACTCCTACTTGTTGGCACCAATAATAGCCCCGGAAAGCCTGAACGGCAACGGTTGGCATCTCGTTTTGAGCACATTCAGCCCGCACGCACTGTAGACACAGTGCCTCAGGGTTCAGGCAATTGTCGCCGGTTCAATCCGGCGGTCGCTATTCGGAGTGACTTGTCGCCTGTGGACCTTCATCGCTCCTGAAATGCCAATCTGATCCCAAGCGCACAATAGATGCTCCCAACGACCTTCGACTGCCAGCGTTGGACACTCGGGTTTCGACGAAGGAACCGGCCGACATGCCCAGCAGCAAATGCGACGACGAGCGTTGCTACAGCGCCCATCAATACGAACAGTAAGCCGAGGATCATCAACTGCATCGCGATATGTCCAAGTCTCGGATCGACGAACTGGGGCAGGAACGCAAGAAAGAACATTGCCGATTTCGGATTTAATATCTCTGCGACGCAAGCTTGGCGAAAAGCTTGACGCACGGAAATCGGGACGGTGGCCTCTGGTTTGGTATTCAAACGCCCTTCGAACAAGGAGCGCAACCCGATGTAGATCAGGTATCCCGCGCCAAGTAACTTGATAACTGTGAATGCCTGCGCCGAGGTCAGCAGAATTGCGGAAATCCCAACGACGGCCATGACTGTGTGAACGAGATCGCCAAGCGCAATACCAAGGCTTGTCGCGACCCCTACGCGAGCCCCCGAAGTTGATGACCGGGTGAGCGTCAGCAGGATCGATGGTCCGGGAAAGAACACAAAGCCCGTCAGAATGGCGATGTAGGTCAGTAAGGTCGACAATTCGGGCATGGCGTGGATCTTTCTCTGGCCGCCTGTGGCGCATACCTTATGCGCAGATCTTGCTGCTTATTCCACGTCAGTATCAGAGAGTCCCTCGCTTACCAAAGCCTCCCGCACAGCGTGTCTCGTCGCGATATCGCCGGAGTGGCGCAGCAGCGCTGGCCAATCAGTGAGCGAAAGTTCCTGATCGCCCAGCCAACGACAGACCGTGAAAAGATAGATGTCTGCTAACGAGAAGTCGGACCCCATCAGATAGTCATGCTGATGCAAATGGCTTTCCACAACGGCCAGCCGTCGTTTCAGTTGCTCCCTGCCCGGCTTCAGAAACACGTCTGGCGTTGTCGGTCGAAATAATGGACTGAAGCTCTTGTGGATCTCTGTGCCGATATAGTTCAGCCATTCCAATGCTCTGAAACGCTTCATCCCGGACGCCGGCAGCAAAGCGGCGTCGGGCGCCAGCGCATCGACATATTGCAGGATCACAGAAACTTCGGTCAGAAGCTGGCCATCGTCCAACACCAAGGCCGGCACATAACCCTTGGGATTGACCTCACGATAGTCGCGATCATGCTCTGTCCGTCTGGAATGATAGTCGACTTTCACCAAACCAAATGGCAGATCGGCTTCGCGGAGTGCGATATGAGGCGCTAAAGAGCACGCTCCGGGCATGTAATATAGCTTCATCACAGACCTCTAGGTAGGGAAGCAGGAACATTGTCGAGTACGACCAAAGCAAGATCGTAGGATTCCCCGTTTGCTTCCTCCATCTTGTGTCCCGATCCGGTCAGGTCCGCCGCCAGAAACTGATCTCCGGGGGCCAACACCCGCGCATCACCGTTGCTGGTCAGAATCCGAACCGACCCTTTCAAGACAGTTCCAAGAACCAGCGCTGGCGCGCAGTGCCAATCGTCTAGGTAGTCGGCGGGATGATGCATCACCAACACGCCGCTCGCAGACATCGTAGGGGTGACCATGTATCCTGACGGCGATGGCGGTGTGAAATCGCCTGCGATTACCTGCCAAGTCTCATCGACGAAACGGGATTTCCCGTCTTCGCCCGCGTAAATTTTGACGTAGTTCATGTTGTGGATCCTATTGGATGGAGGCGATCGCATAGAGTCTGTAAAACAGATATTCGGATCATCTTTCATGCAGCCCTTCCAATGAAAAATTGGCGTTCACATCAACGATGCATCTTTGCCTAGAAAATCGTGGTGCTTCATGTGGCGCAAAGTCGGATTCGACGGTATTGCCGACCGAACTGAGGGAACAACACGCATCTGAATTTCCACCATGCGTCACGGGCGGGCCGATCCCCCGGCCCGCCGGTATCGCGTTACGCTTTTGCCTGCAGGATCAGGTTGAACGGGGTGCGGGTCGCTTCCGCCAGCCCCGAGAAACCGGCATCGGCAAAGACATCCGAAAGGCGGCGCTGCCCGGCTTGCGCACCCAGCACATGCGTTCCGTTCTCCGAAATCGCATGGGCACAACAGAGCGTCGTGGACGCCGCGTAATACAGTCGCCCGATGGGGTTGATGTTGTCCTCCACCCGATCCTCGGCGGCGGGTTCTACCAGCATCACCGAGCCACCTTTGGCCAGTGCTGACCGGGCATGCCGGGCGGCGGACACCGGGTTGCCCATGTCGTGCAGGCAGTCAAAGAAGCAGACCAGATCAAGATCGCGTTCGGCGTATCCTGATGCATCCGCAACCTCGAACGTCACGCGTTCGCTGACGCCAGCCGCCGCCGCGACCTTTCGCGCTTCGTCAATCGACCCTTCGTGAACGTCATAGCCGTAGAAGGTGGAATTCGGAAACGCCTGCGCCATCATCACGGCCGAATGACCGTGGCCGCAGCCAACATCAGCCACCCGCGCGCCGCGCTCCAGCTTTTCGACGACGCCATCAAGCGCGGGCAGCCATTCCTGCACCAGACTCGCAGAATAGCCGTTGCGGAAAAACGCCGCGACCCCGCAGTAAAGCCGCCCGTCATGGTCGCCCCACGCAACGCCGCGCCCGGTGCGGATCGCCTCGATCGCCTTCGCTTCATCCGCCCACATCGATGCGACGACCTGCCATGCGTGCGGCAGATAGACCGGCGAGGTGTCATCGACGAGGATCATCGCCTGCTCTGGTGTCATCTCATAAAGATCTTCAGCGGGGTGGTAATTCACATAGCCGCCCGCGACCTGACTGTTCAGCCATTCGCGCACGTAACGCTCGGCACAGCCAGCCCGGTTTGCGATTTGCACGGAAGTCATCGGCCCTTGCGCCTCCATCGCCTTGTAAAGACCCAGCTTCGTTCCGATGCTGACCATGACACCGCCATAACCCGCGGAAAGGTCCGCAAACAGGCGCTCGACATGAAAGTTAAGCATTTCGGGATTTACAGTCATTCGTCATCTCCGTCTTGTGTGGATGTGTTCGATTTTGGCGCGGCGAAGTGCACCGCTTGTTGATTTGCAGGGGCTGCGGAGACATTTCCTTCTGCGCCCACCCAAGGGGCAAATTCGAGCCTTGGGAACAGCATCTGGTCGGCGTCCGCCGCCTTTGCACCCAGCACCAGCGCGGCAGCCAGTAGCACTGCGTATCTTGAAAATGTCATCTCTGGTCCTCAAACCTTCAGGGGTCGAAACTGACCTCCGATTCCGTCCAGGCACTGTCTGCGACAACCGTGGTGGTGACCGTTGTAACCAGCGTGGAAATTTCCGCTGAGAGCGTGGTATTTCACCCGATGCGGCGGCTTGATCCGCGTTGCCGTCTTTGAGCGAAAGAATATGCTGCGCCCCCGAACGAAGGTTCAGTTTCGGGAAGCTGGTTGAGTGATATTGGGTGGAGCCGCAAGGCCGTTAAGGGTCGTCAGATCCGACTCAGACTACGCTGGAGAAGCCGGACGTGACTTCATTAAGATTGGAGGTCTGTTGCATTCTGTCGCCGTGCTCGGCTGTGCCAAAGAGAAACTCAGTCAAAATCAATTTAGGGACAGATCAAAGTGCAGAACGTCTTCTCGTTGCCCCAGTTTGGTGTAGAGCGCGACGGCCGGACCATCCTCGTAATCAGCTTGCACGTAAAGCGAATAGGCGTTTTGTGCTTGTGCGATCTTGACGAGGCCGCCGATGAGGGCCGTTGCGACGCCCTTGCGCCGGTGGCTCTGAGCGGTCGCGATGTCGTATAGGTAGATTTCCGACCGCTCCTGCTCAGATTTCATCAATTCGTAGGCGACCGCTGCGCCGACGACGGTATCATTGGAGAGGGCCACCAACGCAAAGATATCGTCACGACCCAATAGATCACGACGATATGACACCCCGGGACGTGCCGAAGCGTAATTTTCGGGGTCCTCGAACGCTTCGGAGAAGAGATCAAGCATCGCCGTGAAGTGTTCGGCGTCTTCGGGTTGCAGGCGGTGGATATGATAGTCGAGCATAGCGCCGAATCTGATCCATAAAAAGACCCGGCGCAACCTAGCAAGCCCGCGTTTTTCAGGAGGACGATCTCCGACCCGGTCAGCCGTCTTAGGCGAAACGAACTTCAGCGCACGACGCAGCGAATGGCAGCAATGTGGGCTGCGACCGCGAAATTCCAACGTTCCGGCGAAGGTCGGCTCTGGGCCGGTTCACAATCCGAGCTCCTTTCGTGAAGCAAGGGCGAGTTTTGCAACCAGTTCGTCGGAGATTGGTTTACTCGGGGAAAAAGTGACGCCAGTTTTGGTCGCCTTGAGCCCGGACGCGGCGATATCTTCAGCATGAGCGGTGATTGCGCCGTTGCTAACGTAGAGGCCGCATTGTTTACTGAACGCAGCAAAACCTGCAATGATTGATTTTCCGAACCCAAAACCCGGCATATCATACGCGATGATCTCTTCTGCGTCGGGTAGCGTTAGGGCAAGCTGAGCTCTCAATTGGACCAGCAACGGTCGGAGATGTTCCGGTGTGGCGGCGATGTAAGCGTCGTGACCAGTAAACTCCGCCATGCGTCACTATCGCAATTCAAGTGGTCTGCCGCAACTGCAAGAACACACCCTGTCAGCTTCATTCTTTCTTCTGGCGGCGGCAATGGCAATCCTCTGTTCGAACTATGCTCCGGACAAACCCATATTGGCCGAGACCCCTCTAAAGAAGTCACTGTTTTATCTATCCGAACGATTGTAGGGCGTAGTGTCGGACACTGTTTCCCAAATAGGAAGTGCCATGAAACTCGACATTGAGAGATGGCTCGCGGAGCTATTCGAGAGCCAGCGCGAAATAGCGGTCGAACTGCGGAAGCTTGGGCTATTACACGGTCAAGACCTGCGAGAAGAACTCAGATGGAACCAGCCGTCTTTCTACAAGAAAATCAATGATCTGCAACATCCAGAAAGCCAAAGAGCAGGTTTCTCTTGGCTTCGCAGAAGAACGGTACTTGCCGATCCTGATGGGTTTCTTGTGGGCCGAGATGGTCAAATGCGGCATGTGAAAGTGCCGCTGCAGGAAGTCATGAACCGCGATGCCTTGGCAAAGTTCTTGAGGGAAGCCGTCAAGCTCGACATGAACGTGTGATCGGCTGGCTGGGGACGTGATTTGGTTCGGTTCGTGATCGCCTATCCGTTCATCACACCGTGCTTATCTCGTGACAAGTATTTGGATATTCGCGGATTTTGAACGTAAGTTCGTTTCATGGGAACAAGAGTAATCACACCGCTGGCGGCGTTTGACATCCATGGCGGTAAGGCCAAACCGGTCCTGAGCGAACGAATGGATATGGAACCCGCAGCCGGATTCCGCTGGCTGCACCTGGATTTGCGCGACCAGGGCCTGCCGCCCTGGATAAGGGAACACCTTCCCGATATTGCGGGGCGCGCGCTGTTGCAAAGCGAGACCCGCCCGCGATGCGAGCGCTTCGAAGATGGGCTGATACTCAACCTGCGCGGCGTCAACTTGAACCCGGAGTCCGATCCCGAAGACATGGTGTCCCTGCGGTTGTGGGTCACGGGCAATGCGATTGTCTCGGCACGAATGCGCAAGGTCTGGGCGGTGGATGCCATCCGTGAGGCTGCCGAGGCGGGAACCGCTCCCGAGTCGGTAGGGCGTTTTCTGGCAGAACTCGCCAATGGCCTTACCAGCCGGATCGAAACAGTGTCGGTGGGATTGGAAGAGCAGACCGATGAACTGGAAGAAACCATCTCGGAAGGGCGGCCATTGCCCACTGGAAAACTGGGCCGAATCCGGCAGGCCGTGATAAAGATGCGGCGGTTCATCAACCCGCAACGCGAAGCGATTGCCGCGCTGGCTGCACTGGAGGGCTGGATCATCACGCCGGACGAACAGGCCCTGCTTCGTGAAACCGCCAACCGCACCCGCCGGATCGTAGAAGAGCTGGACGCGACACGGGATCGGCTTTCAGCCCTTCAAGATAACATCGACGCTGAACGCGCCCATGCGCTCAGCCGCAACAGTTATGTGCTGTCTGTTGTTGCTGCGATCTTCCTGCCGCTGGGTTTTTTGACGGGTCTTTTCGGTGTGAATGTGGCGGGAATGCCCGGAACGGCGACGCCGCAGGCGTTTTGGGTGCTGACCGTTTGTTCGATAGCTGTAGGGTTGGCCCTGTTCCTGATCTTCAAGTTTTCAAAATGGTTGTAGAAGGTCGACTGTAATCATGGTGAGAAGTCTGCTTCCATTGTCCGCTTTGCTATTGGGATCGGCCTTTTTGCTGTTTGCCGGAGGCGTCAACGGGTTGATCCTACCAATTCGCGGGGAGGCCGAAGGATTCACTGCGGCGTCACTCGGCCTACTCGGAACGGGGTGGGCCATCGGTTATGTCGCGGGGTGCCTGCGCACGCCTGCACTTGTGGTCCGTGTCGGACATATTCGTGCGTTTGGGGCCATGTGCGCGATTGCGGCAATTGCGGTGTTGTTATCGCTCGTGCTTATCACGCCTTGGGTCTGGATCCCTGTGCGGGCTTTATCCGGCTTTTGTTTTGCCGGCGCGGCGATGATCGTAGAAAGCTGGCTGAATGAGCGGGCAGATGCGTCCTCGCGCGGGCGCGTGTTTGGCATCTACACCATGGTTAATCTGGCTGCGTCCACAGCGGGGCAAATGGTGCTCACATTGGGCGACGCGAGCGGCTATTTCTTCTTCGTGTTGGCGGCGATGGTCTACTGCCTCGCGCTTTTGCCCACGGCCATCAGCGCGACGACTACTCCGCGACCACTGACCAAAGTCTCCTTGAACCTGCGCGGGTTGTGGAAAAACTCACCCATCGCGGTGTTTGCCGTTCTGATGGTTGGCATATCAAATGCCTCTTTCGGGACATTGGCGGCGGTGTATGCCGCACGGATCGGCCTAAGCCTCAACGACATAGCGTTTTTTGCCAGTATCCCCATTCTGGCCGGGGCGGCATCGCAAATCCCTGTGGGCATCGCCTCGGATACATTTGACCGGCGCAGAGTTCTAATAGGGATTGCGGTCTTTGCCTTGATTGCGGACGGGTTGTTTATCTTTTCCGGGCTTACCAATCCGCTTGTGGCGCTGAGCCTTGCCGCGCTGTTCGGTGCCTCGGTGTTTGCCATGTATCCGGTGATTATCGCTCACGCGAACGATCACGCGGAACCGGGTTCGTTCATTCAGATCAGCGGGGGATTGTTGTTGGTCTACGGCATCGGCTCTATCATCGGGCCGACAATCGCGGGATTTGCGATGACTACCTTTGGCGCGTCCAGTTTGTTTGCGGTGACGGGAACAGCGCATATCTTGTTGATCCTGTTTGCCGTGTTCCGGCTGCGGACGGCTCCGGCAGTTGCCCAAGAAAACAAGGTTGTATTCCAGGTTAAGCCAATGGCGCGCGCATCGACGCCGGAAACGGCCGCACTCGCTGCAGATCAGGCTGAGCTCGAAGCAGATCAGGCTGAGCGCTCGGAGAATGCTGAGAAGGCAGTAACGCCGAGCATTAGAGAATGAATGCCACGCTGCTTGTCTGTATCGGCCTCGCCGGGCTGGTGGTAGGCGGCGAAATGCTGGTGCGGGGTGCGGTGTCAGCCGCCAAGTCCCTTGGGATTTCGCCAATGGTCATCGGCGTGACATTGGTCGGCTTTGGAACATCAACGCCAGAACTAGTTACCAGCGTGCAGGCAGCTTTGTCAGGGTCATCCGGCATCGCCATCGGCAATGTCGTGGGAAGCAACATCGGGAACGTGTTGCTAATCCTCGGTATCGCCGCCCTGATCGCGCCCGTTGTGGTCGATCCAAAAGCGTTTAAACGTGATGGTGCGGTACTGATATCCGCGACGTTTTTCTGTCTCGGCGTTGTGCTTTTCGGCGATGTAAGCCGCGTTGTCGGCATGATGTTCTTCTTGGCGTTGATCGTCTATCTAAGCTTCACGCTTCGGTCCGAACGACGTGGTTCTGGTACGCCAGCCGCCGCCGTTTATGAAGATGAGGCAGAGGCCGTGCTCGGTCCAGATCACGCAATCGGGATGGCAATCGCTATCGCCGTTTTGGGTCTGGTAATCACGATCCTTGGCGCGAACTGGCTGGGTGATAAGCAGACGAGAAGGCGGTGCGTTCGTGCTTGCCTATGTAGCCTATATTGGCGTGCTGCTGAGGTTTTGAGATGTGCTTGCCTTTTGCGCGGATAGCTCGAGCACCCGGAAAAACAATGCTGCGGAGACGGACGTAATGACCCTTGCCCCCGCGCTTCTCCTGCACCCTTCCTGAGTTCTGGAACCTAAACGGTGTTGTAGCCGCGTATAGCTTAATTCGAAGAACCAATCGCTCCTCTGAGCTTAAACTGTATCTATGCAACCGATACATCATCAGCGAAACTAAAAAAGGAGGCGGATTTCTCCGCCTCCAAGTTTGAAAAGCACCTTTTTTTATTCGGCTTAGAAGCCGAGGACCAGAGACAGGCCCAGGGTGTTGTCGGTCGAGTCGAGGCCCGGCAGCGGGTCAGAGTTATACTCTGTCCGGTAGCTGACGCGGGTCGACAGGTTGTCCGACACACGGAAGTTCAGGCCAAGATCGTTCGTCGCGATTGTGTTTTGCGACGAGCCGAGGATGTCGGTGTCGTTGGTCAGCGACACGGTGTCGGTCAGACGGTAGAAGTAGCGCGACGATGCCAGCAAACCTGCCTCGGTGTCGGAGTTGCCGAGCTGATCTTCGATGTAACGCACGCCAGGGCCAGCTTGCAGACGCCATGTCGTGTTTTCATTGTTGATCACACGGTAACCGGGACCAGCGCCGAGGAACGCGTCACGTTCGTTGGTTGCAAAGCCGTCATATTCCATCCGCGCAATGCCGAAGACATAGAAACGGTCGTTGAAATAACGGTTGCCTTCGTAGGTGGCGAACAGTTTTTCTTCGTTTTTGACGCCGTTTGCTTCGCCGTATTCGATTGCGAAACCAAAGCTGTGGTTCCAAGGGCCGACGCCGTAGGTCAGACGACCAGCACCGGAAACTTCGCCAGTGTCGGTGTTACCCGATGCGGCAGAGGCGGTCAGTGCGACCGATCCGCGCCAGCCTTGCTCAACCCCATTCGGGCCGAAGCGGGCTGCGTCTTCGCCGCGTGCGAGATCTTCGTTCACGTCGTCTTGGATTTCGTCGATCCGGTCATCCAGTGCTTCGGTGCCGACAAGGCGGCCTTGGCCGAAAGCAGGGGCAGCAATCAACAGAGCCAGTGCCGAAACAGTGGCGAGTTTAGAAACTTTTTCCATGGGTCTATCCTTTCCCAACAAAGTGACCCGTCCTTTTCGTGGACCGGGAGCATTTCTGCTAAGACGGATATAGAAACAGGGATGACATAAGTTAAATTCAAATTACTCATTCATAAAACGAGTATCACTTATGTGAGAAAAGGCCTTTATTCTCCGAGGATTTCGATCTCGCCATCCTCACTTATGTTGCGCAATTGCACCATAACGGCCTCTTGCTCGGTGTCGGTCTGCGCAAGGGCACGGTTCAATGTGTCCTCGGCGATCGCCGCAACCTCAGGATCGAGGTCATCTCTCCACACCGACCAGATCGGATAGGGGAATCGTGGCGCATCGCCGACCAGAAACAACGCCTTCGCGTCGATGTACCGTTTCACATAGCGCGCGGGTAAATAGGCCGCATGATTGCGCCGCGCGATATAATCCGCCGTCATCGCACCGAGCGAGAACGTAAGCCCGGGGTTCGTCAGGTCAGGCAATGCGCTGGAGTGGGCGTGCAGGAACTCCGGCCCCCAATCGACGAACAGGTAGTTGTCCCGCACTTCTTCGATGATCGGATCGGGCCATGAGGCGACGAGGACCAGTTCCTCCTCCATAAGCGGTCGAACGGACAGGCCGGGGCGCAGTTGCGGCGTATACATCAGCGCGACATCGACGACCCCCTCGATCAGAAAGCGGGTCATTCGGTCCGGCATGCCAAGCTCTGCCCTGAGGTTGAGGTCGGCCATCTCAGCCCGCAACCCGTCGATCCAGCGAAACCCCAAGCGCGGCCATAACGAATACTCGGCCCCGACCGTCAGGCTTTTGCGAAACCCGTCCGGTATCGCGACTTGCTGGCGGGCTTCTTCCCAGATCTTGATCAGGCTGAGGGCATAGTATTCGAACTCCCGTCCCGCCGCCGTCAGCTCCGCCCCGGCCTTGGAGCGTGTGAAGAGCGGCCGGCCCAGAGACTCCTCCAACCGCTGCACACGAAGCGACACGGCGGATTGCGTGACGAACAGGCGTTCAGATGCAGCTACGAACGATCCCGTTGCGGCGACTTCGAGAAACGTCTTGATCAGCGAAATATCCATGACATCTATCCATGATAAATAGTCATGTGAATTGCAAATATTATTCACTGTTCTATTGCGCTGATTGACCCTACTTAATGCCCATGCGGGGACAAGCCAAAGCGATCCGCAGTCTCAGGGTTGCGACCGCCGGGTGGCGTGGTCCCAACACCACAAGACCAACGCTTGTCTCCGCATTGCACTTTCGGATGTCAGCCGAGTCTTTCGGCAAGACGTTTGTGTTAGCGTCCGGACAGTTGTCCATCGTCAGAAATTTCTCGCCGATGTGTGGAGTTTAATCTTCAAGTTCCAAGGGTCACTGTTTCTGCGCCCAGGGGTACGTCGCAAAGGTCCGCTTTAGTTCGCAGACTGTGAGTTCAGGTGACGTCAGGTTTTGCTCTTGCAGCGAATGTCCGCATAGCGGGCGCGACTGCAGCACCTCAAGCGGTTGGGCAAAGGCAGCTTTGGGCCGTCCACGACCGCCTCCTGAACACTTGTTGTGGTCGATGCTGCGTTTGTTCCAACGGCAGTAAGGAGGCCAATGTGACCAATGCCGCGTTTTGGATGAATGACTGCTTTCGGCCGTCGCACAATAGGGTGACATTGCTGGCGAAAGGACTGAGGGCAGGCTTGCCAATCCCCTCATTCAAGAGGCATTGCTGTCCTTAAAAACAAGACCCGGACCGTTTGCGTTGCAATTTCGGTGCCATGAGACTAGGTAGGTGGTACAAAGTTGTGGTTTTCTGCGGCATAGGCGCATCGCCTGCCAGAGCGAATTACAATCCTCTATCATGAAAATTCAGTTGTTAGGTCCGCAAGCAAGGATCTGATATTTGGGTAGTTTGCCGATGATATCGCGCACTACCACCCAGCCGGTGCGGTAGATCATCCGTTTTGGCGGCTGAGTATTCTCATGAATTGCGACGAGATTTGAACAGCGCCCTGTCGATCAATTCGACTTGGAACGGCCCTGACGCAAGTTTTCGTCCGCGCAAAAACAGTGAGGCGGCGCTTTCTCCGCCATAGGAATCAAAATGACTCTCCCAGAATGGACGAAACCAGGCCTCTACGGAGCTTTGGGTGGCGCGATCGCGATCTCAATCCTAGGCTTTTCTTTCGGCGGCTGGACGACCAGCGGCACTGCACAAGAAATGGCACAGGACCACGCCAGCGAAGAGGTGACCATAGCCATGGTGCCGGTCTGCCTCGATATGTCAGCATCCGACCCCGAACGTGCTGAAAAGCTGGCAAGCATTCAAGATGCCTCGGGATTTGGCCGCCGTCGGGCCATAATGGACACCGGTTGGGCGACGTTACCGGGCACTGACACTCCAAACCGCGATCTTGCAGCAGCCTGCATCGAAGGGCTCGAGCTGGATGGATCATGATGCAGGCGTGAGACTGCAACTGCCACCACGACCCTACAAGGCGCGTCTGTCTAACGGCGTTCAATCCATTATGACGTACGTTCTCGGTTCGGTTTGCGCTCTGCTTCTGGTCGTGGCCCCTGCGGTTGCTCAATCATCTGCCCCGCCAATGCCAGAAAACGCGAGCGCGAAGCGCTATGGCGAAGGTTGGGAATGCAACATCGGGTTCAGGCTTAACGAAGATACCTGCGATGCCGTTGTTGTGCCGGCAAACGCCTATGAGACCAACCGGACATACGGTCTCGGTTGGGAATGTCTTCACGGGTATCGCGTACTCGACAACATTGCTTGTGTTGAAGTGATTGTGCCCGATGGAGGGTTTCTCGACCCTTCTGGTGAACGCTGGCATTGCTCGCGAGGGTATCTCAAGGTCGACGATATCTGCCAAGAGATCACCCTGCCGGCAAATGCCTACCTCTCGGATGCGTCGTACCGGTCCGGGTGGAGGTGCGACCGCGGGTTTGAGGTCTCGGGTGATCTCTGCGTCGCCATCGTGGTTCCAGAGAATGCTTTTCTGAATGGAACAAGTTACGGCCGACCCTGGACATGTGAACGCGGCTTCTTCGAACAGGATGGCCAATGCGCGGCTGTTGTTATCCCGGCGCATGCCTACTTCGACGATGCGACCTACGGTGCGGGGTGGAGGTGTGAGCGTGGATACGCCGCGACCGACGAGGATTGCGAAGCGATCGACATCCCCGCGAACGCCCATCTCGACAGGTCGGGAAACCGCTGGGAATGCGACAGAAATTTCCAGAACTCAAAAGGTCAGTGCGTTCTAAGCGACTGACACTATCGCACTGAGATCCGCACTTGGCACGCTACGTCAGGACAGGTGCAAACCGCAGTGTCGACCACGAACGAGGAAACACAATGACGACCGAACTTAGCGCCGCGAGCGCCATCATTCGTATTGGCAGGGAGGCACAAACGCCGCCGCTAAGCGATTTTGAACTTGAACACTCAGCACCTGTTAAGCAGATCAACTTACGCCCAACCGCGATTGTCTATTGTGAGGGTAATTTCGCGAAAATCGACGGTAAGACAGCAAACGGCCTCGTGCGCCATTCTCAAGCTTATCGGGTCCTGTCTGTGGTCGATAGCCTTCACACAGGAGGGGACAGCGGCCTCATTCTTGACCGTGCGGCAAACCAGATACCAGTCCTGGAAACACTGGCTGCCGCTGTCGCCAATGAAGCCGTCATCCCCGATACGTTCATCTACGGGATGGCGCCATCTACGGGACGGCTATCTGCGGCTGACCGCGGCGTCGTTCTGGATGCAATCAATCTTGGAATGAACATCGTCAGCGGGTTGCACGAATTCCTGAGCGATGACCCCGAAATCGCCAGCGCCGCTACTCAGCAAGGTGTCACCATCCGCGACATTCGCAAGCCAAAGCTAAGCAAGGACATGCGTCTGTTTGATGGAAGCATCGCGGGTGTTAGCGCCTTGCGCATTGCGATTCTCGGGACCGATTGTGCCATTGGCAAACGGACAACGGCGACTGTCTTGGCGCGGGCCCTGAATGCAAAAGGCATCAAGACAGTTCTTGTTGGTACGGGCCAAACGGGTTTGATGCAGGGTGCGAAATACGGTGTGGCCATGGATGCCGTGCCGCCCCAGTTCTGCTGTGGCGAACTTGAGGGAGCGATTGTTGCAGCCTCAGAGGCAGAGCAACCCGATGTCATTCTGATCGAAGGCCAAGGCGCGCTTAGCCATCCGGCGTTCTGCACATCGGCTTTTATCCTGCGCGGCAGTCAACCGGATGCCGTTATCCTTCAGCACGCACCCAAACGGGCCCATCGCTGTGATTTCCCCAACATGCCAATGCCTACGCCGGCAAGTGAAATTTCCCTTATTGAGGCCTTTGCTGACACGAAGGTCATCGGGGTCACGATCAATCATGAGGGAATGTCCGAGGCCGAGCTTGCGGACACAATCACAGCGCAATCTCATAAACTGGGGCTTCCTGTGACCGATGCGCTCAGCCGGCCGGCAGCACATTTGCTAGCGATGGTCGTTGCCGCCTATCCTGGTTTGAAGCAAGGACCACCTGTGGCCGCAATATGAGCGCCCCGCGCATTGAGGTGGATCTGAGCAAGATACGCCACAATACCCAGACTGTTGTTCAGGCGCTGAATGCCCGCAGCATCGGCGTCACCGGCGTAACCAAAGCGGTCTGCGGCCGTCCCGCAATAGCGCAGGCCATGCTAGACGGGGGCGCAACAGGCCTAGCTGAGGCGCGCCTGAGCAACGTGAAGAGGTTGCGCAAAGCGGGCCTCCTCTGCCCGATTACCTTGATCCGAACGCCAATGCTGAGCCAGGTGGATGAGGTCGTCCAATTCTGTGAGGCAAGCTACAACACCGAGTTTGCCGTTATCACGGCCCTCGCTGCTGCTGCGATCCGGCACGATCGCGTTCACGACATCATCCTGATGGTTGAGATGGGTGATAACCGTGAAGGGATCATGCCAGCAGAACTTGCTGCAATCGCGCAGCGCATGGTCGACTTGCCGGGTGTCGCGTTGAAAGGCATAGGCGCCAATTTCGCCTGCCTCACCGGTGTGGCCCCTAATGCAGCCAAAATGGAGGCCCTGTCTGCTTTGGCAACGGAGGTGGAGAGGCAGTGCGGCCCGTTCCTTCAGACGGTTTCCGGCGGCAATTCTGCAAACCTGCCTTGGGCGTTCGGCGGGCATCCGACCGGCCGCATAAACGATCTGAGATTGGGCGAAGCAATCCTACTGGGTGTTGATCCACTGTCGGGAGGTCGGATTGACGGGATGTACACCGATGCATTCACGCTGGTTGCCGAAGTGATCGAGGCTAACAATCGGTCTGTGCTTCTGCCTCAAAGCAGCGCCTCTCCGGCGCTCGCATTGCATCTCATTGCGCCAAAGGGCGAAGACCCTACACGATTGATCCTTGCGCTGGGGCATCAGGATACAAACATTCTTGGGCTTCTGATGCCCGACGGAACGACGTTTATCGGCGCCACAAGCGATCAACTGGTCATCGGCACCACTCTGCCGAGCATGAGCGTGGGGTCTGTAGTGAGATTTCAGATGACTTACAGCGCTCTGATGCAAGCCATGGCGGCACCCGATATCAAGATATCGATGCTCCATGACCACCAGATGCCAGGGGGGCGGAACGCCGATGTAATACGCAAACACCTGGAAATTGTTTGATGCTTTTCGCCCCTTTGCTCGCAGATGAAATCAATAAGGAGATGAGCCGATGACCAAGCGGACCAAAAAAACTGTGTTCAAGGAGAGCTTTCTTACTAGGGAAACGCCGATGGACAAGACAAGCCGCGTCGTCAGAAAGATAATCGACGACGAAGCGGAACAGCGGCAAGTCAAACTCGACCGCCTTCGCAATGCCCGCCTCGAGCGAAAAGCGAACACGCCAACCAAGGCCGTCGCGGGGGCAAAGAAGAAGCCTTCGCCCAAAGTTGGTGTGAAGCAATGAAGCGGACCTTGAAGTCTGTTTCCAAAGGACGAATAATGTCCCACATTGGATCGCTCGAGGCGCCCACGGCGTCCCATTCGTTCCCGCGCCCGAGAAGGATCTGCTCATGAAGAATTCTGACGAAAATACGGACAAGGTTCACCATATTTGCCAGACTTATGTGGAAACGAAGGCAAGTCGAAGCGGGCAAGCGGGTCTGAAAGTTGACAAGCAATTCGAATACACAACCGCATTAGAAGCTCAGAACAGGGCCGAAAGAGAAGCCGATCGTGAAGAGTGCGCCGGTGCTGATGCCTATACGATCATCGAAGATCCGAGCACGGGCGAAGTCGGATCGCCGAGCTTCCTCGTCAGACTTGGCACTGTCCCGGAGATTGAAGAGTTCTAGGTTTCTGCTGCGAGGAGCGGGCGGCCAAAAAAGCACCTCGGACGCAACAAAGCGCCCACCAAAGACATTCCTCACGTCGCTCGCAAGAGAGGGACCACTCCGGAAAATCGGACGGCGATGCTAGAATAGCGGCCATTGGAGCAAGCACGGCGAAAGCTCACTTTGTCCCGCACACCTGCCGTCCGCAATGACGGAAATGCCCCACAAAGTTACCCCTAAACCACAACCTCAACCCGCTCCTGCTCGCCAACCGCAAACACCCGCTTATACCGCTTGATCTCCGCGTCAGGACCCATCGCCTTGTTCGGGTTGTCGCTCAGTTTCACGGTGGGTTTGCCGTTCGCCTCGACCGCTTTGCAGACCAGGGAGAAGGGTGCGAGGGCGTCGTCGGGGACGAGGCCTCGGAAGTCGTTGGTGAGGAGGGTGCCCCAGCCGAAGCTGACTTTGACCCGCCCCGCGAATTGGGTTTGCAGTTCGATGATTTTATCGACGTCGAGGCCGTCAGAAAAGATCACCAGCTTTTCGCGCGGGTCTTCGCCGCGATCTTTCCACCAGCGGATCGCGGTTTCTGCGCCGGTGGCCGGGTCGCCGGAATCGATGCGGATGCCGGTCCATTGGGTCAGCCAGTCGGGAGCGTTTTTCAGGAACCCTTCGGTGCCGTAGGTGTCGGGCAGGATGATGCGGAGGTTGCCTTCGTGCTCATCATGCCAGTCGGACAGGACGGTGTAGGGTGCGCGGGCGAGCGCTGCGTCATCCTCGGCCAACGCGGCGTAGACCATCGGCAGTTCGTGAGCATTGGTGCCGATCGCCTCAACCTCGCGCCGCATCGCGATGAGACAGTTTGACGTGCCGACGAATTTCTCGCCCAGCCCTTCCAGCATCGCCTGCACGCACCAATCCTGCCACATGAAGGAATGGCGGCGGCGGGTGCCGAAATCGGCAAGGCGCAGGTCCGGCACATCGCGCAGGCGTTCGACCTTTTCCCAGACCTTGGTCATGGCGCGGGCGTAAAGCACCTGAAGTTCGAACCGCCCCATCCCGTCAAGCACCGCGCGGGAGCGCAGCTCCATCAACACGGCGAGCGCGGGAATTTCCCAAAGCATGACTTCGGGCCAGGTGCCCTCAAACGTCAGCTCATACTGACCATCGCGTTTTTCGAGGTGGTAGGGCGGCAGGCGCATGCCCTCATACCACTCCATAAAATCGGGGCGGAACATCTGGCGTTTGCCGTAGAAGGTGTTGCCGCGCAGGAAGGTGGACTCACCACGAGACAGCGAGAGGGAGCGGATGTGATCGAGCTGTTCGCGCAACTCGCCCTCGTCGACCAGTTCCGCCAATCGGATCGACTTGGTGCGGTTGATCAGCGAAAACGTGACCTGCGTGTCGGGCTTGTTGCGGAACACGGACTGACACATCAGAAGTTTGTAGAAGTCGGTATCAAGAAGGGACCGGACAATCGGGTCGATCTTCCATTTGTGATTATAAACGCGGGTTGCGATATCGGCCATGATCTACCCCTCCAACCGAACGCCGGCGGCCTGCATCGCCTCGCGCGCAGTGGCGAGCGATCCGTCAAGGTCAATCGCGCGACAGGCGGATTGCAGGACAGTGACATCATAGCCAAGGCTGGCCGCATCAACGGCGGAGTAATAAACGCAGAAATCGGTCGCGAGGCCAACGAGAGTCAGCTTTTTCACGCCCCGTTCCGCCAGGTATCCGTCAAGCCCGGTCGGGGTTTCGTGATCGTTTTCAAAGAAGGCGGAATAGCTGTCGATCTCGGGCCGGAACCCCTTGCGGATCACGACATCGCCAAGGTCGGTGTGAAGGTCCGCGTGGAAGGCCGCGCCGCCTGTGCCCTGCACACAATGGTCTGGCCACAGCACTTGGGTGCCGTAGGGCAATTCGGTCGTTCCAAACGGCGCCGACCCCGCATGGGTCGAAGCAAACGATGAATGCCCGACCGGATGCCAGTCCTGCGTCAGGACACGCACCGCAAATTCCGGCAACATCGCGTTGATCTGGGGGATGATCTGATCACCGCCCTCCACCGCCAGCGCACCGCCGGGACAGAAATCGTTTTGAACGTCGATGACGATCAGGGCTTCGTCGGCTGGGCGCATGCGCGGTCTCCTGTCGATCCATTCCGTCTAAGAAACCCGCCCGACCGCGACAATGCAACCACGAAAGCGGTCTTGCGCGGGTTGCAGCGCGGGAGTATCCCGGCGCCCATGTTTACAGTTGCTGCACTTTACCACTTCACCCGGTTCGACAATCCGGCGGCGCTTCGTGCGCCGTTGCAAGCTGTTTGCGATGCCGGGGGCGTCAAGGGATCGCTACTGCTCGCGTCCGAAGGCATCAACGGCACGATCGCCGGAACCCGTGCAGGGATTGACGCGGCCCTTGCACATATCCGCGCCCTGCCCGGCTGCGCGGCGCTTGAGCATAAGGAAAGCCCAGCCGCCGAGATGCCCTTCAATCGGATGAAAGTGCGCCTGAAGCGTGAGATCGTGACGATGGGCCAGCCGGATGTCGACCCCACCGCCGCGGTCGGGCATTACGTCGAAGCGAAGGATTGGAACTATCTGATCTCGCAGGACGATGTCGTCGTCATCGACACCCGTAACGACTACGAGGTCGCCATTGGCACGTTCGAAGGCGCGGTGGACCCGGAAACTAAAAGCTTCGGTGAATTTCCGGAATGGTGGGAAAAGAACAAGGATCGGTTTCACAACAAGCGCGTGGCGATGTTCTGCACCGGTGGTATTCGCTGTGAAAAATCCACGAACTACCTGATCGGTCAGGGGGTGGAGGATGTGTTCCACCTAAAAGGTGGCATCCTGAAATATCTGGAAGAGGTGCCAGAGGCCGACAGCAAATGGGACGGGTCGTGCTTTGTCTTTGACCAACGCGTGTCAGTCGAACACGGGCTGCGTGAAGGCCCGCACGCACTTTGCTTTGCCTGCCGCCGCCCGATCCTTCCGAATGACAAGCAGCGTGCCGAATACGAAGAGGGCGTTAGCTGCCACCAATGCGTTGACGAAACGACCGACGACCAAAAGGCCCGCTTTCGCGAACGGCAAAAACAGATCGCCCTGTCGAAAGCGCGGGGCGAGCAGCATGTCGGGCCGAAGACCGCTTAGAAGTCCAGATTCTCGACGTTGAGGGCGTTGGACTGAATGAACTCCCGCCGGGGTTCGACCACGTCGCCCATTAGCTTAGTGAACATATCGTCCGCCTCGGCCACGTCATCGATCTTGACCTGCAACAGCGTCCGCGCATCAGGATCAAGCGTGGTTTCCCAAAGTTGGTCTGGGTTCATTTCGCCAAGACCCTTGTAGCGTTGCAGGTTCAGCCCCTTTTCGCCTTCGGACAGGATCGCTTGCAACAACTCGGACGGGCCGTGGATCATGGTCTCCTTATCCTTGCGGATCAGTTTCGCGGGCTTGCCATACGCGTCGATCAGGCTGTCGGTATAACTGCCGAGCTTGCGCGCCTCACCAGAGCGGATGACGTGCCCGTCCAGCGTGCGGACCTCTTCGACCCCTCGCAGCAGGCGAGCGAGCCGGATGCCCTTGTCCTGCGTCGGGCGGCCTTGCCAGCCGCGTTCGTATTCCACTGCGATCAGGTCAAGCCGCGCGGCGATAGCATCGGCCACCCCTTGCAGGTTCTGGTCGACCGCCCCCGGCACAAACGCGGCGGCAATCGCGGCCTGTTCCAGAATGTGCTGAGGATAAAGTGTCGGGAAGGCTTGTAGGATGCGACGGATCTGGCGCGCTTCCTCTACCACGCGGGCAAGGTCTTGGCCGGTGATCTCTTCGCCCGAAGCAAGGCGAAGCGACGCGCCCTCAATCCCCTGCTGGATCAGGTAATTGTCCATCGCCGCCTGATCCTTCAGATAGACTTCGGATTTGCCGCGGCTGACTTTGTAAAGCGGCGGCTGCGCGATGTAGAGGTATCCGCCTTCGATCAACTCCGGCATCTGACGGAAGAAGAATGTCAGCAGCAACGTCCGAATGTGGGCGCCGTCCACGTCTGCATCCGTCATGATGACAATCTTGTGGTAGCGCAGTTTTGAGATGTCGAACTCATCCCGCCCGATCCCGGTGCCAAGCGCCATTACTAGGTTGCCGATCTCCTGGCTGGCGAGCATCCGGTCGAACCGCGCCCGCTCCACGTTCAGGATCTTGCCCTTCAGCGGCAGGATCGCCTGCGTCGCCCGGTCACGCCCGGTCTGGGCCGACCCGCCGGCGCTGTCGCCCTCGACAAGGAAGACTTCGGTCTTCGACGGGTCTTTCTCGGAACAATCCTTGAGCTTTCCGGCAAGGAAATTAACATCCATCGCGGTCTTGCGCCGGGTCAGTTCCCGCGCCTTCCGCGCCGCTTCGCGGGCAAGGGCGGCTTCAACGATCTTGCCGACGATTTGCTTCGCCTCGTTCGGGTTTTCCTCAAACCACTCCGCCAGTTTTTCGTTCACGAGGCTTTCGACCGCTGGGCGGACCTCGGAGCTCACCAGCTTATCCTTGGTCTGGGAGGAGAATTTCGGGTCCGGCACTTTGACTGACAACACGCATGTCAAACCTTCGCGGGCATCGTCGCCGGTGAAGCTGACTTTTTCCTTCTTCGCGATGCCGGAGGTCTGCGCGTAGCTGTTGATTGTGCGGGTCAACGCGCCCCGGAAGCCCGCCATATGCGTGCCGCCATCGCGCTGCGGAATGTTATTGGTAAAGGGCAGCACAGTTTCGTGGTAGCTGTCATTCCACCACATCGCGACCTCAACCCCGATCCCGTCCTTTTCGCCGGTCATGAAAATCGGATCGCTCATCACAGGTGTTTTGGACCGATCGAGGTATTTGACGAATTCGCGCACACCACCTTCGTAGAACAGTTCGGTGCGCAGCGGCTCTGCCGGGCGTTCATCGGTCAGAATAATCCGAACGCCGGAATTCAGAAACGCCAGTTCGCGCAGACGGTGTTCCAGCGTTTTGAACACATATTCGCGGTTGGAAAACGTATCGATCGAAGCCAGAAACCGCACTTCGGTCCCTTTGCGCCCGTCGGCATCTCCAACAACGCGCAAGGGTTCGGTGGTAAAGCCACCCTCAAACCGCGCGTAATGCTCTTTGCCGTCGCGCCAGATCCGAAGCTCCAGATAATCCGACAGCGCATTGACAACAGACACACCAACCCCGTGCAGGCCGCCCGACACCTTGTACGAGTTGCTGTCGAACTTCCCGCCCGCATGCAGCTGGGTCATGATAACCTCGGCCGCAGAGACACCTTCGTCCTCGTGAATCCCGACCGGAATGCCGCGCCCGTTATCGCTGACCGACACGCTGTCATCGGCGTGGATCGTGACGTTTACGGCGTCTGCGTGACCGGCAAGCGCTTCGTCAATACCGTTGTCAACGACCTCATACACCATATGGTGCAGGCCAGAGCCATCGTCGGTGTCACCGATATACATGCCGGGGCGCTTGCGAACCGCCTCCAAGCCTTTGAGAACCTTGATAGAATCTGCGCCGTATTCTTCTGGTTTTTGCGCGTCTTCGGCCATACTGCTCTTCCTTGTTTTCTGCGCAAGTTTATACCCTGTCCGCAGGGGGTTGTCACGCAGATGACACGAAGTTTCGCAGGGTTTCAGTGCCTAAATCGGCGCTTCGGTAACGGTCGAATTTCCACCGTCTTCGGTGACGTTCAGATAGGTCGCCCGGTCGCCCAGCGCATCGAACAAATTTGGCTCTGTCCCGGTCATCCACGCCTGCGCGCCGAGTGCGCAAATCTCATCATAAAGTGCGGCGCGGCGGCCGGGATCAAGATGCGCGGCGACCTCATCCAGCAGCAGGATTGGCGGCGCACCGATGCTATCCGAAAGCGCGCGCGCATTGGCGAGGATCAGCGAAACCAGAAGCGCCTTCTGCTCTCCGGTCGAGCAATCCCGTGCAGCGACCCCTTTCGCGGTGTAGGTAGCGAGCAAATCGGACCGGTGCGGCCCGATCAACGTTCGCCCGGCCTGAAGGTCGCGCGGGCGCCCCTCCTCCAACGCGGCCTCAAAATCCTCTGTGACCCTGAAGGCGTCATTCCCGTCCGCATGGACCAGACCAAGCTCAGCAACCGGAAACGCCGTCTCTGCCTGCGTCTGCGCGGCGGCAAGCGTCGCCAATACCGCATCGCGGTTCGCCTGAATCTCTGCACCCGCTTCGGCCATCTGGGATTCCAGCGCACGATACCAATGGGCATCCCGCACCTGATCCTTCAACAGCCTGTTCCGCTCCCTCATCGCCTTTTCATAAGCGAGAGTCACCTCGGCATGGCGCGGCTCGAAACTCAGCGTCATGCGGTCCAGGAACCGCCGTCGGCCGTCCGCCCCTTCAATCCAAAGCCGATCCATTGCCGGAACCAGCCACAAAACCCGCGCAACACGCCCCAGCGCCACCTGCGTCGCGGCCTTGCCATCAATCCGAACGCTGCGGGATTGACCATTCTCTGACCACGTCTCAACCTCATGGGTCTGGTTCAGACTGAACAGCCCTGCGGCGATCTTCCAGCCGAGCGCTTCCGGGCGACGTGCAATGTCGTCTGCCGCAGCCCGGCGCAAACCACGACCGGGGGACAGCAGCGAAATCGCCTCAAGAATATTGGTCTTTCCGGCGCCGTTCGGCCCGTGAATCGCAACCGGACGCGGCCCGATCTCTAGCCGCAACGCCTTGTGTGACCGAAAATGGGACAGGACCAGCGACTGTAGGGAAAGCCCCGCCATCTACGGCCCTTCATCTTTCCTCAAATATCCCCGCCGGAGGCACCTAAACATCCAGCGCGACATCACCTTACACGCGCATCGGCATGACGACGTAGATCGCCGACATATCGTTTCCTTCGCGCATCAAGGTCGGATCACCGGAGGAGTTGAACATGAAAACAGCATTCTCGCGGTCAACCTGACTCGCGATCTCAAGCAGGTATTTCGCGTTGAACCCGATTTCCAACCGCTCATCGCCATAGGCAACCGCCAGCTCTTCTTCCGCAGCACCGCTGTCAGGCGCGTTGACGGACAGGATCAGGCGATCCTCATCAAGCGCCAGTTTCACCGCACGGGACCGTTCCGATGATACGGTCGCCACACGATCCACGGCCTGCGCGAACTCCGCCGCATCGACCTCAAGCTTGCGTGTGTTACCTTGCGGGATAACGCGCGTGTAGTCGGGGAAAGTGCCGTCGATCACTTTCGATGTCAGTGTGATGTCTGGTGTGGCAAAGCGCACCTTGGTTTCCGACACGGATACCGCGATCTGCGTATCGTCGTCTTCCAGAAGCTTGCGCAGCTCACCCACAGTTTTACGCGGAACAATCACACCGGGCATGTCCGCAGCACCATCAGGCAGATCCGCGTCGATCCGGGCCAGCCGGTGGCCATCGGTCGCGACGCAGCGCAGCACCTTGCCACCGTCGGATTCCGACACGTGCATGTAAACGCCGTTTAGGTAATACCGGGTCTCCTCGGTCGAAATCGCGAATTTCGATTTGTCGAACAACCGACGCAGAACCGGTGCTGGCGCCGAGAAATTCGCGGCGTATTCCGATGTCGCCATCACCGGGAAATCTTCCTTGGGCAATGTCGCGAGCGAGAAGTTCGACCGACCCGCCTCAACCGACAGACGGCCAGACGCACCGTCGTCGTTCAACGTGACCAATGCGCCGTCCGGCAGCTTGCGCACAATCTCGTGCAGGGTCACGGCGGACACCGTCGTTGCGCCGGCCCGTTCGACTTGCGCCAAGGTCTTGTCGACCACTTCGATATCCAGATCGGTTGCGCGGAAGCTGACAGTCTCTCCCTCCGCTTCGATCAGAACATTGGCGAGGATCGGGATGGTATTACGCCGTTCGACCACCGACTGCGCTTGCGACACCGCCTTCAGAAGCGCGCCGCGTTCGATGCTGATTTTCATTCCCTCGCTCCTGCAAAATGCCGGGGCGGCGAATGTAACCTATTCACCCCCCCGGTAAAGACTTTTTTGGACTGTCCAATGGTTTCGCGGGGGCGTCAAGGGACGCCCCTGACAAATCACGCTTCGAGGCTGCGCCGCAGAAGCTCCAGATCCTCGGCGATCTGGTTGTCGATGGATTTCAGTTCTTCGACTTTGCGCACGCCGTGCATGACCGTCGTGTGATCCCGACCGCCGAACCGCCGCCCGATTTCGGGCAGACTACGAGAGGTCAGATGTTTCGACAGATACATCGCGATCTGCCGCGGTCGCGCGATCGTGCGCAGGCGCTTTGGGCCGATCATCTCACTCAGCCGGATGTTGTAATGCTCACTCACCTTGCGCTGGATTTCCTCGATGGTGATCTTGCGGTCCGACGCGCGTAGGATATCGGCAAGGCAATCCTGCGCCAGTTCCAGCGTGATTTCACGCCCGACGAGCGAGGCGAAAGCGAACAGCCGCGTCAGTGCGCCTTCCAGCACCCGCACGTTGGTCGAAATCCGATGCGCAAGGAATTCGAGCACATTTTCAGCCAGCACCAGATCAGGATAGGTCTTGCGATACTGGTCAACCTTCTGCTGAAGAACGCCAAGGCGAAGTTCGTAATCCGTCGGGTGAAGGTCGACAACCAAACCGCATTGAAGGCGCGATTTGATCCGATCCTCAAGGTGTTTGATTTCGCCCGGTGCGCGGTCTGCTGAGATGATGATTTGCTTGTTCTGATCGACCAACGCATTGAATGTGTGGAAGAATTCTTCCTGTGTGCTGTCTTTGCCCGCGATGAACTGCACGTCGTCGACCATTAGGATATCGACCGAACGGAACAGTTCCTTAAAGTCCATCATCCGTTTTTCGCGCAGCGCCTGAACGAAGCGATACATGAACTGTTCGGCGGACAGGTAAACGACGTTCAGCTCCGGACGGCTCGTCTGAAGCTCATGCGCGATGGCGTGCATCAGGTGGGTCTTACCAAGGCCAACGCCCCCATAAAGGAACAGCGGGTTGAAGGACACCGCGCCGCCCTCGGCTACGCGCTTAGCCGCCGCATGGGCAAGTTCATTGGGCTTGCCGACCACGAAACTGTCGAAGGTGAAGCGGCCATCGAGCGGCGCGCCGGGCAGGCCGGAGTCATCTTTGGCCGCGGGCACAATTTCAACAGGGTCGGCTTTGTTGATGGCGGGTTCCGCGGCGGCCTTACGGGTCGTGCGGCTGCTTGGAACGGAAAACTCTACCCGGCTGACGGATTCCCCGACCTCATTCATTTGATGCAGAATCTGGTCGCCGAAATTGCGCGACACCCAGTTGCCGATAAAGCTTGTCGGCGCATGAAAGGTCGCGACCCCATTTCGCAGACCATTAAATTCCAGCGGCGCGATCCAATTTGCAAAGTTGTTCTTGCCTACTGTCTTTTGAAGTTCGTCCCTAACCCGTCCCCAGGATTCGTTTGTCATTTATTGCTACCCGCTTCGTCAAAAATTTTACGTTAAGACTGGCGCCAGGCCAGCCCCCGGACTTTCCAGCCATTCAGCCGGCCCCGGTGACCCTCAACGTCCAAATCTCCTTCGAAGCCTTCCGCAATATTTATACAGTCAGCCGTAATGCCCTTGTCAGCCAAGGCACCAGCCACCGCATCAGCAGCGCGCAAAGACCGCACCCCGGATCGACAGAGAAAGAAAAGCTTGTCGGGAATCTCCGGCCCCAGCTTTTCGATCACGGTCTCAACAAAATGCGGGTTAATAGACATGTCCGGATAGCGGGCCCATTCGACGAAGATCGCCGACCGGCCTAAACTTTCCAGATCAGGAACACCGACAAAACCCCATTCGGCCTGTGTCCTGACATCGATAAGCATAGCGCTTTGATCTTGTTCCAGCGTGGTCCAGGTTTCATCAGGCAATAGCTCTGAAACACGCGGGGCAGCGCCCGTGCTCATCTCATGTCCCCCCAAAGTAGACGTGAATCGCAGGGCCAAGCTAGCAAGGGGTTTGCGGCCCGCGCAACAGAACTTCGACCTTGACTCAGTCTTTGTCGAAACGAATCCCAAGGGGGGTAAAAATTAACGTTGGAAAACAGTGGAAGTCGCAATTCGCAAAGAAAATGGCGTGGCCATTTGACCACGCCATTCTCGAAAACAAACTGTCTTTAAGTTAGCCGATGGCTTTAACCCGCGCAGACAGGCGCGACATTTTGCGCGCAACGGTGTTCTTGTGCAGGACACCTTTGGTCACACCGCGCATCAGCTCAGGCTGGGCCTGACGCAGAGCGGTTGATGCTGCATCTTTGTCACCGGAGGCGATCGCTTCTTCCACCTTGCGGAGGAAAGTGCGGATGCGCGAACGACGCGCTTTGTTAACTTGGAAACGGGCTTCGTTCTGACGAGCGCGTTTTTTTGCTTGAGGCGAATTGGCCATAGTCGGACGTCCCACTGTTTGGGTTCGTGAATTCTGAAGTCGGGCTTCTATGACCGACTCGCATCCAAGTCAACCGGGTTGGCGTAGTTTTTCGGTTTATTTATCGCGGAATTGCGGTTCGCGTTTCTCCAGGAACGCCGCCATCCCTTCGGATTGATCCTCGGTCGCGAACAGCGAATGAAACAGGCGGCGTTCAAACAGCAGCCCTTCATTCATCGTGGTTTCATAGCTGCGATTGACCGCTTCCTTGATCGCGGTCGTGGCGATCATGGATTTTTCGGCGATTTTTTGCGCCACTCCGGTTGCTTCTTCCATCAGCTTCTTGGCCGGGACAACGCGACTGACAAGGCCGGAACGCTCCGCCTCTTCCGCGTCCATGAAGCGACCGGTCAGGTTCATGTCCATTGCCTTCGATTTGCCGACAAAGCGGGTCAGCCGTTGCGATCCCCCGATGCCCGGCATAACGCCAAGGTTGATTTCCGGCTGCCCGAACTTCGCGGTATCTGACGCGATGATGAAGTCGCACATCATGGCCAGTTCGCACCCCCCGCCCAGCGCATAGCCGGAAACCGCAGCGATGATCGGCTTGCGACATTTCAGGAATTCATCGGTTTCGCGTCCGAACAGGTTTTCGGTGTAAACATCGACAAAGGATTTCTCCGACATCTCCTTGATATCGGCGCCCGCCGCGAATGCCTTTTCCGATCCGGTGATGATGATGCAGCGGACCTTGTCGTTTTCTTCCGCTTCTTTCAGTGCATCCGCCAGCTCGGTCAGAAGCTCGGTGTTGAGCGCGTTCAGCGCATCGGGACGGTTGAGTTTAATCGTTTTGACGTGGTCTTCGATCTCGACGATCAGCGTCTCATAGGCCATGTGATTGCCATTTGTTGCTTCAATCTGGAGCGCAGCCTTAGCATTCCTGCCTTACGGATCAAGCTATCTTTGGCATTGCGCGCAATAGAAAGTGGATCGCCCCGATTGCACGATTCGCCCGATTGTGCCTTTGCAGTCAGCGGTTTGACATACATCGCCCTCGCGTCCATAGGCGCGAAAACTGTGCTGAAAATACCCAAGCTCCCCACCCGTCTGCCGATAATCCTTGAGCGAGGAGCCGCCAGCGTCGATCGCTTCGGACAAAACATCGCGGATCGCGGGAACGAGTGTCGCCACACGCGGCGCGGAGATCGCGGACGCCTTGCGTTTCGGGGAAATGCCGACGCGGTGCAGCACCTCGCAGACATATATGTTGCCAAGGCCTGCGACGATTCTCTGGTCCAGTAGCGCGGTTTTTATGGGTGAGCCTCGACCGCGAAGCTGCCCGATCAGATAGGGTTCGTCGAAGGCATTTCCCAAAGGCTCTGGCCCGAGTTGGGCAAGCAGCTTGTGCGACTCGACCTCAGACGTCGGGGCCAAGTCCATCGCACCGAAACGGCGGGCGTCGTTGAATGTCACCCGCGCACCACCGTCCATATCCAGCACGACATGATCGTGCTTTTCCGGCGCGGGATGGGGGTGCGCGAACTCTCCAACCGTTTGGCCAGAAATCAGCATCCGCCCTGACATGCCAAGGTGGATCAAAAGCGTTTCGCCGGTATCAAGATCGGCCAGAATATACTTCGAACGCCGCCGGAGCGCTGTCACGGTCGCGCCGGTCAACCGCTCTGCCATCCGGGGGGGGAAGGGCCAGCGCAGATCAGCGCGGCGCACGTCGGCCTTGGCTATCCGCTGCCCTTCCATCACGGGTTGCAGACCGCGACGAACCGTCTCGACCTCTGGTAATTCCGGCACGGCGACCCTTCCTTTGATCTGGAGCGCATTGTATCGCAGTCTCACACCCTTATAAGGGGTGCCGCATTACAGGACGACAAGACCCATGAGCGCAAAAACCACGCATTTCGGTTTCAAGACCGTTGATGAGGCCGAAAAAGCCGGGATGGTGCATGGCGTCTTTACCAATGTCGCGTCGAAATACGATGTGATGAACGACGCGATGTCGCTGGGCATTCACCGAATCTGGAAAGACGCGATGATGGACTGGCTCGCGCCGCGTCCGGACCAGGCGTTGCTGGATGTCGCCGGCGGCACCGGCGATATATCTTTCCGATTCCTCAAGCGCGCGGGTCATGGGCATGCCACCGTGCTCGACATGACGGAATCCATGCTGGTCGAAGGACGCAAGCGGGCCGAGGCCGGGCAGATGGCCGGCAGCCTCGATTGGGTCGTCGGTGACGCGATGGCGCTGCCGTTTGAAGATGCGAGTTTTGACGTCTACACCATTTCCTTCGGCATCCGGAATGTGACCCGGATCGCCGATGCGCTATCGGAAGCGTTCCGCGTGTTGCGGCCCGGCGGGCGATTGATGGTGCTGGAATTCAGCCAGATTCCAAATGACATGATGCAGAAGGCTTACGACCTCTATTCCTTCAACGTCATTCCGAAAATGGGCAAGATGATCGCGGGGGATGAGGATAGCTATCAATACCTCGTCGAATCCATCCGCAAGTTCCCGGATCAGGAGAGTTTCGCGAGCATGATCCGCGAGGTGGGGTTCGAAAACGTCAAATACCGCAACCTGACGATGGGTATCGCGGCACTTCATTCCGGCTGGAAACTCTGACATGCGCGGCCCGCACAATATCTGGCGGCTGGTACGCACCGGCGCCACGTTAGAGCGGACGGGTGCAATGGGCGTCGTGCTTGATGCGATGGACGCGCCTGCCTCGCTTCGTATTGCGGCGCGGATTCTGGGTTGGCCGTTCAAGTGGCTCGGCCTAAAGGGTGATCCGTCAATGCCACCGGCGACGCGGGCGCTGACCGCGCTTGGCCCGGCCTACATCAAGTTCGGCCAGGTGCTATCAACCCGCCCCGATCTGGTTGGCGAAGACCTCGCCTGGCAACTACGCGTGTTGCAGGACAAGCTGCCACCGTTTTCGACCGAAATCGCAAAGCAAAGCGTGGCAGAGGAGTTAGGCACGCCGGTCGACGCGCTGTTTGACGAATTCAGCCCGCCGGTCGCGGCGGCCTCCATCGCGCAGGTCCACAAGGCCAAGCTTGCCGGGACCGACGATCAGGTTGCGATCAAAGTCTTGCGGCCAAAGGTCGAACGCGCGCTGCAAAAGGACATCGATGCGTTCTATTTCGCAGCGTCGATGATTGAACTGCTCTCCCCATCTTCCCGCCGGTTGCGGCCGCATGATGTGATCGAACACTTCGAACGTCTGGTGCTCAGCGAACTCGACCTGCGGCTGGAAAGCGCATCGGCGTCGGAATTCGCAGCGAACACCGCCGATGATTCTGCGTTTCAGGTGCCGAAGGTGCGTTGGCAGCTCTCCGGTCGCCGCGTGATGACGCTCGACTGGGCCGAGGGCACGCCGCTTGGCGATAACGCAGCACTTGATGCAGCGGGGCATGACCGGGTTCGTCTTGGCGAGAAGGTGCTTCAGGTGTTCTTGAGTCACGCGCTGCGCGACGGATTTTTTCACGCGGATATGCATCAGGGCAACCTGAAGGTCGCCGCCAACGGCGACCTGATCGCCTACGATTTCGGGATCATGGGTGACATCGATGAATACACGCGCCGGGTCTACGCCGAAATACTCTATGGCTTCATCAAGCGCGATTATCGCCGCGTCGCCGAAGTGCATTTTGAGGCCGGATATGTGCCCGCCGACCGTGATGTCGAAGAGTTCGCCCGCGCCTTGCGCGCTGTGGGTGAGCCGATCTTCGGTATGGACGCGAGCAATATTTCGATGGGCAATCTGCTAAGCTACCTGTTCGAAGTGACAGAGCGGTTCGGGATGGAAACCCGGACGGAACTTATTCTGCTCCAACGCACAATGGTCGTCGTCGAAGGCGTCGCGCGATCGCTCGACCAGCATATCAACATCTGGCAGGTCGCCCGCCCAATCGTCGAAGATTACATCAAGCAAAGCATCGGCCCCCGCGCCCTGCTGCGCGATCTTGGCCGGACGCTTCAGGTCGTCGCACGCTTCGGCCCACAACTGCCACAACTTGCCGAAGCGGCACTGGTCCGTCAGGCGCAAGACCCGGTGTCAAAACCAACGTCGTCGCCGTGGCGCAACATCGGTTTCATGGCGCTTGGCGCGGCGCTGGTCGGGGTCGGGGCGGCAGTTGCATCCCTGTTCTGAGGGGTGAGCGTATCAGCCTGACCCGTCCGGCTCCCGCAGCGCTGTGATGTCATCCGCCTCAACCTTAGCGCCGCTGTCCAGAACAAACACCGTCTGTCCGTTTTCGCTCCGCGCCTCGGTGATGCGCGCGTAGGTTTCAATCGGCGTTGTTCCCAAGGCTTCTGTCCCTGAATAACTCTCAACCTCAAAACTATAGGCACCACTCGGCACCGGGGTTCCGTCATCCCCGACACCAGCCCAGTTGATTGGATCATCGGTCACCGGAATATCGAACCGCTGCACCTCATCCCCAGCAGCGTTTCGCACGACCAGTTGGGCGGCATCCGCGTTGGCGGCTGGCTTGGGGGTCAGCTCAATCGGGGTGCCATCAAATTGCGTGGGCGCGGCGGCCCGTGCCTCCATCCCGACCCAAGAGGCCATCTGCGACAACCCGGAAAGCCCCATCTGCGCGCCCATTCCTTGTAAAAGATCGTTCGTGCGGACCTGCTGCTCCACCCCCGAAAACGTGGCGAGTTGCACGGCGAAATCCTGCGACTGCATCGGATTCAGCGGGTCTTGGTTCTGAATCTGCGCAGTCAGCATTTTCAGAAAGGTTTCAAAATCCGAATTGATCGCCGCGGCACTTTGCGTTTTCGGGGAATCCACCGGTTTCGGTGCCGTTGCGGTGGCCTGAGTCACATCCATCTTTTTTCCTTCAAAGCCTAAGATCGAGCCTGTCCGGCTGATCGATTGTCAACGTCACGACAGCGTCCGTTTGCAGCGGTTCAAGGGGTATATCCCCCTCCTCCGAAGGCATTTCAGATTGATCGGGCGACTGATCTCTCTGACCGAACTGGAATGTAACTTCGGAATACCCAATCTCTCCAAATTCCTGCGCGAGAAGGTCAATGTTCCGTCGGAGCAAATCGCCCGTCTCGGGCCGTTCGGTCAGAATCGACACGGTGATCCCACCGTCTGACGTATGAAGTGATAGTCTCACCCGGCCCAGTTCCTCTGGCGACAAGGTCAGTTCAACCGGTTGACCGGCATGCATGTTAGATGCGTTGGCTAGCTGCTGCAGAACTGCCTGAGGGATCGTCGGCCGCTGGACTGGATCGCTGCGCATAGGCGGCGATGTGGTTTCGGTATGAATATGGACACGCTCTGCCGCCCCGAAGTCTGTTGTGAGCGGCCGGTCCGGCTGGCCTGCTTCCCCACCTGAAAGCGCCAGCGCGGGGCCATGATCGGGGATGGGCGGCAGGGATATTTGATCCGGTGCGGCTTGCGTGGCGCGGGCATCCGGCAAAACCTTACCCCTCGGGACATCAACGTGATCGGAACGGTCAGACGCGTCTGCGCCGCGTTGCTTCGCCCCAGCCATTGGAGGAACATTTTTTGCAAGGGTCTGGGCAGCAACCAGCTGTGGGACAACTTGAGTCTGAACAGGTGGTTTAGATTGGCGAGTGGGTTGCTCCGGGGTCGCACCCTCCGGCCCCCCAACAGCCGATTTCGACCCGGGTGCCTCACCATCGGGAACAGCAACAATGTCGCCCTGCGGATACAAACTGCCAGCTAAGGCGTGTTCCAACCCCTTCACCTTCGGCGCCACTTTAGTCGTGAGATCAGGCGGGGGCTGGCCGATGCTCAAATCGGTATCAACCGACGGCTCAACACTCCCCTCATCCACCGAAAACACCTCCGATCCCGGCACAGAATCGGGACCGGCCTTCGACGTCCCATCCTTCCCCGGCGCGACTGGTGGTCGTGGCCCGACCGGTTGCGGCAAAATCTGCGTCGCTGACATCCTCATCCTCGGAGTTCTTCCGTTTGCCTGACCCTAACCGCCAGTTGATTACCGGTTCTTTACCGAATTCGGCCAACCTCACCGAAAGTGCATTCAATTGGAGCGATCGATTATGCCCGACATCACCGCCGTTTCCACCAACCACCCGCCGCAATTGGCGGCGCCGACCGACGCCCGACTGCGCGAAACCGCTGAAGCGCTTGAGGCCAGTTTCCTTGCCGAAATGCTGAAATCCGCTGGATTCGGCACACCCCGCGAAAGCTTCGGTGGCGGCGTTGGGGAAGAACAGTTCGGCTCTTTCCTCAGGCAAGCGCAGGTCGAGGAAATGGTGAAGCGCGGCGGAATCGGCCTTGCTGAAAGCATCTTTGAATCGCTGAAGGAACGAACACATGACCGCTGAGATGGCATTGCACGATATCGACGCCGTGCTTGAGGCCGAGCGCGAGGCGATTCTGGCCGGGCGGCTTGAGGATGTAAGCAGGCTGGTTGCGCAAAAGGAAAGGTTGCTGGACTCAACCAATTTTGCGGAAATTCACCCCGACGATCTAAAGCGGCTGCGCGCAAAAGCGCAGCGCAACGAACAGTTGCTAAGCAGCGCGATGGCCGGATTGCGGCGCGCCATGGCGCGGATTGAAGAGCTTCGCGAGGGCGGCACCGGCCTGAACACCTATACCCAATCGGGCGGGAAAACGGCGCTTGGCACCGGTGGCGCTCCGCGGGTTGAGAAAAAGGCGTAAAGCTCTCCGACTGATTCAAATGCGAATGACTTTGGATTCTGCGCTTAGGGCGGCGTTAGCAATTCCCGGACAGATTGATCAGGCATCGTAAAGAGATGGCGCAGCTTCGGCCCAAAACGCCGGGCGACGCAATGTCAGAATGACATCGAACTTGGCCACTTTGGTGGCACATCCTGTAACCCGGCGCAAAAGCGTCGCATGAATTTAGGACACGAAATCATGTCAAGCATTCTGACCAACAACAGCGCGATGGTCGCGCTGCAAACTTTGAAGACAATCAATAGCGGGCTTGAAAAAACCCAAAGCGAAATTTCCACCGGTAAGTCGGTTGCATCCGCCAAGGACAACGCGACCGTCTGGATGACCTTTGCGTTCGACGAATAGGCGCGCTGCGTCTGGATGAGCGCGGTGAGTTCACCCGCAACATCGGTCGTCGACCCTTCACGCGAATACCCGGCGACGGCACCGGTCGGGCCATCGCCCGCATCCCAAAGGAAGAACGACCCGCTGCTGGGCGACACCTGATAGGCTTGGTTGTTCAGCGCGATCAGGCCGTTGGGGCTGGGAACGTCCACCAGTGGCACCTGATATAGATCGCGGACGAATCCGGTGTCGTAGGTCGCGGTGATCATGCCGTCGCCATCGATCTCGACCGATGACAGGTTTCCGACCGGGGACCCGTTCTTCGTGATCGAGGTTGGCGCAAAGTTGTCGGACAATTGCGTCAGCCCGTTCGTATCGCCAACCTGCCCAATCGCCATCGTCAGCGGCCCACCCGCAACTGCCAGATCAAGGGTTCCCGTCGCGGCATCATACGTCCCGCCCGAGATTCGATCGACCTGCTGCAAAGTCCCGCCATTCCCCCGGCTGGCATTGAAGGTGAGTGTGTATTCGCCGATTGATGCGCCGCCCTGCGCCGAATCCGTAATCACCATCGACCATTCGTTTGGCGTGCCGGATGTCGGATAGGTTGGCGTGAAGGTGATGTCGAGCGTTTCTGACGTGCCGAGGTTTCCGAAATACTCCACCGAAAGCGGCAGTGCGGTACCATTGCCGCCATCCGTCGCCTCGGTTGCGGGCAGATTGACGCCAAGGTTAATCTCGGTCGTTGGGTCGCCAGCGGATTGGTTGGCGTTGATCTGCACCGGCTCCAACCCCGAGATCGTGTCGCGCGGGTAAGAAGCGATGGAGCCATCCGCCCCTGCCGGCCAACCTAGAAGCACCAAGCCGCTTTCCGTTTTTAGTATGCCGTTGGAGTCCGTATGAAACGATCCGGTCGTCGTCATAAGCAGGGGTTGGTCGCCCGTCATATTGCCCATCGCGACCTCAGCCGTGACTGGCAACATGCCCCGCCCGGCGACGGCGATATCCATCGCGTTGTCGGTTGAAACGAGTGCGCCGCGCTCTTCGATCAATCGGTTGGTTTGGGCGCGCACGCCCCCGGCGGAATAGACGCCCGCCCCGGCGGATTGCGTGATCACGAACGATTCGAAATCAGCCTCCGCCCGTTTGTATCCATAGGTTCCCGAATTCGCGATATTGTCGGAAATCGTGGCGAGCCGCGTTGCGTTCGCGTTCAAACCCGCGACCCCGGCGTTCAGCGAAGAAGAAATGGTCATGGTGCGCCTTTCTGCTGCATCAGTCCTTGAATTGGACTCAGCCTTGCAGATGACCACTTAACAGCGCGCTAACATCTAAAATGCGATCAAAACCTTTCTAGGGCTCCGCCCGCAGCAGAACCAGCTCCAGCCGGTTGTTGCGCACCGACATCGGGTTGTCTGACGCTGGTTTACGATCCGCAAAGCCCGTCACGCGCTGGATACGTCGACCCGGCAGACCAGCCGTTTCAAGCAGCGTCCGAACCCGATCCGCGCGGGCGGTCGACAGATCCCAAACCGGGTTTTCGTTGAGAACGATCGGGTGGGACCGGATGTGGCCGTTCACCGCCACTTCATTGTTGACGGTGGCAAAGACATCAACCAGCACGTCGGCGATCACCACCATCGTGCGGGTTGGAACGGCCCCGCCATCGGCAAAAAGCGGTGTATCGCCGGTATCGAACACTTCGATAATCAGCCCCTCATCCGTCACGCGCGTTACGATGTGCCGTAGAGTTTCGTCCGGCAACGCGCTTTCACCGCCGCGACCTGACAGCATATCAGCAACTTCTTGCAACGGATCGGCGGCCTTGCCCCCGGAACTGGTCGATTGCGTCGCATCCATCGGTGCGGGATATCCGCCCGTTCGGCCAGCGCCGTTCTGCGATAGGGTTTCATCTGAAAAGACACTATCCCCGCCAAAAGAGCCATCCCCGCCCCCGGAAATCCGGTTCACCGGAATGGTCGGACTAAAGTAATCCGCTATCCCTTTGCGTTGTTTTTCCGTCGTCGCATTCAAAAGCCACATCAACATGAAGAAGGCCATCATCGCAGTGACAAAGTCCGCATATGCGACCTTCCAAGCGCCACCGTGGTGGCCATCGCTGCTAACGATTTTCTTCCTCTTGATGATTATGGGCGCGTTTGACTTCGCACTCATCCCACCACCTATTTGTTCACCCGAACTCTGTCCTAGCAGCCGAATCTGAATGGTCGATTAATCGGCAATGATCGGATGATCTGGCCCGTATTAAGTCGGGTTTAACGGTCTTTGCGCAGAGATAGCGGTGCCAGCGCGGACTCTGATTGCGTGGCACTTGCCAGAAGGTGACGATTTGAAAGACCACGCGCACGATCAAATACTCGAAGACAGCGGCCTTGCCCCGCCAGCGCGGCTGCGGCGGCGGCATATCGGTCTTATCGCGAGCTTTGTTTTTCTGGTTCTACTGCCCATAGCGGCGTCAGGAGCCTACCTTTTCTTGGTCGCCAAGGATCAATACGCGTCGCGCGTCGGATTCGCTGTGCGGACGGAAGAAACCGGATCGGCCGTCGAACTTTTGGGGGGAATCACCGACCTTTCGGGCAGCAGCACGTCGGATACGGACATCCTTTACGAATATATCCAAAGCCAACAGATGGTGCGGAAAATCGACGCCATCGTTGATCTGAATAGTCTCTATTCCGCCCCAAAGGACCCAATTTTTGCCCTTGGAGCCGATCCTACGATTGAGGATCTGGTCGATCACTGGCGCGATATCGTGAAGGTTTACTACGACTCCGGCAGCAAGTTGATTGAGATTCGGGTGACGGCCTTCACGCCACAGGATGCGCAGCAAATCGCGACCGCCGTGTTCGACGAAAGCTCCGCGATGATAAACCGTCTGTCTGCCATCGCCCGCGATGACGCGACCCGCTACGCGCGGGAGGAGCTTGAAGCCGCCCTTGCCCGTCTTAAAGCCGCGCGGCTGGCGATGACAAACTTTCGCATCCGCACGCAAATCGTCGACCCCGACGCCGATCTTCAGGGGCGGATGGGGCTATTGAACAATCTGCAAAGTCAGTTGGCGACCGCGCTGATCGAACATGACATCCTGCTTGAAAACACGCTGCCGACCGATACGCGCGTCAAACAGGCCGAACGCCGGATCGCCGTGATCGAAGGGCGGATACGCGAGGAACGCAACCAATTCAGCCGCGGCGACGGCGAGGATGATAGCGCTTATGCGACCGTGGTTGGCGATTATGAAAGCCTCGCCGTTGATCTGGAATTCGCTGAAAGCGCTTACGTTTCGGCGCTTGCCGCCCATGATGCCGCGCAGGCGGAGGCCCAGCGCCAATCCCGTTACCTCGCCGCATTTGTAGAGCCTACACTGGCCGAACGCGCCGAATATCCGAAACGGATCACGCTGCTCGCGACGATCAGCCTGTTTCTGTTCGTTGGCTGGGCCACGGCGATGCTGATCTTCTACAGCATCCGCGACCGACGCTGAGGGGTTCAATGATCCGGCTTCGACATCTGTCAAAAACCTATCTCGTACGCGGCCAACGCAAATGTGTTGCCGACAACATCTCAATTGATCTGCCGGCGGGCCGTTCTATCGCACTATTGGGTCGAAACGGGGCGGGCAAATCCAGCCTGCTTCGGATGCTTGCGGGCACGATGGACCCGGATTCAGGTTCAATCCTGATTAGTGGCAGTGTTTCATGGCCAGTGGGATTTGCGGGTAGTTTTTCGCCTGACCTGACCGGCGCGCAGAACACCTTGTTTATCGCGCGGGTTTACGGGGTCGAAACCGCCGCATTGCTTGAAAGCGTCGAGCGGTTCGCAGAGCTTGGCGGGCATTTCAATCTGCCGGTGCGCACCTACTCTGCCGGGATGCGATCACGGCTTGCCTTCGGTATCTCAATGGGGATCAAATTTGATACCTATCTGGTGGATGAGGTGACATCGGTCGGTGACCTCCGCTTCCGCGAAAAAAGCCTCGTGGTCTTTAAAAAAAGGCTCGAAACCAGCGGAGCGGTGGTCGTCAGCCACTCCATGCCCCTGATCCGCAAGCTGTGCCAACATGGCATGGTCTTGGAAAACGGAAAGCTCACTTATTACGACGCCGTGGGTGACGCCATTGCGCGTCATGAAGGGCATTCAAAACCTCACGGTCAGGCGGCGTAGTGATCCTTATACCAGGCCACAAAACGATCGACGCCGGTTTGCAGAGATGTGTTCGGAACCTCTCCGATCAGCGCTTTCAGCAGCGCGGTATCGGCCCAGGTCGCCTTCACGTCGCCGGCCTGCATGTCCATGAAGTTCTTCTTGGCTTCCCGGCCCAGCGCGGTTTCCAGCGCTTTCACAAAATCCATCAACGGCGTCGGATCGCCCGCACCGATATTCACGACGCGAAACGGCGCGGCTGGCGACAGGCTGTCATTCGCGACCGTCGACCCCGACCCCGGCACGACGGTCAGCAGCCGGTCAATCGCAAAGACAAGGTCGTCGACATAGGTGAAATCACGGCTGAGGTGGCCTTGATTGTAAATATCGATCTCCCGATCTTCGAGGATCGCCTTGGTAAACTTGAACAACGCCATATCCGGCCTGCCCCACGGTCCATAGACAGTGAAAAACCGGAACATGGTCAGCGGCAACCCGTAAAGGTGGGCATAGGAATGGGCCATCGACTCCGTCGCTTTTTTGGTCGCGGCGTAGAAGGACAGTTGATGGTCGGCGCGATCGCGTTCCTGATAGGGCAGATCAGTATTGGCCCCGTAGGCCGAAGACGTCGACGCCAGCAGCATGTGTTTTGGCGGATAGGCGCGCGCGGCCTCAAGAAGTTCGAATGTGCCGACAAGGTTCGATGTGACGTAGGATCGCGGCTCCTCAATCGAATACCTGACCCCGGCCTGCGCGGCGAGGTGGATGACATAATCCGGTCGAAGCTCCGCAAAAAGATCGCGCAGCGCAGAAGGGTTTTCCAGTGCATTAGTAACGGTTTTGAACCCATCCTGGCGCAACAGGATATCCTGCCGCGCGTGTTTCAGCGCCGGATCGTAGTAATCGCAAAGGTTGTCGAAGCCGGTGACCTCGTGCCCCTCGGCCAGCAGCCGCATCGCGGTGTGAAACCCGATAAATCCCGCCGAACCCGTCACAAGAATCCGTGCCATAGAAAGCCTCGCCGCCAATTACGTCGCCCGGACCCTAGGCGGCGTGTGCCGAATGAACAAGCCAGCAAACGCAAATCCGCCGGAGTGTCCCTCAATGCAGCCTGAACCCATGGTCGCGATCCTGCTGGGGCTGTTCAACGGCGCACGCATGATCGACCAGCAGTTGGAGAGTTTCGCAGCGCAATACCACCAAAACTGGGCGTTGATCGTTTCCGATGACGGCTCCACCGACGACAGCCGCCGCCATGTGGGCGAGTTTGCGCAGAAGAACCCTGATCGCACCGTGCTGTCCAATACCGGCCCAAGGCGTGGTTTCACGCAGAATTTCCTTCATCTTTTGGCGATTTCTGGTGAAACAGTGCCTTATGTGGCGCTTTCCGACCAGGATGATATCTGGAAGCCCGATAAGCTTCGCCGGGCTATTCAGGCGCTGCAAAAGGTCGATGGCGGGACGCCCGCGCTTTACGCTTCTCGCACGGCGATATGTAATCGGACCCTTCGTGTGACGGGGCTGTCGCCGCTGTTTTCCCGCACGCCGTCCTTTCGAAACGCATTGGTGCAGAGCATTGGCGGCGGCAACACGATGGTGCTGAACCGCGCGGCTTTGGATCTTGTCCAACAGGCGGGACAGTTTGCGGGCGGCATCGTTTCGCATGATTGGTGGATCTACCAGATCGTCACCGGAGCGGGTGGTCACGTCATCTACGACCCGGAGCCGAGTGTTCTTTATCGTCAGCACGGACGGAATGTCATCGGCGAAAACGGCTCTATTTCGGCGAAAATCGCGCGTATTCGGATGCTGATTGGTGGCCGATTCCGGCATTGGAACCGGTCAAACATCGCGGCGCTGCGCGGGGCTGAGGCACTGCTGACGGCTGAGAGCGTCCAGATTTTGGACGATTTCGAGGAGATGCATCGAGCGAGTGCTGCGCGGAGATTGAAGCTTCTGAAACGGGCGGGGCTGTATCGGCAGACCACCAGCGGGCAGATCGCGCTGATCTTCGCGGCGGCATTCGGCGGTCTTTAGCTTACACTCCCGGCGGGCGCGAGAGCCCATATCCCCTTGTTTTACAGGCTATCGGCGAGCGACGGACGCGTTCTGAGCGGGAATCCGTCAACTTCCCCTTGGATGCGTCGGGCGACAATGAAACCAATTCCTATGTCAGCCGTTCTTTCCACGACCGCCCCGTCACGATGTCGGGCCCACCGGAGTATGAAAAGATGATGAAATCGCTGAAAACAACGAGGGCCCTCGTGGCAAGCCTCGCCCTGATCGCGCCGTCCCCCGCTTGGACCCAAGCCGCGGAAACCGAAGAAACTACGACGATGTGCCCTGAAGGATCGGATCAGCCCTGCGAGAATGCGGAGCAGAGCGGTGAGGTGACAGAGGAGCCTGTCGAAGAGGTTGAGGAGGAGGCGCCAGTCGAAACCGAAGAGGCCGCGCCGGTTGAAGAGGCTCCTGCCGAAGAAACGGCAGTTGAAGAGGAACAAGTAGAAGAGGCACCTGCTGAGGAAGAGGCGGCGCCGACCGAAGAGGCACCGGCTGAGGGCGCTCCGGCTGAAGAGGCTGCGCCGGCTGAAGACGCGACTGAGACAGAAGCCGAAACCGGCGAAGCCAATGAGGAGGCTCCTGTTGAGGAGGCGCCCGTGACTGAAACGCCAGTAGAGGAAACTCCCGAAACCGACGCTCCGGCAGAGGAAGTTCAGGAAGAACAGTCTGCGGACGCGCCTGTCGAAGAAGCTCCGACCGAGACCGAGGCTGAGGCTGAGGCGACGGAAGAAGCTCCTGCCGAGTCAGGCGATGAATCGGCCGCTGAAGAAACCCAGCCCGAGGCAGAAGCGGAGACAACAGACGACGCTCCGGCAGAGGCGGACGCCGAAACCAGCGCTGAGACTGACGAACCGGAAGCGGTCGAAAGCGAAACGGCGGACCCGGAGGCTGAGGCCGCACCGGAAAGTGACGACAGCGCCGAAGAAGAAACCATCGTCGTTGATGACGCGCCCGAGACAGCCGCCGCTGCCACCGAAGGTGAAAGCGAGCCGGTGGAAGTTATCGAGGACACCGTGACCGAAGAAACCGCGCGGTCCAGCGATGAGGATTTTGAAACATCGGTTGGCGAAGCCGCCACTGCTGCGGCCCCCGCCGCGTCCGCCTCATCGGATGATAGCGGTCTCAGCAACCTTGAGAAAGCCGCCATAGTTGGTCTTGGTGCGCTCGCCGTTGGTGCGTTGCTTAACAACGGGTCCGAAGTCGTGTCGAACTCCGGCGACCGGGTCGTTGTCCGTGATGGCAACCAGTTCCGTGTATTGAAAGATGATGACGCGCTGTTGCGTCGTCCGGGGATCGAAACCCGCACAGCTCGCTATAGCGATGGGTCCACCCGCACGATCATGAACCGGCCGGATGGCTCGCAGATCACCACGATCCGCGATGCGCAAGGCCGCGTTCTGCGCCGGACCCGGATTGAACCGGACGGAACCGAGTTGCTGCTGTTTGACGACACGCTCGCCTCTGACCCGGTCGATCTGACGAACCTGCGGCGTTCCAGCCGCGATATTGAGGTCATCGATTTTTCCAAGACGGATCAACAGGCGCTGCGCGACGCGCTTGAGGCCGAAGCCTCTGCTGATGTGGATCGCCGCTATTCCCTGCGGCAGGTGCGGAACATTCGCGAAGTGCGCGAACTGATGCCGCGCGTCGACCTTGATGCGGTCAACTTTGAAACCGGGTCTGCCGCGATTGCGCCGGAAGAGGCCCGCGCGTTACGGGCGCTTGGCGTGTTGCTTGAGGAATACATCCGCGAAAACCCGCGCGAGGTTTTCCTGATCGAAGGCCACACCGACGCCGTTGGCAGCACCTCAAGCAACCTCGCGCTGTCTGACCGTCGGGCGGAATCGGTTGCCTTGGCGCTGACCGAGTATTTCGACGTTCCACCGGAAAACCTTATCGTCCAAGGCTATGGCGAGGATTTTCTGAAAGTGCAGACAGATGGGCCATCGGAAGAAAACCGCCGCGCGACGGTTCGCCGGATCACGCCGCTTCTGCGAAGCGCGGCAGCGGCCAACTAAAAAGCGATCTGACCCATCCGCACGGGCGCGGGTGGGTCAGGCCGTTCGCTGCTGCGGTTCGGCAAAAGCCATTGCTCGCTTGGCTGGGGCCGTCAGAACTTCCTTCACCACTGCGACACGGGCGGGTGTGTAATACTGTTCTTCGTGCAGTATGTTCATCGTCGCAACCAACTGCCCGTCTTCGATGATAGGCAGGTTCACGACGGATCCGCACCCAAGCTGGCCGATCAACTCTGCATCGGGGAACACAGCGTCAATCTCAGCCAGCGTGTTGGCAACGAAGGTTTCATGGCGGTCATGCACGACCTCAAACCAACTGTCCATTTCGACGGGTTTCGTGCCGGATGTCGGATAGTTCACTGGATCGTTCGTATAGGCACGACGGGCGACGCCGGCCTCCATATCGACGGTCATGATAGTGAACAGCTTGGCACCGACGACCGCTTGGGTCAGGTCACAGAGGGCATCAAAGGCTTCGGTCGATGATTGTGCGACAGCGAGCGCGTCGTCAAAGATTTCGAGGGCATGATCGTGCATATCAGACGTGTCCGTCATGTTGTGTGCCACCGCTCGCGGCGTAGAGTTCCTGGGTATAGGCGTGGTCGAACGATCCATCGCGCAAGGCAGTGGCCTCGGCAATTTCAACCACGCGGCCCTTGTTCATCACGGCCATCCGATCGCACATGAAGCCCACGACGGGCAGGTTGTGCGTGACCATCAAATAGGTCAGCCCCTGTTCGCGGCGCAACCGTTTCAGCAGGTTCAAAATCTCTGCCTGCACCGACACGTCCAGCGCGCTGGTCGGTTCATCCAGCAGCATCAGCTTCGGCTCAAGCATCAGGGCGCGAGCGATGGCGACGCGTTGACGTTGACCGCCGGACAGCTGATGCGGAAACCGAAAGCGGAAGCGTTGGTCAAGCCCAACGGCGGCCAAAGTCTCCGCCACCCGGCTGTCGCGATTTCCGATGCCATGGACGACGAGAGGCTCGGACAGAACCGAATCCACCGTCTTACGCGGGTGGAGCGATCCGTAGGGGTCTTGAAACACCATCTGGCAGGTTCCGGCAAAGGCGCGGTCGGTACCGTGGCCGCGCGGCTTACCAAAGACCGACATCTCTCCCGCCCAATCCGGCGCAAGGCCCGCAATCGCCTTCAGCACCGTCGACTTGCCCGATCCGCTTTCCCCGACGAGGGCAAAGCTTTCTCCGTCCGCAACGTCAAAGCTGACACCTTCGACAACCTTGGTCGGCCCGTAGGAAATATCGAGGTTTCGAAGGGAAATCGCTGTCATGTCCCGCTCCAGCTACTGCGGTCAAGCACGGGGAGTTCAGCGCGGGTTTCGTGCATTGCGGGGATCGCGGCCAGCAGACCCCGCGTATAGGGGTGCGTCGCCTTGTGCAAATCGCTTGCGACGCATTCTTCGACGACTTCGCCGGCATTCATCACAAGGATACGGTCGCAGTAACGCGCCACCAGATTGAGGTCGTGGCTGATCAGGATCAGGCCCATGCCCTTACCAGTCACAAGCTCATCAATCAGGTCGAGGACTTGCGCCTGCACCGAGACATCAAGCGCCGATGTGGGTTCGTCTGCGATCAGCAGGTCAGGGCTGGGGATCAGCATCATTGCGATCATTACCCGTTGGCCCATCCCGCCCGACACCTCATGCGGATACATCTTCGCGACCTGTTCCGGGTTGTTGATGCGCACGGCTTCCAACATCTCGATCACACGAGCCTTGATCGCCCGACGCGGCAGGGTTTCGTGGGTCCGCAATGCTTCGGCGATTTGCGACCCGATGGTCATCACCGGGTTCAGCGAAAACTTCGGATCTTGCATAATCATCGAAATTCGCGCGCCGCGCAGCGCCCGCATCTGGCGTTCGCTTTGGGTGGTAAGGTCGATGCCATCAAATTCCATCCGGGCGGCCTGCATCCGACCCGGCGCGCGGATCAACCGGAGGATCGCGCGACCGGTCATGGATTTGCCCGACCCGCTTTCCCCGACGATCCCAAGCCGTTCGCGACCTAGGGTGAAGCTTACCCCCTTCACCACGTCCACCCGGCCTTGGGTGGTCGGAAAGCTGACGCGCAGGTCATCGACATCCAGCAACGCGGTCATGATTTGCCACCCTGCTTCGGGTCCAGCACATCGCGCAGCCCGTCGCCGAGGAAACAAAACCCAAGCGACACGAGGATGATCGCAAAGCCCGGCATCGTCGCGACCCACCATTGGTCAAGGATAAACACCCGCCCGCGCGAAATCATCGCACCCCATTCCGGTAGTGGCGGCTGCGCCCCGAGACCAAGAAAGCCAAGCCCAGCCGCCGTCAGGATGATCCCCGCCATGTCGAGCGTGACGCGGACAATCATCGACGACGTGCAAAGCGGCAGGACGTGACGCGTGATGATCCGGGCATTGGACGCGCCGACCAACTGCATCGCTGCGATGAATTCGGAGTTTCGGAAGGTCAGCGTCTCCGCCCGCGCAATCCGCGCATAGGCTGGCCAGGCGGTAATCGCAATCGCGATGATCGCGTTTTCGATGCCGGGGCCAAGGGCGGCGACGAAAGCCAGCGCGAGGATCAGTTTCGGCATCGACAGGAACACATCCGTTAGGCCCATCAGCACCTTGTCGACCCAGCCGCCGAAATACCCGGAAATCGCCCCGATAATCAGGCCAAGCGGGGCCGAAATCACGGCGACCATGGCAACGATTAGCAGCGTGATCCGCGCGCCATAGACAACACGGGAAAAGATATCGCGCCCCAGCTCATCCGTGCCCATCCAATGATCGCCCGAAGGCGGCAGCAGGCGTGCACTGAGGTTCTGCCCAACAGGACTTTCCGGCGCGATCCACGGGGCGAACGCGGCCGTCGCAATCAGCAGGATTATGATGAGGGCGCCGACAACCGCCAACGGATTGCGCAGCAGCGCACCGCCCATCCGATACGCCCGCCCCATATTCGCCTGAAAACGAGAGGTCGGAGAATCCGCCAGCAACCAATCCCGCGTGGTCATTATGTGCTCCTCGGGTCAAGGATGCGGTAAAGCACATCGGAAATTTTGTTGATGAAAATGAACACCGCACCGATCACCAGCGTTGCGCCAAGTACCGCGTTCATATCAGCGTTCAGCAGCGCAACGGTCAGGTAGTTACCGATCCCTGGCCAGGAAAAGACGGTTTCGATCATCACTGACCCTTCCAGCAGCCCGGCGTAAGAAAGCCCGATCACCGTAATCAGCGGCACCCGGATCGGCTTGAACGCGTGGACCCAGATCACCCGCCATTCGGCCACGCCCTTGACCCGTGCCGTCGTCACGTATTCCTGCCCCAACTGGTCGAGCATGAAAGACCGCGTCATCCGGGCGATATAGGCAAGGCTGAAGAACCCAAGGATCGTCGCGGGCAACAGCAAATGCCCTGCTGCGTTCCAGAACACGTCGATCTGCCCTTCGATCAGGCTGTCGATCAACAAAAGGCCGGTATGTGGCTGAACTAGGCCTTCGTAGAAGATATCGACCCGTCCGGGCCCGGACACCCAGCCAAGGCCCGCGTAGAACACCGCCAGCCCGACAAGACCAAGCCAGAACGCCGGCACGGAATAGCCCAGAAGCGCCAGCACGCGGATCACCTGATCGACCCAGCTTCCCTGACGTGCGGCGGCTGTGACACCCATCGGCACGCCAATCAACACCCCGATCAGAATCCCCAGCGTCGCCATTTCAAGCGTCGCCGGAAACACCCGTGCCAAGTCATCCGCCACATCGCGGTTAGTCGAAATCGAACGGCCAAGATCGCCGCGTAGAACGCTCCAGACGTAATCCGCGAATTGCACGATCATCGGACGATCAAGCCCCATCGCGGTGCGGGCGGCATCGTATTGTTCTTGCGTGGCGCGGTCGCCGACCACTGAAAGAACCGGGTCGATTGGCACAACCCGGCCGATGAAGAACGTGATGGCGAGCAGCCCGAGGAAGGTCAACGCGACCACCACCACAAACCCCGACAGCGACCCGACCCAACGGGTCAGGGCAGGCGCGTTGTTTTGCAGTCTCGGAAAAATGGCGCTGTCCCCCACGTTCAGCCATCCCAATCGCAGGCGAAAGGGCATTTGCACTTGGATAAATATTTTTCTTGGTGAACGCAAAACTTTTTGCTTAAATCAAAAAAATTTTTGTGGACGGATATTCGATGCCAAAAACCAAGACGAAATCCGACCCGAACCTTGGCCCGCGTATTCGCAAGCGGCGCAAGCAGCAGGGTTTGACCCTTCAGGCATTGTGCGACAAGGCTGAGCTTTCGGTCGGTTATCTCAGTCAGGTGGAACGGGATAACGCGACGCCATCGCTTGGCACGCTAGCGCAGATCGCGCAGGCGTTGGACGTGGGGCTGGAATACTTCATTTCGACCCCGAAGCCGGAGGATTCCCTGACCCGCGCCGACAAGCGACCGCAATTTTCCATCGCGGGATCGTCAATCGTCTATGAATCGCTCGGCGCCGCGCTGCCGGGGGCCGAACTGTCATCCTACATCCTGCATGTTCCGGCGGGGTATGAATCGGAAATCGTCCATCACGAAGGCGAGGAGATCATCTATATCCTCGACGGTGAAATCGAGCAGACCCTCGGCGGAGAGGTCTTTCATATGACCCAAGGCGACAGCTTGCATTATAGCGGCTCGACCCCCCATTCATGGGCCAACCGAACCGATCAGGCCGCGCGCATTCTATGGACCGGAACGCTCAATGTTCTGCACCGCAAAGACGCCATTCGAATGCCAACGCCGATGGCCGCCAACGACAACGTATAAGTCCAACATCTGGAGGAGAGACTGATGAAGCTTCTGAAATCCGCCCTATTGGCGACAGCGCTAGCGCTGCCCGCCATCAGCCCCGGCGCGTGGGCCGACACGCCAGCAGGCGTGCTGGTCGTCGCGCAGAATATTGATGACATCGTCGCGATTGACCCGGCGCAAGCCTATGAATTCACCTCAGGCGAACTGGTCACGAACATCTATGACCGTCTGGTTCAATACGATGCCGAAGACCCCACGGTGCTGGCGCCCGGCCTCGCGACCGACTGGAGTGTTGACGCTGAAAACAAGACGATCATCTTCACCATGCGCGATGGCGCGACCTTCCATTCCGGCAACCCTGTTCGGGCCGAAGACGTGGTGTATTCCTTTGCCCGCGTCATCAAGCTTAACCTGACGCCCGCCTTCATCCTGACGCAGCTTGGCTGGACGCCAGAGAATGTCGGCGAGATGGTTACGTCTGAGGGCAACACCGTGACGGTAAAGTATGAGGGCGACTTTTCCCCCGCGTTCGTTCTGAACGTGCTCGCCGCGCGTCCAGCCTCTGTCGTTGATGAAATGACGGTGATGGAACACGACGTTGATGGCGATATGGGCAACGCGTGGCTTAATGAAAACTCCGCCGGCTCCGGCCCGTTTTCGCTGCAAGCCTATCAACCGGCGCAGCTTGTCCGGCTGGCCGCCAACCCGAATTACTTCAAAGAAGGCCCGAAGGTCGACAGCGTTATCATCCAGCATGTTGCCGAAGCGGCGACCCAGCAATTGCTGCTGGAATCCGGCGATGTCGATATGGCGAAGAACCTGACCTCGGACCAGATCGGATCAATTGCGTCGGACAGCATCAAAGTCGAAGTTTTCCCGCAAGCGGCTGTTCACTTCCTGTCGTTCAACCAAAAAACCGAAAGCCTGACCCCGCCCGCAGTCTGGGAAGCGGCACGGTATCTGGTGAACTACGAAGGCATGACCGACACGATCATCGCCGGGCAGATGGAAGTGCATCAGGCATTCTGGCCCAAGGGTTTCCCCGGATCGTATGATGAAACGCCTTTCACCTATGACCCTGAAAAGGCAAAGCAAATCTTGGCCGATGCAGGTGTCGAAACTCCGATCACTGTGTCACTCGATGTGATCAATGCGGCGCCCTTCACCGATATGGCGCAATCCTTGCAAGCCAGCTTTGCCGACGCGGGGATCAACTTTGAAATCCTGCCCGGCACCGGCAGTCAGGTCATCACCAAGTATCGCGAGCGGAGCCATGAGGCGATGTTGCTATATTGGGGCCCGGACTTCATGGACCCACATTCGAACGCCAAGGCGTTTGCGTATAACTCCGACAACTCTGATGACAACTATGCCGCGACGACCACATGGCGGAATGCGTGGGCCGTTCCGGATGAGTTGAACGAGATGACCAACACGGCACTGACCGAAACTGACCCGGACAAACGGCTTGAGATGTATCGCACACTTCAGCAGCGCGTTCAGGAAACGTCACCCATCGTGATCATGTTCCAAGCGGCCTATCAGGTCGCGATGAACGAAGGTGTGTCGGGCTACGTGAACGGCGCGACGTCCGACTTCGTGTTCTACCGGCTCGTCGAAAAGAACTGAGCATTCTCCCTGAACTTGGCCGCCGGCATTCCACCGGCGGCCTTTTTTTTGTGCGAATTGCTTTTCCTTTCGCGCCCCGTTTCGGTAGGGATTTCACGAAAGTAACGGGCGAGTTGGGCATATGGGTCAAAAGCAAACTGCCGTCGTTCTGGGGGGTTACGGCCTGATCGGCGCGGCCTGTATTCGCGCACTGACGCGGGCGGGGTTTCACGTTGTCAGCGTCGGGCGATCCTTGGCCAAGGGGCAGCGCAGCAATCCCGGCGTTGATTGGCTGGCCCGCGATATTGCGACGACTTCGGTGGAAACGTGGGCGGCAGACCTTGCGGGGGTCAGCGTAATCGTCAACGCCTCTGGCGCATTGCAGACCGGGTTGCGCGACGATCTGACCGCGATCCACGAGACGGCGATTGAGCGTCTTACAGAAGCGATGCCCAAGAACGCCAAATTCATCCAGATTTCCGCTGCCGGGGTGTCAAGTGACGCCTCAACCGACTTCATGCGGACGAAGGCGCGCGGCGATCAGGTTTTGATGGAGTCGGGGTTGGATTGGATCATCCTGCGACCGACGCTCGTGATCGGGGCGCAAGCCTATGGCGGCACCGCGTTGCTACGGGCGAGTGCCGCGATGCCCGGTATCGGTATTGATGTTCTGCCGGAGACTCCGGTTCAGACTGTCGCGCTTGACGATGTTGCCGATGCGGTGGTTCAGGCCGCGCAGGGGAACATCGCGCCGAAGACCATCGCCGATCTGACGGAGAGCGGCACGCAGGATTTCGCAACCGTCACGAACATGATGCGCCAGTGGCTCGGCTATTCGGAATGGCGCACCCGTTTGACGCTGCCCAAGCCGCTCGTGCGCGTTGTTGGGCGCTGCGCCGATGCTCTTGGCTGGCTTGGCTGGCGCTCACCGTTCCGCAGCACGGCATTGCAGGCGCTTGAAGACGGCATAGCGGGCGATCCCACCGCATGGATCGCGGCGGGCGGCACGCCATGCTTGTCCTTTGCCGAAACGCTCGCTTCGATCCCCGCGACGACGCAGGATCGCTGGTTTGCCCGGCTGTTCCTGCTTCTGCCCCTCGCAATTGCCGCGCTTTCGCTGTTCTGGATCGCGTCCGGGGTTATCGGTGTCTTTCAGTTCGACGAAGCAAAACAGGTATTGATGGCAAACGGCCTATCATCCGGTTTCGCCACCACCGCCGTCGGTGCGGGCGCTGCTTTCGACATCGCGCTCGGATGCGCGGTGCTTGTGCGCCCTTGGGCGCGGCGGGCGTGTGTTGGGATGATTGTGCTGTCCTTGGCTTACCTGATCGGGGCGACTGTGTGGGTGCCGGGGCTGTGGCTTGATCCGCTTGGTCCACTCCTAAAAGTCGTGCCGACGATCATCCTCGTCCTGTTCGTTCTCGCGATATTGGAGGAGCGGTGATGTATGAACCGCTGTTGTTCCTTCACGTCGTCGGCGCGTGCGTCCTGCTTGGGACCGGGGCGGGAATCGCGTTCTTCATGCTGATCGCACACCGAAGCGATGACCCGACCCTGATCGCCCATGTCGCCGGGATCGTCGTTCTGGCGGATACGGTGTTCACCGCGACCGCGGCGATTGCGCAACCGGTCACCGGGGTTTTGCTCGCGCATGTTGCGGGATGGCCGTTATGGGAAGGCTGGGTGCTGCTATCGCTTGGGCTTTACGTCTTCGTCGGTATCTTCTGGCTGCCCGTCGTCTGGATACAGATACAGATGCACAAGCTGGCGGTTGAGGCGCGGGATCAGGGCGCCGCGCTGCCGCCCCGATACTACCGGTTGTTTCGCATATGGTTTGCCTGCGGCATCCCCGCGTTTATTGCGGTGCTCGCGATCATCTGGATCATGCTGACCAAACCGGCATTGTAGACCCTAGCGCAACCCGTCCCGCGCGATCTGACGGGCGAGGTCAAGGACCACCGCCGCCCGCGCATCCGCTGTCCCTGCGATACCGCTGTCAGGAGCGATGGGTGCCGACAGGTCAAAGCGGCCATCACGGCCCCGGCGACCATCTGTCGGCGCGACGAAATACTGCCCCGTCATGCGAAACCGACCGTCACTATCGGCGAGCATATCTTCGACGCGCACCTCAACCCGGACGCTGGGGCGTTCTTCAAACGGCCAAGGTTCTGATGCGACGGTTGCGGTCGAAAGCGTGCCAAGATGTCGGGCAAGCGCGAGTGTCACGGACCGCGCCGGATCATCCGCCCAAAGCGTTTTCGCAGTGCTGGTTAGCGCGCCGCCTTCGATACGCTGAAAAATCTCTTCTTCTTCCGCGTAGCGGGGCAACGCCACTTCGCGCACCTCAATCGTGCGGAACCCGACGTTCACGCGTTCCTCGGGTTCGATGGCCGGAACGGGATAGCGCAGGATCTCCCCTCCGCCACAAGCGGTGAGGATCGGCAGAAGCGCGATCAGAACGGTCGGGAAAAACTTGGTCATTTCATCACCTGCCAGTCACTAAGGAATTGGGGCGGCGTTCGATTGCCCGCGCGAGGGACGCGACCGCTTCGGCTGCCTTGCGGATATCCGCAATGGCCGCGCGTGCGCCACGGTTAAGATCGGAATCCCCGTCATAATCAGACAGCGTTGCGCTTGCTTGATTAAGAACCGCCGCCAGCCGATCCACGATTTCAGGCAATCGATCACTCGCCGCAGACACGGAATCCGCCGCCTCGCGGGCGGAACCGAGGGTCGCGTTCACATTATCCACCACACCACCTTCGCGAAGTTCGGCGAGGGTTGCTTCGACTTCGGCAAGCGCCGTATTGAGCGCGCCGGGAAGCGCTTTGGCGTCCTCGGTTCCGATCACCTCATCGGCGGTTTTGACGAGGGTTGTCAGTTCCTCGGCCAGTTCGGTCAGCGGCAATTCCTTTGCCCGGCCAGCAACGGCTTGCAGATCTTCGATCAGGGCGGGCACGCCTTCGACGGCCGTGCTGACGCCCTCCCCCGCCTTCGCCGCGGCATCGACCGCGTTCAGCAGGCGTTCAACAGTGCCTTGTTCATTGATCTCAGCGATCAGCGCGTCGATTTCGGCAATTGTCGCATTCAAGTTATCCGGCAAGGACTGCGCGCTGTCCGATCCGACAAGCTCCCTCGCCTCGCTTAGCAGCGCCCGCAGTTCTTCGGGCGCGGCGCGTAGATCGTCGTTATTCACAACCGCGTTCGTGGAATCGATCAAAGTGATCGCGCTGTCGAGCAACTCCTCAATCGGCAGGTTGTTGATCCGCTGGAACACGCCCTCTGCGGTTGCCGAAACATCGGCAATCTGATTTTCGGTGCTGGGGATGCGCGGGTAAGGATCAAAGTCGAGGTCCATTTCCTCAACCGGGATATTGTCGACGGGCACCAGTTCGACCTTCAACCCACCGGTCAAAAGGCTCGCCGATGCCAGCCGCGCCCGAAGGCCGTCGCGCACCTGTTCGCTGAAGAATTCAAGCGCACTATCCGGCGTCACCTCGTCCGGCAAGCCAAGGCGGGTCGGGCGGATCACGAGGGTCGCAAGAAGCCGCACGTTCTGGTCGCCAAACCGTTCCGGGTCAACAAGACCGTTTAGATTCGACACCGTGCCGATTTTCAGGCCATTCAGTTCGACCGCCGCGTCGGGTTTCAGGCCGGAGATGTTGTCTTCAAACAGAACGGAAAGCGATAGCGTTTCACCCTCTGGCCCGGCGAAGACGCTGCTGCGCGCGCCAGCCTCGTCCGCGTAAACGTCAAACGTATCGCCGGGTTGTAGGGCGTCCCCGCCCGACACAATCGTATCGAAGGTGATACCACCCGATACCAGCGACGCGACGGAGCTAAAGTCAATCTCAGCCCCTGCAGCACCCAGTTTCAGGCTGAACCCGGACGTGTCCCAAAACCGCGTCGCGGAGCTGATTAAGCGATCATGCGGCTGGAAGATCACCGCGTCAGCCACGACGGATGACCCATCCTGCGCGATCTGGGCAGAGCCGACGCGCCCGACTTCGATCCCCTTATAGACAATCGGCGTGTTTTCGGTCAGCCCGCTGTCATCCACGCTTCGCAACTGTATCCGCACGCCGTCACGGTCGAATTGCGTTATCGGCGCATCCGACGCGCCGCGAAATTCGGTGGTGAGACCATCGGGCTGATCGTCCCAACTGCCAGCGATATAGACGCCCGACAGAACGGTATCGAGGCCGGAAATCCCGCGGGTCGATACCTGTGGCCGCACGATCCAAAACTCCGCATCGCTGTCGACGAACTGGCGAACCGTTTTGTCGAGCCGCACTTTCACAAGCACCTGTTCAAGCGACTCGGTGAACGTCACCTCTTCGACCACGCCGACGGCGACGTCGCGGTAGCGCAGTTCCGTCTGCCCGGCGGTCACGCCTGACGCATTCTCAAACGAAATCTCAATCAGCGGGCCGCGATCCGCATAGGTTTGAATGCCGATCCCCAACGCGACCAAAAGCGCGAGGATCGGGACCAGCCAAACGATCGACACAACGTCGCGCAAGGATTTGCGACGCGGTTCGATCGGGACCTCTGGCGGCGATTGGCTCACGGTGTTGGCTCCTTCGGGTTGGTTGTTTGCCGATCAGGATCGGTATCCCAGATCAGGCGCGAGTCAAAGCTTTGCGCGGAGAGCATGGTGAAGATCACCGAAAGCGCAAAGTAAAGGCTCGCCCGGCCGGGATTGACTGCGGCGAGGACATTCAACTGCACCAACGATGACAGGATCGCAACGACAAAGACGTCGATCATCGACCACCGACCGATATATTCAACGACCTCATACAGCACTTGCCGTTTCTGCGACCCAATCCGCGTTTGACGCCCGACCCCCAGCGCGAGGATGGCAATCGCCATGAACTTGCCCAGCGGAATAATGATGCTCGCCACGAAAATGATGAACGCGATCCCGTATGAGCCGTGGTGCATCAGTTCGATCACACCGCCGAGGATCGTGTTTTCCTCAACCTGAACCAGCGTGCGCGTGCGTAGCATCGGATCGAGGTTCGCGGGGATGTAGCAGACAACACCCGCAATCCACCAAGCCCAGACCCGCTGAAGGCTTTTGCCATCCCGCGATTGCAGCGTCTGGCCGCAGCGCCCGCAATAGGTCGCATCGGGCCTCCACACCCGACCGCAGCGGGTGCATCCAAGCAACCCCTGCCCCCGCGCGGTTGGCGGCTTTATCGTGTTTCCAGCGACTTCCATACTGACCATCTGCACATGAAATTATCCTGAAGCACAACCACCAGCACCAACAGCGCGAACAGCCAGAACGCCGGTCCAAACGCGACATTGGCGAGATCGGTGATTTTAACGAGGGCGACCGCGCAGCCGATTGCGAAAATCTCGGCCATGGACCACGCACGCAGGCGTTCTGACATCAGGAACGCGCGCTTTGCGTGCCGCGCAGGGGGGCGGTTCATCACGACAGGAACGAGGACGTAGATGACCAGCAGCACCCGGCACAACGGGATGAACAGGATCAAAGCCGCCAGAAGCAATGACAGAAACAAGAGCGGTCCATCCGTAAAGGCAAACGCCGCATCAAGGATCGAGGTTGCGTTCGTCGCGCCGCCTGCTTCTACCCGCAGAAACGGAAAGACGGATGCGCTGACCACGAGGATCACAACCGTCACCGCCAGCGCGATGATCCGCAGCCCGGCTTTGCTGCGCGGCACGATCAGCTTTGTGTGGCAGCGGGCGCATACCGCACGCTCGCCAAACTCCGGCTGGCGCACTTTGTAAAGCGCGTCGCATGTCGGACAGCAAATCAGATCGTCCAAGGGCGGCGTGCCGCTCTGCCCCACTACTTCGTCCAACACATAATCTCCCGATTGGTCGTTGGGAGTGAGAGTGTAAACGCGTCACCAGCGAATGCGAGCAGAAAGCACGGTGTTAGCACTGCCAACCGCGGCGACCGCGCGAGTTTTGTTAAAAACGATGGCAGATTTCATGGGAGCTAAGCTCGACACGTAACCCTGACTTAGCAACCGGGCGCTCTACTGCATCCGATCCGGGTGGGGAGTCCGGTGATCCGCTGCCAGCATGGCGGCAAGATCGTCACGTGGGGTAATACATGACTGCTAGACAAAGGGGCGGCGCGCATTTGGCGCGTCCAATCGGGGTGCGTTTTACCTTGGCGGCGCTGGCTGCCATGCTTCTGTTCGCTCTGCCCGCAAACGCGCAGAGCAACGGTGTTCTGATTATCTCGAACGACCGCGGGGGGGTGATTGGCCAACGGGCCAAGCAGATACGCGATCTAAGGAACAGCGGACAATCCATCGAAATTCGCGGACGCGTCTGCCTGTCGTCCTGCACGATGTATCTGGGTCTTCCGTCGACCTGCATTCACCCCGACACGGTGTTCGGTTTTCACGGACCGTCCTACTACGGCACCCCGCTCAGCCCCGGTGATTTTGAATATTGGTCGCACGTGATTGCCGCCCACTACCCCGAACCCCTGCGGCGTTGGTATCTTGAAACCGGACGAACCCGAACCGCTGGCCACTTCAGGATACGCGGGCGGGAATTGATCCGACTTGGCATCAAGCGCTGCTAAGGCCGTTGCGCGCAGCTGATGCGACCGGACGGTCCCGCAACGCACTGTTGAAACCCCTTACCTATACCTTCCGCAAATTTGGGTGTTGGCCACCCTGCTTTCCCAAAACGCGGCTGACGCCTGAATTTCCGGGTAAATATAAGGAGCTTCCACATGACTAACCCCTTCGAAAATCGCGCGCCATCGCTGAACGGACCTGCCACCGACCTCGTGCCGGTCACGCCGTCAGATAGCGTTGATTTTGCCGACACCGCCATCGCACTGTTCATCGAAACGGGTGGCACGCTGTCCTTCGTCAGCGTTGCCGGACAGAGCCGCACCGTGACCGTCGGCGACGGTATGATCTTTCCCGTCGGCGTGTCGCGCGTGAATGCGACAGGCACGACTGCGACCGGCATCCACGCATTCACGGTCGCGTAATGGTTGGAATTGACCTTGGCCTGATGGCGCTTGCGACGCGACGGCGGGCGGCGTCATTTCATCCGGCGTCGCTTCACCCCTTTGGGGTGTTCGATGCCTCAGACCCCGCGACGCTGTTTCAGGACAGTGCCGGAAAAACGCCTGTCACCAGCGCGGGCGATCCGGTTGGGTTGATGCTGGACACATCCCAAAAGCTATCCCGCGGGGCAGAGCTAGTGACCGGCGATTTCCTGACAGGTTGGGTCGGCGCGAACGGTCCGCTGACGCTTACTGACGGGGTATACCGGATCGAATCCGACGTTGCCGCCGAGGCGCAGGCCCGGTTTGCCGTTTCGGGTCTTGAGGTCGGCGCGTATTATATCGCGACCTGGGACACGATCGACCAACAGGGCGGCAGCGCTTACCATATGATCGGTTTTTCCATCGGTGATGGTGGTGGGCGCGGCGGGTTCAGCGGCAGCGGGACGACCCAGGTCGTTTTGCGCGCGACCGCTACGTCAGGGGAGTTCCGGCTTGGCACGAACTCCGGCAGCGCGGGTGATTTCGTCGAATTCACAGCGCCTTCGCTGCGGCGCTTGCCTGGCCACCACGTCTATCAATCCGCCGCCAGCGCGCGGCCGGTTTATCAGACCAACGGGTCGCACAGCTATATCGCAGGTGACGGGACCAACAGGTTTTTGAACCTGCCCGACCTGCCCGTTCCGGCGACACATTCCGTCTGTATCGCGGCCAACATCAAGGGCGTTGGCGGGTCGAATGATGCGTTGGTGTCACTCGATTCCGCCAATGCCAACTATCAGCTTGATGCCGGCGTCGGCGGAGGGTTTCGTGGGCGGATCAACGGCAGCAATCTTGGCGCTGCAGAAATCGAGGGGAACGCGGACCTAATCGGGCCACATGTCTTCACCCTTAGCTTTGATGCGATTGCACAGACGGCGACGCTTCGCGTTGATGGTGCTGAGGTTTGGCAGGCGTCGGGATATAACGGAGCTCTTGATCCGCAGCAAACCCTTCGATTGCTTGCCGGGCGGGGTGGCGAGGCGTTGAATGCCGACCTCTACGCCGGATGTTTCTGGGGAGGTGCCAATCCCACGGACATCGCCAAGGTTGAAGGCTGGGCCGCCACCAAGATCGGGACCGCTATCTGATACGAAATTCGGTCAGGCGGTGCACATACGCTGCCTGACCGTTTACCCTTCGCCGCCCATCGTTTGCGGCGGAAGATTCTCCAACCAATCCGGGTCCATCTGCGGCACAGAAGACAGCAGCAGCTTGGTATAGTCCGGGTAAGGCGGGTTGAGGATCTTGCTTTTCAAGCCCTGTTCAACCACTTCGCCCTGATACATCACCACAATCTCGTCCGAGATTGCCTGAACCGTGGCGATGTCGTGGGTGATGAACAAGTAGGTGATGTTGAACTTCTCCTGCAATCGCAGCAAGAGTTTCAGGATACCCTCCTGCACGATCTGGTCGAGGGCGGATGTCACCTCATCACAGATAATTACTTCGGGTTCGGCGGCGAGGGCGCGGGCGATGCAGACGCGCTGCTTTTGACCGCCCGAAAGCTCCCCCGGCAGACGGTCGATGAAGCCTTCATCAAGCTCGATCATCTCAAGCAAGTCGATCACACGAGCGTCGCGCTTGCGACCGCGCAGGCCGTGATAGAATGATAGCGGCCGCCCGATTATTTCCCCCACGGTTTGCTTCGGGTTCATCGCGGTGTCGGCCATCTGATAGATCATCTGAATGCGCCGAAGTTGATCCTTCGACCGTTTGCCCAACTCCGCCGGGAGCGGTTCGCCGTTGAACAGAACCTCGCCCTGCGATGGCGGCAGAAGGCCGGTGATGACGCGGGCCGTGGTGGATTTGCCGGACCCGGATTCACCCACGACAGACACGGTGCTGCCGCGCGGAACGCGGATCGACACGTCGTGAAGAACCTTTAGCCCCTTACCGTAGGCCGCATCGACATTTCGCACCTCAAGCGCGATGTCGTCGCTGATGGATTCGGGCTTTTCCAAGGATCGGACAGCCCAAAGGGATTTCGTATAATCCTCCTCAGGATGTTCCAGCATCTTGCGGGTTTCAGCCTCTTCGACCTGTTCGCCAAAACGCAGAACCTTGATGAAATCCGCCATCTGCGCCACGACCGCGAGATCATGGGTGATATAGATGGCGGCCGTGTCGAACTTTTCAACGATGTCCTTCATCGACCGCAAAACTTCGACTTGCGTCGTTACATCAAGCGCGGTGGTCGGTTCATCGAAAATAATCAGATCGGGGCGCGGCGACATCGCCATTGCCGTCATGACCCGCTGAAGCTGCCCACCCGACACCTGATGCGGATAGCGGTCGCCAATCGTCTCTGGCATCGGCAGTTGGAGCGATCCGTAGAGAACACGCGCATCGTCCTTTGCGGCGGAGTCACCCTGAACGCCGCGATCAACGGCGGCCTCAACGGTCTGGTCGATCAAGCGGTGCGCGGGGTTGAACGCCGCCGCCGCGGATTGTGCGACATAGGCGATCCGGGTGCCCCATAGCTTTTGGCGTTCGGTCTGTGACATCGCCAGCAGGTCCATGCCGTCAAAGGTGATCGTACCGCCGGAAATCCGGCACCCCGGCCGCGCGAATCCCATCGCGGCAAGGCCAAGCGTGGATTTCCCGGCGCCCGATTCCCCAATCAGGCCCATGACCTCGCCCCGGCGCAGGGTCAGGTCGACGCCTTTCACAATGTCATGCCAGCGTTCGTCGCTATAGCCGTCGATGCGGACATCCTTCATCTCAAGAAGGATGCTGCCTTTGCCGCTGTTATCAGTGCTCATCACGCAACCCACTTGTTTTGTAGAGGAACCAATCGACGATAAAGTTCACCGCCACCGTCAGCAGCGCAATCGCACCTGCCGGAAGGAACGGCGTCAGCGCGGTCTTCAGGTCATACTGCGCAAACTGAATGAGGTTCGCATTCTCACGCACCATCGTCCCCCAGTCGGCGGTCGGCGGTTGGATACCAAGGCCAAGGAAGGACAACGCCGCGATTGTCAGGAACACAAAGCAGAACCGTAGACCGAATTCAGCCACCAGCGGTGGCATGATATTCGGCAGGATTTCCCGCCGCATGACCCAGCGCAGCCCCTCGCCCCGCAAACGCGCGGCTTCGACGTAGTCCATGACGACGACGTTAACCGCGACGGATCGCGTCAGGCGGAATACCCGCGTGCTGTCGAGGACAGCAATGATGATGATGAGGCTAAGGATGGTCGACCCAAAGATAGACAGCAGCATCAGCGCAAAGATCAGCGCCGGAATCGCCATCAACACGTCGACAAACCGGCTGAGCAGTTGATCGACCCACCCCCGGCTGATCGCGGCGACAAGGCCCAAGCCGCCGCCAATAAAGAACGACAGCAGCGTGGTCGCAAACGCGATCCCGATGGTGTTTCGCGCGCCATAGATCAGGCGTGTAAAGATATCGCGGCCAATTTGGTCGGTGCCGAACCGGTGTTCCTCACCCCACGGCGCGAATGGCGTAGAAAACACCTGCGCCTCGCCATAGGGCGCCAGAAACGGCGCGAAGACTGCGACGAAGACGTAGATGCAAAGCACGATGATTCCGAACCACGCCGACCACGGCGCCTTGCGCAGGTCGAGCCACATGCGTTCGCCAAAGCCGCGACGCTTTTTGACAAGGGCCACCTCGGCGGCGGCGGAGTAGTCCTGTTCGGGTTCCGGCGTGCTCATCTTGGGTGCAAAAGCCTCGGGTTGGTGACGATGCCGATGATGTCGGCAATCAGATTAAGAAGGATGTAGGTCGCAGCGAAGATCAGTGCGCAGGCCTGAACGACCGGGATATCGCGGGTGGTCACGGCATCGACCATCAGCTGTCCGACACCGGGATAGACGAAGACAACCTCAACCACGACAACCCCGACGACGAGGTAGGCAAGGTTAAAGGCAATGACCGTCGCAATGGGCGCCCAGGCGTTCGGCAGCGCGTGTTTCACGATCACCTTGCCGCGGGAAATCCCCTTAAGCTGCGCCATCTCGATATAGGGGCTGGCAAGCAGGTTGATGATCGCGGCGCGGGTCATCCGCATCATATGCGCGACGATCACCAGCGTCAGGGTCAACGCGGGCAAAGCACATTTATAGACGCGGTCCCAAAACTCAGTCTCTGGGCCGACATTGGCGAGCGACGGAAAGATCGGCATCAATGTCCCAAGGCAGAGGATCAGGATGTAGGCGATGAAGAATTCCGGGAACGAAATCGTCGTGAGGGTCGACGCGTTCACGATCCGGTCGTAGATCGAATTCCGGTAAAGCGCAGCAGTAACACCAAGGAACAGCGCCAGCGGGACAGAGATCAGCGCCGCCATCCCGGCAAGGAACAAGGTGTTCATCAGGCGCGGACCGATCAGGTCAACAACCTCGCGCGACCGGTCAACGCCCGACGCCGCACGGCCTGAGAACGACGTTCCCAGATCACCCTGCAACGCCGCCGCGATCCAGTCGAAGTAGCGCAGGATCGCCGGTTGATCGAGGCCGAGTTCCTTTCGGAATGCGGCGACGGTTTCCTCGGTCGCCGCCTGGCCAAGCACGGCTTCGGTAAAGTCGCCCGGCAGGAATTCAATCGAAATGAAGATGATGACGGAAACGAAGAACAGCGTCAGAAGACCTAAACCCAGTCGCTGCAAGATGGTCCTTAGAACCGGATGCACGTTCGCCCCCTCCCGTTATTGGCTCTGCTGACTGCGGGACTGATGCTTGAACCACGCGGCTGTCCCGCCGCTGTTCTGTTCGCCCAAGCTGGCTTTCCCCCCGTCCGACATCCGTTGCCTGTTCCTTGGCTTATCTGGGACGTCGCGAACCATTCATGTTGTTGGTCGTATTCTTCACACTGAGTGGCGTCTGTCTACCCTCTTGGCAAAGCGGTGGGTTTTGTCGGGGGTCGGCGTGAAGCATTGGCCAGTTCGAGATCGAATCTTTGCAAGGCCGACGGCCTGCTGACCGCAAATCCGTTCACGGCGACTGTAACATTGTTAACCAATCGCCGCGTCTTCGGGCAGGCGATTGTTTCGCAAGCCCCGACAATGCCACAATTAGTCGGGTATTCCCTACTTCACCCCATCAAATAATGTTTCGAGGGCGATGCGCGCTTGACTAAATAGTTAACGAAAGCATAATTCCAGCCGTCGAGCATTAAAGTGTGTTAATAATAATCATAGTGTCCTCCCCCGTATTTTGAACCGGGGATTGTTTAGAAGAAGTGGTTGCCGAAGAAACATTTTTGTTGGTGTAGTAATTTGCATGATGTCTAGTCTCTCTTTTTTCTGAGACTTCACCGGATCATAACGTAGCTTAATTTTCCCCAGTGTTGCGCTGGACCTGCTGCCAAAATTCGCCCGCTATTTTTTTGCGGGGTGCCCGTACATACGCCGTTCTTCGGTCTTCCAAAATTATTTTAGGAAGGTCCGTCGTTACATGGCTTACGACCTGAGTTTGACCAAAAAGAATTACGGCTCGGCAGCGGTTGCCGAGGCTAGCTCTGCTCAAGATTTTGCATTCAGAACGCGTCGCCGGACTGGGTTTTACCGTGCGCGCTACAAGCGGATGTTGGACGTCGCGATCGTTTCGATCTTTGCGCTCCCGACCATCATCGTTGTTGGCATCCTTGCCGCGTTGGTTGCAACCGACGGCAAATCGCCGTTCTACACGCAGATGCGTGTGGGCCGCCATGGCCGCAACTTCAAAATGTGGAAGCTGCGTAGCATGAAGGCGAATGCGGATGAGATGCTGGAAAGCTACCTCGCATCGAACCCGGCAGCGCGCCGCGAATGGGATGAAACGCAAAAGCTGAAAGACGACCCGCGCATCACCCGTGTTGGCCGTATCATTCGGAAAACCTCGCTTGATGAGCTTCCGCAGCTTCTGAACGTGCTGCTTGGGGATATGTCCCTTGTCGGGCCGCGCCCGATGATGTGCGAACAAAAGCCGCTTTATCCTGGCAAAGCCTATTTTGAAATGCGCCCCGGCATTACTGGCCCGTGGCAGGTTTCGGAACGGAATGAAAGCTCGTTTGCGGATCGCGCGCCGATCGACAGCCGCTACCTGCGGGAACTGTCGCTGACGACCGATCTGCGCATTCTCTGCCGCACCGTTGGTGTGGTCGTGAAAGCAACGGGTCACTGAGGTCGCTCGTCTATCTGCCCTGAGGTAGTCCACGCCGGCAGTCTCCGGCGTACCGGCAGCGCTGACAGACGAGCGTCACGAATAGAAAGCGGACCCCGCACGGGTCTGCTTTTTTCGTTAGCGCCCCCTGCTCCACCCTTCCGATGATGTCGGGCGTTTCAGCCGAACGGCCAGCGCGACCGCCGTGTAGACGCCGAACCCAACCGGATCGCGCAGCGCGAGGCCCAGCGCACGTTTCAAGCCGAACCGCGGCTTGTCGTCGTTCCTAAGCAGCTCTGGATATTTCTCCGCCACCTCGGCCACACCAATATCCTGACGTCGCCGGACGCGCACCAGATTGCTGAACCCTTCGACGATCGGCCAGTCATAGATCGCGGGGGCCGTGTGCCGTTCCTCCGGCGTGAACTGGAGCCGGACGTAGGTATCGTCAGAGATAATATCGGGGAACACCCCCCACCGCGCCCGTCCGGCTGCGTTGACGGCGAACACCCCGCAGCCCGGCACACCATCGGTCATGAACGGTACCTGGGCATAGATGCGTCGATAGGCGCGGCTGGCCCAGCTATTCGTCGCAGTGATGTTGACCTTGCCGCTGGCATAGGCGGCATCAGGGCGCGACAGGACATCGACCAGCCCCTGCATCAGCTTCGGCCCGACAACGACATCCGCGTCGACATAGGCACGAATATCGCAAGAGGCCGTGCCGTCTCCGACATTCAGCGCGTTCAGCTTGCTGCCTTGCTTGATGTCACGCACCTTCAGCACCCAGCCGGCCGCTGCCGCTTGATCCGCGAAGCTTTCGGCCACCTCTGCGGTATTGTCGGTGCACCCGTTCGCAATCACGAGAATCTCGGGCTGCGGGCCGCCTGCCACCATCTCTGATGCGAGGATTGAACGAAGGCAGGTGCCGATCAGATCAGCCTCATTATTCGCGGGGATGATGACGCTTATCATGTGCGATGCGCTCCCCGCACTCGATGACCACCTGCCAAAGCGCTAATGCATCGCGTTACCCACATCAATCGTCTGCACATATTCTTGCTCAGGCCCCTGAGAACTTTATCAACGTTCATGTCTTATCCGACTTCTTCGGACAGACCCACGGGTTTTGCGGCCGGGCGCGCGGATTTATTTGGGGCTTGGCGGAAAAACGGCGCCGGGGTCGGTGACGAGGCCAAAATAACCCGCGAATCCCCCCTGATTCCGGCGGTAATTCTGCGTGTGAATGCGCCCCAAATCGCCGCTACGGCGAGAAATTGCTGGTTAATTTCGAAAAATTTTTCGCCATGCGAAATCGCCACCTGATTGGTTCGATTTGTTCAACTTTGGCCGGTCATATGCACACAAACGACCCAATTGTCGCATTATTGCCCACCAGTCTCCCGTATGGGTTGTTTCACTATCGGCGGGAACCCGCACTGGTTTCGGGGAACGAAAGTGTATTTGCCTCAAAACATGAAATTGTTTTATATCAATATGTTAAGTGTGTTTTGGGCGTTGATTGTATTGGGGACATGTCTAAAAAGACAGGTGGGTGTTTATTGACCACAAACGGCATTTAGGCTAAATCTTGCCTATTCAATCACCCAGTCCACAAGACAAAAAGTAACATAACAAAGTTTATTTTTAGAGCGACGGGGAGGGCTTGCAAAGACTGGTTGGTGGTTTAATCACCTTTCAATTTTGCAGCATCAACAACATCAACCTGTGACCCCTCCCCGCTTGCTGCCTTTTTTTATTGACTTCTTTTGCCGATTTGGGCCTAGCGCCTGATCACTGATTCCAAGATCACGGCGGTGGCCACTGGCCGCCGCTTTTTCGTTCATCCATCAGTTGACGTTGTGCCTGCGACGCACACTTTCTGGGCGGCCATTAAGGCGCAGCTTCGCATCGTTCCGTGCCTTCTGCGACACGACCTTTCCGTTTGAAATCACCGTCAGGCGATCCGGGCGTAGGCGCACGGCTTCAATCGCATCACCCGCGTCAAGCACGACGAGCGACGCACGCTGACCGACCCGCAACCCGTAATCATCGAGGTTGAGGATACGGGCATTCTCCTCCGTCACCATGTCGAAACAGCGTTTCATCTCTTCCGGGCTGCTCATCTGCGCGACGTGCAGCCCCATGAACGCCACGTCGAGCATGTCTGCCGTTCCCAGCGAATACCACGGGTCGCGCACGCAATCCTGCCCCCAGCCAACGGTGATGCCCAGCGCCTGCATCTCTTTCACGCGGGTCAGGCCGCGGCGTTTGGGAAAGGTGTCATGACGCCCCTGCAACATGATGTTGATGAGAGGGTTCGGAATCGCGGCAACGCCCGCCTCAGCCATCAGCGGCAGAAGTTTCGAGACATAGTAGTTGTCCATCGAATGCATCGACGTCAGGTGAGAGCCTGCAACACGCCCCTGAAGGCCAAGCCGCTGCGCCTCCGCCGCCAGCGTTTCGATGTGGCGCGAGTGCGGGTCATCGGTTTCGTCGCAATGCATATCGACCATCAGGCCACGCTCCGCCGCGATTTCGCACAAGGTGCGCACCGACCGCGCGCCATCCTCCATCGTGCGTTCGAAATGCGGGATGCCACCCACGACATCGACCCCCATGTCGAGCGCGCGGATCGTATTGTCGTAGGCCGTCGGGTCGCGATACAGCCCGTCCTGCGGGAAGGCGACCAGTTGCAGGTCGAGGTAGCCTTTCACGGCCTCCCGCACCTCCAGCAGCGCCTCTACGCCCTTTAGCGTGTCGTCACAGGTATCGACATGGCTGCGGATCGTCAGCAACCCCATGCTGACCGCCCAATCGCAGTAATCGAGCGCGCGGTCGCGGATCGCCTCAACGTTCGTGACCTGCTTCAACTCGCCCCACAGCGCGATTCCTTCAAGCAACGTGCCCGAGGCGTTGATCCGAGGCAGTCCGTAGCTAAGCGTCGCATCAAGGTGGAAATGCGGGTCAACAAAGGGCGGGCTGACCAGATCGCCGGTCGCGTCGATAACCTCGCCGGCGTCCACATCATCGGGCAGCACGTCGACCGCCTTGATCCGGTCGCCCTCTATCCCGATATCGGCGCGGGTGCCTTCGGGCAGCGTGCCGCCCTTGACGACGATATCAAACATCTCAGCGTTCTCCTTTGTTGAACGGCACCATCAGGGCGGCCGGAACTTCGGCGCGGCGCGACATGAAGATCAGCGCGAGGATCGACAGAAGGTAAGGCATGATCAGGAAAATCTGGTAGGGCACATTGGCACCCAGCGGTGTCTGCTGCAGCCGGATTTGCAGCGCATCGAAGGCCGCGAACAGAAGCGCACCCAGCAACGCCTTGCCCGGCCGCCACGCCCCGAAGACGACCAGCGCAATGCAGATCCAGCCGCGACCGTTCACCATCTCAAAGAAGAATGAATTGAACGCCGACATCGTCAGGAATGCCCCGCCGACGGCCATCAGACCACTGCCGACCATCACCGCGCCCATGCGAATGCCCGTCACCGACAACCCCTGCGCCGCGACCGAGGCCGGGTTTTCCCCCGCCGCCCGCACGGCAAGGCCAAGCGGTGTGCGGTAGAGGACGACGGCGACAATCGCCGCCACCGCAAAGGCGAGGTAGGTCATCGGCGTCTGTGCGAACAATGCCGGGCCGAGGATCGGAATATCGCTAAGGAACGGTATTTCAAACGGCTGAAATGCCTCAATCCGGGGCGGAGAGGTGACTTCGGGCAAGGCCAGTCGATAGCTGAAATAGGTGACGGACGTGGCCAGCAGCGTGATCCCCAGCCCGACAACATGCTGCGACAGGCCGAAGGGCACGGATAGGATCGAATGGATTAACCCGAACCCCATCCCGGCGAGCAGCGCAACCGTCACACCCATCCACAGCCCGCCGCCGGAATAAACCGTCATCCAGCCTGCGAAGGCGCCCATCACCATGATCCCTTCGATACCAAGGTTCAGCACACCGGCGCGTTCGCAAATCAACTCTCCCATCGTGGCAAAGATGAGGGGGGAAGCGATGCGCACGGCGGCGGCCCAAAAGCTTGCCGAAAGCAGGATGTCGAGAATCTCCATCAATCCCTCACGATCCGAAAGCGGGTCAGCATGATCGCCAGCACCATCAACAGCAATGCGGTGGCAAGCAGGATATCCGCGATGTAAGTCGGCACGCCTGCCGCGCGGCTCATCGAATCCGCGCCGACAAAGACGGCGGCGACGAAGATGGCTGACGCGACGACACCCGCTGGATGCAGCAGGGCGAGCATGGCGACGATGATCCCGGTGTAGCCAAAGCCCGGCGACAGATCGAGCGTCAGGTTCCCCTTCAGCCCCGCGACTTCGGAAAACCCGGCAAGCGCCGCCAGCCCACCAGACAGCAGCGCGGTTTTCAGGATCACGAGGTTGACGGGGATGCCTGCAAACTGTGCCGCCCGCTGGTTCTGCCCGACCGCGCGCATTTCAAACCCGAGGGTTGATCGCGCGTCGATTACCCAAACGACCCCCGCCGCGATCAGCGCAAGACCAAAGCCCCAGTGGATGCGCAAACCTTCGATGATACGCGGCAGCCGCGCCTCTTCGATCAGGCGGGGCGATTTCGGCCAACCCATGCCCATCGGATCTTTCAGCGGACCTTCAAGCAGCATCGAAATAATCAGCAGCATGATGAAGTTGAGGAGGAGCGTCGTCACGACCTCATCCACCCCCAGTCGGGTCTTCAGCCACGCGGGACCAAGCAACAGCGCCGCCCCGGCAAGCATCGACGCAATGATAATGACCGGAAGCAGCGCGTAGGTCGGCCATGGCAAGAACCCGGTGCCCAGCAAGACGGTGACAAGCGCCCCGGCGTAAAGCTGCGCCTCAGCACCGATGTTCCACAGCTTTGCGCGGAAGGCGACCGCGACGGCGAGACCGGTAAAGATCAGCGGCGTCGCCCGGTTCAAAGTCTCAAGCAGCGCGAATTTCGATCCGACCGCCCCTTCGATAATCAGGCCGAGGACCGAGAACGGGTCCGCCCCGGCCAGCAACGCCAAGCTGGAGGCAATGACAACAGTCATGCCCATCGCCAAGCCGGGCAGGCCAAGACGCCGCGTGATCGTCGGATTGGGGATCGGTTCAAGCCGCATCGGTCGTTCCTTCGAACCCGTCGCCCGCCATCCAGATGCCAAGCTCTGGCGGGGTCTTGGTGCCGCGGGCAAAGCCGGGCGAAAGGCGACCCTCAGACATCACGTGGATCACATCGGAAAGGGTCATGATTTCATCAAGGTCTTCGCTAATCAGAAGCACGGCAGCCCCATCCGCCCGCGCCGCTAGAAGGCGGTTCTGAACGTAAGTGACAGCACCAATGTCAAGTCCGCGCACCGGCTGGTTTGCGAGGATGATCCGCGGGCTGGGTTCCAGAACGCGACCAAGGATCAGCTTTTGCATATTGCCCCCCGACAGCAGCCGGATCGGCGTATCAGGTCCGGGGCAGCGGACGTCGTATTTCGCAATAATCTGTTCCGCGAACTTGCCCGCAGCGCGCCAGTTCATCCAGCCGTTACTGCTGAACCCGCGATCCTTATAGCCTTCGAGTATCGCGTTCTCCGTCAGGCTGAAATTGGCAATCGTCCCGGTGGCATGCCGATCCTCTGGTATCCGCGCGACACCGGATGTGACGGCTGCACGGGGCGACCAGCCCTGTGGTTCCCGGTCGCCGAGTGTCAGCGTGCCGCGTTCCGGTTTGATCAAACCGCCGACCAGATCGGCCAGCGCGCTTTGGCCGTTGCCGGAGACACCCGCCAGCCCGGTGATCTGCCCGGCGCGAAGCTCCAGCGTCACGTCCTGCAACCCGGGCGCGTTGCCGATTGCGGGGGTCGACACCCGATCAAGCCGCAACAGGGGCGCACCGGGTACATTCTCCGCCACTTTGGGCGCGACGATCTCTGACCCGACCATCATCTGCGCGAGCCGGTGGCGATCGGTATTTTCGGTTTCGACCTCGCCCACCAGTTTGCCGTGACGCAGCACCAGAACGCGGTTCGAAATCGCCATCACCTCATGTAATTTGTGCGAGATGAAAATGATCGACAGCCCCAACCCGATTGCCTTGCGCAGCGTATCGAACAGCGCATCCGTTTCCTGCGGTGTCAGCACCGCCGTCGGTTCATCCAGAATCAGGATACGCGCATCACGGTAAAGCGCTTTCAGAATCTCGACCCGCTGCCGTTCGCCTACGCTAAGGGCGCCGACCTTCGCATCGGGATGAACCGCTAAACCGAAATCCGCCGCGAGGGCCGCGACCTTCGCCCGCGCCCCGGCCCGATCAAAGCGCGGCTTCCACAGCGATTGCGTGCCCAGCGCGATGTTTTCCAGAACGGTCATGTTGTCGGCCAGTGTGAAATGCTGATGGACCATGCCCACGCCCGCGCCAAGTGCTGCGCGCGGATTGCCCGGGGGCAGGCGCTCTCCGAACACCTCGACGCTGCCATCGTCCGCCGTGTAATGGCCGAACAGGATGTTCATCAGCGTCGTCTTGCCCGCCCCGTTTTCGCCCAGCAACGCGACCGCCTCGCCCTTTTTCAGGTCAAAGCTGATCGCATCATTGGCGGTCAGGCTGCCGAACCGCTTGGTGATATTCTGAAGGCGCAGGACAATGTCCCGCGCCCCGTCTTTGTCCGGCATTATTCTGACTTCGGCTCTTCGTCGTTGATCTCGACCGTATAGCTTCCGTCTTTGATCGCCGCCTCACGCTCCGCCACGAGGTCGAGCGCCTCTTGCGGCACCTTGCCGTCGAATGTGCCGAGCGGGGCAAGCGATGCGCCGCCTTCCTTCATGAAGGAATAAACGCCGTAATTGTCGGCCTTGAAACTGCCGGCCTTCACCGCCTCAATCGCGGCGTTCAGCGTCGGTTCAAAATGCCAGATCGCAGATGCAACAACCGTTTCCGGGTAATCCGCCTGCGTGTCGATCACGTTGCCAATCGCCAGCACGCCTTTTTCCTGCGCCGCGTCCGATACGCCGAAGCGTTCGGCGTAAAGCACATCTGCGCCGTTTTCGATCATCGCAAACGCGGTTTCCTTGGCCTTCGGCGGGTCGAACCACGACCCGATAAAGCTGACCTGGAATGTGATGTCCGCATTCATTTCCCGCGCGCCTGCCATGAAGGCGTGCATCAGGCGGTTCACCTCTGGGATCGGAAAGCCGCCGACCATGCCGATATTGCCGGATTCGGTCATCGCACCCGCGATGATGCCGGACAGGTAAGACGCATCCTGAATGTAGTTGTCAAACACCGCAAAGTTCGACAACCCGTCGTCATGCAAGAAACTGGAGCCCATCAGGAACGCGACATCGGGATACTCTGCCGCGATCTCTCGGGCTTCCTGTTCGACGCCGAACACCTCGCCGATGATAAGTTGCATCCCCTGTTCCGCGTATTCGCGCATGACACGCGGATAGTCGGTGTTCGATACGTTTTCGGTGAACGTATAGGTAATCTCGCCCGCGTCCTGCGCCGACGTCGCCGCCTTGTGAATCCGGCTGACCCACTGCTGTTCGACGGGAACGGTGTAAATCCCGGCCACCTTCAACGGGTCTTGCGCAAGCAGCTGAACCGGGCGCAGCGCCAGCCCCGCCGCCGTCGTCAGGCCAGCCGTCATCAATAGACGCCGCCGGGTCGGGTTGAAATGAGTGTTCGGTCTTTTTTGATTCTGAGTCATTTGAACTTCCATCTGTTGGACCATCAATTTTTTGATCGTATGATAAAAATTATAGTCTGTTAACAAAATAAACGGACTCGCCCACAGGTCGCCGGAACGCGCCCATCGCTTGTCGTGATTCCTGGAGCGGTGTCGGCTTGTTTTACCTGATCTGGCGGCTGATCACGCAGCCCCGTTGGGTAACGCAGTCAAAGGCTTCGGTGTTCGATCCGATCCCCGGTTTCAGGGTCGAAGAGGTAAAGGTGATCGGTGTCGAGCTTGATGCCGACCACATCGTCTTGCTCTTTACGAAGATGGCGGCCGCCCCGCGCGATCACACGCTGTTTGCCCCATTGCACGGTCAAAAGCGTGCTTTCACCGGTATTTTCGAACGCATAGATCGTCACGTCGATATCGCCTTGGCCGGGGTCATGCACGCTCATGTCATCGGCCCGCACGCCAAGGATCGCCTTGTCGCGATCTTGCCCGCCGACGCCAACCAACCGCGTGCCGCCAGTGGTCACGAACATTCCAGACTGAACCGATCCATTGATCAGGTTCATCGCCGGGCTGCCGATGAAGCCCGCGACGAACATGTTGGCGGGGTTGTTGTAGATATCGTCAGGCGTGCCAAGTTGCTGGATCACACCGTTGCGCATTACGGCAACGCGGTCGGCCAGTGTCATCGCCTCAATCTGGTCGTGGGTGACGTAGACCGTAGTGATCTGCAACGCGCGACTGAGGTGCTTCAGCTCTGCCCGCATCGTGACGCGCAGCTTTGCGTCGAGGTTGCTGAGCGGTTCATCCATCAGGAACACTTTCGGCGTTCGCACGATCGCCCGCGCCAGGGCCACCCGCTGCCGTTGCCCACCGGAAAGCGCCTTGGGCTTACGGTGCAGAAACTCTGTCAGTTCCACCTGTTCCGCCGCCTTTTCGACCCGCGGCTTGATGTCGGCTTTGGGCGTGCCGCGCACCTTCAGCGGATAGGCGATATTGTCAAAAATCGTCATATGCGGATAAAGGCCGTAGTTCTGGAACACCATCGCCACGTCACGGTCTTTTGGCAGATCGTCGTTGACCTTTCGGCCATCTATCCAGATCTCACCATCAGTGGGGTCTTCTAGCCCCGCGATCATCCGCATCGTCGTTGTCTTGCCGCAGCCGGACGGCCCCAGCAGCACGAGAAATTCCTGATCGTGAATGTCGAGCGATTGATCGTCGACGCCTATAAAATCGCCCCACCGTTTGGTGAGATTCTTGAGCCTGATTTCAGCCATTAGCGGACGGCCCCCATGGTCATGCCTTGAACGAAGTATTTACGGATGGCGAGCGCCAGAACGAACATCGGCGCCATGATGATGATCCCCGCGGCGCTCAGCAGGTTCCAAAGGTCGCCCTCTTCACCACGGAAAAGCGCAAGGCCAATCGGCAGCGTCACCGCGTCCCGGTTGGTTAGGATCAGGGCGAACAAAAACTCATTCCACGCGAGGATAAAGCAGAAGATGCCAGCGGTCAGAAGGCCGGGTGCCGCCATCGGCAGGACAATGTTCCAGATCACCTGCATTCTGGACGAGCCGTCGACCATCGCGGCCTCTTCCGTGTCCATCGGGATGCCATCGATGAAGCCTTTGATCATCCAGATCGCAAAAGGCATCACAATGGCGAGGTTCACGAGGATCAGGCCGATACGTGTATCAAGCAGCCCGAGGTCGCGGAACATCACGAAGAACGGCAGGATAATCACCACCGCAGGCACGAATTGCGTCGCGAGGATGATCACAAGGATCGTCGTTTCAAATTTCAGACGGAAGCGACTAAAGGAATAGGCGGCCATCGTCGCAATCGGAATTGCGAAAATGACGGTGACTGCAGCAACTATGGTGGAGTTGAAAAGCTTGGAGCCGAGGTCATAGGGTTCGCGGAACACCTCGCCAAAATTCTCCAACGTTGGGGTAAAGAACAGGCGCAGTTGGTAAACCTCGACATGGGTTTTGAGCGACGCCAGAAAAATCCAGACAATCGGGATCAGCATGACGAAGGTCGCGATCAGGATCAGGCTGGTCTGGACCACGCGCCAGAAGCGCTGTTTCTGTTTTCCGGTCATGGGATCACTCCTTCCGGAACACGAATTTGGCATAGAAATAGGTCAGGATAATCATCGGGATCACCATCAGCCACGCCACTGCGGCAGAATATCCGATCTGCCCGTAGCGCAGGCCGTTCGTGTAGATGTAATGGCTAAGCGTCTGCGTCGCCGTGCCCGGCCCGCCATTCGTCAGCATGAACACCTGATCAAACGTTTTCAGACTGAAGATTGCCTTCAGGATGATCACGACCGCCAGCACCGGCATCAGTTGCGGCAGGGTCACGTCTTTGAACACGCGCCAACCGGACGCGCCATCGACCTGTGCGGCCTCCATCGTATCTTGCGGCACGCTGGCCAAGCCACCGATCAACACCAGCGTCAGGAATGGTATCCAGCCCCAGACGTCGGCCATCACGACAACCGCAAACGCAAGGTCGGGGTCTGCCAGCCAGGACACATCGGCCAAGGGCGGAAAGACCACGCCAAAGAAGGCGTCAAACAGCCCGAATTCCGGGTTGAACATGAATCGAAACGACACCCCGATCAGCGCCGGGCTCATCGCAAAGGGCAGGATCAACAAGGTCTGCACACCGGATCGCAACTTGCCGCCGGGGGCAAGCAGCATAGCAAGGCCCAGCGCGAACAGCGTCGTCAGCGTGACCGTCACCACCGTATAAAGCCCCGTCACCCAGACGGAATTCCAAAACGGCGGTTCATAAAGAAACGCCCAGGTATAATTCTCAAACCCCAGATAGCCCTGCGGAAAGTCGGGTTTGTTCATCCGGCCTTCGGTGAAGGACAGGCGCAAGCTTTCCGCCAAGGGCCAGACGGCAGTGGCAAAGACCACCATGACCGCCGGGAAAACCAGCAGGTATTTGAGAGTGTTATCACGCATGGGTCAAAAGCGGGGCGAGGCACAATCGGCCCCGCCCCTGTCCTGAGAGGTTACTCGATCCGGCCAGCGCGGCGTAGCACACGGTCGGATTGCTCGGCTGCGGCCATCATCAGCTCACGCACATCACCGCCCGCGGCGGCCTCGGCGATTGCGGCGGACAGGATGTCACCCACCTCGGGCCATTCCGGGATCTGCGGCATGATGTCGGAATTCCGCAGGCTGTCATACGCAGCCGCCTGAATCCCCGCATTGGCGGCGTTTACCTCTTCGTCCGTCAGCGAAGTGATGTGCGTGACCACGTTGTTCACGATGCTTTCGCCACCGACTTCACGCTCAATCGCGTTTGCACGATCCATGTCAGGGTTTGACAACCACTTGAGGAATTCCCAAGCCGCTTCCTGATTTTGCGAATAAGTCGAAATCGAGAACGGCATCGAAATCGCGTAGGTCGCCGTGGTGCCCTCGTAGGCCGGCATACCGACAAAGCCCACCTGATCGGCGGTCAGGGTAGAGTTTTCGGGATCGATAAAGCCCGAATAGGCCCACCACCAAACGGGGATCATCGCAGAGTTGCCTTGCATGAACGACTGGCGCGCATCCTGTTCGACAAACGCGAGCGAATTCGGGTTGGTCACGCCATGTTCCGTATGCAGCCCGATATACGCCTCGGTCGCGGCAATGGCCTCATCGCTGGTCCAGGCGGCGGTGAAGTCATCGTTGAAGACGTCCGCACCCGCAGCCCAAAGGAAGTTGATCCAGATGAACAGGTTCTGCCGGTTGCCATCATTGTTGTAGTAAAGCGCAAGCGGCGCGATGTCGGGGTTGGTTTCGGCCAGTTGTTCACCGATGGCGATGACGTCGGCCCATGTCTCGGGCGGCGTTTCGATCAAGTCTTTGCGGTAGAACATCAACTGGGCATGGGCCCGCAGCGGGAAGCCGAGCGTTTCACCCTCAAACTGGGCAGAGCGGGCAAAGGCCGGCGGATACCGGTCCATCGAAATACCGTCACGCTCCATCAGGTCGTCAATGCGGCGCAGCCAATGCGCGTTGGGTGGTCCCCAGCTATCGAGGTAATTCACAACGTCAAAGGTGCCATTCGCGGCGATCCCCTCGGCATTCACGCGTTCTTGGAGAGAGCCGAACGGAATGAAGGTCCACTCCACCTCAATCCCCGTCAGGTCTGTGAATTCCTGATCCCGCAGGCGCAGGCCATCAAATTGTGGCGTCACAACCGACAATACGTTGATCGTCGTGCCCTCATAGGGGCGGCCCGGCGTCAATCCGTGCGCAATCTCTTGTGCGGCGGCCAGTTGTGGCACACCCGCAACCATCGCTATGGCTGATACCGTTGTAAGGAATGTCCGTCTTTGCATCGCATTACCTCCCAGTCCGCGAGTCGCTTTCAGAATTTTCCAACCATACGGGGCAATTGGTGATACTCAAAGGATTTTTGCATTCGTATGCAAATTGGTGCGAGATTAGGTCTGCCGACTGCCTCGGTAAAGATTGGGTAAACGACTGAGGGCGCGTGGTTTTTTCGATTGAGTAAAGTCAGTAGGCGGTGAGGGGATTTCGGCAATTTAAGGTCGTGCGGCTATTCAGATGCGCCAGATTCGTGTCGTCGGTCGTTTTGCATACCGTCCCGCAACGTCCAAAAAATCAAGGCCGCGTGAACTGAATTTTCAGGCTGCTCTTGGGAAGGCTGCCATCGAACACTGCGGCAATTTCTTCCAGTGCAACGCGATGCGACACGATCCGTGCAATGTCCTTTCCGTAGGCACGCAGACCCTTCAAAGCCTGCGGGATGTTGTGGTTCAGCGAATGTGATCCGGCAAGCGTGATCTGGCGGCGGAAAAGTTCAAACGGCGAAATTTCGATCCGGGCCTCTGACGGGCAGATGCCAAAAAACATCCCGACGCCGCCATTGGTGACATAGTCCGTCAGACTGGCCGCGACAGCGGGAACGCCCGTCGCATCGGCAACCAGATCGATGCCGTGGTGCATTGCCTCTAATTCCGCGCTTTGTGCCGCTATGCCGGGAAAGCCGAAACTCTCGGCGAGGTCCAGACGCGCGGCATCGATATCGACCAACGAAACCTTTTTGACGCCGGAAACTTGCATCCCGATCGCCATCAACAGGCCGATGGGACCAGCGCCAAAGACCAGTGCTGTTTTGGCGCGGGTGGCTTGTGCGGCATCCAGACCGTTCATCACACAGCCCAAGGGCTCAGCAAGGGCCGCAATGTCATACGGCATGTCACCGATCAGATGGACACGCGACGCTTTCACGACGCTGTATTCCGCAAATCCGCCGTCACATGTCACGCCATAGGCGCCCAAGGTTTCGCACAGATGCGTCCAGCCCCGTTTGCAGGCCGGGCACGTTCCGCATTCAAGATTGGGGTCTACAACCACGCGGTCGCCTGCCTTGAGGTCGGCGACCTCTGGCCCGATCTCAAGAATTCGCCCGGCGTATTCATGGCCGGGGATGAGGGGAAAGGCCGAGGTGCCGTAATTGCCGCGCAGAACTTCGATGTCGGTGTGGCAAATGCCGCTGGCATGAACTTCGATCAAGACCTCTCCGGCGCCGGGGCGTGGGTCGGGGCGGTCTTTCAGGGTCGGCGTATTTTGGTCTTGGAAAACGATGGCCTTCATGGTGCTCAGCTTTCTAGATAGGTGCGAATAGCTGCCTCTGTTCCATCGTTCCAGACCAGACGCAGCCAGCGTGCGAAGCTTTCGATAAACCGAACGTTCTGGCCGAGGTCGCCATAGAACCTGTCCTGCGCGATCCAAGCCGTTGGGTTGTTTCTTGCGGCGTTGGCTTTCACGGTCAGAACGTCCCAGAACGGATCGTTCGCCGCGATCTCGTTCCCGTCTTCGCGGGTGCCTGCGCACATGCGGGCCCAGAGCGCTTCAACCAAGGCCAGTCCATCGATCGGCGCGTCCGCTTCAAGCGCGTCACGGATGATCGGGTGAAGGAAACCGACATGGCGCGACGATCCGTCAAAGGCCACCCGGCGCGTCGTGTCGCGGATTTCGGGATTGGCAAAGCGGGTGGTGATCAGATCGACATAGGCCAACGGTTCCATCCCCGGAACAGCGGCGACATGCGGGACGATTTCGGATGTTTCGATCTTGCGGAACAGGTCGTGGATCAAGGGGTGGGCCATCGTGTCGGCAATCGTTTCGACCGACAGCAATTCGCCCGGCGTCGCGATGATCTGATGGCCCGCATTCAGCAGCCGCAGCTTCATCGCCTCAAAACTATGCACATCGTCGGTGAACGTGGCGCCGACCTTGTCCCAGTCGGGGCGGCCCGCGCAAAACTTGTCTTCCATCACCCATTGGCGAAAATTCTCGTGGGTGACGGGGGCCGCGTCCTTGATGCCGAAACTGCGGACAAGCGACAGTTCGGACGGGCCAGTCGCGGGCACGATGCAGTCGACCATCGCGTTCGGAAAAGTGACGGTGTCATCGATCCATGCTGCAAGATCAAGGTCCGACAGCGCGGCCAGCCCCAGAATGGTCTGACGCAAAATATCCCCGTTGCCTTGCAGGTTGTCACAGCTTTGGCAGGTGAAGGGGCCAGCTTCAGTGGCGCGGCGCTGTTTCAACGCAGCGATCATCGCGCCAAAGGCTGATCTGGGCGTGTCGGGGTTTGCCGCATCGTGCTGCATGTCCGAGTGCTGGCTGTCGAACCCCCCGTCGGCGGCGACGTAATAGCCGCCTTCGGTCACGGTCAGGGCAACAATACGGATTGCAGGGTCAGCCATATGCGCGATCAGGGGGGCGTTATCCTCAGCAACCGGGATGAAACCGATCATGCTACCCGTGATCTCTGCCGATTTGCCGGAAGGGTCGAGTTCGATCAGCGTCGTCAGGCAATCTTGCGCCAGCATCCTTTCGCGCTGTGCGGCATCTGCGGGGCGCACGCCCGCGCCGAGAATGGCCCAATCCTTCGCAAAGCCTTGATCCATCAGCCGGTGCAGATACCACGCCTGATGAGCACGATGGAAATTGCCAAGACCGATGTGGACGATGCCCGCCGACAGTTCCGCCCGGTCATAAGTCGGCACACGCACACCATCCGGCAGGTCGGCGAGGGTTTCAAGGCCAAGCTTCATCAGCTCATCCACTGGCCGCCATCGACGTTATACGTCTGGGACAGGATGTAATCTGACTCTGACGACGCCAAAAAGATCGCCATGCCGGTTAAATCGGCGGGAACGGCGAACCGTCCGGCTGGAACGCCCGCCTCAACTTCGGCTTTTTTCTGGCCGGGCTGCTTGCCTTCCAGTTTGGCGAACATCGCATCCACGTGTTCCCAGTGCTCACCATCCACCACGCCCGGAGCGATCGCATTCACGTTGATGCCGTGCTTGATCAGGTTCAGCCCCGCGGACTGGGTCATCGAGATAACCGCCGCCTTGGTCGAGCAATAGACCAGCACAAGGCTTTCGCCCCGCCGCCCCGCCTGCGACGCCATGTTAATGATCTTGCCGCCGTGACCCTGGGCGATCATCTGTTTGGCAGCGGCTTGCATCGTGAACAGGGTGCCGGCCACGTTGACGGCGTAAAGCTTTTCATAGCTCGCACGGGTGATATCCACCGTCCCAGCCGCATCGAAAAGCGCGGCGTTGTTGATCAGGATGTCGAGCTTGCCCGCGGTTTCAACCACACTCGCAATTGCCGCGTCGATGCTGGCTTGATCGCTGACATCCATCCGAACGGGATAGGCCGCGTCGCCCAACGTCTCCGCCGCCGCCTTCGCCGCCTCATAGTTGATGTCAGCGATGGCGACCGTCGCGCCCTCACTGATATAGGCTTCGCCGAAGGCAAGGCCGATGCCGCGCGCCGCTCCGGTGATCAGGGCAGATTTGCCAGCGAGTCTTTTCATGCCTCTTGCCGCAAGCCTTGCGCGTCAAAGCGATGCAATTGATCTAGGTCCGGGGTCAGATAGATCGTATCCCCGTGCCGCGCTTCGATATCGCCGGTAATCCGTACGGTCATCAGGTCCATCAAGCCCGTTTCATGGACGTGAATGAAAGTGTCAGACCCCAAGTGTTCCGCCACACCCACGGTGCCTTTCCACATGCCTTCAGTCTTTGACACGCTCATGTGTTCGGGCCGGATGCCGATGGTCACCGCGCCGTGCTTTTGCGCCTCGGCGCCTTCGATCAGGTTCATCTTGGGCGAGCCGATAAAGCCAGCGACGAACTTGTTCCGCGGCTTGTGATAAAGCTCAAGCGGAGAGCCGACCTGTTCGATCACCCCAGCCTGCAACACGACGATCTTGTCGGCCATCGTCATGGCTTCCACCTGATCGTGGGTCACGTAGATCATGGTCGTATCAAGCTTGGCGTGTAGGTCCATAATCTCAAGCCGCATACCAACGCGAAGGGCGGCGTCGAGGTTTGAGAGGGGTTCGTCAAACAGGAACGCGGCAGGTTCGCGCACAATCGCACGGCCAATTGCAACGCGCTGACGCTGACCACCGGAAAGCTGCCCTGGCCGACGATCCAGATAGTCTGTCAGGTTAAGCGCCTTTGCCGCCGCTTCAATCTTGGTTTTCTGGGTTGCCTCGTCGATCCCGGCCATACGCATCGGGAACGCGATGTTCTTGCGCACCGACATATGCGGGTACAGCGCGTAGGACTGGAACACCATCGCCAATCCGCGCTTGGCGGGCGGTAGCGTCGTCGCGTCCTTATTGTCGATGCTGATATCGCCAGAGGTCGTATCCTCCAGCCCTGCAATCAGGCGCAGCAAGGTGGATTTGCCACATCCCGACGGGCCGACGAAGACAACAAATTCGCCTTCGTTGATCTCCAGATCCAGCGGCGGGATGACCTGCACATCGCCAAAACTTTTGGTGACTTGGTTGAGTGTAATCTGTCCCATTATTTTACGGCTCCGAATGTGAGGCCCCGAACGAGCTGTTTCTGTGAGAACCAACCCATGATAAGGATCGGTGCGATTGCCATCATTGAGGCGGCCGAGAGTTTGGCGTAGAACAACCCCTCTGGTGCCGAGAAACTGGCAATGAAGGCGGTAAGCGGTGCTGCATTCACCGTGGTCAGGAGGATCGTCCAGAACGCCTCGTTCCATGCCAGAATGATGTTCAGCAGGATCGTCGATGCAATTCCCGGCACCGCCATCGGCGTCAGGACGTATAGGATTTCCGACTTCAGACTCGCCCCATCCATGCGGGCCGCCTCAAGAATTTCGCCGGGGATTTCCTTGAAGTAGGTGTAAAGCATCCAGACGATGATCGGCAGGTTGATCAGCATCAGCACGACAATCAGCAGCAGCCGGCTGTCCATGACGCCAAGCCATTTGGCGAGCAGCACCAGAGGGTAAAGCACACCAACCGCGGGCAGCATTTTCGTCGAGAGCATCCACAGCAGCACGTCCTTGGTGCGCTTGCCCGGCACGAAGGCCATCGACCACGCGGCGGGAACGGCGATCAGAATGCCAAGCAGTGTTGACCCGACCGCGATGATGATCGAGTTCATCAGCGCCTTGGGGTAATTCGAACGCTCTTGCACGGCCGAGTAATTCTCTAGCGTCCAGTCAAAGAAGAACCAGACAGGCGGGTCGGAAATCGCTGTCGCCTCGGATTTGAACGAGGTGAGGAACGTCCACATGATCGGAAAGAACATCAGCAAGCCGAACGCCCAGGCAAGAACGCTCCACATGACTTTCTGTTTTGTTGTGATGGCACGGGCCATTTTCAATACCCCCTAGCTATCGAGATTCTTGCCGACGATCCGCATCAGGAAGATCGCGATGATATTGGCGAGGATGACGGCGATGATCCCGCCAGCTGACCCCAGCCCGACGTTTTGGCTTTCCAGCACGCGTTGGTAGACAAGGTAGGTCAGCGTCCGGGTGCCGAACGCGCCGTTTGTGGTCACGAAAATCTCAGCGAAGATCGACAGAAGGAAGATCGTCTGGATCAAGATCACAACGGTAATCGCGCGGCTTAGATGCGGTAGGATAATGAAGCGGAACCGCGACAGGGCCGGTGCGCCATCCATTTCGGCGGCTTCCAACTGCTCGCTATCAAGCGATTGAACGGCGGTCAGCAGGATCAGCGTCGCAAAGGGCAGCCATTGCCACGCCACAATCACGACAATCGAAAACAGCGGCGCTTGGCTGAGAAAGTCAAACGGCTGCAACCCGAGGAACTTGTAGAGATACGAGAACAGTCCGTTGTCCACATTAAAAAACATGTTCTTCCAGACCAACGCAGATACCGTCGGCATCACGAAGAAGGGTGCGATAACCAGAATGCGCACGACCCCTTGCCCAAAAATGGGCCGGTCCAGCAAAAGCGCCATAAGCACGCCGCCGATGATCGTGATCGACAGGATACCGCCGACCATCCACAGCGTCGTGCCAACGGCCTTCAGAAATGACGACGACGTGAAGAACGACACGTAGTTGTCAAACCCGATCCACGCATCGAACGTGCCGCGCAAGGGTCGATAGTCCGCGAACGAAAAGTAAAGCGTCATGCAGAGCGGGATCAGCATCCAGACCAGCAGGACAAAGACAGCGGGCGCGATCATGAATCTGGCAGCGGATCGGGAATGCTGGGTGGCCATGACGAAGCTCCTTGTGTTGCTTGTGGCGAAACAGACGGCGCTTACGGAGGCTAATGAAGCCTTCGAAAATGCCGTGAGTCAGCTTTAGGTGGCAGTGTGGGTTGGGGCGGAACCGAAGCTCCGCCCCCGTGAAGGCGGCGGGCTTAGTAGCCTGCGGCTTCCATTTCTTCGACGGTGATCTCTTGGCTGGCAGCCAGAGCGTCCGCACCGGATTGCTGACCAGCAAGTGCTGACGAGATCTGTTGACCAACCTGCGTTGCGATACCCGCAAACTCAGGGATAGCGACGAACTGGACACCTGTGTAAGGGACCGGATCAACTGTCGGATCGGTCGGGTCGGCAGTGCCCATAGACTCAACGGTCATCGCAGCGAATGGGGCCGCACTCAGGTAGTTCTCGTTCTCATAAAGCGACGTGCGTGTGCCCGGAGGAACGGCGACCCAGCCTTTGCTTTCGGCGACAAGCGCGGAATATGCAGGGCCGGTTGCCCAGTTGATGAACGTCTTGGCGGCGTCCTGCTTTTGCGACGAAGTCGGGATCGCCAAAGACCAAGCCCACAGCCAGTTGCCGCGTTTGCCAAGGCCTGTGTCGGGCGCCAACGCAAAGCCAACTTGATCGGCAACGGTAGAGTCGTCGTTCACAACGAACTGACCCGCAGACGTCGCATCGATCCAGATGCCACACTTGCCTTGTTGGAACAGCGTCAGGTTTTCGTTGAAACCGTTGTTGGCTGCACCGGCGGGGCCGGATTCTTCCATCATGCCGAGGTAGAAATCGATGGTGTTGGCCCATGCTTCGGTGTCGAACTGCGCGTTCCAGTCTTCATCGAACCAGCGCGCACCGAAGGAGTTGGACATAGCCGTCAGAAGCGCCATGTTCTCACCCCAGCCCGCTTTGCCGCGTGCACAGATGCCGTTGATCTCGTTGTCGCGATCTGTCATTGCGGCTGCCGCTTCGCGGATGAATTCCCACGTGGGGGCTTCCGGCATTTCCAGGCCGGCGGCTTCCATCAGGTCTTTGCGATACATGGTGAAAGAGGATTCGCCGTAGAAGGGCGCTGCATAAAGTTCCCCATCAACGGACAGACCGCCACGGATCGCGGGGATCAGGTCGTCGACTTCGTAATCCGCAGGCAGATCGTTCAGCGACACGAGCCAACCGTTGTTGCCCCAGATTGGCACTTCATATGTGCCGATCGTCAGGATGTCATACGCGCCGCCACCTGTAGAGATGTCGGTCGTCACGTTCTGGCGCAGAACGTTTTCTTCGAGCGTCACCCACTCAACCGTGATGTCGGGGTGCTTCTCGTTAAAATCGTCCATCAAGCCTTGCATGGTGATCATGTCACCGTTGTTCACTGTGGCGATGGTGATTGTCGTTGCATGGCTGTCTGCGGCTGCGATGCCTGCAGTAAGGCCAAAGCTGACCGCGCTGGTCAACAGAGCTTTCTTTAATGACATAATGTCCTCCCAGTTTTTTACACGCGTTCAATTCTAACCGCTGAGTTGCCCTTTCGTCAATCCCGCATTGCGGGAAGCGCATATCGGTTTGCAAGAAGGTGTAAGATTTAGGCCGACTCGCGCATCTTTAGTTCACCGTCAAACAGCTTAACGAACTGTTCATCTTGATTATTTTGCGCGTGTATCGATCCGACCAGCCGCGACACGGCCTCGTGCCCGATGCTGTCGACGTTCTGGGCAACGGTCGTCAGGCTCGGCACAGTGAACGGGCAGAGGGGGTAATCATCATGCCCCATGATTCGCAGTCCGCCGCTTCGCTTGCTGCCCGGCTCAAGCCCGTGTGACGCGGCCGAGCGCAACGCACCAATGGCCACGCGATCATTCGCGCAAAGTATCGACGTGTCGAGCAAACGACCGGCCGCAAACTCCCGATCAAGAACGGCCTGACCATGGGATTCGAACAGCCATGTATCCTCAATCGCGTTGGTACCGATGATCCGCGGCTCATGCCCCAGTTCTTCCATTGTTGCGATGTAAGCGTGTTCGCGTTCCAGCGCGTTGAAATTCACGCGCGGCATCGCAAGAAACACCGGGGGTCCGCCGACACGGCACAGGTATTCCGTCGCTAACCCCGTGCTTTGATTGTGATTTGTTCCTACAAAGTCGACTTCAGGCATCGTTTCGGGTCGGGAGTCGACAAGCACGAATGGCAGCCGGGACCGCAACCTTTCATGCACTTTCATGTCGCTATGGTTGCCGAGTGGGGCGACCAATGCGCCATCGACATTCATCGACATAAACGTCTCGGCTGCGCGGGCTTCGATGATGGGATCGGAGTGCGAACACTTGGTGATGACGCTGAACCCGGCCTCCATCGCGGCGCGTTCAATCGCCTCAAGCAGCTTGGTGAAAAAGAGGTCGTTGAGATAGGGGATGATCACGCCGATCATCCCCGTCGACTTTCGGTTCAGCCGCGTCGCAAAGAAGTTTGGCACATACTCCACACGCTCCAAACCTTCTGCGATCCGCTCTCGCGAGGTCTTGCTGACACGCCCCGGATCTTGGAAATAACGAGAGAGCGTAGGGCGGGAAACGCCGATGGCGACGGCCAATTCCTCCATCGTATCAATGCGCGGCTTGTGATTCTGGGCCGAATTGGGTTTCGCCATTTTTTCCTCTCCCGTCGTGTTGCGCCAAAATACAGTAAATTATTTTGACATGCGACAAAAAAATTCTTAGTTCTTTTGCACAGCCCTGCGAAGGATAAAAGGATGAGCACCCCCGTCATCGTGTCGATTGGCGAAATACTCGTGGAGTTCGTGTCGCACCGGATCGGCTGCGGCCTTGCCCAGATATCCGACTACTCCGGGCCATACCCCAGCGGCGCACCGGCGATATTCGTCGATCAGGCCGCACGAATGGGGGCCAGGACACAAATGATCGGCGGGGTAGGCGACGATGCCTTCGGGCAATCGGTCCTGACCCGGCTAAGCGCCGATGGCGTCGGAACACGCGGCGTGACCGTCAACCCAGACCGCGCCACGGGTGTCGCGTTCGTCTCCTATTACGCGGATGGCAATCGCGATTTTATCTTTCACCTCACGAATACGGCGTCGGATCATTTTTCAGTGCCCGAAGATCTTACCGACTCTGCCGACACATTCCTGCATGTCTCCGCCGCGTCCCTTGGCAATGCTGCGATGCGCGCGATGATCATGGCAACAGTGCGACGTGTCGCAAGCGCGGGCGGCAAGATCAGTTGCGATCCAAACGCCCGCCCCGAATTGATGCGGGACGATGCCGCGCGCGACGCTTTGTTTGAGACGATGGAGTGCAGCACATGCCTTCTGCCCAGCACAAGCGATCTGGAGTTTCTGTTCCCCGACTTATCCGAAGACGCCGCAATCGATCAGCTTTTGGCAGCCAAGGCCGAAGTCATCGCGATCAAACGCGGTGCTCAGGGCGCGACAGTTGTGGGGAATGGTGAACGGCACGATTTTTCGGGCCATAGCGTCGATGAAGTCGATCCCACCGGCGCCGGCGATTGCTTTGGCGGCACGTTTGTGTCGCTGCTGTCGCAAGGCGCATCGCTTCGTATGGCGGGTGAGATGGCGAATGCGGCGGGCGCAATTGCCGTGACGCGGCGCGGACCGATGGAGGGCAACTCAGGCCCGGACGAAATCGCCACCTTCCTCGAACACAACAGCGGAGGCGCCGCATGACTGTCGTGCAAGACCTGATCAATCGAAACCGCGCTGGCGAACCCGTCGGGCTTCCGTGTTTTTGCACGGCAAACGAACACGTCCTGCGGGCGGTGCTGTCCTACGCCAAACAAACCGGCTTTCCCACGGTGATCGAAGCGACCTGCAATCAGGTCAATCAAGACGGCGGTTATACCGGCATGACGGCAGCGGATTTCATGTCTTGGCTGCGCGGACTTGCTGATGACGCCGGCGTGCCAATGGATCAACTGATCCTCGGGGGCGATCATCTTGGCCCGAACCCATGGCGGGAAGAACCGGTCGAGATGGCGATGGAAAAGGCCCGCGCATTGGTCAAAAGCTACGTTCAGGCCGGGTTTCGCAAAATTCACCTCGACGCAAGTATGGCGTGCGGGGCAGAGCCGAACCCGACCTTTGTCCAGATCGCCGAACGCGCCGCTGATCTGTGCGCCGTGGCAGAGAAACATGCCCCGAACCCCGCCGACCTGATCTACATCATCGGGACCGAGGTTCCGATCCCCGGCGGCGAAACCGAAGAACCCGACGCGCTTGACGTAACCTCCGTCGACCGGTTTCGCGATACCATCGACACGCACCGCGCCGCGTTCAAGGCCCGTGGTCTGGACGATGCCTGGACGCGGATCGTTTCCGTCGTGACCCAGCCCGGCGTCGATTTCGGCCACACCTCAATCTATCCGTTTGTTCCTGAAAAAGCGCAGCCGCTCAGCGACGCTATTCTGAACGAGGCTGGCCTGACGTTCGAAGCACACTCAACAGATTATCAAGCGGCGGATGCGCTTGCCGCGCTTGTCGAAAAGCACTTTTTCTTCCTGAAGGTCGGCCCGGAACTGACGTTCCGATTCCGCGAAGCGGTTTGGGCCTTGGCAGAGATTGAAGACCAGATGGAGGTCGATGCGCCATCGCGGATACGCGAGGTCCTGGAAAGACAGATGACGGATAGACCCGAATACTGGAGGGATTATTATTCGGGATCTGAGGCCGACATATCCCGGCTACGCGTCTACAGCTACAGTGATCGCATTCGTTATTATTGGGCGGACCGAGAGGTCTCGACGGCGCTGGATAAGCTTCTGGCAAACCTGTCCCATATGGAAATACCTGAAACCATCGTCTCACAATCTTTCATGGGGTTGGAGTTTGGAGAGATTACCACAGATCCCGCCGAACTTCTCGAAGGCCACATCCATAAATGTGTCGCGCGATATTTCAGAGCTGCTGGAATGGCGTAATCCGAAACGTGGCGCGCGACCGGTCGGGTTTCCATCGCTAAGGTGGATATATAGACTTTGCCTGACACCGAAGCAGCAGAAGGACATCCCACATGGCCGCAACGCCGCCCGTATGCGAATTCGACTGGCCCGCTCCCGATTTCAGCCTTCCTGCTACGGACGGCCAAACCTATCGCTTCGGTGATGTTGCTGGCGAAAACGGAACGCTTCTGATGTTCATATGCAATCACTGCCCCTACGTGCTGGCGGTGTTGGACCGGATAGTAAGGGACGCGACCGACCTCAAAGCCTTGGGAATTGGCGTGGCGGCGATCTGTTCCAATGACGCGGATGCCTACCCTGCGGACAGCTTTGACAATATGAAGATATTGGCTGAAGAACGATCCTTCCCGTTCCCTTACCTGCATGACGAAGACCAAACCGTCGCCCGCGCTTACGGCGCCGCATGCACACCGGATTTCTTCGGATTCAACCGGGACCGCGGATTGCAATACCGGGGTCGGCTTGATGCCTCTCGGGCCGACGCGGGGCCATCGGACCTGCGCCGGGATTTATTCGAAGCGATGAAGCAGGTGGCAAGCACGGGTCGTGGTCCGGCAGAGCAAACCCCATCGATGGGCTGTTCGATAAAATGGAAAGCTACGGCTTAACCGCCAGCGGCTTGGTATTGTTCGATCTCAAAGCACTAGTGTTCGTGACCGACGCCAACCGGGACCCTCGGCCTATGTGAACCGCATCCGAATGGAATACGCCGCGATGCACTTCGGCTCCTCCGACACGCCCGTCGCCGACATCGCCGCCGACTGCGGAATCGAAAACCCAAGCCACTTCTACAAGCTGTTCCGAGAGCATTATGGAAACACACCCCGCCAATACCGTGTGCTGCACAGGGTGACTCCGGTTCAGCCGTAAGGGACTGGTCCGGCGCGTTCGGTGTTATTCAGAAAACGGCTGGCCGACCGCACGCTTGCCCTGATCAACCGTCGCTTGATGGAAATGTAGGAAGTGGTGCCGCTGAAGGGACTCGAACCCCCGACCCCATCATTACGAATGACGTGCTCTACCATCTGAGCTACAGCGGCGTTGTGGGCGGCTCTTTAGCAATCTTTTTTAATGAGCGTAAGCCCAAATTTTCGCGTTTTCGACCCCGTCAATCCGGCGCGACAGGGCGTTTGGCGGAGGACGTGTCGGCCTCCTCATCCAGCACAACGATTTCGGCGTCGGGCACGACGGGCTCAAACTCTTCCTCCGGTTCCGGCGCATCTTCCTCCACTACCTCGGCTGTGGCCTCGGGCAATGGCGGCGGGGCATCGGGTTTGCCGACAATCAGGGGCAGCATCTCGGTTCCGCCGGGCATGGCGACCTCATCGGACTGCGCCTCTTTCCAGGACAGCGTGTCAAAGCTGCTGCAATTGTCGCAGACCGGCGCCCATGATCCGTGGACGCGGTGGCAATTGTCGCAGACCCATTGCGGCCCGCGCGAGGCTGTCAGGGCACGGGTCAGCCAGCCACGCACCACGGCATCATCGGCGCCTTCGCCCCGTTCGATCGCCGCCATAATGGTCAACGACCGCGCGGTGGGGTCGGTTTCGTAGAGGTTGCCCAGCGCCTTGCGGGCGGCGGGGAAATCCTCTGCCGCGATGTTCAGTTCGGCGGTCAGCAGTTTCGTTTCGGGATGATCCGGCTGAATCTTCAGCAGCGGCCCAAACCGTTTGATCCGCGCCTCGGGCGTTTCATCAGGTTCTATCGCGGCGAAAGCGGCGGCAAGGTCCGGGTGCGGGGTGACGCCCCATGTCTTCTTGATGACCCGGATCGCGTAACGCGGTTTTCCCTGATCAATGTAGGATTGCGCGGCCAGCGTCGCGGCTGGCACCAGATCGGGCGACAGGCGGTTCGCCTCAATCGCCGCCTCACGCGCTTCGATGGTTTTGCCTTCTGCCAACACATCGCGCGCCTCGGACAGCGCCAGAACCGCATCACGGCGCTTATGAACATCGCGCGGCAAACTGCCGTGGCGCAACTTCGCGCCGAGCGTTTTGCGCGCCCCGGCCCAGTCTTCGTGGCTGGCTTGCAGTTTCAGCAGCGTATCCTGCGTTTCCTCGTGCTTCGGCTTTAGGGCAAACGCCTTTTCCGCCAGTTTCAGCGCGGTATCCGTATCCCCTTCGGACAGCTTTTGTTTCATCAAACCGCGCACGCCGACGAAACGGGTGCGGTCCTCGGTCAACAGGCGCTTGTAAACCTCACGCGCCTTGTTCCGGTCGCCGGTCATTTCGGCGGCCTGGGCGCTTAGCAGATTGGTCAGTTCCGGCCGGCGCAGATAGCGTTCGGCTTTGGCGGCCTTCGACATCGCCTGCCGCCCCTCGCCCGAGGCCAGCGCGAGCATTCCGTCGGCCAGTGCCTCATACCCTTTGCGTTCGCGGTTACGGTCGAAATAGCGCGACAATGCGGTTTCATCTCCGTTGAGGAACCGCAGGACCGCGACCAGCAAGCCTGCAATCTTGATAAGCAGCCAAACCGCCAGCAGCAGGATCACAGCCGCTATGGCCGCCTGTAGCGGGCCTAGCGTGAATTCCGTGTTGGCAATCGACACTCGCACGCCCGCGCCGCTTTCCATCAGCATTCCGGCCCCAAGGGCAAGCGCGGCGACAACCGCCACAAAGATCAGGATTTTAATCAAAGACCAAAGCATGAAATTTCCTTAGTTGCTGCTGAGCGTGTCAGTCAGCTCTGCCGCGGCGATAAGGGCCGCGTCCCGTGTTTTTGCGGCGTCGATCCAATCGGCCATTTCGGCGCGGCTGACCTCTTGCAGCGTTTCGACTTCGGCCAAAGCCGTTTCCAGTTGCCCGTCGCGCAGGGCCGCTTCGGCCCGCGACAGCACGGCATCAGCATCCGCCCCTTCGCGCGGCGACAAGGATCTCGCACCAAGCTGCGATTGCAAAAACGCCCCGATCCGCGAGGTGGAGCCATCAAGGACTCCGGCCTCTGCCTCCGCCTCAATCGCGGCGCGGGCAGCGTCGGGGAAGGATCGCTGTAGATCGGCGAGGGTCGGCACGCCGCTATCGGCATTGGCCGCCAGAACCTCTGGGATGTCCACATTGACCGAGGCGCGAACATCTTCAAGCGCATCGGCAAATGATCCGCCGGTCGTCAGCGCGGAATGCACACGGCTCATCGCGGCGCGGGCGGTGGCGGCGTTGGCTGTGCCTTCGGCGCTCGCAATCTGTGCGGTCGCGCTTTCAGATATTCCTTCGATCTGGGCGCGTTGTTCTTCCAACGCGGCGCGCATCGCTTCCAACTCCCGCTCATAGGCGGCAAGGGCCGCGCTTCCGGCGGCACCTTCGCTGATCGGCCGCTTTTCGACTTCGTTCAAACGCTCCTCAAACCCCTGCAATCGGGTGCTGAGTGTTTCGACCTTCTCTGTCGTTTCAGAGCGGAGCGTTTCCAACGTCTGCTGCACATCGGCGAATCCGGCATCGACGGAGCTTGAGTCTGACGCGGCTTCAACCGCCAAGGTCAGCGCGTCGATCTGTTCGGCCTGTTCATCGACAGCGGCTTGAAGTGTGGCGGTTTCGTCGCCCTGCCCTGCCCCGAACGGCCATTCATCCGACAGATATTGCGACACGCCAAACCCTGCACCAGCCGCGACAACACCGCCGAGCAGTAGCGGAAAGAACCCGCCCTTCCGCTCAACCACGACCGGCGGCGGCGCATCAGCGGTGGTCTGAGTGTCCGCGTCGACCGGGTTCGAGTCCTCGGCGACCTCTTCTGTCGGCTCGGCGGTGGCTTCGGTCTCCTCCACCTTTTCCGGCTCAGCTTTTGCGTCATCCGGCGTCTCGACCGAAGTTTCTTTTTCTACTTCCGTCGGTTTGGTGTCTGTCTTTTTCTTGGCGTCGGATTTCTTCGAACTGGCCACAGAACTCGCCCTTCCTTCTTCAATGCGCCTGTCGGTCGGCGCGGTCTTGTCGTCAGACTAGCCCGCTCCCCCGCGGTCCTCAACAGCCCACCAAGCGTCTATGAGTCGCGCCAGCATGTCCAGCATCTCGTTCACATCAGGGCTTTGGCACACCGCGATATCATCCCCAAACTCTCCGCCCAGCGCATCCGCGACCGCCGGGCTGAACACGACAATGCGCAAAGGTGCCGTGCATCCCGCGGCCCCTTCCCTGAATAGCGATGCGGTGCGCGGCGAAAAAAGGGGAAGAATCACAGGCTTGTCCCCACGCAAGACCGCCCGTGCGGCCTCGGTCAGCGGCTGGGCGATCTGGCGGTAGACGATCGCCTCGTCCGTTTTGACCCCGGCTTGGGTCAGCCGTTCGGCAAGCGCGCCCCGCGCGTGTTCGCCGCGCAGATGAAGCAGTGGCGGTGTTACGTGCTGTCGCAGAATCAGGTCGAACAGATGGTCCGCGTCGCCCTCCGCAGCGATTGCGTCGTAGCCAGCGGCGCGTGCGACCTCTGCCGTGCGGTCGCCTACGCAATAGGCCCGCATGGCGTTGCCCGCCGCAGCCGGACCCACCGCCGCAATCGCGTTTTCAGAGGTGAAGATGACACCGCCATATCCGGCCATCGAACCGGGATCACTTAGCGCTTCAATCCGTATCAGCGGCGATGTGACGATGTCGATCCGATCCCCGAACCGATCCTCGCAGAGCGCCGCGAACCGGGCTGCCTGACGCTCTGGCCGCGTGATCAAAAGGGTGTGGGTCATTGCGGCAGACCGCTCCTTGGGATTGTCTGGACCTGCTGCTGGTGTTACCTGCCGTTGACCCTCTTCGCAACTGGCGCGTCCATGACACAACCACTGACGATCCTCGGGCTAGAAAGCAGCTGCGATGACACTGCCGCCGCCGTCGTGCGCGATGACGGCGTGTCGGGGCCTGAAATACTGGCGTCTGTGGTGATGGGGCAAACCTCTCTCCACTCCGATTTCGGCGGTGTGGTGCCAGAGATTGCTGCCCGCGCCCATGCCGAGCGGCTCGACCTGTGTGTGGAACAGGCATTGATGCAATCGGCTCTAACACTGGCCGAAATGGACACGATTGCGGTGACGGCTGGCCCCGGATTGATCGGCGGCGTGATTTCTGGCGTCATGTGCGCGAAAGGGTTGGCCGCAGGCGCGGGCCTGCCGCTGGTCGGGGTGAACCACCTCGCGGGCCATGCGCTGACGCCGCGCCTGACCGATGGGTTGACCTACCCCTATCTGATGCTTCTGGTTTCCGGTGGGCACTGCCAGTTCCTGATCGTGCGCGGCTCGGATTCGTTCACGCGCCTTGGCGGAACCATCGACGACGCCCCGGGCGAAGCATTCGACAAAACCGCGAAACTGCTTGGCCTGGGTCAGCCCGGCGGGCCGGTCGTCGAACGCCACGCAAAGGCCGGTGATCCAAAACGGTTCCCACTGCCCCGCCCGCTGCTGGATCGACCCGGCTGCGATATGTCGTTCTCAGGCCTGAAGACCGCCCTGCTGCGCGCCCGCGATGCGCAGATCGCGGAACGTGGCGGGCTTGGGTCGACCGACCGCGATGATCTTTGCGCGTCGTTCCAAGCGGCGGTGGCGGAGGTTCTGACGGAAAAATCGCGCCGAGCGTTGGAGGTTTATTTGGCCGATAATCCGGCTGAACCGGCCTTCGCAGTGGCGGGCGGAGTAGCCGCGAATGGCATGATTCGGGGCGAATTAGAGACACTTTCGAAGGAAGTCGGTGTGCGTTTTACCGCCCCACCGCTTGATCTCTGCACCGACAACGCCGCGATGATCGCCTATGCAGGCATCGAACGGTTTCGCGATGGCGCGCGCGATGACATGACGCTGTCCGCCCGCCCCCGATGGCCGCTGGACAGGCAGCAACCGTCAATGCTTGGATCGGGCAAGAAAGGGGCTAAGGCATGAGCATTTCGATCCTCGGCGCAGGCGCGTTTGGCACCGGGCTTGCCATTTCGATGGCGAGAGGCGGCGCGGACGTAACGCTTTGGGCACGAAACAGGGACGCGGCTGAGGCGATTGAGCGATCCCGCCAGAACCCGAGGCTACCCGATGTCGATCTGCCCGCTGGGATCACCGTGACATCCGATCTTGCGCAAGCCGCAGCAAACGAAACCGTCCTGCTTTGCGTGCCAATGCAGCAATTGCACGGATTTCTGGCGGATCACCACGACCTGCTGGCCGAAAAATCGCTGGTGGCCTGCTGTAAGGGCGTCGATCTTGCGACCCTGACCGGCGCGACAGCGCTGATTGAATCGCTCATTCCCGGCGCGACCCCCGCCATCCTGACCGGGCCAAGCTTCGCCAGCGATATTGCCCGCGGGCTGCCGACAGCCCTGACGCTGGCCTGTGCCGACACCACGGTCGGCGCGACCCTGCAGGAGCAATTATCGACCCTAAACTTGCGGATTTACCGCACAACCGATACCGCCGGGGCAGAGCTTGGCGGTGCTCTCAAGAACGTCGTCGCGATTGCCTGCGGTGTGGCAATTGGCGCGAAACTTGGTGAAAGCGCGCGGGCGGCGGTGATGACGCGGGGTTATGCCGAAATGCAGCGACTTGCGCAGGATCGTGGGGCGCTGCCCGAAACGCTCGCCGGGTTGTCGGGGTTTGGTGATCTGACGCTGACTTGCACATCAGAACAGTCGCGCAACTATCGGTTTGGCCTTTCGCTGGGCCGCGGCGAAAGTTTCGACCCAGCAGTCACCGTTGAAGGGGCCGCGACCGCAAAAGCAGTCTCTAACTTGGCGAAAAAGCTGAATATCGACCTACCAATTGCCAATACTGTCACCGCGTTGATCGACGGGGAATTAACCGTTTCCGGGGCGGTTGAAACGCTCCTCTCCCGTCCGCTTAGAAAGGAATAGCCATGCGCGTCGCACTGATCACCAAGGACAAGCCCGACTCCCTTCAGGTTCGGATGGACACGCGGGAAAGCCATCTGGCCTACATCAAGGACACCGGCGTGGTCGAACAGGCCGGGCCGTTTCTTGATGAAAACGGTACGATGTGCGGATCACTTATCATTCTGAATGTTGATGATTTGGCCGCCGCCGAACGATGGGCGGAGAACGACCCCTATGCAAAAGCCGGTCTGTTTGCCAATGTGGTGGTGCAGGAATGGAAAAGGGTGATTGGCTAATGGCCTACTGGCTTTTCAAATCCGAACCCGGCACTTGGGGCTGGGACGATCAGGTCGCCAAGGGCGATGCTGGCGAAGAATGGGACGGCGTGCGCAACTATCAGGCGCGCAACAATATGCGAGAGATGAAGCTGGGCGATAAGGGTTTTTTCTATCACTCGCTGAAAGAGAAATCGATCGTGGGCGTGGTCGAGGTTTCTGCCGAAATTCACCCGGACAGCACGACCGACGATCCGCGCTGGGAATGCGTGGACATCAAGGCGGTTAAGCCGCTGAAAAAACCCGTCACGCTTGAGATGTGCAAGGCGGAGCCGAAGCTTGCGGATATGGTGCTCGTCAATAACTCCCGCTTGTCTGTGCAGCCGGTGTCGGATGACGAATGGGCGCTGATCTGCACAATGGGTGGTATAAAGCCCTAGGCGAACACCCAACATTTCGGCATACTTCCTCCCATAAACCAATGGGAGGACGACATGGGATTTCTCGCAGTCATCGTTGCAGCCATCGCTTCTTACGCGTTTGGCGCCGTTTGGTACATGGTTCTGGCAAAGCCTTGGATGGCCGCCGCTGGTATTACGGAAGAAGAAATAAACCGCAAAGACCCGACGCCGTTCATCGTCAGTTTCGTCGCGACCGTCGTTGTCGCCGGGATGATGCGGCACGTGTTCGCCCTTGCTGGGATTGACGGCGCGATGAAGGGGCTGGTGTCGGGTTTCGGCCTGGGCCTGTTTATCGTCACACCTTGGATCGCGACCAATTACGGCTTTTCCGGTCGGCCAAGGGCGCTGACACTGATCGATGGCGGCTATGCCACGATCGGATGCGCGATCATCGGTCTGGTTCTGGCGCTGTTCTGAAAATGCAGGAGGGTCCCGACCCCCCGAGACCCTCCACCACCCCACGTGCTCCCTTAGCACCACACGTGTTCAGTATTTTAAGGTCCGGGCCATCCTGGCCGTTCTCTGTAAGCTAGGGGAAAGTGCGGCGCGGTGCAATCAAAGCATACGGAAAAGTATATTAAAAACAGCGCACTATCGTTATTGCCCTGTTAACTAGAAACGCCCGCACAATGGCGGGCGTTTGGTGTTGGGATTGTGGGACGGGTCAGCTGTAAACAGACTCTTTCCCGAAATGCTTGGTCAGCATGTAATAGACGACCGCGCGATACTTGTTCCGCTCACTGCGGCCATAAGTGTCGAGCACGGCGTTGATCGCATCCATCAACTGCGGGCCGTCGCTGAGGCCCAGCTTTTTGATGAGGAAATTGTTTTTGACAGTCTCAAGTTCATCCGACTGCGTGGCAGCCACGGTCGAAGCGTCGGCGTTATAGATCGCCGGGCCGCAGCCGATCGTCACCTTTGTCAAAAGGTCCATATCGGGCGTCATGCCACACTTGCTTCTCAGATCGTCGGCGTACTGCGCGATAAGATCGTCTCTTTTACCCATAATAATACTCCCTGAAGGCTACGGGGAAAACGCCCCGCTGTGCCGGAGATTAAGGGCAAGTGTGCCAAGAACAAAGAAAAAGATTGGGGGAATTGGGCTGACGTTATCCCCGTTGACTTTCGGCTTCGGCCAGAGCGCACCGCGTTGGGTTTTCTGGGCGTGGTCGGGATGGGATGATTTTGGCAGCGAGCGTGGCGACGATTGAGCGCGGCTGGCGCTCGGTCGGTGGGTGCGGATTTGTCCCTGCAAGGGTAGTCGTGTTGGAACGCAACACACCAAAATTCCAGCCGCAGAGCGATTCCCGCAATGCCGATTTCAACCAGCGACACGTCGGCGACCGATATCCACACGCGTCACCAAATCCCCCAACGCGATGCGCGCCGCGATCACATGACGTGGGCAGGGCGTCAGTATTTATCACGAAATTCTAGACATTTACGTTGACTCTCCCAATCATCTCCACTCCGATAATGGGGTGAAATTCGGCGGGTCAAATAGGGGGCTTGCGTTTTTGTCGATTGTCTACAATCCTGCCCAAACCAATTTTCGGGGGGAAAATGGTAGAACGTAAGTTTTATCAAAACGTCATAATTTTCACAGCACACACCACCACAAACGCATGTCCAAAACAGCGCGGTGGCGGCTGTGATGTCAGCGCGGGGTCAGTGGCTTCGTGATGGCTGTCACCCTCGATCCGCTGGTGGATGAGACGCGGCGTGGCCAGATTGTGCGCCAGTTGCGGGGTCTGATCGTCAGCGGTGCGGTCCCTGCCGGGCAACGCCTGACTGAGCAAGGGCTTGCCGATCAGCTTGGTGTCAGCCGCGCACCATTGCGCGAAGCCATCGGAGAACTCGTCGATTGCGGCCTGTTGGTCAGCCAGCCCTATCGCGGGATTACGGTTCGGAATTTCACCCGCCGCGATCTGGAAGAGCTTTACTCCATGCGCACCGCACTTGAGAAATTCGCGTTCCGCACGTGCTGGGACAAGCGGACGCCCGAGGCGCTGAACGATCTGCGGAATCGCAATGAGGCCGTCCAATCGCACCCCTTGGACGGTGACTCGCCGCTGCACGGGATCGAATTGGAACTGGAACTGCATAGCTGGTGCTACGAACTTAGCGACCACACGCTGCTTCAGCAGGCATGGCGGCGGATCGTTCCGAATCTTCAATTCTACTTTGCGCTTAACGAACGGGCGCACCAGCCTGCCGGAATGCCGCAAAACCCGCATGATACGTATGTTGAGCTCGCCTGCGGCGACGACTTGAATGAAATGTTGGCCCATCTCGATACGCATTTGCGTCAGGGGCTTGCACGCACCCTCAGTTATATCGACACTGCATCGGATGCGACGAGCGAAGAATACGCGCAGGACGGCAAAGTCGCCAAACTGTAGCGGATAGACGAAGTAACCAACCAAGGGAGACTACAATGAAAATGAAATCATTACTTGCGACTGGGGCGACGCTGCTTGCCTTGGCTGCGGGCTCTGCATCGGCAAGCACGCTGGTGTATTGTTCCGAAGGGTCGCCGGAAGGGTTCGACCCCGCGCTTTATACGGCGGGCACGACGTTCGACGCGTCATCGCACCCGATCTACAATCGTCTGGTCGAATTCAAGACCGGCACGACCGAAGTGGTTCCGGGCCTTGCAGAAAGCTGGGAAGCATCCGATGACGGGCTGGAATACACCTTCACGCTTCGTCAGGGTGTAAAATTCCATTCGAATGACGGGTTCACGCCAAGCCGCGATTTCAACGCCGACGATGTGATCTTCAGCTTTGAACGTCAGCGGATGGAGGATCACCCCTATCACGAGGTGTCAGGCGGCACGTGGGAATACTTCGAAGGCATGTCTATGCCGGACCTGATCAAGTCGGTCGAAAAGGTCGATGACTACACGGTCAAGTTCACGCTGAACCGGCCCGAAGCGCCATTCGTGGCAAACCTCGCCATGGATTTCGCGTCAATCGTCTCTGCCGAATACGGTCAGGCGATGGCGGATGCGGGCACGCCCGAAATGCTGAACCAGGCGCCGGTCGGGACCGGGCCGTTCAGCTTTGTCGCCTACCAGAAAGACGCCGTGATCCGCTATGAGGCGAACGCCGATTACTGGGCCGGTCCGGCTGCGATCGACAACCTCGTGTTCGCGATCACGCCCGATGCGTCTGTGCGCTATCAAAAGCTGCAAGCAGGCGAATGTCACGTGATGCCCTATCCGAACCCCGCCGACATCGAGGCGATGAAAGCGGATGAGAACATCAACGTGATGGAGCAGGAAGGTCTGAACGTCGGCTACCTGGCCTACAACACGACCCAGGCGCCGTTCGACAATGCCAACGTCCGCAAGGCGCTGAACATGGCGATCGACAAGCAGGCGATCATTGACGTTGTCTTCCAGGGCTCTGGCCAGATCGCCAAGAACCCGATCCCGCCGACCATGTGGTCCTACAATGACGCGATCGAAGACGATCCGTATGATCCCGAGGCCGCAAAGGCGATGCTGGAAGCGGAAGGCGTGACCGATCTTTCCATGAAGATCTGGGCGATGCCGGTGCAGCGCCCCTATAACCCGAACGCCCGCCGCATGGCGGAACTGATCCAGGAGGATTTCTCCAAGATCGGCGTGACGGTCGAGATCGTGTCCTATGAATGGGGTGAATACCTGTCCCGTTCGCGCGAACTTGACCGCGACGGTGCGGTGCTTTTGGGGTGGACCGGTGACAACGGCGATCCCGACAACTTCCTTGCGGTTCTGCTTGGCTGTGACGGTCGGGAAAACTCCAACCGCGCGCAATGGTGCCATGAGCCGTTCGAAGAACTGATCCAGCAGGCAAAGACCGTAACGGATCAAGCAGAGCGGACCCGTCTTTACGAAGAGGCACAGGTCATCTTCAAAGAGCAGGCGCCGTGGGCGACGATTGCACACTCTGTCGTCTACATGCCGATGCGTCCCGAAGTTGAGGGCTACATCGTGCACCCGCTTGGCGGGCACATCTTCTATGGTGTCAGCTTGGCCGAATAAGGCCAACGCGTCCGGGGCCACACGGCCCCGGACATCCTATCCCGGAGCATTTCTTTTATGTCTGATCGCTACGCAGACGTTCGCAAGGTCGCCCGTGACCTCGACGTTGACGCAGTCGCCCTTGTCCCCGGCCCGAACTTTACCCGGTCGATGGGGCAATCTTTCATGAGCCACGAACGCCCTTTTGTCGTTGTGATCCCCGCCAAGGGCGATCCCGCCGCGATCGTCCCGAACCTTGAACTTGGATCGTGGGCGCAGGTGAATTTCGAAGGGGCCGTGTTCGACTGGCGCGATCAGGTCGGATACCAGCCAGCGTTCGACGCGCTGGCCAATCATATGCCGCTGAACTCCCTCGCGGTCGAAGGGCAGGTGATGCGGGTTTTCGTTCACCACGCTTTGAAGGCCGCCAACCCCGATCTGCGGATCGTCGATGGGGAGAAAGCAATCTCCGGCCTGCGCGCGATTAAGACCGATGACGACATCGCCGCGCTGCAAGCCGCGATTGATATTTCCGAACGTGCGTTGACGCGTGTGCTTGAAGGCGTGCGCGTCGGCCAGACCGAGACTGAGATTGAACAAACACTTGTGCAGGCGCTGTTTGCCGAAGGGGCGGATGACCTTGCCTTCGGCCCGATTGTTGCCGCCGGTGACGGATCGGCCCGGCCACACGCCCATGCCCGTGCTGACTATGCCGTAAAGGCTGGCGACGCGCTGCTGTTTGACTTTGGCGCGCGCAAGCACGGCTTTGCCGCCGACATCACCCGCACCGTCTTTGTCGGTCACGCCACCGACGAGGGGCAGGAGGTTTACGAAACCGTCCTTGCCGCCAACAAAGCAGGCCACGATACCGCCAAGCCCGGCGTGACCGCCCACGATATCGACGACGCCGTGACAAACGTGCTGGAAGCGTCCCGCTTTGCCGACCGTATCCGCACGAAAACCGGCCACGGATTAGGCCGAGAGGTGCACGAAGCGCCCTATATCATGCGCGGCAATCACGAAGTTATGCGGCAAGGCATGGTCTTTACCAATGAGCCTGGGCTATACGAGATTGATAATTTCGGCGTCCGGATCGAGGACGACGTGCTGATCACTGAGGATGGCTGCCGCTCGCTGACCTCATTCCCGAAAGACCTGACCATCGTGGGGTCCAACTGATGTTCAAATACCTATTGGCCCGGCTGGTCACGTTTCTGCCAACCTTTATCGGCGTCACGCTGATATCGTTTTCCTTCATCCGGCTGCTGCCCGGCGATCCGATTATCGTCATGGCCGGCGAACGCGGGATGAGCGAGGAGCGGTATGCAGCCCTGCAAAAAGAACTCGGCTTTGACGCGCCGCTATTGCAGCAATACTGGGAATACCTTGGCGGCGTCGTCCAAGGCGATCTTGGCCAAAGCTTTGTGACCAAGCGCCCCGTGTGGGACGAATTCTTCGCCCTGTTCCCCGCAACACTCGAACTTTCAATCTGCGCGATGATCCTTGCGGTGGCGCTGGGCCTTCCGGCAGGTGTGATCGCCGCGGTCAACCGGGGCAAGTTCTTTGACCGGGCGCTGATGTCCACCGCGCTTGTCGGGTATTCCATGCCGATCTTCTGGTGGGCGCTGCTGCTGATCATCATCTTCAGCGGCAATCTGGGCTGGACACCGGTGTCTGGCCGGATTGACCTTTTGTATTACTTTGAACCCGTCACGGGCTTTATGCTGATCGACAGCCTGCTGTCAGGGCAACAAGGAGCGTTCACCTCTGCGGTGCGTCACCTGATCCTACCAACAATTGTGCTTGGGACGATCCCGCTGGCCGTGATCGCGCGGCAAACCCGGTCGGCCATGCTTGAAGTCCTCAGCGAGGATTACATCCGCACCGCCCGCGCCAAGGGGCTGCCACCGATGCGGGTCAACGGCCTTCACGCTTTGCGCAACGCGCTGATCCCGGTCATCACGGTGATCGGCTTGTCGGTCGGCACGCTGCTTGCGGGCGCGATCCTGACCGAAACGATCTTTAGCTGGCCGGGCATCGGCAAATGGATGGTCGATAGCATCTTCCGCCGCGACTATCCGGTCGTGCAGGGCGGGCTGCTGCTGATCGCGGTCATGGTCATGGTCGTCAATCTGACCGTTGATGTTCTTTACGGTCTCATCAACCCGAAAATCAGGAAACGCTGATGGATCAGGCATTGTCAGAAGAAGTCATCGAACAGGTTGAAGAACGCCCCGGCCGCCTGAAAGAGTTCTGGTATTACTTCCGCGAAAACCGTGGCGCGGTGATGGGCCTGTGGGTGTTCGGGATTTTCGTCCTGATCGCAGCGGGTGCCGATATCCTCGCGCCCTATGATCCGACCCAGCAGTTCCGAACCAGCACGCTGGTCCCGCCGTTCTGGCAAGAGGGCGGATCGACCGACTTCCTTCTGGGGACCGACCCACTGGGCCGCGACATGCTCTCGCGCTTGCTGCATGGGGCGCGGTATTCCTTCTTTGTCGGGATCGTCGTTGTGACGGTCGCCGCGTTTGGCGGCATCCTGATCGGCCTGATCGCGGGCTTTGCGCCGAAATGGGTCGATACGATCATTATGCGGGTGATGGACATCATCCTCGCCTTCCCGTCGCTGCTGCTGGCGCTGGTGCTGGTCGCAATCCTTGGCCCATCGCTGACAAATGCGATGATCGCCATCGCGATTGTCTTGCAGCCGCATTACGTCCGCCTGACCCGCGCATCGGTGCTGGGCGAACGCGGCAAGGATTATGTAACCTCCGCCCGCGTCGCCGGGGCCGGGTATTTCCGCCTGATGTTCGTGACGGTCCTTCCCAACTGCCTTGCGCCGATCATCGTGCAGGCGGCGCTGTCGTTTTCGACCGCGATCCTTGACGCGGCGGCGCTGGGCTTCCTTGGCATGGGGGCGCAGCCGCCCACGCCGGAATGGGGCACGATGCTGGCCGAAGCGCGCGAGTTCATCCTACGCGCGTGGTGGGTCGTGACCTTCCCCGGTCTTGCGATCCTTGTCACGGTGCTTGCGATCAACCTGATGGGTGACGGCCTGCGCGACGCCCTTGATCCCAAATTGAAGAGGAGCTGACATGTCACTTCTGGACATCCGCAACCTCTCAGTCGATTTCACGACGTCCTCGGGCAGCTTCCGGGCGGTGGACGGAGTCGATATCTCGGTCAACAAGGGCGACATTCTGGCGATTGTCGGCGAAAGTGGATCGGGGAAATCAGTCTCTATGCTGGCGATGATGGGTCTGCTTCCGTGGACCGCGACGATCACCGCCGATGTGATGGAGTTTGATGGCAAAGACCTAAAGAACGTGTCGGGCAAGGCCCGCCGCCGTTTGATCGGCAAAGACATGGCGATGATCTTTCAGGAACCGATGTCGTCGCTGAACCCTTGCTTTACCGTTGGCTTCCAGATCAAGGAAGCGTTGCGCCTGCACCTTGGCCTTGACCGGAACGAACGCCAGACCCGCGCGATTGAACTGCTTGAACAAGTCGGGATTCCATCGCCGGAAAAGCGGCTGAACGTGTTTCCGCACCAGCTGTCGGGCGGGATGAACCAGCGCGTGATGATCGCGATGGCGATTGCCTGCAAGCCACGCCTGCTGATCGCGGATGAACCGACCACCGCGCTGGACGTGACGATTCAGGCGCAGATCCTCGATCTATTGGCCGGATTGCAGGACGATACGGGCATGGGCCTTATCCTGATTACCCACGATATGGGTGTCGTTGCCGAGACCGCCGAACGGGTCAGCGTGCAATACGCGGGCCAAAAGGTCGAAGAACAGCCCGTCGCGGACCTGTTCGCAACGCCGCACCACCCCTACACCGCGGCGCTGCTGGCCGCCTTGCCAGAACGCGCGACCGAACGGCATTTGCCGACGATCAAGGGCGTCGTGCCGGGGCAGTTTGACCGCCCGGACGGGTGCCTGTTTTCGCCGCGCTGCGCCTTTGCGGATGACACCTGCCGCAAGGTGCCACCCCCTGTCCAACCAGACGCAATCGGCTGCGCGCGGTGCCACTATCCCCTGTCGGCAGAGACGAAGGAAACAGCATGAACAAGCCCGTCGTCGTCGCCAAGGAACTGTCCCGCCACTACGAAGTGAAGGGTGCGCTGTTTGGCCCCCCGCAGATCGTGCGTGCGCTGTCCGAGGCAAGCTTTTCGCTGACCCCCGGCCAAACGCTCGCCGTGGTGGGGGAGTCGGGCTGCGGGAAATCGACCCTCGCTCGCCTTATTACGCTGATCGAACCCCCCACCGCCGGCTCGCTTGAGATTGACGGAAAACCCGCCGACCCCGACAACTGGGCCGGGTTGCGGTCTTCGGTTCAGATCGTGTTCCAGGACCCCTACGGATCGCTGAACCCCCGCCAGCGGGTCGGCGCGATTCTGGAAGAACCGCTGAAAATCAATCGCCCGAATATGTCCGCGAAAGACCGCACCGCCAAGGCGCGCGAGATGCTGTCGCTTGTTGGGTTGCGCAAGGAGCATTTCGACCGCTACCCGCATATGTTCTCGGGCGGGCAACGTCAGCGGATCGCGGTTGCCCGCGCGCTGATGTTGGAGCCGAAAGTGCTGGTTCTGGATGAACCGGTTTCGGCGCTTGACCTGTCGATCCAAAGCCAGATCCTGAACCTGCTGGTCGATCTGCAAGATAAACTCGGGCTGGCCTATCTGTTCATCAGCCACGACCTCTCCGTCGTCAAACACATGGCCGACGATCTGATCGTGATGTATCTGGGCCGCCCGGTTGAGATTGGCACAAAGGAAGAAATCTTCAAAAACCCGCGCCATCCCTATACCCGCGCACTGCTGTCTGCGACGCCGACCGCTGACCCGACTTCAGCGAAAAAGCGCATCAAGCTTGAGGGTGAATTGCCGTCTCCGCTGAACATGCCAAGCGGCTGCGCCTTCGCGCCGCGCTGCTGGAAAGTCCGCGATCGCTGCCGCGAGGAACGCCCTCTGCTGGAAGGGGAACCGCACCCGGCGGCATGTTTCTACGCTGACGTGGACGACCCCGACCCGGTCGCCTAGATCACGGCGCGTTCGCGCAGCGGGTTGCCTGCCGCGACCCGATCAAACCCAAGCGGGCTAAGGTCCAGCGTGCGGTATTCGCCGTAGGTGATCCATTCCGACAGCCCGCGCCCCATGGCCGGGGCCTGCTGAAATCCGTGGCCGGAAAACCCATTCACAAACAAGAAGTTACGCAAGTTCGAATGCGGCCCGACAATCGCGTTCTGATCGAGCGTGTTGTAGGCGTAATGGCCAACCCACGAATTAACCACCTTCACCGCCTCAAACTGCGGAATCCGCGTAGCAATTGCGGGCCATGCCTTTTGTTCCCAAATCGTAAAGTCTTCGGCGAAGTCGTCCGGCTCCACCGCCGGGTCGTCGTCAGGCGCACACCCGACCATGTAATAGGTGCCGTCCGTGCGGATATGAACGCCCGACGGATCAACGGTCAGCGGCAGGTCTTGGCCAAGCGGTTTTGCCGCGTCGATGACGAAAGTATAGCGCTTGCGCGGCTCAACGGGCAGGTGCAGCCCCGCCATTGCGGCGGTCTTCGCCGCGCGGGGGCCAGAGGCGTTGACGACGGTTCCGCAGGTGATGACCTCCCCCGATTTCAAGGTGACGCTATCGACGCCTGTTCCCGCAGGGTTGGTGGTTATCCCGACAACCTCATTCGTGACCGTTTCAACGCCACGTTCCCGCGCTGACCTCCGCCACCAGTCAAAGACGGTTCCGCCGTCAAAATACCCCTCATCCACCGGGTTGTGAGCGCCAAGAATGATGTCATCGAGGTCATAGAACGGATAGGCGGCGGCGATTTTGTCCGGCGTCAACAACTGCGTTCCGGCCCCGCAAGCGGATTGCACCGCATGGGCGGCGCGCAAGGCGTCGGCCGCCTCTGGCGTGTCGGCCAGATACATATAGCCGAAAGCGTGCACCGGGATGTCGGGCACACGCCCATCATTCCCCATGAAGGCGCGAAAATTCGTCACAAACTCAGCGCAGAATTGCGAAATTCGGACGTTGATCGATTCTGAGAATTGCTGCCGCATGCAGCTATTCGTATGGGCGGTGGAAGACGTTTCGAAGCTCGGGTCACGCTCAACCACAAGAACGGAGCCGTTGAAATCCGGGTTGTCCGACAGGAACCAAGCGACCGACGCGCCCATCATCGCGCCGCCGATAATCACGACGTCATAGCTGTTGCGGTTCGGTGTGCCTGAAAGGGGGGTGGTCATTCTGCGAACGCTCTTCGTGTGGTGGATGCTTTGGCAACATCTGACAGACGAAACCGGCGGTTTGCAACATCTGTGAACGCACGGCGCTAACCCATTTCGCGCATCAACGCGGCGTGCCTGTCGGTGTAGCCTTTCCGCACCTCGGTCGGGGGCCTAAGGCGGATCGACAGCCCTTTAACAACCTCAGGCGGAGGGCGTCCGAAAAACTTGTTCGCCTCGCTCACCGTGAAGCCCGCGATCTGTGTCGCCTCTAACCAGGCAGAAATCTTATCGGCCCGCTTGATCCGCTTTTTGACCGCAACGGGCGTTGCGGCGGGCAGCCCGAACCGCAGGTGAATCGCCGCCGTCAATCGGTCATCAAGCGCCTTGTAACCTGGCCCGACCGCCGCCTTGACGGGCGAAATCATATCCCCGATCACATATTCCGGCGCATCGTGCAAAAGCGCCGCCAAACGCCACTTTACGGGTGCATTAGGGTCGATTTTTACAAAAATCTCCTCCACCAACAACGAATGTTCGGCAACCGAATAGGCGTAATCCCCGACCGTCTGACCATTCCAGCGCGCAACAAACGCCAGCCCATGCGCAATATCGTCGATCTCGATGTCAAACGGCGTCGGATCCAGCAGATCAAGCCTGCGGCCGGACAACATGCGTTGCCATGCGCGGAGGGGTTTGGGCGGCATCGTCACCTCGGTTCTGTCAGGGGCGCCAGCACGGCGTTTCGCCCAGTAAGAACACAGACGCACGCGGTTGTGTAGGGATGTGCATCGCAGCTGCCCCAGAAACGCCCAATATCTGAAGTATCAAGACACGATCTGAACGCTGGCCTTGCCAGACCGGTAGGGCCCCAACTGACAGGAGCTGACCATGTTCAAACGTCTGATCTCTGCCGCGCTGATCTTCGGTGCGGCTGCCCTTGCCCCGCCCGCCCAAGCACAAAATCGCGCGCTTTGCATGAACCGCGACTCGCTTATCGATACTCTCGAAGGGCGCTATAGCGAAGCGCTGACCGGGGGCGGCCTGCAAAACGCCGGCCAACTGCTCGAAGTCTGGAGCTCTGCCGACACCGGCAGCTTTACGGTTTTCATCACATATCCCAACGGGATGAGCTGTATCATGGCCTCGGGCGAGAATTGGCACAACGTGGCCACACAGGCGTCGGGTGGCGTCGCTGGCTAGGTTTTCCCATTCATACGTTGCCCGCATCGTTCCCCGGTGGTATCTGCCCCGCGACAGATACCTCTTGAGGAGCCGCCCCAATGGCCAAAGACTATATCGTGAAAGACATCGATCTTGCGGATTTTGGCCGCAAGGAACTGGACATCGCCGAAACGGAAATGCCGGGCCTGATGGCGTTGCGCGCCGAATACGGTGATTCAAAACCGCTGAAAGGCGCGCGGATCGCTGGGTCGCTCCACATGACGATCCAGACCGCCGTGCTGATCGAAACGCTGGTGGCGCTGGGTGCCGATGTGCGCTGGGCGTCTTGCAACATCTTCTCCACCCAAGATCACGCGGCGGCGGCAATTGCGGCGGGCGGCACTCCGGTCTTCGCGATCAAGGGCGAAACACTGGAAGAATACTGGGACTACGCCGACAAAATCTTCATGTTTGAAGAAGGCACGGCGAACATGATCCTCGACGATGGCGGCGACGCCACGATGTATATCCTGCTGGGCGCACGCGTTGAAGCTGGCGAAACCGGGTTGCTCGATGTTCCCACGTCCGAGGAAGAGGTCGCACTGTTCGCGCAGATCAAGAAACGCCTCGCCGAAAGCCCCGGCTGGTTCACCAAACAACGCGATGCAATCAAGGGCGTGTCCGAGGAAACCACGACGGGCGTTCATCGCCTGTATGATCTGGTCAAGAAAGACATGCTGCCTTTCCCTGCGATCAACGTGAACGACTCTGTCACCAAGTCGAAATTCGACAACAAATACGGCTGCCGGGAATCGCTGGTCGACGGCATCCGTCGCGCGACCGATACGATGATGGCTGGCAAGGTTGCCGTGGTCTGCGGATACGGCGATGTCGGCAAAGGCTCTGCCGCGTCGCTTCGTGGTGCCGGCGCCCGCGTCAAAGTCACCGAAATCGACCCTATCTGTGCGCTACAGGCCGCTATGGACGGGTTCGAAGTTGTCCGGCTTGAGGATGTAATCGGCACCGCCGACCTTTTCATCACCACCACCGGCAACAAGGACGTGATCCGCATCGAGCACATGCGCGAGATGAAGGATATGGCGATCGTCGGCAATATCGGCCATTTCGACAACGAAATTCAGGTTGCCGCGCTGAAGAACCACAAGTGGACGAACATCAAGGAACAGGTCGACATGATCGAAATGCCGAACGGCAATCGGTTGATCCTGCTGTCCGAAGGGCGTCTGCTGAACCTTGGCAATGCGACGGGGCACCCGTCATTTGTGATGTCGGCCTCTTTCACCAACCAAGTGCTCGCGCAGATTGAGCTTTGGACCAAGGGCGACGAATATAAGAACGACGTCTACATCCTGCCAAAGCATCTGGATGAGAAGGTCGCGCGCCTGCATCTGGATCGGATCGGAGTGCGGCTAAGCTCGCTGGACAAAGAACAGGCCGATTACATCGGCGTATCCGTGGATGGCCCGTTCAAGCCGGAACATTACCGCTACTAAATTGGCGGCAAGTTAATTGGAAAGGGCGGCATCAGGCCGCCCTTTTGTGTTTGTTAGAGCCTTCCAACGGTCTTTCGCTGGGCACCCTTCGCCTCTGCCAGCAGGCACAACCAGTCATGCGCAACGGTGGCAGCGGCAATCGCCGTAATCTCCGAATGGTCGTAGGAGGGGGAGACTTCGACCACATCCATCCCGATCAGGTTCATGCCGCCCAGCCCCCGGATCAGTTCAAGCGCCTGCCAACTTGCTAGACCGCCGGGAACCGGGGTGCCAGTGCCGGGGGCATAGGCCGGGTCCAGCCCGTCAACGTCGAAAGATATATAAAGCGGCGCGTCACCCGCGCGGTCGCGGATCACCTCAAGCGCCGCGTCGATGCCGCTTCGATGCACCCACGGCGCGGTCAGGATTTCAAAGCCGTGATCGCTGTCGTTGAAGGTTCTAAGGCCGATTTGGGTCGATTTGGACACGTCGACAACGCCTTCGGCGGCGGCGCGGGCGAACATTGTGCCGTGGTCAAGCTTGCGGCCGTCATCTTCCCACGTATCGCAATGCGCATCGAACTGAAGCAGCGCGACAGGCCCGTGTTTCTTGGCATGGGCCTTCAGCAACGGGTAGGCGACGAAATGATCCCCGCCCAGCGTCAGCATCTTCGTGTCGGTTGCGAGGATCGCATCGGCGTGTTCCTCAATCGCGCCGGGGATCGTTTCGGGGTGGTGCGGGTCAAGGAAGCAATCGCCGTAGTCGACCACCGAAAGCGTGTCGAAAGGGTTAAAGCCAAACGGAAAGGCATCGAGCTCAGCCAACAGCGTCGACCCCGCCCGGATCGCCCGCGGCCCCAGCCGACAGCCAGAGCGGTTGGTGACCGAACTGTCGTAAGGCACGCCGCTAACGGCGACATCGACGCCGTCGAGATCCCGCGAATACTGGCGCCGCAGGAAGCTGAGCGCGCCGCCATAAGTCATCTCTTGCCACCGTCCCATCGGATCGCCGGAGCGGAATGCAAAATCGCCCTTCTTGTCTGACATAGTCTCTATCCTTGCCAAAAATGCGTCAAAGCATGTCGAGGTGGTCGTTCAAAAGTTCCGCCAGCCAACCGCGATTGTCGGGGCGGGCCATGTTCGCTTTGCCGGTTTCAACATCCTCATCGCTCAGGACGGTGCCGCGCCGCAACTCCAGCAAGTCGGCGGTGTAGTCCCCCGCGAATTCCGGGTGGCCCTGCACGGTCAGCGCAAAGCCCGGATACCAAAGAGCGGCGTTTTCGCAGAAGTCCGATTGCGCAATCCGCTCCGCCCCTTTGGGAAGCGCCGTCACCTGATCCTGATGATAGGCTTGGATCGCGATTTTCTCAGGCGGCGCACCCAGCACATTAGGCCAGTTCACCGGCGCATACTGGTGAACGCCAAGCCCCCAACCCTTGTCAGACTTCACGACGGTCCCGCCCAGCGCCTGCGCGATGATCTGGTGGCCGAAACAGATACCGACCATCTTTTTCCCGGCGTCACGGGCGCTGCGAATGAATACCTCAAGCGGGGGAATCCAGTCATGCGCCTCATACGCGCCGAATTTCGACCCGGTGATAACCCATAGGTCGCACATCTCGGCAGACTCCGGGAACTCTCCGTCGAGCACGGCGTAGCTTTGGAACTCCGCCTCAAGCGGGGACAGCCAGTCAGCCACCATTCCAGGGTAGTCGCCGTAATGGATCAGCTCCTCCGGCGGGCGTCCGGTTTCGAGTATTCCGACCTTCAGGGGGCGCTTTGTCATGGTCTTATCCTCTGTCCTGCCATTCATACCAACGATGGGCGAGCGGCAATAGGCTCCGCCGCCAGCGGCCAAGTTCAAACTTTTTCGGGGGTGCGGCCATCAGATCGGGCAGGGGGCGTTTCGGGTTTTCCACCCCCGCCGCCAGATCCGCCATCAGCGCGCCGGCATAGGTGCCCATCGCAACGCCGTTGCCGTGATAGGCAAAGGCCGTGAAGGCGTTTGGCCAATCCCCAAGGGGGCCGACATAGGGCGTCAACCCGCGCGACAGACACAGAAGACCGGTCCAGAAATGCGGTGTTTCGACCTGCGCCCAGGCGGGGAACATAGTCTCGAACTCTGCCCGAAGTATACGTTTTGTCGCCTCAAATGCCTTGGGTGAGGCTTTCGTCGCGCCCCGCATCCCGAACAGCATCCGCCGGTTCGGCATCAGCCGGAAGTAATGCAGCAGATGCCGTGTGTCGTAGCACATCTGATGTGTCGTCCAGCCCTGCGCGGCCAGCTCATCATCGGTCAATTCCCGCGTCACGAGGATGCTTGATTGCACCGGCAGATAGCGACCCGCCATCCAAGGCGGCACGTCATCGCTGCTATAGCCGTTCGTGGCGAGCAAAAGGTGCTTTGCGGTGACGATGCCGGTCGGCGTGGAGAGGCGATAACAGCCGTTTGACTGCTTAATCGACGTGACAGGCGTGTTTCCGAATATAAGGGCGCCTTCACGCTCCGCAGCGGCGGCGAGGCCCAGTGCGTATTTCCGCGGGTTGAGGGCAAATCCGATCGGCGTCGTCACTGCGCCATGAAATCCAGCGCCGCCCATCCCGTGATCAACAAGGTCGTCCCCCGCAATCAACTTGGGTTCGACGCCATAGGCCGTGCGGACGCGCTCTGCCTCATCCTTCAGGACATCGACGGAACGGTCGGTATGCGCCAATAGCGTTTCGCCGTCGGAGTGGCGATCCGCGTCGATTCCGTATTGGTCCAGCAGCCCGTCGACCATATCGACAGCGCCGCGCATCGCGCCGTGAAACGCGTCGATCTTCTGCTGCCCAAACCGCGCCTTTAGCGTCCCGGTATCCGCCGCCGCCCCGCCGAGGCAACAGAACCCGCCGTTCCGCCCTGACGCGCCCCAGCCCGGCTGTTTCGCATCAAGAACCTTCACCGATGCGCCGTGGTCGCGAGCGAGGTGAAGCGCTGCCGACAGCCCCGTATAGCCAGAGCCGATAACGGCAAAATCGGTCTCTAAATCACCTGAAACTGCGCTCCATTCGCGATCTTCAACAGTCGTGCGCCAATAGCTTCCGGCGTCGCTGTCATCTGCGTAGGCAAGCGGTTCGTAAAGGCGTTGCATGGATCACAGTCGGCTGAGGTAGTAGCGGTATTCGACGGCCGTGATGATCGAGGTCAGCTCCTGAATCTCGTCCCGCCGCACGGCGGAGTAGATGCGCCGGTAGTCCTCTCCAAACAGATCGGCGGCAAAGTCGGATTGTTCGAACATCTGAACGGCGGTGGTCCAGTCGTGAGTCAATGGATCGGTATCGGTTGTTTCGGTTTCATCCAGCGGCGCGGGCAGGGGGCAATCGTTGTTCAACCCGTAATGAATCCCGCCAAGAATCGCGGCAAGCGCGAGGTAAGGGTTCACATCGGCGCCGCTGATCCGGTGTTCCAGCCGCGCGCCCGGCCCGGCGGTTTCCGGCAACCGGATTGCCGCCCCGCGATGATCCAGCCCCCAATCGGGCGCGGCGGGGGCGAAGCTGCCCGGCTGAAACCGCCTGTAAGAGTTCATATGCGGCGCAAAGATCGCCTGCATGTCGCGCATCGTGGACAGCACACCGCCGACCGCAGATTTCAACGTGTCCGACACGCCATCCACGGCGGAAAAGATGTTCTGCCCTTCACCATCAACGACCGAAGCATGAACGTGCATCCCGTTACCCGGCTGATCGGCGTAGGGTTTCGCCATAAAGGTCGCCTCCATCCCGTGGGAATCGACGATCCCGATCACAAGACGGCGGAACAGCAGGGCGGTGTCGGCGGCGGCCAGCACATCGTCCGTGTGGTGAAAGTTAATCTCAAACTGACCGGGGCCGTATTCCGCGATCAGCGTATCGGTGGCGAGCCCCTGGATGCGCGCGGCGTCGAGGATTTCGGTCAGAATCTCCTCAGTCTGGTTCAGCACCTCCAGGTCATAGTTCTGCGCGTCGGGCAGACCGTCGGGTGGTTCTGGCGCGTCGGTCGCGTCGGGGCGGTTCTTGACGATGTAGAACTCAAGTTCCGTCGCGACGACGGGGTGATGGTCATCCTTGGCGAAGCGGTCAAGCACGTTATTCAGGTGCTTTCGGGTCGAAAGCGTGCTCACCTCGCCGTCTTCGTCGACCATCTCGACAAGCACCTGCGCGACGTGGCCATTGGCCCATGGCACCGGTTTCAGCGTGCCGCTCACCGGCGTGATGAAACCGTCGGGGTCGCCCTTGACGATGCCAAGGCCGGTCGCCTCAACCTCTGATCCCAGAATATTCGGCGCGTAGGTCGACATCGGCAGGCGGACACCGCCGTTCAGCAGCTTGTCGACCTCATCCCCCGGCAGCCATTTCCCGCGCAGCACGGCGTTCAGATCGCACAGCATCATTTCGATGCGATCGGGCACACCATGTTCGGCGCAATACGCCTCATACTCAGCTTGGAAGTCGGACATTACTGGTCGGCTTTCTGTTCTTCTTTTTGGCGCATCGCGATGCTGCGCTTGGTGACGAGCGACGCGGTCAGCACGCCGACGGTGACGATCCCGATCATGATCGTGGACAGGGCGTTGATCTCCGGGCTGACCCCAAGGCGCACCGCGCTGAAAATCTTGATCGGCAGGGTCGTCGATGACGGGCCAGAGGTGAAAGAGGCAATCACCAGATCATCAAGCGACAGAGTGAAGGCCAGCAACCAGCCGGAAATCACCGCCGGCGCGATGATCGGCAGGGTCACCGACTTGAACGCATCAAAAGGGGTGCAGCCGAGGTCAAGCGCGGCCTCTTCCAACGATTTGTCGAAGGACACGAGGCGGGAGGACACGACGACCGACACGTAGCACATCGAAAAGGTCGTATGCGCCAGCACGATTGTCATGACACCACGGTCAAAACCAATTGCGATGAAAAGCAGCAGCAGGGACAGGCCCGTAATGACTTCGGGCATGACCAGCGGCGCGTAGATCATGCCCGAAAACAGCGTGCGCCCATAAAACCGCCCGCCACGCACCAGAACGTAAGCTGCCATTGTGCCAAGCACGGTGGCGAAGGTTGACGACAACACCGCGACCTTCACCGTCACCCACGCCGCATCAAGGAACGCGTCGTTCTGGATCAGCTCTCCATACCACTTGGTCGAGAATCCGGCCCAAACAGTGACGAGTTTCGATTCATTGAAGCTAAAGATGACGAGGATCACCATCGGCAGATAAAGAAACGCAAACCCAAGGGTAAGGGAGGTCGCGTTGAACCAGCTGAAACGCCTCATTGCTCTGCCTCCCTCTGCTTTTGCTCATTCCGCTGGAACAGGATGATCGGGATCACGAGGATCAGCAGCAGGATCACCGCCACCGCCGACGCGACCGGCCAGTCGCGGTTTGAAAAGAACTCCTCCCACAGCACTTTACCGATCATCAGCGTGCCCGACCCGCCGAGCAGCGAGGGGATAACGAATTCGCCCAGCGCCGGGATAAAAACAAGAAAGCAGCCCGCGATGATGCCCGATTTCGACAGCGGCATGGTGACAAGCCAAAAGGCCGAGGTGCGCGAACATCCCAGATCTTCGGCCGCTTCCAGCAGTGACCCGTCGAGTTTTTCGAGCGTCGCGTAGATCGGCAGGATCATGAACGGCAGGTAGGTATATACGATGCCGATATAGACCGCCCAGTTTGTGTTCAGGATCGTCAGCGGGCTGTCGATGATGCCGAGCCACAGCAGGAACTGGTTCAAGAACCCTTCATTGCTGAGGATACCCATCCACGAATAGACGCGGATCAGAAAACTGGTCCAGAACGGCAGGATCACCAGCATCATCAGCGTCGGGCGCCATTCGTCCCGTGCTTGCGCCATGGCGTAGGCGATTGGAAAGCCCACAATCAGCGTTATTAGGGTCGAAATCAACGCGATCATCAGGCTGGAGAGGTACGAACGCCAGTAAAGATCGTCTTCGGTCAGGAACACAAAATTCTCAAAGTCGAGCTTAGAGAAGAAATCCTTGATCCCGGTCCAGCCTTCCGACAGGTCGAGCGTCGGCGTGTAGGGCGGAATCGACAGCTCGATATCCGACAGCGCGATTTTCAGAACGATGGCGAACGGCACAAGGAACAGCGCCAGCAGCCAGAAATAGGGAACGGCGATCAGGAACAGGCGGCGCGGGTTCATGGCTGTGCCCCTCACTCAGTCAGGATGATGCCGGCGGTGTCGGTAAACGACAGCCAGACCGTATCATCCCAGGTGAAGCTGCGTCGCGCGATCCTTCGGTTATTCGCGGTCTGCGCCTTGATCACATGGCCGCTTGCCAACTGGACGTGGTAAGTCGAAAGATTGCCAAGATAGGCGATATCGAGCACCGTGCCGCTGATGACATTCGCGTCGGCAGCGGGCCTTTCCGCCGAAATAGAGACCTTTTCGGGCCGGATCGCGAAGGATACGCGCATCCCGTCGGTGATCTTGTCGTTCGACGGGCCGACCAGCGGCGGCTCGCCCTCGGCCCAGTGCACTTCGTGCTTGCCGTCGCTGTGGGGCTTGGCATTGCCTTCGATGATATTCACATCACCGATGAAATCCGCGACATAGACAGAATTCGGCGTTTCGTAGATCCGGTCGGGCGTCGCCACCTGGATCAGCTTGCCATGATCCATCACCGCGACGCGGCTGGCCACGGTCATCGCCTCTTCCTGATCGTGAGTCACGATGACGAATGTCGTGCCGGTCTTTTCCTGAATATCCATCAGTTCGAACTGCGTATCCTGCCGCAGCTTCTTGTCGAGCGCGCCGAGCGGCTCATCCAGCAGCAGCAGTTTCGGCGCCTTCGCCAGCGACCGGGCGAGCGCGACGCGCTGGCGCTGGCCGCCGGAAATCTGGTGCGGCTTGCGCTTACCGAATTTCTCCAGCCGCGTCAGGCGCAGCATCTCGTTGACGCGATCCGCAACCTCGTCTTTCGGCATCGGGGACCGTTTCAGGCCAAAGGCGATGTTTTCAGCGACCGTCAGGTGCGGGAACAAGGCGTAGGACTGGAACATCATATTCACCGCCCGCTTGTTCGGCGGAATCGGCGCGATGTTCTGGCCATCAAGCAGGATCGTGCCTTCGGTCGGGCTTTCGAACCCGGCAAGCATCCGCATCAGGGTCGTCTTGCCGCACCCGGATGGGCCGAGCAGGGCGAAGAATTCTTTTTCAAAGATATCAATGTTGAGGTCGTCGATGGCCGTGAATTCGCCAAACCGTTTGGTGACGTTCTTGAAGCTGATCAACGGTTTTGCGGATGGATCTTCCCACGGGGCAAATTCTTCGGGTTGGGATGCTTGCGCCATACTGTCCTCACGCTTTCAAACGAAATCCGCGCCCGGCGATGCGGGCGCGGATTGGGCACGATATCAGGTGCCGGATTTGATCTTCGTCCAAAGCCGCGTAACGGTCCGCTGAACCTTCGCCGGGTACGGCGTCGTGGTATAAAGGTTCTCCAGCGTGGCCGCATCGGGGTAGATCGCCGGATCGCCGATCACGTCTTCGGCCAGGAATTCCTGCGATGCCTCGTTGCCGTTAGCGTAATAGACATAGTTCGACGCGGCGGCCATGTTTTCGGCATCCATGATGAAGTCCAAGAACTTGTGCGCGCCTTCCGGGTTCGGCGCGTCAGCCGGAATCGCCATCATGTCGAACCACATCAGCGCACCCTCTTTCGGCGCGTTATAGGCGATTTCAACGCCGTTATCCGCCTCAGCCGCGCGATCGCGGGCCTGCAGGATGTCACCGGACCAGCCGAACGCAACGCAGATGTCACCATTGGCGAGCGCGTTGATATATTCGGAGCTGTGGAACTTCTGCACATAGGGCCGGATCGGGGATAGCACCTCTTCGGTTTTGGCGATGACGTCGGGATCGTGGCTATCCGGGTCTTCACCAATGTATTGCAGCGCTGCCGGGATGATTTCGACCGGCGCGTCAAGCAGGTGAACGCCGCATTCCTGCAGCTTTTCCATGTTGGACGGCTCAAAGATCAGGGCAAGGGAATCGATCGGGGCATCTTCGCCCAACACCTCTTTCACCTTGTTGACGTTCACGCCGATCCCGGTCGTGCCCCACATATAGTTGATCGCATGGGCGTTGCCGGGGTCATACTGATCGGTGCGCTCCTTGATCACGTCCCACAGATTGCCCGTGTTTGAAAGTTGCGAAGTGTCGAGCGGTTGGAACGCGCCCGCGGAAATCTGGCGCTGAAGGAATGTGCCGGACGGAACAACAACATCGTAACCCGATCCGCCCGCAAGCATCTTGGTTTCAAGAACCTCGTTCGAATCGAAGACGTCGTAGATCAGATCGATCCCGGTTTCTTCCTCGAACTTGGTCAGCAGGTCTTCGTCGATATAGTCCGACCAGTTATAGACGCGCACTTCCTCGGCTGCGGCGGCGGTTGCGCCCAGCGTCAATGCGGCCGCCAGTGGTAGCCAAAACTGTTTCATTAGGTGGTCTCCCCTTGGTTTTAAGAAAGGCTCTCGCTCTCTTTCGCCGGATTTGATCAAAAAAAACGATTCATTGCAATATGGTATTTTTTTGAACGCCCGGCTATGGTGGCTCTGAGTGGGTTCAGGCACGCATCACGCCCGACCACAGTAAGGGGCATCTTAACGTGGAAACACCGCATCGCAAGCTACCAACGCATGAACTGGTCTATCGCAAGATCCGCGAGCGGATCTTGTTCGGCGAACTGCAGCCGGGGCAGGCGGTCACGATACAGGGCTTGGTTGCGGAACTGGGCGCGGGCATGACCCCGGTGCGCGAGGCGATTCGGCGACTGACGGCAGAAGGCGCGCTTGAATTTCTCGGCAACAGACGGGCCTGTGTGCCCGAGCTAACCGAGGAACAGCTTGAGGAATTGTCCTTTGCACGTTTGGCCATAGAACCAAGGCTTTCGCAGATCGCTACGGGCAAGATGACCGCAGCGGATATCGACAAGCTGACCGACATCGACAACGCTCTGAACGAAGCGATAGATGCCGGTGACGTGCGTGGCTACCTGCAACACAACTACCGGTTCCACGCGACGCTTTATCGCTTGTCCGACGCCAAGATCCTGATTGCTATGGCGAATGCGCTGTGGCTGCGCGTGGGGCCGTCCCTGCGCGTGGTCTGCGGGCAGATCGGGACCTACAACCTGCCCGACAAACACGAAGAAGCGCTTGCCGCGATGCGGGCCGGAGATGCCGATGCCGTGGCGGATGCCATCGCCGAAGACCTTCGGCAGGGGCATGAACAGATCAGGTTGTCCTTCGCACGGAACGCCGATTTGATCAAATCCGGTTGACAGTATATTTTTTGATCATATCCTTGTAGCATGATGGCGCATTTGGCCCGCTGCGACGAGTATGATCGTTCGGACATCAATTGAAATTCAGGTGAACACATGGCCCCCGATTCTCAGCTAAATTGGCAAGACGCATTGCCGGACGCCTTCCGCACCTATCGCGACGGTCGGCGGTTTGAAGAGGTGGAGTGCATCATCCCCGACATCGCCGGAATGTCGCGCGGCAAGGCGATGCCGGCGTTCAAATTCTCGCCCGAAGATACCTTTTTCCTGCCGATCTCTCTGTTCTACCAGACGATCACCGGCGAATACGTCGACATGGATATCGAAAACCAGTGGATGGAATCCGATATCGTCCTGCGCCCCGACATGGCGACGGCCTGTGCCGCACCCTGGGCGGAAGATGTCACGATGCAGGTGATAAACGATCTTGAAACCCGCGAGGGCGAACCGCTTGGCGTCGCGCCGCGCAACGTGCTGAAGCGGGTGCTGGCGTTCTACCGCAACAAGGGCTGGCAACCCATCGTTGCGCCAGAGCTTGAGTTCTACCTGACAAAGCCGAACATCGACCCGAATGAACCGATCGAACCCCCCGTCGGGCGCACCGGGCGCAAAGGCGCGGGGCGGCAGGCTTATTCGATGGTCGCCGTCGATGAATACGGGCCGGTCATCGACACGATCTATGATTACGCCGAGGCGCAGGGCCTTAGCATCGACACCGTCATTCAGGAAGGCGGCGCGGGGCAGATTGAAATCAATCTGCTGCATGGTGATCCCCTGATGCTCGCCGATCAGGTGTTTTACTTCAAGCGCGCGATCCGCGAGGCGGCGCTGAAGAACGGCACCTTCGCCACCTTCATGGCCAAACCGATGCGGGATGAACCCGGCAGCGCAATGCACATCCATCAAAGCCTGATCGACACTAAATCGGGCAAAAACATCTTTTCCAACGCCGATGGCAGCCCGTCTGACGCGTTCCATCGCTTCATCGGCGGGTCGCAAGCCCACATGATGTCGGTCGTGCCGCTGCTGGCGCCATACGTGAATTCCTACCGCCGCTTCACCGCGGGGATGAGCGCGCCGGTCAACCTTGAATGGGCCGCCGACAATCGCACGACGGGTATTCGCATTCCCAATTCCGGGCCAGAGGCGCGGCGTGTGGAAAACCGGGTGATCGGCATCGACGCGAACCCCTACCTCGCCATCGCGGCCAGCCTTGCCTGCGGCTACCTCGGCCTTGTGAACAAGACAGCGCCGCGTCCGGCGGCCGAAGGCGAGGTTTATGACGAAGGTGCTGTCCTGCCCCGCAACCTTGCCGAAGCGCTCGACGGGCTTGAGGAAGAAAACCCCGTTCGCGACATCCTAGGCGAAGAGTTCTGCCTGCTTTACGCCGCCATCAAGAACGCCGAGCTGGAAGAATTCCAGCGCGAGATTTCGCCGTGGGAACGTGAACACCTGCTTTTGAACGTCTGACGACCCTGAGAAGGACCCCTAACATGAACATGATCACCAACCACCTGCCCACGAAAGAGCTTCAGGCGCTGGACGCGGCCCACCACATGCACCCCTTCACCGATGGCGCGGAACTGGCCGAAAAAGGTGCCCGCATCATCACGCAGGCCAATGGCGTGACACTGACCGATTCCGAAGGGAATGAAATCCTGGACGCGATGGCGGGGCTGTGGTGCGTCAATATCGGCTATGGCCGGGATGAATTGGCCGAGGTCGCTGCGCGCCAGATGAAGCAGCTGCCGTTCTACAACACCTTCTTTCAGACGTCGCATGTGCCGGCAATTGCGCTGGCTGCGAAGTTGGCCGAACTTGCGCCCGGTGATCTGAATCATGTGTTTTTCGCTGGATCAGGGTCTGAAGCCAACGATACGAACATCCGGCTGGCGCGGCATTATTGGGCCGCAAAGGGCAAGCCCGACAAGAAAGTCATTGTCAGCCGTAAGAACGCCTATCACGGCTCCACCCTCGGGGGGGCGAGCCTTGGCGGCATGACCCCGATGCACGCGCAGGGCGGTTTGCCGATCCCCGACGTCGTTCATATCGATCAACCGCACTGGTATAACGAAGGCGGAGAGATGGACCGCGACGCGTTCGGCCTTGAACGCGCCCGCCAGCTTGAGGCGAAGATTGCAGAGCTTGGCGAAGGCAAGGTCGCCGCCTTCATCGCAGAGCCGATTCAGGGCGCGGGCGGTGTTGTGATTCCACCCGACTCCTACTGGCCCGAAATTCAGCGGATTTGCGATGCCCACGACATTCTGCTGATCGCGGATGAGGTGATCTGTGGCTTTGGCCGGACCGGGAATTGGTTCGGCAGCCAAACCTTCGGCATCCGCCCGGATATCATGACCATCGCCAAGGGATTGTCCTCGGGCTACGCGCCCATCGGCGGGTCGATCGTCTGTGACGAGGTTGCTGAAACCGTCGCTAACGCGGGCGATTTCAACCACGGCTACACCTATTCCGGCCATCCGGTCGCGGCGGCCGTCGCGTTGGAAAACCTGCGAATTATCGAGGAAGAGAGCCTTATCGACCACGTGCGCGACGTCGCAGCGCCCTACCTTGCGGACCGCTGGGCAACGCTCACCGATCATCCGCTGGTGGGTGAGGCACGGTCGCTTGGCATGATGGCGACGCTCGCCCTGACACCGAATAAGGAGACCCGCGCGAAATTCGCGTCTGACGAAGGCATGATCGGCCTGCGCTGCCGTGAACGGTGCTTTGCCAACAACCTCGTCATGCGACATGTCGGCGACCGGATGATTATCGCACCACCGCTGATCTTTTCCCGCGACGACATCGACACGCTGATCGAACGGGCGACGAGGGCGCTTGATGAAACCTATGCGTCGATCCGCGAAGATGGCCTGCTGAAAGCGGCGTAAGCCCGTCTGATGGACATCCTCACAGCGAATGACCGCGTCGGCGAATACCCGGCGTCGTGGTATGCGGCGAGCGCGCCACCGCTTGATCCGTTTCCCGAGGCCGCGGGCGCAATCACCTGCGATGTGTGCGTCATCGGCGCGGGGTTCACCGGGCTGTCCGCCGCGCTGCACCTTGCGCGAAGGGGGTTTGACGTTGTGCTACTTGATGCGCATCGCGTCGGGTTCGGCGCATCGGGGCGCAATGGCGGGCAGGTCGGCACCGGGCAACGGGTCGATCAGAATGAGCTTGAAAAGATGGTCGGCGAAGACCGGGCGCGGGCGCTTTGGGATCTGTCGTTGGAGTCGGTGCAGCTTGTCCGCGACCTTGCCGCTGAAACCGCGCCTGATTGCGCCTTTGTCGATGGTATCCTGCACGCCGACCACCGGGCGCGGTTTGTGCCAGAAAGTGAGGCGTATGCCGAAAAGCTGCGCACCAATTATGGCTACGATAAAATTCGCGCGCTCGATGGGGATGAGGTGCGGGCGCTCGTCGGCTCTGACGCATATCACGGCGGCACGCTTGATATGGGGGGCGGGCATATCCATCCGCTGCGGTTTGCGTTCGGCCTTGCCCGGGCTGCGGTGAAGGCTGGCGTTCGGGTCTTTGAACGGTCGCGCGTGACAGAGGTTACCCAGGGCAATCCGGTGAAAATAGTCACTAACCAGGCAGAAATCGCGGCGAAGCATGTGGTTCTGGGCTGCAACGGCTACCTGGGCGGGCTGAACGGCAAGGTCGCTGCGCGGGTCATGCCGATCAACAATTTCATCGTCGCGACGGAACCGCTGGGCGAGGAACGCGCCCAGTCGCTGATCCGCAACAACTACGCAGTGGCCGATAGCAAATTCGTAGTAAATTACTTTCGCCTGTCCGAGGACAACCGGATGCTGTTCGGGGGCGGCGAAAGCTATGGCTACGCCTTCCCGAAGGACATCGCCGTAAAGGCGCGCAGGCCGATGACGGCGATCTATCCGCAGCTAAAGGACGTGCGGATCGACTACGCCTGGGGTGGCACGCTGGGGATCACGATGAACCGGATGCCGCATTTCGCCCGGCTTGGCGCCAATGTGCTGAGCTGTTCGGGATATTCCGGTCATGGTGTTGCAATGGCGACGCTCGGTGGAAAGCTCGCCGCCGACGCGATCGCGGGGCAGGCCGAAAAGTTCGATACGCTGGCCGACGTGCCGACGCCCCGGTTTCCAGGTGGCGCGGCGCTGCGCACGCCGCTGCTGGCCCTTGCGATGGTTTGGTATTCTTTGCGCGATAAGCTGTAATTTGGCTGGAATAGAGTCTGTTTTTTGCCGTTCAGGACCACGCCACGGCCACCTGATCCTGCGCGCCCAACCCATCGACGCCCAACTGCATCCGCTGGCCGGGCTTCAGGAAAACCGGCTCCGGCTTTTGCCCCATCCCGACGCCCGGCGGGGTGCCGGTCGAAATAATATCCCCCGGCTCAAGCGTCATGAACCGGCTGCAATATGAGATCAGTTCAGCCACGCCAAACACCATCGTCGCGGTGGAACCTTCCTGCATCCGTTTCCCATCAAGATCGAGCCACAGGCCAAGTGCCTGCGGATCGGGAACCTCATCCCGCGTGACAAGCCATGGGCCAGTCGGGCCGAACGTATCGCAGGACTTGCCCTTTACCCACTGCCCGCCGCGTTCGATCTGAAACGCGCGTTCGGACACATCGTTGATGACACAATAACCCGCGACATGGCCCAGCGCGTCGGCTTCGGACACATACTGCGCGCGGGTGCCAATGACGACGCCAAGCTCTACCTCCCAGTCGGTTTTGGTTGAGCCTTTGGGAATAATCACCGGATCGTTGGGCCCGGAAATCGCGCTGGTGGCCTTCATGAACAGGATCGGTTCGGTTGGAACGTCCATCCCCGCCTCTGCCGCGTGGTCACTGTAGTTAAGGCCAATGCCGATGAACTTGCCGACCGCACCGACGCATGGCCCTAGCCGCGTGTCTGCCGGAACCACCGGCAGAGCCGTCGGGTCGAGTGCGCGAAGGCGATCAAGTTCACCATCCGACAGGGCCGCGCCCGCGATATCGCCAACCACACCGGTCAGATCGCGCAGAACGCCGTCGCCATCCAGCATCCCCGGCGCTTCGCGGTCCTGTCCGCCATGCCTCAGCAGTTTCACATCGTGCCCCTATCGTGGGCTGCGTTTCGCCAGAATCCGTTGCAGCGTGCGGCGGTGCATACTTAGCCGACGCGCGGTTTCAGAGACGTTTCGGTCGCACAGCTCATACACCCGTTGAATATGCTCCCACCGGACGCGATCTGCGGACATCGGATTTTCCGGCGGTGGCGGCAGCGTGCCTTCCTTGGCCAGCAGCGCCGCGGTGATGTCATTCGCATCAGCGGGTTTTGACAGGTAATCGGTCGCGCCGGATTTAACCGCGGCAACAGCCGTGGCAATCGCGCCGTAGCCCGTCAAAACGATGATCCGGGAATCGGGGCGTTTTTCGCGCAGCACCTCAACCACGTCGAGGCCGGAGCCATCCTCAAGCCGCAAGTCAATCACCGCATAGGCAGGCGGGCGGGCGGTGGCGATGGCACGCCCAGCCGCGACAGATCCGGCCAATTCAGGCTCAAACCCGCGCTTTTCCATGGCACGGGCCATGCGGCGCAGGAACGGTTCGTCGTCATCAACCAGAAGAAGTGATTTATCGTCACCAATATCGTGCAGATCGTGCTCTGTCATTCGTGCCCCCTGTTCGCATAGGCCGTGTGTCGCTTGTAGGCCGTTGCAAGGGGCGGGTCAATTTAGCTTGCCGCGTCAACAAAGCAGGCGACGCTTTCTGCCATCTCCTCCGGCGTTGTTTCGCGGCGATAGAATTCGACGACACCTTTTTCCGGCAGGACGAGATAGCTGAAGGTCGAATGATCGACGAGGTAGAATTCATCCTCTGCATCCTGCTTGTTGAAATAAGTCTTGTAGGCTTGCGAGGCCGCGCGAACCTGTTCCAGCGATCCGGTCAGCCCGATCATCTTGTCGTGAAGGTTAAAGGCATAATCCGCCATGACTTCGGGCGTGTCCCGTTCCGGGTCGATTGAGATCATGACGGGCGTTACGTCAGTGCCATTCTCCTCAAGAATATCCACGGCGATTGCGTTACGGGCCGTGTCCGCCGGGCAAACGTCGGGGCAGAAGGTATAGCCGAAATAAACGATGGAGGGTTTGGTGAACACGTCCTCATCCGTCACGGTCTGTCCGGTTTGATCGACCAAAGTGAACGGCCCGCCGACCGACCCCATGCCACCCGCGACCTGGCCAGAGCGGCATTGTGCGAACGCCTCTTCCCCACCGCGCGTGGTGGCGACGTAAACACCTGCGATAAGCGCGACGATCGCTGCGCCCGCGACGATTGCATATGTTCTGACCATTCCGGATTCGCCTTTCTTGCCATACGGCGCATTGATCGCGTCGCTCGGCCTGTTTAACAATTGCGCATGATGACGCAATCCCAAGCCGACACGCCCCAGACCTATCCGCCCAGCGCGGTCTTCCCGCCCGAAGCGCGGGCCGATTGGCTGCGCCTGCGCACGTTCACCACATTACGCTGGATCGCCATCGTCGGACAGATCGCGGCGATCACAATTGCGCAACGGCTTTACGGCCTGTCGATGGAGGTCGGCTTTGTCTATGCGGTCGTCGCGGCCTCGGTCATTGCCAATCTGGTTTTTGATTTCGTCTATCCGGAAAACAAGCGCCTGACCGAAGCGCAGGTTGTCGTCATGTTGCTGTTCGACATCTCGCAGCTGTCGCTGCTGTTGTTCCTGACCGGCGGGCTTCACAATCCGTTTGCGCTGCTAATTGTTGCCCCGGTGACGATTTCCGCAACTGCGCTTTACACGCGGTCGACCGTGTTTCTAGGCGTCGTCGCTTTGGCCGCAACGACCATCCTCGTGAACTACCACATCCCCTTGCGGACAGAGCAGGGGTTCATCCTGCGAATGCCGCAGATTTTTGTTTTCGGCTTCTGGGTCGCAATCATGATCGGGATCGTCTTCCTTGGCGCTTATGCGCATCGGGTGTCATCAGAAATCCGGTCGATGTCCGAAGCCGCGCTGGCAACGCAAATGGCGCTGGCTCGTGAACAGAAGCTGACCGACCTCGGCGGTGTCATCGCCGCCGCCGCGCATGAGCTTGGCACGCCGCTTGCCACGATCAAACTCATCAGCACGGAGTTACTGGAAGATTTGACCGAAGACGATCCCCTATATGACGACGCCATTCTGATCCGCGATCAATCTGACCGCTGCCGGGAGATTCTGCGGTCCATGGGCCGGGCCGGCAAGGACGACCTGCACCTGCGCTCCGCGCCCCTGTCGGCGGTGATTTCCGAAGCGGCAGAACCGCATCTTGATCGCGGCAAATCGATTCAGTTCGACTTCGCCCCAGACAAGGACGGCGGCCCGGAACCGACAATCCGGCGCCAGCCAGAACTGATCCACGGCGTCCGCAACCTCATTCAGAACGCTGTCGATTTCGCCACGGATACCGTGTGGATCGAAGCCCGCTGGACCGAAAGCACCATTCGCCTGCGGGTGATGGATGACGGTCCCGGCTACCCCTCGCACCTGCTCGGCCGGATCGGAGAGCCGCTTATGCGCCGCCGCCGCAGTGCCAGCGAAAAGGCCCAGCGCCCGGAATACGAAGGGATGGGCCTTGGCCTGTTCATCGCAAAGACGCTGCTACAGCGTTCGGGTGCGGAGCTTGCGTTCGCGAACGGGACCGATCCATCGCTTCGCGCCGAAATGGCGGCGAGGGGCAAGGGCGCGGTCGTCAGCGTGACATGGCCGCGCAACGAACGCGGACCAGAGGCTAACGCACGCCCCGGCGCATTGGGGGAAAACCAGCCCATCAAGGCGTGATCGCCGAGCGTTAAGACGCTGTTAACCAAAATGACCGAAAAGTGAGCCGAAACGACGACGAGGCAGGCTCCTTCATTGTATCTGGCTGAATATTCAACGGTCGCACTGATCTTTCTGGCGTCGCTTTCATCGGCGATGATCGCGCTATGGATCTCATTGCGCGATCCATCCCGCCATCGCACCCCCGCGCGGAAACTGCTGGAGGGGTCGGAAAAATCGCTCGTCTTCATCTTTGACGATGAAAGCCTGATCGACGCGACGATCCCGGCGCAGGCTTTGCTGAAAACCGTGCCGCACGCCAAGACGGACTGGCAGCGCCTATCGGCGGTCCTTTGCGCGCGGTTCCCGACGTTGAAAAGCGATCTGACCGATCTGGCGCAGTCCGGCCGCAAGACCCTAATCGCCGAAGGGGCGGACGACCCCACGATCATCGTCGCCGAATGGTGGGACGATCTTGTGCGGATCGAGCTTTTGAATCCCGAAGAAACGACGCCCGAAATCCCGGTTGACCGCGAATGCCTGACCGCGATGGAGGCAGAGCTATCGCTGCTGCGCGCCGCCGCCGAAAACGCGCCTTTCCTGTTATGGCAACAAACCAAAGACGGCGACGTGACATGGGCCAATACCGCTTATATCGATCGCGCGAACCAGCTTCGCCCGGATACGGAACACGCCTCCTGGCCGCCGCCGCGCCTGTTCGATCCGCTGAACGCACAGGAGGGCACGCCCCGCCCCGGCACCCAGCGGATGGCGATGCGCACGCCGGATGGCAAAATCGCCGCGTGGTTTGATTGTAAATCTGTGGCGTTCGGCGACCTGACGCTGAATTTCGCCATTGACGCCGACACCGCCGTTCAAGCCGAACTGGCCCAGCGCGATTTCGTGCAGACGCTGACCAAAACCTTCGCGCATCTTCACGTCGGCCTCGCAATCTTTAACGAGCGGCGACAGTTGACGCTGTTCAATCCCGCGCTCACCGATCTGACGGGGTTGCCGGTCGATTTCCTGTCGTCCAAACCAACACTCCGCGCCGTGCTGGATCGCCTGCGCGACAAGCGGATGCTGCCGGAGCCGAAAGACTACAAAAGCTGGCGGCAACACATGGCCGCGCTGGAAGCCGCCGCTGTCGATGGAACTTACGAAGAAACATGGTCGCTGTCATCGGGCCGGACCTACCGCGTTACCGGGCGTCCGCATCCGAACGGTGCAATCGCGTTTCAGTTCGAAGACATCACCTCTGAAATCTCGCTCACCCGCAAATTCCGGTCCGAGCTTGAGCTGGGACAAGCCGTCATCGACAGCCAGCCCGAAGCGGTCGCGGTCTTTTCCTGCGGCGGGCCGCTGTCACTGTCGAATGACGCCTACGCCCGGCTTTGGGGTGTCGATCCCGGCTCTGCCATCGCGGAAACCACAAGTGCCGACGCGTTGCGCCAATGGTCCGCCGCCTGCGCGCCAACGCCGGTATGGGACCGGATCGCGCAATTCATCGACCGCCGCACCGGGCGAGAGGCTTGGGACACAACCGTCACGCTGCTGACCGGGGCAGGGGTCACGGTGCGGCTGGTGCCGCTGCCCGGCGGCGCGACATTGGTTGGATTCACGCCCGAAGCAAACATACCAGCGGCGCAGAACGAAAAAGAAGGCGCGCCCGAAACCGTTGACGCATGAACCGCCTTGCAGCGCCTGATCTTCCGGCTACAGTCGGCCCATGCTTCGCGACGCCGCCCACCGCCATCTGAAATCACCCGAAGACTCCGCCGCCTTGGCGCGGACCATCGCGGGTGCGTTGAAGCCGGGCGATACGCTGCTTTTAGAAGGCCCGATTGGTGCCGGCAAAACCCACTTCGCCCGGTCGATTATCCAGTCCATGCTGACGGACCCAGAGGATGTTCCCTCCCCCACCTTCACGCTGGTTCAGACCTACGAAACCGACGCGGGCGAAATCTGGCACCTCGATCTTTATCGCCTCACCGACCCAAGCGAACTGTCCGAACTGGGGCTTGAGGATGCACTAGAGGACGCGATCTGCATCATCGAATGGCCGGATCGGCTGGGCGACGATGTTCCACAAAATGCGCTGCGCCTGACCTTCGCGCTCGACGCCGACCCTGACGCCCGCCAACTGACCGCCACTGCGGGGGCGGAGCGTTGGATGAGTATCCTCAGGCAGGTCAATGACTAATCGAAGCGCGGAAATCACCGCCTTCCTGACAGGTGCGCGATGGGTAAAAGCCGACCGCACGCACCTGGCGGGCGACGCCTCTGCCCGACGATATGAGAGGCTGACGCTCGACAACCGCACCGCGATTCTGATGGACGATCCGCCGGGGGACGGTGCTGGCCTTGCCCCCTTCGTTGAGGTCGCGGATTTCTTGCGTCAATCGAGCCTGTCCGCGCCAGAGATTTACGCACGGGACGACGCAACCGGCCTGATGCTGCTCGAAGATTTCGGCGACGCGAGCTTCGCCAAGGTGATCACCGCCGACCCGGCGAAGGAACGCCCCCTTTTTGAGGCCGCCGTCGACGTTCTGATCGACCTGCACAACACACCCTGCCCGCCTTTCGTCGCACCCTACACCGCCGAGATGATGGCGGACTACATCCGCCCCGTCTTCGACTTTTACGCGCCATCGGATCAGCGCGATGCCGCTCTGGAAGCAGACATCATCGCCCAACTCCAAACGCTCCTTACCGCCCACACGCCCGACACCGATGTGATCATTCTGCGGGACTATCACGCCGAAAATCTCGTTTGGTTGCCGGGGCGGGAAGGCGTCGCACGGGTCGGCTTGCTCGATTTTCAAGACGCGCTGGCGGGGCATCGGGCGTACGATCTGATCTCCCTCCTCGAAGACGCGCGACGTGACGTTGCGCCAGAGGTCGTCGCCGCGATGATCGACCGATATACAGCCGCGACCGACACCGACCCCGATCAATTCCGCGCCGCCTGTGCTGTCCAGGCGACGCAGCGTAATCTGCGCATCCTCGGCGTTTTTGCCCGCCTCGCGCGGTTGCGCGGAAAGCCGCATTACATCGACCTATTGCCCCGCGTCTGGGGCCATCTGATGAGCGACCTGTCGCACCCGATCATGGCCGACCTGCAGCCCATGATCCCGCGCGCCCTACCAGCACCAAAACCTGAATTACGCGAGGCGTTGAAATCCGCATGACGCCTGACACCCCCACATCCGCAATGGTCTTCGCCGCCGGGTTCGGCACCCGGATGGGCGCCCTGACCGCTGATCGACCAAAGCCCCTGATTAATGTCGCCGGGCGGGCGCTGATTGACCACACGCTCGACATCGTTGAAAGCGCCGGGATCACACGCAAAATCGTTAATGTGCATTACAGGGCCGAAATGATGCGCAGGCATCTCGCCGGCCGGTCCGTGACGATATCGGAGGAAACCGGCGACATCCTCGAAACCGGCGGCGGGCTGAGGAAGGCGCTGCCGCTTCTTCGGCCGGGGCCGGTCTATACGCTCAATTCCGATTCGATCTGGCGCGGACCGAACCCGCTGACCGCCCTGTCCGATGCTTGGAGCCCTGAAATCATGGACGCGCTGTTGCTGTTGATTGCGCCCGAGGCCGCCCACGGGCATTCCGGCGCGGGGGATTTCGTGTTGGGAAAAGACGGTCAGATCACGCGCGGTCCGGGGCTGATCTATTCCGGCGCGCAGATTATCAAGACCGACAGGCTCGCGGATATCACAGACGCGGCGTTTTCCCTCAACGTCGTGTGGGACCGGATGCTCAGCGATGGTCGCGTTTTCGGTCTGCGTTACCCCGGCGCGTGGTGTGATGTCGGCACGCCCCACGGCATTCAGGACGCTGAAAACCTGCTTCGCGGGGACCGCGATGTTTGAGCATTCCGATAAGCCCCGGATCTTTGCGTTGCCACCCGGCGTCGACTTTGCGCAGGCATTGGTTTCGGGTCTAATTCAGCGGAATTCAGGCCGCGCACCCGAATGCCTCGCCCGTGCCGAAGTCTTTCTGAACACCCGCCGGATGCAGCGCCGGGTCCGCGCGTTGTTTGACTCCGGCCCGCCGATCCTGCTGCCCCGGCTTCGACTTGTCACCGACCTTGCCAGCGATGTGTCGATGGCCGACATTCCGCCCGCAGTGCCACCCCTGCGACGGCGGTTGGAGCTTGCACAGCTCATCTCAAAACTCCTCGATCAGGAACCCGATCTCGCGCCGCGATCCGCGATCTTTGACCTCGCCGATAGCCTTGCCTCCCTGCTTGATGAAATGCAGGGGGAGGGCGTGACCGCCGACGCGATTCAAAAGCTCGATATCACCGACCAGTCCGGCCATTGGGATCGCGCCAAGCGGTTCGTCGACCTCGCGCAGCAGCTCTTCGTGGCCGACGCACCAGATGCCGAGGCGCGACAGCGGCGCGTTGTTGAGCGTCTGGTTGAGCGCTGGAAGGTCGCGCCGCCGGACCATCCGGTGATTATCGCAGGGTCGACCGGGTCGCGCGGCACGACGCAACTGCTGATGCGGGCCGTCGCGCAGCTGCCGCAGGGGGCGTTGGTTCTGCCGGGCTTCGATTTCGACACGCCCGCCGATGTCTGGCGCGGCATGGATGACGCGCTGACGGCTGAGGATCATCCGCAATTTCGCTTTGCCCGGCTGATGGCGGCGCTGGATGTCACCCGTGACGATATTTTGCCGTGGGATCAAACGCAGCCGCCATGCCCCGCCCGCAACCGCCTTGTGTCCCTCGCGCTGCGTCCGGCACCGGTGACAGATCAATGGATGGTCGAAGGCGCAGCGCTTGACGATATTGGCGAAGCGACTGGGGCCGCCACCCTGATCGAAGCCCCTTCCGTCCGAGCGGAGGCTGTCGCCATCGCCCTGCGCCTGCGCCAAGCGGCGGAGCGCGGCGAGACCGCCGCCTTGATCTCCCCGGATCGGCTGCTGACGCGGCAGGTCACCGCCGCGCTGGATCGCTGGGGGATAGAGCCGGACGACAGCGCAGGTCGGCCGCTTGGTCTATCCGCGCCGGGCCGTTTCTTGCGGCATGTTTCGTCTCTGTTCCGGCAGAAATTGACGTCTGATGCGCTTCTGGCGCTGCTCAAACACCCCCTCGCGAATACCGGGGGTGAGGGTCGCGGCCAGCACCTGTTATGGACGCGGGAGTTGGAGCTTTCGCTGCGCCGACATGGTCCACCCTTCCCGGGGCCGGACGACCTGTCCGCATGGGCCGCCAAGGGCGGCGAGGATGGCCGCGCGGAATGGGCCGATTGGATCGCCAGCCTGATTTGCGGCCGAGAACGCGCCGGAACCCGCTCGCTTGATGCCCACCTTGCCGAACACCTCGACATCGCCGCCGCGCTTTCGTCTGGGCCTGACGGCACAACCCTCGGCGAGCTTTGGGAAAAGCCCGCAGGCAAGGAAGCGCTACGCATCGTCACGGAGCTTCGGCAAGAGGCGCAGCATGGCGGCGAAATGACCGCTGCGGAATACGATGCGCTGTTTCTGTCGGTTCTCAACCAAGGGGAGGTGCGCGATCCCATCCGCCCACACCCCAACATCATGATCTGGGGCACGCTTGAGGCGCGCGTTCAGGGTGCCGACCTTGTTATCCTCGGGGGGCTAAACGATGGCGTCTGGCCGGAACCGCCCGCCCCTGATCCATGGCTCAACCGCGAAATGCGCAAGAATGCCGGGCTTTTGCTGCCTGAACGGCGGATCGGACTATCGGCGCATGACTTCCAATTGGCGATCGCCGCGAAGGAAGTCTGGCTAACCCGTGCGATCCGCGATGCAGAGGCGGAGACTGTGCCCTCCCGCTGGGTCAATCGACTGACGAACCTGCTGGGTGGTTTGGCGGATCAAGGGGGGGTTCAGGCACTTGGCGACATGCGGAACAGGGGAGAGCAATGGCTTGACCTGGCGGCGCGAATTGATATTAAATCAGAGCCTATTTCGCCTGAAAAGCGCCCATCCCCCCGCCCCCCGCGCGATCAGCGGCCAAGCGAATTGCCGGTCACGCAGATCAAAACCCTGATCCGTGACCCCTTTGCCGTCTATGCGCGCTATGTGCTGAACCTGCGCGCGCTCAACCCGCTTCAGAAAATGCCCGACGCGTTGATGCGGGGGATTATTGTGCACAAAATCCTCGACGCGTTCATTCGCCAGAACGTGCTGTCGACCGACGCGCTTCTGCGAACAGCCGAACAGATCCTGGACGAAGAGGCCCCATGGCCCGCCGCGCGGCGGATCTGGTTGGCCAAGCTCGTCCGCGTTGCGGATTGGTTTATTGCTGGCGAAGTAGCTCGCCAGCGAGATGCCGAGCCGTTCCTGTTTGAAGAATCCGGCCGCGCCACGCTGTCCGATATCGGCTTCACTCTCACCGCGAATGCAGACCGTATTGACTGCGCGCCTGACGGAACGGCCTTTATCTACGACTACAAAACCGGAAGCCCGCCGACCCAGCCGCAGCAAAAGGCGTTCGACAAGCAGTTGCTGCTAGAAGCCGCGATGGTTGAGCGGGGCGGGTTTGAAAAACTCGGGCCGACTCCGGTCGGCGGCGCGGTTTACATCGGCCTCGGCGCAAAGCCCAAGGAAGAGCCCGCGCCACTTGACGATGTTGCCGTCGGAAAGGTGTGGGAAGAGCTTTCCGAGTTGATTAGAGCCTATTTCAGCGAAAACAGGGGCTATACCGCCCGCCGCGCCGTCGAAAAGCAGCGGTTTGAAGGCGAATACGATCACCTATCGCGCTACGGCGAATGGGATGAAACGATGCAGCCTGACCCGGAGGATGTCGCATGACCCGGCGCGACGCAGCCACCGAACGGCAGGTGCAGGCGGCGGACCCGTCGGGGTCTGTCTGGCTCTCGGCAAACGCGGGCTCCGGCAAGACGCGGGTTCTGACCGATCGCGTCGCGCGGCTCTTGCTGAACGGGGTGTCGCCGCAGCATATCCTGTGCCTGACCTACACCAAGGCCGCCGCGTCCGAGATGCAGAACCGCCTGTTCCAGCGCCTTGGGTCGTGGGCGATGCTGGGGGATGAGGCGATTACCGACGGGCTGCGCGCCCTTGGGGTCGACGGGCAGATCGACAATAAAATGCGGGCCGAGGCGCGGCGCCTGTTCGCCCGCGCCATCGAAACGCCGGGCGGGTTGAAGATTCAGACGATCCACTCGTTTTGCGCATCGCTTTTGCGGCGGTTTCCGTTGGAAGCGGGCGTTTCTCCGCAATTCAAGGAAATGGACGACCGCGCGGCGGAACTTTTGCGCGGCGAGATCATCGAGGACATGGCCGATGGCGAGCATATCGCCATCATCGATACCCTTGCCGCGCAATATTCCGGGGAAGATTTTTCGAAACTTTCCGCCGAGGTCGTGAAGCGGCGGACGGAGTTCGCTGATGCTATCGACTGGCCGACGCTTGCCCAGCGGATGGGTCTTGATGCGGATGAAACCGAGCAAACCATCCTTCGCAATGTGGTTTTGCCCGGCGACGGGGCGTTGCTGGCGACACTGCGCACCGCGCTCGCCGCTGGGTCAAGCATGGATAATAAGGCGGCGAAAAAGCTCGACGCGATGGATCCGTCCAATATCCGCTATACCGATCTGGAAATTTTGGAATCCGTGATGCTGACCGGTGCGACAGCGAAGGCTGGCGCGTTCACTGCAAAGATCGACGCATTCCCGACGCAGAACACGCGCAAGGCACTGGGCGACGCGATGCCGGCGATCAACGCCCTGATGCAGCGGGTGGAGGAGGGGCGAAGTCGCCGAATACGTCTCTATGTTGCCCAAAAAACGCTCGCACTTCATCAGTTCGCGGCTGTGTTCCTGCCGCTCTACGAACAGCGCAAGCAGGCGCGGGGGTGGCTCGACTTTGATGATCTGATCTTGCGGTCGCGAGCGTTGCTGAACGATCCGGTCGTCGCGCAGTGGGTGCTGTTCCGGCTGGACGGTGGCATCGATCATATCCTTGTGGATGAGGCGCAAGACACCAGCCCGCCGCAGTGGGACGTGATTGAACGGCTCGCGCAGGAATTCACGGCGGGCGAGGGCGCGCGCGCCAATGCGGAGCGGTCGATATTCGTTGTCGGGGACAAAAAACAATCGATCTATTCGTTTCAGGGCGCTGACCCGGAAGGCTTCGACCGGATGCGCGCGCTGTTTGAAAGCCGTTTGTCGGACGCCGAAGGACAGCTTCGGTCGATGGAGATGGAGTATTCTTTCCGATCCGCCGCGCCGATCCTGCGGGTGGTTGACTCGACGTTTCAGGACCGGGCAGATAGCGGGCTGGGCGGGCACGCGCAGCACATCGCGTTCAAGGCCAATATGCCCGGTCGCGTCGATCTTTGGCCGGTCGTCCCCGTGGCGGACAAGCCGGACGACACCGAATGGTATGATCCCGTCGACCTGCTGGCCGAGAACCATCAGTTCGTCGTTTTGGCGAACCGGATCGCGAATCAGATCGACTCGATGATCGGGCACGCCGATATTCCCGATGCGCCCGACAACTCCGGCAACTACACCATGCGCAAGGTGCGGGCGGGCGACATTCTGATCCTCGTTCAGCGGCGGTCAGATCTGTTTCACGAAATCATCCGCGCCTGTAAGGAGCGCGGGCTGCCGATGGCCGGGGCGGATCGCCTGAAAGTCGGAGGGGAGCTTGCAGTCAAGGATATCGCGGCGCTGCTGTCATTCCTTGCGACACCTGAGGACAGCCTATCGCTCGCCGCTGCTTTGCGCTCTCCGCTGTTTGGCTGGTCGCTGAAAGACCTGCACACACTCGCGCACGGCAGGGAGGAGCGGCATCTTTGGGAAACGCTCCGCAATCGCGCCGACGCTTATCCCGAAACCGTCGCCACGCTCCGCGCACTTCGGGCAGCCGCGGATTTTCTGCGACCGTACGATCTGATCGAACGTATCCTGACCCGCCACCGGGGGCGTATGAACCTTCTTGCGCGGTTGGGGGCAGAGGCGGAGGACGGGATCGACGCGCTATTGTCGCAAGCGCTGTCTTATGAACGGATGGAGGTGCCGAGCCTGACCGGTTTCCTCGTCTGGCTGCAAACCGATGACATCGAAGTTAAGCGCCAGATGGACAGCGCCAGCGACAGGATTCGTGTGATGACCGTGCATGGCGCGAAGGGGCTTGAGGCGCCGATTGTCATCCTGCCCGACACTGCCCAGCGCAAATCGACGCTGAAGGATGAAATCCTGATGGCGGACGATCTGGCGATCTGGGGCACGCCGAAGGATATGCAGCCCGATCTGGTTGTTACCGCCTACGACGCCCAGAAAGCACGGCAGGATGCGGAACGGGATCGCCTGCTTTACGTCGCGATGACGCGGGCGGAAACCTGGTTGATCGTCGCCGCCGCGGGCGAGTTGGGAAGCGATGGCAAAAGCTGGTTTGAAACGATTGGGCGTGGCCTGGAAACCGCCGGCGCAGTATCGCACCCTTTTGTTTTCGGCGGTGGTCTGCGGCTGGAGGAGGGCGATTGGTCGCGCACCGCACCGTCGGATGCAGGCGCGGCGACAACCACACCAGCGGCGCTGCCCGACTGGACGCAAACGCCGGCGCCTGCCCCGGTTGAGGCGGCCAAAACCCTGCGTCCGTCCGACCTTGGCAGGGCGAAGGCGTTGCCGGGTGAAGCGGGGCTGGATGAAGAGGCCGCCAAGCTGCGCGGCAGTCGTTTGCACCGCTTGCTGGAACATCTGCCGCGTCACGCGCCGGATCAGTGGGGCGCACTCGTCAACGACCTTCTGGCCGATCCGACCACGCCAATTTCAACCGACGAAACGGCAGAGCTGTTTGATGAAGCGCAGCGAGTTCTGAAAGCGGCGAAGTTGTCCTTCCTCTTCGACCCCACAACGCTGGCCGAGGTCGACATCAGCGCGCAGCTTTCCGAACTCGGCAACGCCCGCATCCACGGTGCCATCGACCGGCTGATCGTCGAGGAAAACCGCGTGATGGCGGTTGATTTCAAATCCAACGCGGTCGTGCCAACCCGCCCCGAATACGTGCCCGACGGCCTCTTGCGGCAGATGGGCGCCTACCACGCCGCCTTGCAACAGATCTATCCGGCAAAGCGGGTGGAGTCCGCCATTCTTTGGACCCGCACGGCAACGTTGATGCCGCTGCCACAAGACATCGTGATCGCCGCGTTTTCCGACGCCACCGTGGCTTGACGCCAAAGGGGGGGGCACATACGTTCATGGCAACTTATTCCTGATTTGGAGAACCGAAATGGCAACTGTCGCCGTGACTGACGAAACCTTCGACGCCGAAGTCAAAAGCTCTGATATCCCTGTCATCGTGGATTTCTGGGCCGAATGGTGTGGCCCCTGTAAGCAGATCGGCCCAGCGCTTGAAGAACTTTCGACCGAGTACGAAGGCAAGGTGAAAATCGTCAAGGTCAACGTGGACGAAAACCCGAACTCCCCCGCACAGATGGGCGTTCGCGGCATTCCGGCGCTGTTCATGTTCAAGGATGGCGAAGTCGTGTCGAACAAGGTCGGCGCCGCCCCAAAGGCCGCGCTTGAAGGTTGGATCAAGGAAGCCATCTGATCCCAGATTAATACGAGGGAAAGGGCGTCTTCGGGCGCCCTTTTTCTATGGCGCGCTTGTCTGACAGGCGGTGCGCGTCCATATAGGCCCGAACGAACGGAGGCGAAACATGGCAGACGATCAATTCCCCGGTTGGCACGGCACAACGATCATCGGCGTCAGGCGCGGCGGTGAGGTTGTGATCGCCGGCGACGGGCAGGTGAGCCTTGGCCAGACGGTCATCAAGGGATCTGCCCGTAAGGTGCGCCGCTTGTCACCGGGCGGCTATGACGTGGTTGCCGGGTTTGCCGGATCGACAGCGGATGCCTTCACGCTGCTTGAACGGCTTGAGGCGAAGCTTGAGGCGACACCGGGGCAGCTGCAGCGCGCCTCGGTCGAATTGGCGAAAGACTGGCGCACGGATAAATACCTGCAAAAGCTCGAGGCGCTGCTGATCGTCAGCGACGGGGCAGAGCTTTACGTGATTACTGGCGCGGGCGATGTGCTGGAACCGGAACATGACGTGGCCGCGATCGGCTCCGGCGGGAATTTCGCGCTGGCGGCGGCGCGCGGGTTGATGGAATCCGAAGGCTCCGCAGAAGATGTCGCCCGCAAAGCAATGGCCATCGCCGCCGACATTTGCGTTTACACCAACGGCAACCTGACAGTGGAGCGGATCGCGAAATGACCGACCTGACACCCCGTGAAATCGTATCCGAACTTGACCGGTTTATCATCGGCCAGAAGGGCGCGAAACGTGCCGTGGCCGTTGCCCTGCGCAACCGCTGGCGGCGCAAGCAGATCGGTGATGATCTGCGCGACGAGGTATATCCGAAAAACATCCTGATGATCGGGCCGACCGGCGTTGGTAAAACCGAAATCAGCCGGCGTCTGGCCAAGCTTGCCCGCGCGCCGTTCATCAAGGTCGAGGCGACGAAGTTCACCGAGGTCGGCTATGTCGGTCGTGACGTGGAACAGATCATCCGCGACCTTGTTGAAAACGCTGTCACGATGACCCGCGAACAGATGCGCGAAGACGTGAAGGCCGCCGCCCACGGCGCCGCAGAAGAACGCGTGATCGAAGCGCTTGCCGGAACGGACTCCCGCGACGGAACCCGCAAGATGTTTCGCGATAAGCTGAAGAAGGGAGAGCTTGACGACACGATCATCGAGCTCGACGTTGCCGACACCTCAAACCCGATGGCGTCGTTTGAAATTCCCGGCCAACCCGGTGGCGGTGGGCCGATGGGCGGCATGATGAACCTCGGTGATATCTTCGGCAAGGCAATGGGTGGTCGCACCGTGCGGCGCAAGATGACCGTCGCCGAAAGCTATGAAATTCTGATTGGCGAAGAAGCTGACAAGCTGCTTGACGACGAGGCCGTGACCAAGGCCGCGCTCGAAGCGGTCGAACAGAACGGCATCGTGTTTCTGGACGAGATCGACAAGGTCTGCGCCCGCGCCGACGCGCGTGGTGGCGAGGTCAGCCGCGAAGGCGTGCAGCGCGATTTGCTGCCCCTGATCGAAGGCACCGTCGTCAGCACAAAGCACGGCACGATCAAGACCGACCACATCCTGTTCATTGCCTCTGGCGCGTTTCACATTGCAAAGCCATCCGATCTGTTGCCCGAACTGCAGGGTCGCTTGCCGATCCGGGTCGAGCTGCGTCCACTGACCGAAGAAGATTTCGTGCGCATCCTGACCGAAACCGACAATGCGCTGACGCGGCAATATACGGCCTTGATGGGCACCGAAGACGTGACCGTGACCTTCACAGAAGACGGAATCGCAGCCCTTGCCAAGATCGCCGCAGACGTGAACCAATCGGTCGAAAACATCGGCGCGCGGCGGCTTTACACGGTGATGGAGCGTGTGTTCGAGGAGCTTGGATTCACCGCCCCCGACCGCGCTGGTGAAAGCGTTGAGGTGAACGCGGATTTTGTCGAAGAGAACCTCGGCGAACTCACCCGCTCTGCCGATCTCAGCCGCTACGTGCTCTAGGCGACCGTTTTAAAACCTGCTAGGGCAAGCGCGATATCGACCCTTTGAAAGTCGCGCTTGTGCCGGTTCTACGTTTCCTTCTGACCGCAGCTATCGCTGTGCTGCTGACGGCCTGCGGGCCGCGGCCCGTCATTGTCGTGGACGAAGCCGCCGCATCCGTCGGCGAGGTGCAGCGCGTTTTTGTCGGAACGACCCGGCAACGTGACCCAGAAACGCGGTTCGGGGCGGAACGGTCGGGCGATCTGGCTTTTGCCCGTTACGATGTGTCCGTCCCGCCCGCGCATGAAACGGGGCGCATCGAATGGCCCCGACAGGCACCGGACGCCACGCAGCATTTCATAGCAACGGAAGAGGTTTTGTTTCAGGGTGTCGGAGAGTTTCGGCGCGACCTGCGCCAAGCCCTGCTGACCCGCCCAGTCGGCAAACGCGTTGCGATCATCTATGTTCACGGGTTCAACAACACGTTTTCTGATGGCGTCTATCGGCTTGCCCAGATGTCGCATGATTTCGGGCTGCCCGACGTTGCGGTTCACTATTCCTGGCCCAGCGCAGGCAGCGCCTTGGGTTATGCCTACGACCACGACAGCGTGTTATTCGCCCGCGACGGGTTAGAGGAGCTTTTGTCAGTCGTCCGCTCAGCCGGAGCGAACGAGGTTCTGCTCGTCGGCCACTCGATCGGCGCGCAGCTTGTCATGGAAACCCTGCGCCAGATGGCGATCGCCAACCCGCGCAGCCTTGATCGGCAGGTGGGCGGGGTCGTTCTGCTATCCCCAGATATCGACATTGATCTGTTCCGCCAGCAAGCCGCACGGATCGGGGATTTGCCGCAACCCTTCGCGATCTTTTCCTCTGACCGGGATCGAGCGCTGCGACTGTCGGCGCGGCTGACCGGGCGGACGGATCGGCTGGGTAATGTCACGGACCCGGAGATTCTGTCGGATCTTGAGGTTACGATCTTTGACCTATCGGAGTTCTCGGACGGCCCGGTTGGCCATTTCAGCGCAGCAACCTCACCCGCATTGATTCGCATCCTTAAGCTCGCACCGGGGATTGAGGCGGCGTTCGCCAACGATCCATCGGGGCGCGCGGGGCTGATCCCCGGCACGGTGCTGACGGTCCAGAACGCCACGCAAGTCATCCTCAACCCCGCTGCCGCTGGCGTGCAATGAGGTTTGGCGCGTTCCTGCGGGCCAATGCACAATGGCTCGCCGCTGGTATGCTTCTGACGTTGGTGTCGAGCTTTGGGCAGACCTTTTTCATTTCGATCTTCGCCGGTGAAATCCGGGCAGAGTTCAATCTAAGCCACGGCGCTTGGGGCGGGCTATATTCATTAGGCACGATGGCCTCTGCCGTCGTGATGATCTGGGCGGGCGGGCTGACCGACATCTTTCGCGTGCGCCACCTTGGGGCGTTCGTGTTCCTTGGCCTTGCCGGGGCATGTGTTGCGATGGCGACGGTCTCGGCGGCATGGGCGCTGCCGTTCGTGATCTTCTCGCTGAGGCTTGCCGGGCAAGGAATGTTACCGCATGTATCTGCCGTTGGTATGGCGCGGTGGTTTGTGGCGGCGCGGGGCCGGGCGCTTGCCATCGCGTCACTTGGTTTCGCGGCGGGGGAGGCTTTGCTGCCGCTGATCTTCGTCGCGCTGCTTGGCTTCTATTCGTGGCGGTCACTTTGGATCGGCTGCGCGGTTGTTGTCGTCTTGCTGATCCCGCTGCTGATGCTGCTTCTGCGCCAGGAACGCACGCCGCGATCGGTTGCCGAAGAAACCCACGCATCCGGCATGGCGGGCATTCACTGGACCCGGAACGGCGCGTTGCGACACTGGCTGTTCTGGGCGCTGGCCCCCGCGCTTGTCGCCCCGTCGGCCTTTGTCACGTCATTCTTTTTCCAGCAGGTCCACATCGCCGAAGTAAAGGGGTGGAGCCATGCGGCCTTCGTTGCATTGATCCCGATTTATACGATTGTCAGCGTGCTTTCCGCCCTTGGGTTCGGATGGCTGATCGACCGGATCGGAACCGGGCGGTTGATGCCGATCTATCAACTGCCGCTCGCGCTGGGGTTCGTTTTGTTCGGCCTTGCCCATTCGCCGTGGGCAGCGGGCGGCGCGATGGCGGTCATGGCGCTGACCCAAGGCGGGCAATCGACCCTATCAAGCGCGTTCTGGGCAGAGTTCTACGGCACCCGCCACCTTGGGTCGATCAAGGCGATGGCGGCGGCGGTGATGGTGCTCGGCTCTGCCATTGGGCCAGCGATTACCGGGGAGCTGATTGATCTTGGCGTGAATTTCGAACAGCAGATGTTCGGGATCGCAGCCTATATCACGCTCGCGTCGTCCATCGTGGCGGTCGCGGTTGGGCGCGTCCGAAAGACCTTAGCGATTGCGCCTTAGATAGACGTAATACGCGCCGCTTCCGCCATGACGAACATGTGCTTGGGCCACCTGAAGAACCACAGAACGAAGCGGCCCGGATTGCAGCCACTGCGGCACTTGATGTTTCAGAACACCGCGCCGTTCCGGGATTGGCCCGTGATCGTCGCGCTGCCTGCCCTTGCCGGTGATGACCAGAACCAGCCGTTTGCCCGAGGCGTGGGCATTTAGCACGAAGCTTGTCAAAGCCGGATGCGCACGGGCGAGCGTCATGCCGTGCAGGTCGATCTTGGCGTCGGGCGTCATCTTGCCCCGCCGAAGTTTGCCGAAAGCCTTGCCATCCATCTGCACTGGCTGACGTGAAAGCTGATCGGAAATCGACGGGATAAGGTCCATCCGGGTCGCGGGCTTCGCACCGCTGCGGATAGAAAACGGTTCAATCGGACGCGGCGAGTCGTCTGCCGCGCCGTTTTGTTTCGGTTCAGTCAGGTTGCTGGTCCGAAACTCTGGCGGGCGGATTGGTTTTGCCGTTTTTGCGACACGCGCCCAAAGCTCTTCTTCGTCCGGGCGCAGGTGGCGACGCTTGCGCGTCATCCTGCCCCCTCGGGCACCAGCTCAAACGCGATCTGAATCGGCAACAACATCACCAACCGCCCCGGATCACGAATACGCCCCGCAACCCGCCCCGCATCATCCCCGGAGCCGAAAAAGATATCCGCACGCTGCGCGCCCTTGATGGCAGAGCCTGTATCTTGCGCGACCATCAGCCGGGTCATCGGATCTTTGCCCTCTTTCTCAATCCAAACCGGTGCGCCAAGCGGGGTATAAAGCGGATCGACCGCAATCGTCCGCAGCGTGGTGATCGACCGGTTCATCGCGCCAAGCGGCCCACGGTCCGGGGCCAGATCCCGCAGCTTGCGGAAAAACACGAAAGACGGATTGTGCCGCAGCAGTTCGGTCCCATCCGTCGGATTGCGCTGCACCCAATTGCGGATCACCTGCGCGGACACCTGATGCGGCTGGTAGACGCCGCGCCGCACCAGCTCTTCGCCAACAGATCGATAGGGTTGGCCGTTCGCCCCGCCATAACCAACGCGGATCACGTTGCCATTGGTCAGACGCACCCTCCCCGAGCCTTGGATTTGCAGAAAGAACACATCGACCGGGTTATCTACCCAACAAATCTCAAGCCCCCGATTGTGGAGTGCTCCGGTTTCCTCAATCTCTCGTCGGGTCAGCCATAGTCCATCGGCCTCTGGCGGCTTGCGATAGAGGGGGTAGCGGAACCGCGCTGTGGGCTGAAGCGACCCCGAAAGCTCCGGTTCAAAATAGCCGGTGAACATGGCGGGGCTGCCATCCTCCACCATCACCGGGCGGAAGAAGATTTCAAAGAAGGTGCGGGCCGAGGGCTGTGTCGTCGCGAGCGCGCAAAGCGCGGTCCACTCCGCCCCATTCATATCGCCGCAGGTTTCCAGAAAGACCGAAAGCGCTTCTTGGTGGTCGTCGTCTTCCCAGCCGGAAAGCTCATCAAACCGCAAAAGGCTGTAGGTCGCATCCTTTGCCTTGACGGGTGCTGTCATCGACAACACCGCCAGGACAAGCGCCGACCACACCCCACGCATCATTCCCCGGTGGCGACCAGCAACCAATTCGGATCGTTCGTTCCCATCTTGCGGGCGAAGGTCCAGATATCTTTCTGGCGTTTAATCTCGTGCGGTTTGCCTTCGACGATGTCGCCGCCACTGTCGCGCACGACCGACGTGAGTTCACCAGCGAAGCGAACTTTCACCTCGCCCTCGCGGGAATTTTGGTCGAAATTCGCGTCGATCACCGCAACCTCGCGCACACCGATGAATTCGGCGTCGATGGTCAGGCCCTTATCCTCGCGTGCCGCGACGACATCGACAAAACTGTCAAAGACATCGTCCGACAGGAAAGGCCGCAGCGAATCCATATCGCCACGTTCGAACCCCATCAGGATCATTTCGTAGGCCCCACGCGCGCCTTGCAGGAATTCGCCGACGTTAAAGCCCGGCTCTGCCTCTTTCATCGCGGCAAGCGCTTCGGCCTCGGGGCTGCCCTCGGCCACATGGTCCGTGATGTCGCGGTCTGGCCCGCCCTCAATCACCTCAAGCCCAGCGCGGCGCTGGGTTACAGTGTCATCGGCACGGATTGCCGGTTTTTCAAACCCTTCGCGGGTGCCAAGCACACCACGCAGCTTCAGGATCAGAAATATGGCAACGCCGGCCAAAACCAGCAGTTGGATCGCAGAAGAGCTCATTCGGACCTCACGAAAGGATGGTAACACGTGTTCACCGTTCATATGTAGGGCGTGGGTCGGTCCAAGTCCACCTCACGACGCGCCGGAAAAGAGGGTCATATGTGGTTGTTGCTAATCTTTATCGCGGTTCCGCTGATTGAAATCGCCTTGTTCATCCAGTTGGGCGGGGCAATCGGGCTGTTCCCGACGCTTGCGATTGTTGTTCTGACAGCGGTTCTTGGCACATGGCTGGTGCGCACGCAGGGGGCGCTGGCGATCAATGAACTGCGCGGATCGTTCTCTGAACTGCGCGACCCGACCGAACCTTTGGCGCATGGCGCAATGATCCTGATCGCCGGGGCGCTATTGCTGACACCGGGATTCTTCACCGACACGGTCGGTTTTTTGCTGCTGTTCCCGCCGTTCCGCCGCGCCGCGTATCGCTATCTGCGCGCCCGCGTCAAAGTGCAGAGCTTTTCGATGGGACCGGATCAACCGGACCCGCACCGCCCGCATCCGCAAGACCCGGATATCATCGACGGTGATTTTCAAGAGGTTCAGCCGCCGAAAAAGCCGACCCACGGCCCGTCTGGCTGGACAAAGCATTGAGGCCGAAACCCGGACCTGCTAGATACCCCGCCAACCTCATCGCCATCGGGAGTATAGAATGGCCGAAAACGAAAACGGCGCGGCAGAACAGCCCGCGCAGGTAAAAATGCAGGTCTTGGGCCAGTTCGTCCGCGATCTGTCTTTTGAGAATATCGTCGCGCAAAAAGGTATTCAGGGCGACGTTCAGCCGGACATTCAGGTTCAGGTGAACCTCGACGCAAAGAAACGCAGCGTCGAACATCAGTATGAGATTATCGCGAAGTTCACGATCAACTCCAAAACCAAGGACAAGGGCCAGCCCCTGTTCCTGATGGAGCTTGAATATGGCGGCATCTTCCACGTCGAAAACGTGCCCGAAGAACAGCTACATCCCTATCTGCTGATCGAATGCCCGCGGATGCTGTTCCCGTTCGTGCGCCGCATCGTCAGCGACGTAACCCGCGATGGCGGCTTCCCGGCGTTGAACCTCGAAAACATCGATTTCGTGGCGCTGTATCGTCAGGAGCTTGCACGGCGGGCCGAGGCTGAAAAAGCCGACACCAACGTGTCTTAAGACAGTTTTTTCCACAAAGCACCGTCGCCCATTTCCGCCACGAACGCGGCATGGGCGGCGGCCTCATCCTCGGTGATCCGAGGCGGCAGCGGGCTTGGCCGCTGTTGCGGACGCCATTCGGTTTCGCCACCCGGCCCGGTCGATTGACCGCCACCGCTTGCCAAGCCAAAGTCGGGTTGCCGCCCGCCGATCAGCTCCAGATAAACTTCGGCCAGAATTTCGGAGTCGAGCAGCGCGCCGTGCAGCGTGCGCGATGAATTGTCGATACCGAAACGACGGCACAGCGCATCCAGCGACGCCGGGGAGCCGGGGAATTTCCGCCGTGCGATGGCCAGCGTATCCAGCGCCTGTTCCATCGGCAGTTGCGGGTGACCAGCCCATTTCAGTTCGGCGTTCAGGAACTTCATGTCAAAGGCTGCGTTGTGAATCACAAGGCGCGAGTCTTCGATGAAATCCACGAAAGCCTGCGCGATGGTTTTGAACACGGGTTTATCGGCAAGGAATTCGTCGCCCAGCCCGTGAACCTCGAACGCTTCATTCGGCATGGCGCGTTCGGGGTTGATATATTGGTGATAGGTGCGCCCGGTCGGAACGTGGTTCAGCAGCTCAACCGCGCCGATTTCGACAATCCGGTCGCCTTGCTCAGGCTCAAACCCGGTGGTTTCGGTGTCGAGGACGATTTCACGCATCGGTCTGCTGTCTCCTGATTTGGTCTACGATATGTCGCACAGCATCCCGCGCCGCTTCAAGCGTCACGGTCTCAACAATGTAATCCGCACGGCGGCGCTTTTCGGCATCGGGCAGTTGCTTGACAAGAATCGCGTCAAACTGCGCTTCGGTCATGCCCGGACGCTCCAGAACCCGCGACCGCTGAACATCGGCCGGGGCTGTGACGACGACAACCGCATCCATATCGGCACTGCTGCCGGTTTCAAACAGCAGTGGGATGTCGAGCAGGACGATGTCGCTCTCCGCGGCCTCGATGAACTCCGCGCGGTCGGCGGCGACAAGGGGATGAACGACGCTTTCGATTTGTCGAAGGGCGGTTGGATCTTTGGCGATCCAGTCTTTCAGCGCCGCGCGGCTGACGGCACTATTGATCACCGCATCTGGATGTAGATTTGCGATTTCGGGCACCGCCGCGCCGCCTTTGTCGTAGAGCCGGTGCACGGCGGCATCCGCATCCCAGACCGCAACACCTTCGTCGGCAAACATCCTGGCCGTCGTCGATTTTCCCATTCCGATTGAACCGGTTAGCCCGATCAGGAACGGTCGACTCATGCGGACAAGACCGCATCGCGGGTCTGGGCGTCAACATCGGGGCGTTGCCCGAACCAACGTTCAAACGCCGGGGCGGCTTGGAACAACAACATGCCCAGCCCATCGACAGTCCGACACCCCTTTTCCCGCGCAGTTTCCAGAAAGGCCGTTTCCAGCGGGGCGTAGACAAGGTCCGTCACCGTCGCATCCTTGCGCAGTCCGTCAAGCGGCACCCTCAGTTCCGGCTTTCCGACCATGCCTAGCGATGTGGTATTGACCACGGTCGCCGCTTCCTCAAGCATATTGCCCGCCTGAACCCATTCAAACACGTGAACGCGCTGGCCAAATTCGCTGCGTAACGCATCCGCGCGGGATCGCGTTCGATTGGCGAGCATGATTTCCTCTGCCCCGGTTTCCAACAGCGACGCGATCACCGCGCGCGCAGCGCCGCCTGCGCCAAACACCGCCGCCGGTCCATCTGCTGCCGACCAGCCCGGCGCCCCTTGGCGCAGGTTTTCGACAAATCCGTAACCGTCAGTGTTATCCGCGTGAACCCGTCCGTCTTTGTGGAAAATGAGCGTATTTGCAGCGCCGATCAATGAGGCACGGTCGGTAACAAGATCTGCAAGCTCAAGCACCGCCTCTTTATGCGGGATCGTCACGTTGACGCCGACAAATCCCAGACGCGGCAGCAGTTCGATCACCTCGGCCAGATCGTCATGGGCGACATTCATCGGAATGTAATGGCCGTTGATTCCGTAACGCTTCAGCCAATGCCCGTGAAGTGCCGGCGACTTGCTGTGTTCGATTGGCGAGCCGATTACGCCGGCCAATGGAATCGCGGTATCACTCATCTCGTCAACTCTCCCCTAAGTGTAAGATATGACAAAAGCTCTAAAAGCGGCAGCCCCAGAACGGTGAAAAAATCGCCATCGACGCGCGAAAACAACCGCGCGCCCTCTTCTTCGACTTTGTATCCGCCGACGGAGTGGCGAATGCTATCCCAGTTTCGCGCGACATAGTCGTCGATAAACGCATCAGAAATATTGTGCATCTGCAAGCGCACCTGACCAATGTGTCGCCAGACGGGTTTGGCATCCTGATAGATCACGACGGCCGATAGAAGCATATGCCGTTTGCCACGCAAAGCCCTTAGTTGATCTTTCACCACGTCGGGTGTTTCGGGTTTCGCAAGAATCTTGCCGTCGAAATCCAGAACCTGATCGCAGCCGATCACCAATGCGCCCGGTTCTTTCTGGCTAACCTTCCGCGCTTTCTGTTCGGCCAACGCATCCGCAATGTCGCGCGGCGGCAGCCCCTCGGCCAACATCGAATCGCGGATCATCTCTTCATCGACACGGGCGACCTCAACGCGATGCGGAACGCCTGCGTTTTGCAGCAGCCGGTGGCGGATCTCCGAACCAGAGGCGAGGATGATGGGCGCGGACATGTGCGTGAACCTGTGGATCGCTTGGGGTGGATGTGTGTGAAGTTTTGGCCAAATCGGGGATATCTCTCCGCTCTGCCGGAAGTGCGGCTATTTGGCAAGATTACGGGGTGATTTATCCACGGTGGATAATGATAAATCTGATCTGTGCAGAGTGTGCGTATAGCGTTTTGCCCAGAAATTCCCACACGGTTTCATTCACAGGTGCAATATACTAATCCACTGATATTGTTCATATTTACAGAATTATCCAATACCTCAGGAACTTATCCCAATTTTATCCCCATCAAAGAACCTTCTGCATGACTCTGTGGAGGATTCTTTAATCCCAAGATTTCGGCCTCCCTACAAAATCATCATCTTTTCTTTTATATATAATTATTATTAGAAGGGCGCAGACCGTGTATGGGGATAACCGGAATGTCTGACCTTCTTATTGATCTATATCCCTGGACCAAAGTGCTCCATGTGATTTCGGTGATCGCTTGGATGGCCGGGCTGTTCTACCTTCCCCGCCTGTTTGTCTATCACGTTGAAGAGGTCGAACAGGGCTCAACCACCGAAGCGTTGTTTCAGAAGATGGAAGTCAAACTGCTGCGGGTCATCATGAACCCGGCGATGACTGCCGCGTGGGTCTTTGGCCTGCTTTTGGTCTTTACCCCCGGTGTTGTCGATTGGTCGGCCATCTGGCCCTGGACCAAGGCCGCCGCGGTTCTGGCTATGACATGGTTCCATCACTGGCTTGGCTATCGGCGCAAGGATTTCCTGCGCGGCGAAAACACCGTGACCGGGCGACGCTATCGCTTGATGAACGAGGTGCCGACCCTGTTGCTGATTGTCATCGTCGTATCAGTCATCGCGCGACCCTTCTGAGGTCGATTGACTTAAACACCCGTGACGCTTATCTAACATCCAAACCAGCCGTCCGGCTGGGTAGATTCCCATTCAGAAAATATTCCATCGCCGTCAGGCGAGGTCCGAGAGTTTGATATGACCCAAGAACGCCTGTCCCTTGCAGAGCTGAAAGCCCACACGCCGAAAGACCTTCTTTCGATGGCCGAAGAGCTTGAGATTGAAAACGCGTCCACCATGCGGAAGGGCGACATGATGTTCGCCATCCTCAAGGAACGCGCCGACGAAGATTGGGAAATCAGCGGTGATGGCGTGCTTGAGGTTTTGCAGGACGGCTTCGGCTTCCTCCGCTCGCCCGAGGCGAACTATTTGCCCGGTCCGGATGACATCTATGTTTCGCCTGACATGATCCGGAAGTTTTCGCTGCGCACCGGGGATACCGTTGAAGGTGTCATTCAAGCGCCGCGCGACAATGAAAACTACTTCTGCATGACGGGCGTCACGGCGATCAACTTCCAGGAACCGGAAAAGGCCAAGCATAAGATCAACTTCGACAACCTCACACCGCTTTACCCGGATGAGCGTCTGAAGCTTGAGATTGAGGATCCGACAGTCAAAGATAAAACTGCCCGCGTGATCGATCTGGTCGCGCCAATCGGGAAAGGCCAGCGGTCATTGATCGTGGCACCGCCGCGCACCGGTAAAACCGTGATCTTGCAAAACATCGCACATTCGATCGAACGCAATCACCCGGAATGTTACCTGATCGTGCTTCTGATCGACGAACGCCCGGAAGAAGTCACCGACATGCAGCGTTCCGTGAAGGGGGAGGTTGTGTCCTCCACCTTTGATGAACCCGCGACCCGTCACGTAGCGGTTGCGGAAATGGTGATCGAAAAAGCGAAGCGACTGGTCGAACACAAGCGCGACGTTGTGATCCTGCTCGACTCCATCACCCGCCTTGGCCGCGCTTACAACACCGTTGTGCCTTCCTCGGGTAAGGTGCTGACCGGTGGTGTCGACGCGAACGCCCTGCAGCGCCCCAAACGCTTCTTTGGTGCCGCCCGGAATATCGAGGAGGGTGGATCGCTCACCATCGTGTCGACCGCGCTGATCGATACCGGCAGCCGGATGGACGAAGTGATCTTTGAAGAATTCAAAGGCACCGGTAACTCTGAAATCGTGCTGGATCGGAAAGTCTCCGACAAGCGCGTGTTCCCGGCCATCGACATTCTGAAATCCGGCACCCGAAAAGAAGACCTGCTGATCGACAAGATCGACCTGCAAAAAACCTTTGTTCTGCGTCGGATTCTGAACCCGATGGGGACCACGGATGCCATCGAATTCCTGCTGTCGAAGCTGAAGCAAACCAAGACGAACTCAGAGTTCTTCGATTCCATGAACACCTAAATTATCGTTTAATTACAGATAGTTAAATAGATGGATACGATCTACGCCCTTGCAACCGCCCGCGGCAAGGCGGGCGTCGCCGTGGTTCGGATCTCCGGGCCGCGCGCCCGTGCTGTGGCGGCCGATATAGCGGGCGAGATTCCTACACCGCGTGTCGCGACGCTCCGCGTAATCCGGGATGATGAGGGCGGGCGTCTGGATGAGGCGCTGATCCTGTGGTTCGAAGACGGCCACAGCTTTACCGGCGAAGAGGTTGTGGAGCTTCATCTGCATGGCAGTCAAGCCACCGTTGCCGCTGTCCTGCGCGACCTGTCTGGTCGCGATGGTTTGCGCTTGGCTGAACCGGGCGAATTCACCCGCCGTGCGCTTGAAAATGAACGGCTTGACCTTGCCCAGGTCGAAGGTCTCGCCGATCTGATCGATGCCGAAACTGAGGCGCAGCGCAAGCAGGCGCTTCGGGTTTTGTCTGGCGCGCTTGGCGCCCGCGCTGAAGGATGGCGCAGCCAATTGATCCGCGCCGCAGCCTTGATGGAAGCGACGATTGATTTCGCTGATGAAGATGTGCCTGTGGATGTCTCGCCTGAAGTCCTCGACCTGATTGGGGCTGTCCGGGCGGAGTTGATTGAGGAGGTGGATGGCTCCCGCATCGCTGAACGTATCCGCGACGGGTTTGAGGTCGCGATTGTCGGCCCGCCGAATGTTGGAAAGTCCACACTCCTCAACGCGCTTTCCGGGCGAGAGGCTGCGATCACCTCGGAATTCGCCGGAACCACCCGCGATGTGATTGAGGTGCGGATGGACCTCAACGGCCTGCCCGTCACAATCCTCGACACAGCCGGCCTGCGCGCCACGGACGACCATGTCGAAGGTATCGGCATTGCGCGGGCGATTGAGCGGGCGAAGGCGGCAGATTTGCGTGTTTTCCTGATGGATGGCGACAGTTCGTTCTCAGAACTTGAACCAAGTGGCGACGATATTGTTCTTGATGGAAAGGGTGATCTTGGGCGCGGCGATGGCCCGTCCATCTCCGGCAAAACCGGGCAGGGTGTTTCGGATTTGGTCGCGCGGATTACCACAATCCTCGAAGCGCGCGCGGCCACGGCAGCCATCGCTACGCGTGAACGACACAGAATCGCAATCTCTCGCGCGGCGGAGGCTTTAGAATCAGCGCAGGATGAGGTAAGCAGCGGTTCAGAACGCGCAGAACTGGCGGCAGAAGACCTCAGATCAGCGATCCGGGCCCTTGATTCATTGATCGGTCGTGTCGATGTAGAAAACATTCTGGACGAGATTTTCGCCAGCTTCTGCCTTGGAAAATAGAGGATGTTTCACGTGAAACATTTGGATTTTGACGTCATCGTGGTCGGCGGAGGCCACGCCGGAGCAGACGCGGCCCTTGCTGCGAACCGGATGGGTGCGCGCACCGCGCTGGTCACGCTTGGCGTGGATTCCATCGGCGTCATGTCCTGCAACCCGGCGATTGGCGGCCTTGGAAAAGGCCATCTTGTCAGAGAGATAGATGCGCTTGGCGGCGTCATGGGTGAAGCTGCGGATGCGTCTGGCATCCAGTTCCGGCTGCTTAACCGTCGCAAAGGCCCAGCCGTTCAAGGCCCGCGCGCGCAGGTCGATCGGGCGCTGTATAAGCAGGCCGTTCAGAATGAAATCGCCGCCGCCCCAAATATCACCGTTGTTTCTGGTGAGGTGGTTGACCTTATCATGGGCGGTGACCGCGCCGCCGGAATCGTTCTGGCGGACGGGGCCAAGTTGCGGAGCCGGGCAGTCATTCTGACAACCGGCACGTTCTTGCGCGGCGTTATTCATATCGGCGATGTGTCCCGCCCCGGTGGGCGGATCGGCGATAAGCCGTCTGTCCGGCTTGCGGAGCGCATTGACAGTTTCGGCCTCGACCTCGGGCGGCTTAAAACCGGAACGCCGCCGCGCCTGTCCAGCCGGTCGATCAACTGGGACGGACTTGAGATGCAGCCGGGCGACGATGTCCCGACGCTATTTTCCTTCATGTCCGATGCGCCAGCGGCGCGGCAGATCTCTTGCGGGATCACCCATACGAATGAGCGGACGCATGAAATTATCCGTGAAAACCTTGGCCGATCCGCGATGTATGGCGGGCGAATCGACTCCGTCGGGCCGCGCTATTGTCCTTCGATCGAAGACAAGGTTGTGCGGTTTGAGGAGAAGACCTCCCACCAGGTTTTTCTCGAACCCGAGGGGCTGAACGACGACACGATTTATCCGAATGGCATTTCAACCTCGCTGCCGGCCGAGGTTCAGACAGACTACGTTCGATCCATCAAAGGCCTTGAAAACGCTGAGATTTTGCAACCCGGCTATGCGATCGAATACGATTATGTCGATCCCCGCGCGCTACGGGCCACGCTGGAAACCCGCGCAGTGCCGGGGCTGTTCCTTGCCGGGCAAATCAACGGCACGACGGGATATGAGGAGGCTGCGGCCCAAGGCCTCGTCGCGGGCCTGAATGCCGCGTTGATGGTGTCTGGGCGCGATGCGGCAAAGTTTAGCCGCACCACCTCTTATATCGGCGTGATGATCGATGACCTCGTGACGCGCGGCGTGACGGAGCCCTATCGTATGTTCACATCGCGGGCGGAGTTCCGGCTTTCGCTTCGTGCCGACAACGCGGACCAACGACTGACGCCGCTTGGGATTGCGCTTGGTTGTGTGCCCGAAGATCGCCGGGCGCGGTTTTCTGAGAAGATGGAGCGCCTCACATCTGGCCGCGAAAAACTCGGTGCGCTTAGCCTCACGCCAACGGCGCTTGCCGCGCAAGGCGTGAAGATCAAGCAGGATGGCGTTCGCCGCACGGGCTACGACCTGCTGGCTTTCCCGGGCGTCAGCTTTTCGCAGCTTTGCGAACACGACGCCTCACTGGCTGAAATTGACGATGAAACGCGCGAACAGCTTGCCCGCGACGCACTTTACGAAAGCTACATCGACCGGCAAAAGCGCGATGTGGATGCGATGCAGCGGGACGAAGACCAGAAGATCCCCGAAGATTTCGATTACTCGGACCTTCAAGGCCTGTCGCACGAGCTGACAGCGAAGCTCATCAAGACGCAGCCGCAAACGCTGGCACACGCCGCGCGGATCGACGGAATGACCCCGGCGGGCCTCACCGTCATCATGGCAAAGCTTCGGCAGGGCCGGAGGAAGCAAAGCGCCTGATGCCCGTGACCGGAACGGAAGAATTTCAACGACTTGCGAATGTTTCACGTGAAACAATGGAGCGTTTGGCGATTTACGCCGATCTGCTGAAAAAGTGGAATCCGGCAATAAATCTGGTGTCGAACTCATCGCTCGATCATCTTTGGACGCGGCATTTCCTCGACTCGGCGCAGGTCTTCGATCTGGCGCCAGAGGGGGTATCGCACTGGGCCGACTTAGGCGCGGGCGGAGGATTCCCCGGCTTGGTCGTCGCGGTAATTGCGAAGGATCGGACGCCTGACATGGCGATCACCCTCGTCGAAAGCGATCAGCGGAAGGCGACGTTTTTACAATCAGCGGCGCGAGAGATGGGGCTGACTGTCGCAGTTGTTGCCGACCGGATCGAAGCTGTCGCGGCGCTGAACGTTGATATCTTGTCCGCCCGCGCCCTCGCGCCCCTGAAAGCCCTGCTGAATTATGCTGAGCGGCACCTCGCCGCCGAGGGTATCGCGCTTTTCCCGAAAGGCGCCAAAGCGCAGGAAGAGGTCGACGAGGCGCTTGCATCCTGGCGCTTTGTCGTCGAAAGTTTCCCCAGCAAGACAGACGCCAACGCGGCAATTTTGAAAATCGGAGGCATCACCCGTGTCTGACCCCACGCGCCCACATGGGGCGAGAATTATTGCTGTCGCGAACCAGAAAGGCGGGGTTGGCAAGACGACGACCGCCATAAACCTTGGCGCGGGGCTGGCGAAGATTGGGAAAAAGGTGCTGCTGGTCGATCTTGACCCGCAGGGGAACGCCTCGACCGGGCTTGGGGTGGATTCGGATCGGCGCAAATTTACGACCTACGATCTGTTGCTTGGCGATACGTCACTACAAGATGTGGTGCAAAAGACGGAACTGAAACGGCTGTCCATCATCCCGGCAACGACCGACCTCAGCTCTGCGGATATTGAACTTTACTCGAACGAAAAGCGGCTTTTCCTTCTTCACGATGCGCTGCGGCAGAGGGCGATTGATGGGTTTGGCTTTGATTATATCCTGATTGATTGCCCGCCCTCGCTGAACCTTTTGACGGTCAACGCGATGGTTGCCGCGCATTCCGTTCTAGTGCCGCTTCAGTCCGAATTTTTCGCGTTGGAGGGCTTGTCGCAACTGATGCTGACGATCCGCGAAGTGCGTCAGACCGCAAACAAGAACCTCAGGATCGAAGGCGTTGTGCTGACGATGTATGACAGCCGTAACAACCTGTCGCGGCAGGTTGAAAACGACGCGCGCGAAAACCTCGGCGATCTCGTGTTCAAAACCGTCATCCCCCGGAACGTCCGTGTGAGCGAGGCGCCGTCATTCGCCATGCCGGTGCTGGACTACGATCCGACATCGAAGGGCAGCCAGGCCTACCGGGCGCTGGCGAGCGAGCTTTCAAAGCGACATAAATTGGTCAAAGCGTAAGGTAGGGGTAGGGACATGGCAGACAAAAAACAGGAACGCCGGGGCCTGGGGCGCGGGCTGTCTGCGCTGATGGCCGATGTTGACGTGGCAGAGCAAACGTCGGGCGACACCAAACCGCAGCCGCGCCGGGCAGACGATCAGATTCCGATTGAAAAGATCGAACCAAACCCGGACCAGCCCCGGCGTGAATTTTCCGAAGACGACCTGAAAGAGCTCGCCGCATCGATTCGAGAAAAAGGCATCATCCAGCCGCTGATTGTTCGGAAAAACCCAGCAAGATCAAGCGATTACCAGATTGTCGCGGGAGAACGTCGCTGGCGGGCAGCGCAGATGGCGCAGCTTCATGAAGTGCCGGTGGTGATCCGCGAATTTTCGGACACCGAAGTGCTGGAAATCGCGATTATTGAGAATATTCAGCGCGCCGACCTTAACCCGGTTGAAGAGGCGATGGGCTATCGCCAGCTTATGGATCGATTCGGGCATACTCAGGAAAAGCTCGCGACCGCGCTGTCGAAAAGCCGCAGCCACATCGCCAACCTGATGCGCCTGCTGCAGCTGCCGGAAGATGTGCTGGCCTACTTGCGCTCCGGCGCGCTGTCCGCCGGCCATGCCCGCGCGCTGATTACGACGGACGATCCCTCCAGCCTTGCCAAACAGGTCGTCGATCGCGGCCTATCGGTGCGAGAGACGGAGCGTTTGGCAAAGCAACCGACGTCACCGACGCCAAAAGCGAAAACGCGCACCACAGAAAAAGACGCCGACACCAAGGCGCTTGAGGGCGACCTGTCCGCCAACCTCGGCATGAAAGTCACCGTCGATCACAAGCCGGGGCAGGAGGCGGGGAATGTCACGATCCGCTACAAATCGCTTGATGATCTGGATGAGATTTGCCGCGTGCTGACGGCTATGCCTCGGGACGAGTCCAGATAAAGATCAGAACGCAGCACAGCACCGCCGCCTGAATCGTCAGGACCAGCGGTCGCACGCCCATAGTCAGCGGAATGATAAAGGCGATGGCAATCGACACGGTCGCGATCTTCTTGGCGCGTCGGTTGATCGCGCCGCTGCGGTTCCAATCCTCAATCGGCGGGCCAAGCACGGGATGGGTGACCAGCCAATTATGCAACCGCTCGGACGATCGCGCGAAACAGAACGCGGTGAGCAGCAGCAGTGGCACCGTCGGCAAGAACGGCACTGCCATGCCGACAAACCCAAGCGCGAGAGAGACCATTCCGCAAATCGCCCAGACCCAGCGCATCTAGGCGTCCGCCATCAGCGTGCGCAACACGCCGTTTAGGATCGCCCGACCGTTATTTGTGGCGCGGAGCGTTTGCCCCGAATTTTCGACCAGACCCAGATCGGCCAGCTCGGCGATTTTGCCCGGATCAACCGGTGCGCCCGCCATTGCTGCATATCGCGCGGTATCGACACCTTCGGCCACACGCAGACCCATCATCAGATATTCCGCCGCTTGTTCGCTTTGCGGAACGATTGCGCCGCCCGTCTCGCCGGAGCCGTTTTGTTCGACCGCGTTTAGCCAGCTTTGCGGCATCAGATGTGTTTCCGTCGCGCGCTTTTCGCCACCCAAGGTCAGCCGCCCATGCGCACCCGGCCCGATCCCGGCATAATCGCCATAGCGCCAGTAGATCATATTGTGCCGCGATTCATTGCCGGGCGCAGCGTGGTTCGACACCTCGTAAGCGGGCAGGCCGGCATCGGCGCAAAGCGCTTGCGTCAGGTGATACATGTCGGCGGCGGTATCTTCGGCGGGCAGCCCCGGCAAACGCCCCCGTGCGAAGCGGTCACCGAAGGCGGTGCCGTCTTCGACGGTCAGTTGATACAGCGACAGGTGGTCAGGCTGAAATGACAAGGCTGTTGTCAATTCGTTGCGCCAAGCTTCAAGCGTCTGATCCTGCCGCGCATAGATCAGGTCAAAACTGACCCGGTCAAACACCTCACGCGCTACACCCAGCGCCGCGGTTGCCTCTGCCACCGAATGAAGCCGCCCGAGTTTACGCAGCGCCGCGTCATCCAGCGCCTGAACGCCCAGCGACACTCGATTGACTCCCGCGTCGCGATACCCGCGAAAGCGGTCAACCTCCACCGATCCGGGGTTCGCCTCCAGCGTGATTTCCGCGTCGTTCGCCAGCGCCCAGGTCTCGCGCACTTTTTGCAGAATCGCGGCAACAAGGTCAGGCTCCATCAGGCTGGGTGTGCCGCCGCCGAAGTAGATCGTGTTCAGCGCACGGCCTTCGGTTAACGCGCCGACGCGTTCAATTTCGGACAGATACGCCGCCTTCCACCGGGTCTGATCTATCGATTCAGACACATGGGAATTAAAATCGCAGTAGGGGCATTTCGACTGGCAAAACGGCCAATGTAGGTAGAGGCCGAAGCCCCCATTCTGCCAGTCTTCAGTCAAAGCACGCATCGACAAGTTTGCGGAACGCGTCGGCCCGATGGCTCATCCCGTGTTTCTTGTCGGGGTCCATTTCGCCAAAGGTTTCAACCTCGCCATTCGGCAGGAACATCGGGTCATAGCCAAAGCCGCGATCGCCCCGCATTGGCCAGACCAGTCGCCCATCGACCTTACCGACGAACAGTTCTTCGTGCCCGTCGGGCCACGCGAGGCAAAGCGTGCTGTTGAACGTCGCGGTCCGGGGTTCGGGTGCGTTCAGCGCTTCGAGCTTCTCCCAGACCTTTTCCATCGCCATCGCGAAATCGCGGCCATTTGGCGTTTCGGCCCAGTCCGCCGTGTAGACCCCCGGCGCGCCACCCAGCGCGTCAACGGAAATCCCGCTATCGTCCGACAGCGCGGGTAAACCGCTTTCGCGCGCGGCGTAATGCGCCTTGATCCGGGCGTTGCCGGCGAAGTTGTCTTCGGTCTCCTCCGGTTCATCCAGACCCAGCTCTCCGGCGGACACGACCTTGATGCCGTAGGGCTTGAGCAGCGCTGCGATCTCGGTCAGCTTGCCCGCGTTATGGGTGGCAACGACAAGTGTCTTGTCACTAAAGCGCCGCATCAGCTGGTGGCCGCCAATTGCGCGGCGTTGAGTTCCGCCGCGCCCTTTTCGGCGAGGTCCATCAGCGCGTTCATCTGGTCACGGGAAAACGTCGCGCCCTCGGCGGACATCTGCACTTCGATCAATTTCGACGGCCCGGCCATGACAAAGTTGCCGTCAACGCCCGCCTCGGAATCTTCGGGATAGTCGAGGTCAAGCACCGGCTGCCCGGCATAGATGCCGCAACTGATTGCCGACACCGGCGCGATCAGCGGGTCGGAAATCACCTCACCCGATTTCATCAACGCGTTGACCGCCAGCCGCAGCGCGACCCAGCCGCCGGTGATTGACGCGCAACGGGTGCCGCCATCCGCCTGGATCACGTCGCAGTCGATGGTGATCTGGCGTTCGCCCAGCGCGACGCGATCCACTCCGGCCCGCAGGCTGCGCCCGATCAGACGTTGAATTTCAACGGTGCGCCCGCCTTGCTTGCCTGCCGCCGCCTCACGCCGCATCCGTGTGTGGGTTGCGCGGGGCAGCATCCCGTATTCCGCAGTGACCCAGCCAAGGCCGGAGTTCTTCAGAAACGGCGGTATCCGTGATTCAAGCGATGCAGTGCACAGCACATGGGTTTCGCCCATCTTGATCAGGCAAGACCCTTCGGCATGTTTCGTCACGCCTGTTTCGATGGAAACGGGGCGCATTTCGTTGGTTTCGCGGCCAGAGGGGCGCATGACAGATCCTTTCTTTCGGGTTGCACCGGGGATACCTGCCCGCCTGCCGGGAACGCAAGCAGGATTGACGCCGCCGCAACATGGATTTTAATGGCACAGCGCATATATCGGATAGGCTATGACCGACAGCCAGACCATTCTGGAAGAAATGAACGACCGCTCGCGCGAAGTGTTTCGCCGCGTCGTCGAAAGCTACATCGAAAGCGGGGAGCCTGTGGGCTCTCGCACGTTGACGCGTGTTCTGTCGGAAAAGGTCAGCGCGGCGACCGTGCGCAACGTGATGCAAGACCTCGAATTTCTTGGTCTGCTCGACAGCCCGCATATCTCGGCGGGGCGGGTGCCGACGCAGCAGGGCTTGCGGATGTTTGTCGATGGCTTGCTTGAGGTTGGCGATCTTTCGATGGGCGACCGCGAAAAGATCGACGCGACGATGGGGTCGAACGAACGCGATGTCGGATCAATGCTGGATCGGATCGGCTCTGCGCTTTCGGGCCTCACACATGGGGCGAGCCTTGTTTTAGCCCCGAAACATGAGGCCCCGATCAAGCACATCGAATTTGTCCACCTTGGCGCAGACCGCGCGCTGGTCGTGCTGGTTTTTGCCGACGGCCACGTTGAAAACCGCGTTTTCACCCCGCCGGTCGGGCAAACCCCGTCATCCATGCGCGAGGCTGCGAATTTCCTCAATGCGCTGGCCGAGGGTAAAACCCTGTCCGATCTGCGCAAGGCCGTCGAACATGAAATCAAACGCCGCCGTCAGGAAATCGACGTGCTGGCCCGCGACCTCGTCGAAAACGGCATGGCGCTTTGGGAGGGCGAGGGCAGCCCTTACGAACGGCTGATCGTCCGGGGCCGCGCGAATCTCCTCGAAGATGAGTCGGAAGCAGAGGATCTTGAACGCATCCGCAGCCTGTTTGATGACCTTGAACGCAAGCGCGACATCGCTGAATTCCTCGAACTGACCGAAGAAGGCGACGGAGTTCGCATTTTTATCGGGTCAGAGAACAAACTCTTTTCACTTTCGGGTAGCTCTTTGGTGGTGTCTCCCTATATGAACGCTGATCGAAAGATTGTCGGCGCGGTCGGGGTCATCGGCCCCACGCGGCTCAACTATGGGCGGATCGTGCCGATTGTGGACTACACTGCACAACTGGTCGGAAAATTGATATCCGACCGGGGCTAAGGATTGAGAGTTATGGCGGACGCGAAGAAAGACGAATTCCTCGACGATATCGAAGCGGCAGAAGCCGAGATGTTCGAGGATGAGCAGATCGACATCACCGAAGAAGCGGCCGAAGAGGATGAGCTCGCTGCCGTGACCGCAGAGCGGGACGAATACAAAGACCGCTTCATGCGCGCACTGGCGGATGCGGAAAACGCCCGCAAGCGCAGCGAACGCGACCGGCGCGAGGCTGAACAGTACGGCGGCTCCAAGCTGTCGCGCGACATGCTGCCGGTCTATGACAACATGAAACGCGCGCTTGAGGCCGTGACCGAAGAGCAGCGCAAGGAAAACGCTGCGCTGCTCGAAGGGATTGAGCTGACGATGAAAGAGCTTCTGAACGTCTTCAAGAAGCACGGCATCGAACGCATCGCGCCCGAGGTCGGCGACAAGTTCGATCCGCAGCTTCACCAGGCGATGTTCGAAGCGCCCGTGCCCGACACCAAGGCCGGCGACATCATCCAGGTATCCGCCGAAGGGTTCATGCTGCATGACCGCCTGCTGCGCCCGGCGCAGGTCGGCGTTTCGTCAACGCCCAAGGGCTGATCCTAGGACTTCTCGGACAATTCTTTCAGTTCGTAGATCAGGTCGAGCGCGGCTTTCGCCGACAGCTCGTCCGGCTCCACGGACTGAAGTTTTTCCAGCGCGGCTGAGGGTTTCTCGGCGGGCGTAGCGGCTTGCGGCACGGCAGAGAATAGCGGCAGATCGTCGATCAGCGCCTTGTGCGCCTTGCCGCCCTCGCGTTCGCCCTTTTCCAGCGTGTCAAGCACGACCCGCGCCCGCTCAACCACCGCATCCGGCAACCCGGCCAACCGCGCGACCTGCACACCATAAGACCGATCCGCCGCGCCCTTCCTGACTTCGTGCAGGAAAATAACGTCGCCTTCCCATTCCTTCACCGCAACGGTCGCGTTGGCGACGCCCGGCATCTTGTCGGCAAGCTGCGTCATCTCGTGATAATGCGTGGCGAACAACGCGCGGCATTTGTTGACATCGTGCAGATGTTCCAGCGTCGCCCATGCAATTGACAGCCCGTCATAGGTCGCCGTCCCACGCCCGATTTCATCAAGGATCACGAAGGCCCGATCGTCCGCCTGGTTAAGAATCGCGGCGGTTTCGACCATCTCGACCATGAAGGTCGACCGCCCCCGCGCCAGGTCATCCGACGCGCCGACGCGGCTGAACAATTGCGACACCAGCCCGACCCGCGCCTGTGCCGCCGGAACAAAGCTGCCGATCTGGGCGAGAAGGGCGATCAGCGCGTTCTGCCGCAGGAAGGTCGATTTACCGGCCATGTTCGGACCGGTCAGCAGCCAGATCGAAGACCCCTCACCCGGCGCGAAGGCGCAATCGTTGGCGATGAACGGCCCGCCCGCCTGTTTACGCAGCGCGATTTCAACGACCGGATGCCGTCCCGCCGTCACCTTGAACACGCGGCTGTCATCGACCACCGGGCGGCACCAGTTTTCGCCCGCCGCAAGGTCGGCCAGCGCGGCGGACAGGTCAATCTCCGCCAGCGCCGCGGCGCAGGCGTTGATCGCGTCGGCCTCATCCAGAATCTCGCCTTTCAGGGCGGAATAGAGCCGCTTTTCGATCTCCAACGCCCGCCCGCCCGCGTTCAGGATCTTCGTCTCAAGCTCCGACAATTCGACCGTGGTGAACCGGACCGCATTGGCGGTCGTCTGGCGGTGGATAAAGGTCTGTGAGAGTGGTTCGGACAGCATTTTCGCCGCGTGGGTTGCTGTGGTTTCGATGAAATAGCCCAGCACGTTGTTATGCTTGATCTTCAGCGACGAAATCCCGGTCTGCGCGGCAAAGTCGGTCTGCATCGCGGCAATCACACCGCGCCCTTCGTCGCGCAAGCGCCGCGCCTCGTCCAGATCGGCGTCATACCCCGGCGCGATAAACCCGCCATCCCGCGCCAGCAGCGGCGGATCGGCCACAAGCGCGCCCTCCAACAGCGACAGCAGCGTATCATGGCCGACCAGCGCCTCCCCCCCCTCCGAAATAACCTCCGGCGCGTCATACCCCGACAGCATCCCAGAAATCACCGCCGCTTGCGCCAATCCACCCCGGATTGCCGCCATATCGCGCGGCCCGGCCCGGTCGATGGCCAGCCGCGACAGCGCCCGGTCCATATCCGGCGTCTTGCGCAACGCATCGCGCAGCTTCGCCGCCAATCCGGCATGTTCGACACAAAATGCCAACGCATCCTGCCGTGCGCGGATCAAGTCAAGGTTCATCGACGGCCCCGACAGTCGCCGCTCCAACAGCCGCGCGCCGCCTGCCGTCACCGTCCGATCAATCGCCGCGATAAGCGACCCGTCGCGCCCGCCCGATAAGCTTCGTGTCAGTTCAAGGTTACGCCGGGTCGCCGCGTCAATCTGCATGACGCTTTCGGCGCGTTCCTTGACCGGAGGACGCAGCAGCGGCAGTTTGCCCTTCTGCGTAATCTCCAGATATTCGACAATCGCGCCCAGCGCCCCCAGCTCCGCTCGGCCAAAGCGGCCATAAGCATCGAGCGATCCGACATTGAACAGCCCCGCCAGCCGCTTTTCCGCCGAAGTGCTGTCAAACGCCGACCGCGCCAGCGAGGTCAGCGCGACACCCAGATCAGTCACTAAATCGGCGTAATCGCCCTCATCCTCTTCAAGGATCAGCAATTCCTGCGGGGCGAGCCGCGCAAGCTCCGGCCCCAGCCGCACGCGTGGGCAGGCGGCCACATGCAGCGCGCCCGTGGAAATATCCGTCCAGGCCAGCGCCCCTTCATCGCGCACCTCGACGTAAGCCGCCAGAAAGTTATGCCGCCGCGCGTTCAACAGGCTGTCTTCGGTCAGCGTCCCCGGCGTCACCAGACGCACGACGCCGCGTTTCACCACGGATTTCGATCCGCGCTTTTTCGCCTCAGCCGGGTCTTCAAGCTGTTCGCAGACCGCGACGCGAAACCCTTTGCGGATCAGCGTCAGAAAATACCCTTCGGCGGAGTGCACCGGAACCCCACACATCGGAATGTCTTCGCCCAGATGCTTGCCGCGTTTCGTCAGCGCGATATCCAACGCCTCGGCCGCCGCGACAGCATCGTCAAAGAACATCTCATAGAAGTCGCCCATCCGGTAGAACAGCAGCGCATCCTTATGCTCTGCCTTGATTTCAAGGAATTGGGCCATCATCGGCGTCACGTTGCTTGTGGCGCTTTTGGTCATTGCGATGCGTTCTCACTCAATCTCCGTCTGCGCGGGACTGTGCCTTATATCGCGCCGGACTGCATCGCAAAAATGAACCGGGTGTCAGTGGCCGATGAACGGCGCGTTATTGCCCCAAAGCTGCTGCACACGCTGGTCGCGCCCGCAGGCTTGACGATAGGCTTTGTAGGCGTCGGCCTGCCGCTTGATCCCGAACCGGGTCACGACCCGGCTGCGGCCACGGTAGTAATCCTGATGATACTCTTCCGCCGGGTAGAACGTCTGAAGCGGCAGGATCGGCGTGACGATCTGACGGCCCAAGGCCCGCTGCGCTTCGGCCTTTGCCGCCTCTGCCGCCTGGCGCTGGGACTCATTCGCATAGAAAATCGCGGTGCGATAGCTGCTGCCCCGGTCGCAGAACTGCCCGCCCGCATCCGTCGGATCGACCGAGCGGAAGAAAAGCTGCATCAGCTGCGCGTAAGACACCTGATTGGGGTTGAACTGAATCTGCACCGCCTCGTAGTGGCCGGTGCCGCCGCGCGTCACCTGCTTGTAGGTCGGGTTTGCGACGGTTCCGCCGGTATAGCCTGATACGGCTTCGCGCACGCCACGCACGCTTTCAAAGTCCGACTCAACACACCAAAAGCAGCCCCCGGCGACCACCGCCGTGTTGCCGGATTGGGCGTGAGCGTTGCTGCATGACAGCGCAAGACCCAGCATGATGGCCAATGAAAGAACCAGTATTTTCGGTGTTTTAAACGATGCAGTCATGGTTTTTCTCCTGTTGGCACGACACTGCGCCTTGCGGCCATTCGCGGGCAAGACGCAGTTGCGTGATCTCACGCGAAGGTGAGCGTATTTTATCGCTTGGCCTCTGCCCGCACCGGCACTAACGTCCGCCGAAGGAGGAGCCGATGACCGAACACGTAACCACCCACCAGGCGGAGGAAGACGCCCGCAACGACAGCATCCTGATCTATGTCGACGGGAAGATCTTGCCGAAACACGAGGCGACGGTCAGTGTCTATGACAGCGGCTTCATGCTGGGGGACGGTGTGTGGGAAGGTCTGCGGCTTTACGACGGGCGCTGGGCGTTTCTCGACGAACACATGGACAGGCTGTTCGAGGCGGCGAAGGCGATCGACCTTGATATCGGCATGGATCAGCAAGGCGTGATCGACGCGCTGGAGGCAACCCGCACCGCGAACGGGATGGAAACCGACGCCCATGCCCGGCTGATGGTGACGCGGGGCGTGAAGGTGAAGCCGTTTCAGCATCCGTCGTTGTCCCGCTCCGGCCCGACGATGGTGATTATCGTTGAACATTCGATGCCGAAGATTCCGCGCCCGATCCGGCTGGCCACCGTGCCGCATCTGCGCGGGCTACCGATGACGCAGGACCCGAAGCTGAACAGCCATTCCAAGCTCAACTGCATCCTCGCCTGCATCGCCGCCGAAAAGGCCGGCGCGGACGAGGCGCTGATGCTTGACATCAATGGCTTCGTGAACACCACCAACGCCTGCAACTTCTTCATCGTCCGCAAGGGCGCGGTTTGGACCAGTACGGGCGATTACTGCATGAACGGCATCACCCGGCAAAAGGTGATCGACCTCTGCCGCGCCGACGGCATCCCGGTTTTTGAACGGAACTATTCGCTCGTCGATACCTACGGCGCGGATGAAGCATTCCTGACCGGCACGTTCGGCGCGCAGACTCCGGTCGGCGAAATCGACGGTCGGGTGATCGGGACCGGGCAGATGGGGCCGATGACCGAACGCATCCGCGCGCTTTACAAATCTCACGTGGCCGAAACGTTGGCGCGGTGATGTGCACAAAAGTCCGACACATGTCCGACAGGAATCATATGTGAATCATACGAGGAAAATTGCATGAAAATCGCCATGTGGTCCGGCCCCCGGAACCTGTCGACCGCGATGATGTATGCTTTTGGCAACCGCCCGGATTGCTCCGTGGTGGATGAACCGCTCTACGCCGCCTACCTCACCGCAACCGGGATTGAACACCCGATGCGCGAGGAAATCCTGGCCTCCCAACCCGCCGATCCTGCAGAGGTTATTCGCCAGATAACAGGCTCTAATCCAGCCGGAAAGCCGCATTTCTACCAAAAACACATGGCGCAGCATATGGTCGATGGGGTGGATCGCGGCTGGTTGACCGATGTCACGAACGTCTTTCTCATCCGCCATCCTGCCCGCGTTGTCGCAAGCTACGCCGCGAAACGCGAAGCGCCGAGCTTTGATGATATAGGATTCTGGCAACAGACTGAATTATATGACGAAATCACCGCTCGCGGTGGCAGACCCGTTGTGATTGACAGTCACGACATCCGCGAAAATCCCGAGGCGATGCTGCGAAAGCTCTGCGACGCGATCGGCTTGCCCTTCGATCCCGCCATGCTGCACTGGCCCGCCGGGGGCCATGCTGACGACGGAGTCTGGGCCGCCCATTGGTATGGCGCAGTTCACCGCTCCACCGGCTTCGCCGGGGCCGAGGGGCCGCTGCCGGAACTCGATGGCGCCTATACCGAAATCGTCGATCAGGCGATGCCGCATTACAAGACGCTACAGGCGCTTGCCCTATAGGTCGCGGATCAATTCAACCTCGTCATAGGCGATACGCCCGGTGCGTCGATAGCCCTGATTTTCATAGTATTTTACCGCGCTTCCCGGCCCGTCAACCGATGTCAGGTTGATCCGCGTAAAGCCCCAATCCCGCGCCTGTTGCTCGGCAAACGCCAGCGCCGCGCGGCCGTATCCTTTGCCCTGATGTCTGGTATCAATCAGCAACCGCCAGACATGCGCCGCGTCGTTTAAGCAGCAATCGTCGGCTTCTTCCGCCTGACCGGGATGCACCATTCCAAGCAACCCAACAGCGGTTTCGCCATCCCACAACCCCCAGACATAGGCGCCGCGATCATAGGCGGCTTCGGCGATTGTGTATTCGGTGCCTGCGATCAGGTGTCGCCGATCCTTAGCCACGTTGAGTTGAAAGAGCGCCCGCAAATCTTTCCGTTCGACCGGGCGCGCCTCCATCACTTCAACCGACGATTCCGCATCGCGATCAGTCTCAAACGCAGGGCATTTAGCTTGATAAAGCCCGCTGCGTCCTTCTGATCGTAGGCGCCTGCGTCATCCTCAAACGTGACGTGCTCTTCGGAATAAAGCGAGTGATCCGACCACCGTCCGACCGTCCGTGCGGAGCCTTTGTAAAGCTTCAGGCGCACGGTTCCGGTGACGTGTTGCTGGCTGTGATCGATGGCCGCCTGCAGCATTTCACGCTCCGGGCTGAACCAAAACCCGTTATAGATCAGCTCCGCGTATTTCGGCATCAGCTCATCCTTCAGGTGCATCGCGCCGCGATCCATCGTGATCGATTCAATGCCGCGATGCGCCTCAAGCAGCAGGGTGCCGCCGGGGGTTTCGTAAATGCCGCGGGATTTCATGCCAACGAAGCGCCCTTCGACAAGGTCCAGACGTCCGCAGCCGTGTTTGCCGCCAAGTTCGTTGAGCTTTGTCAGGATCTCAGCCGGGGACATTGCTGCGCCGTTGATCGAAACCGCATCGCCCTTCTCAAAGCCGATTTCGATGAATTCAGGCTCGCTCGGGGCATCTTCCGGGTGCACGGTCCTTTGGTAGACATAGTCGGGCGCGTCAATCGCCGGATCTTCCAGCACTTTGCCCTCGGAGGATGTATGCAGCAGGTTGGCATCCACGCTGAACGGCGCTTCGCCGCGCTTGTCTTTGGCGATCGGAATCTGGTTCTGTTCGGCAAAATCAATCAGCTTGGTGCGGCTGGTCAAATCCCATTCCCGCCATGGCGCGATCACCTTGATGTCGGGGTTCAGCGCATAAGCGGCGAGTTCGAACCGCACCTGATCGTTGCCCTTGCCGGTCGCGCCATGCGCAACGGCATCCGCGCCGGTGGCCTCGGCAATTTCGATCAGCCGCTTGGAAATCAAGGGCCGCGCGATTGACGTGCCAAGCAGGTAAAGCCCTTCGTAAACCGCATTGGCGCGGAACATCGGAAAGACGAAATCACGCACGAATTCTTCGCGCAGGTCTTCGATATAGATGTTGTCCGGCGCGATCCCCAGCAGTTCGGCTTTCTTGCGCGCGGGGTCAAGTTCTTCGCCCTGGCCCAGGTCGGCGGTGAACGTCACGACCTCGCACCCGTATTCGGTTTGAAGCCATTTCAGAATGATCGACGTATCCAGTCCGCCGGAATAGGCCAGGACAACTTTTTTGGGCGCGGACATCGGCGGGCTCCTGCATGAAAACAATCGCTCGGCGATTAACTTGTTTCGCTAAGAAGGGCAAGCGCCCGCGCCAGCCTGTCAGCTATGCGCGGTGTCCCTGTGTTTCAGGAATTCAACGCGCGATGCTTCGTAGACTTCGACAAGCTTTCGAAGGTCGACAAGATCAGGCCGCCCGCCCGCTGCCGCGCGTTCGCCATCTTCGCACACAGCCGTCATCGCCTTGAAGCCAAGGTTCAGCGCGCTTCCCTTCAAGAAATGCATGTCATCCTCTAGCTGCGCCATGTCTGGCAGGCGTTTCAGGCGGGCGACGGTTTCATCGACCTCTTCCAGAAACACCTCAACAACTTCGCTAAAATCATCTTCGCCAACTTCCGACCTCAGGTCGGCGACCCTATCCCAACTAATCAACTCAAACTCCAACACCAATAAACGCCCCCGATGCTGACCCTAGCGATGAGAGTGTTAACGGTTGGTAAGTGTGGCCAGAGAAGCGCCGCGCATTTTAGGCTTCACCGGCTGTTAAACGATTGCGGGCTAGATCGGGGTGGGATCGAACGCGATAGGACCAGGGATGGCGGCCTCCGTAGATGCCGGGCCGACACCGGCGGACAATGACGAAACACCTGACATGCGGCCGGAACGCTCTGTTCTGGTCGTCGATGACAGCCGTGTGCAGCGAAAGATTCTGTCGGCCTTGCTGAAACGCTGGGGCTACCGGGTTCTAGAGGCCGCATCGGGCGCCGAGGCGTTGGAGATTTGCAAGGCCGATACGCTCGATCTGATTATCAGCGATTGGATGATGCCGGGGATGAATGGCCTCGATTTCTGCCAAGCCTTTCGGCAGCTTGATCGCGGCGGATACTGCTATTTCATCCTGCTCACCTCAAAAAGCGAGAAGGGGGAGGTCGCGCATGGCCTCGACATGGGGGCCGATGATTTTCTGATCAAACCGGTGAACGCGAGTGAGCTTCGATCGCGCATGGCCGCGGGTGAGCGTATTCTGGCGATGGAGCGGGAGCTGACCCGGCAGAACCGGCTGGTGAGTTCGACGCTCGCCGAGCTGCGCACGCTTTACGACACGATTGATCGCGATCTGATCGAGGCGAAAAAACTGCAGCAATCGCTGGTGCGGGAACGGTTCAAGGATTTCGGAACCGCGCAACTGTCGCTGGTCCTGCGGCCCAGCGGGCATGTGGGGGGTGATCTGGTTGGGATGTTTCCGATCAATGACGGGCACGTGGGGTTTTTCGGCATCGACGTGTCGGGGCACGGGATTACTTCGGCGCTGATGACGGCGCGGCTGGCCGGGTATTTGTCAGGTGCGTCCCCCGAACAGAACGTGGCGCTTGAGGGGGACGAGGGCGGCGGTTTCAGGCCGCGCAAAACCTCTGACGCGGTCGCGCATCTCAACGCGCTGGTGTTGGAGGAGATGGACACAGAACACTACTTTACGCTGATATTGGGTCACATTGATTTGGGTTCGGGCACTGTCCGCATCACGCAAGCAGGCCACCCCTATCCCGTGGTTCAGCGCCTCGACGGGGCGGTCGATAGTGTTGGGCCGGGCGGGATGCCCGTCGGCCTGATCGCAGGTGCGCAGTATGAGGAATTCAGCGTGACCCTTTCACCCGGCGATCGCATCTTTGTTCCGTCCGACGGCATCACCGAATGTCCGGTGGCGGAGGGGGAGATGTTAGACGACGCAGGACTGCGCGACATGCTTCGCGTGCGGGCGGATGCCGCAGGCGAACCGCTGCTTGAGTCGGTGATATGGGAGCTTGCGGCGAAATGCGGAACGCAGGATTTCCCCGATGATGTCTCGGCGATTCTGGTCGAGTTCAGCGGTCCCGACTGATCTGCTGGAAAAGCATCGTTGCAAAATGTCGATCCCCCGGATTGGCGAGCAAATCCGCCGCAGCCTCGACCGGTATCCAATGGGCGCTGTGCCCGTTTTCAGTGGGTGGGCCAAGACGCCGAACCGGGCGGGCGATATAAATCTGGCAAAGCTTTTCGGCCCATAGATCGTATTCCGGCATGTAGACGAACCGCCGGAACGTGCCGAAATGACGGGGTGCCGCGATGCGCCAGCCGGTTTCCTCCATCACCTCGCGGTGAAGCGCGGTAACAGGCGACTCACCGGGATCAATGCCACCGCCGGGCAGTTGAATTTCGGGCTGCGGTTCATCCTGCAACGTCACCAACAGGCGCGTGCCGAGCGGCAGCAGGGCGTAGGCACCGGGGCGTCTGGCATAGCGAATGTCGTGCCGCACCGCCTCTCCGAATCGTCTGATCATCCGCGCCCTCTTGTTTCGTGCGGTTGCTCCGCCTTTATAGTCGCGGTATGCCAAGCCCAAACACCTAAGGAAACCCCATGACACTCAGCACACAGATCGCGTGGGACGATACCGTTCTGCCGTTCCAGCTTGACCGCTCCGATATTCGGGGACGGGTCGCGCGGCTGGATGGCGTGCTCGACAATGTTTTGGCGCAGCACGACTACCCGCCGCAGATCGAAGCGCTGGTGGCCGAAATGGCATTGCTGACCGCGCTGATCGGCCAGACGATCAAGCTGCGCTGGAAGCTGTCGCTGCAAGTGCGTGGCGATGGGCCGGCACGGCTGATCGCGACCGATTATTACGGCCCAACCGCCGTTGGGGAGCCTGCCCGCATCCGCGCCTATGCCAGCTTTGATGAGGAGCGGATCGATCCATCCGTCACGCCTTACGACCTGATTGGGTCCGGCTATTTCGCGATTCTGATCGACCAAGGCGAAGGCATGGTGCCCTATCAGGGCATTACCCCGATTGCTGGCGGATCGCTGGCAAGCTGTGCGGAAACCTATTTCGCCCAGTCCGAACAATTGCCGACGCGGTTTGAACTCACCTTTGGCCGTTCAACGCTTGCCGGTGGACCTGAAAGCTGGCGGGCCGGGGGTGTGATGCTTCAGGCGATGCCGAAGGCCTCGCCCCACGCAACCGGCGAAGGCGGCAGCGGTGAGGATGGCGTTCTGACTGCCGATGACCTGCTGTCCGACGACGCGGCGGAAAACTGGAACCGCGCCAATATCCTGCTCGATTCCGTTGAGGATATGGAGCTGATCGGCCCCTCGGTCCACCCGACAGACCTGCTGGTGCGCCTGTTCCACGAAGAAACGCCCCGCGTTTTTGATCCGCAATCCGTCACCTTCGGCTGCACCTGTTCCGAACAGCGCGTGCGCGAAAGCCTGTCGATCTATTCCGCCAAAGATATCGCGCATATGACGACGGACGAAGGCACCGTGACCGCCGATTGCCAGTTCTGCGGCGCGCATTACGTGCTCGACCCCGCGACGGTTGGATTCGAAGCCGGGACCGATGACTGATCTGCGCAACCGCTTGCTTACCGCGCTGGGCGGTGAGGGTGCCGGATCGTCGGATTTTGACCTGAACCCGGATGTCGTGCTGCCAGAGGATAGGAAGCTGCGCGACGCTGGCGTGCTGATCGCGATCAAGCCGGGCACAGAGCCGAGCGTTCTGCTGACCAAACGTGCATCGGGGCTGAAGCACCATCCGGGGCAGATCGCATTTCCTGGCGGTAAGGTCGATCCGACGGACGCCGACGTTGTTGCCGCGGCATTGCGGGAAGCGTCGGAAGAGGTGGGTTTGTCGCCGGATAACGTCGATATCCTCGGCTGTCTTCCCTCCCATGAGACAGTGACTGGGTTCACCGTCACGCCCGTTTTGGCCTTTATCAGAGATGATTTTGACCCGATTCCTGAGCGTGGCGAGGTCGAAGAGGTCTTCTCTGTCCCGCTGGCGCATGTGCTCGCTACCACGAAATACGCGGTGGAATATCGGCGGTGGCGGGGACAACGGCGCTACTATTACATCGTGCCATACGGCCCCTATTACATCTGGGGCGCTACCGCGCGTATTCTGCGCGCCCTTGCGGAACGGATGCAGGCATGACCCGGATCAGCGGAGAGTGGCTAAAGCAGCCCAACACGCAATCGGTCATGCGGATGCTGACCGGTGCGGGTCACGCGGCCTATTTCGTTGGCGGTTGTGTGCGGAACGATCTGCTTGGCGTTGCCGTGGCCGATGTGGATATCGCGACGGATGCAAAGCCCGAAACGGTTATCGAACTGACCGAGGGCGCAGGCCTGCGCGCCGTTCCGACGGGAATCGACCACGGAACGGTCACGGTGGTCGCCGACAGCATCCCGCATGAGGTCACGACGTTCCGAAAAGATGTTGAAACCGACGGTCGCCGCGCGATCGTGGCCTATTCCAAAAGCGTGGAGGAGGATGCCCGCCGTCGCGATTTCACCATGAACGCGCTTTATGCCGATGCCGAAGGCCAGATCATTGATCCGCTTGGCGGCCTGCCGGACCTCACCGCCCGCCGGGTGCGGTTCATCGACGATGCGGGCGCGCGCATCCGCGAAGACTACCTCCGCATCCTCAGATTCTTCAGGTTTCATGCTTGGTATGGCGACGTTTCGCAGGGGATCGACCCCGAGGGCCTCGCGGCCTGCGCGGCGAATTTGGGCGGGTTAGAGACGCTTTCGAAAGAACGCGTCGGTGCAGAGATGTTGAAACTCCTCGCCGCGCCGGACCCTGCGCCGTCAGTTGCCGTAATGGCGCAATCGGGGGTTTTGACGACGATCCTGCCCGGCGCGGATGCCCGTGCGCTGCCGGTTTTGATCCATCTTGAGGGCGCACAGGGTATCGCCCCTAACCCGATCCGCCGCTTGGCGGCGCTTGGCGGCGAAGATGTGGATGCCGCGCTTCGCTTGTCAAAAGCCGACGCTCGGAAACGGACCTTGCTGCGCGATGCCGCAACGGACGGCGCATCAGCAGCGGAGCTCGGCTATCGGATCGGCCACACTTCGGCGATGGACGCACTGCTGTTGCGCGCGGCACTGTTGGAACAACCGTTGCCCGACAATACCGTGCAAGACGTCTCCCGAGGCGCGAGAGCGACCTTCCCAATCTCAGCCGCAGACCTGATGCCCGACTACTCCGGCCCCGCCTTGGGGGAACGTCTGCGGATGCTTGAGGCACGCTGGATCGACTCCGGCTTTACCCTCAGCAAATCCGACCTGTTGGCCTGACCTTGCCACTGCGGGTTTTCCGGCCTTGCGATCGGGGCCGTCTTGGTGTTCCTTTGGGCGTCTGCAACCACCCGCATCATGACTCATGGAAAGGCACTTGTTGTGCTGAGCTTCTTTGAACGTCTGGTCGACCCCTACGTGGCATACCCGGAGAAAGACGCGCCGCCGCAAAAGCTCTGGCCGTTTCTGCGTGGCTTTGCTGCACCGTTTCGCAAGGTCTTCTGGGCGGCGGGGATAACCTCGGTTGTCGTTGCAGTGGTTGAGGTTGCGCTGATCGCCTATATGGGCCGGATCGTTGACCTGCTGTCGACGAACACCCCGGCAGAGATCGCGCAGGACCACGCGGTCGAACTGATCGGCGTTGCGCTGTTCATTCTGGTGCTGCGCCCGATTGTTCAGGCGGTGGATGTCGCGCTGCTGAATAACTCCATCCTGCCGAATTTTGGCACGATCATCCGGTGGCGCGCGCATAAGCACGTCTTGCGGCAGTCCGTTGGCTGGTTTGAAAACGACTTTGCCGGACGCATCGCGAACCGGATCATGCAGACGCCCCCCGCCGCCGGAGAGGCTGTGTTTGAGGTGTTCGATGCCATCACTTTCGCGCTTGCCTATATCGTCGGCGCGTCGATCCTGTTAATCGATGCCGATCCGCGATTGGTTCTGCCGCTGCTGATCTGGCTGGTGCTTTACGGAATGCTTGTCCGGTGGACGATGCGCCGCGTCGGGCCCGCATCAAAGGCGGCATCGGACGCCCGCAGTCAGGTCACGGGCCGGGTCGTTGACAGCTACACCAACATCCATTCCGTCAAGCTGTTCGCGCATTACGACACCGAAGTGAACTACGCCAAGGATGCCATCGAGAATGCCCGCCGGACCTTCCAGGCAGAGATGCGGATTTTCACGATCATGGATGTTACGCTGGTCGTTCTGAACGGCATCCTGATCGTCGGCGTTGTCGGTTGGGCGATTGCGCTGTGGATGAACGACGCGGCGAGTGTTGGGGTGGTGGCGGCGGCAACGGCCCTGACACTGCGGCTGAACGCGATGACCGGGTGGATCATGTGGGCGCTGTCCGGGTTTTTCCGCAACCTCGGCATCGTGTCCGAGGGGATGGAGACGATTGCCCAGCCGATCACACTGATTGACGCGCCGGATGCGAAAGCGCTTGATCTGACATCCGGCGCGATTGAACTGCGCGGTCTGACCCATCACTACGGTCGGGAAAGCGGCGGGCTGTCCGATATCAACCTGACGATCCCGGCCGGTCAGAAAGTTGGGCTTGTCGGGCGGTCCGGGGCGGGGAAAACGACGCTCGTCAAGCTGCTTTTGCGGTTTTACGACGCGGATCGCGGGCAGGTATTGATCGATGGGCAGGATATCTCGCACGTGTCCCAAGACAGCTTGCGGCACGCGATTGGTATGGTGCAGCAGGATAGTTCCCTCCTGCATCGGTCGGTGCGGGATAACATCCTTTACGGTCGCCCGGATGCGTCCGAGGCTGAGATGATCGAGGCCGCCAAACGCGCCGAGGCGCATGAGTTCATCCTCGACCTTGAAGACCCCGAGGGGCGGCAGGGGTATGAGGCGCATGTTGGCGAGCGTGGTGTCAAACTGTCCGGCGGACAGCGCCAGCGCGTCGCGCTTGCCCGCGTGATCCTGAAGGATGCGCCGATCCTGTTGTTGGATGAGGCGACAAGCGCGCTCGACAGCGAGGTTGAGGCGGCGATTCAAGACACGCTTTATGGAATGATGGAGGGCAAGACGGTCGTCGCCATCGCCCACCGCCTGTCCACCATCGCGCATATGGACCGCATTTTGGTGCTGGAAGACGGGCAGATCATCGAAGACGGAAGCCATGCCGAATTGCTAGCCGAAGATGGCCTTTACGCCCGGTTCTGGAACCGGCAATCCGGTGGGTTCATCGGCACGGATCAGGAAGCGGCAGAGTGACAATAGCGTCTCTGATAAACGGGTTTCAGCCGGCGGACGGTCCGCCACCGCGCACGCTTGGCCGGTTTCTGGCGTGGTGCCTGCGCGGCGCGTTTCCGATCCTGATCCTTGCGGCGACGGTGTCCGCGCTTGCCGGGTCGCTTGAGGTGATGACTGCCTACCTGCTGGGCCTCGTGATCGACGGCGCGGTTGAAATGGGGCCGGAGTTTATCAGCGAAGCGTGGTTGACGCTGCTTGGGGTCGCCGCGTTCTTCGTGATCCTGCGGCCTGCCGTCTTTGGCGCGTCTGCGGCGATGCAATCGCTTGCCGTGGGGCCGAATATCACGCCTTTGGTTCTGTCGCGCCTGAACCGTTACACGCTTGGCCACGATGTCAGCTTCTTCGACAACGACTTCGCCGGGCGCATTGCGCAGAAGCAGATGCAAACCTCGCGCGCTGTCACGGATATCGTGATTGAATCGATTAACGCGGTGGCCTTCGCGCTGGCTTCGCTGGTCGGGTCGGCCTTGCTGTTGACGACGATCGACTGGCGGGTCGCGCTGGCGCTTGCGATTTGGGTTGTGGGTTATCTTGCGCTGATCCGCTGGTTTATGCCGCGCATTCGGGTGCGGTCCGCGAAACGGGCCGGGGCGCGGGCGAACCTGACCGGGCAGATTGTCGATACGGTGACGAATATCAAAACCGTCAAACTGTTCGCTCACCACGCGCACGAAGACCAGGCGGCGCTGGGCGCCATGGCCCATTGGCGCGAAACGGCGGTGGATTTCGGCCACCTTGCGACGGCATTCCGGTTTTCGCTGATGGCGCTCGCCGGGGCGCTGCCGGTGATCCTTGTCGGCGGTGCGCTTTGGCTGTGGTCCTTGGGTCAGGTCAGCGCGGGTGACATCGCGGCAACCGGTGCCGTGTCGATCCGCATCGCGCAGATGACCGGCTGGGTCAGCTTTGTCCTGATGGCGATCTACGCGAATATCGGTGAGGTCGAGGATGGAATGCGGACCCTGACGCCCGCCCATGGGTTGACCGATACGGCAGACGCAAAAAAGCTTGAGGTGCCGACCGGAGAGATCCGGTTTGACAACGTCACGTTTTCCTATGGGCGCGAGGAAGGTGGGATTGAAGGCGTCGACCTGACCGTCGCGCCGGGCGAAAAGCTTGGCATTGTCGGGGCGTCGGGGGCGGGGAAATCGACCTTGGTCGCGCTGCTGCTCAGGCTCTATGACACCGAAAAAGGCGCGGTTTTGATCGACGGGCAGGATGTGCGTGGCGTGACGCAGGAAAGCCTGCGCGCCGAAATCGGGATGGTCACGCAGGACACTGCAATGTTCAACCGCTCCGCCCGCGCCAATATCCTTTACGGTCGCCCCGACGCGAGCGAGGAGGAGATTGTCGCCGCCGCCAAACGCGCCGAGGCGCATGCGTTTATCCTCGATCTGCAAGACTACGCCGGGCGCACCGGCTATGATGCATATCTTGGCGAACGCGGAGTGAAATTGTCCGGCGGACAGCGCCAGCGGATTGCCCTGACGCGAACGATCCTGAAAGACGCACCGATCCTCGTGCTGGATGAGGCGACAAGCGCGCTCGACAGCGAGGTTGAGGCCGCGATTCAGGATTCGCTTGAGGGCGTGATGGAGGGCAAAACCGTCCTTGCCATCGCGCACCGCCTGTCGACCATCGCGCGGATGGACCGGATCGTCGTGCTGAACTCAGGTGAGGTGGCCGAGGTCGGGACACATAGCGAATTGCTGCGCAAAGGCGGGCTATATGCGCGGTATTGGGATCGGCAATCCGGTGGCTTTATCGGCATCGAAGAGGCCGCGGAATGACCGAAGTGACGATTGAACGCCTTGGCCACCAAGGGGACGGGATCGCCGCGGGGCCGATCTTTGTTCCCGGAACGCTGCCGGGTGAGGTGGTTGAGGGCGATATCGTTGAGGGCCGCATCGCCGCGCCGAAGATCGTCAAACCATCATCCGAGCGGGTCGCGCCGCCGTGCCGCCACGCGAAATCCTGCGGCGGGTGTTCGTTGCAGCACGCCTCGGACCCGTTTGTTGAGGCATGGAAACGGCAGGTTGTTGAAACGGCGCTGGCCGCGCAGGGCATTGCCGCGCCCATCCGGGGTATCCACACCTCTCCTCCCCAGTCACGCCGCCGGGCGACCCTGTCCGCGCGACGCACGAAGAAAGGCGCGCTGGTCGGCTTTCATGCGCGGGCGTCTGACACGATTATTGAAATTCCGGGCTGTCAGTTGCTGCAGCCGGAGCTGATTGCAGCGATCCCCGCGCTTGAGGCGCTGACGGTCGCCGGTGGATCGCGAAAGGGCGAAATAAGTTTTACCGTCACCCAAAGCAGCGCCGGGCTGGATGTCGTTGCGCTGGGTGGCAAGCCGACCGATGTGGCCCTACGCGCCGAACTTGCCCAGATTGCCGGGAAACACGGGCTTGCCCGCCTAACGTGGGAGGATGAGTTGATCGCGCAACGCGCCGCCCCGGTTCAGAGCTTTGGCAATGCCCCCGTCACGCCGCCGCCGGGTGCTTTTCTTCAGGCAACGCCGGATGGTGAATCCACGCTCTGTTCCGCTGTGTTAGAGGCTGTTTCGGGTCAAAAACACGTCGTGGACTTGTTCGCCGGCTGCGGGACATTCACGCTCCCCGTCGCGACGAAGGCGGACGTGCACGCGGTTGAGGGAGAGGGCGATATGCTCTCAGCGCTCGACAAGGGCTGGCGCCACGCGATCGGTCTGAAAACCGTCACGACCGAAACGCGTGATCTGTTCCGCCGTCCACTGATGTCAGACGAATTCCGCGCTTACGACGCAATAATCATCGACCCGCCCCGCGCCGGGGCCGAGGCGCAATCGCGCGAACTGGTCGCGTCCTATGTTCCGGTTGTCGCGATGGTTTCGTGCAATCCTGTGACATTCGCGCGCGATGCCAAGATCCTGATCGACGGCGGGTTTGCCCTTGATTGGATCGACATCGTAGATCAATTCCGCTGGTCGCCGCATGTCGAACTTGCCGTGCGGTTTTCCCGCAAGGTTGAGGTGAAGCGCCGATAGCGCGCTCACATTTGTGTGAGGATCAGGCGCGATCATTCAACTGTGCAAGACCTGCCGGATGCTGTAACTTGCCGCAAAAGAAAACCTCCGAAGGGGTAAAGGGCAGATGAATCGAGCGACTTTTTTGAAAGGTCTGGCAGCGCTGACGGTGCTGGGGGCCTGCTCCTCCAAGTTCAAAAGGTATAACGGGCCGGAAGTGACGCGCATCCTTGTTTATAAGGAGCGTCGGCGCATGTATTTGCTGCACAACGATCAGGTGCTTAAGGCGTATGACATCGACCTTGGCTTTGCCCCCGTCGGGCACAAGCAGGTCGAAGGCGACGGGAAAACGCCCGAGGGTGAATATTTCATCGACCGCCGGAATCCGGAAAGTTCGTTCCATCTGTCGCTGGGCCTGTCTTATCCGAACGACGCGGATCGCGCCGCTGCAAAGGAGCTGGGGAAGTCCCCCGGCGGTGACATCTTCATCCACGGCGCGCGCCGCCGTCAGGACCGGCGCGGTGCCGATTGGACATGGGGTTGCATTTCGGTCAGCAACCGCGAGATGGAAGATATCTATTCGATGGTGCGGACCGGGACGCCGATCTCGCTTTACCCCTAGCTGCCGGGCAGGGCTGAGGCGGTCGATTGCGCCCCACCCATAATCAGCGTCCACCAGATCTTGCCGTTTGATTCCTGATGCCAGGAAAAGCCCATGTTGCTGGCTCCGGGCGCAAGGATCACGTCGCGGGTGTCGGATTTTTCCATCCAAGCGGCCAGTGTCTCAAGCTCTGTCTCGTAGGTTTCCGAAATATTTTCGCCCAGCATCACACCGCGATAGCCGACCCGCGCAACCCGATCGAGAGGGGAGGAGCCGTCAGAGCCGAAGTGCCACGGACGGTTCTGAACCGCCATGTCGCGGGAATGTGTTGCCGCCGCTGCGTTCAGTTCGCTATTAAGCTGAACTTCGCCGACGCCAGCCGCGCGGCGCAGGGCGTTGACCGAATCAAGCATACGGAATTGCACCTTGGAGGCATTGCCGATCCGGTAGGCTTGCGGCAATGGGCGGCCATCGGGGCCAAGCCGTGGACCGGGGTCAGCACACCCTGCAAGCCCCAGAACAACAACAAGAATCAGGCCAAAAAAACGAGTCATTTGTACGTGCCACCCCATGATTAGCAGTTGGCTTGGTCTAGCCGTTTGCGCGTTCCAGTTCAAACCCACATATTAAGGAGCAACGAATCTGACGGTTGTTTGAGTTGCGACTGCGACTTTCGGGCCATAAAATAGCGGTTGAAGCATCGTTTGACCGGAACTGGAGTGAAAAGATGAGTGCAGACACCAAACGCGGCCTGAACCGGCGGCGCTTTCTAAGTACCACCGTCGCTTCTGTCGGTGTGCTTGCTTCGCCGGCATTGGCGCAATCGACCGGGGCCACTGTTGAGATTGAGAGCGATATCACCTCGACGACACGGCGCAATATCTCAAGCTTCCGCTCTTTGCGTTGGCAGCCCTATTTCCAGACGCTCCGCAAAGGCGCGATTTTGGTCGATACGACATCCCGTGCCGCCCATTATTGGAGTGAGGACGGGTCGACCTACAAGCTCTATCCGACCTCTGTGCCGCTGTCTGAGGAACTGACCCGCCGTGGCCGCACCTCGGTCGTGCGCAAGGTCGAAGGCCCGGATTGGCGCCCGACACCGTCGATGAAGCGGCGTAACCCGGAATGGCCCGACTATGTGCCGCCGGGGCCGGACAATCCGCTTGGCACCCACGCGCTTTACCTTGGTTGGACGTATTACCGGATTCACGGCACCCACGACACACGCAAAATCGGGCGCAGATCATCGAATGGCTGCATTGGTCTTTACAATCAGCACATTGCAGAACTGTTCGCGCTTGCGAGGGTTGGCACACAAGTGTTGCTTATTTGACGACATTTACACTAAGTCAGCGGCTTAACTGTGCGGAGACAATTGCATTAGCCAAGTTTTGCTGGTTATAGAAAAACTACGAAATACAGTCTTGTGTGTCCGTTGGCGCAACAATTGTGTCTGCGGATGTTTACTGGAGGATAACATGAAGAAACTCGTACTCGCTGCTGCACTTTCGGCTGCTGCTTCCACTGCTTTCGCAGGCAACATGGCAGAGCCGGTAATGGAACCGGAAATCATCGTTGAAGAGCAAACCTCTTCCTCGAACGGCGGCATCCTGATCCCGCTGCTGCTGGTTGTTCTTCTGGCTGCTGCTGCATCCAGCTAAGAACCGGCACAGGTTTAATACGGGAAAGGGCGGTGCGAGTGCGCCGCCTTTTTTCGTGTCTGCCCTTCGGATCGCGGGTTTAGTCGATCCACCCTTGCAGATTTTTCGTGACGATCCCGGCCAGCGCCGCGATATGCGCCGCGTCGTCGTTCAGGCACGGGATATAGGTGAAGGTTTCGCCGCCGGCCTCGACAAATGCGTCTTTTATTTCCTCGTTGATTTCCTCAAGCGTTTCAATGCAGTCGGCTGAAAACGCCGGGGCGATCACCGCGATATTTCGCTTGCCGTCCTTGGCAAGCCGCGCGACCTCTTCGACCGTGTAGGGCTTCAGCCATTCTTCCGGCCCGAACCGGGATTGGAACGTGGTCACGATTTCATCGTCCGCCCAACCTAGCCGTTCTTTCAGCAGGCGGGAGGTTTTCTGGCACTGGCAGTGATAAGGATCACCCTGCATCAGATACCGTTCCGGCATCCCGTGATAGGAGGCGATCAGGTGGTCCGGGCGGGTGTCCATTCCGGCATAGGCGCGTTCGACCGATTGGGCCAAGGCATCGATGTAATCCGTATCATCGAAATAGGCGGGAACGGTGCGGATCGCCGGTTGCCAAGGCAAGTCACCAAGCGCCTTGAAGAAGGAATCGTTGGCCGTCGCTGTCGTCGCGCCCGCGTATTGCGGGTAAAGCGGAAAAAACAGTATTTTCGTGCAGCCTGCCGCAACCATCGCGTCAACTTTGGATTTCGTTGATGGATTTCCGTAGCGCATACAGAAATCGACCATGACGGTTTCGCCGTGTTTTTTGGTCAATTCCGCGCGCAGCGCCTCGGTCTGCGCTTTGGTGATTGTCATCAGGGGGCTTTCGCCCGCCTCTTCATTCCAGATGCTTTTATAGGCCGCGCCCGAGCTAAATGGCCGCTTCGTCAGGATGATGGTTTGCAAAAGCGGCTGCCACTTCCACGCTGGGTAGTCGATCACCCGCTGGTCCGACAGAAATTCGTTCAAATAGCGCCGCATCGACCAATAGTCATACCCATCCGGCGTGCCGAGGTTTGCGACCAGCACCCCGATCTTGGGTGAGGGCACAGGGGGATGGTTGGCTGGCAAGGGGTCAGTCGTCATGCGGGCGTTCCTGTCAGGAGTGTATATTACGGCTTAATCCGGTTTCGGGATCACTGTATCGGTCAATGGTGTTTCGTCTGTCCCAAGCGCATCGGCAAGCCGCGATTGCGCCGATCCGGGGCGGAGCGGTTTTTGCTGGCTCGCGTCAGGTGCCCAGCCGGTGAGGTAGACAATTTCAAACGTCGCGGGAACCCGGCCAGACGCGTCGGCATAGGTGCTTTCATAGATCCGGGCGGCCTCGATAAACAATTGACGCGGCGGCGTTTCCCGGCGCCGGGTTGCCAGCGCGTTGGTTTCCCCCATCGCGCGAAGATCGTGCATCAGATGGGCAGTGTCGCGATAGCTGACCTGTCGCTTCGTCGAATCCGCGACGGGCAGCGCAAATCCGGCCCGCTGTAGAAGCGCGCCGAGGTCGCGGATTTCGCCCATAGGGGCGACGCGGGGGGACAGGCCGCCTGTCAGGGTAATCTCAGCCTCCGCCAAAGCGCCGCGCAGTTCGTATAGGGTCTGCCCGCCGAACAATGCGCCGATAAACAGCCCATCGGGGGCCAGCGCCCGCTGGCATTGGATCAGTTGGCCGACCGGGTCATTCGCCCAATGAAGGGACAGTGCGTGGATCACCAGATCGTGCGCACCGGTCTGTAACGCCAGCGTTTCGTCATCCGCGACGATCTTGGCGTTGATGGGTCGCCCCGCCCACAGCTCGGGAAAGCCGGTGACGATGACCGGGTTCGTAAACGTCCTGTTAACCTCGTTCAGTCTTTCCTCGACCTCGTCTGCCACGTCTTCTTGCAGGAACAACGCGGGCGCGGTTCTGGCGCGCTGCCGGTGCTGGGTCAGCGCGGCGGTGTCGGTCAGCTGGGTGGGCGTGGTCATCTGGCGTCCTTAATGTCCCGCGCAATCTAGGGAAGGACTGTCAAAGATGCAAAGCGCGTTGCGCATGATTTTTCCGCCGCAATGTATGACCTGCGGTGTGCTCGTCGACAGTGAATTCGGGCTATGCAGCACATGCTGGCGCGATACGCCGTTTGTGTTCGGATTGGTCTGCGACAAATGCGGCCTGCCCCTGCCCGGGGAGGAGGCGGATAGCAGCGGCGTCCTGTGTGACGATTGCCTTCGGATCGCCCGCCCTTGGGTGCAGGGCCGCGCGGCCTTGTTATACGCCGGAAACGCGCGGCGTTTGGTGCTGGCGCTGAAACATGGGGATCGCCAAGAACTCGCCCGACCGGCCGCGGAATGGATGGCGCGGGTGGCGGAGCCGATCTTGTCGCCCGATATGCTGATCGCCCCGGTGCCGCTTCATTGGACGCGGCTCGCCCGGCGGCGATATAATCAGGCGGCGCTGCTTGCGCAGCGGCTTGCGGCGCGAACGGGTTTGGATTGTGAACCGACCCTATTACAGCGCAAAAAACGCACCAAGCCGATGGAGGGCGTGACGCGCGACGCCCGCTTTGCGCTGCTTCAAGGGGCGATCACCTGCGGCCCCCAACACGCTAACCTGACTGGGCGGGACGTGCTTTTGGTCGATGATGTCATGACCTCCGGCGCGACGCTCGCCGCCTCGGCCGAGGCGTGCATTGCCGCTGGCGCAAGGCAGGTTTCCGTTCTTACACTGGCACGCGTTGCGAAGGATGCCTAAATCCCTATAGTTCGCGAAAATGAGGGAATTGGGTTATGCAAACGGTTGAGATTTATACGACGCAGCTTTGCGGCTATTGCCATGCCGCGAAACGCCTTCTGACGAAGAAAGGTGTTTCATATCAGGAGTTTGACGTATCTGGCGATATGGAAAAGCGGCAGGAAATGATGAAGCGTTCGAATGGCCGCCACACGGTGCCGCAGATTTTTGTCGGGGCCGAACATATCGGCGGCTATGACGACCTGTCGGCCCTTGATCGGCGCGGCGCGCTTGACGTGATCCTCGCGGGGTAAAACATGCGCGCTGGCCTCATCCAACTTTGTGCCTCTGACGATCCGGCGGAGAATCTGCCGGTCACGGTTGGATATATCCGCAAGGCGGCGCAGGCGGGTGCCGAGTTTATCCTGACGCCCGAAGTCACCAATTGCGTGTCAAACAGCCGAACCCACCAGCAGGGCGTCTTGCAAAGCGAAGCGGACGACATCACGCTGGCTGCCCTGAGGGCCGAGGCGCGGGCGCTTGGCGTTTGGCTGCTGATCGGGTCGCTGGGGCTGCAAACGACGGACGCCGACGGGCGTTTTGCCAATCGGTCATTCCTGATCGCCCCGGATGGAGAGATCGCCGCGCGGTATGACAAGATCCATATGTTCGACGTGGATATCGACGAAACGGAGTCGTTCCGTGAATCCGCCGGGTATCGGCCGGGCGATCAGGCCGTTGTCGCCCAGACGGATTTCGGCGCGGTCGGTCTGACCATTTGCTACGACGTGCGCTTTCCGCATCTGCACCGGACGCTGGCTAAGGCCGGGGCGCAGATATTGACCGTGCCCGCCGCGTTCTCTCCGGTTTCGGGGGCGGCACATTGGCGTACGCTGCTGCAAGCGCGGGCAATTGAAACCGGGTGTTTCGTTCTGGCGCCTGCGCAATGCGGCGATCATCCGATCAGCCGGGGTGCACCCAGAAAAACCTATGGCCATAGCCTTGCCGTGTCCCCATGGGGTGAAGTGCTTGCGGATGGTGGTGAGGCGCCCGGCGTGACGCTGGTTGACCTTGACCTGAGCGATGTTGAGGCGACCCGAAAGAAAATCCCATCGATCACCCATGATCGCCCGTTCAAAGACCCCACCGATGTCTGACAGCACCGATCAGCTTGCCGTCGCGCTGTTTTCCGAGATGTTTGTCGCGGACCAATTGGTGCGCAACCGACTGTCGAAGGTGTTGCCGAAGGGAATGGAACTTTCGCATTTCTCGGTTCTGAATCATCTGGCCCGCGTGCGCGAAGAAAAATCGCCCGCCCAGCTTGCCAAGCTGTTTCATCTGACCAAGGGCGCGATGACCAACACGCTGGCCAAACTTGAATGGGCGGGTCACGTCCACATCCGCCCCGATTGGGATGATGCGAGGCGAAAGTTCGTGACGATCAGCCCGTCAGGTGTTGCGGCGCGCGATGCCGCGCTTCAGGCGATCACGCCGATTATCAGTGACGTCGTGCGGTCGGTCGGCGAGGAGCGCCTGAAAAATGTGCTGCCAATCCTGCGGGAAATCCGCATCCGGCTGGACGATGATTCCTAGCGTTTGATGCTGGCCGTGACGTAGTTGACCGACAGGTCGCGGTCGGACAGTGACCAACTCCATGCAATCGGATTAAAGACGAAACCCTTGCGATCGACCGGGTCCAGTCCAGCCTCGCGGATCAGGTCGAACAGCTCATCCGGTGTGATGAATTTTTGCCAGTCGTGGGTGCCCTTCGGCAGCCAGCGCATGACGATCTCTGCGCCGACAATCGCCATCATATAGCTTTTCGGATTGCGGTTGATCGTGGAACACACCATCAGCCCACGGGGTTTCAGCAGCCGTTGGCAGGCGGTCAGATAGTCCTGCGGGTCTGCGACGTGTTCGACCACTTCCATGTTCAGGACGATATCGAATGCTTCGCCCGCATCCGCCAACGCCTCGGCCGTCGTGTTGCGATAGTCGATGGTCAGTCCGGACTGCTTGGCATGAAGCTCTGCCACCGGGATGTTGCCCGCTGCCGCATCTGCGCCCACAACCTCGGCCCCCAGCCGCGCCATCGGTTCGGATAGCAGCCCGCCGCCACAGCCGATATCAAGGATGCGCAGACCAGCGAAGGGCGCGCGGTCGTTCAGGTCGCGGTCGAACTCCACCGCGATTTGCGATGTGATATAATCCAACCGACACGGGTTCAGCATATGAAGCGGCTTGAACTTGCCGTTCGGATCCCACCATTCTGCGGCCATCGCTTCGAATTTCGCGACCTCATCGGGGTCTATGCTGGTCTTCTGGTCCGACGGAGCGGCTTGCATTCTGAACTCCATATGCTTTTCTGGGCGCTGACCGGGTCAGCCCATCACGTTCTATATAGGTCTTACATGGATAAATACGCAGGCCAAATGAACGCAGCCCAAAAACTTTTCCCGCCGAGCGATCCGTTCGCCCGACATATGATGGATGTGGGCGATGGGCATCAGGTCTATGTCGAACAATGTGGGCGGCCTGACGGTGTTCCGGTCGTCGTGCTGCATGGCGGTCCGGGGGGCGGATGCAGCCCGGCGATGCGGCGGTTCTTTGATCCTGACATCTATAATGTCATCCTGTTCGATCAGCGTGGTTGTGGGCGGTCGCGCCCTTATGCCAGCGTTGAGGCGAATACGACCTGGCACCTTGTCGCCGATATCGAACACATCCGCGAAGCGCTTGGGATTGACGCGTGGATCGTATTCGGCGGCAGTTGGGGCGCGACGCTGGCGCTGATCTATGCGCAAAGCTGGCCGGAGCGGGTTAGGCATCTGGTGCTGCGCGGCGTGTTCCTTGCGACGGAGTCCGAGCTTCGTTGGTTCTACGGTGGTGGCGCGGCCCGCTTCTGGCCCGAACGCTGGGCGGAGTTTGAATCGCTGGTCCCGGAAGACGAACGCGACGACCTGATCGGCGCCTATCACAAACGCCTGTTTTCCGGCAACTCGGCGCAAGAAACCCGGTTTGCGCGGGCGTGGACGGCGTGGGAAAACGCGCTTGCATCACTCGGCAACGGTGGTCGGCCATCAGAAAGCCCTGCCGAATATGCGCGGGCCTTTGCGCGGCTGGAAAATCATTATTTCACGAACAAGGCGTTTCTGTCGGTCGATGGCCAGATCATGCGGGATGTCGACAAGATCGCGGGCATCCCCGGCGACATCGTTCAGGGCCGCTATGACATGATCTGCCCGCCCGAGGCCGCGATGCGCCTTGCGGGAAAGTGGGGCAAGAAGGCCGCGCTTCAGATCATTCCGAACGCCGGTCATGCGCTGTCAGAACCCGGCATCGCCGCCGCGTTGGTCGCTGTGATGAACCGGATCGGGCGCAGAGCGTGATTTGACGCGAACCCGCCCCGTAGGTCACACTGGACAAAGTCAGCCAGGAGGCCCGCCATGTCAGACGATACCCATCCGAAAATCGAACTCCGCGAAAACGGCCCGCTTGTTGTGAAGGGTCTGCGCAGTATGAAAGGCAGAGACGGGCGAGAGGTGGAAGCCAAGCCCGTCATGGCGCTGTGTCGCTGCGGCCATTCAAAGAACAAACCGTTCTGCGATGGCAGTCATGAGGCCGCAGGGTTTCAGTCAAGCGGTGGAAAACCTGCCGGGCCTGACAAGCTGATCGCGTATGAGGGCGCCGACGTCACAGTTACCTACAACCCGCGCCTGTGTTCGCACGCGGCGGAATGCGGGCGGATCGCCGGGCACATCTTCAATCCGAAGCAGAAACCTTGGGTGCAGCCTGATAAGGGGTCTCGCGCCGAGGTGGACGCAGTGATCGCGGCCTGCCCGTCCGGTGCGCTCGCGATCCAGGGGCCGGAACATCACTTCGCCGAACGCGCGGATGTCGAGGTTGAACCGAACGGCCCCTATTGGGTGATGGGCGTCGATATCGATGCAGGATCACCCGGCGAAGGCGCTTGTGCGGAAAAATACGTGCTGTGCCGCTGTGGGTTGTCGGGCAACAAACCCTATTGTGACGGCACCCATAGCGACGAAGGGTGGACCGAGGACGGCTGACGCGCCGCCCACAAAACATCAATCGCTTGCAGACTCGGATTGAAGGGCGTATATCCCCCTCAACAGCGGTGCCTTGGCTTCCAACCCCAACGCTCCACCGGGAAATAGCAACGGGCCGCGCGCCCGTTTTTTTGTGCTTGGAACAAAGATGTCTGACTTGATTGCCAGAGCTGCGATAGACCGCCGACTCGCCTCAATCATCCAACCGGTGATTGAGGGGCTGGGCTATGAACTGGTGCGGGTGCGTCTGATGACAGGCAAGGCATCGACCGTGCAGATCATGGCGCAAAAGCCCGATGGCAGCATGGAAGTCGATGACTGCGCTGAAATTTCGACCGCCGTGTCCGCGGTTCTGGATGTCGAAGACCCGATTTCTGACGCCTACACGCTTGAGGTGTCCAGCCCCGGCATCGACCGCCCCCTGACCCGGTTGAAGGACTTTGACCAGTGGGAAGGCTATGAGGCGAAGATCGAAACCGAAGAACTGATCGACGGCCGCCGCCGCTTTAAGGGGATGTTGGCCGGGACCGAAGGGTCCGAAGTGCTGATCGAGATTGAAGAGGGCACAGTTGGGCTACAATTCGACTGGCTGTCTGACGCAAAGCTTGTGCTGACGGACGATCTGATCCGCGACATGCTGAAAGACCGCAAGGATGCGGGCCAGATCGACGAAAGCCAATTTGACGAAGTTGAGACCATCATTGATGGCGGTGATGAAAACTAAACGCGCGATTATGCGCGATGAGGAGAAGAACTGATGGCGATTACCTCTGCCAACCAGCTTGAGTTGCTGCAAACCGCCGAAGCGGTGGCACGCGAAAAGATGATCGACCCGGCGCTGGTCGTCGAGGCGATGGAAGAATCCCTCGCCCGTGCGGCAAAGTCCCGCTACGGGTCCGAAATGGACATCCGCGTGTCAATCGATCGCAAGACGGGCCGCGCGACCTTTACCCGCGTCCGCACCGTGGTCGAGGACGAAGAGCTGGAAAACTACCAGGCAGAGATGACTGTCGAACAGGCCAAGCAATACCTTGAAGACCCAAAGGTTGGCGACACGTTCGTTGAAGAAGTCCCGCCCGTCGAAATGGGCCGGATCGCAGCGCAATCCGCTAAGCAGGTGATTTTGCAGAAGGTCCGCGAAGCTGAACGCGACCGTCAATACGAAGAATTCCAAGACCGCGCCGGCACGATCATCAACGGTCAGGTCAAGCGGGAGGAATACGGCAACGTCATCGTCGATGTGGGCCGTGGCGAAGCGATCCTGCGCCGCAACGAAAAGATCGGTCGCGAAAGCTATCGCCCGAACGACCGTATTCGCTGCTACATCAAGGATGTGCGCCGCGAACAGCGCGGGCCGCAGATTTTCCTCAGCCGGACCGATCCGCAGTTCATGGCCGAATTGTTCAAGATGGAAGTGCCGGAAATCTATGACGGCATTATTGAAATTAAGGCGGTTGCCCGTGATCCGGGATCGCGTGCGAAGATCGCTGTGATCTCTTACGATAACTCCATCGACCCTGTCGGCGCCTGTGTCGGTATGCGCGGCAGCCGGGTTCAGGCCGTTGTGAACGAGCTGCAAGGCGAAAAGATCGACATCATTCCGTGGAATGAAGATCAGCCGACCTTCCTCGTTAACGCGCTACAACCAGCCGAAGTCACCAAGGTGGTTCTGGACGAAGAGGCCGAGCGGATCGAAGTCGTCGTGCCGGACGAACAGCTTTCGCTTGCAATCGGTCGCCGCGGTCAAAACGTGCGGCTTGCATCGCAACTGACCGGGCTCGACATCGACATCATGACGGAGGCGGAAGAATCCGAACGCCGTCAGGCCGAATTCGCCGAACGCACCAAACTGTTCATGGATACGCTCGACCTTGATGAGTTCTTTGCGCAGTTGCTTGTGTCCGAAGGGTTCACCAATCTGGAAGAGGTCGCCTATGTCGAGCGTGACGAACTGCTGGTGATCGACGGCGTTGACGAAGGCACCGCAGAGGAGTTGCAGGCCCGCGCTAAGGATTGCCTCGATGCGCAAAACAAGAAGGCGCTCGATCACGCGCGCGAGCTTGGTGTTGAGGACAGCCTGGTTGAATTTGAGGGCCTGACGCCCCAAATGTTGGAGGCACTTGCCGAAGACGGCGTGAAGACGCTGGAAGACTTCGCCACCTGCGCTGACTGGGAATTGGCTGGCGGCTGGACAACGGTGGATGGCGAGCGCGTTAAGGATGATGGTGTGTTGGAAAAGTTTGAGGTGTCTCTGGAAGAGGCGCAGCATTTGGTGATGACCGCCCGCATCCAGCTTGGCTGGGTCGACCCGACAGAGCTTGAGGCCGAAGAAGAAGAGGCCGAAGCAGACGCTGACGGCGAAACCACAGAGGAGGCCGAGGCCTGATCGCAGGCCTCGGAGAGACGCCATGTCGCGCGGTGGGCAAGCCAAGACGCGGGAAGAACCAGAACGCCGCTGCATCGCAACCGGAGAGGTGCAGCCAAAGGCTGGCCTGATCCGGTTCGTGGTCGGCCCGGGCGATGAAGTGGTTCCCGACGTTCTGGGCAAATTGCCCGGGCGTGGGATATGGGTCGCCGCAGACCGTGCCGCGCTTGAAAAGGCGGCGAAGAAGGGGCTGTTTTCGCGGGCAGCGAAACGCCCGGTAAAGGTGCCGGACGGGATGATCGCGGGGTTGGAGCGCCAGCTTGCGCAGCGGGTCGTCGACCTGATCTCTCTCGCGCGGAAGGGCGGCTATGCGGTCGCCGGGTATGAGAAAGCAAAGGACTGGTTGGCAAAGGAACATGCCAAGGTTCTTGTTCAGGCCATGGATGGATCTGAACGCGGAAAGACAAAGCTGCGGACCCCTGAAGGGGGACGCTTTATCGGCGTTTTGACGGCCCAAGAATTGGGTTTGGCATTCGGCCGGGAAAATGTGATACATGGCGCGCTTGCGGCTGGTGGACTCACGACACGTGTTGTAGAGGAAGCCGATAAGTTAAAGGGCGTGCGCGAAACGGCGGTGGAAGGGTCCACCGGAAAGGTACGAAGACCAGATGAGCGATAATGACGGCAAAAAGACTCTCGGCCTGCGTGGCGGCCCCCGAGCGGGCAACGTGAAGCAAAGCTTCAGCCACGGACGGACGAAGAATGTCGTGGTTGAAACCAAGCGCAAACGCGTTGTGGTTCCCAAGCCCGGTGGCGCCAAGCCATCGACGGGCGGTGCAGCTGCGTCTGGTGGTGATCCCTCGAAGCGCCCGGCCGGTATCTCTGATGCAGAGATGGAGCGTCGCCTGAAGGCGCTGAAAGCCGCCAAAGCCCGCGAAGTTGATGAAGCCGCGGAGCGTGAGGCCGAAGAAAAGGCCCGCGCCGAGGAGCGTGAGCGTCGCAAGGCCGAGATTGAAGCCAAGGAACGCGAAGAACAGGAGCGTGAAGACGCCCTGCGCGCCAAGGCCGAAGAAGACGAGCGCAAGAAGCGCGAAGCGGAAGATGCGAAGAAAGCGGCGGATGCAGCGGCTGCGATGCCGGCACCCGAAGCCGAAGCGCCGCGCGCGGCCAAGCCGTCCTCTGCCCCGCGCAAAGCGCCGGAGCGTGACAACAAAAACGACCGCAACTCAAAAGGCAAAGCCGCCCGTGACGATGGTCGCCGGTCCGGCAAGCTGACGCTGAACCAGGCGCTTCGCGGTGGCGAAGGCGGCCGTCAGCGGTCAATGGCGGCGATGAAACGCAAACAGGAACGTGCCCGGCAGAAAGCCATGGGCGGCCCGGTTGAGCGTGAAAAGGTCGTGCGTGACGTGCAGGTTCCGGAGACGATTCTTGTTCAGGAACTCGCGAACCGGATGGCTGAACGCGTTGCCGACGTTGTGAAGTCGCTTATGAACATGGGCATGATGGTCACGCAGAACCAACCGATCGACGCCGACACGGCGGAACTGATCGTTGAGGAGTTCGGCCACAAGATCGTGCGCGTCTCTGACTCTGATGTTGAAGACGTGATCCAACAGGTCGATGACAAAGACGAAGAGTTGCAAGCGCGGCCTCCGGTCATCACCGTGATGGGCCACGTTGACCACGGTAAAACCTCGCTGCTGGACGCGATCCGCAATGCGAAGGTCGTATCGGGCGAGGCTGGCGGCATCACCCAGCATATCGGTGCCTATCAGGTGAAAACCGATGACGACACGCTGCTGACTTTCCTCGACACCCCCGGCCACGCGGCGTTTACCTCGATGCGGGCCCGTGGTGCGCAGGTCACCGATATCGTCGTGCTTGTGGTTGCGGCAGATGACGCCGTGATGCCCCAAACGATTGAGGCGATTAACCACGCCAAGGCGGCGGGTGTTCCGATGATCGTTGCGATCAACAAGATCGACCGCCCCGAGGCCGACCCGGACAAGGTGCGGACCGACCTGCTGCAACACGAAGTGATCGTTGAAAAGATGTCAGGCGACGTGCTGGATGTCGAAGTGTCCGCGATCAACGGTACCGGCCTTGATACGTTGCTTGAGAATATCGCGTTGCAATCCGAATTGCTCGACCTCAAGGCCAATCCTGATCGCGCCGCCTCTGGCGCTGTGATCGAGGCGCAGCTTGACGTGGGCCGCGGCCCGGTTGCGACGGTTCTGGTTCAGAACGGCACATTGCGCCAGGGCGACATTTTTGTTGTTGGCGAACAGTGGGGCAAGGTGCGGGCGCTTATCAACGACAAGGGCGACCGCGTCGAAGAGGCTGGCCCGTCCGTCCCGGTCGAAGTTCTTGGCCTCAACGGCACACCCGAAGCGGGCGACGTTCTGAACGTCGTCGACACCGAAGCGCAAGCGCGTGAAATCGCGGAATACCGTGAAAAGGCCGCGAAGGACAAACGCGCCGCAGTTGGCGCTGCGACAACGCTCGACCAGATGATGGCGAAGGCGAAGGAAGACCAAGCCGTTTCCGAGCTGCCGATCTTGGTCAAGGCCGACGTGCAAGGCTCTGCCGAAGCGATCGTTCAGGCGATGGAGAAAATCGGCAACGACGAGGTGCGCGTTCGCGTTCTGCACTCCGGCGTTGGGGCGATCACCGAATCCGACATCGGCCTGGCCGAAGCCTCGGGCGCGCCGGTCATGGGCTTTAACGTCCGGGCCAATGCGACCGCACGGAACGTCGCCAACCAGAAGGGTGTGGAGATCCGCTATTACTCCGTCATCTACGATCTGGTCGACGATGTGAAAGCGGCGGCCTCTGGCCTGCTGTCTGCCGAGGTTCGCGAAAACTTCATCGGCTACGCCGAGATCAAGGAAGTCTTCAAGGTTACGGGTGTCGGCAAGGTCGCCGGGTGCCTTGTTACCGAAGGCATCGCTCGCCGCTCTGCCGGTGTTCGTTTGCTGCGCGACGATGTGGTGATCCACGAAGGCAGCCTGAAAACTCTCAAACGTTTCAAGGACGAAGTGAAAGAGGTTCAGAGCGGTCAGGAATGCGGTATGGCCTTCGAGAACTACGATGACATTCGTCCCGGCGACGTGATCGAGATCTTTGAGCGGGAAGAGGTTGAGCGTCAGCTCGACTAATTTCACCGCTGAACACCAGATGCAAAAAGGGACGATCCGAAAGGATCGTCCCTTTTCACAGTTTACGAGGGTATTCTACGCAGCGGTTTGCAGAACCGGATAGCCTTCAAAAGTCCTTCCGCCGACGTCAACGACAATTCTGCCGTCTCCCAATTCGCGCAGGAATTTCCCTTGAACAGATACACAACTTCCAAGTGTGATCGTGCGAAGCATCAACGATTCCTCCCCAGGTAGAATCAGTGCTCAAAGCCTACACAATCGGCAAAAAACTGCAAAAATTTCATCGTGGTCGGCAACAATGCGCGTAAAGCCGCCTAAAACGCCTTTACAACCAATCCCTTAGAATCGGGATCAGGGGGATATCCGCTGGCGGCATCGGATAGTTTCGCAAGTCGTTCGGGCGCACCCATTTCAGGGCTTGACCTTCGTTCGATTGCGGCTGCCCTTGCCATTTTCTACATGCAAACAAGGGCATGAGCAGATGGAAGTCATCATAGCTGTGACTGGCGAAGGTCAGCGGCGCAAGGCAACTTTCCCAAGTGTCGATGCCCAGTTCTTCCTGCAATTCGCGGATAAGCGCGTGTTCGGGCGTTTCGCCCGGTTCGACCTTGCCACCGGGAAATTCCCAGAGGCCCGCCATTGATTTTCCTTCGGGACGCTGAGCGATCAGAACGCGCCCGTCGACGTCAATCAGCGCAACGGCAGAGACGAGGACGGTTTTCATCGGCGCAGCACCCGGGCGACGATCACGACCGGTAATCCGCGTTGATTTCGATGTAGCGATTGGTGAGGTCACATGTCCAAACGGTCGAAGCGCCTTCGCCAAGCCCCATGTCAACCGCGATCAGCAGGTCATCGCCCTTCATATGCGCGGCGGCGTCTTCTTCGCGATAATCGGGCGACACCCAGCCGTTTTCGGCGACCAGTACATCGCCAAAGCGGATTGTAAGCGTATCGCGATCCGCCTTCGCGCCGGATTTGCCGACAGCCATCACGACGCGGCCCCAGTTCGGGTCTTCGCCGGCCACGGCGGTCTTGACGAGGGGGGAGTTCGCAATTGCCAGCGCAACCTTGCGCGCGTCGCCGTCATCCGCCGCGCCGGTAACGCGCACTTCGACGAACTTGGTCGCGCCTTCGCCATCGCGCACGACTTGGTGGGCGAGGTCCAGCATGACGCCGTGCAGCGCATCGCGGAACGCCTTTGCCGCGTCGGTCCCCGCCGTGATTTCCGGCGCTTCGCTTTGCCCGGTCGCAGCCAGCAGCAGCGTGTCCGAGGTCGAGGTGTCGCTATCCACCGTAATGCTGTTGAAGGTCGGGTCGGTCAGGTCGGACAGCATGTCTTGCAGCAGCGGCTGCGCGATCTTCGCGTCGGTAAAGATATAGACCAGCATTGTCGCCATATCGGGCGCAATCATGCCGGACCCCTTGGCGATCCCGGCGATCTTGATGGGGCCGCCTGCGTCAATCTCAGCCGAAGCGCCCTTGGGGAAGGTGTCGGTCGTCATGATCGCCTTTGCGGCGTCGGCAATGGCGCCTTCGTTTAGCGCATTTTTCAATTCGCCAATCTTGGCCGTGACGCGGTCGTGGGGCAGTGGTTCACCAATCACCCCGGTTGAGGATGTGAAAACCCGCGCCTCGGAGACGGACAGCGTATCGGCCACCGTGTTCGTGATCGCCCTGACCGCTTCGATCCCGTTGGTTCCGGTAAAGGCGTTTGCGTTGCCTGAGTTGACGACAATCGCCGCCCCGTCCTTTGTATCGCCGCCGATCTTGGCCTGACAGTCAAGCACCGGGGCCGCGCGGGTGGCGGATTGGGTAAAGACCCCGGCAATTGCCGTGCCGGGCGCCAGTCGGGCGAGCATGACATCCGCCCGACCCGCATAACGCACCCCGGCAGCAACAGCGGAAAACGTGACCCCCGCAATTGGGCGCAGTTTGGGAAAACCGGATTTCGGCGCGAGCGGCGAAACCGTCGACCCTTTCGGCTGTGCGCCCGCAAGCTGCGCCTTCAGCTTGCGGACTTTCTTTTTCAGCTTCCTGATCTTGTCCGATTTTCCCATCGTCGCGCCTGACGTTTATTCGGCTTCGACGTTGTTCAGGATAGCCGGGTCGATTGAGCCTTCTTCGGCCTTTTCGACATCGGCTGCTGCCACAAGCTCTTCAATCTTGGCGGCGACGGCTTGCTGCTGGATCTCAGCTGTCAGGTCGTCTTTGACCTCGTCCAGCGTGGGCGCTTCCTGATCGCGGGTTTCGTTCAGCTTCACCACATGCCAGCCGAACTGCGTTTGAACCGGGGCAGAGACACCGCCGACCTCAAGCGATACGACGGCTTCTTCAAACTCCGGCACCATCATGCCTTTGCCGAACCAGCCAAGATCACCGCCATTCGGGCCGGATGGCCCTGTCGAATGTTCGCGGGCGAGGTCGGCGAAATCGGCGCCGCCTTCAAGCTCGGTCACAAGCTCCTGCGCTTTTTCCTCGGTTTCGACAAGGATGTGCGATGCGTTGAACTCGGTCGACGGTTCGGCGTCTGCGAATCTTTCGTCATAGGCGGCCTGCACGGCTTCGTCTGACACGGCGTTGTCTGCGACCTGTTCCAGCACGATGCCCGCAAGGATCGCGCGGGTTTCATTATCGATCATCCGCTGTGCGGGTGCCGACACTTCGCCGTTAAGCGATCCGGCCAGAACGGTTTGCTGGATCAACTGGTCGAGGATGCCGTTGAACAGCACCTCATCCGGCAGCGATTGATACTGCGCCGGCAGTTGCGCTTTCGTCGCCATCATATGGCCCAGCGTGATGTCCTTGCCGTCGACCGTGGCGACAACCGTGTCGGGCGTCGTATCCTGTGCGGCAACCGGGGCGGCGAGGGCCAGCATCAGTGCTGCACCGGTCAAAATCGTATTGCGTTTGAACATCTTTCTATCCTTTGCGTATATCGCGCAGGCGCGCGACGTTGACACTATCAGGTCAGCCCCTTACATCGCCAAAGGATCATAAAGGAAGCCAAGCTCTTTCTTACTGCCCTATCTATGGAAGGTGGCAGGCACGGGCAAGGCATCCTCTTCACGATCATATCAGGAACGCATCAGGCGGAGACATCATGCTGGGTATCGGAACAATTGCCAAAAAAGTCTTTGGCACGCCGAATGATCGAAAGATCAAGGCCACCCGCCAGATCGTAGAGCAAATTAACGCGCTAGAGCCTGAATTCGAAAAGCTGTCCGATGACGGGATCAAGGACAAGACCGAGGCACTTGCCCAACGCGCGATGGGCGGAGAGCCGCTTGACGCGCTGCTACCCGAAGCCTTCGCCAACTGCCGTGAAGCCGCGAAACGGGCGCTGGGTCTACGTGCGTTTGACGTTCAGTTGATGGGCGGCATCTTTCTACACGAGGGCAATATTTCGGAGATGAAGACCGGTGAAGGTAAAACGCTTGTCGCGACCTTCCCCGCCTACCTGAACGCGCTGACCGGCAAGGGCGTTCATATCGTCACCGTGAACGACTACCTCGCCAAGCGCGACGCTGAGTGGATGAGCAATGTTTACGGTGCGTTGGGCCTGACCACCGGTGTCGTTTATCCGCAGCAGCCCGAGGACGAAAAGAAAGCGGCCTACGCCTGTGACGTGACCTACGCCACCAACAACGAACTTGGCTTCGATTACCTGCGCGACAATATGAAATCGAGCCTGAAGGAGATGAACCAGCGCGACCACCACTATGCGATTGTGGACGAGGTCGACTCTATCCTGATTGATGAGGCGCGGACGCCGCTGATTATCTCTGGTCCGGCGCAGGATCGCTCAGAGCTTTATGTGACCATCGACAAGCTCATCCCGGAAATCACGGATGAGCATTACACGCTGGACGAAAAGACCCGAAACGTGACCTTCACCGATGAGGGGAACGAGTTTCTGGAAGAGCGCCTGTTGGCCGAAGGCATCTTGCCTGAGGGCCAATCGCTGTATGACCCCGAATCGACGACCATCGTTCATCACGTCAATCAGGGTCTTCGGGCGCATAAGCTGTTTCAGCGCGACAAGGATTACATCGTCCGCGATGGTGAGGTGATGTTGATCGACGAATTCACTGGCCGCATGATGGCCGGGCGGCGTTTGTCCGATGGGCTGCATCAGGCGATTGAGGCGAAGGAAGGCTGTGCGATTCAGCCGGAAAACGTGACGCTCGCCTCGGTCACGTTCCAGAACTACTTCCGCCTTTACGACAAGCTGGCCGGGATGACCGGCACGGCGTCGACCGAGGCGGAGGAATTTTCGGAAATCTACGGCCTTGGCGTGGTCGAGGTGCCGACGAACCGTCCGATTTCGCGCCACGACGAACATGACGCGGTCTATCGCACGGCCAAGGAAAAGTACGACGCGATTGTCGAGACGATTCAAGAGGCGACCGAGAAGGGTCAACCGGTTCTGGTCGGCACGACCTCAATCGAGAAATCCGAACTGCTGTCGCAACTGCTGACCACGGCCAAGGTCAAGCACAACGTCCTGAACGCCCGCCAGCATGAAAAAGAAGCGCAGATCGTCGCCGACGCGGGTAAGTTCGGCGCCGTCACGATCGCCACCAACATGGCCGGTCGCGGCACCGACATTCAGCTTGGCGGCAATGTCGACATGAAGGTGATGGAGGCGATGCAATCCGACCCGGACGCGGACCCCGAAGCCCTGCGCGCCAAGATCGAAGCCGAACACGCCGACGAAAAAGCCAAGGTGCTTGAAGCGGGCGGCCTGTTCGTTCTGGCGACCGAACGCCACGAATCCCGCCGGATCGATAACCAGCTGCGTGGCCGTTCTGGTCGGCAGGGCGACCCCGGTCGGTCAGCGTTCTTCCTGTCGCTGGAAGATGACCTGATGCGCATTTTCGGCTCCGAGCGGCTTGATAAAGTGCTGTCATCCCTCGGCATGAAAGAGGGCGAGGCGATTGTGCACCCGTGGGTCAACAAGTCGCTTGAAAAGGCCCAGGCCAAGGTCGAAGGCCGCAACTTTGACATCCGCAAGCAGTTGCTGAAATTCGACGATGTGATGAACGATCAGCGGAAGGTGATCTTCGCCCAGCGGCGCGAGATTATGGAAGCGGCGGACCTGTCCGAAATCGTGCAGGACATGCGCCATCAGGTGATCGAAGACCTTGTCGATTTCCATATTCCGCCGAAAACCTACGCCGACCAGTGGGACACCGAAGGGCTGCAAGAGGCCGCGAAGAAACACCTTGGCGTTGAGGTGCCCGTCGTCGAATGGGGCGACGAAGAAGGCGTCGATGACGAAGTGATCCGCGAGCGGCTGGAAGAAGCAGCAGACGAATTTATGGCATCGAAGGCCGCGAAATTTGGACCGGAAAACATGCGCATGATCGAAAAGCAGATCCTGCTGCAAACGATTGACGGCAAGTGGCGCGAACATCTTTTGACGCTGGAACACCTCCGCTCTGTCGTTGGGTTCCGTGGCTATGCCCAGCGCGATCCGTTGAACGAATACAAGACCGAAAGCTTCCAGCTGTTTGAATCGCTGCTGAACACCCTGCGCGAAGAAGTGACCGAGAAGCTGTCGCAGATCAGGCCGCTGACCGAAGAAGAACAGCAGCAGATGCTGTCACAAATGGCTGCCCAGCAGAAAGCACAGCAACAACAGATTGACGCCGCCGCCGATGCGGCAGTGGCCGAAGCCGAAGGGCCGACCGACGGGTTTGATGAGAACAACCCGGAAACCTGGGGCAACCCCGGCCGGAACGAACCCTGCCCGTGCGGGTCCGGTAAAAAGTTCAAGCACTGCCACGGGCGACTCGCGTAAACAATCACGAGTCGTTTGACGGCTGGATCGTGACACATTTCGTTGGCGGGGCTTTGGACGGGCGGGAAAATTCGCGATCAGGCCGCCACTATCCGTTGCGAGCCAAAATACCGACCCCACCAGATATAGGTGATTTTTGCCCCTTTTTTCGACCCGTGCAAATTGTCCTATTCGGGTCGGAAATTCGCCTTGATTGATTAATATTGTTTCTCCACTGGAGATAACCTGTGGGACAGAAATGATTTTCCAAAGCAAATACGCACTGGCTGCCGCCACCTTTGCGACTGCGTTTGGCGCCGGATACATTATGCAGAACGGTGACAGCCTTTCCGCGTTTTTCACCGGCGAGAACATCGCGCCAGATTCCGTGCAGTTGGCCTCCGCCTCAATCCCTTTGACGACAGCCACCGACGCATCGAGCGTTATGCAGGTGCCGCGTTTAACGGCCGCCGCGCTTGAACCGGTGCCGCGCCTTCCGAACCCCGGACCACTTGTGCGGGCTGGCAGCGCCGACCGTGTGCTTCCGCGCACGGACAAAACCGAACGCAGCGCATTCGGGATGGAGTGTGATGTTACCTTCCGCGTCACCAAATCCACCGCCGCGATGGCCGCGCTTTCAATCTCTGCCCCCTGTCACTTGGATGAACGGGCCGTGATAACGCATGAGGGGCTGACCTTCGCCGTGCAAACCTCAAACACCGGAACGCTCGACGTGTCCGTGCCCGTTTTGGCGATGGACGCGAGCTTTACCGTCCGCTTCGCTGATGGCAGCTTTCACACGGCCGACCTGACTGTCGACGAACTGCGCGAATACGACCGCGTTGCGTTGAACTGGACGGGCCGGGGCGCATTTCACATTCACGCGCTGGAGTTCGGCGCGGCTTATGGCGATACCGATCATGTTTCCGCGGTTAAGCCGCGCAGCGCTGATACTGCCGGCGGGCGCGGTGGGTTCCTGACATTGCTAGGAGATCCGACAATCGAAAATCCGGTTCTGGCCGAGGTTTACACCTTCCCGACCCAAGGAACGCGCCGCTACGGCGTCGTGCGCCTGAACGTCGAGGCCGAGATCAACGCCTACACTTGTGAAAAAGACGTCGACGCCCGCGCGCTTCAACTGAACACCGGGGTGACCCCGCAATGGGTCGATCTGACGCTTGCGATGCCCGGCTGCGATGCAATCGGTGATTTTCTGGTGTTGAAAAATTTGCTGCGAGACCTGAAGATCGCGCAGAACTGAACCAGCGACCGGATAACATATGTTCCAGCTTCGTGCGGCGGTGATCGCCGCACTTTTCTGTTTGGCGACGGGCCTGCCCGCATCCGCGCAGGATGTGACCCTGACGTCGCGCGATGGCGCGATTGAGGTCGCAGGCACGTTGTTGGGCTATGACGGCGAATTCTACCGCGTCGACACCGTCTATGGTGCGCTGACCTTTGACGGCAGCGCGGTGGTCTGTTCCGGCCCCGGTTGCCCCGACCCCGAAGCCTACATTGCCGAAGTGCGCATCGCTGGTGCGCGCAGCATCGGGCGCACGCTGCTTCCGGTGCTGCTGGAACGCTTCGCCAGCCAGCGTGAGATGTCGGTCAGGCGCGTTGTGTCGGGTGATGACCAGTTTCGCTATGACATGACAAGCGATAGCACCGGCCAGATCGTCGCGCGGTTTATCTTTGACCTTAGCCGAACCGCCGATGGCTTTGCGGCCCTTATCGCGGATGAGGCTGACATGATTCTGGCGACGCGAGAGGCGACTCCCGCCGAAATCCGTGCGGCAGAGGCGAATGACGTCGGTGACCTAACCGCCAGTCGACGCAGTAGGATCATCGCACTCGACGCGCTGGTGCCGGTCGTGGGGCGGGGCAATACGCTGGCGACGATCACCCCGGAAACACTGTCTGGCGTGCTTGAGGGACAGATCACCAACTGGGCCGACCTCGGCGGCCCGGATGAGGCGATCATCCTGCACCGATTGTCGGAAGAGGCGGATTTAGGCTCTGACCGCTGGGCGGCGAAAACGGGGGCGGAAACCTATGACGACATCGCGACGCTTGTCGATGCGATCGCGCCGGACCCGTTCGCGATCGGGGTCACGCGGTATTCGGAAATCGGCAACGCCCGCCCGCTGGCGCTGGTCGGCGCGTGCGGCTTCGATCTGGTGGCGTCGCCCCTGTCGCTGAAGACCGAGGACTATCCGCTGACAACGCCGCTGTTTCTTTACACGCCCGCACGGCGCTTGCCCAAGACCGCCCGCGATTTCCTGCGATACCTCGGGACGCCTGACGCCCAGCGGTTTGTGCGCCGGGCCGGGTTCGTTGGGCAAAACGTCGTTCCAATCTCTGTCGCGGCGCAGGGGGAGCGGTTGGCGAACGCCATTTCCCGCGCGGGGGAGGAGGTTGGGCTGGCCGATCTGCAACGCATGACAGCAGCGCTCGTCGGGCGCGCTCGTCTGTCGCTAAGCTTCCGGTTCCGGGCAGGCTCCACCGCGTTGGACGCACAGTCAGAGGCGAACGTGCACCAACTGGCGGAGCTGCTTGAAGGCGGGCAGTTCGACGGGAAAGAACTGCTGTTCGCCGGTTTCAGTGATGGTGACGGCCCCGCGGCTGCGAACCAATCCATAGCGCTGAAACGGGCCGATGCGGTGATGGCCGCCGTGCGTGACGCCGCGCCGATGATGGATGGCGAACGGGTGGCGCTGACAGCGGACGGGTTTGGCGAAGCGATGCCGATGGCCTGCGATGACAGTGAATGGGGCCGGCAGGTCAACCGCCGGGTCGAACTGTGGATCGGCCCTGGTCAAAGATAGCCGGACGACCGGAAGCTAAGCTCACACGATCTTCCGACGATCAGATGATCGTGAAGCGTCAGGCCCAGCGCCTCTGCGGCGTCGCGGATTTGGTTCGTCATGGTGATATCCGCGTCAGACGGGGTCGGGTCGCCCGACGGGTGGTTATGCACGAGAATGAGGGCCGAGGCGTTGAGCTCAAGCGCGCGTTTCACGACCTCGCGCGGATAGACGGGAACGTGATCGACGGTGCCGCGGGCCTGTTCCTCATCCGCGATCAGGACGTTCTTTCGGTCAAGGTAAAGCACGCGAAACTGTTCGGTTTCCCGATGCGCCATCGTGGTGTGGCAGTAGTCTAGCACCTGGTCCCAACTTGAGATCACCGGACGATGGATCACCTTCGACCGCGCCATGCGATGCGCCGCAGCCTCAACAATTTTTAGTTCCTGAACGACAGCCTCACCCACCCCTTTGACTTGTCGCAGTCGGTCCGGGTTGGCCGATAGCACGCGGTTGAAGTCGCCGAACGTATCGAGAAGCAGCCGCGCGATTGGCTTCACGTCCTGACGGGGAATTGCGCGAAACAGGACGAGTTCAAGAAGCTCGTATTCCGGCATCGCGTCCGCGCCGCCCTCCATGAACCGTGTCCTCAGACGTTTGCGGTGGTCCTTGATATAGGAAGGCAATTTTTCGGTGCCCGCCGGATGAATCACGACCTCGTCCTGCTCAAACAGAGGCATTGGCATTTCGGAGAAGTGGTGATTGCGGGCCATGTCCGCAGATTTGCGGAAGATTGGTGAAGAAGCGGTTAACATCTTGCGAGGTGAGATGCCCCGCCGAAGAAATAAGCCTCCCCTAACGGCGGGAAACCCGCCTGTCGGGCGACGGGCGGGATATTTTTGGAAAATGGTTAGGCGTGCGCCCTAGCTTTTCATGCTGTCCCAGAAACTGCGGACCTTTTTGAAGAAGCCGGAGCTTTCGGGGTTGTTGTCTGCAGCGATGCCGTCGAATTCCTTCAGGATTTCTTTCTGACGGCTGGTGAGGTTCACCGGCGTTTCAACGGCTAGTTCGATAAACATGTCGCCCTGACCACCACCGCGAAGCGCGGGCATCCCCTTGTTGCGCAGGCGCATTTGGCGGCCGGATTGGCTGCCTGCCGGGATCTTCACGCGGGACCGTCCGCCGTCAATCGTCGGCACCTCAATGTCACCGCCAAGCGCGGCTGAGGTCATGGAGACCGGAACCCGGCAGAACAGGTTTGTCCCGTCGCGTTGGAACAGGGCGTGGTTCTGCACCTCGATGAAGATGTAAAGATCGCCCGAGGGACCGCCACGCAGCCCGGCTTCGCCCTCGCCGCCAAGGCGGATGCGGGTGCCGGTTTCGACACCAGCGGGGATGTTCACGCTGAGGGCGCGGTCTTTTTCGATGCGCCCGGCGCCGCCGCAGGACTGACACGGGTTCTTGATGGTTTGCCCCGCGCCGTGGCAGGTCGGACAGGTCCGTTCAACGGTGAAAAAGCCCTGCTGCGCGCGAACCTTGCCCATGCCGGAACAGGTCGGGCAGGTGACGGGTTCCGCGCCGCTTTCCGCGCCAGTGCCGCTGCACGCTTCGCACGCGACAGAGGTCGGCACGTTGATGGTTTTCTGAAGGCCTGCATAGGCCTCCTCCAGGGTGACGCGCAGATTGTAGCGCAGGTCAGAGCCGCGCGTCGCGCGTTGACGTCCGCCGCCCCCGCCGCTGAACCCGGCACCACCAAACAGGTCTTCGAAAATATCGGAGAAGGCCGAGGCGAAATCGCCCTGACCGCCCGGATGCCCACCACGACCGCCGCCCATGCCGCCTTCGAATGCGGCGTGGCCGAAACGGTCATAGGCCGCCTTCTTCTCGGCGTCCTTCAGAACTTCGTAGGCGTTGTTTGCTTCCTTGAACTGGGCTTCGGCCTCGGGGTTGTCGGCGTTGCGGTCGGGATGAAGTTCCTTGGCTTTCTTGCGATAAGCCTTTTTGATTTCATCGGCCGACGCGCCTTTTTCGACGCCCAGCACCTCGTAGAAATCGCGCTTTGCCATAGTCTATCCCCTTTGGGAACGCAAAGGCCGACCCGTCATGAAACAGGTCGGCCGCAGGGTCGTCATCCGCCCTTATGCGCGTTTGTCGTCGTCCAAGTCTTCGAAGTCCGCATCGACGATATCCTCGTCAACGCTGCTGGCCTGATCGTCGTCCGCCTCGGCCCCTTCTGCGGCCTCGGCCTGCGCCTTATAGATCGCCTCGCCCAGCTTCATCGCGGATTCCTGCACGTTCTGGATGCCGGATTTGATCTTGCCGGTATCTTCGGTTTCCAGCTGATCCTTGAGCGCGGAAATGGCCAGTTCGATGGCTTCGATCGTGGTCGGGTCGACCTTGTCGGAGTGTTCTTCCATCGACTTTTCGGTCGCGTGGATCAGGCTTTCGGCTTGGTTCTTCGCCTCAACTAGTTCCTTACGCTCTTTGTCCGCGTCGGCGTTTGCTTCTGCGTCCTTGACCATTTGTTCGATCTCGTCATCCGACAGACCACCAGAGGCCTGGATCGTGATCTTCTGTTCCTTGCCGGTGCCCTTGTCCATCGCGCCGACCGAAACGATGCCGTTGGCGTCGATGTCGAAGGTCACTTCGATCTGCGGCAGGCCGCGCGGAGCGGGCGGGATTTCCTCAAGGTTGAACTGCCCGAGGATCTTATTGTCCGCAGCCATTTCACGTTCGCCCTGGAACACCCGGATCGTCACCGC